>JAXDJV010000031.1:0-69775 GCA_034667465.1 Acidobacteriota bacterium | reverse complement strand
GGGCCAGCTTAAGTTTTCAGACCTGACCCCATAGTTACTTCGCTGGCGATGACTGACACCGCACCCGACGTAGGCCGCAGGACGTTTCGCGCGGCGGTGTGGGGCTTCGTCGGCGCGATGGGAAAACGCGTCCTGACGCTCGGCGGGCTGATGCTCCTCGCCCGCGTCCTCCACCCCCACGACTTCGGCCTGCTCGGCTTCGCGATGGTCTACCTGACCTTCGTCGAAGTCATCGGCGATTTCGGCGCCGGCGCCGCTCTCGTCTACTGGCCGGAACGCCGCGACGACGCCGCGCAGACCTCGCTGATCGTCAACATATTGTCCGGCGTCCTCTGGTGCGGTCTCACATTCATCCTCGCGCCGCACATCGCGACGTTTTTTCATGAGCCCGACGGCACGCTCATCCTGCGCGCGCTCTCCATCACCACCATCATCAAAGCGCTCGGCAACACGCACGACGCACTCGCGCAGAAGGACCTTCGTTTCCGCGAGCGCTCCATCCCCGAGCTCGCGCTGACCGGCATCAAGGCGATCGTCTCTCTGATCTTCGCGTGGCTCGGCTTCGGCGTCTGGTCGCTCGTCATCGGTCACGTCGCAGGATTGATCTCCTGGACGCTGCTGCTCTGGATCGTGATTCCGTGGCGGCCGACGCGAAGCATTCCATCCGATCTCGTCGCACCGATGCTTCGCTACGGACGGAGCATCGTCGCCATCCAGATCCTCGGCGCGTTCATGTTCTACATGGACGTCATCGCGGTCGGCCGCTTCCTCGGCGTTGCGACACTCGGCCTCTATCAGATGGCGTCGCGCATCCCCGACTCGAGCGTGATGGTCATCATCTGGGTGACCGCGCAGGCGCTCTTCCCCGCCTTCTCGCAACTCCACGCGGAAGGGAGAGACGTCGGCGGCGCGTACCTCGTCGCGACCCGCTGCGTGGCATCGCTGACGTTGCCGTCATCGCTCGGTCTCTTCTTCCTCTCATCACCGATCATCCTCGTATTCTTCGGACCGCAGTGGGCCGCGGCCGCGCCGATCCTGTCGATGCTCGCGCTCTACGTCGGCTTCCGCGGGCTCGATGAAGTCGGCAACGTGCTCAAGGCGACGGGACGCATCAACGTCCTGGTCTGGCTGTTCGTCGCGAAAGCGATCGCGCTCATTCCGGCGGTGATCATCGGCGCGCAATTCAGCGCCACCGCCGTCGCCGCGGCGATGACGATCGTCTACGGCCTCGGCGCGCTCGTCACGACGCTGATCGCCTCACGCATCATCGGCATCTCGTTCGTCTCGATCGGCGCCGCGTTCTCGCGGAGCGCCGTCGCCGCGACGGCGATGAGCGCCGCGCTTTTCGGCTGGATGCACTGGACGCCGCACCTGACGCCGATCGCGCAACTGGCCGGCGGACTCGCCATCGGCGGCAGCGTCTATCTCGTCACGCTGCGGCTCGCCGATCCGGAGATCTTCGACTGGATCCGCGCAATGGTGCTGAAGAAAAACAAAGCGGCGAGCGGCGAGCTTCTGCGCCAGGCGACGTAGCGGGTGTGGAAAAGCTGAGCTGGCGTCCCTCCTCAGATAGAGGAGCACGTCATGAAAAGCCTGTTCGTTGCCATCTGTCTGTTGATGTCGGTTGCCGCGTTCGCGCAACAGGAAGAGGTCGAGCCGGTCGATGACGACGTGGAGCCGTCGCAGGAAAAAGTGTTGGCGCAGATTGCCAGCGACGTCCGGATGCACGACTCGCCGGGCGGCACAACGACCGCGACGCTGAAGGCCGGAACCGATGTGCAGATCATCGGCATGAGTCCCGGCGGCTGGGTGCGCGTCCGCACCGCTGACGGAAAGGGCTGGGTCGATCGTCACTTCGTCAAAGCGCCCGACAACGGCGCTGTGCTCTCGCCGAAAATGTTCGCACTCGCCGCGCAGGCGAAGAAGGCGTCGTGCTTCCCGAATCTCAAGACGTGTCCGCCGAGCGGCTGTATGGCGGCCGATGACACTCACGGCATCTTCAACATCGTCAAACACGGTCCGCCGAGCGGTGCGGTGAAACAGGTGACGCTGAAAACCTTCGCCGGCTTGCAGACCGCGGCCGACAAAGTCGTCGGCCAGGCGTCGGAGCTCGACGAAGAAGATCGCGAGTCCATAAAGAAACTGAAGGTCGGCACTGCCACGCTCGGCGAGCGGAGCGAAGTCATCGTCAGCGGCTTCATCGTCGGCAAACCGCATCCGAACGGCGGCGAATCGGTGAACTGCGGACTGAGCGGCGTCGTAAACAACGACATCCACATCACCATCTCCGACGATGCGGAGAACAGCGAGTTCCAGGGGATCGTCGTCGAGATGATTCCGCAGGAGCGGCCGGACGGCTGGTCGACCACCGCGCTCGGCAAAGTGGCGAGAACAAAGCAGCGCGTCCGCATCACCGGGCAGCTGTTCTACGACAACGCCCATCGCGTCAACAGCAACCCGAAACGCAATCTCAACGGCCAGCCGAAACGCTTCAGTCTCTGGGAAATCCATCCGATCTCCGAGTTTGAGGTCTGCACGAAAGAGCCGTGCGACGTGACGAAGAAAGCGGGCTGGACGAAGCTCGAAGATATGTAGACGTCAGCTGGCGGGATTCGGCGCTGCGATGTGTGCGAGCGGCGGCGCGTCGATCGGCGCGCCGTTGTAACCGCGCACGACACCGAAGCGGCCGGCCTGCCAGTCATCACGTGCGGCGGCGATCTCGTCACGCGTCCGCGCCACGAAGTTCCACCACATCAGCACCGGCTCGTCGAACGGCACGCCACCGAGAATCAGGATGCGCACGCCGCCGGCACTGCGGAACGTCAGTTCGCCCGCACCGGGCGCGCGATACCAGAGCGTCCGACCGTCAATACATTGACCTTCGAGCTCGGCATCGCCGTCGAGGATGAAGATGCCATGCTCGTACGATGAGTTGACCGGCAGCGTGAGCGTCTCGCCGCGATGAATCTGCACGTCGATGCCGGCGAGATCGGGCTGCTCGATGAAGCGCTGCGCGAGTCCGCCGCGATATTCATCGCGCGGCACTTCGGCGATGTGGTCGAACGACGGCGCGACGTTGCGCTCGGCGTCGCGCATCGCGATCCAGAGCTGCACGCCGCTGAGCCGGTCGCCATGACGAGACGGCGTTTCTTCCGAATGTGCGATGCCGCGGCCGGCCGTCATCAGATTCACGCCGCCGGGACGGACGACCGCCTCGCAGCCGAGCGTGTCGTGATGGACGACTTCCCCTTCCAGCAGCCACGAGACAGTCTGCAATCCGATGTGCGGATGCGGCGCGACGTCCATCGGTTTCTCGCCGCTGAACGAAAGCGGTCCGTAGCG
Organism: Acidobacteriota bacterium; assembly: GCA_034667465.1. Taxonomy (GTDB): domain Bacteria; phylum Acidobacteriota; class Thermoanaerobaculia; order Gp7-AA8; family Gp7-AA8; genus JAOBAU01. The sequence goes on along the minus strand of JAXDJV010000031.1, from coordinate 66,433 downwards.
ATCGAGAAAACACCAGCGCCCGATCAGCCGCCGCCCGCGCACCGGCAGCGCGCGGATGATCGGCAGCGCGCCGAGAACAGTTTCGCGGCTGGGATAAGGTTCGAGCACTCGGTGATTCTCCACACGTTGTAAGAAAGTTGCGAGCCGCTCGACTAACTGGATTGAGATGGAATCAGCAACGCAGTCGAAACAGGATGCGCTTTACAACGAGTCGGCGTCGTCGCATGGCGCGGCGCTGGAGCGCCTCGCCCGCGCATACGAGCTCAACGAAGAGCGGCGACGCGATCTTCTGCAGGAGATTCACCTCGCGCTCTGGCGGAGCTTCAGCGGATTCGAGGAGCAGTGCTCGCTGCGAACGTGGATCTACCGCGTCGCGCATAACGTCGCGGCCACGCATGTCGTACGCGACCGGCGCGGGAAAACACGAACGTTCGTTTCGCTCGATGAGATCGATGCGATGCCGTCCGCGCACGACACGGAAGCGCAAACCGATCGGCGGCAGGCGCTCGCACAACTCCTCGCGCTGATCCATCGCCTGGAGCCGCTCGAACGGCAGGTCATCCTCCTCTACCTCGAAGGCTTCGACGCCGCGTCGATCGGCGAGATCACCGGAATCTCCGCCGGCAACGTCGCCACGCGAATCCACCGCATCAAGAAACTGCTGGCAGATCGCTTTCGCCAGGGAGCACGCAATGCCTAACGAACGAAACGACCCGAATCACCCGCGGGAACTCTGGCTCAGCCAGACCACCGAAAACTTCCGGATGTCGCCCGACGACATCCGCCGCCGCATCGACGCCATGAGCCGTCAGCTTCGCCGCCGCAAAATCATCTTCTCGATCATCTTCCCTTTCGGTTGCCTCGGCTTCCTCTGGTGGATCACGCTCGTCGAACATCCACTGCCTCAGATCGGCGCGATCCTCACCATCGCCGGCGTCGCCGTCACGCTCTGGCAGGTTCGCAAACATCACGCGGATGACACGCACGCAGCGCGCGAAATGCCATCGATCGATTTCTACCGCGCCCAGCTCGAGCGCGCCCGCCACTTCCACGGCGGCTCGCCGTTCTGGATCCGCCTCATCTCGCTGCTGCCCGGACCGCTGCTCTTCATCAGCGGTTTCGTCGCCGAGCATCCCGAGGTCGCACACATCGTACGAATCGAAGTCATCGCATTCTTCGCGCTCGGCGTCGCCGCGATCGTCCTGAACCTGCGCATGGCCGCGCGGTATCAACGCCGCATCGAAGAGCTCGATCGCATCCAACAGGAGAACTCATGAAACGGAACGTCATCATCCTTCTCGCACTCGCAACTCTGCTTCTCGCAAATGGCGCGACCGCGCAGCCGCTCCCTTCCGACGCCGCCATTCGCAAAGTTCTCAGCGATCGCCTCGGTGCCGATCCTCACGGAGTCGCGATCGTCGTCGGCATCATCGAGCCGGCCGGCCGCCGCATCGTCTCGTACGGCGCGAAAGAGATCGACGCACGCTCGATCTACGAGATCGGCTCGGTGACGAAAGTCTTCACGTCGTTGCTCCTCGCCGACGCCGTGCAGCGCGGTGAAGTGGCGCTCAACGATCCGATCTCGAAGTACCTGCCGCCCGACGTGAAGGTGCCGGCGCGCGTCGGCAAAATCACGCTCACCGATCTCGCCACGCACACGTCCGGATTGCCGCGACTGCCGTCGAATCTCACGCGGCGAACATGCGCAATCCATACGCCGACTACACGACCGCGCAGCTGTATCAGTTCCTCTCGACGTACGAACTGACGCGCGAGCCCGGCACGCAATACGACTACTCGAACCTCGGCGCGGCGCTGCTCGGCCAGCTTCTCGCGCGCCGCGCAGGCACGGATTACGAGGCACTCGTCCGAACGCGAATCATCGACCCGCTCGGGATGAAGAGCACGTCGATCACGTTGTCGGACGCGCAGAAGAAACGGCTTGCCGCCGGACACGATGAAAAGCGCGAAGTCGTTGCGAACTGGGATCTCCCCACGTTCGCCGGCGCCGGCGCGCTTCGCTCCGATGCCGACGATCTCCTCACATTCCTCAGCGCATACCTCGGCTACACGAAGACGCCGCTCGCCGCCGCGATGGCGTCACAGCTCGCCGTCCGCCGTCAAACCGGATCACCGGGACTCGACATCGCACTCGGCTGGCACGTCGCCAAACGCGACGACGGTCACGACCTCGTCTGGCACAACGGCGGAACCGGCGGCTATCACTCCTTCATCGCATACGACGCGAAACGCCGCGCCGGTGTCGTCGTCCTGACGAACTCGATCGCCGGCATCGATGACATCGGCCAGCAACTCTTCGCGCCTCCGGCCGCCGCGCGAAAAGAGGTCGCCGCGAATCCGAAACTGTTCGACGCGTACGTCGGCAACTATCAGCTCGCCCCCGGCTTCGTCCTCTCGATCACGCGCGACGGCGAGCACCTCTATGCGCAGGCCACCGGCCAGCCGCGCTTCGAGCTCTTCGCATATTCGGACACCGAGTTCTTTCTCAAAGTCGTCAACGCGCAGATCACGTTCGAGAAGGACGCGCTCACGCTCCATCAAAACGGCGCGAACATCCCGGCGAAGAAGACGCGATGAGGGATATCCCTCTCCCACCGGGAGAGGCTGGCCGTCAGGCCGGGTGAGGGGCGAGGCGTTGCGGAACTGCCGACCCCCTCATCCGCCGCTTCGCGGCACCTTCTCCCGGAGGGAGAAGGACTTCCGGAAGCTACGGCGCGGCGACAACGCTGATGCGAACGACCTGACGAACGCACCGCGCCGGCCGCTTCTCCCCTTCGACGGCGATCCGCAGCGGACCTTCGTCTCCCGACAACGCCGCGCCTTCACCCCGCTCGCGGCATTTTCGCGATCTCATCGAGCGAGAGCTCGCGTTTGGCGACCGGCGTCTCCGCACACAGCAGTAAGCGGTCGCGACGGTTCTCATTTTGCAGAGCCGTAAGCCATGGTGACAATTCCGACGGAACCGATCGGCAGTATCCCGCGGCCGCTGGAGCTGATTGACGCGATCGCCGCCAGAGGAAACGCTGATGATCCTGCGCTCGATCCGCTCTACGACGCGGCGATCCGCGACACGATCGCGCGCTTCGAGGAAACCGGTTCGCCGGTGATTACCGACGGCGAGCAGCGCAAATACCACAACTTCTGGACGTACTGCGTTCACGGCCTGGACAACACGGCGCCGGACGGATTCAAAATCCCCTTCTCCGCGGGACATACGCGCCGCATGCCGCGCCTGACCTCCGGCCCGTTTCGCTATCGGCGCCGTGCCGATTCGTACCTCGACGTCGCACAGCGTTACGCACACCTTCCGATCAAACAGGCCGTCATTTCGCCGTCGGCGCTGAGCCTCATGTATCCGGCGGAAGGAATCGACGGCTATTCGCGCGATGAGTTCATCGACGATCTGCTCAACGAGCATGAATCGGAGATCCGCAGCTGTCTCGCGAAAGGGGCGCACAAAGTTCAAATCGATTTCACCGAGGGACGGCTGGCGGTGAAGATCGACCCCTCGGGCGATCTGCTGAACAGCTTCATCGATCTCAACAACCTCGCTTTGTCGCGATTCTCCGCGGAAGAACGATCGAAGATCGGGATTCATACCTGTCCGGGTGGCGATCTCGATTCGACGCACAGCGCCGAGGTTGATTACTCGGAGTTGTTGCCGAGTCTTTTTCAGTTGAAAGCGGGGAACTTCTGCATCGCGCTGGCCGGCGAAAAAGATCGCACGCACGTACTGAAGATCATCCGCAGGTACATGAAGCCCGATCAGCGCGTCTTCGTCGGCGTCGTCGCGCCGATCGATCCGCACATCGAAACGCCGGAGGAAGTTCGCGACCGCGTGCTCGAAGCGGCAGAGTACATCCCGATCGAGCAGCTCGGCACCACCGACGACTGCGGCTTCGCGCCGTTCAGCGATGACAAGTCGACCACTCGCGACACCGCCTTCGCAAAGGTCCGCGCGCGTGTGCTTGGAACGGCACTCGCAGCGGCGGAGCTCGGGGGACATTGACGTTGTCGCACGACGCGGAAGAAGAGTTGCTCCGCTCCGTCGCGATTCAGAACGCGCAGAGCATTCTCCTGGCGCGGCAGCGTGCGGAACAGGAGCTGATCGCGGCGAAGGAAGCGCTGGAAGCGCGAACCGACGAGCTCGAGCGCGCCAACGCGCTGATCCGCACGATCGCCGAAAACGCCGCGTCGTGTCTGGTGATGCTCGATGACCGCGGCGTCGTGACGTACATGAATCCGGCAGCCATCAAGCAGACCGGTTTCACGCGCGAGGAGCTGTCGAAGGGGCCATTTCACGAGCTCGCGCACGCACCGGCGGAGCGCGGCGGACACGGTGTCGAAACGTGCGCGATCAAAAACGCACGCGTGCGCTTGCTGCCACTGAAGAACCACCGCGATCTGTTCATGCGCCGCGACGGAACGCCGTTCCCGGTCTCCTGCTCGCTCTCGCCGCTGCAGCGCGACGGCCGCCCGGTCGGCGCCGTGCTCGAGTTCCGCGACATCACCGACGAGCAGGCCGCGCAGAAAGCGCTCGAAGATGCGAACCGCCGCAAGGATCAGTTCCTCGCCACTCTCTCCCACGAGCTCCGCACGCCGATGACCGCGGTCCTCGGCTGGGCGCGCATGCTGAAGCTCGGCCTCCCCGAAACGGAAGCGCGCGAAGCGATCGACGCCATCGAGAAGAGCGCGGAGATCCAGGCGCAGCTGATCGATGACGTGCTCGACGTCTCGCGCATCGTCGCCGGCAAGATGACCTTCAATCCGGTGCCGATCGACGTCGGTCCGGTGCTGCGCGCCGCAATGACCACCGTTCATCCGGCCGCGAGCGCAAAAGGAATCGAGATCCTCGCCAGCATTCCGCCGACTCTGCCGCGCGTGCTCGGCGACGAAGGACGGATGCAGCAGATCATCTGGAACGTCCTTTCGAACGCGGTGAAGTTCACACCGCGCGGGGGCGCGATCACGATTCGCCTCACCGTCGTCGGTTCCGTATTGCGGCTCGTCATTCACGACAGCGGCAAAGGAATCGAGCCCGAGTATCTCGCGCACGTCTTCGAGCCGTTCAGTCAGGAAGACAGCTCGATGACCCGCTCGCACGAAGGGATCGGACTTGGGCTCTCGATCGTCCGCTCGCTCGTCGAGCTGCACGGCGGACGCATTCGCGTCGGCAGCGAAGGGGCGGGACGCGGCGCGACGTTCACCATCGACCTGCCTTTCATCGAATCGGCGCCGGCAAACGCGGAGCGCTCGCAGAAATCGACGACGCCGATCGCGTCGAAGCGCGCCATGGAATTGCCGACGCTGCGCGGTCTGCGGCTGCTGGTCATCGACGATCAGGAGTACACGCGCGAGCTGGTCACGGCGATCTTTCGGCGCACGCACGCCGACGTGCAGAACGCGAGCTCTGTGCGCGAAGGATTGCGGCAGTTCGAAGCGACGCCGCCGGACGTCGTCGTGTGCGATCTCGCCATGCCGGAAGAAGACGGCTTCGCATTCGTGCGCGCCGTGCGCGCACTACCGCCGCCGTTGAACGCGACGCCGGTCATCGCACTCACCGCATTCGGCCGGCCGGAAGATCGGCAGAACGCGTTGATGTCCGGCTTCGACGACTACCTGAAAAAGCCGCTTGACCCGGAAGAACTGGCGTCGGCGGTGCGGCGACTCGCCGAAACCGCGGGCCGCGGCGCTTAGACTGTCGCGCGTGAGCGAACAGCCAGCCCTCATCTCTCAACAAGGCAACGCATCGGTTCCGGCGAGTGATTCGCTCGCGGACGCGGTGCTCTGGGATTACGGATTCACGTTCGCGTTTCGAGGCGACACGACGTTCGACGTGACGTACAACGAAGAGCGGACGATCTCGTACTCGCTCGCGCTCGAAGACGCCGGCGGCATCGCTCAGGTGCGCGTTACGGCATCTGCCGGTTCGCTGCCGCTCGTGCTCTATCCCGACACGACACTCGTCGCGACCATCAACGGATATCACTACCGCAACGACGACGGCACGCTGCTGACGTTCGAAGATGCGGTAGATCGATTTCAGCGAACGGTCGTCATCGAACGACTCGATGCGCTCGACGTGCAGAGCGCACGCGCGACGATGCAGGAAGTCACGTTCCCGAATCCGATGATCCCCTTCATCGAGAACGCGACGCAGCTCGACATCGGCGGGAGCGCGAGCTCGCTGCCGTCGCATCTCACCGCGATGCTGCAGGCGCTGCTCGCGAATTCTCCGTTCGCGATTCAGCCGATCTCGCTCGAATGCCGATACGCGTACGTCATCGGCGGCGTTCCGGTCGAAGCGCCGGTGCTGCTGTTGCCGCGGTCCGATTTCGCCATCGGCTTCGACGAACAGATCGTCGATCAGATCGCGAGCGGCATCACGCGGTGGCTCGACGCCGTACAGCCGCCGGAAACCGGCGCGCGCCTCATCTTCGCGCTGACGTTCTGGACCGCGATTCCCCGAATGGATGCGCGGCTGCTGCGGCTGACGAACCTGTCGCTGGCGATGACGGACGTCGTTCGCTGACGCGTCACTGCGGTCCCTGCGCCGATTGCAGCCGGCGCTCGGTGAAGACGCCGAGGAGCTTGATGATGAGCGGGATGCCGGTGGTGAGACCGGTCACGACCGCGGTCGTCACATCCTTCAAATCCTTCTGCGTACCGAAGACGAGCACGGCGACGCTGAGGAAAACGATCAGCAGCGGCAGACGCACTTCGTTCCAGCGGCTCGGCAGCGCCTTCTGCATCGCATCGACATGTTCCTCGCGGCCTTCGCGCAGCACGTGGAGGCGGAACGTCTCGCTGAACAGTTTCAGATTGCCGTCGCGGCGGACGAGACCGCGCGCGATTAGTCGCCGCACGGTCCGCCGATCCTTGCCGTTGATCAGTCCATGCAGCGCCAGCTCGTAGAGCAGCATCTTCTCTTTCGAGGAGCAGCTCTGCCAGAGACCGGAGTAGTAGGCGTGGCCGCGCTCGAGGATCTCATCGAGCAGCTGACGGCGGCGCTGACCGGATGAGAGATTGAGCCGCGCCGGCGTCGCCTGAATCATTTCGCGCTTCAGCTCGCGCAGGAACGGGTCGTATTGCGTCTCTTCGCGCAGCCAGTTGCGATCGTCTTTGTCGGTTTTGACGCGGAACAGTCCGATCGTGTCGCGCCGCCAGATGACGTATCGCTCCACCGCGGTTTGCGGAAGGCGTTTCAACCCGAGGAAAAAATCCTTCCACGGATGTTCGCTCTTCACCGGCGGCGGAGGAGGATCGCTTTCCCGCTCGCGCGCCGCGAGTTTCGCGCGCAACGCCAGATGCTCCTCGGTGACCCAGACGAATGATTCGAGCACCACGCGCCAGCGCGCAGCCTGCGCCGGCGGTTTCACGGCCGCGGGTAGTGCATCGGCCGGCACGTCCTCCGGCAATTCGGCCGGCTCCTTCTTCGCGTACGCGCCCGGCAATGCGTCCGCAATCGTAACGACGAGCAGCGGCGTGACCGTCGAAAGAATGACGATCAATCGATCGGGCAGCCTGAGCAGATCTTCGAGGAAGCGCAGCCGCTTCTCGTTCATCGCCTTGTCGGCGATCTCGTATTCGAAATCGACGATGCGGACGTTGCGTCCTTCCGGCAGCCGATCGAGCTCGACGATTTTCGCCAGCCAACCGTCGTTCGCGGCCATCTCTTTGAACGACACGTCGGCGAAGGCGACGAGCGTCCCCTTCGCCAGCTCGTCAGCCGACTTCGTGCGACGCACGAGGAAGATGTGATCGCCGAGCGTCGGACTGAGCGGCGGATTGCCGAGCCACAGCGGCTCCGCGATGTCGAGCAGGAAGATGCGCGTGGCGATGAAGTCGACGATCCAGAAGAGCAGCATCAGAAACGCGACGAGCAGAATGACGGCGCCGAGCGTGGCGGTCCAGTTGTTGATGAGACTGCCGCTGTTCGCCGTCGACGGCGTCATGTAAAAGCCGCGGCGTATCGTCTCCGGCGTGAACATCGTCGGAAACAGCAGCGGCACTTCCGCCGTGACGACGAAGCGCGCTTCGCCCTGATGTTCTCCCGTCGATGATTGAAACAGCTGCAGTCTCGCCGGCGGAATGTCGACCGCTTCGTCGACCGTCACCATCCGCCCGCGGCGGCAGGCGCGCCATCCGTGATCGCTCGCCTCGCCGCCGTAAAGCTCGCGCATCCCGACCGACTCGTCGGAGTACTGCGGAAAAAGCATCGCCAGCGGATCGGGAACGACTGGCGGCGATCCCTGCTCGCACGATCCGCAATCGGCGACGCGATCGAGCGTCGTGCAACCGGTGCCGGCGAACACATAGCCGAACTGGCGCGGCAAACAGTCGCGCTGCAGCCGGCTCAGGATCGTGTCGCGTCCGTTCTCGAGATCCTTCATCGTCACGAACGCTTCCACCGCGACCCCTTCGAGGCGCTGCTCGAGCTTCGCGATCAGATCGCGCTCCGCGTACTTCACGAGCGTCTCGAGCTCCAGCCAGCAGGCAATTTTGAAGTGGCCGATCGTCGGCAGCGCAGCCGAGATGATCAACAGCAGCACGCCGCTGACGCGATACGAAAACGGATAGCGGACGCGCTTGACGAGCTCGCGAAGCATGGTCGATTCGCGGCCGATGAAGTAGCCGAGCGCCGTCACAGACTCGAGCACCAGAAACAGCAGCAGCAGCGCTTTCGTCAGCCGCGGCGTGCAGGAGACGGCGAGGTGCTCGCCGATCGATGCGTCGCAGATCAGCCAGATGTAGAGGCCCGTGATCACCATCCACCCGACCGCCACGAATGCATACATCCAGCTGCGCCGGCGATTGTGGAGCAGCAGATACGTACTGAGCAGCGTCTGCGCCGGAGCGATATACAACACGAAGAGCAGCGAGTCCGGCGACAGCGCATAGATGCACGAGCCGAGCGCCGCCGCGGCCAGCCCATACGCGACGATCAGATGCGCGTAATCCTCGGCGCGTTTGCGGTCGGGCCAGATCGCCGGCGCGCGATAGCGCGGCATCCGCAGCACGATGATCAGAAAGATGATGAGGTAGAGCCCCGCGCCGAGCAGCAGCAGCAACACGGTGATGACGAGCGTCTCGATGTTCACCGCGCGCAGAAGGCTCTTCTGCCGGAACGTCACCAGTGACCACGGAGTGCCGTTGAGCGGCCGCACGTAAAGGCTCTGATCTTCGCCCCAGTATGGAGTGGTCACGTGACGATCGCGCCGCGCGAGGATCGCGCTGCGCAGACTGCGCGCGTCGTCGATCTCGGAGAAGAATCGCTCGACGCCGCTCCGCTCCTGCTCGGAGTGGAAGATCACTTCGCCGTCGTCGTCGATGATCGCGAACTTCACGCCCGCCGGCGGAACCGCGTGCATGACGGCGACGAGATCGAACGCCATCGCCAGTACGGGAAGCGGCCGGCCCGTCCGCATCGCCATGATCGCCTGCGGCTTGCCGGTCGTCATCGAGCGAACCGATTCGAAGGTGACGTCGTACCCCTCTTCGCCCGCCCGCCGTCCCGGAATATGCCACGTCCGTCCGGCCATGGCGTCGATGAAATACGAACGCGCGGCGACCGATACGCGCGGCGCTTTGCCGCTCTTCGACGCTTTGTAAATCTGATTGCCGCTGGCATCCATCCAGGCGATCTGCTGCATGTACGGGAAGCCGGCGATGTCGCTCTCTTCGAGCAGCTCGCCTTTCGCTTCGGTCCCGAAGTTCGCCAGCTGCCAGTCGGTCCAGACATGCTTTTCCGACCAGCGCTTCGTCGCATGCATCGCGCGCGCGGCGCGGAGCAGATCGGTGGAGATGTCCTGCTGCAGCGATGCCGCGAAGTCGCGCAACTGGTGATCGGCGACCTGTGAGAGCTGCCGGTAGCCGACCGAGTCGACGAAGATCAGCGTCAGGATCGCGGTGAGAATCACCGCGCTGAAAATCGTCGAGATGGCGTCGGTGATCGTCAGCGCCTGGTGTTCGTCGCTGAGCCAGATTCGGAGGAACGGCCACCAGCAAACCGCGAGGACGAGTATGGAGACGATGATCGCCACGCGCGACGCCGAGATCGTCCGCAGCTGCGAGCCGAAGCGGTCCTGCGCGACGAGGCCGCAGACGATCCAGCGCGTCATCGGTTCCGCCGTCGCCTGCTTCACCTTGTCGTCCTTCTTGTCGTCTTTCTCCTCTCCCCCGCCCGCCGCAAAAATGTACGGACGCGTGAAGAGTTTGTAGCTGTCGCCGGCGAGGTCGACGTCGATCTCGCGCGTCTGCTGCGCAAGCGTCGTCGCCGACAGCGCCGTGTATTCGCGCCAGCCGGTTCGCTCGCGCATGACCGCCACGTTCGTGACGCCGACGTCGGCCGGCGTAATTTCTTTCCCGCGACTCGGACGCGCCGCGTAGATGACGTCGCCCGTCTTCGCATCGACGATCATCACCGCGTCGAACGCGCGCAGAAACGACTGGCCGATGAGCGGGCTGATGGCGTTCGACAGCGCGATCTCGCCGCACGCGCGGCGAAGCTGGCGCTGACCGTCCGCCACTTTCGGCGGCTCGAACGCGGCCGGATTCGGAGTCAGGTCCCGATGTCCGGTCGGATCGGCACGCACTCCCGCGTACGCGATGCGCATCCAGCTGACGCCCGCGGACGTAACGAACGTCCGCTCAATCGCCTCGGCCGTCGGAACGCGCTCTTCGATGTAGCGCAGCACATTCGCCGGCTTCGCATCGCCGTAGCTGTCGATCGCGCCGCGCGCGACGAACGAAGGCGCGTCGCAAGGCGTCCGTCCGCCTTCGAAACCCGGCAGCAGATCGGACGGTTTGAGATCGGTGATGTTGCTCTGGCTCCCATGAATGACGATCGCCGTCTCGCGCGGCATGTGCCACGCGAAATTGCGAACGAAGCCGCTCAGCACATCGAACGTGCTGTCGATCTGCCCGGCAAATGTGGAGAGCACGCGCAGATCGCGCGAAACAAAGTACGCCGTCCGCGTCCGGACATACGCCCAGTACGCCACGAGCAACGCCACAACCGCTACGAGCGCAAGCGCCAACGGCAGCCGCATGCGGCTCGGTCGCTCGCCACCGGAAACCAGCGCGTCGTCAGCCATCCGTTTGTTAAGGAGGGACGGGCGGGGGCGGTTTCCCTACCCTTCAGGATGGAGCGAGTTCGGCAACCGGGCGACGGCGACGCAGTGCGAATCTACGTCGGGCGATTCAGGCCGGTACGTGTTGCGGCAATATGCCGGCAATCCAAGGGAACGTTGTGACGAGGACGGGGCCGCGGTAAAGCTTCAGGTACCCTATTGTCTGCGCTCATCGTGGGAGATCGGTTCCTCGCCAATCACATCAAATTGGCTTGTTGCCGGATCGTGTTGGAAAATCACGAGGTTCGTTCCTGAAAGATTGCGAGCTGAAGGAACCAGTAACCCTTCATGACCGAGCCAATTGAGCGCGCTACCGATCAACCGGCAAGGCGCATGATCGTCCCCGCAGAGAACAGAACGCGTAATACCAAGTTTATCGAGAATTCCCTCTCCAGTTAGATCGACGACGCTGCCCAGGGCTATTTGCAGCGTATAAAGCGTACGTTTCGCCTTCGGTCGCAGCGGTTGCAGCGAGATGTAGTACTCCGCCTCTGCCAGAGCCGTTTCGCGCTCACAACTGGTGTAGATCGCTTCGACTGATGGCTCATTCCAACGCGCGCCGGTTGTATTTGTGCGAACCGGCCTGTGTGCGCCGAACATGTGACGATAAACAATTCCCTGCCAGGCGGAAATTGCCGCGCTCTGCAGGATGTCCAACATTTCAGGTGCGTAGATCATCTCTACAGGTAAGCACCTGACCGAAGTTGATCCAAAAGGGCGAACACATCCGCCGTTTTGCCGCTCTGAATGCGGGCCGCGGCCGTCTCGCCTGCCAGCAATCGATGAGGACTGAACAGCCACAATTTGGCCTCTTCCGGCGAATAGAACTCCGAGAGTTCGGTGAGGAAAAACTCCAGTTCGAGGAGCCTTTGCAGCCGCTCGCGCTGGGGATCGATCTTCCCTGTCGTCCAGCGCGATACTGTCTCAGGAGTCGTATCAAGGAGTTGCGCAACGTCCCTCCCGGTGATGCCGCCGAGCTCCTTTATCTTGTCGAGGCGTTCTGCAAGTGCCGTAGCCATGTGGTATCCCCTTCTCCTTTGTGCTGCGTGTATGTTTAAGCGCCTCGTCTCGCCTGAATGCGTTTTCCCTCCGGTGCTGCAGAGAAAGTAGCCGGTTGACCTTCTTCCAGAACTCCGCCGAGGATACTGCGGAGCACGTCGAGGCGTTCACGGGTTGAAGCTAAAGCCGGTTCTACCTTTGTCGCTCGGGCCATTCGATCAGTAGCAGGCCGCAGGATCTCTTCCATGTAACGAGTAGCGCGCAGCGTCTCAGGCAAGACACTCAAGCGCGCGACCTCGGCGGTGCGACGGCGGAGAAAATGCCGTTTGGGATTGCTCAAGGTGTCATCCGAACCACGCGGACAGCACCGATCCTCTTTGCATGCAAAGTGGGCGCGGATCGCGCGATTTTCGAAAAATGGGCGGGCTAGTTTCTTCGAGAGAAACGCCTGCAATTCGGGCAGGTAAATGCGCGGGAGAGGCGAAAAGGCTTTCCCGTCTTCTCGGGACGAAAGGAGGTTGTTAGCATCAAAGTGTTCGCCAATCGTTATACCGCTCTCGATGCCGCCAACCGCTCCGAATGCGAGGAGAGCCAGGCCGACGGTGCCGGACTTTTCTGCAACGAGTGGAAGCGCAGACGAATGAAGATCGGCGCACGCGTGGATGTGTTTTCGAACGACGCGTGCACCACTGCGCGTGCCGAACGGATGGACACGTAACCATATGGCATCAATCGGAAGAGAGATAAGGGCGAGACGCATCTGCTCCCGCTGCTGTGGTTCGAAGAACAGGTCACTCTTCAGTGCCAGCGGGTAATAAATCGGCATAGCCGACAACCCTGCCTTGTCCAACTCCTCGCGCAGCATGATGGTCAGATGACGGTCAATCTCAAACCACGGATCTGAGATGCCGTCAGCCAGATAATGCGCAGGAGCAAGAATGCTGGTGAAGGTTCGCTCCGCCGTCCATTCGACGATTGTCCTGACCCAATCTCGTCCCGAATTTCCACGCAGCCGGTCCGGCTGGTGCAGCTGATCGCCCGCCCAGGGAAGGGTACAGCGCGAACCAACGAACCCGCCTCGGAGCGCCAACTCCATAGCGCGGGTATCGAGGACCGCTTCCAGCCTTCGTTCGCTAACGTCCTCGCGCAACTCGGCGTGAATCGTGTCCAGCGCCGGATCGAAGACCACTCCTTCGAGACCGGCGGGGGTGCCTTCGGCAAGGAAGGCGAGCAGCGACTTATGATTGACACGACTCGGCCGAACATAAGCACCGAGTTGCGGCGGAACCGTACGGATAAGACGAGGGACAAGCGATGTGTCCATAGCACGCACTCCTTGACGTAAACGTTGACATAAGGATTGACATTGTCGTTGACGCAACTCTTGATGTCAAGTGCGAACTGGCGCACGCTCCAGGAGGGGCGGCCCGATCGTAGGCGCCGGCATCAAAAACATTCGCGCAATCGCCGCAGCCCTTCGTCGATCTTCGCCGTAGCGATCGCACCGTAACCGAGCACTATTCCAGGCTGGCGGCGTCCGATCGTGCAGTAGACCGACAGCTGATCGAACCCGACTCCGCTCGCGAGCGCACGCTCCGCGAGCTCGCGCTCGAAACGAATGCCGCCGCGACGCAATCGTGCAGCGAGGTGCATACCGGCGACGGACGGCACCGGCGTGAGCCATTTCGCGAAATCGGCGATTAGCGTCCGCAGGATTTGGTCATGGCGCTCCGCGTAGACGCGGCGCATTTTCCGGACGTGACGCGCGAGGAGTCCCTCGTCGATGAACGACGCGAGTGCGAGTTGCGCCGGCCATTGCGCGTACCAGCCGGCGACGTAGCTCGCGGCACGCAGCGGCGCGAGGAGCGAGGGCGGCGCGATCAGGAAGCCGAGTCGAAGCGACGGCAGGAGAGATTTCGAGAACGAACCGACGTAGATCACGCGGCCGGCGCGGTCCATCGCCTGCAGCGTTTCGAGCGGCCGTCCGCCGAAGCGGAACTCGCTGTCGTAGTCGTCCTCGACGATCACCGCGTTCCGGCGCTCCGCCCATTCGAGCAGCGCTGCGCGACGCGCGGGCGACGTCGGCAGTCCAAGCGGGAACTGATGCGATGGCGTGACGTAGACGAGCCGCGTGTCGTTCGACAACGCGTCGACGTCGAGTCCTTCATCATCGACAGCGATCGCGGCGACGCGCGCGCCGAGCGATGTGAAGAGCTGCCGCGGCGGCGGATAGCCGGGCTCTTCGACCGCGACGCGCATCCCCGGCTCGAGCAGCACGCGCGCGATCAGATCGAACGCCTGCTGCGCGCCGTTCGTGATGATGACGTCGTCCGCACTCGCGTTCACGCCGCGGCTCACCGCGACATACCGCGCGATCGCGGCGCGCAACTTCGGATGTCCGGCCGCGTCGCCGTACTCCGCGTTCAGCTTTGATGCGCGAATCTGACGAGCGAGGAGACGACGCCACGTTTCGTACGGGAAGAGCGTCGCGTCGGGCATGCCGACACCGAAGTCGTAGCGCGGCGCGCGCTCGCGAATCGACGGAGCATCGATCGAGTCCCACACCGCGCGATGTCGGATTGGAGTGCCGGCGCGAGGCCGCGATGCGCGCGCGACCGGATCGCTTTCGACGAAGCTTCCCGCGCCGCTTCGTCCCGACAGCAATCCTTCCGCGACGAGCCATTCGTACGCAAGGCTCACCGTGTTGCGCGACACTTCCAGGCGGCGCGCCAGCTCACGCGTCGGCGGCAACTTATCGCCCCGTTCGAGCCGGCCGCTGAGGATGGCCGCACGCAGCTGTCGATAGATCTGCCGCGCAAGATCGTCGCGCCCGTCGAGATGAACGTGCAGCTCCATCAACGACCAGTGAACTTGGCCCTGTCAACTTTGTCAATTGTGGCTCTTTATCAGAGCCGCTTGCGGAGCGATCATGCAGCTCGAAAAGGAGATGTCATGAACGTACCGGAAAACTACAACTCACAGGCGCTCGACAGTGAATCGATCCCGTGGATCCCGCTCGGTCCCGGCGAATCGTTCAAACCGCTGCGCTTCTTCCCGAACGATCGCGGCCGCGTGCTCCTCCTCCGCCTCGATCCCGGAACGATCGTGCCGCGCCACCGTCACCTCGGCGACGTGCATGGCTTCAATCTCTCCGGCACGCGACAACTCCTCGAGACCGGCGAGCTCGTTGGACCGGGCGCGTACGTGTTCGAGCCGGCCGGCAACGTCGATTCGTGGATGGCGGTCGGCGACGAGCCGGTCATCGTCCACATCACGTCGTTCGGCGCGATGGAATACCTCGGCGACGACGATCAGCCGCTGCGCCGCGACACCGCATCGTCGCTGCGCGACATCTACCTCCGCTACTGCGCAGAGCACAACCTCGCGCCGCTGGACCTGCAATGAACACGCGGTTGGCGATTCTCTGTGCACGCCTCGCACTCGGCGCCGCGTTCCTCTCGGCGGTCGCGGCGCGATTCGGACTCTGGTTCGACCGCGGCCCGCATCCGTTCGCGGAGTTCATCCGCTACACCGGCGAAGTGAACTCGTTCCTGCCGCCGGTGACGTATCCATTCCTCGCCGTCGCCGCGACGGCAGCCGAGACGCTCATCGGCCTCGCGCTCATCGCCGGATTCCGAGTGCGCCAGGCGGCCGTCGGCGCCGCGATTCTGCTCGCGGTGTTCGGCCTCGCGATGGCGCTGTCGTCGGGGATCAAATCGCCGCTCGATGCCTCGGTGTTCTCGGCGTCGGCGTGCGCCTGGCTGCTCGCTCAATCCTTCGCCGGCGCCGCGAGCACGCCGAACAGTCGCGCGAAGATCGCGGAGTCGACGAAGAACGCCAGCTGATGTTTTGTCCGCCAGCTCTGCACGCCGTCGCGCGTCGTTTGCGGACTCCAGATCAGATGCACGTTTACTCCCGTATTCACATCGTGCCAGTACGCTTCGATGGCAGGATTGATGACGTTCAGACCGGCGTGGCCGCGGCCGGAGACGGCGGCGACGGTGATCGTCGGACGGAGGAGAATCCTGCGCAGCGAAACGACCGGAATGCGCGCGACGTACGCGATTGTCGTTTGCGCGTCGTCGTCAGTCGTGCCATCGCGAATCGTGCGCGCGACGATGAGCGAACCGAAAAGATGGTGACCGAAGGAAAGGTCGGCATCGAGTCCGAACGTCTGCTCATCGCCCGACAACTTCGCGACGACATCGCCGTTCGTGATTGACGTGACGGTCGTGTCGATCGCCTGGCGCTCGTATGTTGCGCGCGTGCGGAGGACGATCCCCGACTGGCGGCGATAGAAGGAGAACTGCAACGTGTCGCGCGAACCCGGCAGCGGCGCGGCCGGCGTGGCGTCGCGCGGCGGCGGCGTCGGGAAGTAGATCGGCGGCGTGCAGCGACAACTCTGCACGTGCGCGCGTCCGCTCTCCTCCGATCCGCGAACCTCGCTGCGTTTGTAGTCGAGCTGAAAGTTCGACCAGTAGAGGCTGTTGGCCAGATGGACGAACAGCGCGTTCTGCTCAGCGGGACGATAACCGTCGATGAGGTTCGCGACGTAGCCGGTGCCGACGCGCGAAACGAACATGACTCCGTCGCCGGGAGCAACGAAATCGTCCACGTCGAAGGCGGGAAATTGCGCTGACGCGGAGGCGGCAACGACGAGCGCGCCGAGGATGAAGATGATGATGCGCGGCGTCATCGCCGCACCGACACAGAGACGTCGTTGACTCCGAGTTTTTCAAGTCTCATCTGCATGCGCAGCCGCCAGTTGTCGGAAAGCACTGGAGGTCCGGCAGCGTTGCCGGTGGCGAGCTGTCGAACGAAGAGGTCACCCAACTCCGCACGCGAAAACTTCTTCACAAAAAGCGCATGGCGCGTCTTCGCAAGGTTGCTGACGAGGATGCCGGGCCCGCTGACATTGGCGCTCGCCATGCCGGGATAGATGAAGATCTGTTCGCTACTCGCATCGACGTCGGTGATCGTGCCGTGACCGGATCGGAATTCGCCCCTTTCGTTACATTCGACGTCGCCGCGATCTGCGGATTGATCCAAGTGTCGCTTGTACGCGATCGAGACATCCCCTGTATAGAACTCGATGCGGCGGTAGTCCGCTCCGACGCATTGAAATACGAACCGGGCGATGGCGTTCCCCTGCTTGTCCGTCTGATCAGCCAGCGGGCGGCGGCAGGTAGTCCGGCCGGGATAAAGGCGCAGACTTGCGGTTGTCTGCGACACTTTGAATGACAGCAACCGATGGGCCTTCCAAAGGCCGTCGGCGGCGAGCGTGAGCGGCAGCGTGGCCTTATCTTCACCGTGCAAAATGATCGAGGCATGACGGACGTCTTCGCAGCCTTCGAGTTGCACTTCGATGTCGTTGGTCGTCTGCGCAAGCGCGACAGAAGGCTGAATCAGCGCGAGGCAGAGGAACAGAAGCGACGCGATGCCCTTATTCATCGGCAATCCTCCCCAGAATGAAATCGCGGATGAATGATGCCGGCATACGCGACGCCACCTTCGTCCATGGACCTTCCGCACGGTCGTCCGACTCTTTGATCGAAACCGTCAGCGTCACGTCGCGGCCGAGGCTCAACAGCTCGCGAATCCGCTGTTTGCTTTCGCCACCGCGAACGTTGATCCCGGACGCCTGAAGGTGAACGATGCTCGACCCCGGCGGAATGTAGGTTTTGCCGCTGTTGCGATCCTCGGGGATGACCCTGAGCTCCACCGGTTCGAGCGGCAACTTCCCGAACTCGAGGTCAAAGTGTTGCAGCACCGACGCACTCCTGCCCGTGTTTGTGACGGCCAGCACGATGGCGTCGCCGGTGGCGCTCGTCACGATGAACGAAGTGTCAGAGTTTCGATGCAATGCATCTGACACGTGCGGGAGTAACGCCGACATCGCTGAGAGGAGCGCAGCCAGCATGGCGATCGTGGTCTGCGAAACCGGCACGAGGCGCCGCCAGCTCTGAAGCGACGTGCATGCATTACAACGGTCTGCGTTTTTCGGTAGCCGCGCCTGACACACGCGGCAGTTCTTGTACAAAGTCGTCTGCAGTGACTTGCAAGCATTGCAGTACGACGCGTCGGGAGAAATCGGCTCGCCGCAGACGCCGCACTGCCTCCGCTCCAGCCACAGATGGCAGCTGGCGCATCGCAGCGCATTCGGATCTTCCTGCTTTGCACCACACCAGATGCACGGCTTCGCGGCAGCCGGCTCCGTCACGGCAACATCCTCACGCCCACCATCACGAGACCAACGCCCAACACGACCAGCAACCAAAACGAAAGCGTCGGCCCACCTGCCGGCAACGGCGGGAACGCGACGCTGTACGCGCGCGAACCGGTGCAGCCGGTGGCATCGGTCGCTGTGACGATGAACAGAACCGGCGCTTGTGTGAAGGCGCTCGTCAACACCCCCGATGGGCTCAGCGACCAGCCGGGCGGCAGAGTGGAAGCGGCAAACGTGACTGGAGCCGTTCCGCCCGCGGCAGAAATCGCGCGGCCGGCGATCGGCAGCAGCGTGATCGGATCACAGCAGAGCGTCACTACGTTCGCGTTGAGCGTCACCGCACCGCGAGCGAGTGCGCGGCCATAAAGCGCGGCCCCGGATTCGAGAGTGATGTCGCCGTCCGCGACGATGTTTCCCGCGAACTGCGTCCCTTGCCCCAGAGTCACGGAACCCGCCACCTGCCAGAAGATGTGCGACGCAGTGGCGCCATTCATCAACACGATCGATGACGCGGCGACAGTGCGCAGGTCGCCGGCGACGCGGAAAATCCAGACCGCGTCCGCTCCGCCGTCGAGTGTCAGTTGCTGCGGGATTGAAGCGACGCAGTAACTTCCTGGAGCGACAGTGCCGGAGATCGTGACCGGCGTGCATGCTCCCGACACGAGCAGACTGCTGACATCGCGCTGCGCCGAACGAGCGAGCGCGTCGTCGCGATGAATCTCGCCCGCCGACAACGAAGCGGCCGTGAATCCGGAGACGCTGCCGCCGGGACTCACGCCGACGTTGCCGGTTACGCGCGTCGCCCCGCGATTCGTGACCGACGATCCGCCGAGCACCGCGAAGCTCGCGGCGGAACCGAGCGATGGCTCACTCGCAATCGCGGGTGCCACCGCCCACGCCGTTAGAATCAGTACCGCGCCGATGGAGGATTGCAATTGGGCCTCCTGTATATGGAGGGCCCCAACGGCACAATTCCCTACCCACGGCACGGAATAACTGCCGAAGTTAAATCCGCGACTCGCGCATCCACTGCTCCGACACGTCCCGTCCGCGCGCGAAGTCGTCGACGACCAGGATCAGATTGTGATCGTGATCGCTGTACTGCACCTCGATGTTCACGCCCGCTTCCGCCATCCGCCGCGCGATCTTTCCGAGCTGCCCCGGCTCGTTCTGACGCAGCTTCTGCACGAGCACTTCACGCTCGGCGACGACGCGAATTCCGGCCGCTTCCAAAGCCGCGCGTGCAGCGGCGCCATCGTTGAAAAGGAAATGCGCGACTCCGGCGCCGTTCGTCAAGAAGACGCCGCCGCCTTCAACGCTCACGCCCGCGCGGCCGAGCGCCTCACCCATTTCGGCGAGCGCACCCGGACGATCGTCGAGCAAAATCGACAGATCCTTCACGCGCGAACCTCCGGCTGATGATGAATCGGCACGCTGCACGAGTTGGCGATGAAGCAGAGCTCGTGCGCGCGATCGTGCAGCTTCACGGCGCGGTCGATCTGCTCCGGGTCGGCGATCGTCACCTTCGGCCGAAGCGTCACCTCAACGAAGCGTCCGCCGCCTTTCCCGTCCTCCTGCATCGTGCCGCTCGCCGCGTCCTCGTACGACAACACGCTGATCCCGTACTTCGCGCAAAGCGCGAGATACGAAAGCATGTGACATGACGAGATCGCGGCGATGAGGAGATCCTCGGGATTGTGTTTCGCCGCGTCGCCGCGAAAGGCGGCATCCGCGGTCAGGCTCAGCTCCGGCTTCCCGTCGATGAGCAGCCGATGCTCGCGTCCATACTCGGCGTAGTCCGCCGTCCCGTTGCCGTGATTGCCGTCCCAGACCAGCTGCGCGCTGTATTGATGTTCGCCTTTGTTCATGCGCGCAATGTTAGGACATGACGATCGTCCTCACTGCGCCGGTTGCTCTTTCCGCGGCACGACGTTGTGGATCGGCGGCACGGTCCGGAGAAAGCGAAAGATCGCGCGCAGATCGTCATCCGTCATCCGCCCGTTCTCCTTCCACGGCATGAACGGATGGAGATGCTCGCCGTCCGGCGTGACGCCGGTGTGCAGCGTCTTCAGAAAATCGTCTTCGCTCCATCCGGCGATGCCGGTCGGATCGGGCGTCAGGTTCGACGGATTCGCCGGAAATCCCTTCGGCGGTTTCGCCATTCCGGCGAACAGCCGGCTCATGTCCGGCGTCGAACGGATGCCGGTGCGCGGCGTGTGGCATTCGGCGCAGAGCGCTGCGTGCTGCGAAAGGTATCGTCCGTAATCGGCGGTCGCGGCACGTGGCGTCGCTCCGACCGTCATCGCCGGCTCCGGACGAAGAATCAGCTTGCCGAGTTTGAAGACGATGTTCGGACTCTGCGTCACTTTATTGCGGACCGCCGGCTGCGATTTCAGATAGCGCGCGACCGCGAACGCATCCTCATCCGACATCTCGTGGAACCACTCGTACGGCATCACCGGCGCGAGCAGTCGTCCGTCTTTGCGTACGCCGTTCCGCAATGAGCGAACGATCTCCGCCTCGCTCCACCTGCCGAGGCCCGTCTCCTCATCAGGCGTCAGATTCGACGCGCGCGCGGTGCCGATGCGCCAGTCGTGAAACTCCTTCCCGCCGCTGAGCGCGCCATCGGGATTTCGCTCCGACGATGCGTGACAACCGCCGCAAGCTGCGGCATTGCGGACGATGTACTCGCCGCGCGCGGCGGAGTCACTCGAGAGTGTTGCCGGCGTGGCCGGCAACGGCACCTGCGCATGACGACAACCGCAGACCGCGAGAACAAGCGCGAACGTAATTTGAAGCCGTTTCATGCGAACGACCGTCGTGCATAAGCAGTTCCAGAAGGTCGCTCACAGCGAGCGGAGCCGCCGCGAAAGATAGCGGCGCTCGCTCTCATTCGTGACGAGTGCGAGCGCGCGCTCATAACTCTTCACCGCTTCCTCGAGATCGCCGGCGCGTCGCAACAGATCGGCGCGCGACGCGTGCAGCAGATGGTAGCCGTCGAGCTCCGCGGCGATCGTCTCGATGATCGCCAGCGCGCGTTGCGGACCGACGACCATCGCCACGGCGACAGCGCGGTTCAGCGTCACGACCGGCGACGGCTGAATCGCTTCCAGCCGTTCATACAGCCGGACGATCTGCGGCCAGTCGGTCTCCGCCGCGCTCGTCGCCTCGCAATGCAGCGCCGCAATCGCCGCCTGCAGCGCGAACGGCGTCGGCCCGCCGCGCAGCGCTTCTTCGACGAGCGGCAGCGCCTCGGCGATCTGCCCGGGATCCCAGCGCGTCCGATCCTGATCATCGAGCACGATCAGATCGCCTTCGGAATCGAGACGCGCATCGCGTCGCGAATCGTGGAGCAGCATCAGCGCAAGCAGCGCCGTCGCTTCCGGCGGCGGCTGCGGCGCCATCAGGTCGCGCACCAGACGACACAGCCGAATCGCCTCGGCACACAGATCGGTGCGCACCAGCCCCGCGCCACGCGTCGCTGCGTAGCCTTCGCTGAAGACGAGATAGATGACGGTCAGCACCGCGTCGAGCCGCTCGTGCATCTCCGCTTTGCCGGGGATCGTGTACGGAATGCCGGCGTCGCGAATCTTCCGTTTCGCGCGCACGAGACGCTGCGCCATCGTCGCCGTCGGGACGAGAAACGCGCGCGCGATCTCCTCGGTATCAAGTCCCGTCAGCGTCCGCAGCGTCAGCGCGACCTGCACTTCCGGCGCAAGCGCGGGATGGCAACAGGTGAAGATCAGCCGCAGCCGATCGTCGGGAATCTCATCGCGATCGATCTCGGGCGAGTCGGCGACGCTCGATGAAAGCGCCGCGTAAAACGGCAACTTCTCTTCGAGCGACGCGCGGCGCCGGATGCGATCGATCGCCTTGTGACGCGCCGTCTGAATGATCCACGCGCGCGGATGTTCGGGAACGCCCGCCGCGTCCCAGCGCTCCACGGCCGCGGCAAACGCTTCCTGCGCCGCTTCCTCCGCCACGTCGAAATCGCCGAACAGACGGATGAGCGTCGCCAGAATCCGGCCCCAGTCCGAGCGATAAAGCTCGTCGACCGCGCCCGCGGCAGCGATTTCCATAGCCGATCGTAATTTTTTTTCGAAGGGGTGTCGATTTCGATGAGAGCCGTTCGATTCACTCACGAAATCGAAAAGGAGATACCCCATGTCAATGGCGCAATCAGTACTCACGGAGCTCGATCAGGAAGCGATCGCCACGCGTCGTCTGCTCGAGCGAATCCCCGACGAAAAGCTTGACTGGAAGCCGCATCCGAAAGCGCGCACGCTCGGCCAGCTGGCCGTCCACATCGCGCAGGTGCAGAAGCAGGTGTCGTCGATGCTGCAGAGCGCATCGGGCGAAGCGAAGATGCAACCCGAGGAAGTGCCGTCGACGGCGACCGAGATCGTGACGATGTTCGACGACAACCACATCTCGACGAAGGCGCTTCTCGGCGCGATGAGCGACGAAGATCTCGTCTCGAACTGGTCGCTGATGCGCGAAGGCCAGCCGATCTTCAGCCTGCCGAAAATCGGCGTGGTCCGGATGGTCGTCCTGAACCACGTCTATCACCACCGCGGACAGCTCAGCACCTACCTGCGCACGCTCGACGTCGCGCTGCCGTCAATCTACGGACCGTCGGCCGACGAAAACCCGTTTTTCTGAGAGAGGAGAAAACGATGAAATACCTGCTGCTGATTCATGACGAAGAGAAGACCTGGGAAAAGATGAGCGAGGCCGACCAGAAAGCGATCTACGCCGAATATGGCCAGTTCTCCGAGCAGATCAAAGCAAGCGGAAACATGATCACCGGCGCGCAACTCCAGCCGACGTCGACCGCGACGTCCGTGCGCATCCGCGACGGCAAGCGGCTCGTCACCGACGGCCCCTTCGCCGAAACGCGCGAACAGCTCGGCGGGTATTACCTCATCGAGGCCGGCGACCTGGATGAAGCAATCGGCATCGCCGCCCGTATCCCGTCGGCGAAGATGGGAACGATCGAGGTGCGACCGCTCGTGCCGATGGCGGGCTAAGTTCCCGCACCTTCTCCCCGCGCGACGCGGGGAGAAGGTTTCGGGAGTTCGGGGCTCCTTATAAAATTTGTGCGGACGAACTCGCGATGCCATTCTCGGGGGTACGTTCCTCGATGCGGAGGATTCAGGAGCGGTACGCCGTCGATCGTGCAGCCGACGATTTTGTTCGCGGCGGCGCGAAGGGAGAAGACCGTGTCGGCGCCGTGTCGAAACTCTCCGGCTCCGGTGCGCCACGACGGTCGGCGGCGACGGGCACGGTCATCGCAGCGGGTGTGCCGTGAAGTCAGCGCCGTAACGCTGACAGCGTCGTCCCCAGCTCTCTCCTGACGATCTTCCGCAGCGCGGTCGCGTCCTCGTAGCCGACCTGTTCGGCCACGGCATCGAGCGTGAGCGTCGTCGTCTCGATGAGGTGAACGGCCTCGAGCAGCCGTCGTCGCTGCAGGAAGCGGATCGGCGGGGAGCCCGTCGCGGCGGAGATCCGGCGCGAAAGCGTTTTCGGAGAGACGGCGATCGCCGATGCGAGATCCGTGATGGTGATCGGACGCGAGAGATTCGCGTCGATCCATCGCTCCGCGGCGATCACGGTGGCGTCGACGTGCCGCACATGCGACGGAATCATGTAGCGCGCCTGCGATGCGCGCCGATCGATCAGCATGTAGCGTGAGCAGAGGTGTGCGATCTCCGGCCCCGCCGTCGCGGCGATCACGGCGAGCACGAGATCGAGTTGCGCGTACGCCGAGCCGGCGGTGAGGAAGGCGCCGTCCCGGACGAGCATTTGCGCTTCGTCGAGCCGCACCTCCGGGTAGCGCGTTCGAAACGTCTGCGAAAGCCACCACGTCGTCGTCGCGGAGCGGCCGGCGAGCAGGCCCGCTTCGGCGAGCAGAAAGACCGCCGAGCAGGAGGCCGCGAGGTACCTGGCGACGCGGCGCTCCTGCAGCACTACGATCGCCGCGAGTGCGTCGGGCCGGCGAAGGCGTGCAGCAATCGCAGACTCTGATGTCAGGCCGAGGCCGGGCACGATCAACCACTCCGCGCGCGACGGGTCCGCCAGCACCTCGCGAAACGTGAGATCGACGGTCAGACGCAGCCCGCCGCCGGTGCGGACCGTCCGCCGCTGACCGATCACGGACCATTGCAACCCGGCACGCGTCCGCCCGCGGCCACGAAGCGCCTGCGCGGTGCGCAGCGTATCGAGCGTGATCGCGAGGCTCGAGTCCATGACGCCGTCCAGCGCTAGAACGAGAATCCGCTTCAATTGTCCATTCCGGCGTGAATATTGTCATATTCGACAGTTCCGCGAATACCGGTTCGCGCTGACACTCGCCGCATGCGCGAATGGAAAGACGATCCTCTCGATGACTTCGAACGCCGCGAGGTCACGCTCGACGACGTTACGAAGAAGGTTTACACAGCCGGTTGCGGACCGGCCGTGATCGTGATGGCGGAGATGCCCGGCATCAGCCCTCACGTCGCACGATTCAGCCGCTGGGTGCGCGACGCCGGATTCACCGTGTACATGCCCTCACTCTTCGGCCGCGACGGCGCGGTGCCGGCGGTCGAGGAAGGGTTGGCGGTCATGCAGCGCGCGTGTGTCAGCGCCGAGTTCCGCGCCATGGCCGCGAACGAAACGAGTCCCGTGACCAGCTGGCTGCGCGCACTCGCGCGGCTGGCGCACGAAGAATGCGGCGGTCCGGGAGTTGGCGCGATCGGTATGTGCTTCACCGGCAACTTCGCGCTGACGATGATGCTCGAGCCCGCGACGCTCGCTCCGGTTCTGTCGCAGCCATCACTGCCGCTGAACGATGCCGCGGCGCTCGAGATTGCGCCGGACGATTTGGCGGCAGTGCGTGCACGGCTCGACCGCGACGAGCTCACGGTCCTCGCCTATCGCTTCGAAGGCGATCGCTTTTGCACCGCGGAACGATTCCGCGCGTATGCGAAAGCACTCGGCGACCGCTTCGTTGCGCGCGTCCTGCCCGACTCCGCGGCAAATCGCGAGACGACTCCGTTCTTCGAGCGGATCGTGGCGTCGCCGCACAGCGTCGTCACCGCGCATCTCATCGATGAAGCGGGACAGCCGACGCTGGCGGCGCGCGACGAGATCCTCGCCTTCTTCACGCAACGTCTGCGGCCGTAACGCCACACGCTCAGCGTCGTGTCGCCAGCGTGTCGTCGAGCGCGTCGAGAAAGCCACGCATGGCGGGCGTCATCGAACGGTCCTTGTGCCAGACGACGTGCGTCGACATGCTGACGTCGGGACCGCGCCACGGAAGGACGCACAGCGCTCCGCTGCGAATCTCCCGCGCGACGGCGACCTCCGGAAGGAGCGCGATGCCCATACCGAGGATCGCGCATTGCTTGATGGCCTCGACGCTGGCGAACTCGCCCACGCCCTGCGGCCGGACGCCGCGCGCATTGAGAATGCGCTCGAATTTCTTTCGATATGCGCAACCCTCCTCGGTCAGCAGAAGGTGTTGTCCGGAGAGGTCTCTCGGCCGGACCGCGGCGCGTTGAAACAGCGGGTGCTTCGGGGCCGCAACGAGCAGGATGCGCTCCGCGCCGATGCGGCGCGAGCCGAGCGTCTTCTCGCCGACCGCATCGGCGATGCGAATGGCGAGATCGAACTCGCCGTTCTGCAGCGGCTCGGCGAGCGGCCAGTCGACATACGGGCGCAGCATCAACATGACGTGCGGGTGCCGCTGGCGAAAACGCCGCAGCGCCGGCGGCAGGCGGTACGTGACGATGCTCTCCGGCGCGCCGATGCGAAGCGGGCCGGCAGGTTCGTCGCCGAATCGTATCGTTCGCCGTGCCTCTTCCACCGTCGCCAGGACCCGCTGCGCATACGGGAGAAACTGCGTCCCGGCGTCCGTCACCACGAGGCGTCGCGGGTAGCGGTCGAACAGCCGCACGCCGAGCTCCTCTTCGAGGTGGCGCACATGCGATGTGACGTTCGACTGCACGGTATTGAGCCGCTCCGCCGTACGCGTGAAGTTCAGCTCCTCGGCGAGCGTGACGAACATCTGCAGCTGACGCATTTCCATACGATCTGAAATCGAGATTATAGCGATGCGAATGATCTATTGGACAGCTCGCCGGCCGCGACGCGAGAATCTCTCTCACTATGAACGAACGAAACGAATGGTCCTCTGAATGGTCTCCGATCGACGACGCGGTGTACTTCGACACCGCCGCTCACGCGGTGATGCCGCGCGTGGCCGCGGCTGCAGCCGAATCCGCGATCGAGGCGAACAGGCGTCCGCACCATGTCGACGACGCGAATTTCTTCGATGTGCCGAACGCGTTGCGCTCCTCGATCGCAATGTTGATCGGCGGCAGCGCGCACGAAGTGGCGCTGACGACCGGCGCGAGCACCGGGCTGCAGGCGATCGCGCATCACATCGACTGGCGCCGCGGCGACGGAATCGTCATCGGCGGCGGCGACTTCCCGCTGCATCACGCGGTGTGGAAGCCGATGGAAGAGCGCGCCGGCGCGCAATTGACGGTCGTCGCGCCGCGCGACGGCGTGATCGCTGCGGACGACGTCATCGGCGCAATCACCACCCGGACGCGGGTCGTGTCGCTGAGTCACGCGCGCTTCGATACCGGTGCGCTCGTGGACGCGGCGCGCATCGCCGCGGCATGCCGTGCATCGGGAGCGTGGCTCGTCCTCGATGCCAGTCAGTCGTGCGGCGCGGTTCCGATCGACGTGGGCGAGCTGGGCGCCGACGTATTGGTGTCCGCCGGCTACAAGTGGCTGCTCGGTCCGTACGGCACCGGCTTCCTGTGGGTGAAGGACGCACGGCTCGACGAACTGCTGCCGGGACCGTTCTACTGGACGGCGCAGGACATCAGCGATTTCAGGTCGCTGCGGTTCGACGGTCCGATCCCTACTCGCGACGCCAGACGCTGGGACGCCGCGGAATCAGCGATGCAGCTGAATCTCAACCTGGCCGCGTTCCGCGCGTCGGTCGATCTGGTTGTGCGGATCGGTCCGGAGAAGGTGCTGCGCCACGGTCTCGACCTCATCGACACATTGTTCAACCGGCTGCCGCCGCATTGCGCACCTGCCAGTCCGCTCGACCATGACCAGCGCGGCGCGTTCGGTTCGTTCACTGCCGGTTCGCCCGATGCCACCGCGGCGCTCTATCACAGGTTGCGTGCGGCGAATTTCATCGCCAGCCTGCGGCAGGGAAAGATTCGCGTCGCGCCGCACCTGTTCAATTCGGTCGAGCAGATCGGGATGCTCGTCGATGAGCTTCACCGGAGCGTCGCATGATGGCGAGCATCGACGAACGGCTGTCCGCGTTGAACATCGTGCTGCCGGACGTACTGCCTGCGATCGTCACCGGCTACACGCCGATCTTTGCGCCATACGTGCGCACCGGCAATGTCGTGTCGATCTCCGGCCGCCTCGCCAAAAAAGACGGCGAGGTGTGGTGCGGCAAACTCGGACGGGAGCTCACGGTTCGGGAAGGACAGGAGGCGGCGCGCGGCGTGGCGATCGAGCTCCTCGCGACGCTCCGCGCGGCCGCCGGAGATCTGAGCCGCGTGAAACAGATCGTGCGGCTGCTCGTGCTGGTCAACGGCACCGCCGACTTTCAGGAGCCGCACGTCATCGCGAACGGTGCGTCGGAAGTGTTCGTACAGCTCTTCGGTGAACGGGGGATGCACGCGCGGACCGCGATGTGCGCCGCGCAGCTTCCGTTCGGCGCGTGCGTCGAGATCGAGATGCTCGCCGAGATCGAGGAGGTGTGACGACCTTCTCACGTCGCGATTACGCCGACGCCGCGCGCCCCGAGGCGAAGCCACGCACAGAGTGACTCGCACATCGCTCGGCAATGGCGCGGTGAGTAAGAAAGAGTCAATCGCGCCTACGACGTCACCCCCAACCGCCGCTCCAGCTCCTCCCGCCTCGCGCGACTCACGCTCAGTTTCGTCCCATCCTTCAACCGAACGCCGTAATCCCCGCCGGGACTGCGCAGCATTGCGTCGATGCGATCGAGTCTTACGAGCACTGAGCGATGCACGCGCAGGAAGACGTTCGGGTCGAGCCGTTCTTCCAGCGTCTGCATTCGTTCGCGCACCGCATATGCCTGATCGCCGACGTGCAGCTCGGCGTACGGTCCGCTGGCGGTGATGTAGTCGATCTTTGCGACCGGCACCACGCGCACCTCTCCGCGGCTCTCGACCGGAATGCGATCGAGATATTGCGTTGTGGGAGACGGTGCCGGCCGCTCCCCTTCCTCTTCCTGCAACAGCGATCGCAGGCGGCGCGCCATTCGATCGACTTCCTTCAGTTCGAGCGTTTTTCTTGCGCGGCGGAACGCCTGGGAGAAGCGCTCGTCATCGAACGGCTTCAGCAGATAGTCGACCGCCGCGCGATCGAACGCTTTCAGCGCGTACTGATCGAACGCCGTCGTGAAAATCGTCGCCGGCATTTCGTCCGCGCCGATCGTGTCGACGACGTCGATGCCGTCGAGCCCGGGCATCTGCACGTCGAGGAAGACGATGTCGGGTCGCAGCCTGCGAATGACTTCGACGGCATCGAGTCCGTTATCGGCTTCGCCGACGACCTCGACCTGCTCTTCGTGCGCGAGACGATCGGCGATGTGCTGGCGCGCCAGCGGCTCGTCATCGACGATTACGACTCGTACATGTTCAGCCATTCGTGTGGAACGGCACGACGATCTCCGCGAGCGCGCCGCCGTCCGGTCCGGTGATCAGCGTAACGCTTGCAGCATCTCCGTAAAGTTGCGCGAGCCGCGCACGCGTGTTGCCGAGTCCGACTCCTTCCCTGTTCACGCCGACTCCCGGCCCGTTGTCGCGCACTTGGATTTTCAGCTGGTCGCCGTCGCGTCGCGCGGTGATGTGCACGACTCCTTCGCCGACCGCGCGACTCGCGCCATGCTCGAGCGCGTTCTCGACGATCGGCTGCAGAATCAGATTCGGCACGAGCGCGCCGAGGGTGGAAGTTTCGACGTCGCGCTCGACGCGTAAGCGTCCCTGAAAACGGATCTCCATGATCTCGATGTAGCGATCGAGCAATTGCAACTCCTGCCGCAGCGGAACCTCATCCGTCGCGCGGCTGTCGGTCGTCGTCCGCAACAGCTCGCTCAATCGCGCGATCATTCGCCGCACGCCGGCGGCGTCGCGATCGACGAGCGCCGAGATCGCATTCAGCGTGTTGAACAGAAAGTGCGGATTCAACTGCATCCTCAGCGCGTTCAGCCGCGCCTCGGCGAGCTGCGCCTGAAGCTGCGTCGCATGCGCCTGACGCTCCTGATCGCGCAGAAAGTATTCGCGCGCGAAACCGGCGGCGAGGATCGCGAAGTAGAAGAGCAGCTGCGGCACGAAGCGCATTCGCGTGATCTCGCTCAGTCCGCGATAAGGACGGCGATGCAGTTCGAAGATTTCATGACGCGCGAAGCCGAGGAGCAGGAAGACGGCGACTGAGATGACGATGCCGACGACGATCAGCAGCGGCGCGCTCTTCAGACTGAAGCGGCTCGAAAGCCGGAAGATCAGCGGCGTCAGCGCGGCCCACGTCCACGACTCGATGAACGCCATGATTACCGGGCCGCCCGGATCGACCGGACGGAAGCTCGGACCGCGCGGATCGAGCAGCCAGTTCGCCGACGAGAGGACGGCGAGCAGCGTCCAGAACGCGAAGATGATGGCGAGCTCACGCCGCTTCAATGAGTGATTCACGCTCTCCATCGATTGCAAGCTTACGTCCGCATCGGCGCCGTTTCGTGCGATTCGTGACACGGGAGTGCGGTTCATGTTTTCGGCGAAACAAGCACGCCCGCCGAACTGTCTATCACCGCGACTGGCAACATCAAAAACAAACGACGGACGACTAACCGACAACCAAACGCCAGTCACAACAGGAGACCAGCCATGAAGAAGTTTGCAAGCGCAGTCGCAGTCACGCTGTTGGGCGCCTCGCTGGCGTTCGCGGCAGCCGGAGAAGGTCACGAAGGCGGTAACGGATGGGGACGCCACGGAAAACGCGGCGGATTCGGCGCGAAGCTCGCGCAGGAGCTCAACCTCACCGACGCTCAGAAGGCGCAGATCAAGTCGCTCAAACAGGCGTCGCACGAACAGAACGCCGCGTTCTTCGAGCAGTCACGCGCCACAATGAAGCAGTTCTTCACCGCGAAGAAGGCCAACGACACCGCCACGATGGAACAGCTGAAGCCGGCGATGGAAGCAAATCGCGCGCAGATGAAGCAGATCCGCGCCACCGAGGAAGCCAGCATCGCGTCGGTGCTCACACCGGACCAGAACGCGAAATGGCAGCAGCTGAAAGCCGATCGCGCCGCGCGTCATCAGAAGCGCGAACAGCAGTGATCGAGCGGTCACAGCAGTACGGAAAAAGGAGGCAGAGATGCCTCCTTTTTTCGTTTCATGACGTGGACGTGCCGTTCGTGACACCTGCGTGCAAGTCGTTGAAATTACGAAAGTTCCTCCCGGCGTGCGCCGTTACGTGAGGCATCCAACAGCTGCACGGAGGAAGAATCATGAACCGCAGGAAATCGATCATCACTCTTGGCGTCATCGCGCTCGTCGCCATCATCGCCATCCTGGTTCGCCAGGTTGCGTTCGCGAAAGAGCCGGAGACCTGGCGCTTCGTCAACGTCTCGCGCGGCGACATCAAAGCGACGGTCTCGTCGACCGGAACGCTGAACGCGGTGACGACGGTCAGCGTCGGCACGCAGGTGTCGGGACAGGTTTCCGAGTTGCTCGTCGACTTCAACGATCGCGTGAAGAAAGGACAGCTTCTCGCGCGCATCGATCCGACGCTTGCATTGCAGGCGGTCACCGACGCGCAGGCGAATGTCGAGAAGTCGCAGGCGCAGGCGCTGCAGGCGTCGCGTGATTACTCGCGCAATCGCGAGTTGCTGAATGCGGGACTCGTCGCACGCAGCGCTTATGAACAGACTCAGGCGACTGCAGAAGTCGGCCAGGCCGGTGTGAAATCGGCGCGCGTTGCACTCGATCGCGCCAAGCAGAATCTTTCGTACACGAATATCTACGCGCCGATCGACGGCGTCGTCATCGAGCGCAACGTTCAGCAGGGACAGACGGTCGCCGCCAGCCTTTCGGCGCCGCAGCTCTTTCTGATTGCGAACGATTTGTCGCAGATGGAAATCCTCGCGCAGGTTGGCGAGAGCGACATCGCGCAGATCAAGCAGGGACAGACCGCCGAGTTCACCGTACAGGCGCTGGCGGGCCAGACGTTCAACGGCACGGTGAAACAGGTGCGCCTGCAGTCGACGACGCAGGACAACGTCGTCAATTACACGGTCGTCATCGCTGTTGAAAATCCGCGCGGCAAACTGCTGCCGGGCATGACGGCGCGCGTCAACTTCCTGACGAAGTCGGCGGAGAACGTGCTCAATGTTCCGAACGCGGCGCTCCGCTTCAAACCGGCCGCGGCGACCACCGCGACGAAAACTGCCACGAAGCCGGCGACAACCACCACCACCACCGCACGTTCTGCGAACGCGCAGCGCACTCGCGGTACCGGCACGCGCGGCGGAACGCTTTACGTCGTCGATGCGAACGGCAAGCTGCAGCCGCTCCGCGTGCAGATCGGAATCACCGACGGCACCACGACCGAGATCAGCGGCACCGGAATCACGGAAGGGATGAAAGTCGTCGCCGGAACTCTGAGCGCGACATCGCAGACCGCGGCGGCACCGGCCACCACGCCGTTCCAGTCAAGCCAGCAGCAGGGCGGCGGACAGCGCGGCGGCGGTGCACGAGGAGGTTTCTAATGGCGAACGTCATT
Source organism: Acidobacteriota bacterium (assembly GCA_034667465.1). Classification (GTDB taxonomy): domain Bacteria; phylum Acidobacteriota; class Thermoanaerobaculia; order Gp7-AA8; family Gp7-AA8; genus JAOBAU01. The sequence goes on along the minus strand of JAXDJV010000031.1, from coordinate 34,228 downwards.
CAGACCGAGCAACTGGTCAAAACGTACGCGAGCGGCACGAACGAAGTACACGCGCTGCGCGGCATCGATCTCACCGTCGCGCAGGGCGAGTTCGTCGCGATCATGGGAACGTCCGGCTCCGGCAAGTCGACGCTGATGAACATCCTCGGCTGCCTCGACGCGCCGACCAGCGGAACGTACCAGCTCGATGACGTGCACGTGAACGGTCTCGACAAGAACGCGCTCGCGGCGATCCGCAATCAGAAGATCGGCTTCGTCTTTCAGGGCTTCAATCTTCTGCCGCGTACGAGTGCGATCGAGAACGTCGAGCTGCCGATGCTGTACGACCGGCGCGATCGCAAACGCGACACGCGAGCGCTCGCCGCGGCAGCGCTCGAACGCGTCGGCCTCGGCGATCGTCTCGATCATCAGCCGAGCGAATTGTCGGGCGGACAGCAGCAGCGCGTCGCCATCGCTCGCGCCCTGGTGACCGAGCCGGCGCTGATCCTCGCGGACGAGCCGACCGGCAACCTCGACACGCACACATCGATCGAAGTGATGGCGCTTTTTCAGGCGCTCAACGAACAGGGCATCACCATCGTGCTCGTCACGCACGAGCCCGACGTCGCCATCTACGCAAAGCGGATCGTCGAAGTTCGCGACGGCCGCATTCGCCGCGACGAAGCGGTGAAGAATCGCCGCAACGCCGCGGCCGACGTCGAGCAGTTCGACGTCGAGGAGGTCGCATGAAAACGCAAACGCTGATCAAGCTGGCCACGCAGGCCATCCGCAAGAACAAGATGCGCGCGACGCTGACGATGCTCGGCATCATCATCGGTGTGGCGGCGGTGATCGTCATGGTCGCCGTCGGCTACGGTGCGCGCTCGCGCATCCGGCAACAGATCAACAACCTCGGCACGAACATGATCGTCATCACGCCGGGCGCCGCGCAGGCAGCGGGTGTGAGTCAGGGAGCGCAGGCGTTTCCGAATCTCAGCGTCAAAGACGTCGACAAGATTCGCGGCGAATCGCAGTTCGTCACCGCGGTCTCGCCGGTGATCGTGTCGCGCACGGCGGTGATCGGTCCGGCCGGCAACTGGCGGACGACCATCAACGGCGTCGATACCGACTACTCGATCATTCGCGACTGGCAAACGACGTCGGGCGATTTCTTCGGCGCCGACGACGTGCGCAGCAGCCGCAAGGTCGCGGTGCTCGGCAACACGGCCGCGCAGAATCTCTTTCCGGGTCAGGACCCGGTCGGCAGCGACATCCAGATCCGCAGCGCCATTTTCAAAGTCGTCGGCGTGCTGTCGATCAAGGGTCAGACTGCGTCCGGCAGTGATTCGGATGACGTCGTGCTGATCCCGTATACGACCGCGACACAGACGCTGTCGGGACGGACGTTCATCCCGCAGATTCTCGCCGGCACGGCGAACGAGCAGGACATTCCGGCGGCGCAGGATGAGATCCGCACGCTGCTGCGCGAGTCGCACAAGATTCAGGGAGACGCCGACGACTTCACGGTGAAGAACCAGGCGGATCTCGCCGCGGCCGCGGAGAGCTCGACGAACGTGATGACGCTGCTGCTCGCCGCGATCGCGTCGATCTCGCTGCTCGTCGGCGGCATCGGCATCATGAACATCATGCTCGTCTCGGTGACGGAGCGGACGCGAGAGATCGGCATCCGGATGGCGATCGGCGCGCGAGGATCGGATGTGCTCACGCAGTTCCTTGTCGAGAGCATCGTGATGGGGATTCTCGGCGGCGTGGCCGGTCTCGCGCTCGGCGTCGGCGGCGCGAAACTCGTCGGCCATTTCACCGGATGGGAAACCGTGATCTCGCCGCTGATCATGCTCGGCGCGGTCGGATTCTCAGGCGCCGTCGGGATCTTCTTCGGCTACTACCCGGCGAGAAAAGCGGCAGCGCTGAATCCGATCGAGGCGTTGCGGTACGAGTGATGGGGATTCGTCCGGCGCGGGAGAGCGCGCCGGACGATTCTCAGTGACAGGCGGACTCGGCTCGGACGGACACCGTTCTTGCAAGGTCTTCGACATGAGCTCCGTGAACCACCCATCCCGGCTTTCCAGTTTGGAAGCCTCCGAGGCCCGATATCGGCGGCTCTTTGAAACGGCGCAGGACGCCATCCTGATCCTGGATGCAGAGAAACGGCCCGGGACGATCATCGATGCAAATCCGTTCGTCATGAAATTGCTCGGTTACTCCCTTGACGAGCTTCTCGGAAAAGAGCTTTGGGAGATTGGTTTGTTCTCCGACAAAGAGGAGAGCAAGGCAGCGATGGAGCAACTCCAGAAGGAAGGCTACATCCGCTATGACAACATTCCGCTGAAGACAAAACAGGGAGAGCGCGTCGCGGTCGAATTTGTCAGTAACTCCTACATGGTCGGTTCCGACAAGGTCATTCAATGCAACATCCGCGACATCAGAGAGCGCGCCGGAACGGCTCATGCCCTCAAGGCCTCAGAGGCGCGTTATCGGCGGCTCTTCGAGACTGCACAGGATGCAATCCTCATCCTCGAAGAAGACAGCGGAAAGATCATTGATGCGAATCCATTCCTGATCGAGTTGCTGGGGTACTCCCTCGACGAGTTGATTGGAAAGGAGCTCTGGGAAATCGGTCTCTTCCAGGACAAGGAACAGAGCAAGGCGGCGATGGAACAGTTGCAGGACGCCGGCTACATCCGCTACGAGAACATGCCGCTGGAAACAAAGCAGGGAAAGTGCGTCGAGGTGGAGTTCGTCAGCAACTCCTACACGGTTGGCGACGAGAAAGTCATTCAGTGCAACATCCGCGACATAAGCGACAGGAAGTGGGCGGAGGAAGCAACTCGCATCAGCAATGAACGGTTCCGTTTCCTCGCCGAGTCGATGCCGCTGATGATCTTCACGGCAACGCCCGACGGACAGATCGACTACGTGACGCGGTCGTTTGCGGAGTTCACAGGACTGGACACAGGCGACGCATTCGACGGAGAGCGCTGGTCCTTTACACATGCAGACGAGAGCGAAGAGCACGCCCGTCGCTGGCGGCACTCCATCGCCACGGGTGAGCCGTTTCAGCACGAGTGCCGCTTTCGCAGCAGGGACGGTAACTATCGCTGGCATCTGACCCGCGCTTCTGCGATGCGGGACGATGAAGGAAAGATCATCTCCTGGGTCGGCTCGAGTACCGACATCGACGACCGGAAGGGCGTCGAAGAGAATCTCGTCCGCCAGTATCGCGAATCCGAAACTCTCAGCCGCGCCAAGGACGAGTTTCTGGCGACGAGCTCCCACGAGCTTCGGACACCGCTTACCTCGATTCTGGGATGGTCCGACCTTCTCGTTTCCGGCGACCTGGATGCAGAGACGCAGCGTGAAGCAATCGACTCCATTCGAGAGTCTGCGAAGGTGCAGTCACGTCTCATCGACGACATGCTCGACGTCTCGCGCCTCCTCACCGGCAAGCTGGAACTGCACAGTGAAATGGTGGACGTCATCGCCACGCTGAACCTGGCCGTCAAAGCGATCAGTCCCGCGGCAGAAAACAAGAACATCCGGATCGAAACATGGTTCGCGCGCGACGCATCGCGCGTGTATGGCGATCCGACACGGCTCCAGCAAATCTTCTGGAACCTCCTTTCGAACGCGGTGAAATTCACCCCGACAGGAGGAAGCATTCGCGTTCATCTCAACTCGACGGACACGCATATCGACGTCGAGGTGAGTGACACGGGAGAAGGGATCGGCGCCGACTTCCTCAATCACGTGTTCGAAAGACTGAGCCAGGAAGCGGGAACCAGCACGCGCGCGCATGGCGGACTCGGTCTCGGACTCTCGATCGTCAAGCAGCTGGTGGAGATGCATGGCGGAACGGTACGTGCGGAAAGCAAAGGGCCGGGCTGGGGCTCGACATTTCTCGTCTCGCTTCCGGTACGCGATTACCCGGCGACGGTCGAAAGAGATTCTTCGACGCTCGATGATTCGGCATCCGCGGCCGTGCGAGCGGAACGGGTTTCCGTAAAGGGCATCCGCGTACTGGTGGTCGATGACGAGCCTGAGTTGCGAAAATTAATCGCCACGGCGTTGCGCGGCGCCGGAGCGATCGTAGTGGCGACCGCGGGCGCGGACGAAGCATTTGCGCAGTTGTCCCGGCAACGCTTCGATGTCCTCGTCTGCGATATCGCCATGCCCGAGGAAGACGGGCACTCCCTCGCGCGTCGCGTTCGCGACCGCGACGACGAGAGCGGCCGAATCCCCGCCATTGCTCTCACCGCATACGGCGGACCGCTGCAGGAGCAGCTGGCTCTCTCGGCCGGCTTCGACGATTACATGAAGAAGCCGTTCTTACCGCAGGACCTGATTCGCGCCGTCGCCGCCGTCACGCGAAGAACCGATCACACCGCCATCCCCGCTCGCTGACCGGGAAGCTGGCGTCAATGAGTGTGGTCGCCGGCACGTCGAATCCCAGCCGCAAAGACTGAAAGCTGCCCCGGCCGTCCGTCAACGCAAATACCGGAGGCCTCATGCATATCAGGTTATCGACTCTGACTTACGTGCTTGCGTGCTTCATCGCAGTGTGTTGCGTCGATGTGTCGGCACAGGTGCTCTGGGCCGCCGGACCTTCCGGCGGCGATGGCGGTGTGGAGTTCGACGAACATGCCCTGCCGGGGCCGGGCCTTACGCTGCCTGCGTTTGGTTTACGCGTAAGCCGCATTCGCATCTGTTCCGGCACCTTCGTTGATTCGATTCAGTTCACATGGGCGTCGGGCTCGACAGTCATTACGGGCCAGCGGCACGGCGGTGGCGGCGGCGTCTGCCGTATCCATACGCTGGCCGGCGATGAGCGGATTATCAGCATTAGAGGTCGATACGGTCGCGTCGTCGATTCAATCGTGATCACCACGAATCGTCACCGCACTTTGCCGATTACAGCCGGCGGGCCGGGAGGGGCCGCTCCGTTCTCGTACGAGGCGCCACCCGATGGATCGATCACCGCGCTGATTGGACGGAGCGGAGATTACCTGGACGCTGTCGGAATCATTGTCGGAAAGTAGTGACGAGGCATTCTGAAACCACCGGCCTGCCACGAATCTCTGCACTGACTTGTATTTCGAGTCGGCGTGCGGCGCGCTACGCTATGCGCGGGTGGCATTGCGAAGAACCAAATGGATCATCCTCCTGCCGGCGTTCGCGATCACGTTCGCCGCGCACGCTTCTTCGCTCGATGACGAACTGCACGCCGCGCAGCAGCTGGCGTGGCAGAAACACTTCGCGGAAGCGGAGAGCGCATATCGCCGCATCCTCCAACGCGCTCCGACCTCGACCGCAGCCGCTCGCGGCCTCGGCGAGGTGTTGTTGTGGGAAGGCCGCAATCGCGACGCCGCGGAGATCTATCGTCGCCTGCTGCGGGAGACGCCCGGCGACGTCGATGCACGCAGCGGCCTCGCCACCGCCGAATACTGGAGCGGCGACTACCGAGCCGCGCAGCGCGATTTCGAAGCGGTGATCCGCGCGCGGCCGGATGACGCCGCGGCGCGCAAAGCGCTCGCGGAAATCGCCGCGACGATGAGTCCGGTGATCGCGAGCGAGAATACGTTCGTGACCGACGATCAGCCGCTGCGACGCGCGAGCTACGGCGTCGCGACGACGATCTTCTCCGATCCATTGACGAAGTGGACCGCCACCGCAGGTGCGTACTCGCTGAACGCACGCGACCTCGGCTTCGGCAGCGCGACCGCGCCATTCGCGTCGATCGCGGCGAATACCTCGCTTCCGTCGATGAACCTGCGCGCCAGCGGTGCGCTGCGTGTCATCCGCTTTCCGGATGGAACGACGAAAGCGCTCGGCAGCATCGGTCTCGCGCATGAATGGAGCAGCTCATCGCTGGCCATCGAGATCGATCAGCACGAGCTGCTGTATGCCGCGTCATCGCTGCGCACGCATCCGAGCGAGACGACAGCGACTCTCGCGTGGAATCGCAACACCGATGCGTCGTCATCGTCGGCGGCGATTCATACGATCCGATACTTCGATCGCAATCGCGGACGAGCTGCCGAAGCATTTCACCTCGTGCGAGTGGTGCGGAAAGAGCGGGTGTCGATTTCCACCGGCGCATCGATTTCTTACCGCGACACGACCGATAGCCGCTTCCGACTCATCGGCGCGTCCGCTTCGCCGCGGACAAGCGGTGCCTTCGCGTATTCGTACGACGCGCGATACGACCCGTACTGGACGCCGCGTGACCTCGTCGAGCTTCGCGGCATCGTCGCGGCGACGATCGACGCCGGACGCGCGAAGGTTCGCCTGCACGCCGACGGCGGCTGGGCGCACGATCGCGATCTCATCTTCGGACCATCGAGCGGCACGACGAGCCTCGCTCCCCTCTTCGCGGCGCCGATCGAAGTCGGACGAACGTTTCATCCGTGGCGTGCGTCCGCCGGCGTCGTCGTGCCGCTGCGCGCGTCGTACAGCATCACGTTCGGCGTCGAGCGCCAGAACACCGTCTTCTATCGCGCAACGGCATTTCACCTCGGGTTCAGCGGCCGGCTCTGATGTGGAGCGACGAAGAGCTTTTTCGTCATCGCCGCGCCGCGCCCGTCTCCATCGCATCGCGCCTGATCCTCGGCGTCCTGATCTTCTTCGGACTGCAAAGCGTCGTGCTGTTCGCGCTCTGGTGGTTCCGCGCGGAGCACGTCGGCAATCGTCTGCTTTTCGCGCTGCTGTCGATTGCCGTCTGGTATGGCGTCGGCCGCATCCTCGTCGGCTGGTACAACTTCTTTCACATCGAGCAGCCGGCGCTGAAGCGAGCGCCCGAAGGATTGTCGGTCGCGATCTTCACGACGTCGTCGCCCGGCGAACCGTACGAGATGTTCGTCCGAACGCTCGAAGCGGCGCGCAACGTCACCTACCCGCACACGACGTATCTCCTCGACGACACGCGCGATCCGCGGTTCGCGGAGCTCGCGCGTGAAAAAGGAGCGGTCCATCTCGAGCTCGTCGGATTGCCAGGCGCAAAGGCGGGAAAGATCAACGCCGCGCTGCAGCGCACGGACGAGGAGTTCATTCTCGTGCTCGACCCCGATCACATCCCGCTCCCGAATTTCTTCGAGCCGGTGCTTGGGCACTTCGACGATCCGCGCGCCGGCTTCGTCCAGATTGCGCAGGCGTATTACAACCAGCCGCGCTCGTTCGTTGCGCGCGCCGCCGCCGAGCAGACCTACGCGTTCTACGGTCCGATCATGCAGGGAATGCACGGCAGCGGATCGACGGTGGCCATCGGCGCGAACTGCACGTTCCGTCGCGGCGCGCTCGAATCGATTGGAGGGCACGGCATTGGACTCGCCGAGGATCTGGTGACGGCGATCAGACTGCATGCGGCCGGATGGAAATCGATTTACGTTCCGGAGATTCTCGCGCGCGGCCTGGTGCCCGAAGACCTCGGCTCGTTCATCGGCCAACAACTGAAGTGGTCGCGCGGCGTTTACGAGGTACTCCTCCGCGAATACCCGCGCGCGTTTCGCCGCCTCACGCTGCATCAGAAACTCGCCTACTTCATGATCGGCACCTACTACCTCGTCGGACTGACGACGCCGATCTATCTGCTGATCCCGGCGCTGTATCTGTTGACCGGCGTTCAGCCGGCGACGATGTTTCTCAGCGAGTATCTCCAGCACGCGCTTCCCGTCGGATTCTTCGGCATCGTCATCTACCGCTACGCGCAGCGATGGCTGTGCGATCCGGAGCGCGAGCGCGGCTGGCACTGGCGCGGAATGCTGATGAAAGTCGGTTGCTGGAGCATCTACCTGAAAGGCCTCGTCCTGGCGCTGCTCGGCGTCGCGGTGCCGTATGTACCGACGGCCAAGTCGCGGCAGACCGGCAATTTCCGGAAACTTGCGGCAGTTCCGTTGACAATAACTTCGGCATCGCTTGCGCTGCTGATGGTCGTCTTCATCCGCCGGCTGTACTTCATGAACGAAGCGGAGGCGCGGATCACGACGGAAGTTGCTGCCGGAATGGCCGGATTTCTGATGATCAACGTTCTGCTGATGAGCGGCCGCATCTACGCGGCGTGGAAAGATCGGACGCGATGACGACGCGCCGCTACCAGCTCGCGTTCTTCGCGCTCGGCTGGCTCCTGTTGATCGGATTCCTCGTGCAGCGCGGTCTCGACGGCGCGCTTGGCCGAACGTTCGCCGCCGCACGCAACAGCGTCGTTTCATTCGGACAGTCGCTGTCCGATCGCGAAGCCGATGCGCGTCAGCGCGTGCAGTCCCATTCGCGTAAAGAAGATGTCGCGCGCGCGTATCCGTTGCTCACAGCAGCATCGCTGCGCAACCCGTCGCGCATGCTCTACGGAGCGTACGACGGCGCGCTTCCCGATTCGTTCAACGGCGTCACCGAGCTCGAGAGCAAAACGGGCGAACCGTTCGCGATCATCTCCATCTACCAGGCGTGGGGCGATCGTCCCGACGAAACAGACTTCCCTCTTCGCGCCGCCTCCACCATCGACCGTCTTGGATCGATTCCGATGATCACGTGGGAACCGTGGATGAAAGACTTCGACGCCGGCCTGCGGACGAATCTTCCGTCGCCGGCCGAACGCGAATACGCCAGTCTCGCTGCGATCGCGCACGGCGACTACGACTTCTACGTCACGCGGTGGGCGGCGTCGGCGGCGCAGTACGGCAAGCCGATCTTCCTCCGCTTCGCGCACGAGATGAACGATCCGTATCGCTATCCGTGGGGACCGCAAAACGGCAACCGTCCCGACGACTTCATCGCCGCCTGGAAACACGTCCATCTCATCTTCGCAAAGATGAACGCGACGAATGTGCTGTGGGTCTGGTCGCCGCACATCTCGATGCCGTGGTTCGAGTATTACTACCCGGGCGACGAGTGGGTCGACTGGATCGGCACCGGAGTCCTCAACTACGGCGACACCGCATCGTGGTCGCGCTGGTGGACGTTTCACCAGATCATCGAGAAGGCTTATCCGGCGCTGCTGAAACTGCACAAGCCGATCATGATCGGTGAATTTGGCAGCGTGACGAGCGGCGGCGATGCGGCGCGGTGGTACGAGCAGGCCTTCCGCGACATCCACGAAAAATACGGCGCGATCCGCGCGGTCATCTTCTTCAATCAGACGCACGACGTAACCCTTTCGACCACGCCTCTCAACTGGAGCGCGACGCAGGACGCCGGCGCAATGCGCGCCGTCGCTCGCGCGATGCAGCCGCCGAATCTCCCCGCCCGATGAAATCATTCTCCCTCTTCGTCCTCTCTCTTCTCCTGTCGATCGCTGCGCATGCCGCGACGATCGGCGGCACCGTCACGAACGAAACCTCGGCGCCGCTCGGCGGGATGACGGTCGCGGCGTGGACAACCGGCGGCGTGCTGGCGTCATCGGGCAGCACGACCGCGAGCGGAACGTATTCGCTCACCGTTCCCGCCGGAAGTTTTCATCTGCTCGCGTACGATCCGAGCGGCGCATACGCGACCTCTTTCTACGCAGACGCGGAATCATTCGACACCTCGGCGACGATCGCCGTCACGTCGGCGCAGAACGTCACCAACATCAACCTCCGCCTCGTCCGATCGGGATTCATCACAGGCCGCGTGACGACGTTCGCCGGCGCCGCGCTGCCGAACCTCACCGTGACCGCGTACAACCTCTCCGGCACGTGGCGCGGATTCACGAGCAGCGACGCGAACGGCAACTTCACGCTCGCACTTCCGCCGGGAACGTACAAGCTCGCCGCGCAGGACGACACGCTGAACTACGTGACGACCTTCTTCGACGACGCGACGTCGTTCGCGAATGCGACGGCCGTCACGGTCGTTTCGGCACAATCGATCGTTGCGAACGTGCAGCTTCCACGCGCCGTGAAGCTGACCGGAATCGTCGTCGATCGCAACACGCTCGCGCCGCTCGCCGGCGTGCGCGTCACCGCGTGGGCCGCCGACGGCAGCATCGCCGCGCAGTCGCTGACGGCGAGCAACGGCCGCTTCGCAATGGCCGCCGGCGGCGGCATGCTGCGCGTCGTCGTCGACGATCCGAACGGCAGCTACGCGACGACGTTCGTGCCGGACGCGGAATCGTTCTCGACGGAAAGCGCCGTGAGCGCAATCGCCGGCCAGACGATGACGATCGACGCGACGATGGTGCGCGGCGCACGTCTCGCCGGCACGATCACCGATCGCAACAACGCTCAGCCGCTCGCAAACATCACCGCGGTCGCGTACAACGCCGACGGCACGACGCGGGCGTCCGCCAGCTCCGCTGCAAACGGCAGCTATTCGATCCTCATGCCGCCGGGTGATTTTCGCGTCGGTGTTTTCGACGCCGCGCTCGTCCGGGTGCCGCTCTTCTATCCGAGCGCGACAACGTTCGCTGCCGCAACTCTGCTGCATGCGATCGCACAACAGACGATCGACCGGCTCGACTTCGCGATGACGAAAGGCGCGCGCGTAACGGCGCACGTCACCGCCAAAACGAGCGGCGCTCCGCTTGCCGCGATCACGGTCGGTGCGTATGACGCCGGCGGCCTGTTGCTCGCTTCAGCGAACAGCGACGCGTCGGGAACGGCGACGCTGCTCGTCGCTCCCGGCACCGTCAAACTGCTCGCCTTCGACGCCGCACTGCAGTTCGCGCCCGCGTACTATCTCGATGCGGCGACGTTCGACACGACGCGGTTGATCGCGCTGGCCGAAGGAGAGTCGCTGACGGCGAGCTTCTCGATGACCGATGCCGGAAGGCTCAGCGGCTCGGTTGTCGACAACACGACCGGCGTACCGCTGAGCGACATCAGCGTGATCGTGTACGACATGAACCTTCAACGGATCACGGAGACGACGACCGACGACGGAGGCGCATTCCGCATCGCGGTGCAGGCAGGAACGTACTTCGTCGCCGCCGGCGATCCGTCGCATCGTTACGCCGGAGGTTTTTACGGTGGTGCGACGGCCGCCTCCGTCACCGTTCGCACCGGTCAGGAGAGCGGGCTGCTGCGCATCGAGCTCGCCGCCGCAGCAGCACACGGCCGACGCCGCGCCGCCGGCCACTAAATCCCTGTTGACGTGGCGTCCGCGCCGCTCGTCGGCGTATCATCCCGCGCACTCCCATGTCGCGCGTCATCCGCTCGCTGCTCGCGGTAGCTCTCTTTGCGTTCGCAACGATCGCAGAAGCGTCGTCGCTGCAGCTCGTCGCTCCGGCGAACAACACGACGCTGCGCGGCGGCTCCTTCGCGGAACTGCGCTGGTCCGCGACGCAGCTCCCGCCGCACACCGAGGAGTGGGAAGCGTTCCTTTCCATCGACGGCGGCAGGTACTACGCGTTCCGCGTCACGCCTCACCTCGACATCAAACTGCGGCGCTTCACGTTCGCCGTTCCGAACGTCAGCACGCACGACGCGCGCATCCTGATCCGCACCGGCGACGAAGAGCAGGAAACGCACTTCGAGCCGCCGGGCTCGTTCTCGATCGAGCGCGATCCGAACGCCGAAGTCGTCGTCCCTCGCCTGCTCCAGCTGCGGCGCGGTGAAGCGGCGCGCGACGGCGATCCGGACGTTCTCTCATGGGCCGACGGCGCGCGCAGCGGCTTCGGCGTCACGCAGCAGTCGTCGGCCACGAAGCGGTCGACGTCCATCGATCTCGCAACCACGATCGCGACCGACTCCGACCCGGTCCTCGCCCCCGCAGTCAACGAAGTTGCGGCGCCGGCGATTGCGCAAACGCAGCGCACATCCAACAGCGTTCGCGCGCGCAAAACGGAGCCGCTTCCGATCTCCGTCGATCTCCTTCTGGTCTGCAGGCGCCGGAACATCTAGTTCCGTCTCACGCGCCCGCCCCCGACCCAACACAATCGAAGGAGAAGTCCGATGAAGACGTTTGTCTCATCTTTCACCCGGCGTGCATGCCGGCTGTTCGCGCTCATGATGCTCATCGCGGCGTCGCTCGCCGCGCAAACACCCAACACCGGCACGATCATCGTCATCGTCGTCGACCAGGCCGGCGCCGTCGTGCCGGACGCTCACGTATCCGTCGTCAACAACGCCACCGCCGCCGCGCGCGATCTCACGTCCGGCGCCGACGGCGTCGCAACCTTTCCCGCACTCTCGCTCACCGGCACGTACACGGTCCGCGTTTCCAAAGATGGATTCGGCAGCGAAGAGCGCAGCAACATCACCCTCCGCTCCGGCGAAGCGGCGACGATGAAGGTCGTCCTGCTCGTCGGCACCGGCAAAGCAGAAGTCACCGTCTTCGGCACGACGCAGGGCGTCCGCGCCGATCCGCAAATCGGTCAGCGCTTCGACAGCAAACTGATCGACGAGACGCCCATCCTCGGCCGCAAGATCACGTCGCTCCCGCTGCTCAACTCCGCGTTCCGCCAGGCAAAAGGAACCGGCGATCTCTTCGTCAATCAGACCTACTTCACCACCGGCGCCGGCTCGCGCCGCACCACTACCGTCACACTCGATGGATCCAACAACGATGAAGCGTGGGGACGTCAGACGATGATGGCCATCGTCCCGATCGGCTCGGTGCAGGAAGTGACCGTGCTCTCGAACGCTTTCTCCGCCGAGTACGGCTGGACCGCCGGCCCCGCGGTGAACATCGTCACGAAGTCGGGCACCAACGATCTGCACGGCGAGCTGCTCTTCAACAATCGCATCGGCAGCATGCAGGCCAAACGCTTCTCGACGAGCGGCTACTGCGCGCCGTCCGTTTCGACCTGCGTCACGCCGGCCACGCTCACCGCCATCAATCCTGTCGACATCCCCGACGCGCTGCGCCAGTACTCCGGCTCGATCGGCGGACCGCTCGTGAAGGACCGCACGTTCTTCTTCCTCACCGCCGAATACACGCAGCAGGATCGCACCGCGTTTCTTTCGAGCTCGCTCCCGGCGTTCGTCCTGCCGGCCGATGGTGATCTCGCCTGGACCGGCCACTATCGACAGACGCTCATCAGCGGCAAGCTCGATCACGAGCTGACGCCGAATCAGAATCTGATGCTGCGCACGAACGTCGATCGCTTCTACGACGACAACCCGCAGGACGCGGTCGGCGGCACGAGCGCGCCGAGCGTCGCGCGCCGCTTCTCGCGCAAGAGCTGGACGTCGCAGCTCAATCACACGTCGATCCTCAACGCGAACCTGCTCAACGAAGCGCGCTTCGCCTGGCTGAACGGCGATCCGGTCTCGCACTGGGAAGCGGAGAATCTCTCCACGACCTACACGCGCTCGGGCTCCGTGCCGTTCACGATCGGCCAGTCGCGACTCTCCGCGCTTACCGGCCGTCAGGCGCAGTTCTCCGACACGCTCTCGTGGTCGCGCGGCCGTCACTACCTCCGCGCCGGCGGCAGCATCGTCGATCACAAATCAGGCGGCACCGGCAGCGAGCCCGGCACCGCGGTGCTCGGCACGTTCACGTTCAAAAACACGACGACGAAGCCGTTCGATCAACTGACGCTCGCCGACGTGCAGTCGTACACACAGCCGATCAGCTTCGGCATCAGCAGCTACGAACTGAAGCAGCGGCTCTACACCGCATTCGTGCAGGACAGCATTCACGTCACGAACGATCTGACGATCGACGCCGGCCTTCGCTACGACCGCCAGACGCTGACCGACGCGAAGAAAAACTTCGCACCGCGCGTCGGCTTCGGCTGGCATCCGGGCGGCGATTCGCGCACCGCCATCCGCGGCGGTTACGGGATGTACTACACGCAAATTCAATCGAATCTGATCGCGAGCTATCTCGTGAACGGACTCGATGGCCTGACGACCTACACCGCCACGCCGGGACAGCTCGGCTTCCCGACCTGCCTGACCGGCGGCTGCCTGCCGTTGTCATTCGATCCGCGCACGCTCGCGCCGTCGCAGCTTCCGGCGCGTGACGTCACCATTCAGGCGGGCCGCCGCTCGTTCTATCAGGCGCAGTTCGCGAAGTACGGACTCGACTTCAGCAAGCTGCCGAACTATCCCGATGAGCTGCGCAATCCGCGCAGCCAGGTGCTGTCGATCGGCGCGGAACGCGAGCTGATCCCGGGCCTCTTCGCCGGCTCCGACTTCGTGCATCAGCACTGGACCGATCTCGTTCGTACCGTCGATCTGAACGCGCCGTCGCCGTTCGATCGGACCGCGCCCGGCCAGGTTCGCAGCGTCGCCGCCGCGAACGCCACCCGTCCGATCCTGCCGGTCAACGGCGGTGTGCGACAGGTCAACGTGTTGACGAATCTCGGTACCGCCGATTACAACGGTCTGCAGACGCAGCTCACGTGGCGCGGCAGCTCCCGTTTCTATGCGGCGCTCAGCTACACGCTGTCGAAGGCGACGAACACCACGGAGCCGGACGGCAACGGAGTCGGACCGAACGAGAGCAACATCGCCCGCCTCGGCGAAGTCGAGCGCGGACCGAGTCTCCTCGACCAGCGTCATCGCGCCGTGCTGATGCTCAGCTGTCAGCTGCCGTTCAACATCACCGCCGGCACCGTGACGCAGTACGCGTCGGCGCGGCCGTTCACCGCCACGACCGGCATCGACAACAATGGCGACGGCGCGAACAACGATCGTCCGGTCGTCAACGGCGAGGTGATGAAGAAGTCGGCATTCCGCGGAACCGCGACCTCTGATGTCGGCGTGTTCCTGGAGGGTCGTCTCAAACAGTCGTCGCTCGGCACCGTCGTCCTCCGCCTCGAAGGCTTCAACATCCTCAACCACGGCAACTACCTCGGCCGCGGTCAGACCGTCTACGGCGACACCGGCACTCCGAACGCAACGTTCGGCCAGCTCGTCGCCGCCGGCAGCGCGTCGAACGCAATCCCCGCGTTCGCGAACGTCGACCCGCCGCGGATGTTCCAGCTCGAAGTGCGCTTCATCTTCTAGCTCTCGCGAGCACGTCATCCTGAGCGTTAGCGAAGGATCTGCGCGGGTGGGGCACGAAACTGTTGCCCCGCACACCCGGATCCCTCGCGACGCTCGGGATGACAGCCCTTCCGCGCCCTCTGCATTTCCCGCCAGGAATGTCCCTTGTCAATTCCTTAAAAGCGGCAGATAGTACTTTCCAGCCAATCCCTCTTTCGCCCATTCGACAAAAAAATATATGAACCTCGACGACTTCGTCTCCCTCTCGGAGTTCCTCGTCGGTGTGCCGTTTTCGGCACCGCTTCCGACGATGACCGCCCTCGATCCGAAGCTCGCGCAGGTCTACATGACCGAGCTGAGCGCGTGGAGTCTCCAGGGACCCTTCATGGAGCAGCTCCTCACGACCTGGAACGGCATCAAAGACCAGCCGGTCGAGCAGCGAACGGCATCCGTGAACCGGCTCATCATGAATGACGAGAATCTCGGCCCGCTGGCGCGGCAGATCATCCTCGCCTGGTATACCGGCTTCCATCCGTGGTCGCCGGGCCAGCAGCCGACGCCCGATCCGGCGAACTACAGCGGCGCGCTCGTCTGGATGCTCGCCCGCGCACATCCGATGGCCGTGCCGCTCTCCTTTGGTTACTGGCAGACCGCGCCGGCCGGGACGGAATCATGAGCAAAAAGTTCGATTGCGACGTGGTGATCGTCGGCGCCGGCGTCGCCGGCGCGATGATGGCGTGGAAGCTCGGTTCGCAGGGCGTCAAAGTGATCGTGCTCGAAGCCGGTCCCGGCAAACAGGACGACGACGCGCGCGACGGTTACGTCGATAACTTCAAGATCGCCGGCACTCCGTATCCATTGCGCCCGGCCGCGCTCAAGAACGTCGATCTCTTCACCAACAGCACGAACTATTACCAGGAACAGCCGCCGCAGCGCCCGAAGCAGGGTCCGATCGGATCGGCCACCGACACGAACGATCCCGACGATCCGTTCGGCGAATACAACATCATCAGCTCCGACGTCGCCAGCAAAGGCGACTGGTTCCAGACGAACTACGAGCGCCAGGCGGGCGGCGCGACGTGGCACTGGCTCGGCAACTCGATCCGTTTCCTGCCGAAAGACTTCACGCTGCGCAGCACATACGATCCGCAGCCGCCCGATGGCGGACGCGCATACGACTGGCCGATTACGTACAACGATCTCGAGCCCTGGTATGGCGCGGCCGAAAACTCGATCGGCGTGTCGGGAATCAATCCGACCGCAAACTTCGGGACCACGCGCTCGACGCCGTATCCGATGCCGCCGATCCCGCAGAGCTATTCCGACACGCAGATGGAGTCCTCACTCGACGGCGTCACGTTCCGCGACAAATGGACGAACGAGGATTATCCGCTGCAGGTCTCGCCGACTCCGCAGGGGCGAAATTCGGTGAAGGGCTATAACGACCGGGCGCAGTGTCACGGCAGCAGCAGCTGTATTCCGATCTGTCCCATTCAGGCGAAATACGACGCCACGCAGCACGTACAGATGGCGCAGAAAACCGGCAATGTCGAATTTCGCGTGCAGTCGGTCGCCTATCAGGTGCTCGCTGACACAAGCGATTCCGGCAAGCCGATCGCCGGCATCCGCTATCGCCGCTGGGAAACCGATTCCTTCGGCAATATCCGCAGCACCGAACAGACCGTCACCGGCAAACTCTATGTACTGGCGTCGCACGCCATTGAGAACGTCAAGATCCTGCTGAATTCACCGTGCGGTAATCTTACGGTCGCGAACGAAAGCGATCAGGTCGGACGGAATCTCGCCGATCATCCCGTGTCGCTCGTTTACGCGCTCACCGACAAACCGATTTACGGCTATCGCGGCCCGATCAGCACGTCGGGAGTCGAGAGTGTCCGCGACGGCTCGTTCCGCAAATACCGCGGTGCATTTCGCATGGAGATCGGCAACGACGGCTGGTCGTGGCCGCTCGGCGATCCCTATACGACTCCGGCCGATCTGGTAAACGGCGGAACCTGGGGAACGCAACTGGCGCAGCAGGTCTCCGACACGCTCACGCGTCAGCTTCGCATCGGCGCGCTCGCAGAACCGCTTCCCAACGCCAAATACCGCGTCCAGTTGTCCGGTCAGCGCGATGCGCTCGGAATCCCGCTCCCGCAGCTCACCTACGGCGTCGACGTCTACGCGCAGCGCAGTCTCAATGCCGCCGTCGCCGCCTCGGTGCAAATCTTCAAAAAGATGGTCGCCAGGCCGGTCGTTCAGTACAACTACATGGAATTCCTCGATTCGCGCGGCGCAATTCTCGCCGACACGTTCCGCAACACCGACGAAGGGACGCCCAATATTTTCGTCCGCGAAGGATGGGCCGGCGCCGGCCATGTCATGGGAACGCATCGCATGGGCTCCGATCCCGCGACCTCCGTCGTCGACGGCAATCAGAGATCGCATACCAATCGGAATCTCTACCTGCTCGGCTCAGGAAACTGGCCGAGCTACGCCACCGCAAATCCGACGCTGACGATCGCCGCGCTGTCGCTGCGAACCGCGGAAGCGATCAAGCAGCAATTGACACAATAGAGGACACCATGGCACATCTTTTTACGATCGCCGGCAACATGCCGATCGACCTCGATGCACTTGCCGATCAATTGCGCAAACAGATCGATGCGCTCCCGCCGGGCAGCTCTCTGCTGAAAGCGCAGGAGCTTGCATCGCAGAGCGGCGTTCAGGAATACCTGGTCGTCGTTCGAGGGAACGAAAATCCGCATATCCATCCCGACGGCGATCTGATCATTTCCGTCCTCGAGGGTCACGGCTATCTGCAGCTCAACGGCGAGACCGCCGATGCGCCGAAGGGTTGCATCCTCGTCGTGCCGAAGGGCGTCTGCCACGCTTACTACAACCAGGCAAAACACGACTCCGTCCTGCTGGCGACGTTCTCCCCAATCAATTCGAAAGCAGCCTGTCCGACGACGCTCGCGTAAGTGGAGAGACAGCAATGTACCAGACCAAAGTACTGCATCCCCTCAGCGCGCTGGTACCGACGGTCACCGATTCCGTCGCCGCCTCGATGTGGAACCTCTTCGTCGCCATCGGTCCTTACTGGGAATTGACTGACGATCCGGAGCCGTACCGGCTGCGGTTCACGACCTTCATGCAGAATCGGATCGCGCTCAATCCGATTTATGCCGCTTTCTATGCGGCCGCTGCCACGTGCATCGACGTGCTCATCGCCCACCTTGGCGAACCGGCCGCCTATGCGGTGATTTTCAGCAAGCAGAATGACGACGTCGCATCGGTGCCGCTGACGACGCTGAATCTCGTGCAGCAGTATGTGTCGAGTGAGTTCATCGCCATCCGTGTTGCGCTCGGCGGCTTCAAAGACTTCGGCGCCATCAATTACTGCGGATACTTCGGCGGCGCAAACATTCTCGATGAACCGGTTCCCTACCGCACGCTCAAGGACGCGCAATGAAAGTCGGCACTCTCTTCATCGGTTCCGGCGTCGCCGCCACGGCCATCAGCCAGCGTCTGCTGAAGAAGGATCCCAACGCCTCGATCCTGATTCTCGAAGCCGGCGTTCGAACGAAGACGATGGATTTCGGCCTCTGGGAAAACTATGTCGTTACCGGCCAACTTCCGTATCAGCCATACGAAGACCTGGTTTATCCGCAGCGCGATAATCCCGGCGAAAACGCGAGCGTCGGTGGCACCGACATTCCGCTGAGCGGCGCGCGAGTATTCACTTACGGCGGCAGCACGATGCACTGGGGCGGCTGGTCGTTCCGTTTGAAGCCCGAGGATTTTCATCTCTTCAGCAATACCGGTCAGGTCATCGACTGGCCGTTCGGCTACGAGACGCTCGAACCGTATTACTGCCAGGCCGAACATCATCTCGCCGTTTCCGGCGACTCCGACGATCCGACCGTTCCCCGCAGCGAGCACTATCCCTTCAACGCATTTCCCTACACGCTCGAAGATCAGCCGGCCGTGAACGCGTTCCATCAGCTCGGAATCGATTACAGCCACGTCCCGATCGCGCGCCGCGGCGTGTCGTCCGTTCCGTCGCACCATGCGCCGTGTCAAACCACCGGCACCTGCAAATACTGTCCATTCGGCGCCCGCTATGTCGCAAGTAATTACATGGACGACATGCGCGCGTGGAACGATTACCCGAATCTTGATGTCAAGCTCGGCGCGGTCGTTCTGGAAGTACGCATGGCCGGACGGCGTGCGGCCGGCGTGACGTACATCGACCGAACGACCGGCGAGCGAGTCGTCGTCGATGCCGATCGCGTCATCGTCGCCGGCGGTACGATCGAGTCGGCGAAACTGCTGCTGCGATCGAAGTCGGCTGACTGGCCGGACGGTGTCGGAAATCAGAGCGACATGGTCGGCCGCCACTTCATCACACATCCCTATTTCGTCTATACCGGCACGCTCAACGAGAACCCGCTGCGGCTCCAGCCGGAGATGAATTTCCCGACGCTCGTCAGCCGCTATTACGACAGCGCCGCGGAACAGAAGAAAGGGAAATTCGTCCTCGTCAATCCTCCCGACCCGGTCGAGTTCTACCTCGCGCCGCAAATGCAGGCCGGCAAGAGCCGCGAGACGATCGACGCGATGCTCACCGGCTCGAACAAGATTCAGATGCACGGCATGATCGAAGTCTTCGGACGCTTCGACAATCGCGTCACCAATCTGCCGAAACTCAATCACATGGGGATGCCGGAGACCATCGTCGACTACACGAAGGATTCCGGTTTCGACGACCGGATGAAAGAGCTGCAGCTGATCGTCACGCGAATCTTCGTCGCCATGGGCGCAACGCTGACGGACAAGCCGTCGATCTCATGGCGTGCCGATCACGCCGCATCGACCTGCCGGATGAGCGTCGACGAGAAGCAGGGCGTCGTCGATGCCAACCTTCGCGTTCACGGAACCGAAAATCTTTATGTCTGCTCGAACGCGACGTTTCCGAATATCGGCTCCGTCAATCCGACGCTCACGCTGACCGCACTCTCGCTGAGGCTCGGCGATCATCTCAATGACGGGGCGAGCTGAGGAGCAGCCAATGGCCGACGATAAAAAAGCAATGCTGCTGTCCCGGCTCGCGACCGCGGTCGAGCTCGAGCTCTCCACGATTCCGCCGTACATGGTCGCGATTCTCAGTATGAAACTGAGCGCCAATCGCGAAGCGGCCGATCTGATCCGCAGCGTCATGATCGAGGAGATGCTGCATCTCGCGCTTGTTGCAAATGTGACGAATGCGGTCGGCGGTTCCGTCCGCATCGGCCCGAACAACATCCCGTCTTATCCCCTGAAAATGACGTTCGAAGGTCACGAATTTGCCGACCGGCAGTTCGACGTCAACCTCGCGCCGTTTTCCAAAGACAACGTCGCCATCTTCATGGAGATCGAGGAGCCGCAGGAAACGCCGCGCGCACGAGCGCTCCGGGAGAAAGAGATCGATATCCCGGAGCTGACCATCGGCGAGTTCTACGCGTCGATCATCACACTCCTCGGAGAGCTCGACGCCGAAAATCCCGGCGCACTCTTTACCGGCGATCCCGCATGGCAGCTGCATGACGATTACTACTGGTCGAGCGGCGGCGGCATCATCCCGGTAAACGATCTCGCCAGCGCCAAAGCGGCACTCGACATCGTCATTACGCAGGGCGAAGGCGCCTGGCCGGCCGTCCGCGGCACGAAAGCGTTCAATCCCGCCGCTCCGCTGAAAATGGGTCACTACTATCGCTTCAGCGAAGTCTTCTACGGACGCCATTACACCGTCGACGACGACCCTGCCACGCCGCCGACCGGAGCACCGCTGCCGGTCGATTACACCGCCGTCTATCCAATCAAAATCAATCCGACGTCAGCCGACTACGCAAACGATCCCGACCTCGCGAAGCTCAACAACGCCTTCAACGCGCGTTACACGATGATGCTCCGCCAGCTCGAACAGGCGCTTTCCGGTACGCCGAAAACGCTCTACACCGCCATCATGAACGGCATGCACGGATTGACGTCCGTCGCAATCGGCATGATGTCGACACCGATCAAAGGCGACGCAGCGGGACGGAATGGCTGTCCGACGTTCGAGTGGTTGATCGAGCCGGAGTAGCTATCGCAGCGGCAGTAAATTCAGGATCTGCTGCAGCACGGCGGTCAGGATCGAGATATTGCCGGCTGCCTGCGTTCCATACTGTGACCGCGAGTTGTATCCGTCGTCATAGCCCTTGCTCAGCCCCTGGCGGAAGTAATAGTTGTAGTCCGCCTGACCGACGTAACGGCCGTCATAGCCGTAATTCGCATCCTGGTACGCGTACGAGTTTCGATAGTCGTAGCGCCAGCCATCTGCCCGATCGGCGCGCCCCGCTCGAAAACCTTCCTCGTATCCGAGATTGACAGCCCGGCGAAGCTCGTCGGCGGCGTATTGATTCACCTGATAGTAAGTGCCGGCGCGTCGATATCGATACGTCGGCGCCGTGTAGAAATACGGATCGTTGTTGTAGTTCACCGCCGCCGCGTTGCGCACCGCGAGCTGCTGTTGCTGGAGGCGCTGCAGGTACTGCTGCTGAAATGCGTAGTGATTCATGCGGCGCTGCTGCTGAAGCGCCGCCGCCCGCTGCTGCGCGAGCTGCGTCTGCCGATTCAGCTGCGTTGCATATTGAGCCGAGCGCTGACGCTGCTCGGCGATCAGCTGCTGTTGCCGCTGCTGCGACAGGCGCTGCTGCTGTTTCGCAGCCGCGACCGCCGCATGCTGTTGCGTTTTCTCCTGACGCTGCACCTGATGCGTTACAGCTTTCTGATTCTTGGCCTGCTCCTTTTGCGCGGTTTTCGCCGCATGCTGCTGAGCCTGTTGTTGCTGTTCGAAAGCGCGCTGGTTTTCCGCGGCCTGCTGTTGTTGTTCGTGTTCGTTACCCTGTTTCTTTGCCTGTCCCGGAGGAACCTTCTTCCCCTCCTGAGCCTGCTGTGGCTTGTCCTTCTTTTCCTTGTCGTTCTTTGCGAAGCCATCAACGGGAGCAAGCAGACTGCCGCTCACGATCAAAACCAACACCCGCAGCCACGTTCTCATCGTCTTCATGCGGCACTAACGCCGCAAGAAGCGAGCCGAGGGTCGTGGCGGGTTCAGCTGCGGGTGAACACCATGTCGTATTCGAACGTCCCGCGAGACATCTGATCCTTGCGATGAATCGTCAGCGGTTTGCCATCGGCGCTGATGTCCCACAGTTCGTACGTCGTCGCAGTCACCGCGCCCTCGGGCCCACGCATCTCGCGCTCTTCAGTGACTTCGACACGACCGTCTTCGCGCACGGTGCTCTTCAGCGTCATCGGCAATTTGCGGTCACCGTCCGGCGTGTGCACCGTCGTCTCGGTCTGCGTCGCTTTGCCGGTCAGGTCGAAGTCGAGCGTCTGCCTTATCGGCTCCCCTTCGCTGCGGGTGATGTCGATGGCAACGGTGAATCTGGTCGACGTCTGTGCGACGTCGATCCTGTGCGCGGAAACCTTGTCGAACATATGCGGCAGACTTTTGCTGGCGGGCTTATCGAGCGTCCACTTTCCGCTGTAATCGACGACTTTCGGCGCGGCGGCAGTAAGGGTGATGGCGAGGAATAGAGCGAGTGCGCAGGTCGCGATTGCTTTCATGATGCCGCTTCTACGAACGAGCTCCGCCACAGGTTGCGCGTTGACGCGGGACGTCAACGATCGTTTACAGGACGCGGCGAGAAGAAGCGGAAAGTGGTGGAGCTGAACGGGATCGAACCGATGACCTCCTGAGTGCGATTCAGGCGCTCTCCCAACTGAGCTACAGCCCCACTTTCCGGTGGAAGGTATTCGCTGCTAACCGCACCTCCGGAACGTTCATTCCGGCGCAGCGGGGGCGGATTATACGGGGTTCGTGCGCGGTGTCAAAGGTCAGACTCGCACGGTCATGAAGTCGGCCGCGGCGTCCGTGGCCGGAAAGATTGCGCGCGCTTCGTCGACCAGCGGCGCAACGTCGACATATCGCGAGCTGAAGTGCGTCAGCAGCAACCGCTCACACTTCGCTTCCGCGGCAACGTGCGCGGCTTCGACGGTCGTCGCGTGGCCGCGCTCGTGCGCTTCGGCCGCCATGTCCGCCGCATACGTCGACTCATGAATCAGCAGCTCGGCATCACGCGCGAGCGAGATCGCGTTCGCGCATGGACGCGTATCCGTGCAGTACGCGATGCGCCGTCCGCGACGCGTTGCGCCGACAACATCCGCGCTGCGCACGACGCGTCCGTCATCGAGCACGACGTCATCGCCGCGGTGGAGCTGCGCGAATTGCGGTCCCTCAGGCACGCCAAGAGAGAGCGCGCGGTCGACGTCGAACGTGCCCCGGCGATCATCTTCCACGACACAGAAACCGAAGCACTCGATGCGATGGTCGAGCGGCGCGGCAATCACTTTGAAGCCTTCGCCGCGCATCACCTCCCCTTCCCCGACGACGGCGACGGAGATCTCGTAGGGATTGCCGAGATATGGGACGGCGTCGAGAAACGGCGCGAGACCGGGCGGACCGTAGATCGTCAGCGGCGCGCTGCGCGCGTTGAGTCCGAGCGTCGCCAGCAAACCGGGCAGACCGAAAAAATGATCGCCGTGCAGATGCGTGATGAAGATCGCGTCGATCGAGCCGCTGCGCACCGTCGATCGGAGAAGTTGCTGCTGCGTTCCTTCTCCACAATCGAACAACAGCACGCGACCGTCGAGCGTGACGGCGAGCGAGGCGACGTTGCGCGCGAGTGTCGGTGAAGCTGAGGAAGTGCCGAGGAATGTGACGCGGATGTCGTCCATCACGCCTTCGCGCCGGCGATCGCCGCGAGCGACTGCGCGACCTCGTCGTCACCAATGCGGAGCTGTTCCTGCGGATGCGCGAGGTAATAGCCCTGAATCAGATCGATGCCGAGCTCGCGGCACGCTTCGTACTCTTCCGCCGTCTCGATCCCCTCGGCGATCGTCTTCGCGCCGATCTTCGTCGCCAGCTCGACGAGCATCTTCACGAGATCCTGCTTGATCGGCTCCGACGCCAGCGTCGACACGAGCCCCTTCGTGATCTTCAGGTAATCGGGCGACAGCGCCGCGATCGCTTCAAGCGATGCGTAACCGGAGCCGGCGTCATCGATCGCAACCTCGATTCCCTTCTCGCGGAACTCATCGAGCAGCTGGCGGAAAACCGCGTAGTCCTCGATGGCGGCGCGCTCGGTCAGCTCGAAGACGAAGTTCCCGCGATGCTCGGCGAAGAACGACGTCACTTCGTGAACGCGCAGCTCCGTCGACTCGAACATCTCCGCTTCGAGGTTGAGCAGGAACTTGCGATCTCCGAGATCGACGTCGCGCAGACGACGCAGCGCCGCTTCGAGCGCGATCGCTTCGAGCGCCCACGCCAGCTTCGCTTCGCGCGCGAATGAGAAAAGCATATCGGAGTTGCGGAACGACGAGTTCGCGGGACCGCGCGTCAGGATCTCGTAGCCGAAGACGGTTTCTTCGCGCGCACGAACGATCGGCTGGAACAGCACCGTGACGCGCTTGCGCCTAATGATGTCGCGCAGCTCGCGCGTCAGCTGTTTCTTCCGCTGCTGCTCGGCGTCGCGAACGGCATCCGCCGCCGACTGCATACCGGAGTAGACCTGCCGCTCGAGTCGGATTTGCGGCCGGTAATCGACGCGCGATGCGCCGACGAAAAATCCGATCTGTCCCTGCTGCATGGCCGGAAAACGTTCGCGCATGCAGTCGATCAGGCGCAGACGCATGTCGTTGGACAGCGAGTCGAACGCCGTCTCCTGCGTCGCGTCCTGTCCGCGCGTATCGAAGAAAATGTAGAAGCTCGAACCGCCGACGAGATTCGACGCGACGACCGCGCGCGGGAATCGTTCGCGCGCCTCGGCGCTCAGGATCTCGCCGACACGGCGAAGGAACTCATCGAAGAACGCCCAGCCGTACTCGGCTTCGATCGATTCGAATTGCTCGATGTCGACGAAGACAACGCCCATCTCGCCCTTCTCAATCAGCATCTCTTTCAGGCGATCGAGGAGCATCGGGACCGTCGGCAATCCTGTGGCGCGGTTGAAGAGCAGCTCTTCGATCGCGCCGCGCGTGCCGGCGGGGATGACTACATCTGTGTCCTTGCGGCGGCTTTCGATCAGCGCGGTGATGCGCTTGAGCACTTCATCGCGATTGAACGGTTTGACGAGATAGTCGTCGGCGCCGACCTGCAATCCGGTCAGGCGATCTTTGACTTCGCCGCGGCCGGTGACGAGGACGACGCGAATACGCGAGGTGCGCTGGACGCCTTTCAGCGCCTGGCAGACTTCCCACCCGCTCCGCTTCGGCATCATGACGTCGAGCAGCACGACGTCGGGAAGCCGCGCCTGCGCCACGGTCAGCGCTTCCTCGCCGTCCTTGGCGATCAGAAATTCGCAGTCGAGCGGTTTGAGGTAAACCCTGAGAAGCTCAACTACATCTTCGTTGTCGTCTGCAATCAGCAGGACCGGACGGTCTGTCATGGCTTGCCGCGGATTATTGCCGAAAACAGGCCAGCCGGCGGCGGCGCGTCGAATCAGGAGTTTAACGACCGCGTCCGCATCTTCTCCCGATGGGCGAACGATCTGCGGTGAGGCTGCTTGTGCTAAGGTTCCGGCTCCCTGCCTGTATTTCGGCGGGGAACTAATCAATGATCAGATTCGGCACGTCGGGCTGGCGGGGAGTCATCGGCGAAGACTTCACTTTCGACAGAGTTCGCATCGCCGGCCAGGGCATCGCGAACTACCTTCGCAAGTCGGGGCAGAAGGGCTCGGGAGTCATCGTCGCATACGACACCCGCTTCCTCTCCGAGAAGTTCGCGCTCGAAGCGGCGAAGATCTTCGCCTTCAACGGAATCCAGGCGTATCTCTGCAATCGCGACGTCCCCACGCCGTGCGTCTCGTTCGAGATCGTCCGCCGCAAAGCGATGGGCGGCGTCAACTTCACGGCGTCGCACAATCCTCCCGAATACAACGGCCTGAAGTTCTCGACCGCGAACGGCGCGCCGGCGCTTCCTGAAGTGACGCAGGCGATCGAGCACGAGATCCACGCGCTGCAGGCGACCAACGAGCGCGTCGACGTCTACGAAAAGCCGGAGCTGATCGAGATGATCGATCCGAAGGATCGCTATCTCAGCGAGCTTCGCAACAAGATCGACGTCGACGCCATCCGCAAAAGCGGCCTGCGCATCGCCATCGATTCGCTCTACGGCACCGCACGCGATTACCTCGACTACTTCCTCCTCGACGCCGGCGTCGAGCTGAAGATCATTCACAACTTCCGCGATCCGTACTTCGGCGGTTTCTCCCCCGAATGCAGCGAGAAGAACCTCGGCGAGCTGCGCCGCACCGTCCTCACCGAGAAGTTCGATCTCGGACTCGCCACCGACGGCGATGCCGATCGCTTCGGGATCATCGACGATCGCAATCGCTTCATCTCGCCGAACCTGATCATCGCGCTCGTGGCGCTTTACCTGAAGCGCTATCGCAACATCCCCGGCGGTCTCGCGCGCTCCGTCGCGACGACACATCTCATCGACGCCATCGCGAAGAAGCTCGACGTGCCGCTGTACGAAACGCCGGTCGGATTCAAATACATCGGCGAGCTGATTCTCGCCGACAAGATCGCGCTCGGCGGCGAAGAGAGCGCCGGCATGTCGATGCATCGGCACGTGCCGGAGAAGGACGGCGTCCTCGCCTGTCTGCTCGTCGCGGAGATGGTGGCGAGCACCGGAAAGAAGATCACGGAGCTGATCGATGATGTCTATCGCGAGTTCGGATTCTTCTATTCGAAGCGCGTCGATCTGAGGCTGACGCAGCAACTCAAGGATTCACTCGCGGCGAAACTCGCCAATCCGCCGGCGGAAGTCGGCGGGCTGAAGGTTCGCGAAGTGAACAAGGTCGATGGCGTGAAGCTGATCTTCAACGACTCGACATGGCTGCTGTTCCGGCTGTCGGGAACCGAGCCGGTGGCGCGACTCTATGCCGAGGCCTGCAGCCCGAAGGAGCTGAAGAGCCTTATTGATGCGGGGCGGAAGTTTGTTGCTGCTTAAAGTTCCGCCCGTCGAACGCATCGCCGATATCGCGCACACGATCGAGCTGGCGATCGCGCCGGTCTTTCTCCTCACCGGCGTCTCCTCGATCCTCGGCGTCCTTTCGAACCGCCTCGGCCGCATCATCGATCGCGCACGACTGCTCGAAGACCGGCTGCTGCACGCAACCGGAAGCGATGCGCAACTGATGCACGACGAGCTCGATATCCTCAAGCGCCGCGCGCGACTCGTCTACCGCGCCATCGCGCTCGGTACGACTTGCGCTCTGCTCGTTTGCATCGTCATCGCGACGCTGTTCGGCGCCGCGCTCTTCGACATGACGATCACGAAAGTCATCGCCGCGTTCTTCATCGCCGGGATGATCGCGATGATCGGCGCGCTGATGATCTTCCTGCGCGAAGTCTTTTTCGCGACCGCGAGTCTGCGCATCGGTCCCGATCACCGATAGACGAGCAGGTCGTACGCGAGGAAGAGCCACCAGCCGGCGATCAGAGTCGTGGCCGTGCGGCGGATGAGCGGCGTTGACGTCAGCGCGATCAGCGCACCGAGCACACCGAGCTCCGTCGCCGGACGAAGGAACGACCAGTCGTCGTCCCAGAAGAGCGGCCCGAGCGTCGTGACGAGCAGCGCGTAACCGAGCCACGCCAGCTTTACTTCAATCGCCGCGCGCGACTTGCGAAAGGCGATCGCGACGAGCAGCGCGAAGAGCGCAAGCAAAGCCAGCTCGATGAGGACCACCGCTTCGCCGCGCGACGCCGGATGGACGAGCGCGGCGATGCGCGGCGCAACGGTGGCGAACGGAACGCCGAGCACGCTGCGGTTGAAGAGCGTGACCGGAAGATCGAAGTGATGGAAGAGCCAGAGCTTCCAGCCGAAGTAGACCGCAGGCGCGATGAGAAGCCAGAGCCGGCGCGCGTTGCGATCGATGACGATCATCGCAAGCGCGGCGCCGGGAACGAGCAGCGATGGTTCTTTCGAGAGCGCCGCGATGGCGAGCAGCAGCGCGGTGAGAAGCCAGCGTTGCTTCACCATCGCAAGAATCGCCGCGAGCGCGAAGGCCAGCTCCACGGCTTCGGTGAGATCGCGTCGCACAGTCAGCAGAAACGATGGGAAGAGCGCGATGACGATTCCGTACACGCCGGCGACGCCGTAGTGCTCGAGGAGCAGCGCTCCGACAGCGCTCACCGCGCAGACGGCGGTGACGTTCAAGAGCACGAGCAGCCAGAGCGTTGCGCGTGTCGAGCCGAATGAGAGCGCGTGGACGATCAGCGGATAGACGATTCGTTGCGCGCGATAGACCGGATAGTCGAAACGGATTCCCTGCTCGACCGGCGCGGTCGACATCGGACGCAGCGCGAGCCGCAGATAGAACTGTCCGTCGTAGCCGGCGGAGTGCTCGACGGTGACGCCGTCCGGATGAGAAAACTCATCGCCGGCGACGACGAATCTCGAAATGTCGCCGCGTCGCAACTCCAGCATCACGAACGCGCCGTACAACACGGCGGTCACAGCGAAGGCGGCGATGGCGCTGCGCATCCAACCAGCGTACGGTATCCTTCGCGCGCCGATGAAGTATCCGTTCGAAAAGCTCTTCCTCGTTTGCACCGGCGAGCGCTGCAATGCGGCGTCGCGCGGCGATCAGGGCGGACTCGCCATTCGCGAGCAGCTGAAAGATCTGAACAAGAAGCTCGGACGCAAACCAATCGTGCGCGTCTGCAGCGTCTCGTGTCTCGACCTCTGCGATTACGGGCCGAACATGGTCGTGCAGCCGGGCGGTACCGTCTACTCGCATCTGACGCCGGAGACCGCGCGGGCGGTGTATCGCGGCGAGATGGGCGACGCGGAACCGCGCACCGATCTCGAGCTGCGCGAAGACGAGGTCACGGCGAACCGCAATTAACTTCGAAAGAGTTGTGCGACGGCGAGTCTCGCCAATCCCGAGAGAATGGCCAGCAGCGCGGAGCTCGGAACCCACAGCAGCGGCGCGAAGAAAATGCCTGCGATGAGAGTGCCGCGCCGCTCCGCGCCGGTCGTCCCACGTACGATCACGACGTACAAAACGACGACGAACGCGCACCAGCCGCCACGCAACGCGAGGCCTCCGAGGTGTCGCGCCGGCTCGCCGACCGC
Source organism: Acidobacteriota bacterium (assembly GCA_034667465.1). GTDB lineage: Bacteria > Acidobacteriota > Thermoanaerobaculia > Gp7-AA8 > Gp7-AA8 > JAOBAU01. Next base: position 5,155 of record JAXDJV010000031.1, on the reverse strand, counting down.
GAAGAGACGCAGGGCGGCGTACCAGCTCATCGCGACTCCCGCAGCGAAGACCGGGGCGATCGTCGCCAGGCCGACTGCTCGACGCACATTCAGGAATGCCGTCGTCGACAAGTTCCGCATCACGTTCATGCGCGCACAGAGTTCAGACGTGCGTTATGCGACGCTGGTTCCAAATGCTGCGATGTCGCCGCTCTCCAGTCCGATGGCGGCGGCGTGAATCACGGACGCAATCCGCACCGCATCATTCACCTGCTCCTCGGTGATCCCGCCGGCGACGACGACCGCTTCGTGCGAGCGGATGCACATCTCGCAGCCGTTGATGGCGCTGACCGCGAGACAGAACAGCTCGAAGTCGGCTTTGTTCGTGGCCGGTTTCGCGATGCGATTCATCCGCAGCCGTGCGGGCAGCGACGAGTACGACTCCTTCCCGACCATATGGCGGAATCGGTAGTAGACGTTGTTCATCCCCATCAGCACCGCGGCGGCCGCGGCGTCATCGACGACGTTCGCATCGACCTCGGCGCGCGCATCGGCGAGGATCGCGTCGCGCAGCCGCGGGTTGCGCGCGGCGATCGCCGAAGCGATCGCCACGCCCCACCGCTGCGCCGCCGTGAGCGTGCCCGGCTGCAGCACCGTCTGCAGGTTCAGACGAATGTCTTTCGCTGCTTCAGGAAGCTGCTCGCGAACTGCTTCGACGGCGCTCATCGTTATGCCGCTCCGAGCGTTTCCTGGCCCGGCTTCCAGTTGCAGGGGCAGAGCTCGTCGGTCTGCAGAGCATCGAGGATGCGGATCTGCTCGTCGACATTGCGGCCGACCGAGAGATCGGTCGCGCTGACCGAACGAATGATGCCGTCCGGATCGATGACGAACGTGACGCGAAGCGCCGCGCCGGCATTCGGATGAATGATGCCGAGCTGCTGCGCGAAGGCCGGCTGGATGAAGAGCAGCGGCGTGTTGATCTTCTTCAGATCGTCGTGGCTGCGGCGCCACGCGAGGTGCGAGAACTCGTTGTCGGTGCTGCCGCCGAGGACCACGGCATCGCGATCGGCGAAGTCTTTGGCGCGGTTGTCGAACTCGACGATCTCCGTCGGGCAGATGAAGGTGAAGTCTTTCGGGTACGCGTAGAACACGATCCACTTGCCGGGATACGCGGAGCTCGAGACGTCCTGAAACTCTTTGCCTTTCTCGACGCTCACACAGGCCGGAAGGGTGAATGCGGGAAACTTGTCGCCAACAGTCAACATATTGCTTTTCTCCTTTTTGGATACGATTGATATTTGGACGAAGTCCAAACGTAAGAGTCAAAAAAAAGATCAGTGCCGCTTCGTACCGCGCATGACCACCTGGTATTCGCGGACGTTGAAACCACGCATCGATTCGAGGTTGCAGACCTGCACGCGATCCCACGGAATGTCGTGGATGGCGCCGGTGGCCTCGTCGATGAAGTGATGATGTGTTTCCAGCTTCGGATCGAAGACGACGCTGTCGGGATCGAGATGCAGCTCGCGCAGCAGCCCCTTCTCCACGAAGAGGTTGAGCGTGTTGTAGACGGTGGCGCGGGAGATGGCCGGGAAACTCTCCGCGACCGTCTTCCAGACGCGATCCGCCGACGGATGTTCTTTCGTCGCCAGCACGTACTCGGCAACCGCCAGCCGGTGGGCGGAAGGCCGAATGCCGTGTTCGGCGAGAACCTGTCGTGGATTGGGGCGATGCACGAACGGTAGACTACGTCTAAATCGGTATGGTGTCAAGTACTCGCTTATTTCCAAACCTCGCCGATCACCTTCGCGCCGGCGTCGTGCTCCCCGAGATTGCCGAGATGGAACAACTCCTCGATCGTTCGCAGCAGGCTGTAGTGGTCGTACGCAACGTCCGTCACTCTCCCCGGCTTCACGCCGGCGCCGAGCAGCACGGTGTAGATGTGGTTCTTCGCGTGGTAGTCGTCCTCGTCGAACGTCACCACGAACAACGTCGACGCGTAGTTCGGATCGCTGAGGAGCGGATCGAGCCGGCGGCGGAGGAACTTGTCGGCCACCGAGACGTCCGTGTCGTGGCCGTTGTTCTTATTGTTTGGAACGTACAGCGCGAACTCCGGCAGTTTGCCGGCGGCCGCGTCGCGATCGAGCTCGGCCGCTTCGACGACTCGCGCGCAACGGGCGGGATCTGTCTGAACGTTTCTGAAATCGAGAAAGCCCGTATGCCGGCGCGCGTACGAGCCGCGCGCGCTGTCGCGAAGGTAACAGTTTCCCGGATAGTTCTCCGCATAGACCTTCCAGTTGAGACGGCGAGCTTCGAGGAGATCGCCGAGGTGGCGGGCGTCGATCGTGACCATGTCGTCATTCTTCACGCCGTGCGTGCTGCCCGAGATCATGGCGATGTAGTTCGGCCGTGACGGATGGGCAACCGCGCTGAAGTTGCGCAGCATCGCGCCGCGCTTCATCAGCTCGGCGAAGTACGGCTGCTTCTCGGCGTTCGCGCGCTGCTCATTCTCGAGCACGATCACGATCACATGTTTGATCGACGGCGGAAGCGCGCTCGCGCGGCAGGCGAGCAGCGCCAGAGTTAATGCAATTGCAATCCGTTTCACAGGCACCTCAGTCGGCGTGGCGAAGGTAGAGATGGAACGTCGTGCCGCGGTCGACCTCGCTCTCCGCGAAGATCTGACCGCCGAACGCCGTAACCATCTGATGCGCCGCTGCGAGACCGATGCCGGTGCACGGCCGCCGGGATCGCTGTGAGGAGAAGAATCTGCCTGGAGATACTTCGTCGCATGGAGCCGAACACACCAGCTACGTCATTATACCGTTAAACCTCTGTGGAATGATGACCGGCGGCGGACCGGGCTTGCTGCAATGTACGTGCAACGGAGCGAACGTTAGACGCTCACGTCGATTTCACGAGACGTTTACGGAATGCGCCGATTCAGCGAGGAGTGACCCAGCCTGCAAAGTGAGTGGTCCCATTTTCGATCCGGATCATCGCCACCGGTTTGATCGGATCACGATCGGGTCCCATCGTAATCACACCCGAAACACCGCTGTAGTCTTTCGTCTGCGCAATCTGATCGCGAATCGCTTTCCGGTCCAATGAACCGGCGCGCTTCACGGCGTTCGCGAAAATGTGGACGGCGTCATATCCGAGTGCGGCGTTCGCTTCGGGCGCTTTGTTGTAGCGCTTCTGAATCTCGGCGACGAAGCGCTGCACGGCCGGACGCGGCTCGTCGTGGAAATAATGATCGGAGAAGTAGCAGCCTTCGACCGCTTTGCCGCCGATGGCGACGACGGTCGGCGAATCCCAGCCGTCGCCGCCGACGAGCGGAACGGTGATGCCGAGGTCGCGCGCCTGGACGGCGATCTGTCCGGCGTCGGTATAGAAGCCGGGCACGAAGACGACCTGCGGCGATTTCGTTTTGATCGCGGTCAGTTGCGGACGGAAGTCGGCATCGCCGCCGGTGTAGCTCTGCTCGGCAACGATCGAGCCGCCGCGTTTCGTGAACTCATCGCGGAAAACCGTCGCGAGGCCGACCGAGTAGTCGCTCTTGTTGTCGCGCAGGATCGCGGCGGTGGTCGCGTGAAGAGATTCGCGAACGAATGACGCGAGTGCTTTTCCCTGGTAGGGATCGGTGAAGCAGACGCGGAAGATGTAGTCGCCTTTCCTGGTGACGTCGGGATTCGTCGACGACGGAGAGATCATCGGCACTTTGTTTCGCTGGCAGATCGGCGCCGCGGCGAGCGACTGCGATGACGAGTTTTCGCCGATGACGGCGATGACGTTGTCGCTGGTGATGAGCTTCGTCACGACCGACGACGCTTCTTCAGGCTTGCCCTGATCGTCTTCGACGACGAGCCGGATCTTTCGGCCGAGCACGCCGCCGCTGTTGTTGATCTCTTCGACGGCCAGCTTCACGCCCTGCAGCGTCGCCTGCCCGAACGACGCTTCGCCGCCGGTGAGCGCGCCATACATTCCCAATGGAATATCGCTCGCTGAGGTTGCCGTTTGTCGTTCGGCACGCGGACCGCAGGCCAGCGCGAGCACTGCCAAAACAATCGCAAGTCGTTTCACGGCGGCGAGTTTACCAGCGAAAGGATTCACCAATTCATGCAGGCGAATGATCTTCGAAGAGGCATGGTCGTCATCTTCAACGGCGACTTGTGCAGAGTTCTCGAGTTCCACCACCACACGCCCGGAAACCTCCGCGCGATGGTGCAGGCCAAGCTGCGCAACATGCGCACCGGCAACCAGTTCGAGCATCGCTTTCGTTCGCAGGACGAGATCGAGCAGGCGTACATCAATCAGCACGAGATGGAGTACCTGTACTCGGACGGACACTCGCATCACTTCATGAACACCGAGAACTACGAGCAGATCGAGATCTCCGAGGACGACCTTGGCGACGCCGCGGCGTGGCTCCAGGCAGGACTCAAACTGCAGGTGCAGTTCCATGAAGCGAAGCCGATCGGCATCGAGTTGCCGAAGACGCTCAAGGCGAAGATCGCCACGACCGAACCGATGGTGAAGGGCGCTACGGCGTCAGCGTCCTACAAGCCGGCCACGCTCGAAAACGGCGTCGTCGTGCAGGTTCCGCCGTTCGTCACCGATGGTGAAGAGATCATCGTCGACCCCACCGAGAACCGGTACATGGAGCGCGCGAAATAGCATCCGTCCACTTCCTCTGTGAGGAATGCGAAGCGCGCCTCGCCCGTGTGTGGGGCGAGGCGCCGCGCCCCTGCGATTTCTGCAGCAAGCCGACCGAAGTCACCGCTCCCCCATCTGAAACGCTCATCGATCGCTGCGCCGCGTGCGGCCACGAAGAGCTCTACTTCCAGAAGGATTTCAACCGCCGCACCGGCATCGCGCTGGTCGTGGCCGGCTCGATCTTCGTGCCGTGGACGTACGGCCTGTCATTGCTCGCGGTGACGATCCTCGACTACATCGTCTGGCGCATCGTGAAGGACGTGATCGTCTGCTACGAATGCCAGGCCGTGCACCGCGGATATCCGCCCAACCCGGCCATCGAACCGTTCAGCCTCGTAATCCACGACCGCCACGTCTACGGCGCCGCCCCCCCAGGCGCGGAAGAGTAAAGTCAAAGTCCGGGGTCAGATATGGAAATTTTACTTTAGCGGCTAAAGTCAAATTTGCAGATCTGACCCCG
>JAXDJV010000030.1:0-268172 GCA_034667465.1 Acidobacteriota bacterium | reverse complement strand
GGTGGCCGCAGTTTTCCCATGGGATGCCCATGCCTCTTGCTCTACACTAAAGGTCCATGACGCGGTTCATCTTTATCACCGGCGGCGTGGTCTCCTCTCTCGGCAAGGGTCTGTGCTCGGCGGCGCTGGGCGCGCTGTTGCAGGCGCGCGGCTTCCGGGTGCGTTTGAGGAAGCTCGACCCCTATCTCAACGTCGATCCCGGCACGATGAGCCCCTATCAGCATGGGGAGGTCTTCGTCACCGACGACGGCGCCGAGACCGATCTCGACCTCGGCCACTACGAGCGCTTCACCTCCATGCGCGCCACGCGCAAGAACAACTGGACCACCGGCCGCATCTACCTCAAGGTCATCGAAAAAGAACGCCGCGGCGATTACCTCGGCAAAACCGTCCAGGTCATCCCGCACATCACCGACGAGATCAAGAAATGCATTCGTGAAGTCAGCGAGAACGTCGACGTCGTCATCGTCGAGATCGGCGGCACAGTCGGAGACATCGAATCGCTGCCGTTCCTCGAAGCGATCCGCCAGTTCCGCCAGGAAGCGGGACGCGGCAACGCCATCAACGTCCATCTCACGCTCGTCCCGTACATCAAAGCCTCGGAAGAGCTGAAGACGAAACCGACGCAGCACTCCGTCAAAGAGCTGCGCGAAATCGGCATTCAGCCCGACATCCTCCTCTGCCGCTCCGATCGGACGATCCCCGAAGACATGAAGGCGAAGATCGCCCTCTTCTGCAACGTCGAAGTGGAAGCGGTCGTCAGCGCGCTCGACGTCGAGTTCATCTATCAGGTGCCGCTCGCATTCCTTCGCGAAGGGCTCGACGAAATCCTCCTCGACAAACTCCATCTGCCGCACGAAGAGATCGGCGCGCTGACGAAATGGGAAGAGATCGTCCGCAAAATGCGCCATCCCGAGGATGAAGTGCGCATCGGCTTCGTCGGGAAGTACGTCGAGTTCGGCGACTCCTACAAATCGCTCAACGAAGCGCTCGTGCACGGCGGCATCGCCAACAACGTCAAGGTCCGGATCATCTACATCGATTCGGAATCGCTCGAAGAAGAGGGCTACCACGGCGAGCTCGCCAGCGTCGACGGCATCCTCGTCGGTCCCGGCTTCGGCGCGCGCGGCGTGGAAGGAAAACTGCGTGCGATCCGCTACGCACGCGAGAAGCGCATCCCCTACTTCGGCATCTGCCTCGGCATGCAGTGCGCGACCATCGAGTTCGCGCGCAACGTCGTCGGCATGGTCGGCGCGAACTCCACCGAGTTCGATGACGAAGCGCCGTACAAAGTGATCTACAAGCTCCGCGATCTGATCGGCGTCGACGCACTCGGCGGCACGATGCGCCTGGGCAAATATCCGTGCGCGCTGAAGGAAGGCTCAATCGCGCGCGAAGCGTACGGAACGGAGCTCGTCGAAGAGCGCCATCGCCACCGCTACGAAGTGAACCTCGAGTACGTGCAGGCGCTCGAAGAAAAAGGATTCCGCGTCACCGGCAAATCGCCCGACGGCAAGTTCATCGAGATCGTCGAGCTCGAAGGCCACCCGTGGTTCGTCGGCTGCCAGTTCCACCCGGAGTACAAATCGCGCCCGACCAACCCGCATCCGCTCTTCCGCTCGTTCATCACCGCGGCGCGCGCGTACAAGGCGTCGACGAAGACGACCGTGGCGATGGCGCACGTCGCGCCGCAGGAGCTCACTCGTCAGGAAGTTCCATAGCTCCGATGTCCGGCTTCGCGCCGCGCGGTTTGTCGCGGTAGTCCGTCGTCACCGTCGGCACCTTCGTGCCGGCGTTGACGCACGGCGAGCCGGCAGCGATCCGATAGTCATCCGGCGTCGTGCCGCCCGCTTTTACCAGCAGCGGATCGCCGACGACATCGCCCTCACCCGCCGCTCGTCCGCGATCGGCGCGATTCCAGCTGTTGTTGCTGAACGTCACGCCGCGCGTCGTTACCTCCGCGAGCGGCGCGTCGCGCGACTGATAGAAGATGTTGTTCACGATGAACGTCGCCTCGTTGCGCGATGAGTCGTCGATCTTCACCAGCGCTTCGGTCGACGCGTAGCAGGTGTTGTTGGCGATGATCGAGCTGCGCAGCCCGCCGCCGCGATCGTAGTTGCCGTAGAAAATCGCCGAACGGCTGCGCAGGATGATGTTGTTGGCGATCGTTATATGTTCCAGCGGATTGGCGACGTCGTACGTTTCGTTCGCCGCGCCGATCCCGAACGCCGGCTGACCGAACCGGAAGTACCGCCGATCGCCGGTGCTGTAGACGAAGTTCCGTTCGACCGTCGACCACTGCGCGTTGTCGAGATAGATCTCGACGCTGTAGTTGTCGAAGACTTCGTTGTCGCCGGCGGTGCAGTGATTGCTGATGATGATGGCGATCCCTTCGCCGTGATTGCGTGCGACGGTGTTGCGCGTAATGAGCACGCGCGCGCTTTTGTAAGCGCCGATCGCCTGCGGCCAGCCGCGACGCGTCTTGTGCGCAACGTTGCGCAGAACGTTGCCGGTGACGATGTTGCCGGCGATTGTTACGTCCTGCGTTTCGCCCTGCTTGTCGGAACCGGCCCAGATCCCGGCGCCGGCGCAGTCGTGTACGCGGTTGTTCGCGATCGTCACGTGCCGCACGCCCCACGCGATGATCCCGATTCCGCGCGCGCCGCGTACCTCGAATCCGGTGAACTGCACCCATTGCGCACCGACGATGCGTACAAGATCGGTTCCGGGTTTCGTCGATGAGCCGTCGATGATCGCCGTCTGGCCGGGCAGCGCGCGGATGATGATCTGCCGCGATTCGGATTCGCCGCGCGACTCGATGCGAATCGCCCCTTTGTACACGCCGCCGCGCACATTCACGACGTCGCCCGGCTTCGCCGCATCAGCCGCTTTCGTGATCGTCGCGAACGGTTCCGCATCGCTGCCGCGATTCGAGTCACGGCCGTTCGTCGCGACGAACCACGTCTTTGCATGCGCCAGCGGCGCAACGATCGAAAGAAGGAAAACGAAGACGACGCGATTCATTCGGCGCAGGCGTGCTCTGCATGCCGCCTGCCGAATGCGATAATGCGCGCCGCATGACGACCCGAAGCATCCGCATCACCGACGACATCTCTTTCGGCGCCGACCACCCGCCGCTTTTCATCGCCGGGCCGTGCGTCATCGAATCGCGCGAGCATGCGCTGCGCATGGCGCGCACGCTGCTCCAGCTGCGCGATGAACTGAAGATCAACCTCGTCTTCAAATCGTCGTTCGACAAAGCCAATCGCTCGTCGATCGAATCGTTCCGCGGACCGGGACTCGAAGCGGGACTGGAGATCCTTCGCGCCGTTCGCGAAGAAACAGGACTGCCGCTGCTGAGCGACATTCACGAATGGCAGCAGGCCGAGCGCGCCGGCGAAGTGCTCGACATCATCCAGATTCCGGCGTTCCTCTGCCGCCAGACCGACCTGATCGCCGCCGCTGCGCGAACCGGAAAAGCGGTCGGCGTGAAGAAGGGACAGTTCCTCTCGCCCGAAGAGACGAAGAACATTCTCGACAAGGGAAAAGAGGCGGGCAACGACAACGTCTTCATCACCGAGCGCGGCTCGTCGTTCGGCTATCAGAACCTCGTGGTCGACATGCGCTCGTTCCCGATCATTCGCGAGCTCGGCTCGCCGGTCGTCTACGACATCACGCATTCGATGCAGAAGCCGGGCGGCGAAGGAAAGCAGACCGGAGGTACGCCGCAGTTCGCCCGTCCGCTGGCGCGCGCCGCGGCCGCGGCCGGCGCCGAAGGGTTCTTCATGGAAGTGCACGACAACCCGCCGGCGGCGCTCAGCGATCGCACCACGCAGATTCGTCCGGAAGCCGCGCGCGCAATCATCGAAGACGTCCTCGCTATCCGCGCCGCGCTGCCGCCGCTCTGAACATGCGAACCGCCGCGCGCGTCGCCGCTCTCGTCTTCGCCGCGTTTCTGCTGCTCAGCTTTCTCGACAAGTTTCTCCTCGTCGAACTGCTGGCGCGCCGCACCGCCCTCCCACTTGCGCTGGCGTTTCTCAACAGCGTCGCCATCGTCGGTGCCGGCTTCGCGGTGCGCGGTCTGCGCGGCCGCGTCTGGCGCGTGGAGAGCGAAAGCAGGGCGCTCGATCTTCCGCTCGACTTCATCATCGGCTACCCGATCTTCGGCACGCTCTGCTTCCTCGTCGCGACGCTGTACGCGTCGACGTGGACACTGATGCCGATGACGATCGTCTGCGCGACTTTCGGTGCTTTCGCGATCGTTCGTGCGCGCGAGAGCGGCGTGAAGTCCGAGCCGATCGCTTTCACGACCTCCGACGTCTTCCCGCTCGTCGCCATCGCGCTCGTCTTCATCGCCGGCCTGCTCGCCGCGCAGGCGCCGCCGCTCTCTCTCGACGAGCTCGCGTACCACCTCGCCGTTCCGCACACGTGGCTTCTCGAAGGGCGCGCTATCGAGCTGCCGCTGTTGTCGCATTCGTATTTCCCGCTCGGCATCGAATCGGCCGATCTGCCGCTGCTCGCCGCGCTCGACAGCGGCGGCGGCATCGCATCGCACTTCCTCCATCTGCTCGCCGCGATCGCAGCAACGCTGCTCATTCATCGCCTGACGAAACGCAATCTCTTCGCGACCGCCGCGATCGTCGCAACGCCGGCACTTGCACTGACCGCCGGCTGGTCACTCGTCGACTGGCCGCTCCTCGGCATCACTGCGGCGCTCGTCCTCGCACTCGATGAAGACGATCACGCCACGATCGCGGCCGCGGTCGGTGCAGGACTGCTGACGAAGTACACGTTCATTCCGCTCGCGCTCGTGGCGCTCGTCGTCGCGCGACGCTGGCGTCCGGCGCTTCCCGGACTCGCCATCGGCTCGGTCTTCTTCATCCGCAACCTGATCCTGACCGGCAATCCGGTCGCGCCGTTTCTCAGTCCGAATGCGCCGCACGTTTCCGGCTATCGCGCCGGCGCGTTCCTCAGCGACTACGTCTTCGACGGCCGCTTCCTCGATGAGTCGCTCGGTGCGTCTCTGCTGTCGCTCGCCGCACTCACCGCCGGCCAGCTCGCCTGGATTCTCGTCATGATCGGCGGGCTGCTTTTCTTTCTCGCGCCATCATCGCGTCTGCTCATCCCCTTCTTCGCGATTCCGGCCGCACGCGCCTCCGAGAACCTCGGCAGGTCGCGCGCGATGCGCATCATCCTCATCATCGCCATCAGCGCGCAGCTCCTGCTCGTCGCCTTCTTCGTCGATCGAACGGGAGTCTTCGAGCTTCTTTCAGGACGCGCGTCCGATGACGAGCTGGTCGCGAAACAGCGTCCGTCGTATGCCGCGGTCGCCTGGCTGAACAAAACACTCCCGGCCGATTCGCGCACGCTCCTCATCGGCCTGTCCGAGTCGTATCTGTTCACGCGTCGTGTCCGCGGCGGCGGCAACTTCGACGGGCCGCGCATCTCGAAGTACCTTGCCGCGCCGTTGCCCGAAGCGCTTTACGCGCAGCTCCGCCGCGATGGAATCACGCACGTGGCGATCGTCACCGCTCCGCCGCCGACGAAAGATGCGAAGAAGCTCGAAGAGCGGGAAACGGTGTTGTCACCCGACGCGCAGCGAATGCTCGCGCAGACGCTCGACCGCTACACGGCGAACATCGTCCCGGGCCCGAACACCGTTTTGTTCGCGCTGCGATAAAAAAAGGACGCGGCCGAAACCGCGTCCTTCGAACGTTGCGTGTGATGGTTGCTTAGACGGTGACCGCTTCGCCGACACCTGCCGCCGCGCGCAGCGCGTCAGCCTTGTCGGTCGCTTCCCACGTGAACTCCGGCTCGGTGCGGCCGAAGTGGCCGTATGCCGCGGTCTTCTTGAAGATCGGACGACGGAGCTGCAGCGACTCGATGATGCCGCGAGGCGTCATCTGGAAATGCTCGCGAACGAGATCGACGAGCGTCTCCTGCTCCACCTTGCCGGTACCGAACGTGTCGACGTAAATCGAAACCGGATCGGCGACGCCGATCGCGTACGCCAGCTGCACTTCAACTTCATCGGCGAGACCCGACGCAACGATGTTCTTGGCGATGTAGCGCGCCATGTAGCAGGCCGAACGATCGACCTTTGTCGGATCTTTTCCGGAGAACGCGCCGCCGCCGTGACGGCCGCGGCCGCCGTACGTGTCGACGATGATCTTGCGGCCGGTCAGGCCGGTATCACCCTGCGGTCCGCCGACGACGAAGCGACCGGTCGGGTTGATGTGGAAGACCGTGTCGGCATCGAGCAACTCGGCCGGAACGACCGGCTTGATGACCTTCTCGATGATCGCGTCGCGCAGATCGCGATTGCTCACGTTCGGCGAATGCTGCGTGGAAATGACGATCGCCGAGGCGCGGATGGGGCGCTTTCCCTCGTACTCGATCGTGACCTGAGACTTGCCGTCCGGACGAAGGAAATCGAGCTCGGTCGATTTGCGAACGTCGGTCAGGCGGCGCACGAGTTTGTGCGCGAGCATGATCGGCAGCGGCATCAGCTCCGCCGTTTCGCGGCAGGCGAAGCCGAACATCAGTCCCTGATCGCCGGCGCCACCGGTGTCGACGCCCTGGGCGATGTCGGGAGACTGCGGATCGATCGACGAGATGACGGCGCACGTTTCGCTGTCGAAGCCGTACTTCGCGCGCGTGTAGCCGATCTCCTTGATCGTGTTGCGCACGATCGACGGAAAGTCGACGTACGTTCGGGTCGTGATCTCACCCGAGATCATCGCGAGACCGGTCGTCACGAGCGTTTCGCACGCCACGCGCCCGATCGGATCCTCGGCCAGAACGGCGTCGAGAATCGCGTCGGAAATCTGGTCCGCGATCTTGTCGGGATGGCCTTCGGTGACCGACTCCGACGTGAATAAAGTCCTGTGCATCGCCATGTGTGTGATTGCTCCTTGAAAAATTAGACCGTTGAACCGACGAATCGTACGGATTCGGGCCGCTCCGGTCAACGTCCGCCGTGCCGGCCCCGGCAGCCGTCTTGCACTTTCACGCCCGCGATGCTGAAGACCAGGAACATTGGCGCCTACCGCGACCTCCTCGTGCTGTTCACCCGCTACGGCCGAAAAGACTTCCGGCTGTCACTGACGCCTGACGAAATGCTGGTCACCGACGACGGGATCTCCGCGCCGGTCGAGCCGGATGTCCGCGCGCGCGCCGAAGCGTTTGCAACGGCGTTGAAAGAGATGGGACCGACCTATGTGAAGTTCGGTCAGGTCCTCTCGACGCGGCCCGATATCGTCCCGCCGGAGTACATCGTCGCACTCGAATCGCTGCAGGACTCGATCGACCCGTTTTCGTTCGCGGAAGTCGAGAAGATCGTCGAAGAGGAGCTCGGCGTTCGCATTTCGAAAGCGTTCGAGCATTTCGAATCGACGCCGCTCGCCGCCGCATCGCTCGGACAGGTGCATCGAGCCACGCTCCGCGACGGCCGCGAAGTCGTCGTGAAAGTGCAGCGGCCGAACGTTCGCGAGCAGGTTCGCAAAGATCTCGAAGTCTTCACCGACATCGCCGAGACGCTCGAGCAGCACACGGATCTCGGTCGAAAGATGAATCTCGTCGGCGCGATCGAGCAGGCGCGCATGACGCTGCTGAATGAGCTGAACTATCAGCAGGAAGCGCGCAACACCGAGATCCTGCGCAAGAACCTCGCGCAGTTCACGCTCATCGAAATGCCGGCCGTCATTCACGATCTGTCGACGCAGCGCGTGCTGACGACGGAGCTCGTGCACGGCAGGAAAGTGTCGAAGCTGACCGCGCTCTCGATCATCGAGAACGATTACGGCGAGCTGGCGAAAGAGATCACGCGCGCCTACCTGAAGCAGATTTGCGTCGACGGTTTCTGGCACAGCGATCCGCATCCCGGCAACGTCTTCATCCGCGAATCGGAAGATGGACCGCGCGTCGTGCTGCTCGACTTCGGGATGGTCAGCCGCATCAGCCACGAGTTTCAGGACGAGATCATCAAGCTGCTGCTGGCGATCGCGTCGAACCGCGGCGTCGAAGTGGCCGATTCGTGCGTGCGGCTCTGCGAAGTCCAGGAGAAGTTCGAGCTGACGAAATTCATTCGCGAGATCTCGACGATCGTCGCGAACTACCACGACGTCGACGTGAATCAGGTCAACGTCGGCCAGCTGATCTTCAACGTCATCTCGATCGCGAACAGCAACGAGCTGAAAGTGCCGCCCGAGCTGGCGATGCTCGCGAAGACGCTGCTGCATCTCGACGGCATCACGAAGCGGCTCGATCCCGATTACGACCCGCAGACCGTGATCCGCGAATACGGCGAGCAACTCATCGCGCAAAAGCTCGCGCAGAAATTCAACCCGCGCAATTTCTATCCCGCGCTGCTCGACCTCAACCAGTTCGTGCTCGATCTCCCGCACCGCATGCGCGAGATCACCGACATGACCGCCGCGAACAAGCTGGCGTTCGGCGTGAAGTTGCTGCAGGCCGAAGAGTTCCTTGCCGGAATGCACAAAATCGCCAACCGGATCACGGTAGGTCTGGTGATCGCCGCGCTGCTGGTGTCATCGAGCCTGATGATGCGAGTCTTCCCCAACCTCGCCATGACCGGCTACCTCCTGGCGAGCGCTGCTGCCTTCTACCTGATCGTGTCAACGCTGAGCCGCGACCGCAAAGACCAGGAACGCGCCAGGCAAAAGTCAAAGTAGGGGGTCAGATCTGGAGATTTGACTTTAGCGCCGCTCTCATCGTGTCGATCGTCTTTCTGAATGACTCATCCGCCGCATAAAGCGCTCGCGCGCCGTAGCGCATGCGAGACGCCGCGCTGTCGCTCACATTCAGCCACTCGGCAACCGCGTGCACCTTGACGCCTGCATCATCGACAGCGAGCTGGCAAAACGCGCGCCGCGCATCCGAATGGCTCTTCGCCTTCAGTCGCTCCTCCGTCACCGCGTACCGCTGACAGATGAGCGCGATGACCGCTTCAAGCGACGGCCGGGCGCAGTATCGCTGCGGTTTCGGATGTTCGCCGCTCCGCACCTTCGTATCGACGAGTGATTGCACTCGTTCACAGAATGCGCTGCCACCGAGATACGTCTGACCAATGACTGTTGCCCACGGCCTGTACGACGCGCCGCGTCCGTCAGCGACAAAGCGCCGAAAGGCCTCGTGCGCGGCAGTGCGATCCGATCCGAACTGATTGAGCGTCCATTCGATCGCAAGCCATCCGGGCGGCGCCTGCAGGCCTGCCGTTGCGCGGTAACTGCTCCACGAATAATCACCGGCGTACGTCACAGCGCCACAACGCACAGGGTTGAGGACGATGTATCGCAGCAACTCGAGCAGATGTCCTTCGCGCTCGACGAGGATTCCCTTGAAGCGACCCTGAAACAGGTGTCCGACTCGTTCGTGCCGCGTATTGAACTTCTCCGCGTACTGCTGATTCAGCCATTGAAGTCCGCGCGAGAGCCCGACCTCAGGTGTCTCGATCAGCAGGTGGTAATGATTCGCCATGAGCACCCAGGCATGCAGGTTCCAGTGGCGCTGCCGAACGACTCGAGCGAGGAGGCTCAGGAAACCGCGGCGATCAACGTCGTCGCGATAGATGTCGCGGCGCTCGTTGCCGCGGCTGGTGATGTGCCAGATGGCACCGGGATGTTCGAGACGAAGCTGGCGTGACACGGATAAACGAAGGCGAGACGCAGAAAGACTGCGGAATCCGTGTGGGTGATCAGCTTAGCACAGCGGCTAAAGTCAAATCTCCAGATGTGACCCCGGAAGTTGACTTTAGAACCCTTCCAAAAGGTTGGTCACCAGCGTTTCCGCGAACCTCACCGCGATTTCGCGGATTGCGCGGCTTTCCTGGTCGAACGCATCCGTCGACTCGAGGTTCACCTGGTAGTTCTCGGTGAAGCGGTACTGGTCGTTCTTCCAGAGCACTTTGTCGTCGGCGCGGTGGTCGACGAGCTCGATCTTTGCGGTGATTGCGACCTGGTACTGCGTCGCGCGGCCCTGGCTGTTGAAGCCGACCGGATAGATGGCGAACGAATCGATCGAGCCGTGCAGAATCGCGTCGGCTTCTTTCGGATTCGTCACCAGGTGCAGCCGGCCGCGCGACACGAACTCGTCGGCGACCGCCTGCGTGACGCGCTGCTCGAGCTCGACGCGCGTCGTTCGGTTCACGAACGCCGGCACTTCGATCGTCTTCACCATCGGCGGCAACAGGTTCGTGCTGTGGCCGACGAGCGCGTATCCGCAGCCCGACAGCGCGAGAAGTGCAGCGAGCGCGAGTCGTTTCATCATCATCCCTTCACCACGATGTTCACCAGCTTGCCCGGCACGTAAATCGTCTTCACGATCTCCTTCCCGGCCAGCCACTGCTGCACTTTCTCGTTTCCGTTCACCGCGGCGAGCACGACGTCCTCGACCGGCGGATTCGGCACTTCGACCTGCCCACGCAGTTTGCCGTTTACCTGCACGACGATCGTCAGTGCATCTTCCTTCATCAGCTCCGGATCTGCGACCGGCCATTTCGAAATGAGGATGAAATTCTCGTTGCCGAGCTGCTCCCACATCTCTTCCGTAATGTGCGGCGCGAACGGATGCAGGAGTTGCAGCAGCGTCGAGTAACAGCCGCGCAGCGCCGCAACGTCGTTCCCGCCGCCGCCGACGTAGTCACCGATCGCGTTCGACAACTCCATCAGCGCCGAGATCGCGGTGTTGAACTCGAACCGTTCGATGCGGGTCGTCACCGCGGCGATGGTCTGATGCGTTTTGCGAATCATCTTCGACGTGTCGCCGTCCGAGCCGCCCTTCATTTCGAGGAGCTGATCGCCAGTGTTCCAGACGCGATTCAGGAAGCGATACGCGCCGATGACGCCCTCATCCGACCACGCCGCTTCCTTCTCCGGCGGCGCGATGAAGAGCGTGTAGACGCGCTCCGTATCCGCGCCATACCGCTCGATCAGATCGTCCGGCGGCACGACGTTGTAGCGCGACTTCGACATCTTCCCGGTCTCGGGCATCAGCCGCGTTCCGCTGCCGATTCGATGCGGCGTATCTCCACGCCACTCGACCTCGCCGAGCGGCACCCACGACATCCCTTCCGACGGATCGCGGTAACCCTCTTTCGTGATCATTCCCTGATTGAACAGACGCAGGAACGGCTCCTCGAAATTGACGAGGTCCATGTCGAACAGCGTCCGGCAGATGAACCGCGCGTAGAGCAGATGAAGGATGGCGTGCTCGATGCCGCCGATGTACTGATCGACCGGCAGCCAGCGGTTGACGAGCGACGAATCGAAGATCTTCGTGTCGTCGTTCGCGGAGATGAAACGCGCGTAGTACCACGACGAATCGACGAACGTATCCATCGTGTCGGTCTCGCGCCGCGCCGCTTCGCCGCACTTCGGACAGGTCGTGTTCACGAAGCGCGCGTCTTTCGCGAGCGGATTTCCTTCGCGTCCCGTGAACGGCACATCGAGCGGCAGCTCGACCGGCAGCTGATCGAGCGGCACCGGCACGATGCCGCATGCGTCGCAATAGATCACCGGGATCGGCGTTCCCCAGTAGCGCTGCCGCGAGATCAGCCAGTCGCGCAGCCGATAGCGAACCATCCGCTTGCCGATGTTCAGCCGCTCGATCTCATCGATGATCCGCTCGATCGCTTTCGGCGGCGTGAGACCGTCGATGATCCCCGAGTTGATGACGATGCCGCTGTCGTCCTTGACCGTGAACGCTTCGGTCTGTGTCTCCGTCACCGCGCCGGTCGAGGGACGGATGACGATCCGGATCGGCAATCCGAACTCGGTCGCGAACTCGAAGTCGCGCTGATCGTGTGCAGGCACGGCCATGATCGCGCCGGTGCCGTACTGCATCAGCACGAAGTTGCCCAGCCAGATCGGGATCTCTTCCTTCGTGAATGGATTGATCGCCGTCTTGCCGGTGAAGCGACCTTCCTTCCCCGCTTCCTGGCGTTCGAGGTTCGACATGTTGCGAACGCGATCGATCCATTCCTGGACCTCTTCCCGCGCAGGATTGTCGGCAATCAGCGTCTCGACATCGGGATGTTCGGGTGCGAGCACCATGAACGTGGCGCCGTAGATCGTGTCGGGGCGCGTCGTGAAAATCGTGATGCCGTGGCCGGCCGCCGGCACCTCGAAGCGGACGTCGGCGCCGACCGAGCGGCCGATCCAGTTCCGCTGCATCAGCTTCACCTTGTCCGGCCACTGATCGAGTGAATCGAGTCCGGCGTCGAGACGATCGGCGTAGGCGGTGATTCGAAAGAACCACTGCTCGAGCTCGCGCTGCACGACTTCACTGCCGCAGCGCTCGCAACGTCCGTCGATGACCTGCTCGTTCGCGAGCACGGTCTGATCGGACGGACACCAGTTCACCGGCGCGGAGCCGCGATACGCAAGGCCGCGCTCATAGAGCTGCAGGAAGAGCCACTGATTCCAGCGGTAGTACTCGGGATCGCACGACGCCAGCTCTTTCGACCAGTCGTAAAGGATGCCCCAGCGCTCGAACTGTTCCTTTTCGCGCGCGATGTTGCCGACCGTCCACTCACGCGGATGGATGCCGCGTTTGATCGCCGCGTTTTCGGCCGGAAGTCCGAACGCGTCCCACCCCATCGGATTCAGCGCGGCGCGGCCCTGCATGCGGAGGCAGCGATAAAGAGCGTCGCCGAGGATGTAGTTCCGGCCGTGACCGACATGAAGATCGCCGGACGGATACGGAAACATGTTCAGCATGTAGTACTTCTCGCCGCCGCCGGCGACGTCGATCTCCGCGACGCGCGCTTCCGCCCACCGCTTCTGCCACTTCTCTTCCAGTTCTTTCGGGGTGTATTGCATAGGGCGCGGAGTATAGCCGCCCGCTACGGCCAGACGAACGTAACAGGCCCGTCGTTTTCGAGCGCGACGATCATCGTTTCGCGGAAGCGTCCCGTCTTCACGACGATGCCGGTCGACGCCAGCTCCTTCACGAAGAGCTCGAACAATTCACGCGCACGTTCCGGCTCTTCTGCGCGATCGAAGCTCGGCCGCCGTCCGCGCTCAATCGAGCCGGCCAGCGTGAATTGCGAGACGGCGAGAATCTCGCCGCCGGCTTCGGCGACGTCGCGATTCATCTTTCCCGCGTCATCCGCGAAGATGCGCAGCTCGCGAATCTTTTTCGCCGCCGCGCGCATCGCGTCTTCGCCATCGCCTTTCTCAACCCCGGCGAGAATGAGCAAACCGATGCCGATCTCCGAGACGCGCTCGCCGCCGACGGAAACCGACGCGCTGCGGACGCGCTGAACGACGCACCTCATGATGAAGCAGGCATGAGGTATGAGGCATGAGTAATGAGTGAAAACCGAGCGCCTTTACTCATGCCTCATACCTCATGCCTCGTTACAAACCTCGGCTCGCGCGCCGTCCGTGCATGCCCCGCGTAGTTGTCGACGCGCATCGCCGCGCGGCGCGCCAGCGCCATGAATGTCGTCATCTTTCCGCCGAACACGTTGATGACGTTGCCATGACGTTCGAGCCGGTACTCGCGGCCAATCGCGCTCGGATTCGTCGAGCGTCCGACGAGCGGACGAACTCCGGAGAACGTCTCTGCGACGTCGGCGCGCGTGATCGGCGTGACGATGTAGCGATTGAATCGATTGATCAGGTAATCGATCTCTTCATCGGACGCACGCACGCGATCGACCGGCTCGTGCTGCACGACTTCGGTCGTCCCGACGAGCGTCGTTCCCTTCCACGGCAGCACGAAGAAGACGCGACGATCGGCGTTCGACTGCAGCAGCAATCCTTTCGTTCCGATGGCGTGATCGAGAATCAGATGCGAACCGCGAACGAGCGATAGTTTGTAGCGCGAGACGATTCCGTTCGCGGCGAGCAGCTCATTCATCCACGGGCCGGCGGCGTTGACGATCATGTCGAACTTCGTCGTGTCGCCGTGATTCGTGCCGACCAGCCAGCCGTCGCCATCGCGAACGAGTGACGTCACCTGCGTCTGCTCGCGCACGTCCGCGCCTTCCGCGATCGCCGACGAAAGGACGAGTCGCACGAGCGCGTAATCATCGACCTGTGCGTCGAAGAAGCGGAATCCGCCGCGCAGGCCGTCGCGAACGAGCGGCGCGGTCTCGGCGATCTCATCGGCGCTCAGCGCGCGGTGATGGCCGACGTTTCCGCGACCGGCGAGCAGATCGTAGAGTGTTAGTCCGAACGCAATCGTCAACCGCCGGCGAGGACTGTCGTCGTAGATCGGCAGGAGAATCTCGATCGGCGTAACGAGCCGCGGCAGATGCCGCAACAGCCAGCTGCGTTCGTGGAGCGCTTCGCGCACGAGCCCGATGTGGAAGTGCTCGAGGTAGCGCAATCCGCCGTGAATCATCTTCGTCGTCGCCGACGAAGTCTGGCGTCCCGCTTCGCCCTTTTCGAACACGACGACTTCGTAGTCGCGGCGCGCCAGTTCCCACGCGATTCCCGCGCCGTTGATACCGCCGCCGATGACTGCGATGCGCATCGCGATTCTCTACGCCGAGACGCCGCGCTCCGGTGTGCGCAGTGCGCTTTCAGCGGTCGCGGTGGCGTCGAGATCGCGAAGCAGTCCGTCGCGAATGTCGTACACCCATCCGTGGACAGTGACCGCGCGGCCGCGGCCCCACGCATCCTGTACGACCGTCGTCTGGCTGACGTTCAGGACCTGCTCGATGACATTCAGCTCGCAGAGTCGATTGTGGCGTTGCGCTTCGCTGTCGATCGCGGCCAGCTCCGCCTGATGTTTCCATCGCACGTCCTGCACGTGGCGGAGCCAGTTGTCGCAAAGGCCGAATTTGTCGTCGCGCAGCGCGGCGAGAACGCCGCCGCAACCGTAGTGGCCGCAGACGATGATGTGATCGACGCCGAGGACGTCGACGGCGAACTGAATCGTGGAGAGACAATTCAGATCGGCGTGGACGACGACGTTCGCGATGTTGCGATGGACGAACATCTCGCCCGGCTGCATACCGACGATCTGGTTTGCGGGGACGCGGCTGTCGGAACAGCCGATCCAGAGGTACTGCGGTGTTTGCTGCTGCGCCAGGCGCGAAAAGAATTCGGGATCGTGTCGCGTGACTTCGTCGGCCCAGGCGCGGTTGCTCTCGAACAGATGATTCAGTAGTCGCATTCGGCGCACATCTTAGAGCAGCGTATTCTTCGATGGTGCGCCTCTGGTCGATTCATCCGCGGTATCTCGATCCGGTCGGGCTCGTCGCGCTCTGGCGCGAATCGCTCCTGGCGCAGGCGGTTCTGCGCGGATTGACGCGCGGCTACACGCGGCATCCGCAGCTGATTCGATTTCGCGAACACGCGGAACCGCACGCCGCGATCGCCGCGTATCTTCGATCGGTCGCCGACGAAGCGGAGCGTCGCGGATATTCATTCGATCGCTCGAAGATCGCGTCGGCGGCGACCGCGGCATCGATCGAAGTCGCCGATGGCCAGCTGCGATTCGAGTGGGAGCATTTGCGTGCGAAGCTCCGCGCGAGAAATCCCGGGTGGCACCGGTCGATCGCATCGGTGAAGAAGCCGCTTCCACATCCTGTCTTCGCGATCGTTCGCGGATCGATCGCCGAGTGGGAACGCGCGAAGCCCGGCCGCGGCTGAAGACGCTTTGCGCCCGCCGCAACGTACGGTGGCGTACGTGCCGGAGTCAGCTGGCAACCGGTTTGAATACTCCGCTTTTCGTGAGTCTGTCAGAAGTCGTGACGATGCATCCGAAGCCGCGCGGCGAGCTGGCGGTGATGCTCACCGGCGGCGGCGCGCGCGCGGCATATCAGGTCGGGCTGCTGCGTGGAATCGCGAACAATTTCCCCGGCCTCAACTTCCGGATCGTCACCGGTGTTTCCGCCGGCGCCATCAACGCCATCTTTCTGGCAGCACGCGAAGGATCGCTCCGAGAGCGCGTCGATGATCTCGCGGCGATGTGGGCCGACCTGCAGTGCCACCACATCTTCCGTCCGAACTTCGCCGCGCTGCTGCCGTTCCGTGCGTCGCTCGCATCGATTCTGCCGAAGAGCATGCGTCGCCGTCCGCACGGTTTCTTCAACGCCGCGCCACTGGCGGCGCTGCTGCGCGAAGTCTTCAGGACGCCGAATCGCGGCCAGGTCATCGAAGGAATCAGGCGCAATCTGGAGAACGGCTCGCTGCAGGCAGTGGCGCTGACGACGCTCGACTATTCGACCGGACAGGGCGTTCGCTGGGTGCAGGGTCGGCGGTTCGACGACTACGAGGGACCGAATCACCGCACCGCACACGACGATCTCACGGTCGAGCACGTACTCGCGTCGTCAGCGCTGCCGTTCGTCTTTCCGGCGGTGCAGATCGGCGAGCGCTGGTATGGCGACGGAAGCATCCGTCTGGCCGCTCCGCTCTCCCCCGCCGTGCATCTCGGCGCATCGAGAATCCTCGCGATGTCGACCGGCTATCAGCGAACTCCGGCCGAAGCGCAGACGCCGGTCGTGAGCGGTTATCCGCCCGCCGCGCAACTCCTCGGGCAGCTCGTCAACGCGATCTTTCTCGATGTGATCGATGAAGACGTCGCGCGCATGCAGCGCCTCAACGACATGCTGCTGAAAATGCCGGCGCAGGAACGCGACGGTTTCAAACCGATCGAGCTCTGCGTGCTCCGCCCTTCACGCGACCTCGGCAAACTCGCCAGCGCATACGAAAAGTACCTCCCGCGGCAGATGAAGCTCTTCACGCGAGCGCTCGGCGCGGACGAAACGGACGTTCCCGACTTTCTCTCGCTGCTGATGTTCGAGCCGAACTATCTGCGTAAGCTGATGGAGATCGGCGAGGAAGATGTGGAGGCGCGGCTGGATGAGTTGCGCGCGTTCTTCAGCGATGAAGGCGCGTCGGCGGCGACAGCGTAGTCAGGAGCGGGATTGCTGGATCTCTTCGAGCCGATGTTCGACGACCGCGATTCGTTCCTTCAATTCGGTGAGCTCATCGCGGAGGGCAACGGCTTCGAGTTTGGCTTCGACCGAGGTGAGTCGCCGTTCCACCGACGTCAGTCGCTCTTCTACTGCGAGTAGACGGCGTTCGACGTCCGCAACCCGTGCCTCAAGTCGATTTACGGCCGCTTTCAGCGATTGAACTTCGCTGTCGAGACGGTCGAATCGCTTGTATAGCCCATCGAACGACGAGAGCATCTCCTCTCGCATCGGAGCGAGCCGCGCGTCGAGCCGCGAGTCAACAATCTCGCGGATATCGGGGATCACAACCTCGCGGTGGAATTGCGTCAGCACTTTCAGCAGGTCGTCGTTCACGAAACGATCGTACCTCGGTCCGTTTACACCGCAAACATCTACAACAACGTCCCCCGCAAAATCAGCAGCGCCACCGAAAAGTAAATGCAAAGCCCCGTCACATCCACCAGCGTCGCGACAAACGGAGCGCTGCTCGTCGCCGGATCGAAGCCGAGTTTTCGCAGCACGAACGGCAGCATGCTTCCCGCCAGCGTTCCGAATGTCACCACGCCGACCAGCGCGAACCAGACCGTGAACGCGACCAGCATGTAATGCACGCCGTATTCGGTGAAGTGCATCTTTTCCCACATCACGATGCGGACGAAGCCGATCAGGCCGAGCATCATGCCGAGGGTCACGCCGGAGATCAGCTCGCGGCGGAAAACGATGAACCAGTCGCGGAGACGAAGCTCGCGAAGCGCCAGCGATCGGATGATCAGCGATGTCGCCTGCGAGCCGGAGTTGCCGCCGCTCGAAATGATCAGCGGGACGAACAGCGCGAGCACGACCGCGTGCGCGATCTCGCCTTCGAAGTAACTCATCGCCGTCGCGGTCAGCATTTCGCCGACGAACAGCACCGCCAGCCATCCGGCCCGCTTGCGGATCATCGACCACATGCCGACGCTGAGATATGGCGCGTCGAGCGCTTCCATACCGCCGAGTTTCTGGATGTCTTCGGTCGCTTCCTGCTCCGCGACATCGAGCACGTCATCGACCGTGATGATGCCGAGCATGTGTCCCTCGGCGTCCGTTACCGGCAGCGCGACGCGATCGTATTTTTCAAATCGCTTCAGCACTTCTTCGCGATCGTCCGTCGCCACGACGGAGATGAGCGGCGGATCGTCGATATCGATCACGCGCGTTGATGGTTCCGCGAGCACGAGCGAACCGAGACGCACGTCCTCCAGCAGATGACCTTTCGCATCGAGGATGTAGACGACGTTCACCGTTTCCATCCCGCGTCCGGTGCGCCGGATATGCGCGAGCGCTTCGGCCGCCGTCATCTCCGGTTGCACGGTGACGTAGCGCGGCGTCATGTAGCGGCCGGCCGTCTCTTCCGGATAGCCGAGGAGCGCGCGGGCGTCGTTCAGTTCATTCGGGGAAAGAGTTGCGAGAAGACGCCGCGTCACTTCCGCCGGCATCTCTTCGAGCAGGCGCGTGCGATCGTCCGGATTCATCGAGCGAACGACCGAGCGAATCTGCTCGTTCGAAAGCGATGCGATCAATCCTTCCTGGTGATCGGGCGGCAGATAGGAAAAAACCTGCCACGCTTCATCGCGCGGAAGCACGCGAAATACGAACGCCTCTTCTTCTTCGCGCAGAGCGAGGATCAAATCAGCGACGTCGGAAGGATTGAGCTCCGTGAGCGCGTCCCGCAGCTCACGCCAGTTCTGGGTGTCGATCGCAACTCGTAGTCTTTCAGTGAGGATCGGCGCCGCGGCCGTATCGAGCATCAAGTCTCTCCGGCCGGTGAGCTTAAACGGAGCATCGTGACCCTGCAACGCGAAAAGCAAACCTGCGATAATCTTCCGGCTTGCCCCTTCTCAGACTGGAATTACTCGGCGACGTGCGGATGCGGTCAGCGACTGGTGCGCTGATCACGATCTCGGCGCGCAAGTCGCAGGCGCTGCTCGCCTACCTCGGCGCGCGTCCGTCGCAGCGCGTGTCTCGCGACAAGCTCGCGACGCTGCTCTGGAGCAGCACCGGTCCCGATCAGGCGCGGCAGAGCCTGCGCCAAACGCTCTCCGGTCTGCGCAAGGAGCTCTCGCAGCTTTCCGCAAAGGATCCGCTCCTCATTGAAGAAGGCGATCTGCTCGGGCTCGATGAAACGCTGGTCGAAGTCGACGTCGCGACGTTCGAGCAACTCGTTGCCAGCGGCAGTGAAGAAGCGCTGGCCCAGGCCATCAACATCTACGACGGCGATTTCCTCGATGGCTTCACGATCAACGAAGAACGTTTCGATCAGTGGGCGATCGCGGAGCGCGACCGGCTGCATCGGATGTCGCTGCGCGCGCACACACAGCTGGCGGAACTGCAGATGCGCCGCGGCGCGTTGGACGATGCCGTTGCGACGGTGCAGAAGTCGCTGCGCATCGATCCGCTGCAGGAAGCGACGAACCGGCTGCTGATGCGGCTCTACATGCAGAGCGGCGATTTCGTAAACGCGCTCCAGCAGTTCGAGAGTTTCAGCCGGATGCTCAAGCGCGAGTTGCGCGTCGAGCCCGACAGCGAAACGAAAGCGCTCCATCGCGAGATCGTGCAGCTGCGCAGCAAAGTCACCGGCGGCGAGGCCGCGATCGCGGGCGATTCACGTAAGACAGTGCTGGTCGTCGAAGACAACGTGCTCAATCGCGAGCTGATGAACGCGGTGCTGAAGTCCGCCGGATACAACGTCCTGCTTGCGAAAGATGGCGCGGAGGCGCTGATGCTGATCGGAAGGGAATCGGTCGATCTGCTGGTGCTCGACGTCGACCTCCCCTTCATCGACGGCCACAGCGTGCTCGAAGCGCTGAAAGAGAACGGCGTCAACGTACCGGCGATCTTCGTGTCAGGACTGCCGGGCGACGAGCCGGAAGTGCGCGCGTTCGAGATCGGCGCCGCTGACTTCATCCGCAAACCGGTTAAGAACAGCGTGCTCCTCGCCCGCGTCGCCAAAGTCCTTCGCGGCTGAGCTTGCTGCGCACGAGTCGTGCAATCAGCATGTTCATCATGCGCAGAGAAGAACGCATCCTCGTCGTCGAGCCGAATCCGGTCATCTGTGACGCGCTATCGCGCGACGCCGCAACCGACATGTTGTTCGTCACCGACATGGCCACGGATGGCTGGGACGCGATCGAGAAGCTGCGAACCGGCGACTACTCGGCGATCGTGATCGACAGCGACCTGCCGCGCCGCAGCGGCTTCGGCGTGCTCACCTG
This sequence comes from Acidobacteriota bacterium, assembly GCA_034667465.1. GTDB lineage: Bacteria > Acidobacteriota > Thermoanaerobaculia > Gp7-AA8 > Gp7-AA8 > JAOBAU01. Next base: position 247,985 of record JAXDJV010000030.1, on the reverse strand, counting down.
GCTCCGGCAGGAGAATGGCGACGATCTCGACAACGTGGTCGTCGTGGCGACGGATGGCGATTCGGTGCGGCGCCGCGTCAGCGACCGGCTGCGCATCGTCGCGAGAGTCGACGCTGTCACCGAGGTGACAAAACTGATTCGCGAGCGGGTCTGAAGCGCGGCGTGGAGGTTATCCTTCGCGCGCCATGCCGATCACCGTTTCCACCGACAAGTCGCAGCTCGACGTCGAGCGCATTCATCGATTCCTGAGCGAAGAGTCGTACTGGGCGAAAGGGATTCCGCGCGCGCTCGTCGATCGCGCCATCGAGCACTCGCTCTGCTTCGGCGCATATGACGGCGCCGCGCAGGTCGGCTTCGCGCGCGTCGTCACCGACTACGCCGCGTTCGCATATGTTGGCGACGTCTTCGTGCTGCCGTCGCATCGCGGCCGCGGTGTGTCGAAAGCGCTGATGGATGCGATTCGCAGCCATCCGGAGCTGCAGTCGCTGCGGCGCTGGCATCTGCTGACGTACGACGCGCACGGGCTTTACGCGCAGTACGGATTTCGCGCGCTCGAAAAACCGGAGCGGCACATGGAGATCACGATCGCGAATCCGTACGGCGCGGGCTGAAGCGTCCGCGCCGCCGCGCGGAATCTTTGCCGCTCCGAACCGTTACCATCGCGCGTGATGAAACGGACCACACGTGAAGTGCGCATCGGCACCGTAACCATCGGCGCCGGGCATCCGATCGCCGTCCAGTCGATGGCGGCCACGCGCACGCAGGACATCGACGCCACTCTCCGTCAGGTGCAGCTGCTCGAAGAAGCGGGCGCCGACGTCATCCGTATCGCCATCGACAACCCGAAAGATGTCGCAGCGCTCGCGGAGATCCGCCAATCGACTTCCGCGAACCTCGTCATCGATCTGCAGGAAAACTACAAGCTCGCCGAGAAGGTCGCGCCGTTCGTGCAGAAGCTGCGCTACAACCCCGGCCATCTCTACCATCTCGAGCGCGAGAAGAACGTCCGTGAGAAAGTCGCGTATCTCGTCGCCGTGGCACGCGACAACGGCTGTGCGATGCGCATCGGCGTGAACGCCGGTTCGGTCGATCCCGAGAAGGTCTCGCAGTACTCGCACGACGATTCGATCTCGCCGATGATCGACTCCGCGCTCGAGCACTCCGCGATGCTCGACGATCTCAATTTCGATCAGTACGTCGTCTCACTGAAAGACTCCGATCCGAACAAGGTCATCGACGCGAACATCCGTTTCGCCGAGGCGCGTCCGGACGTTCCGCTGCACCTCGGCGTCACCGAAGCCGGAATGCCGCCGGACGGCGTCATCAAAACGCGCATCGCGTTCGAGCAGCTCATCACCCGCGCCATCGGCGACACGATTCGCGTCTCGCTCACTCTGCCGTTCGAAAAGAAGGGCGACGAGATCACCATCGGCCGGCAGATCCTCGACGACATCGCCACCGGCCGCTTCCGCTCCGTGCCGCGCTTCGAGCACAAGGGGCTGAACATCATCAGCTGCCCGTCGTGCTCGCGCGTCGAAAACGAAGCGTTCATCGAGCTCGCGCACAACGTCAAAGAGATGACGCGGTACGCGAAGGAGCACGACATCACCATCGCCGTGATGGGCTGCCGCGTAAACGGACCGGGCGAGACCGACGACGCGGACCTCGGCATGTGGTGCGCGCCGAGCTACGTGAATCTCAAGCGCGGCGAGGAGTCGCTCGGACAGTTCACCTACGACGAGATTCTCGGCCGCGTGCGGACGGAGCTCGATCGTCTGATCGAGGAGAAGAAGACCGTCGCGTGAAACGGATTCACTATCTCGCGCTCGCGATCGTCATCGTCGTCCTCGACGCCCTCACGAAGTGGCTGGTCGTCAGCCGCATCGATCTGCATGAAGCAGTGCCGCTCGTCCCCGATCTCTTTCAGCTGGTCCACGTCCGCAACACCGGCGCAGCATTCGGCATCGGAGCAAACGCGGAGTCGGCGCTCGTGCCGATCGTCCTCAACCTCGGCGCCATCGCCGTCTTCTTCATCGTCGTCATCTACGCGTTCCGCACCGCAGTGACCGATCGCCTCCTGCAGGTCGGCCTGCACCTCATCCTCGGCGGCGCGATCGGCAATCTCGTCGACCGCTTCCGCTTCCGCTACGTCGTCGACTTCCTCGATTTCTACGTGAGCCTCGGCGGACGCGAACACCACTGGCCGGCGTTCAACATCGCCGACAGCGCCATCTGCGTCGGCATCGCGCTGCTGTTCTTCGACATGCGGCGGAAGCCGGACGAAACCGCGGCCGCCGCGGAAAGCGCAACGTAACCGACGAGTTGACTTCTCGCCGCATGGCGCAGAAGCTGTAGCCAGATGGCGGAACGTATGCGCGCTCATGGAAGCAGCAGGGCGGCGACTCCACGGACACTGACTCGGTTTCGGCAGTTCGCCGCCGAACGAACCCCCGGTCCGCATTACTATGCCTCGCTGCTCGGGCTTCGACGTTTCGACTGGCCCCACCTGTTGAAAGCGATCGAAGATGGCTTCAACTACGACGCTTTCGAGCAACTCAGAGAAAGCACAGGGCTTGCTGCAGACGACGTCGCCGCATGGCTTCAGTTCGCGCCCAGAACCCTGACGCGCCGAAAACAGCAGGGTCGATTCGCGCCTGACGAGTCCGATCGCATTCTCAGAGCAGCACGCGTCCTCGGCCGTGCAATTGAACTGTTTGAGGGCGATCGTGACGCGGCCGTTGAGTGGTTAACCACGCCACAGCGCGCTCTGGGCGGCGCACCTCCTCTCGACGTTGCACGAACAGATGTCGGCACGCGCGAGGTTGAAAATCTCATCGGCCGGCTCGAGCACGGCGTCTATTCGTGATCACCGCGTGGCGGCTCCTGAAGAGCAGGTTCGTCAGACACGCCTTTGATGGCGAGGGTGCACGTCTCTATGGCGGACGCTGGAGCTCACCAGGAACGACGATGGTCTATTGCTCGACGACAGCATCGCTGGCGGTCCTGGAGGTTTTCTCAAATTTGCAGCGCTCCGAGCTGGCGGAACAGTACGTGCTGCTGACATGCACATTCAATGAGTCGCTCGTTGAGCACCTGGACGTCGCAGATCTCGAGGACGACTGGCGCCGCTCGCCCGCGCCACCTCAGCTACAGCAGATCGGCGACAACTGGATCGCTGCAGGTCGGCGGCCGATTCTCGCCGTGCCGAGTGCGATCATCGAACATGAGAGGAACTTCCTGCTCAATCCGAAACACAGCGCGTTCGCGAAGATCGAGCTCGGCAAGCCAAAGCCATTTACGTTCGACCTACGGCTGCTGAACCGGCGGTAGATAGAGGACCGTGCGGAACGGTGTGCGCACCGCGCGCTTCCCCGCCATCATCCGCGAGAGACATTTCTGCGACTCCGGCAAACTTGCCGGCGGGATGCTCGCGAAACGCAGTGACGGTTCGAGTCCGCGTTCGGCGCGGCACAGCGGGAGATCCGCTTCAGTCGCGCGCGGCAGTTCGCGGTATTGCAGCGAGAACGGGACGATGTCGCCGAGGCCGTACCAGTACCAGGTGGCGTCGCGGGCGGCGATCGGATGCGTCTGCCCGTCGAGCCAGACGGTGTCGGTTGGAGCGAGTCGCTGCTGGATGTATGCGATGCGTCCCCAGGCGCGGAGACCGTCCGGTTTCAGATCGGGATCGGGTGACGGGATGCGGATCGCGCCGATGATGCCGATCGCGATCAGCGCGACGATGAAGACTGCATTGCGTCGTACGAGCGTCGTTGCGATGACGGAGTAGACAAGCGCCGCGGTGAAACTCCAGAGCAGGTAATACTGCGGCCAGAGCTGGGGCCACGACATCAGGAAGCGGAGCTCGATTGCGGTCGCGGCGAGCAGCGCGAACGCGGGCCACGTCGTGCTGAGCCGCGCGCGAACGGACGGCAGCGCGACGCCGACGATCAGCGCGCAGGCGACGATCCATCCTTTGAACGGCAATCCGCAGTAACGCCACGTCTCCCCCTGGAACCAGAACTCATCGACGAACGGCGAGTGCGCGAACCACTCGCCGAGCGCGGCGTTGAATCGGAACGTGAAGAAGACGTAGTCGCGGAGCGTCGTCTGCGTGGCGATGATCGCGATCGTGATCGCGGCGAGCGCGATCGGCGGAAGAATCGCGATGACGAACCGGCGGCGCACGCGCACGACGAAGATCGCAGCGAGGACGAGACTCGCCAGCGGCCACTTCGGATTCCAGAGAGCCGCGACGCCGACGAGTCCGATGCCGAGTCCGGCGAGGAGCGCATCGATGCGCTCGCTGCGTCGTCGATCGAGCAACAAGAACGCGCCGGCCCAGAAGAGCAGCAGCGACGGCGGATCGTTGCGCGCGCACGAGACGCCGAATCGCCACGTCCAGCCGGTGCTGAACAACAGCAGCGAAACGATCGCGGCAGCGAGCGGCTCTCCCGTCAGACGCCATGCGACCAGCGCGAGGAACGCGACCGCCAGGAGACCGCAGATGCCGATGACGACGCGCGCTCGTTCCGCGTACGCGACGACATCGAGTCGCGGGAGCTCGGGCGTCACCACTTCGGGGACGAGTTTCGAAAAGAGCGCGAACAGCAGCGGCGAATGGTTCTCTTCGAAATCGCGATAGAGCTGCCGGCCCTCGTGCATCAGCCAGCCGTCGTGCAGGTATTGCGCTTCGTCGTGATCGAGCGACCGGTCGAGGTAACGGGCCATCGTCGCGATCTGCAGCGCGAAGAGCAAAGCGACGATCGCCGCCGATGCCAGCGTCCGGGCGCGAGTGGTCGTGTCCGAATCGCTCGTCATCGGCGGCGAGGATAACGCGGCTTACGTCGTCGGCGTCTCTCCGCCGCCGCCGGTGAGCGTCTGCTGGCGCATCGCCGCGGCGCCGAGCAGGCCGCCCATCCCCATCGACTCGACGGCCGTCGACGGGACGATCATCATCGCGCCCTTCTCCTTCAGTCCTTCGTAGAGCATGTTCATCGCGCGCAGATGAAGCGCGGTCGGATTGTCGTGATACGAGAGCGACGCTTCCTGGAAAAGCTTCGCGATCTCGACTTCCGCCTGGCCGAGGATGATGCGCGCCTGCTTCTCGCGCGCGGCCTGCGCTTCGCGCGACATCGCGTCCTGCAGCGCGTCGGGGATGATGACGTCGCGCATCTCCACCGACTGCACGCTCACGCCCCACGGCGTCGAACGCTGATCGATGAGCGCCTGCAACTCCTCTTCGATCTTCTCGCGGCCGCGCAGCAGATCGGTCAGCGACGTCCGGCCGATGATGTCGCGCAGCGCGGTCTGCGCCGCCCAGCTCACCGCGTTTTTGTATTGCTGCACTTCGAGCGCGGCTTTCGTCGGATCGTAGACCATCCAGAACAGAACCGCGTCGACGTTCACCGGCACGGTGTCGCGCGTGAGCGTCTGTTCGGCGGCGAAGCTCGTCGTGATGACGCGCTGATCGATCCAGACCGTGACCGTGTCCAGGAACGGCACCACGAAGAAGAGTCCCGGACCGCGCAGGCCGATGAATTTGCCGAGGCGGAGGATGACCGCCTTCTCCCACTGCTTCGCCACTTTCGGCGACATCATCGCGATCGGACCGAGCAGCATGCAGGTGACGACGTAGAACGGATTGTCGGTCTTCACGCTGGCGATGAGGCCGGGGATCACGATGATGATCACCAGCAGCACCGCGATAATGTTCGGGCGCGGCGCGTTGAATTCCTGGTCCGTGCCGTCTTTGTTGCGGCCGCGTTTGTTGCGGGCGTTTTGGGGAATCATGCTCAATCTCCTTCTTTGATGCGTTGCGCGAGCAGGCGAACCGCCTCGCGCGGCGTGTAGCCGATGGCCGCGGCGTCAGTGAGAAAGCGATCGGCGAGTGCGCGGAGCTGCCGGTCGCGGTGCGGCGCCTGCGCCGAGCGAGGGGTGTCGTTGATGAACGTCCCCACTCCCCGCTTGGTCGCGACGATTCCGTCCCGTTCGAGCCCGAGGTAGACGCGCGCGACGGTGTTTGCGTTCACGCGGAGGTCGACGGCGAGCTGGCGAACGGTCGGGAGCTGGTCGCCCGGTCTCATCTTTCCCGTGGCGATGGCGACGCGAATGGCGCGGTCGACCTGCGCGTAAATCGGCGTTGCATCTGCGGGATCGATCTGGATCGGAAGCGCCATACCGTTGTACTAGTAATTTGGTACAACTAATCCGGTTTGTCAAGAGGGCATGGCATCATGCCGCGCGATGGAGATTCGAATCGCCACCGCCGCCGACGCCGCCCTCCTCGCGGAGATCAGCGAACGGACGTTCCGTGAAACGTTCGCCGCCGACAACACGCCGGAGAACATGAGCGCGTACCTCGCCAGCGCCTTCAGCGAGTCGATTCAGGCGGCGGAGCTGGCCGATCCGTCGACGATCTTCCTGATCGCGGAGATCGACGGCGCGCCGGCCGGCTACGCGAAGCTGCAACTCGATGGCGACGACGCCATCGAGATCAATCGCCTGTACGCGGCGACGGAGCGGATCGGATCGGGAGTCGGCGCCGCGCTGATGAAGGCGTCGCTCGACGAAGCATCGCGCCGCGGACGGGAGAAAGTGTGGCTGGCGGTATGGGATCAGAACCAGCGCGCGCGCGCTTTCTATCAAAAGTGGGGATTCGAATACGCCGGCAGCAAGCCGTTCGTGCTTGGTGATGACGTGCAGACCGATTTGGTGATGACGCGGATGTCATCGCGAGCGTAGCGCCTTACACGTATGCGTCGCGCAGCAGCTCCGCCGCCGAAACGTCGAGCCGTTCGTCGCGCCGGATTTCGTCGAAACGGCGCATGAGATCTTCGGCGCGGACGTGGCGGCGATGGGCGCCGGCGTAGTCGGCGTAGACGCTTCCCTGATTCATCATGACGATGCGGTCGCCGAGGGTGGCGGCCTGCTGCATCGAGTGCGTCACCATCAGCGTCGTCAGCTTGTGCTGCGACACGATCTGCTCGGTGAGCCGCACGATCTGATCGGCGCTCTTCGGATCGAGTGCGGCGGTGTGTTCGTCGAGCAGCAGCACGTCGGGCCGGCGCCACGTCGCCATCAGCAGCGTGAGCGCCTGCCGCTGTCCGCCGGAGAGTGTCCCGATCGGATTGTGCATCCGCGTTTCGAGCTGCATGTTCAGCGTGGCGACACGATCGCGAAGCTCCTTTTGCATCCGCGCCGGAAGCAGCCGTCCCAGTCCGCGCGAGAGACCGCGCCGTGCGGCGAGGGCGAGGTTCTCCGAGACCGTCATCGACGGCGCGGTTCCGCTGAACGGATTCTGAAACACCCGTCCGATCATCGAAGCGCGGCGATGCTCGGGCCATCTCGTGATGTCGTTCCCGGCGATGGCGATCGAGCCGCGATCGACGATGAAGCCGCCGGCCACGGCGTTCAGCAGCGTCGACTTCCCCGAGCCGTTCGTGCCGATCACGATGACGAACGATCCTTCCGCGATCTCCAGTGACACGCCGCGCAGCGCACGCACCTCGTTGGGCGTTCCCTCGAAGAACGTTTTCTGCAACTCACGAAGCTGCAGCATGGCGTCTCACTTTCAGTTTCCCCATGAGCGTCGGCAGCACGAGCGCGCCGAAGACGAAGATGGCCGTCACGAGTTTCAGATCGTTCGGATTCAGGCCCCATCGCAGCGCGAGGGCGATGATCAATCGAAAAAGGACGGAGCCCATGATCGTGCCGATGAGCGCGGCGCCGACGTTGTCGGTGCCGATCAGCGCGCGGCCGATGATGACGCTCGCCAGTCCCCAGACGATCATGCCGATTCCCATCTGCACGTCGGCGAATCCCTGGTACTGCGCGAGCAGCGCGCCGGCGAATGCCACGAGTCCGTTCGAGATGCAGAGGCCGAGGACGATCATGTTCTCGACGCTCACGCCGAGCGCGCGGATCATCTGTTCGTTGTCGCCCGACGCCCGCATCGCGCTGCCGAGGCTCGTGTTGAAGAAGAGCCAGGCGATCGTCGCGATGATGAACACGATCGCGGCGACGAGAAGGAGCGAGCCGACGTCGCGTGCGCTGACCGGCCATCCCATCAGCGTCGCCGAGTCGTGTCCCGTCATCCAGCGGCCGAGGTTCTGCGCGTATGTGGTGAGCGTCGTGATCGAGAGCAGCGGAACGTTGCTCGAACCCATCACGTGCAGGTTGATCGAATAGAGCGCGGTCATCACGAGGATGCCTGACAGCAGCTGATTGATTTTGAATCGCGTGTGCAAAACGCCGGTGCACAGCCCGGCGGCGGCGCCTGCGAGAAACGCCGCGATGCTGGCGGTCACCGGATTCACACCGCGCGTCAACAACGCCGCCGCCACCGCTGCGCCGAACGTGATCGAACCGTCGGCGGTAATGTCGGCGAACTTGAAAACGCGATAGCTGATGTAGACGCCGAGCGCGAGCAGCGAAAGGATCATCCCGATCGTCCAGGCCGAGAGCAGAAGCGTCACGCCGCGCCTCCATCGGCGATCGGAAACAGCCAGCAGACGCCGCGCTGGAATTCGCTCTCGCCTGCCCCTTCGATCGCTCTCTCATCGCGCAGAAGATGCACGACCGAGACGAGGCTGCGCGGCTGCAGCCACGTCGAAACGATCTCGCCGACCGGCAGTTTTCCGCGCGGAAGAGATCTGAACGCAGTCACCACGGCATGGAAATGCCCGTGGTGCTCGTCGCTGACCGGCCGAAGAAACGGAGCCTGCGATGCTGACGGCGATACGGATGCGAGTCCCGTCACGAGACAACTGAAACGCGCGAACTCACGCTCGGGCGTGAACGACATCCACTCCCGCACCGCAGGAAAATCGAAGTTCACGTTTTCGCGCGCGGGCGAACGACGGAGACGCGCGCAAACGAGACCGGCGATGTCGGCTGCCATGACGATTCCGACACTCGAAGTGCCGGCCAGCGAAGCGCATGCGCGCACGATGTCGCTGAGCGGAACGCCGGCGTCCGGCGTGCTCGACTCGAAGCGCAGCTGGTGACTCGGCGCGCCGCGGAATCGAATCGCATAAAGCGCCTGAACCGTCGGAACCAGCCCCATGGTGCTCAACATGTAATCGGGCGTCGCCGTGCCGTCGGTCGGCATGTACGCGGCGCTGCCGGCGGCGGCGACGAATTCGCCGTGCAGCTCGCGGCACTCCTCGCCGTTCGTGCCGAGCGCGCCGACGCCGAGCGCATAGACATCGCGGTAGATGGAGATCGGCGTCGGCTGTGACTGCAGATTGGGATTGCCGATCAGTGAGAGCTCGGATTTTCTGCCGTCGAGCAGGCGACTTTCGTACGTGGCTCGCTCGGAATCGAGCGGCAGAGGAATCGACATCGTCTTCCGCCGCGCGGCGACCGTGCTCGCACCGGCGATGAGCAGCTCGACGAAGCCCATCAGCCGCAGCGTGTTTCGCGCGCGTTCCGAGGCCGCTGAAATCTGGAGCGAGCCCATAAGCGACATTGCGTCGCGATGATGCTTCATCAGAACCGCCGCCGCGGCCGAGCTGAGATACGTGACTCCCTGGAAATCGAGGCGCACGTGGCGCGCGCCTTCGCGCACGACTTCGTAAAGCGTTTCGTCGAGCGACTGCGACCAGTGATTGTCGAGCCGGCCGGCGAGCCGGAGATGAACGACGTTGCCCGAGCGCTCCTTAACGATTTCCATTCGGGTCTCCGATGGTCGTTTTCGCCGCTCGCACCAGCGCCGGAGGAAGGGTCATGTTGAGTGCGCGCGCGGCGTCGAAATTGACGATCAGACTCGTTTTGCCGAAGTCCTCGAGCGGAATGTTTTTCGGATTCTCGCCGCGCATGATGCGCGCGGCGAGATGCGCGGCGTGGCGGCCGCTGTCTTTGTAGTCGCGCGCGACGACGACCATCGCGCCGCCGATCGCCTGCGATTTCTGGAACGCGAAGACCGGCATGTGCGTGCGGCGGGCGGCCTCGCCGATGCTGCTGAATGCCGACGCGGTGAGATTGCCAGGTATCTGCAGGACCGCATCGATGTCGCGCGACATCAGCGCCGCCGCGGCGTCGGGGACATCGGTCGGCGTTTCCGCCGGCACGTAGACGACCTCGAAGCCGGCGCGCTTCGCCGCTTCGTCGAGCGCGATCTTCGCGTTCACCATGTTCGTTTCCGCGGGACAGTAGAGCGTGCCGATCCTGCGGATGCCGGGAAAGTACGTCCGCAAAAGCGACAGCGCTTCGTCGTTCGCCGGGAGCAGGCTGACGCCGGTGACGTTCGGTGCGTGATCGGTATTGCTCTTGCCGGCGCCCGCTTTCAGTCCTGAGGAGACGTAGTTGTAGACGACCGGCACGTTCTGCGCGCGACGCAGCGCGGCCTGGAGTGTCGGCGTCGAGAAGGTGATCAGCAGGTCCGCGCCGCCCGTGACGGCGGTGTCGATCAGCGCCGATACCGTGGCCATGTCGCCCTGCGCATTGAGGATCTTCACCTCGAAGTCGCGGCCGTCTTCGAGACCGGACTCGCGGAGACCATCGAGCACGCCGCTCTCCGCATCTTTGACGTCGATGACGTCGTTGTATTGCACGAAGCAGATCTTCCAGAGGCGCTTCTTCGCGAGCGCGCTTCGCGCGGCGCGCTCGCGATGCTGAAGATCGGAGAGCAAAAGGATCAGCGATGCGGCCGCAATGACGGCAGCACCGAGCGCGAGTCTGCGGAGGGAACGGAGCACGGGAACGCCGGTATGCTCGTCGCACGCGGAGACGCTGTCAAGACCGGCGTGAAGGACGGTTCGTGCCGCGACGCGTCGACGTCGCGAGGCGGCTCGAACAGGGCCGGCGTGATTCTATGGTTCCCGTTTCTCGAGTTGCACGTTGACCGTGGCCGGGACCTGGCGGCAGGCGGCGCCGGTTGTGCGGTCGATGAAATATCCGCCACCCGCGCCTATGACGATTCCGCCGATCGCGGCGTTGTTGCCTGAATTTTCGTCGCCGAACGGCACCGCGGCGGCAGCACCGGCGAGCGTTCCGATGAGGAGACCGGGACCGAGGTTCGCCCAGACCGCGCGCGAGATAACGCGGGTGAAAGTCACGGTCTGGTCGCGGTAGCCGGGAGCCGACAACACGATCCGGCAGTGTTCCGCGCCGCGCCGAACGGTGACGTCGCCGGGTGTCAGGCCGCCGTTTGTCGGAGCATCGCCGCAGTCGACGCGCATCGCGGCACCGGCCGGCGTCGATTGCACGTGAACGGTTTGGTAGCGCCCGTGTGCTACCAGCGCGCAGCGGGAAGCGAAAAAAGCGGTGAGCAGAGCAAGCAGTAGTTTTTTCATGAGATTCACGATCGGACGTTCGCTCTTCGATTGCATGAGGAACTCATCGGTTTTCGATGGGCGGTTCAGGCAGGGATCGTTGCGCCGCGATTCATCGTGTTGCCGTGGGAACATCGCCGGCGTCGTCCGGCTGAGGCGCGACGTCGCCCGCGAGTGCCGCGCGTGCATGCACGAGACGCCGATGAAGCTCGATGCCGTCTCGCACGCGCAGGTCGAGCGATGGTTCGAGCCCCTCGCGAACGATGGCGAGCAAAGCCGCGTTGGCCAGTCCGTGCAGTGCCGACACGTCGACGCGCCTCGACGCGATCTCGATCGCCAGCCTGGCCGGTTCGGTTGCACGCCAGGGCCGCCGCCGCGCGAGCATCTCGTACAGCACGACCGAGAACGACCAGACGTCGCTGCGCGCATCGACGCGCGAGCCGTCCAACTGCTCCGGCGACATGTACGGGAGCGATCCGACGATCTGGCTGCTGCCGGTAATCGTGTACGACGCGATGTCGCGAGCGAGCCCGAAATCGAGGAGAACGGCGCGACCTTCCGGCGTGATCATGATGTTCGACGGCTTGATGTCGCGATGGACGACGCCGGCGCCGTGAAGTGCGGCGAGAGCCGAGGAGATCTGCAGCGCGACGTCGAAGGCGGTGACCGCCGTCCAGGAAGACTCATGAATCCGCGACGAGAGCGTCGCGCCGGAGATGAGCTCCATGGCGATGTAGAGACGGCCGTCGTGTTCGCCGCGCTCCAGGACCCGCACGATGTTCGGATGGGCGAGCGTCGATACGATCGCCCCTTCCCGCTCGAGACGGCGGCGCGATTCCGTTCGCCCGCTGTCGGCGATCGGAAGGAGCTTCAACGCGGCGACGGACCGGTCGTGGATGTTGATGCCGCGGAAGACTTCGCCCATACCGCCGGATCCGATCCGCTCGGCGATTTCGTACGCGCCGATCCGCCTGCGCAGCGCGCTGGCCAGTTCGTCGAGCGGCCGGCTCTGCTCGGCGACCGTGCGCCAGGAGCTCTTCAGGATGCGCAGCGTTTGCCGCTCGATGGCGACGGCGTCGGCTTCAATCAGTCGCCGGACCGCGCCCGCCAGGTTCGCATCCGGGAGCGATGCGCCCGCGGCGCGGATCGCCTCACTGACGCGCGCCACGACGTCGGCGACGTTCGCCACCGGCGTTCCTTCGACGCGCGACGCGGCGACGAAGACGAGTCGCGTCAGCCGATCGAGCGCATGCCATTCGCCCTCTGCAGTACTGCGATCGCGAAGGCGATGATTATCGATGGCCAGTGCGATCTGGCTCGCGATCGCGGAGGCGAGCCGTTCGTCAGACTCGTCGTATCGCTCGTCCGACAGGCGCGGACCGAAGGTGATCGCCGCCAGCAACTCGTCGCGAAGGCGTACCGGAACGACGAGCCGCGCTTTCGATCGTACGAGCGCGGCCGAATCATCATCGTCGAGGCCGGGCGACGAACGATCGAGATTCACGACGCCGGTCGTGATCGGGCTGCCGGCACGCATCGCCAGCGCGGCAGCAACCTCGTCGGTGATGCCGACGGTCGCCGCCGCGGACGCACGATCGGTCGCCGAATCGAACGCGAACACGACGACCGTGCGGCTGTTGAAGATCTGCTGCAGCGCCGCCGCCGCGTGGTCGTAGAGCGAGGGAAGGTCGACCGCGGCCGAAAGCGCGACGTTAATGCGTCGCAGTCCCTCCGCCTCGTCGAGCCGGCCGCGTGCGAAGTGGCGATCGACCCGATGCTGCACGACTCTGCGGATCGGCGCGAAAAGGGCCGCCACGAAAACTGTGGAAAGGATGGTGGCGTTCTGCGACCCGCCTCCGGTCGCGGCCAGGAGTTTGCCGGCGATCGCGATGGCGGTGAAATCGAGTGCGACGACGATGACCATGACCAGCGTGTAGGTGATCGTTCGGCGGACAATCGTGTCGATGTCGAACAGCCGGTACTTGAAGATCGCAATGGCGACGGTGATCGGCACGACGAGGAAAAAGAAGGGATTGACGCCGACGATGATCTCGCGATGGCCGGGCGGCGCGAAGAGGTTCGACTGGAGAATGGTTGACAGCAGCGAGGCGGCGACAGCGATGAACAGGCCCCAGAGCGGCCAGCGGATCTGCCGCTTCTCTTCGCCGATGCTGCGGCGGTACGTCGTCGCCAGGACGATCGCCGACGCCGCCAGACAGAGAGGAAAGGTGACGACCGCGACGAGGCCGGCGGCGTTCGCCCCTTTCCGCAACTCGATGGCGTACGCGCCGATCGGTACAACGTAAAGCATGGGCACGAGCCACGGGAGACGACGCACCAGCGCGTGATCGCGCGGAAAAATCAGCGCGAAGTGGAGCAGCGCAGCCACGGCGACGATGATCGGGAGGAACGCAGTGACGGGAAAGGGCTCCTGCAGGTCACCGATCGCGAAGAACAGCTCTTTCGGTGCGAGGCAGATGATCACGAAGAGCAGGCAGACGGAATTCAGGAGGCGCGCGCGACGATCGCCGGGCCGTTTCCAGTGCGTGTACATGCCGACGCACAGGTAGGGAAGCGCAGCCAGCAGGTTGACCAGCAGCGAGGCGCGCCAGGGAACCCAGTCGCCGGCCGGCTGACGCCGCACCGCGATGCGCGCCGGTCCGTCCGGCGTATAGATGATGTAGTGGCTGATGGGGCGTTCGGCGACCGGTGATGCGTAGTGCGCGCGGAGCCGCGCCGTTTCGAATACGTCGATCCCGTCGATGCGGAAGACCGTATCGCCGCTCCGCATGGCGGCGTCGTACGCGGGGCTGCCCGGCTGCACCGAGATGAAGAGGCGGTCAGGCTGGCGAACGTTAACGTCCGATACGATGCGCACGCCGTCGGCCGGGTACCGCAGCAGAAAGATCCAGCCGGCCGCGCAGGCGAGGAGCGCGGCGACGGCCAGCGCGGTCAGGATCAGCACGTCACGGCGGCTGCTCATCGAAGAGGACTCCTCGTGCTGCGATAATCGACCGCGGACGACCCGAAATGACTGTCGCTTTTGGTGACTATACGCTCGACGCAGGACGGCGACAGTTGCTGCGAGGCGGTGAGCCCGCGCACCTTTCGCCAAAGGCTTTCGACCTTTTGGCGACTCTTGTCGCGGAGGCGCCGCGCGCTATCTCCAGGGCCGACCTTCAGGACCGAATCTGGCCGGATACGTTCGTGAGCGACACGAATCTCGCAGGACTGATCGCCGAGCTTCGCGCCACGCTCGGTGATGACGCGAGAGAGCCACGCTACATCCGCACCGTGCAGCGCTTCGGCTACGCCTTCTGCGGCGAGGCGCGTCCGCCCGAACAGACCCGAACGGCGGTCGCGTGGCTGACGTACGACGGATACGACCTGCCGCTGTTCAATGGCCGGAACGTCGTGGGACGGGTTAAAGCGGCGGACGTCCGCATCGATGATCCGAGCGTGTCGCGCGCGCACGCCGCGATCGTCATCATCGACGGCGAGGCAACCGTCGAAGACCTCGGCAGCAAAAACGGCACGTCGATCGAGGCGCAGCCCCTCCGCGACCGCGCGTCGTTGTTCGACGGCGCGGCAATCGTGTTCGGTTCCGTGGAGACGCGCTTTCATCGCCAGCCGAGCCGCTCGTCGACGATGACGATCGGCCCGCGATCACGATGAGGCCGAGCGCGATGCCGCGCATGGGGAATCGATGGGTTTTCGATGGGCAGGTATTGGCTGCCGCCGACTCGGCATCTTTGACATCGTCGCACGCGGAGACGTTGTCAGGACCGGCGTGAAACGCCCGCCCGTGTCATCCTTCCGCGGTGCGCCGTTCGCTCATCATCGTTGCCGCATTCATCGTCGGCGGCTTTCTCTTTCTCGTTCCCGGCTACATCCGTCCTGATTCGGTCGCCGTCTATTCGTACCTTCGTTCCGCGGTGTTCGATCGCGACTTCGCGTTCTTCAACGAATGGGCGTCGGCCGGTTTGTTGCGCGATGGCGCGACGCTTGTCGCTGAAGTGACGCCGGTCGGTGCGCTCGCGAATCACTGGTGGATCGGCACCGCGATTCTGTCGCTGCCGGCGTATCTCGCGGCGACGCCGTTCGCGCCTGCTGATGGATTTTCAGGACTCTTCGCCCTCACGCTCGGCTGGACGACCGTCGCGTTCGCGGCGCTGACGATGCTGATCGCGGCGCGCCTGGTTCCGCGTCATCGCGCCATCGCGCTGACGGCGGTGGCGATCGGGACGCCGTTCTTCTGGTACACATTTCGACTGCCGCTCGGCACGCACATCGCCGGCGCGCTTTGCATCGCGCTGATTCTGCTGGCGCTCGATCGCGATGACGGATTGCTCGTCGGACTCGCCGCCGGTCTCGCCATCGCCACGCGCATTCAGCATGTCGTGCTGCTGCCCGCGCTGCTCTTCGCATGCATCGGACGTCCACCGCGTTTCCGGTTTCGCGCGATCGCAGGTGGTGCGCTCGCGCTGTTGCCGCAGGCGATCGCATGGAACGCCATCTATGGCTCGCCGCTCGGTCCGCTCACGAGCGGCGGCGCGCTCGAAGGAACGACGTGGTCGCCGTTCCACAATCTCGCATTCGGCACGGTGCTCTTCTCGAGTTACCACGGATTACTCACGTGGTCGCCGGTCGTTGCGCTCGCGATCGCCGGCTGGCTCGTCGCGTTGCGTGATGTTGACAAACGCCAACTCGCGATCATGCTGCTCCTGATGTTCGCCGGTGAATGGCTCGCGAACGGCGCGTTCGACCGCTACTTCTGGGGCGGGATGGGATTCGGCGGGCGGCGCTTCACCGATCTCGCCGTTCCGTTCGCGATCGGCATCTCCTGGTTCGCCGATCGTTTCGGCGCACGCGTCGCTGCCTCACTCGCGGCGATCGGGTCGCTCTGGTCTGTGCTGCTCATGACCGCCGCGGCGAACGGAAGCCTGCAACTCGCACGCTACGTCTCCCCTGCCGGATTACTCGCCGCAGCGTTCTCTCCGCATCCATTCGCGCTGCAGTCACCGATCATGAGTCGCGAGATTCTTCTGCAGTCGCTCGCCGCACTGGCGATCATCGGCGTCGTCGCGGCGATCGTCTTCGCGATCACGCGGTCGCGTTTCGCGCCTGCGTTCGCTGTCGCGTACATGGTCGTCATCACGATCGGCGTCGCGTGCATCGCCGCACGTACACGCGATCGCGCACACACATCCGCTCAACGGCTGCACATCGACGTCGACGTTTCGCGGCGTTACGGCCCGCTCGTCGATCAGCGCGGACTGCTGCAGGACGAGATCGCGTGGGCGCGCGCAAACGGCGACAACGCGCGCGCCGAACGGACCGAAGGCGAGGTCCGAGAGATCAATCGGCTGCTGGCGGCGATGGGACGCTGACGCTTCAGAATTCCATCTGCGGCACGTCGCCGCGCACGATCAATCGCGGCTCCGTCAGCTCCTGCACTTCCTCAACGCTCGTTCCCGGCGCGATCTCGATCAGCTCGAGTCCGTCCGGCGTCACATCGATCACCGCGTAGTCGGTGATGATCCGATTCACGCAACGCACTCCCGTCAGCGGCAGCGCGCACTCGTTGAGAATCTTCTTCTCGCGCTTTTTCGTGACGTGCTCCATCGTCACGATCAGACGTTTCGCCGACGCGACCAGATCCATCGCGCCGCCCATCCCCTTCACCATCGCGCCGGGAACCATCCAGTTCGCGATATCGCCGCGGGCGGAAACCTGCATCGCGCCGAGGATCGAGATGTCGATCTTGCCGCCGCGAATCATTCCGAATGAATCGGCTGATGAAAAGAACGACGCGCCCGGAAGTACGGTCACCGTCTGTTTCCCCGCGTTGATCAGATCCGCGTCCACTTCCTCCTCGGCGGGAAACGGTCCGAGCCCGAGGATTCCATTCTCCGATTGCAGCACGACTTCGACGCCGGCCGGAATGCAGTTGGCGACGAGCGTCGGCATCCCGATGCCGAGGTTGACGTAGTTTCCGTCGCGCAACTCCTGCGCGGCGCGGCGGACGATCTGTTCGCGATTCAAAGGCATTTACATCACTCCCGGTTCATCGAATTGCGTGTGCAAGAATGCCGTGACTGGAACACGGCAGAAAAGAGCTCGCGGTACGGACGTTCGCGGCGCTGATGGTCGCCGGAATCGTCGTGCGCATCGTGTTGACGGCGACGTCGATCGGCACCAACGACGTCATCTTCAACATCATGTGGGCCGACCTCGCGGACCGTTACGGCATCGCGCACGCGTACGCACATCACAAAGATCTCAATCATCCGCCGCTGGCGCTGCTGCTGTTCCGGCTGATTGCGGCCGTCGCGCGAGCGGCGCGCACAGAATACACGGACTGCTTTCGGCTCGTGCAGTCGGCAGCCGACGTCGTGACCGCGTTCGCGCTCGTCGCAATCGGACGGTTGCGGAACCTTGACGGCCGTCTCCTCGCGCTCCTCTTTTTTCTCTCGCCGGCCGCCATCGCCATCTCCGCATTTCACTGCAACACCGATGCGACGATGGTCGCGCTCATCACGTGCGCGGCGCTCTGCGCGCTGCGCGGACGAAGCGGAGCCGCCGGCGTCGTCCTCGGACTCGCGACCGGCATCAAGATCGTGCCGCTCTTCGCAGTGCCGTTCTTTTTCATGGCGCTGCCGCGGCGCGCGCGTTTTGCGATCGGATACGCCGTCACCGTCGCCGCGATCTTCATCCCGCCGCGCATTGCAGGCGGTCCGGCGGTCTGGTCGAACATCTTCGGCTACGCCGGTTACTCGGGAAAGTGGGGCATCACGGCGCTGCTGTTGCGCATTCGCGAATACGCCGCACCGGAATCGCTTTTCCGCGCAGCCGTCTGGTATGCGAACGACGGCAAATACGTGCTGCTCGTGGCGCTCGCGCTGCTGTTCGCGTGGTTCACGCGACAGGCGAAGCGCGAAGCGCTGCTCCTCGCCGCGATCCCGCTCGTGTATCTCGGCGTGCTCTTTCTCGCGCCCGGTTTCGGCATCCAGTACCTCATCTGGCCGCTGTCGCTGTTGCCGTTTGCGCTTCCGCGTCGATGGGCGATCGGTTTGTCGGCAGCGTTCTCCGCGTACGTCTGTTTCGTCTACACGGTCTGGTCGCGCGGATTTCCCTGGTGGTACGCGGATTCGATCCGGCCATCACCGCTCAAGCCGGCGATCGTGCTGACGGGACTCGGAGTCTGGATGCTGATCGGCGCAGCGATCGTGATCGCCGTGCGCGCGCTCAGCTCTTCCGAACCGTCCGCTGCTCGATCCGCTTGACGCGCGGCGCGACGACGAGCCGGTGCACGAAGATCCCCGGCGTGTGCACGTGATCGGGATTGAGCTCGCCCGGTTCCACCAGCTCTTCGACCTCGGCGATGCAAATGCGTCCCGCGGTCGCCGCCATCGGATTGAAATTGCGCGCGCTCTTTCGATAAACGAGATTGCCGAAGCGATCGCCTTTCCACGCGGCGACGAGTGAGAAGTCGCCGACGATCCCGCGCTCCATCACGTAGTTCTTCCCGTCGAACTCGCGCGTCTCTTTCCCCTCGGCGACCACCGTTCCGAAACCGGCCGGCGTGAAAAAAGCCGGAATCCCGGCGCCGCCGGCGCGCATCCGCTCCGAAAGCGTTCCCTGCGGACAGAACTCCACTTCGAGCTCGCCCGAAAGAAACTGCCGCTCGAACTCCGCGTTTTCGCCGACGTACGACGAGAGCATCTTTCGGATCTGCTTCGTTTGCAGCAGCAGTCCGAGACCCCAGTCGTCGACGCCCGCGTTGTTCGAGACGCAGGTCAGTCCTTTCACTCCGGTTTTGACGAGTGAATTGATCAGGTTTTCGGGAATGCCGCAGAGGCCGAAGCCGCCGACGACCAGCGTCGAGCCGTCGGAAATGTCTTTGACTGCCTCATCGGCGGAGCGGACCACTTTGTCGATCATGCGTCGCGCACCTTACCAAACGCGCGCACGCACGCCAATTGCAGAAAGGAAAGCGAATGAGTAGTCCGATAGACTCCACAGCGATCCCATGGAACGACTCTCCGGACCGCTGTTGAGCGGACTGTTCGCGTCGGTGCTCCGGCAACTGCCGGCCGCCGTGATCATCGCCGAACCCGACGGCCATGTCGTGCTCGCCAACGAGCAGGTGCAGTTCATCCTTCGGCAGCCCGACGATCCGCCGGAAGACATCAGGACCTATCGCAGCCGGCTCCGCGGATTTCATCCCGACGGAAGAGCGTACGCGGATCGCGAATGGCCGCTCGCACGTACGATCGCGACCGGCGAGCTCGTCGAAGACGAAGACATCGCGGTCATTCGCGGCGATGGAACGTTCGGCGTCATTCGCGTCAGCTCCGCTCCGGTTCGCGACGCGGAAGGAACGCTCGTCGCGGCGGTGGTGACGTTCTACGACTTCACCGATGAGAAGCGCGAACATGACGCGCTGACGTTCATCGCCGACGCCAGCGCCATCGTCGCCGAGGCGCTCGACTACGATCGGACGTTGCAGCGAATCGCGCGGCTGGCCATTCCGAAGTTCGCCGACGTCGTCTTCATCCATCTGCTCGACCGCGATGGAAAGATCGCTCGCCAGGAAGTGGCGGCGGGAGATCGCGAGCGAGAGGAAGAGATTCGCGCCGCGTGGGGGCGATTCCCCACCTTCTCCGAGCCGTTGTTGCGCGTGATCGAAACCGGTGAATCGGCGATGAGCTCCGTCGTTCCCGCGGACGCCTGGAACGAGATCGTCGATCCCGAGCACCGCGAAGCGCTCACGCAATTCGGCATTCGTTCGGCGATGACGGTGCCGATCCGCGGCACAGGAAAACCGTACGGCACGATGACGTTCGTCCTGACGTCGACGACGCGCGCGTACGACGCGTTCGATCTGCTCGTCGCCGAAGAGCTGGCGCGGCGCGCCGGAGCGGCCATCGAACGAAGCAGGTTGTTCGAAGCGGAGCGCGCGCAGCGTCTCGTCGCGGAACGGAGCACGCATCGCGTCGAGTATCTGCAGCGGCTGACGTCCATGCTCGCGCAGGCGGTCACGATCGAAGAAGCGGTCGCCGCGGTCACCGCCGACTTGCGCGCGGTGCTGCACGCGACCGTCGTCGTGATCGGCCTCGTGACGGAAGATGGACAACAGATCCGCGTCGCCGGATCGGCAGGACTCGCCAGCGACGTCGAAGATCGTTATCGCTACGTGCCGCTCAACGCCGGCATTCCGCTGACGGAGGCGGTGGTCACGCGCGCGCCGATTTTCATCGGCACTCGCGAGGAAGCGGAAAAACGTTCGCCGTTCATCCGCGACGCGCGTCCCGACAGCCGCGCGTGGGCGTCCATTCCGCTGGAGACGCACGGCCGTGTCATCGGCGCACTTGGTCTCAGTTTTCCGGAAGAGCATCCGTTCGATGCCGAAGAGCAATCGTTCATCGCCAGCGCCGCCGCGCAATGTGCGCTGGCGCTCGAGCGGAGCATCCTGTTCGAAAGCGAGCGGCACCTGCGCGAAGAGGCGGAACACGCCAGCCGCGCAAAGGACGAGTTCCTCGCCATCCTTTCGCATGAGTTGCGCACGCCGCTGACGTCGGTGCTCGGCTGGGCCGATTTGCTGCGGATGACACACGACGACGATCCGGTGCTCGTCGAGCAGCTGACGGCATTGCGCAAAGCGGCACTGATGCAGGCACGGCTGATCGACGACCTGCTCGACGTTTCGCGCATCGTCACCGGGAAGCTGCGCATCACGCGGCGCAGCGTCGAGTTGAACGAATGCGTCTGTACGACCGCCGAGGCGCAGCGGCTCAACGCGGAAGCGCGCGGCGTTGACCTCATCTGCGACACGCAGCCGGAGCCGATCATGATGAACGTCGATGCCGATCGGATCCAGCAGGTCGTCGGCAATCTCGTCGCGAACGCGCTGAAGTTCACGCCGCGCGGCGGCGAGGTGCGCGTATCGGTGCGAAGTCAGGACGATCGCGCAACCATCGTCGTACGCGACAGCGGCGACGGTATCAGTCCCGAGTTTCTGCCGCACGTCTTCGATCGCTTTCGCCAGGCGAGCGTCGGCGATTCGCGCAGCTACTCCGGACTCGGGCTCGGACTCTCGATCGTCCAGCATCTCGTCCAGCTTCACGGCGGCTCGGTGAAGGCGGAAAGCGACGGCCTCGGCAAGGGCGCGACGTTCACCGTGACCCTGCCGCTGACTTGATCGTTCACGCGCGGCAGTTCGCGCGCTATGCTTCTGCTTCGTGGCACGCGAAGAGAAACGCCGATACCAGCGGGTCACGCTCCCCAACCCGCTGCGCTCCGATGTCTCCGGCGTCCGTGCATATGTCGTCGATCTGTCGGTGATGGGTGTGCGCGTCGCGCATCAGGACGCGCTGCCGGGGCCGGGCGGCAAATGCTCGGTGAAGTTCGAAGGTGTGAGCGGTCCGATCTCGCTCGATTGCCTCGTCGTCCACACGATGGTGCATCGCCCCGCACGCACGCAGGGCGAGCGTCCCGTCTATCACTCCGGATTGCAAATCGTGACCGCGCGGCACGAATCGGATCGCGCGCTGCGCGAGTTGATCGGACACTTCATCGATCGCGCGATGGATGAACAGCGCGCCAACGCGCGCGGCATCCCCGCTTCGGCGGCGGTGTCGTTTCAGACCGGCAAGGGAACTGAGTTCCTGAAAGTCGAACTGCTCGCCGGCCGCTGGCGCCGCACGCTGACGAAGGATTCGCAGCAACCGCCCAACGGCTTCACGATCTCAGCGTCAGAGCACGAAGACAACATCGTGATGCTGTGCGAGGCGTTCGAATCGGCGGACACCGATGGACGACGGCTGATCCGAACGATGGCCGAGCTTGCGACGAGTAAAGCGGAAGGGATTCCGACGCGCCGCTACGATCCGTGAAGGGGAAACCGGGAAGAGCGAGGAATCGACTTCCCGATGACACGCCAGGCATGTCCCTGAAACTGCGGCGCGCGGCGGACGGAGCGTCCGCCGGCGCACGGCAATGAGCCAGGTTACGGTGTGTCCGCCTGCGCTGTTCCTGGGACGGCTTCGTCCTCCAGCGGAGTCTCGCGGATCACCTGATCGTCGATCTCGGCGCCGCCGCTCGGGCGCTCCGCTTTCCGCTCCGCCTTCAACTGCTGGCGTTCACGCTTCGCCTGTTCCCGTTGCCGCTTGGCAAATGACGCTTGTGGTCTTCCCAAATTGCAATCTCCTCGGTTTTAGTCGGCGCATCATTTCACAGCTTGCGCGGCGGACGCGTTCGGAATCAGGAACGCCGGGTCCGGCCGTACGATGCGGTCGCGCTGACCGAATGCAACCGGCAGCGTCTCAGGAACAGAACAAACGAGCCGTTGCTTCCGCCTCCCTATAATGATGCGGTACTCATCATGAGCAACGTCGTCGACGAGCGCGGAGTGCACGTCAGCGTTTTTCAGCCGAACCTGCCTGCGCAGCATCTCGCGTTTCCGCCCCGAACGATCACCCTCGGGCGCGCCGTCGACTGCACGATTCCGATCAAAGACCGCTTCCTTTCCCGCCGCCATGCCGAGCTGCTTTTCGAAGCCGGCCAGTGGTCGGTTCGTGATTGCGGCAGCGTCAACGGCACGAACCTCAACGGCACGCGACTCGGCGCGACTCCGATCGTGCTGCGTGCCGGCGACCGCATCACGCTCGGAGATACCGAGGTCGTGTTCAACGGGAACGAGCCGCAATCGCAGCTCATCTCGACCGACAGCTCGTCGCACGCGACGAACCTCGCCATTCCGCTGCAGGCTGCATTCGAACCGGAACGCGGCGCCGGCGAGCACGAGCGCATCCTCGCCTCGCTCGCCGTCGAGTTCATCGAAGACCGGCCGCTCAACGAGCTGTTCGATTTCATCCTCGACAAGCTGATGGAAATCCTGACGCCGTCGCGCGCCGCGCTGGCGCTCTTCGGACCGGACGGGCAATCGTTCGGCGACGTGCGTGTGCGACGCACCGATCGCGCCGACTCCGCCGATCTCGTGATCAGCCGCACGCTGCTCGCGGAAGTCGTCGGCGAGCGCAAGCTGATCTCGTATGTCGAAGCGACGAGTGGCGGGAAGCTCGCCGCCTCGGAGTCGATGATCGCGCAACAGATTCGCGCCGCGGTCTGCGTGCCGCTCGTCGTCGGTGACGCAGTCCTCGGCGTCCTCTATCTCGACTTCCTCGCGTCGCGCTCGATTACCCAGGAAGACGCGCGCCTCATCGCGCAGATCTCCCGCTTCGCCGCGGTCAAGCTCGAGACGACGCGACTGCGCGAGGAAGCGATCGCGAAAGCGAAGATCGACGAAGAGCTGCGAACGGCGTGGACGATTCAGCGCCGTCTGCTGCCGGCCGAGCTGCCGGCGATCGCCGGCTACGGATTCGCCGGCGCGAACAAGCCGTGCAAGACCGTGAGCGGCGATTACTACGACGTCGTCGTCCGGCCCGACGGAAAGATCTACTTCATCATCGCCGACGTCAGCGGCAAAGGGATCACCGCCGCGCTCGTCATGTCGTCGCTGGCGACCGCGTTCGATATTTTCTCGCGCAGCGCGCCGACGCCGGCCGAACTGATGACGCAGCTGAATCTCACGCTCGCGCCGCGCACTTCGCCGACAAAGTTTGCGACGGTCGTCGCGGGACTGCTCGATCCCGAGACCGGACGCGTCGACTTCACGAACGCTGGACACGTCGCGCCGCTGCGCGTGTCGAAGAGCGGAACGGAACAGCTCACCAGCACCGACATGGTCATCGGTCTCTTCGGTACCGCGACGTATCGGACGCAGACGATGACGCTCGAACGCGGCGATTCACTGGTGCTCTTCACCGATGGCGTAACCGAAGCGGAGAATCCTGAAGAAGCGCAGCTTGGACTGCTGCCGATCGCTGAACTGCTCGCGCCGATGCACGGCTCGCGCGCGGCGGACATTCTGTCCACGATCGAAACAAAAGTGCAGGAGTTCATCTGCGGCGCCGCGGCCGGCGATGACGTGACGATGCTCGCGCTGACGCGGCTGTGACTCGAAATCTCCCCGTCATCCTGAGCGTTAGCGAAGGATCTGGCGGGCGGGCGGGCGGCGCACCAAACGTGCCTTTCGGCGCCCCACCCTGCCAGATTCTTCGCTGAACGCTCAGAATGACGCAGCCAACAGACGCAAGGAGAAATCATGAAACAGCCACTCGCTCTCATCGCCGTTCTGCTGTTCGCCGTCGCCGGATTCGCCGCTGACGCCGCTACAGACACACCGAAAGGTCCGCTCAAGCAGGTCGAGCCGAAGACCGTTTGCATGGTCAACGAGCATGCGATGGGCTCCGATCAGATTCCGGTGCAGGTCGACGGCAAGACGTATTACGGCTGCTGCGATATGTGCAAGAAAGCGCTGCAGAACGACGCGTCGAAGCGCGTCGCCACCGATCCGGTGAGCGGCAAACAGGTCGACAAAGCGGTCGCGATCATCGCAGCCGGTGAAGGCGGACGCGTCGCCTACTTCGAGACGGTCGCGAACCTCGACCGCTATAACGCCGAGAACTCGGTCATCACTGCAGCAAAGCCCTGAACGCTTCCTCGCTGCGCAGCGGATCCCAGGCGGGATCGAGCCTGAGCACGGCGGGCGATACGAGCGATGGCATCGCCAGCAGCGATTGCAGCCGCTCGATCGCCTGCTGCTTTTCGCCGCAGCGCGCGAGGACTTTCGCGAGGTCGACGACGCGCTCCGCGCCGGAGAGCGCGTCCTTCGCGACCGGCAGCAGCTCGACGGCGCGCGTCGCTTCTTCGATTGCGCGCGCTTTGTCGCCGAGTCCGGCGAGCGTGAGGCCGAGCGCACTGCGAAGAGATGCGTCGTCGGGACGCGTTGCGATGGCGCGCTCCAGCAATACGCGCGACGCTTCGTACGACTGACGCGCTTCCGCCGCATTGCCGCGCAACGCATACGCATCCGCGACGAGGAGCTGCTTCGGCAGGAACGCCTGCTCGACGTGCAGCAGCAGAAACTCCTTCACGCGCGTACGGCCGAGGATGCGAAGCGCGGCGTCGAAATCGCGGCGATAGAGAACCTGTCGATACTGAAGACCGACCGTGTTCTCGTCGTCGCGCTTCGGCAGTTTCGCGATCAGCTTCGCCGTCGCATCGAGCGAGCCGCTCGACATCCACTCCGTTTCGACGCGGCCCGCGTAGCCGAGCGATTGATTCGGCGCCAGCTCGATGGCGCGATCGTAGGCAGCGGCCGCGTCGCCGTAACGGCGCAACGTCAGCTGCGTCTGCCCGATCTCCAGCACCAGCCGGACGTTTTGCGGATCGAGCGTCTGCGCGTCCTTCAGATCCTGCGCCGCCTCCTCGAAATCTCCCTGCCGCCGGCGGACGAACGCGATCGCCTGGATGACGTCCGAATCGTTGGGCAGCGCCTTCCACGCCAGCGCCAGCTCCGCGCTTGCGCGCTCGTAGTTGAGATAGCCCCAGTAATGAAAATAGCCGGCCGCCATGTGGACGAGCGGCAGCTCGGCGTCGATCGACGACGCGCGATCGAGTGCACGCCTCGCCTGTTCGAGCCGCGCCGGCGATCGATCGAATCCGACGTGATAGAGGTATGCATGCGCGATCGACAGCCGCGCCCACGCCGTCGCGAATGACGGATCGAGCGCGACCGCTTTCGCGAACCACGTCACCGTCTCGCGCGCATCACGTTCGCCGTACGAACGCTTCGCCGCTTCCTGCCCGTGCAGATACGCTTCGTACGCGGCGAAGTTGTCCGTAAGGATTCCGGCGACGGCGCGTTGCTCCTCTGCACGCAGTCGGAGGTTCAGCTGGCGGACGACTTGCGCGGCGACGTCGCTCTGCACGCCGAAGACATCCTCGAGCTGCCGGTCGTATTGCCCGCTCCAGAGCTGCGTGTCGTCGCTGACGCGAATCAATCGCGGCGCGATCCGGACGCGGCTGCCGCGCACCGCGTGGTCCCATCGCACGCTTCCTTCGAGCACGTAGTCGACGCCGAGCTCCTCGCCGATGTCGGCGATGCTCTTCGTCGTGTTCGCGTAACGGGAAGCGGTCGTGCGCGAGATCACGGCGATGCTGCTGATCGATGCGAGGCGCGTCGCGATCTCGTCGCTGACGCCGGCGGCGAAGAATGCGTCGCGCGCGTTGCCGAGGTTTTCGAACGGGAGCACGACCACGACGCTGCGATGCGATGCGGCGTCGGGCTGATCGCGATCGTGCGCGGCAGTATCGGAGGAGACGACCGGCGCATCGCTCGTCATCCGAATGGTGATCACGACCGCGGCGAAGATCGAAAGGAGAATGACGAGCGGTACGACGCGTGCGCGAAGCATCGTCATTGGAAGGTTGCTTCGAGGCGGCGTCGGCACGGCGGGAGCAAAGTGTAACGGACGGAATTCTTTTTCGACGTGTCCGGTTGCCCGTTCCATCAGCAGTGATTTGCCCCGAGAGACGAAGAACAATCTGTTTGAATCTCCGCACGGCAGCACAGCATAAAAAGGAGATTCACCAATGAGAACTCAGGGCAATGTGAAGTGGTTCAACGACGCGAAGGGTTTCGGCTTCATCACTTCCGAGAATGGTGACGACGTGTTCGTTCACTTCTCGGCGATCGCCGGAAACGGCTTCCGCTCGCTGCCGGAAGGCGCCGCCGTCGAATTCGACGTCGTTCGCGGACCGAAGGGCCTTCAGGCCGCCAACGTCAGCACGCTGTAATTCAATACAGTCGCTAACTTCGAAGGGCCGCAGAAATGCGGCCCTTTTTCATTGTCCGGCGAAGATTAAGAAGTCCGTCGCCGGCGGCGCAGCTCCCAGCTGACGCAACTGCGTCACCGCCTGACCGCGGTGATAGGTCGAATGATTCACGACCTGATACAGCGCATCCCCGAGCGCGAATCGGCACGCTTCCCCTTTGATGTTGTTGTACTCGAGCGGCCGCTCCAGATCATCATCGTTGAGTCCGCCGAGAAACTCCCGCCGCTGCGCGTGAAGCACATCGAACACCTCGCGCAGCGTGACCGCCGACGGATCGTCGTACCACGAAGGAACCGGCGCGTTCTTCTCCCCTATCCACCGCTGCAACCAGACGAACTCGGCCCCGGCAATGTGCGCAAACGTCGCCCGCAACGAAGAGAAACTGCTCTCGATCGCCCGCGTCCAGGCGTCATCACCGAGCGCTTCCGCCGCGTCGAGCAACCGCGCGTTCGCCCACGCGTCGTATTCGAAGAGGCGCCGCAAATCGGTCACGTTCATCCGTCCCAATCCTAAAGTCAAAGTCGGGGGTCAGATCTGGAAAGTTAACTTCAGCTTCTGAGGATTCAGGACGAGATCGATCTCGACGAGCTTTCCGTCCTCCGCGGTCAGTGCAACGACTCCCTGGATCTCTTCGCCGAACCACGTGACGATCGTCGGGACGCCGTTGAGCTCTTCGACCGTCACGCGGAAGTCGGCGCGCGCTTTCGACGCCAGTCCGATCAGCAGCCGCGAAACGTGATCGACGCCGCGCACGACATTGCGTGCTGCGTTCACGCGGCCTCCGCCGTCCGACACCGCCACGACGTCATGCGCGAGCAGCGCGCTGACTCGTGCGACGTCGCCGCTTTGCACCGCTTCGAGAAAGCCGCCGATCAGCCGCAGCTGTTCTTCACGCGACGGCTCGAATCGCCGCTTCTCGTCCGCCATCTTTTCGCGCGCGCGATGCAACAACTGACGCGACGCCGCCACATTCAGCTCCAGCGTGTCGGCAATCTCGGCATGATCGAAATCGAACGCCTCGGCGAGGACGAACACCGCCCGCTCCGCCGGCGTCAGCCGCTCCAGCGCGACGAGCAGCGCATACGAAACGGCCTCGGCGCGCTCGACGCGATGCTCCGGATCGTCGCCGGTGAAGAGCGGCTCGGGCAGCCACGGTCCGATGTACTCCTCGCGCGTCGCCTGCGCCGACTTCAGCTTGTCGAGCGCGAGCCGCGTGGCGATCGTGGCCAGGAAGCTCTTCGCGTCGCGCACGGCGTCGCGGTCGACGCCGGCGAATCGGACGAACGCATCCTGCACGACGTCTTCCGCGTCGGCGACGCTGCCGAGCATTCGATACGCGATCGAGAAGAGCAGCGCGCGATACGTTTCGAACTCTTCGGTCATGCAGGTCGCGTCTCCAGTTGCGCTTCGCGCCGCAGCAGTCCGCCCGGCCAGCGATACGGAACGCCGGCGCGCTCGAAGCGCAGCGACGCGATCGTATAGCGACAGATCAGCTCTTTCACAAGCGCGCCGGCGCGGCCGCTGATGATGGCCTCGCGCGCGCTGTTGTCGGCGGTGCGAAGTTGCACGAGACCATCGCGCCGGCCGAGGGCGATGCAGGTGATTGCGTAAGCAAAGTTGAAGGGAGCGTGCGGACGCGAATGCGCATCCGCGGCAAGTTCCTCGCCGGCGTACGCGCCCATCGGCAGCGCGGTCGCGCACGCCATCAGCAACTCGGTCTCGCCGAGCGTTGCGACTGCCGCGTCGCCGATGGCGAGAACACGCGGATCGGATGCGCGAAGATGGTCGTCGACGACGACGCGTCCGGCGCGATCGGTGACGAGTCCCGCCGCGGCTGCGATCGGCGAAACACCGAATGATGCGCACCAAAGCACCGCGTCGGCATCGAGATCTTCGAGCGAATCGACGACCATGTTTTCGTGGAGAGTGATGCCACGCTCTGTGAGCGATGAATGCAAATGCGCTTTGCCGCGACGCGAGAGCGACGCGCCGATCTCGCCGCAGTCGATGATCGAGATGCGCAGCATCGGATACGCATCGACGAGCTCGCTCGCTGCTTCGATGCCGGTCAGTCCGCCGCCGACGATTGCGACCGTTCCTCCGCCGCGACGCGCCAGCGCGCGAAAGGCGTCGGCCGCCGCGCGTGCGGCGTTCGCACTGCCGATCGAAAGCGCTCGCTCGATGCCGGAGACATTCGGCCGGCGCGTGTCGCTGCCGAGCGCATAGACGACCCGATCGAAGTGCATCGCCTCGCCGCTCGCAAGCTGCACCTCTGCGTCCGCAAGCGACAACGACTGCACCTCACCGCGGACGTGCTCGACGCCGGTACCGCGCAACAGCCGCGCGTACCGGTGCGCGCGCAACGGATGCCCGGCCGCGACCTCGTGCAAGCGGATGCGTTCGACGAGCGCATCGCCGCGATCGACGAGCCGAATGCGAAACTCCTCGCGCGGCAGCAGTCGCGACGCGCGAATCGCGGCCAGCACGCCGCCGTAACCGCCGCCGATGATCACGATCTCGTTCATGTTCAGCTCCTTCGCCGCTCATGACGAACGAGCGCCGCGAAACGTGACATCGCGCCGCATGGCACGGCACGTGCGCCTACAATCCGCGCGCAACAGGAGGGAGCATCGATGCCACATGTCGTCGTTACCGGCGGAGCCGGGTTCATCGCGTCGCACGTCGTCGACGCCTACATCGATCGCGGCTGGGACGTGACCGTGATCGACAACCTTTCGACCGGGCAGCGTGAGAACGTCAATCCGAAAGCGACGCTCGTCGAAGGTGACGTCACCGATGCAGACGTTGTCGCGCGCGTGGTGCGCAAAGGCGTCGATCTCGTCAATCATCACGCCGCGCAGATCGACGTGCGGAAGTCGGTGGCCGATCCGGCGTTCGACGCCGAACAGAACATCGTCGCTTCATGCCGGCTCTTTGCCGCGGCCGTGGAAGCGGGAGTGAAGAAGATCATCTTCGCGTCGAGCGGCGGCGCTGCGTATGGCGAACCGCAATTCGCACCGCAAACCGAGGAACATCCATTCGCGCCGTTATCGCCATATGGGATTGCGAAGTTGTCGGTCGAGTACTACCTCGCGTTTTTTCGCAACGTTCATGGGATCGCGACGGCGGCGGTGCGATACGGAAACGTTTACGGACCGCGGCAGCGCGTCGATGGCGAAGCGGGCGTCGTGGCGATTTTCGGCGGACGGATGTTACGCGGCGAAGAGGTGACGCTGAACGGCGGCGGCGCGCAAACGCGCGATTACGTTTACGTCGGTGACGTCGTGCGGGCGAACATGGCGGTTTCGGAACAGGAGCTCACCGGCGCATTCAACGTCGGTACGGGCGTCGAGACGTCGGTCGTCGAGCTTGCGCACAAAATCGCGGACGCGGTCGGAACGCCGTTGAAAGCGAGCGCCGGCCCGGCGAAAGCGGGCGAACAGATGCGCAGCGTGCTCGATGGAACGAAGCTCCGCAAAGCGGCAGGTCTGCCGGAGCCGGTGACGCTCGAAGAAGGGCTGCGTCCGACGGTCGATTGGTTAGGCAGTGGTCGGACGTGACGACCACGCCGCCAGCTTCTTCCCGCGCATGATCGACAGAATCCCGAAAAATGCCGCCGCATTCACGAAGCAGAAGAAATACGGGATGTAGAGCGGCTTCGAGCGGCCGATGGGCGACTCCCGCATCAGCGCGCCGGCGATCGCCAGCGCATAGATCAGCGCCTGTGGAATCATCGTGATGAGATAAATCGGCTCCATCGCGGCGAGGATCGCATTCGAGATGAACAGCGGAATCAGAAAGAACGGGATGAAGTGCCGCACCAGTTTGTGCGACAGCAGCTCGACCGAATAGAAGCCCGACAAGAACAGCGGCGCTCCGATGTTCAGCAGCGCGCGCACCGAGTGATTCGTGACGCGCACCTTCCGCCGGAACTCTTCGCCCGCCACGACGTTCGCGTTCTCCCACGCCGTTGCATTCGGCTCGAACAGCAGCCGGTAACCCTGCAGCACCACCGGCACCGAGATGGCGATGTCGTCGGCCTGGGCGGGATCGGTGATCGGCTTGTACAGCTCGCGGCGAATCGCGTAGAGCAGCCCGTCGGCAGCGAAGACGCTTCCTATCTCACTTTCGCGGACCTTTTGCCATTTGTCCCACCGGCCGTAGAGTCCCTCCCCTTCGCCGGTCGCGTCGCCGTCACGCTTCACTCCCGGCTTGCGCGCGCCGCAGACTCCGCCGACTTCGCGATCGGCGAACTTCCGCGCGATCACTTTCAGCGAATGCGTGTCGAGCAGAAAATCGGCGTCGGTGAAGATCAGGATCTCGCCGGTCGCACTGCGCGCTCCTTCGTTGAGCGCTCCCATTTTTCCCGGCTGCTCGAGCGCGAGGAGCCGGACGCGCGGATCGTTCCATGCGGCGACCAGTTCATTCGTCCGATCGGTCGAGCCGTTCGAAACGACGAGCACCTCGAGCTGTTCCGGCGGATAGTCGAGCGACAGAGTGTTCTCGATCTTCGCGACGATGTTTCGCTCTTCGTTGTACGCGGCGATCACGAACGTCGCGCGCGGAAAGACGTCGCGGTCATGCACGGCGCGCGGACGCAAACGGCTCATGATCCAGAGCAGCGCCGGATAGCCGAAGTAGATGTAGACACAAACGCCGAGCGAGAGCCAGAAGATGACGGCGAGCGCGATCACGCGACCTCCCGTTCGAGCCGTTCGCACAACTGCGCGACGCAGCGCTCGATGTCGAACTCCGCGCGCACTTTCGCCTGTCCGAGCCGTCCCATCTCCGCGGCGCGCTCGCGATCGCGCAACAGCGTGCGGATCGCTTCGGCGAACAGCTCCGCGTCGCCCGGCGGCACGAGCAAGCCGTTTACGCCGTGCTCGATCAGTTCGGGGATGCCGGAGATCGCGGTGCTGACGACCGCGCGTCCGCTGGCCATCGCTTCCATCAGCGCCACCGGAATCCCTTCCATCTGCCCGTCCGCGGCCACGATGCTCGGCAGCGCGAAGAGCGTCGCCTCGGCCATCATCTTCGCGACGTCATCCTGCGAGCGCGCGCCGAGGAGATGAACGATGTGCTCGAGACCACGGGAGGTGATGAGGGCTTGCAGTTCATCGCGCATCGGTCCGTGCCCGATGACGTTGCACTGAAAGACGAGCCCTTCGTCGCGCAACTTCGCGCACGCCTCGATCAGTACCGGCAATCCTTTGTACGGCTTGTGCGCGGCGACACAAAGGATGCGCGGAGTCTCAGTCATCGACGGCGCGCCGAGCTTCGCGGCGGTGCGCTCGTATGTCTGCGGCTCGATGCCGACGTGAATGACGTTGATCTTTCCCGCCGCTTCGCGCGGATAGAGCTCCTCAAGAAAGCGGCGATTGAAGTCGGAGATCGAACGGACGAAGCGCGTCTCGCGCAGCTTCCAGCGAAGCAGCCGCCGATTGACGAAGATGTCGTGTGCGTGAACGGTGAAGCTGAACGTGATCGACGACAGCTTCGAGATCACGAGCGCCATCGTCGCCGGATGCGTCGCGTAGTGCGCGTGGATGTGGCGGATTCCTTCGCGCTCGAGCTGCCGCGCGAGAAGGACCGACTTCGGCCAGAGCGCCAGCGTGCGAACGAAGATCTCCGGACTGAGAATCGTGCCGGCGAGCAGCCGCACAAGTAACGTGAGGTACGCGATCGGATGACGCGCGAGCATCACCAGATTCGCGAATGCGATGCTCGGCGAGATGAAGCGCGTGTAGAGCGCGCGGCCGGTCCACGGCTTCGCCGCGTCGTGAATCACCGGCGGTGAATCCTTCAGCATCGGCACGAGCCGCACCGGCTGCCCCTGCCGTTCGAGCTCGATCATCTCGCGCAGGATGAAGGTCTCGGTGACCGCCGGAAAACGCGACATCAGCACGGCCACCGCGCGGCGCGGTTGCGCGCGCGGCGCCGCGTCGTCGTTCATTGAAAGGTCGGCTGCGGAGCTCATCAATTGCGTGTGTGCCAGCTATCCGGATAGCAACTTGCCGGCCATAAATTCGGCAGGCCGCTTGCACAACCGCGAGTGCAGACGCAACGACGATTTGAACGACACCACGACAGGACCCCGACCATGAACCGACATCTCCTCGCCATCGCCGCCGCGCTCTCGATGGCTTTCGCAGTCGAGGCCGCCGCCTCCGGAATTCGCATCGTTGAACAAGGTTCGACCAACCTCGCGCAACCGCACGATCGCGTCGCCATTGCTCCGCAGCAGCGCGACCCGCTCGCGGCCAAAGCGCTTACCACGTTCGCGGAGACCGCGCCAAAAGCGCTCGATCTCTATCCGGTCGCCGGCATGTTCGGCCGCGATCTCTACATCCCGTATTTCGTCGACATCGAGCCGCTCGGCGGCGTGAAGCGCGACTTCAACTGCTCCGACTTCACCTTCGACGGTCACGATGGCGACGATCCGTACATTCGCAGCTTCCGCGAACAGGACATTGGCGTGCCGATCTTCGCGCCGCGCGACGCGCGCGTCGGTCCGATCCACGACGGCGAAGACGATCACAACACGGTCGCGGACAACACGAAGAAGCCGAACAGCGTGACGCTCTATCTCACCGACGGCACCGACATGATCTTCAATCACCTTCGCAAAGGAAGCATCACCGTGACGGAAGGTCAGCGCATCGCCGCCGGCACACAGATCGGACTCGTCGGCAGCAGCGGTTCGAGCACCGCGCCGCACGCGCACATCGGGATGGCCTTCGGCGGCAACACCGTCGAACCGTTCGCCGGACCCTGCCGTCCCGGCGTCTCGCTTTTCATCCAGCAGCCGGCCGCGATTCAGGGACCGGTCGTGATCGGTACGTCGTTCAGCAACACGTCGTACTCGTCGTTCGCCCCGGCGCCGTTCGACGACGCGCCGCGCACCGGCACGTTCGTGAAAGGGAATCAGCGCATCTACTTCAAAGCGGAGCTCGCCAATCTCCCGCCGAACGCGCCGTTCCAGATTTCCGTCGTCCCGCCGAATTCGTCGACCGCCTCCGGCTGGGCGAGCGGCAAACTGACCAACGTCACCGAAACGTCCCGCCTCGGCTCATTCTGGTGGGGCATCGACGCCGACCTCCACACCGCCGGCGAATGGACGCTGCTCTTCGACATCGGCGCAACGCGACTGCTGTCGGTGCCGTTCCGCGTCGTCAACTCCGCGAGCGAGATCGTAAACCGCGCGCCGATCGACGTCTCGGCCGTCATCGAACCGGCCGTCATTCACGCCGGCCAGGCGCCCGTTTGCCGCGTCGAAGCGCCGACGCTCGTCGACGCCGACTACGACGTCGTCAGCTATCGGTACGAGTGGAAGGTCGATGACGTGACGGTGCGGACGATGACGTCGGCCGTTCGCAGCGACGCACTGGCCGCCGATCTGATTCACACCGGCTCGCACGTCAGCTGCAGCGTCACGCCGAGCGACGGCCAGCTGTCGGGCAACACCGCGGTCGCGTTCGCCGGCGGACTCGTCCCGCCGAAACGCCGCAGCGCCGGCGTGCAGTAATCGACGGATGGTGTAGAGTCCCGCGCGCAATGTGGGACACCAAACGAATCCTGACTGAACTGGCCGATACGCCGCGGCGCCACGACATCGCCGCGGCGTTCTGGCGTTACGCCGAACCGCAGGCGCGCATGCTCACCACCGCGCAGCTCGCGAAGATGCTGCACTTCCGCGAAGAGACGATCCGCAAGATGACGGCGGACAAAAAGGCCGATCTCCTGGCCGGCCGCGCTTCGTCGCGAGAGCTCGAGCAGGCGTTCGAGACCGCGCTGATGATCTACCACACGAAGAACAAGGCCGAGCTCCTCGCGGCCTTTCTCGATGAGTGGCAGATTCCGCACGTCAACGGCTCGATCGAGGTCGACGAGTATCCGACGCCGACGACCGATCAGGTCCGCGCCGCGCTCGATGCGCAGCGCGAAAAATTCGCGCCGCGCGACATCGCCGTCTACTTCGCGACGGCGGGATTGCTGATGGGCGACGAGTGGGCGGACGCGCTCTGGCCGATCGTCGACGAGCTGGCGGCGTCGCTGACTTCGTAATTCCGGCAACTGCTGCAGGGACAACCGGCGTTACGTCATCCTGAGCCGGCACGGCCGGCTGCGTATGTGGCAGAGCCTTCGCCTCGTTTCCGATTCTGCCGGCCCACGTGATTGCGATGACACCTTCGGTGTCATTAGAAGCGGAGCGAAGGATCTGCGCGGGCGGGGCGCGTTACCGCAGCGAGTCCCACGCCCGGATCCTTCGCTTCGCTCAGGATGACGTGCCGAGTTACAGGAGGCTTGACGCGCTACTACACGTGTCGTAGCATCTACGACACATGGAGAAGCTGACCAAACTCGAGCTCGAGCTGATGAACATCCTCTGGCGCCTTCGTGAAGCGTCCGTTCGCGAGGTCCGGGAAGCGATCGTCGACCGCAAGCGGCCGGCATATACCACGGTGCAGACGGTTCTCCTCCGCCTGGAGGAAAAAGGGGCGATCCGAAAGACGCGCAAGATAGGCAACGCCTTCATGTTCGAGCCGGCCATCACGCGCAAGTCGGCGTACCGGCGGCTCTTCGACGATTTCCTGGAACTGATCGGCGGCTCTCCGCGGCCGCTCGTCGCGCATCTCATCGAGTCGGGAAAGCTGACGCTCGAAGATCTGAAAGCGCTCGAGAAACCGGCGCCGAAGAAAGGGACGAAGCGATGATCGCCGCGGTGTTTTCACATCTGTGGACGTCGACGATCGTTCTGCTGCTCGCGTACGCGATCGCTCGCTTCGCGCCGCGTCTCACCGCGCGGACGCGTTACGCCGTGCTGCTGGCCGGCATCGCGAAATTCGCGCTTCCGTCGGCGCTCTTCGCGCCGCTCGTTGAATGGATCGGCGGCTCGCGCGGCGGCAGCGTTCTCATCATGAATCTCGTCCGCGGTCCGATCGCGACACCGATCGCCATCGCCGGCACTGCTGCGCCGCGCTGGCCGTTCGTCGCCGGAATCATCTGGGCATCGATCGCGGCGCTTCTGTTGGTGCGCACGTTTCTTCTTCACCGCCGCACGCTGGCGGCGGCGCTCTTCGGCGCCATGCCGGCGTCACCGCGCGAAGTCGCGGCGCTGACCCGCGCGAAGGAGCGCGTCGGCGTCACACAGTCGGTCGATCTCGTCCGCTCGCCGATCGCCGAAGCGCCGGCGGTGCTGCGCATTATCCGTCCCGTGCTGATTCTGCCGCCGAGCTCCGACGCGCTCGAAGACGGCGAGCTTGAATCGATCCTCGCGCACGAATGCGCGCACGTCGCGCGCCGCGACAACGCCGCCGCCGTCTTCGAATCGCTGGCCGGCGCGCTGCTCTGGTTTCATCCGCTCATCATCGCCGCGCGGCGCGAGCTGGCGCGGCGACGCGAACAGGCGTGCGACGAGATCGTCGCCGACGGCGCGAACGAAGAGACATACATATCGGCGCTGGCGAAAGTCTGTCGCTCCGCAATCGCGCCGCGCATCGCCGGTGTCTCCTGCATGGCCAGCAGCCAATTGAAAGAAAGGGTGGAACACTTCATGAGCTACCAGGAATTGAAAACACGCGCGCTGTCGCATCGTGTCGTCGTTGGAATCACCGTCGTCGCGATCGCACTCGTCACCGCAGGCGCGGCGGTCGTCGCCGGCGCCGATTCGTCGACAGGAAAAAACCGCTACCAGCTTACATACAGCGTCACGCCACGCGGCACGCAGGTCGTCATCGACGCGCGCGTCGTCGACACGGTCGACGGAAGTGTGCTGGCGTCGCCGCACATCACGACGCAGTGGGGCGTAGCGGCGTCGATCCAGAGCGGCTCAGTCGTCGACGGCATCGAGCGCACGATCTTCGCCGACTTCAACCCGACCGCCGATGGCAATTCGACGGCGCACCTCGTCGTCAAAGTGAACGGAGCGGTCGTCCAGGAAACGTTCCGGACGTCGAAGGAAACGAACGCTCCATCGGATGCGAAGTTCACCGGCGAGCCGATCTCCATCAATCTGAAAAACGCCGATGCGCAGGACGTCTTCAAAGTGATGGGACAGCTCACCGGAATGACGTTCATGGTGCCGGCGGGCGTCACCGGAACGGTCAACCTGAACGTCACCGACATGCCGTGGGACCAGG
Organism: Acidobacteriota bacterium; assembly: GCA_034667465.1. Taxonomy (GTDB): domain Bacteria; phylum Acidobacteriota; class Thermoanaerobaculia; order Gp7-AA8; family Gp7-AA8; genus JAOBAU01. The sequence continues at coordinate 210,829 of JAXDJV010000030.1, read as the reverse complement.
CGCTCGATCAGATCTGCCGCGACAACGGTTTCAAATACCGCGTCGAGCGCGGGACGATCTACATTACGAAGTAAGCGACCTCGCGGCGTCGCGAATGTCGTCGAGCGCCATCCGCATCCGTTCCATGTGCGTGCGGAACGAAACGACGCAGATCCGGACGATGAAGGCTCCGCCGGCGACGGCGCCGGTGATCATCACCCGCTTGCGCTCATTCACGCGTCGCATCAGCTCGCGATTGAGGGCATCGAGATCGGCGCCATCACGCACGAGCCGGAAGGCGACGACCGACAGCTGCGGCTCGGCGACGATCTCGATTCCGTCGATCGTTCGCAGTTCATCAGTGGCCCAGCGCGCCAGATCGATCTTTTCGTCAAGTTGTTGACGAAATGGCTCGATGCCGAAGAGCTTCAGCGGCAGCCAGACGCGCAGCCCGCGAAAGTCGCGCGACAGTTCCGTTGAGATCTCGCAGAAGTCGACCAGCTCCGCGCTCTCCTGCATTTCCGGCAGGTAGTCGGCGTGCGCGCTGTGTGCGCGGCGGAGAGTCATCGCGTTCCTGACGATCACCGCGCCGGTGCCGAACGGCAGGAACAGCGTTTTGTGCGGATCGAGGATGATCGAATCGGCGCGCGCGATGCCGCGCATGACGTCTCGGCCGCGCTCGGTCAGCATGAAGAACGCGCCGTATGCGCCGTCGACGTGGAACCACAGTCGCTCTCGCTCGGCGACGTTCGCGATCGCATCCAGGTCATCGACCGCGCCGGTCGCAGTCGTTCCCGCACTGCCGGCGACGAGAAACGGCGTGAAGGCATCCGCGCGATCGCGCGCGATCCGCTCTTCGAGTGCATCGATGCGAATCCGGAAACGCTCGTCGCTCGGAATCTCACGCACGTTCGCGACGGGAAAGCCGGCCACGCCGGCCGCTTTCTGAAACGCATGATGGGTCTGGTCGCTGCAGTAGAGCGTGCCGCGCAGAAAATCTTCCGGCAGCATCGCTTTCCGCGCGGCGACGAGCGCGGTGAGATTCGCGAGCGAGCCGCCGCTCGTCAGCACGCCGCCGCTCCCCTCGCCGTAGCCGGCGATCTCGCAGAACCAGCGAACGACGTTCGCCTCGAGCTGCGCGAGCGCAGGCGCCGCCGCGAAGACGCCGACGTAACGATTCACCGCGTCGGCGATCAGATCGGCAACCGCCGAGTGAAAGAGTCCGCCGCCCGGAATGAACGCCAGGTAACCGGGACCGGCCGCATTGAACGAGCGCGGGATGTAATCGTTGAAGAGCGTGTCGAGCAGCGATTCGTAATCGGCGCCGGCGCGCGGCAGCGGTTCGATGAGGCCGCGCGCGAATTCGGCCGCTCCATCGACATTCGACGCCGGCTGCTCCGGCAGCGATTCGATGTGCGCGACGATGCGTTGCATCGCGGCGTCGACCAGCGCCCGCATGGCATCGCCGGTCGGCTCGAGCGGATAGTTCTGTGGTTCGCTCACGGCGGTGGCGGCAGGATAGACGGCTTCTGTCCGGCGTTGAAGTTGATGCCGAAGAGCGCGATCAGATTGCCGCCCGGATTCTCGCCGGCGAAGTTACGGCCGAAAGTGGCGCTGAGGTAGAGATTGTCGCTCAGCTTGTACTCGCCGAGGATGGAGGTGCGGCGCGTGTGTTTCCCGTCGCCGAAACGTTCGACATGCTCGACGGAAACGCCGATCGTGTTGCTCTCCCACAAAATGCGCGCGCCGGTGTCGATGTTGTTGCGGCCGGCGTCGGCAGCGATCGTCCGGTCCTCGCTGTAGCGAAACACGGTTACGAAATCGATGGTCGGCGCTTCGGTCAGCATGCCGGTCGTCGGATTGAACCCGCTCCGCTCGAAGCGATACGACGGCGTGATCCAGATGGCGTTCTTCTGCGTCTCGGCCTGATCGAGATTGTTGTTCGCGAACATCGCCGACGACGCCGCGGCCGCTTCGACGATCCACCGTCCCTGCTTCATTGCCTCGCGCATCGCCATCACGAACGGGCGAAGTGCAACGCTGACCTCGGCGTCGGTCGGCCGCGTCGGCTGGAGCAGAAACGTTTGCGCCTTCGCGTGATACGCGGCGAGGACCTGCTGTTCGAGCGGGCTCGACGCGCCGATCGTCCACGACGCGCGGAGGCCGAGCGCACCGATTGACGGCGTCTCGTTCGCGTTGTTTGCCACGCCGTTTTTCGTCGCCACAGAAACGGAGAGCGTCTGCTGCAGCGATTGCCAGACCGACGGATGGTCGTACTGCGCGAACGTCAGCGCGGGACGATTCGACAGCCAGTACGGCGCGACTTCCAGCGCGAGGTTGCGCGGAAAGCCGTTGCCGCCAGAGTCGCTGTTCGCCGAGACGAGCGCGATACCGACCGCGCGCGGCGTCGTCGGACGCGCCACCACCGTGGGAGCGACGCCGAGGATGACGAAGGCGGGTGAGATCGGGGTCTTGATGTCGTTGAGCTGGAGAGGATCGGGAACTGTTTGCGCGAACGCGGAGAAGGTGAAGGCGCTGATGGCGGCGGCGTGAGCGAGCGTGCGCGTCGTCTTCATAGGAGCTGGAACGTCGCCTCGTAGACGACGGAGTCGCCATCGTTGGCGACCTGCTTCGTCAGCGTGTAGTCGTCGTCGGTCGTGCCGCCGGCGAGGAAGTAGGTGACGCTGGTGCGATTCGTCATCGGATTGAGATCCGAGGCGATCGAGCGGAACTTCAGCTGATGCCCGCGAAGCTGCTCGGGGGTGCCGATGTCGAAGTGATTGACGTCGCCGGTCGTCAGCAGATTGGTGTCGAGCCAGACGGCGGAGTCGCCGAGTTGTCCGTCGCCAATGACGGCGCTGATGCGAATCGAAGCCGCGGTGCCGACGGCGTAGGTCGCCGCGAGCGTGTCGCCGTTGATCGTTTGAGAAGCCATGGCGACACTCTACCAGGCGCGACAGCAGGAGTGAATGGTTTTGGTGAATGAGAGGCAGGTATGAGGCATGAGTGATGAGGCTTCTACTCATGCCCCATGCCTCATGCCTCGTACCCACTGAACGTAGAACGTCGCGCGATTCACGCCCACTGTTTGCGGCCAGGTCCGTCCACACGTCGTGGAATCGTCGCCGCCCGCGACGGCTGCGCCTCCGTCACCGGCTGCGAAATCGTGTGCACGATCTCGCGCCGGAAGATCGGAGCGTGGCCGTTTTGCTGGCGCAAACGGCTGGGGTGTATCCTCCGATTTGTCCGATACCGCGAGAGAACGAGCTACCGCTCCTCACCTTCGAGATCGAACAGATCGGCTGCCCTTACCGGCTCGCGCGAGAGGCGGCGGCAGGCCGCCACGATTGCTGCGATGCAGCGTCGCGTCGGCTCCATCCGCCCTGTCCTGATCCGCAACAGGTGCTGGCGGCTGTAGCCTGACTCCCGCGCGAGATGCGCCGGCTTGATTCCCCGGGTCGTAAGATACGTTTCGAGTCGTGTCGGCATGTGAACTATTCTGCATTCTAGCGAGATGCTGAATAGGTGTCAATCCGCCCCGACATAAAAACGCGCTCCCATACCTCGGCAGAGCGGCAGCATCATGCTCTCCTCCCCTCGTGGAACTTGCGCTCCACGTGAATTCCGCTCCCTCCTCTCGAAAATATCGTTTCCACGGGGGGTGGAAATCCGAACTTGTGCCACTCCCCGGTGCGAGAGTGTCCGGCATGACACTTCCGCGTCTGCAGAAATCAGGTGCCCGCCGTCACCGTAACGGCGCGTATCTCCTGCCGCCGCGGACACTTCCCTGGTTGCCACACCATTTGGTGTAGTAACCTATAGGTTACTAGTCATGCTCGGCCAACAAGTACGCGAAACGCGCATCAAGAAGAATCTGACGCAGGCAAAGCTCGCCCGCCTCGCCGGCGTGAGCCGTCGACACCTTGCAGCTCTTGAAAAGGGAGCGAATGTTTCCGTTCTTGTCCTGAAGAAGGTGGCCGGCGTTCTCGATCTGAAAGACATTCAACTCGGCGATCTTTCCATTCATCCCGGCGATCCCGACGAGTCGACGATCAATCTTCCGCTGTTGACCGATTCCATCCGCGAAGCACGCGCCGAGGCGTATCGGCTCGGCGAACTCCTCTCCACCGCTGAAGGAATCCTCGGCGGCGAAGAGCTCGACAACGTCGTCGTCGGACATTTCCCGACGCTCGTCCCGCGACGCATCGAACGCCGCCCCGCGGCGAACGGAAACCGTCTCGCCGATGCTTCCGGTCTCTCGCGCTTTCCGATCTCCGCCGAAATCCGTCAGGGCGAGCGAGCCAATGAGAACGTGACCGACACCGCGCTGATCCCGGCCACGATGCTCGAGAACGGAGAGCTGCTCTTCCGCGCTCGCGGCGACGAGCTCCGCGCGCACGGCATCGAAGATGGCGACCTGCTCGTGGTCGAACTCCGCACGACCGGCCGCGCCAACAACGCGGAACTGGTGATCGCGAAAGTCGGCGACGCGATTTATGTCGGCAGATGGTGGAGCAAACACGGACGCAAAGCGCTGATGTCCGATGGCTTCGCCGAAGTGACAACCGGCCCGTCGGCGCGATCGCTGAAGGTGATGGCGGCGATCAACACGATCATTCGCGACAAGTAACGCCTGTCATCCCGAGCGTAGCGAGGGATCCGGGCGGGCGGAGCGGCAGCAGCGTGCGCCGCCCACCCCGATCCCTCGCTACGCTCGGGATGACACGGAAACCTCTTCATCTTTCCACGCCCTTCCTTCATCCTTTCCGCATGAAGCGCATTCTCACTCTCCTCCTTCTCTTCACCGCCGCCGCCGCGTACGCTCAGGCTCCGCCCGCCACCACCTCACTCGAGATCAAGTACGTCCGCGACAGCGCGGAGTACCAGGCGCTCAGCCGCGAGGTCTATCGCATCGCCACCGACACCGCGCTCGCGAAAGGCAAAGCAGCGAAGGGCGCGTGGGGCGTCATCCTCGACGTCGACGAAACCACTCTCGACAACTCCACCTATCAACTCGAGCGGATGACGTACGACGTTCCGTTCGAAGACGTCTCGTGGCTGGCGTGGATCAATCGCGCTGAAGCGGGCAGCGTCCCCGGCGTCGCCGACTTCCTCACGGCCGTTCGCGCCGCCGGCGGCAAGGTCGCCTTCATCACCAATCGCGACGAGAAAGCGCGCGAAGGAACGCAGCGCAATCTGCAGCGCAACGGACTCTGGTCGTCGAACGACGTCCTCTGTCTCATCGCCGACAACTATCCGAAATCGGCGCGGCGCAAAGAGGTCGCCGAGGGAACCGGCAAGTGTTCGTGGAGCGGCGTGAAGGTCAGCGTCGTCGCCTTCATCGGCGATCAGATGGGTGACTTCCCGCAGACCGGCGAAGCGTTCGACGGTGCCGGCAGCGACACGCAATTCGGACGCTCATTCTTTCTGCTGCCCAATCCGATGTACGGCGGATGGGTGACGTCCGTAACGCGGAAGTAATGCTTCGTCGCGACATCGGTCTGTGGCGCGGCATCGCGCTGAACATGATCGACATGGTCGGGATCGGTCCGTTCATCACGATCCCGCTGATCCTCGCCGCGATGGGCGGCGGCCGCGGCATGCTCGCCTGGATTCTCGGCGGACTGCTCGCCATCTCCGACGGACTCGTGACCGCCGAGCTCTCCGCGTCGATGCCGGCCTCCGGCGGTTCGTACGCATTTCTCCGCGGCGCGTACGGCCGCTTCGGCCGCATCGTCTCGTTCCTCTTCCTCTTTCAGATTCTCTTCTCCGCGCCGCTGTCGATGGCGTCGGGCTGCATCGGCTTCGCGAACTATCTGCAACGCCTCTTGCCAGCAACCGTTGGCTACGGAAAGTTCGTGGCGGTCGGCGTCTGCATCATCACCACGCTGCTGCTGCTGCGCCGCATCGAAGCGATCGGCAAACTCTCCGTGCTGTTGTGGGCCGGCGTGCTCGCCACGCTGGCGATCGTCATCATCGCCGGCCTCCCTCATCTGAAATTGAGCGCGTTCACGTTCTGGAATGCGCCGCGCTCCGACGGCGGCCACGGTTACGAAGGGCTCGGCCTCGCGCTGATCTTCGCCGTCTACGACTATCTCGGTTACTACAACATCTGCTACCTCGGCGACGAGGTTCGCGATCCGGAGAGAACGATTCCGCGCGTGATCGTCATCTCCATCCTCGCCATCGGCGCGATCTATCTCGTGATGAACGCCTGCATCATCTCGGTGCTGCCGATGAAGATCGCGATGACGTCGAAGTCGGTCGTCACCGATTACATCGCCGCGCTGATGGGCGAGCGGGTCGCGCTCTGGGTCTCGGTGCTGATTCTCTGGACCGGTTTCGCGTCGATCTTTTCACTGATGCTCGGCTACTCGCGCATCCTCTACGCCGCCGCGCGCGACGGAAACTTCTTCTCGATTTTCTCGCGTCTGCACGCAACCGAGTCGTATCCGATCGTCTCGCTTCTCTTTCTCGGCGGCGTCGCGTCGCTCTTCTGTTTTCTGTCGATCGACAAAGTCGTGCAGGCGATCCTCTCGATCCGCGCGATCATTCCGTTCATCGCGCAGATCATCGGCTCGGTGATCATGCGCGTGCGCGAACCGGAGCGTCCGCGTCCGTTCAAAATGTGGCTTTATCCGCTGCCGGCCATCATCGCGCTCGGCCTCTGGGGCTTCATCATCACGTCGCCGCGCAAAGGACTGCAGGCCGGCGGTCTCTACGTGATCGCAGCGGGACTGATCTTCTACGCGGCGCGCGAAGCGGTGCTCAGAAGGACGCGCGGCACGGTGAGCTGACGCGCAGTACCGATTCCTGCGCGAAGCGTTTTTTGTACTCGTCGATGACGCGCGCGATCGCGGCGTCATCCGCGCCGATGACGAGCACGACATGCGAGTGTTCGCTGATCGTTTTCCCGTCGCCGCCGCGCCACCGCCCGTCCGCTTCCCACGTCGTCGAGCCCTTCGCGAATTCGCGCGTCAGCACTTCATCGGTGAACTGCTTCCACTGCTCCGCGCTGACGACGCCGGTCGGCGTCGCGGTGCCGAAGTAAAGCGTGTCGCACGATGGTCGCGTTGCACACGCCGCGAGCAATGCAACGACGAACGCGATGGCGAGACTACGTTCGCGAATCATCGATCCACTTTCGCACAACCGGCGGCGTGTACGACGCGAAGCGCTGCAGCATCGTCGCCGGATCGCTTTCGAAAATGGCGACGTTCCGCTGTTCGGTGCGGATGAATCCCTCGGCGTTCGCGTGATCGAGGAACGTCGCCAGCGACGTGAAGTAATCGTCGACGTTCAGAAAGCCGAGCGGCTTCTGATGCATGCCGAGCTGCGCCCAGGTCCAGACCTCGAAGATTTCTTCGAAGGTGCCGAGGCCGCCGGGAAGGGCGATGTACGCATCGGAGAGAGCGGAGATGAGCATTTTCCGTTCATGCATCGATTCGACGATGCGGAGATCGGTGAGGCCGCGATGACCGACCTCACGATCCCACAGCGGACGCGGAATGACGCCGACCACTTCGCCGCCGGCCGCGAGCGTCGCGTCGGCGAGCTCGCCCATCAGGCCGACGCTGCCGCCGCCGTAGACGACCGTGATCCCCTCGCGCGTGAGGAGCTCGCCGAGCGCACGCGCGGCCGCCGTGTACGCAGGACGAGCACCATGGTTGGAGCCGCAGAAAACCGCAATCCGTTTCACGCGCGCAGTGTAACGGCGTCCCGGGAATCCGCACTATGTCAATGAAGAGGGCCAGCAATATGGATGCAACTGCGAAGTTCGTCGCGGTCGTCGCCGTAGCAGCGTTCGCAACCGAGAGGATTCTGGCCGTGGTGAGCTACGTCATGAACTCCCTTCGTCTGAGGCGCATCAATCCCGAGCGCGCCATGCGCTTACGCAAACGGCAGCAGCGACGATTCATCCTGCTGGCCATCGCCGCGGCGATCGCGCTGCTCGTCGTCGATCGCGCACACCTCCGCATTCTCGACGTCCTGCAAATCGACAAGCGCGATCCAGACGTCGACTACTGCCTGACGTGGCTGATCGTCTTCGCGGGAGCCGATCGCGCGCGCTCGATCCTCGGCAAAGGCGGCGCCGACGCGAGCGGGCCGGCGATCCACGCCAGCATCGACGGCGGAAAGCTGCAGGAGCTGCATCGCGTGAGATGAGTCGTGACGACGATCGACATCTACATCGACGACGACGAGCCGCGCAGAAGACGGCGCGCAAAGTGGCTGATTCCCCTTCTCATCGGCGTGCTCGTCGCGATGGCCGTTCAGCGTGAGAAGCCGTTGCCGCGTGCCGCGGTTATTCCGCCGGCGCGGATCATCTACGTACCGATCGCCGTCCCGACGCCGCCGGCGACGCCGCATCCACCCGCACCGCCGCCTCCACCTCTCCCCGCGCACGCTGTGGTCACGCCGTTGCGGATGGACTTCGGCGACACTCCGCTCGCCGGCACACTCCCCCCGAAACTGGCGACGATCCGCAACGACGGCGGGCAATCGCTCGCGCACGTGAGCGCCGCCGTTACCGGACCATTCCTCGCCGCGAGCGGCTGCGACGATGAGCTCGCGCCCGGCGAACAATGCACGATCGCGCTCGTCTTCGCGCCAGCGAAACCGGGCCGCTTCGATGGAATCCTGGACCTCGCCGCCGGCGACCAGCGGACGACGGTCGCGCTGCACGGAAGCATTCGTCCGGACGTCGTCACGCCGCCTCCCCCGCCCCCGCCGCCTCCCCCGCCCCCGCCGCCTCCCCCGCCGCCACAACGCGCGCTTTGCTTCGATCCGCCTCAGCTGCACTTCACGTCGCCCGGCCGGCAAAAGGTCACGATCACGAATCCCGACGAGACGCCGCTTCGCGTGGTGGCCGTGACGCCGATCGGCGCGCGCGGACAAACGCTGGCCGGATACGAGGTCAACGCTGCGAAATGTCTGCGTGTATTGAACGCGGGCGAGCGCTGCACGTTCGCGATCAGCGCGAGCGCAGTTGCACTGCAGTTGCGCGGAACGATGCAGGTCGCCGTGTACTACGACGATCCCTTCACAGGCGAGCGGCGCGTTGCACGCGTCGCGGACGGCTGCAGGTAGGCGGGCGGAGCGCCCGCCTCCACACTCTGAGATGATGGCGCGCATGCGGAAGCTATTCGCGCTCGGCCTTCTTCTCATCCCCTCGCTTCTCTTCTCCCAGTCGCTCGACCCCGCCGCCGTCGATCGCATCGCCGCCACCACGATGCAGCGCTGGCGCGTGCCGGGACTGGCGATCGCCATCGTCCGCGACGATCGCGTCGTTTACGTCAAAGGCTTCGGCGTGAAAGAAATCGGCAAGCCGGAACCGATCACGGCCGACACCCTCTTCGAGCTCGGGTCGACGACCAAAGCGTTCACCTCCACGGCCGCCGCGCTTCTCGTCGGCGAAAAGAAACTGGCGTGGGACGATCCGGTGCGCAAACACGTCACCTGGTTTCATCTCAGCGATCCGTGCGCCGATTCGCTCGTGACGCTGCGCGATCTGCTCACGCATCGCACCGGCGTCGCCACGCGCGATGAGCTGTGGGACAACGCCCGTTACTCGCGCGAAGAAGTGCTGCGCGCGCTCGCAACGATTCCGGCCAGCAAGCCGATCCGATCGGCTTATCAATACTCGAACATCATGTTCACGCTGGCCGGCGAAGTGGTCGCGTCGGCCGCCGGCATGCCGTGGGAAGAGGTCATTCGCACGCGGCTCTTCACGCCGCTCGGCATGACGCACAGCCGGATCACGCTCGATGAATGGACGAAGTCGGATCACGCGCTCGGCTACGACTACGACCGAGATCACGACGCGGCGAAGCCGCATCCGTTCAACGACTACGCGAACATCGCGCCGGCCGGAACGGTGAAGACGTCAGCGCGCGATATGTCGCAGTGGCTGCGCTTTCATCTCGCGAACGGTGCGATCGACGGGAAGCAGATCGTCGACGCCGCCGCGCTCCTCGACACGAAGTCGCCGCAGGTCGCGCTCAGTCTGACGACGGCGAGCCAGCCGGAATCGAACGTCATCACCTACGGCATGGGCTGGACGGTTTCCGATTACCGCGGCACGCTGCTCGTCGCACACAGCGGTTCGCTGAACGGCTTTCGCACGCAGGTCGCGCTGCTGCCGAAACTGAATGCCGGCGTCGTCGTGCTCGCGAACATCGGCCGCGGCAACGCGCCGCTCGCCGCGCGCAACGCCATCCTCGATCTCCTCGCAAACGCGACGACGACACGCGACTGGAACGCGTATTACCTCGAGCTCGATGACAAGTCGGTCGCGAAAGGAAAAGCGGCCATCGCCGCGCGCGAAGCGGAGCGGAAGCCGAACACGAAGCCGTCGCACGAGCTCGCCGATTACGCGGGAACGTACGAAAACGCCGGCTACGGAAAGGTCGTTGTCACGTTTGAGTCGGGGTCACTCGTCCTGAGGTGGGGGCACGCAACCCTGCCGATGACGCACTGGCACTACGACACGTTCGAAGCGAAGTCCGACGAAGAAGATCTCGACGAACTGATCCCGTTCACGACCGGCACCGACGGCTCGATCAAATCGCTGATCATGTTCGGCGAGACGTTCGTGAAACCGAAGGTGGGCGCATGAAACATGTCGTCATCGTCGGCGGCGGCTTCGCCGGGCTTTACGCGACGCGCCATCTGCGGGGCGTCGACGATATACAAATCACGCTCCTCGATCATCACAACTATCACCTCTTTCAGCCGCTGCTCTATCAGGTGGCGACCGCCGCGCTGAACCCGAGCGACATCGCCGTGCCGATCCGCGCGATCGTTCGCAAACAGCGCAACGTTTCCGTCCTCCTCGGCGAAGCAACCGCGGTCGACGTCGAACGGAAGCTCGTCATCCTGCGCGACGGCGAGCTTGCGTACGACTACCTCGTGCTCGCCACCGGCGCGACGCATTCGTACTTCGGCCACACCGAATGGGAACGCGATGCGCCGGGATTGAAGACGATCGACGACGCGCTCGAGATCCGCCGTCGCGTGCTCGTGGCGTTCGAAGCGGCGGAGCGCGAGACCGATCCGCTGAAGCAGCAGGCTTGGCTGACGTTCGTCGTCATCGGCGCCGGACCGACCGGCGTCGAGCTCGCCGGCGCGCTTTCGGAGATTGCGCGAAAAACAATGCTGCGCGACTTCCGGCGCATCAATCCGTCGAGCGCACGCGTGATCCTCGTCGAAGGAAAAGACCGCGTGCTGCCGGTCTATCCGCCCGACCTTTCCGAAAGCGCGGCGAAGCAACTCCGCGGCCTAGGCGTCGAAGTGATGGTCAACGCGCAGGTGACGAACATCAGCGATCAGGCGGTGACGATCGGCAGCGACGTCATCAACGCGCGAACGGTGTTGTGGGGCGCGGGCGTGCAGGCGTCGCCGCTCGCGAGATCACTTGGTGTCCCGCTCGATCGCGCGGGACGCGTGATCGTCGAGCCGGCGCTGACGATTCCCGGTCATCCGGAAGTTTTCGTGCTCGGCGATCTCGCGGCGGTCGTGCAACCCGACGGCACTTTCGTTCCCGGCGTCGCTCCCGCCGCGATTCAGGAAGGGATGCACACCGCGCTGAACCTTGAGCGCGCCGTCGGCGGTCAGCCGCTGCGTCCGTTCCGCTATCGCGACAAAGGTTCGCTCGCCACCATCGGTCGCGCCTCCGGCGTCGCCGACTTCGGCAAAATCCATCTCGGCGGATTCATCGCGTGGTTCGCGTGGCTCGCCATCCACATCTTCTTTCTGATCGGCTTTCGCAATCGCTTCCTCGTGATGACGCAGTGGGCGTGGGCGTATGTGACGTATCAGCGCGGCGCGCGGCTCATCACCGGCGACGTCAAACCGCTGCTGAAGGAGTAATCGCGTTTGTCGACGATCGATCTGATCATCATCGCCGCGTATCTCGTCGCCGTCGTCGGCGCCGGCGCGTGGTTCGGACGCCGCCAGCAAACCACCAGCCGCTATTTTCTCGCCGGACACGGCATGCCGTGGTGGGCGATCGGCGCATCGATCGTGGCGACGGAAACGTCGACGATCACCTTCATCTCGGTGCCCGGCATCGCTTACGCGCGCGGCGGCAACTTCACGTTTCTGCAACTCGTCTTCGGCTATCTCGCCGGACGCGTTGTCATCTCGATTCTCTTCATCCCGTCGTACTTTCGCGGCGAGCTCGTCACGGTTTACGAACTGCTGCAGGGACGTTTCGGCGGGAAAGTTCGCGCGCTCGCGGCGTCGCTCTTCGTCACCGCGCGCACGATCGCCGACGGCGTGCGCCTGCTGCTCACCGCGTTCGTGCTCGCCGCGGTTTACGGGAGCGTGAGCGGCGTTTCCGCGGCGTCGGTCGTAACGACCTCGGTGATCGTGATCGGCATCGTGATGATCGTCTTCACCTTCTTCGGCGGGATGGAAGCGGTGGTCTGGATCGAAGTCGTGCAGCTCGGCATCTACATCGCTGGCGCGCTCGCCGCCGGCATCGTGCTCGTGCAATCGATCGACGGCGGCTGGAGCGCGGCGATGGCGCTTGGCGAAGCGCACGGAAAGTTCCGTCTCTTCGATTTCGCATTTGACGCGACAAAGACGTTCACCTTCTGGGCGGGATTGATCGGCGGCTGTTTTCTGACGATGTCGACGCATGGCACCGATCAATATCTGGTGCAGCGATACCTGTGCACCGATCGTCCGCAACGCGCGGCGCTGGCGCTGCTAACGTCGGGCGTCGTGATCCTCGCGCAGTTCATCGGATTCCTCTTCATCGGCGTGCTGCTTTTCGCGTTCTATCGTCCCGACAGACTGCCGACGTACGCGATGGGAGCCGCCGCCGCGCCGTTCGCGGCGGCCGACCAGGTCTTCCCCGATTTCATCACCCGTCATCTGCCGACCGGTCTTTCCGGACTCGTCGTCGCGGCGATCTTCGCGGCGGCGATGTCGTCGTCGCTCAACTCGATCGCCGCCGCGTTCGTCTCCGATCTCTACACGCCGCTCGCACGCGGCCGCAGCGATCGTCATTACCTGAATGTCTCGCGGCTCGTGACAATCGTCGCCGGCATTCTGCAGATCGTCGTCGCGCTCGCACTGACGTCGACGACGCAATCAGCGCTCGCCACCGCGCTCTCCGTTGCGTCACTGATCAACGGTCCGATCCTCGGCGTGTTCCTGCTCGGCAGTTTGCGCCGCGGAGGGCCGGCCGCCGCACTCGGCGGCATGACGATCGGCATCGCCACGGTGCTGACGATCTATCTCGGCACGCACGTCGCGTGGCCCTGGTTCACGGTCATCGGCAGTCTCGTCACGATGAGCGCGGGACTCGTGATCGCAACGTTCAGTCGTCGCACCGCCGTGCTGTCGCTGCTTCTGTTCGCCGGCTGCGTGACCGTGACTCCTCCTCCGCCGTTCGAGCATCGCGACATCGATCGCGCAATCACGCGCGCGTACGAGGATCACAAAACGCCCGGCGGCGTCTATCACCTCGAGCGCGATGGCCGTGTGTACGAACGCGCGTACGGTTATCGCTCGATCGCGCCGCACGTCGAGCCGACGACGATCGACACGATCTACGACGCCGCGTCGCTGACGAAAGTGATGGCGACGACGCCCGCCATCTGGCTGCTGATTCAGCGCCATCAGCTGGCGCTCGACGATTCCGTTTCAAAGTACATCCCCGAATTTGCCGAACGCTCGATCACGATCCGCCAGCTGCTGACGCACACGTCCGGATTGCGTCCCGACGTCGATCTCGACGTCGAATGGAGCGGTCACGCCGAAGGAATTCGCCGCGCGATCGCGGAGACGCCGCGCAACCGTCCCGGCACGATCTTTCGCTACTCCGACATCAACTTCATCCTCCTCGGCGAGATCGTCGAGCGTCTCTCCGGCCAGCCGCTCAATGTCTTCTGCGAACGCGAGCTGTTCATGCCGTGGGGCATGCACGACACGCAGTTCCTCCCGCCGGTCGAGTGGCTGCCGCGCATCGCGCCGACCGAAAAGATGCCGGATTGCACGATCCTTCGCGGCGCCGTGCACGATCCGACCGCGCGACGAATGGGCGGCGTCGCCGGACATGCCGGACTCTTCACGACCGTGCACGACGTCGCGACGTACGCGCGCGTGCTGCTCTCCGGCGGTGGCGGCGTGCTGAAGCCGGAGATCGTCAACATGATGACGAGCGACCAGTCGCCGCCGGCGGTCGCGGTGAAGCGCACCGGCGGATTCGATCTCGACTCGCATTACAGCCGTCCGCGCGGCGAGCTCTTTCCGCTCGGGTCGTACGGTCACACGGGCTGGACCGGCGGCTTCTTCTGGATCGACCCGCAATCGAAAACGTTCTACGTCTTTCTCTCCAACCGCGTGCATCCCGACGGCAAAGGTTCGGTGACCGCGCTGCAGCGAACGCTCGGAACGCTTTCCGCTCGCGCGGCCGGCGTGAACGCGCCGTCGCGCGGACGCGTGCAATGGGTCGTCGTCGGCGACGCGCAGAACGGCATCGACGTCGTCGTGGCGCAGAACTACGCACCGCTGCGCGGGCTGCGCATCGGCCTGATCACGAACCAGAGCGGCATCGATCGGATCGGCAATCCGACCGCCGATCTGTTGCGCGGCGCGCCGGGCGTGAACGTCATCGCGCTCTTCAGTCCCGAGCACGGCATTCGCGGCGTCGCCGACGAGAAGGTTCCCGACTCCGTCGATCCGATCAGCGGCCTGCCGGTCTACAGCCTCTACGGCGCGACGCGCAAACCGCGGCCGGAGCAGCTCGCCAATCTCGACGCGCTCGTCTTCGACGTGCAGGACATCGGCACGCGCTTCTACACCTACATCGCCACGCTCGGCTGGGCGATGGAAGCGGCGGCCGATGCGAAGCTCCGCTTCATCGTGCTCGATCGCGTCAACCCGATCGGCGGCACGGCGATCGAAGGTCCGATGCGCCAGGGAGCGGAAGGCGACACGGCATTCCACGATCTCCCCATTCGTCACGGCATGACCGTCGGCGAGCTTGCGCAAATGTTCCGCGACGAGCGGCACATCAACGTCGAGCTGACCGTCATCCCGATCGCGAAATGGTCGCGCGACCAGTGGCAGGACGAAGCCGGGATGCCGTGGATCAACACGTCGCCGAACATGCGCAGCCTTACCGAAGCGGCGCTCTATCCTGGCGTCGGCATTCTCGAAAGCGCGGTGTCGATCGGACGCGGAACGGCGACGCCGTTCGAAGTCGTCGGCGCTCCGTACATCGACGGCGAAACGCTCGCGCGCGACCTCAACGCGATGGCGCTGCCCGGCGTGACGTTCGCGCCGATTCGCTTCACGCCGAACGCCAGCATCTTCGCGAATCGCGAATGCGGCGGCGTGCGCATCGAGCTGACCGATCGGAAAGCGCTGCAATCGGTGACGACCGGCATCGCCATCGCGGTCACGCTGCAGCGGCTCTACCCGAACGACTTCGCACTCGACAAAGTGCAGCCGCTGCTGCGCGACGAGCGCGCCATCGCCGCGATCCGCGCAGGAAAGTCAGTCGCGGAGATCGTCGGCATCTGGAGCGACGAGCTCGGGGCATTCGCCGAGCGACGAAAGAAGTATCTCCTTTACTGAATGTCGAGCGTGTACTCGGGAGACGAATCGGCGAGCTGCGGAAGCGGCGTCGTTTTGATGCGCATCAGCCGCCCGTCGTTCTCGCTCACCCAGACGACGCTCGAGGCGCCGGTCGCGCCGCTCGTGAACTGGTAGATGTTGTACGGCTCTTTGCCGAGGAGATCGGAGCCGGCGAGAAGCGCCTTGCCTTCCTTCTTTTGTGGATCGACGTACAGCGTCACGCGCTGCCAGATGCGCTCGACGAACGCCGGCGGATTCGCATCGTGTTTCCCGTCGCGCGTCCATGAGACGCCGCTCGCCGACGCTTCGCCGATCCATTCGTTGCCGGAGGCGCGGAACTGCACGCGCTCCATGCCGGG
Organism: Acidobacteriota bacterium; assembly: GCA_034667465.1. GTDB lineage: Bacteria > Acidobacteriota > Thermoanaerobaculia > Gp7-AA8 > Gp7-AA8 > JAOBAU01. Next base: position 194,897 of record JAXDJV010000030.1, on the reverse strand, counting down.
ACGGGGACGGGTGACGTCGCCCTCAGCACGAATCAGCGGCTCTTCGTGCACGAAGTGGAACCTTCCCGCGATACGGAAACAGTCGACCGCTTTCGCGTAGCTGCCGTCGCCCGCGCATTTCGTCGACGACGAGATTTTCGTCGGAGCGGGCGGCGGCGCGGCGACCGCTTTCGGAACAGGCGTCGTCGCAGTCGAGGCGGTCGTCGCCGTCGTCTGCGTTTTTGGCGCCTGCGGCGCGCGCTGCTCGCCGCGGCAGGCGGCGAAAAGTGCAACAGCAATGAACAGATATCTCGTTCGCATCAACCGACACTCACCCGATTGCGTCCTTCGCGTTTCGATTGATAGAGCAGGTCGTCGGCGCGCGCAAGCAGATCCTGCGGGCGCTCGGCCGGCGTCACGGTATCGCAGACGCCGAACGACGCCGTGAACTGGATCGGTTGTCCGGCGAAATCGAAAACGTTTCCGGCGAATGCCGCGCGCAGACGCTCCGCGATGTCGGCAGCCGTCGCGCGATCCGTCGATGGCATCACGATCGTGAACTCCTCCCCGCCCATGCGCGCGAAGAGATCGTCGTCGCGCACCGCGATTCGTTTGACGAGCATCGCGCTGGCGCGCAGCACGTGATCGCCGGCGGCGTGGCCGTAGCGATCGTTGATCCGCTTGAACTCGTCGTAGTCGAACGCGATCACGCTCAGTGGCCGTTCGGGCGAAGTCGTATCGAGGATGAAGGCGAGCCGCGCGATGAGATACGGCTGATTGATCGTCTCGGTCAGTGCGTCGCGGGTGCTGCGCGCGTGCAGCGACTCGAGGAACTCGACGTCGAGCAGCGAATCGACGTATTTGAAAATGCAGTTACCGAGGCGGAGCAGCGTCCCTTCTTCGAGGTCGAGCGGAGTGACGATCGCCGCGCCGTCGACGACGGTGCCGTTTGTGCTGCCGAGGTCGTTGATGGTGACGACGTCCCTGACGCGGACGACTTCGGCGTGGAGACCGCTCACCGCCCGTTCGCGCAGCCGGATCTCGCACTCAGGACGCCGTCCGATGAGCTGGCGGCCTTCTTGGAGCCGGTAAACCTGTCCGGGCAGATCGCCTTCGAGCATGATCAGCGCCGGTTCGATCGCCTTCCCGCGCACCAGCGCATCGGCGACTTCACGTCGCGAGACAGCAGTCGTTTTTCGGCGGACGTCCACGGGGGTTAGTTTACTAGACCAAAACCAGTGCAGAGTGCAGAGTGCTGAGTGCTGAGTCGAAAACCACTGCCTTTCTCTCAGCACTCTGCACTCTGCACTCAGCACCCGTTTTGCACTTTCCCGGAGCAATGGACATCGAAGTAAGCAACTGGACCGATTTACAGGAAGCCTTGTTTACCGACTCCTGGCGTGAGCCGTTGTCGCGATTTCGGTCGAACTTTGTTTTTCGTGGCGTTCCGCGGTCGACGCACGGACTTTCGACCAGTTTGCAGACCGGCGGGTTCGAGGCGCAGGAGCGGCATCTCCTCACTTCGTTTCGCAAGTACGCGCTGCGCAATGTCGTGCATGGCGATGCGCTCTGGAACTGGCTCTCGCTTGCGAAGCATCACGGTTTGCCTACGCGGCTGCTCGACTGGAGCTACTCGCCATTCGTCGCACTGCACTTTGCGACGCATGACACGAAAGACTTTGACCTCGACGGCGCCATCTGGTGCGTCGACTTCAGCAAAACGAACGAGCTGCTGCCGTCGCGGCTTCGCAAAATGCTCGAGCGCGACGGCGCGAACATCTTCACCACCGAGATGCTCAACGAGACGGCGAGGTCGCTCGAAGAATTCGACGCGCTGTCGCGCCATCCGTTCGTGGTCTTCTTCGAGCCGCCGTCGCTCGACGAACGGATCGTCAATCAGTTCGCGCTCTTCTCGCTGCCGTCCGACCCGCGGCTGCAGCTTGAAGATCTCCTGCATCAGCGCGAAGAGATGTATCGCCGCATCATCGTCCCCGCGGAGCTGAAGTGGGAGATTCGCGACAAGCTCGATCAGGCGAACATCACCGAGCGCGTGCTCTTCCCCGGCCTCGACGGACTCTCCGCGTGGCTGAAGCGCTACTTCACGACCCGCGCGTGAGCGTCAGACGTTCGGCGCGAAGATCGCCTGCGCCTCGTTCAGCGTGACCTTCGGCTGTCCCTGCACGCCGACCTTCTGCACGCCCGGCATCAGTCGTTGCTGCACGAACGTCTCGAATTGCGACGGCGAGTCCCACAGATCGATAACGTGGAAGCCATCGTCACCGAACCACGCCACATGAAACTTCGCGCCGGCCGGCACGTCGCCTTCCCAGTTCACTTCGCGCCGCACTGCTTCGTACTGCTCTTTCGTCACCTCGGGCCAATGCATCGCCATCACCGTCGCCATCGCTCGTCTCCTTACGAAGTGAGCTACGACGCAGCGGGCGTGTCGGATTTCGCTTCGTCGTTTTTTGTGAAGAACGACGAGAGCGCGAGCCAGAGGACGCCGCCGGTGATGGCGACGTCGGCGATGTTGAAAACGCCGGTGTGCAGCGGTCCGAGCTTCAGGTATGCGAAGTCGGTTACACGTCCGCTCCAGACGACGCGATCGATGAGATTGCCGATCCCGCCGCCGATGATGAACGCCGTCGCCGCCGCATCGGAGCGCGACGTGATTCGTCCCGTGACGAGCGCGTAGAGCGCCGCGATCAGCGCGATGCCGACCAGCCCGCTGAAGATCGCCGTCCGAACGCCGGCCGGCAGGTTCGCGCCGATGCTGAGAAACGCCCCTTCGTTTTCCGCGCGCAGCAGCGTCAGGAATCCGCCGAAGTATTCACGCGGCTCCATCAGCGATGCGCGCACGAGCCTCTTCGTCGCCTGATCGGCGGCGATGACGAAGGCGATGATCGCAACGAGGATGGCGAGACGTGAGCGGCTCATTTTCGGGGCGCGAACGTTACCACAGCGTCATCGCGTGAAGACGCCGAAGTAGTGCGCGATGGCGACCGCGACCGCCATCAGCAAGAGGATGATCCCTTCGAAGATGACGCAGCCCGGCATCAGGTTGCCGCCCGCGACGAGCGATTGCACGCGCGCGAGATCCTGACGCCTGATGATGAAGATCACTCCGAGCAACGCGAAAACGACGACAGCGATCCAGACCATGTGCGCATTGTGCCTCAGCAAGTGAGCGTATCCTTGCTTCACGGAGGCCATCTGTATGCTGCGCTTCTCGCGAGCAACTACGATTCTCCCGGTTGTGGACGCGGAACGAGCACGCGATTTCTATTCGCGCGTCCTCGGTCTGAACGACCTAGGTCCGAGCGGCGACGGAAAGTATCTCTTCGACCTCAGCGGCGGCTTTCTCGCGCTCCTGCAGAAGAGCGAGCCGACGAAGGCCGAGCACACAGCGGTGAGCTTTGAAGTCCCCGACGCTCGCGCCGCGATCGACGATCTCACGGCGCGAGGCGTGACGTTCGAGGACTACGATTTCCCGGGACTCAAAACGGTCGACAAGGTTTGCATCCTCGGATCGGAAAAGGCGGCGTGGTTCAGGGACACCGAGGGCAACATTCTCTGCATCCACGAAATCATTAACGGTTCCTAATTCACGGTCTCCGGTCCGCGTTCCCGCTCGTTCCACGCGCGAATGCTCGAGACGCTTTGGAATCCGCGCGGCAACTTCAGTCCGCGTTGCGCGCGACGCCCGAGGTACGGCTCGAGATCGGCCGGCTTCAGATTCGTGAAGCGTTTGCCGGCAGAGACGACGAGCGTTCCGCCCGCGGGAACCACCGCCACTCCGGCCACCTTCTCGGGAAACAGCTCGGTCTTGTGCAGCTTGATCGTCTGCACACCGCGGCCGCGGCCGAGTTGCGGCATCTCCAGCAGCGGGAAGAGCAGCAGCTTGCCGCTCGTCGTCGCCGCTGCCAGCGAATCGGTTTCGTAATTCAGCACGCGTTGCGGACGAAGGACCGTCGCGCCATCCGCGACATTCACCAGTGACTTGCCCGCTTTGCGATCGGTGATCATGTCGCCGAGCGTCGTCACGAAGCCGTAGCCGTCGTCGGTCGCGAGCAGATAGAGATCGGCCGGATCGCCCATCAGCACGCCGACGAACGTTGCGCCCGGCGCCGGCTGCAGCGAAGAGCTGAGCGGCTCGCCGTGACCTTTCGCCGACGGCAGTTCGTGCGCAGGCAGCGCGTACGTTCGCCCGGTCGAGTCGATGAAAACCGCGAGCTGATTGCTGCGGCCTTTCGCCGCGTGCAGAAACTCGTCGCCCGATTTGTACTGCAGCGCGGTCGGATCGAGATCGTGTCCCTTCCCTGCCCGCACCCATCCCTTCTCGGACAACACGACGGTCACCGGCTCGGACGGAATCAGCGCCGACGCATCAAGCGCTTTCGCTGCTTCACGCTCGACGATCGGCGAGCGGCGGCGATCGCCGAACTCCTCGACATCCTTCTCCAGTTCATCGCGAACCTGCGCGCGCAAACGCGCGCGTGAGCCGAGGATCTTTTCGAGCTTCGAACGTTCCTCGGCGAGCTTCGCCTGTTCCCCGCGAATCTGCATCTCTTCGAGCCGATTCAGGAAACGCAACTTCAGCTCGAGGATCGCTTCGGCCTGAAACTCCGACAGCTCGAAGCGCCTGATCAGCACCGGCTTCGGTTCATCTTCGGTGCGAATGATGCGGATCACTTCATCGATATTCAGATACGCGGCGAGGTAACCGTCGAGGATGTGCAGCCGCGCGTTGACCTGATCGTAGCGATGCTGCAGCCGCCGGCGGACCGTCTCGATCCGGAACTCCAGCCACTCCGCGAGCAGATCGCGGAGGTTGTACAGCTTCGGCCGTCCGTCGAGGCCGATCATGTTCATGTTGATGCGATAGCTGCGCTCGAGATCGGTGGTCGCGAACAGATGCGCCATCAGCTCTTCGCGATTCGCGCGCGCGCGCGGCACGACGACGATGCGCGTCGGATTGTCGTGATCCGACTCATCGCGCATGTCCTCGACCATCGGCAGCTTCTTCGCCGTCATCTGCGCGGCGATCTGCTGCTGCACTTTGTTGCCCGACACCTGAAACGGCAGCTCGCTGATGACGATGTCGCCATCTTCCTCGTCCCACTTCGCGCGCTGGCGAATCGAGCCGTTGCCGGTCTTGTACATCTCGCGAATCTCGGCGGCAGGCGTGACGATCTCCGCGGCCGTCGGGAAGTCGGGACCTTTGATGTGTTTCGTGATCTGCGCGAGCGTGGCGTCGGGATTGTCGAGCAGCTCGAGACAGGCGGCGACGACTTCACGCACGTTGTGCGACGGAATGTCGGTGGCCATGCCGACCGCGATTCCCGACGCGCCGTTCAGCAGCACGTGCGGCAACCGCGACGGCAGCAGCCGCGGCTCTTTCATTGTGCCGTCGAAGTTCGGACCCCAGTCGACCGTCCCCTGCTCCAGCTCACTCAGCAGCGTCTGCGCAAAACGGGCGAGCTTCGCCTCGGTGTATCGCATCGCCGCGAACGATTTCGGATCGTCGGGCGAGCCCCAGTTTCCCTGCCCTTCGATCAGCGGATAGCGCATCGAGAACGGCTGCGCCATCAGCACCATCGCTTCGTAGCAGGCGCTGTCGCCGTGCGGATGGAACTTGCCGATGACGTCGCCGACCGTGCGCGCCGATTTCTTCGGCTTCGAGTTCGGTCCGAGGCCGAGCTCCGACATCGCGTAGACGATACGGCGCTGCACCGGTTTCAGGCCGTCGGCGATGTGCGGCAGTGCGCGATCGAGGATGACGTACATCGAGTAATCGAGGTACGCCTTGCGGGCAAAGTCGGCGACCGGCTGGCGCTCGACTTCGTTGAACGTCGGCGGCGGCGGAGAGCTGCGTTTCGATTTTTTTGAGTCGGATTTTCTGGTGGCCATAGTCGGATGCGGGTTCGAGTGCGGGCGAAGGGTAAACCATTGCGCTCGTTTTCCGAATTACCATGGGACTTCGCGGCGCCGGACATCAGATGGAAGCATTCACACTCGGGGAAGTCGCTCTACTGAGCGAAGAGGCGGCGCTGCGACGCGTAGCCGACGCGCGCAACCTCGCCCGCTTCCGTCTGCTCGTCATGGGCTTCGGAGTTGCGGTGGCCGGCGAGATCATTTATGCGTTCGCATCGCCGCGCGGATCGCTCGTCGATCGCATTCTCTCGATCGCGAATCTCCTGCTCGTCATCTCGTCGGCCGGCATCGCCGACGTCCTCAGCGGCAACACGAAAAAAGGATCGCGCCTTTTCGAACCGATGGCAGCCGTCGTCGGGCGCAACGTCCGTCCGTGGATCGTCGGAGCGATCTCCGTCCAGTACCTCCTCTTCATGCTCTTCACGAGCAACGCCGGCTGGCCGGCGTGGGTGTTCCTCTTCCCCGCCGTCACCTTCGGCTTCCGGCTCCTCGCGCCGGAGTTCGTGCTGCTGCACGGGTTCTTCGAAGCGGTGGCGATCGTCGAAGGATTGCTGCTTTGGCAAAAGGGTCGTATGGCGCTGATCGCGCTCATCATCTGCGCGTTCGGCTGGAACTGCATCGTCCTCCTGGCGAGCCTCATGTCGACGCGCCGTTTCAAACGCGATTTCGTCGGCCAGTGGCGCAGAGAACATGAGAGCGCCGTCGATCGCGCCCGCATGCGCGACGAGCTGCATTACGCGCGCGATCTGCAGCTCAGCATGCTGCCGAGCGCGCCGCCGCAGCTCGACTGGCTCGACATCGCAGCGGTCTCGCTCCCGGCGACCGAAGTCGGCGGCGACTACTTCGATTACTTCGTGATCGGCGAACGTCGCCTCGCGATCGTTTGCGGCGACGTCGCCGGCCACGGCCTCGGCAGCGGCATCGTCCTCGCCGCGCTGCGCGCCGGTTTCACGCTGCTGCGCGATTCGCTCGACGATCCGGTGCACGTCCTCAAACGGCTCGACGAGCTCGTGAACGAAACGAGCCGCCGCCGCATGCTCGTCTCACTCGCCATCCTGCTGCTCGATGACGAGCGGCGCGTCGCCACGATTGCCAGCGCCGGACATCCGCCGCTGATCTTTCGCCGCAGCAACGGAGAGACTGAAGCGATCGAAATGTTCTCGCCGCCGCTCGGCGTGCGGCTGCGCCAGGAGCTCGTCACGCGCGAGGTTCCGTTCGCATCCGGCGACGCGTTCATCCTGCACACCGACGGCATCTACGAAGCCGTCAATGCCGGCGAAGACGCGTACGGATTCGATCGCCTGACGCTGCTGGCCGCGCATACGGAAGGCGACGCCGCACGGATGCGCGACGCGATCGTCTCCGACGTTGCGGCATTCCGCGGAGTGGCGCCGCAGGCGGACGACATCACGGTCGTCGTGGCGAAAGTGAAATGAAGCGCTCGGTCGTCGCCGCGCGCGTGACGCGCTAACATTCGCGCATTCGGAGGTGCCCCGATGCGTCTTTTCTTCGCGCTCGCTCTCGGACTCGTTTGCGTTGCCGCCGTCGCACAACATCCCGCCGACCACGCCACGCCGCCGCCGACTCTCGACGAAGGGCTCAGCGATCTGCACTGGAAAGTGTCGACGTCGAACGCCGACGCGCAGCGCTTCTTCGATCAGGGGATGCGTTACCTCTACGCGTTCAATCACGAGCAGGCGGTCCGTTCGTTCACGCACGCCACCGAGCTCGATCCCGAGCTGGCGATGGGTTACTGGGGAGCGGCGCTGGCGCTCGGTCCGAACATCAACATGGACGTCGACCCGCCGCGCGAACAGCAGGCGTTCGACGCCATTCACACGGCGGCCGCGCATCAGGAATATGCGTCGCAGAAAGAGCGCGACCTCATCGCCGCGCTGATGAAACGCTATTCGAAGGAGCCGACCGCGAATCGCCGTCAGCTCGCGATCGATTACAGCGATGCGATGCGCGACGTCGCGAAGAAGTACGGCGACGACGCCGACGTCGCCACGTTGTACGCGGAGAGCCTGATGGATCTGCGGCCGTGGAAGTTCTGGTCGCATGACGGGAAGGCGGCGGAGGGGACGGACGAGATCGTGTCGACGCTGGAAGGGGTGCTGAAGAAACATCCTCGGCACGTCGGCGCGAATCATTACTACATCCACGCCGTTGAAGCGTCCTCGCATCCGGAGCGCGCGCTGGCGAGTGCGAAGCGGCTGGAAACTCTCGCGCCGTCGGCCGGACATCTCGTCCACATGCCGGCGCACATCTATCAGCGCACCGGCAACTATTCAGGCGCCGCGCGCGCGAACGAGCTGGCGGCGGACGTCGATCGCGAGTTCATCAAACGCAACGGCGCCGAGAACATGTACGCGGCGATGTACTACAACCACAACCTGCAGTTCGGTTCGGCGTCGAACGCGATGATCGGCCGTTACGAGCCCGCGAAAACGCAGGCGGCGGAGATGGCGTCGAACGTCGCGCCGATGCTGAAGGATCTGCCTCCCGTCGAAGTCGTCGCCGCGGCGGAGACGCTCGTGATGGCGCGCTTCGGCCGCTGGCAGGAGGTGCTGCGCCAGCCGGTCGCAGATGCCGGCCCGCTGTCGAATGTCTTCTCGCGCTTCGCGCGCGGCGTGGCATTCGCGCGGCTCGGGAACGTCAGCGGTGCGGAGTCGGAGTGGAAGGCGCTCGAAGCGGGACGGCCGAAGCTCGGCGACGAGAACGGCCTGATGCAGAACCCGCCGAAACCGCTGGGCGAAGTGGCGTCGCGCGTGCTCGCGGGACGGATCGCCGAGGCGCGCGGCGAGCGCGAGACGGCGATCGCGGAGTACACAAAAGCGGTCGACGCGGAGGACGCGCTCAACTACGACGAGCCGGCCGACTGGTTCTATCCGACACGCGAGACGCTCGGCGCGGCGCTGTTGCGCGCCGGTCGTGCGGCCGATGCGGAGAAAGTGCTGCGCGCCGATCTCGCGAAGAATCCGAACAACCCCCGCTCGCTCTGGCTGCTCGCGCGATCGCTGCGCGCGCAGAAGAAAGACGCGACCAGAGCAACCGCGCAGTTCAAAAAACAGTGGCGCGGCGGCGCACTGGAGCTGAACGACCTGTGAGCGAGCTCGAGCGCAACAAGGCGAACACGATTGCCTTCTACGAAATGATGTTCAACGAGTGCCGGCCGGCGGAAGCGATGGAGCGCTACGCCGGCGCGACATACACGCAGCACAACCCCGCGGTCGGCGACGGCAGGCAGGCGTTCATCGACTACTTCGAGCGAATGGCGCGCGACTATCCGGGAAAACATGTCGAGGTCGTTCGTTCGATCGCCGAGGGAAATTACGTCGTGCTGCATTGCCGGCAGCAGTGGCCGGGCGACGCCGACTGGGCCGGCATCGACATCTTCCGGCTCGATGACGACGGCAAAGTCGTCGAACACTGGGACGTGCTGCAGCGCGTCCCGCCGGAGTCGGCAAACGCCAACGGGATGTTCTGATGAAGATGCTCGGGATCGTCGGCGGTACCGGTCCGGAATCGACGATCGAGTATTACCGCGCGCTGATCGCGAAGTATCGCGAGCGGGTCACCGACGGCACGTATCCGCGGATGCTGATCTCGAGCGTCGACGTGAAGTCGGTGCTCGGACTGGTCGCCACGAACGAGCTTCCGCGACTGACGGAGCTGCTCGCCGAAGAGGTGAACCGGCTTGCGCGTGGCGGTGCGGAAGTCGCGCTCTTCGCGGCGAACACGCCGCACATCGTCTTCAATGAAGTGCGGCGCATCTCTCCGATTCCGCTGATCAGCATCATTGAAGAGACGCGCGACGTCGCGAAGCAACGCGGCATTCGCACCGCCGGTCTGCTCGGCACGCGCTTCACGATGACCGGCAGTTTCTATCGCGACGTCTTCGAGCCGGCCGGGATCGCGCTCGTCGTGCCGAATGAAGAGGAGCAGCGATTCGTGCACGACAGCTACATGAACGAGCTGATCGGCGGCAACGTCGTCGCGGAAACGAAAGCCGAGCTCCTTCGCATCATCGCCCGCATGCGCGAGCGCTCCGGAATCGAAGCGATCATCCTCGGCGGCACCGAGCTGTCGCTCATCCTTCGCGAAGATGATTACGACGGCGTGATCGTGCTCGACACGACCAGGATTCACGTCGACGCCGCGATCCGCGAGATGCTCGCTTAGGGTTGCTTCGGCACGACAAGCCGCAGCGTTCCGCCCGGGGCGAGCTCACCGCCGACACAAGCCGGCGTTGCCGAACCTGTCGAGCAGACTTCGTAACGGCCCGGCGCGAGATCGGGAATGTGCATGACAGAAAAGTCGCTCAGCGGATCGCCGTGACCTGACATCCAGTCGGTGATCATGTTGATCGGAATCGTCATCCCGTTTCGCATGAGACGAAAAGGTCCGTCGACAACCAGTTCGACCACGCCACCGACCGGCTCGAGCTCAAGCGTGACCGGCGTCGGAGTGATCGTCACGTCAAATGTCTGCAGCGTTCGTCCGGGAGCGCCGACAGTGAAGCGAGCGCGCTGCGCGCGCTCCGCGATGTAGAGAACGAAGCGACCAGTGACATCGGTATCGGTCATCGGCGCAATCTGGCTGCCGACGTCGAGACCGAAGCCGGTCACGCTGGCACCGATCACCGGCTGTCCGCGCGACACAATCGTTCCGACGACAGCCTTCCTCGCATCGATGCGAAGCTCGACACCCGCACGCTTCTCACCCTCCGAGAGCGGGACGTCAACTCCTGAACTCGTTTCCCCCGTACGTCGATCGGTCGCGATGAGGTGAACAACTCCGGGGGTAAGCGCTCGAAGAGTGAACGAGCCGTCGGCGGCGAGCCGCGGTTCAACCAAACGAACGCCGGTCCGGACAGCAACACTCCCGTTAGTGAGCCGCTGACCGTCTGATCCGATGACCCAGCCGGAAAGCGTCGTGTCAGGCAGATCGATGTCGAGCGGCTTGTCGTCATCAGGGACCGTCACGTCCGTCATCGTCAGTAACGACAACTCCCTGCTTTCGACGTCGAGTGGCCATTCGCCGCGATGCGGCAGCGCGCCGCTGAAGGCACCTTCCGCATTCGCCGTCATCTTCACCCGTTCTGCGCCAAAACGACTTCCGAACCAAAGCGTCGCCGCAATCGGCTCGCCGCCGAGTCGCAGCGTTCCCTTCACGTCGTGCGATTCGACCTGCACGCGAATGACCGCGTCGTGCTCGTCGTGGACGACGAGAGAACGCTCGGCAATCCGATCGCCACCCGCGTTCAGGATCTGAAGAAAAAACGTTCCTGGTTCCTGGCCGGCGATCTTCACACTCCCTTCCTTGTCAACGGTGGCCCTGAATAAGGGGAACGGGTCGGCGCCGGACACGAAATCATTGTTGCGCTGCCAGCTGACACGCCACGGCGTGCCGGCGGGATCCACCGGCGGATCGACGGACACGGCGACAGTGATCGGAGGATGAAGCTCGATCGGCTTGCGAAAGACTGACTCGCTGCCGGGATAAATCTCCACGGGCGAAACGCGCGCGGTTGCGAATCCTTCGGCCCGCACTTCGAGGACGTAGATACCGGCCGGTAACGGCGCGAGTTGCACCGCCCCTTTTGCGTTGAACGACGCTTCGGCGACGGGAACGCTGAGGCGCGCCGAGGTCTCGCCGCCGAGCGGCGTCACGCTGCGAACGAGTCGCGCATGCGCCGGCGATTTCAGCTTCTTCGTGGTGGCGCGATCGAGCCATGCGGTGAACGACGCACCGCGCTTCAGCACGAAGTTGCCGAGGTCTTTCGCTTCAGTCGTCGCGACAGCAACTCCCCAACGGTAGTGGGGAGTGATGCCTTTCTGCCGCAGCACGAGATCGAGTGTCGTGGCCGGAATGCGGCATGACCAGCTACCATCTGGTGACACCGGACAATCGAACGTCGTGCCGCGCGCAATCTCCGGCGGCGCGGCAGGTTGCGGCGGAGACTCGACGGTGAGCGTGATTGATTTCGGCAGCTCGATGTCTTTGTCTCCGGCGGTCAGGCGACCGTTGACGACGCCGGTGCGCCACACCGGCAACGCCTGATGCTCGGTGACATCCGTGGCGGGAAAGCTGATCGTTCGTACTGGCGACCACCATCCGTCACTCGCGAGCTGCAGCTCCCAAATGCTGCCGGCGGCCTCGGTTACTTGCGCGTCGCCATTCTTCACCGCGATTTCGCGCTGTTGCGCCGGTTCGTGTGCCGATCGCAACGACAACTTTCCCGACGGCGATGTCGATGTGTGCTGTGGCTCGAGCTGTACGACGACCGTGCTCCGACCTGACTGAGCTTCAGCGCTGATCGCGAACACGATCGCGATCAGCGCGAACGTCGCGGATGACCTCAACCGCAGACCTCGAAGTAGTAGCAGCGAAACCCGACGCGCTTGCAGGTGATAACCTGGCCAATCGTTACCCACTGGCACGGTTGGTCCCAGCCCCACGAATTGTCTGCGGATGGTCGCACCACATGAAAGTTGCGTCAGATGTATTGTCCTGGCGGCAGTCGTAGCAGCCGTACTCCTGCGCGAACATCGGCGCGGCGAACAACAGCAGAGCGACCGTCAATGCGAATCGGATGGCGAGTTTTCTCATTTGCGCTCCTTTTATCGACAGATTGCCTGCCGTTGCGCGCAAGAATAACGCCTGCCGCATCTGATTTCCATAAGTTTTCAGATACGACAACTATACGAGTCATGCCATAAATACCCACACCGCGATCAACCCGAACAACGCAATCGCTCCCGCCAGCCGCAACGCTCGCGCGATCGCAAACGCGCGCAGGAACGCCGGCGGCATTCCGTGACGCTGATAGTGGCGATACGTCATCACGCCGGTCGCGGCGCTGAGGAGCATGAATGCCGCGAGCGCGACGGCGTCGCGAGGCGGGTGTAATCGCGCACGACGAAGATGAGCATCAGCCAGATTGCGAGGACGGCAACCATCGCCATGAACGACCAGATCGGCGTCGCCGCCGCGGGGTCGACGAGCCGCGCTTTCTCCTCCGGCGTCAATGCACTGAGACTGCGGCGCATGATCCTCGTCGACACCAGCACGCTGACCAGAAACAGCGCGGCGACGACGATGATCAGCGCGTCGATCACTCCAGGATCTCCGCCCGGTTTCCCTCTTCCATCAGCCAGGTCTTGCGATCGCCGGCGCGATTCTTCGCGAGGAGCATGTCGATCGTGGCGTCGGGATCCGTCTCCGCTTCGAGCGTCAGCTGCACGAGGCGGCGGGTGTCGGGTGACATCGTCGTTTCGCGGAGCTGCAGCGGATTCATTTCGCCGAGTCCTTTGAAACGCTGGATGTTCACCTTCCCTTTGATCCCTTCCGCTTCGATGCGCGCGAGGATGCCGTCGCGCTCGTGATCGTCGAGCGCGTAATAGACGTTCTTCCCGACGTCGATCCGATAGAGCGGCGGCATCGCTACATGCACGCGTCCGTCGGAAACGAGCTTGCGGAAGTGGCGGACGAACAGCGCACAGAGCAGCGTCGCGATATGCGCGCCGTCCGAATCGGCGTCGGCGAGAATGCAAACCTTGCCGTAGCGAAGGCCGCTGACATTTTCCGTTCCCGGATCGACGCCGAGCGCGACGGCGATGTCGTGCACTTCCTGCGATGAGAGCACTTCGTTCGAGTGCACTTCCCACGTGTTCAGGATCTTGCCGCGCAGCGGCATGATCGCCTGAAAATCACGGTCGCGCGCCTGCTTCGCGGAGCCGCCCGCGGAATCACCCTCGACCAGGAAGAGCTCCGTCCGATCGAGATCCTGGCTCGTGCAGTCGGCGAGCTTGCCGGGAAGCGCGGGACCGGACGTCATCCGTTTCCGCTCGACCTTCTTTCCCTGCCGCAGCCGCACCATCGCACTGTCGATGGCGACCTGCGCGATCTTCTGCGCCTCGGCGACGTTCGTGTTGAGCCAGATCGAGAACGCATCCTGCGTCACGCCGGAGACGAACGCCGACGCTTCGCGCGACGACAACCGATCCTTCGTCTGGCCGGTGAACTGCGGCTCCTTCATCCGAACGGAAAGAACGTAGCTGCAGCGCGACCAGACATCTTCCGGCGTGATCTTCACGCCGCGCGGCAACAGGTTGCGCAGCTCGCAGAACTCGCGCACCGCTTCGGTCAGCCCGGTGCGAAATCCGTTGACGTGCGTGCCGCCCTGCGTGGTCGGAATCAGATTCACGTAACTCTCGGCGACGAGATCGCCTTCTTCCGGCAACCAGACCACCGCCCAGTCCGCCTCAGCGTCGAGACCGGCGAAATGTCCGACGAACGGATGCTCGGGAATCGTCAGCGAACCGGCCAGCTCCGAGACGAGGTAATCCTTCAACCCGTCTTCGTAGTACCACTCCTCGCTGTCGGCCGGATCCTGCTCGCTGACGAAACGCATCCGCAGCTTCGGCGACAGCACTGCCTTCGCGCGCATGACGTGCTTGAGTCGCGGCACGCTGAACTTCGGCGAATCGAAGAACGTCTCGTCCGGCCAGAAACGAATGGTCGTGCCGGTGTTGCGCTTGCCGACCGTGCCGACGATCTTCAGCTCCGCCTTCTTTTTTCCGTCGGCGAACCACATCGAGTACTCGTTGCCGTCGCGACGAACCCACACCTGCAGCTTCTTCGAAAGCGCGTTGACGACCGAGACGCCGACGCCGTGCAGGCCGCCGGAGAAGCGGTAGTTCTTGTCGGAAAACTTCGCGCCGGCGTGCAGACGCGTGAGGATGACTTCGACGCCGGAGACGCCCTCTTTCGCGTGCTTGTCGACCGGCATGCCGCGGCCGTTGTCGACGACGGAAACGGAGTTGTCTTCGTGCAGCGTGACGGCGATGTCGTCGGCGTAGCCGGCGATCGCTTCGTCAGCGGAGTTGTCGATGACTTCCTGGGCGAGATGGTTGGGACGTTCGGTGAGCGTGTACATGCCGGGCCGTTTGCGGACCGGCTCGAGTCCGGTGAGGACTTCGATTGCGGAAGAGTCGTAGTTGTTCGTCATTTTCGTCGGCGCGGATGATACCCGCGCCCTGGCATCTTTGTGGCGTACACGAGCGTGCGGTGAAGCAGCCGCCGTTCGCAGTCGCCCTTCTTCTCGCAGTCGCGTGCGGGCGCGAAGCGCCGCCGCCACCGCCCGCGCCGCCGGTGAAGCCGGCCATCCGCGTCGACACCGGCCCTGTGCCGAAGCCATCGGAAGGGCAAAAGATCGTGCCGCCGAAGAGCGAGCCGATCGCGCGCGATCTCGACGCCATCACCGCGGGCGGCACGCTGCGCGTCCTCTTCACGTTCAACTCCACCGGCTACTTTATCTACCGTGGGGAGACTATGGGTTACGAGTACGAACTGCTCGATCGGTTCGCGCGCGAATCGCATCTGAAGCTGCAGCCGGTCGTCGTTCGCGACAGCGCGTCACTCTACGAGCAGCTCAATCGTGGCGAAGGCGACGTCGTCGCCGCGCAGCTCGCCGCGACCGCCGATACCGATGAAGTGCTGCAGACCATTGGGCTGTACGAGACGGCGCCGGTGGTCGTGCAGCGCGGCGCCGAAAAACCAAATGCCGGGGCGACGCCGACGGTGAAGAAAGCGCTCGTTCGCGAAGAGAAAGAAACGACGCCTGCGACGATCACGATTCGCGCGCGGCCGATCGCCACTCCGCGCGAGCTCGCAGGCCAGCAGGTCCATCTTCCGCGCGTCTCGCCGTATCGCGCGCGGCTCGTGGAGCTGAACGCCTCACTCGACAACGACATCGAAGTCGTCGAAGTCGACGAGTCGAGCGACAAGTTGATCCAGCGTCTTTCCGAAGGAGAGATCGGCTACACGGTGGCGGCGGAAAATCTGGCGCAACTCAGAGCCGGCGAATATACGAACCTCGTCGTCAGGCCGGCCATCGGACCGCCGCAGCCGATCGTCTGGGCGACGCGGCGCAATGCGCCGCAACTCGTCGCGGCACTCAATCACTGGATCGAGGCGAAGCGGAAAGCGTCACTGCTCGCGGTGCTCTACAGGAAGTATTTTCTTGACCGGCGCGGATTTCTGTCGCGCTCCGCCAGTCCGTATCTCACCGCCGAAACCGGCACGCTCTCACCGTTCGACGACGCCTTCCGCGAATACGCCAGCATCCCCGGCTGGGACTGGCGTCTCATCGCCGCGCAGGCGTTTCAGGAATCGCGTTTCAACCCGAACGCACGCTCCTGGGCCGGCGCAATCGGACTGATGCAGATCATGCCGCGCACGGCAAAATCGCTGAAGGTGAATGCGAATGATCCGCGCTCGAGCGTCGAAGCCGCGTGCCGCTACCTCTGGCAGATGGACGAGACGTGGAAGAAGTCGATCGCAAACGAGGACGAGCGGATCAAGTTCATCCTCGCCTCCTACAACGTCGGCCTCGGCCATGTTCAGGACGCCGTCCGGCTCGCGGAAAAGTACGGTGACAATCCGAAGTCGTGGAACGACGTCGCCTACTGGCTCGTCCGCAAATCAAAGCGCAACGTCTACAACGATCCGGTCGTGAAGCACGGTTACGCGCGCGGCACGGAACCGGTCGCATATGTCGATGAGATCCTCGCGCGTTTCGAGAATTACAGGCAATTCGTGAAGGATGAGCTGCCGCCCGTGGATGTGAGACTTCCGCCTTAAGGAGGCATGAGGGATGAGGCATGAGGCATGAGTAAGAGCCTTTAACTCATACCTCATGCCCCATGCCTCATCCCTCTTTCAGCGTATCCTCTGACAAACAACCAGGAGGACGTGATGGGGATGAAGAGTCAGCGCAGCGCGATCGTGCTCGTAATCGCAATGCTCGGCTTCGCGGCGAACGCCGTCGCGCTCACACCACCTCTTCAACCGCGGATCTTTCCGACGCGGTTCATCTCGGATGGCGACTCATTCACCGTGAGCTACTACGGGTTCGAGGCGCCTGTTCGGGTCTTTTTCACCGGCAGCGACGGCATCGCGCGCGCATGCTTCGTGCTGTTTGTAAACTCTGAGCAGGTGACGGGGTTCACTCCGCGTATCGATACGGGCGGCGAAGAGCGCGAGTATTCGGTCACGATCGTGAATCGCGCCGGGACGCCGAACGAGTCGCGCATCGAGGTATCCAATCGCGCGACCGTCTATGAGCTCGATCGCACGTTGAAAGTCCTTGGTGTCGGTCCCTCCAGCAGTCCCGTCAACGGCGGTGCGCGACTCACGGTTTACGGTTCCGGCTTCAGCGCACCAGTGCAGCTCTTCGTCATTGATCCGGACGGCAGCGAACAGGAAGTGCCGGTCATTTCGGCGGCCTTCTACAGCGTCGACTTCATCTCCCCTCCGTCACGCATGCTTTTCCCCGTCGGCCTTCGCGTCGTCAACGTTGCGAGCGGCGCGTCGGTGACGCTGCCAAACGCGTTCCGCTATTACATCCCGATGACGATTCAGTCGACGCGGCCGCTCAGCGGACCGTCCACCGGCGGCACCGCGATCACGATCGACGGCAGCGGCTTCGATGATCCGCTCTCCGTGACCGTTGCGGGAGTGGCCGCATCGGTGATTCGCGTGAGCGGCACGCAATTCCAGGCCGTCACCAACGCGAGGCGCGCGACCCGATGCGAGGACGCGAGCGGTCCGATCATCGTGATCAATGCGTTGACCGGCGATACCGTTGCCGGACCGACGTTCACATACACGACGCCACGCGCGCGATTCGTCGCGCTGCCATCGGAGATGGTCGCCGGCTCGACCGGCGACATCACCATCGGCACGCTGTCGAATCCGATCCGTTTCGAGTTTCACAATCGCGTCGTTAGGCCGGCGTCGGTTCGCGACAACGGCAACGGCACGAGCACGTACAGCATCCCGATCCCGACCGATCTGCTGTTCCGGACGCGACGCTGTCGCCGCGACGATGCGATCGTCGCGCTGCCGCTGACGACTTCGTTCACCGTCACCGATCTGGTCACGACCTGCTCGGCAACGGAAGTCCTCGTCGTACAGCCGGAGCCGGCGGCGGCAGTTTGCGCTTCCGAACTGCCGGGAAGCGCGGCGCCGTAGCGCTCAGATGCTCGCGTACTCGTCGTCGGTCAGCTCGATCGCTGCCGCGGCGACGTTCTCCTCGAGATGTTTCACGCGCGACGTTCCGGGAATCGGCAGCATCACCGGCGAGCGCCGCAGCAGCCACGCCAGCGCGATCTGCGCCGGCGTCGCGTCGTGCGCTTTGGCAAGGCGCGCGAGTACGCCTCCTTCTTCGGCGAGCTTTCCGGTCGCGAGCGGGAACCACGGAATGAACGCGATGTTCTCGCGCTCGCAGTGATCGAGCACCGGCTCCCATTCGCGATCGGCGAGGTTGTAGCGATTCTGCACGGAGACGACGGGAAAGAATTTTCGCGCGCGCTCGATCTGCGCGACATCCGCTTCCGACAATCCGATGTGCCGCACTTTTCCTTCGCGCTGAAACTCGCGCAACGCCCCGAACTGCTCTTTCTCCGGCACGTTCGGATCGATGCGATGCAGCTGATAGACGTCGATGCGATCGACCCGCAGGCGGCGAAGACTTCCTTCGAGCTCTTCGCGCAAACGCTCCGGACGCGCGTCCATCGGCCACTGGTTCGGACCGGTGCGATCGAGTCCGCCTTTCGTGGCGATGACGAGGTCTTTCGGATACGGATGCAGAGCTTCGGCGATCAGCTCTTCGCTGACATGCGGGCCGTACGACTCGGCGGTGTCGATGAGGTTGATGCGCAGCTCGACCGCGCGTCGGAGGACGGCCAGCGCTTCATCGCGATCTTTCGGCGGACCCCAGACGCCGTTGCCGGTGATGCGCATGGCGCCGAAGCCGAGTCGATGAACGGGAAGGTCGCCGCCGAGGAGAAAGGTGCCGCTGAGGGATGCGTCGAGTTTCATGGCGACCGATTGTGCGCCATCGGTGCCAGGCCTCAGCGATGCAGATTCGCGCCGCCACCATTTTCCGCCGCGAAGCCGTACGCCGACGCTGTGCGAACCCACGCAGCCGGCCGTGCCGGCGCCGGCGACGGGAAGACCGCCACGCGCCCGTCCGCGTACATCGCGTCGGGATTCGAGATGCGCGACGGCGTCGCTTCGATCGCCGCTTCGATCTCGGCCGGCGACAACTCCGGATGCGCGGAGAGCATCCGCGCGGCGATGCCGGCGATGATCGGCGCACCAAACGACGTTCCGGAGCGAAGCGTTGCGCCGCGATAGTGATCGGTTGCGCTGATCGACGCGCTGAAAACCGATTGCGACGGCGCGAGAATCTCGACGCCGCCGTGGCATGCGCCCGACCACCAGTCATTCTGCGCGGTCATCCCACCGACGGTGATCAGACCGTCGAGCTCCTTGCCGAGCGTCGCCGGAAAACGGTCGACGACACCATCACGTCCGCAGCCGCTGTCGGTATTGTTGCCGGCCACCGTGAAGAAGAACCGCTTGCCGTTCGGATCGGGATTGCCGTTCGCGTCGATGCCGCCGATCATCGTCCGGATCTTCTGCTCCACGACTGCGAACGGAATCGGATTCGGATCGCGTGACGTCGCCAGACGTTCGAGCACCCAGCCGCTGATGTTGACGACCGCGGTGTGGAACCGCGGCGACGTCGGTGCGAACGCATGACGGACGATGGCATCGAGCCCTTCGAGGTATGTGCGCGTCGTTGCCAGCGCCGCTTCGTTCATCACGCGAATGCTGACGATGGTCGCTTCGGGCGCAACGCCGACGAAGCGTCCGGCCACGAGCGACGCCACCGCCGTTCCGTGCGACGACTCGGCGAGCTCGTTGTAATTCGCGAAGCAGGGATCGGTCGCTTTGTTCGGCGACGTGCAGTGCGACGTTCCGGCGGTGAGCGATGACGTGGCGTCATAGCCGGCGATCACGCGACTTCCCGCCGTCGTCAGGAACTCACTGTGCGCAGCCATCACGCCGGTGTCCATCACATACACGATCGCGCCGGCGCCGGTCTGATCGCGGTGATAGGCGCCGTCGAGATGCGAGTCGATCTGATCGATTCGGTCGAGGTGCCAGAGGAGATCGGCCGTTTCGTCGCTGCCGCAGCCGGAGAGCCGCGCCGCGGAGTGCGTGCTGTCGAGCACCACTTCCGTTTCGCGGCAGTGCGTCGACGTGACAGCCGGTCCCGCAGCCTGCGCAGCGGCGGAAACGCCGAGCGTAAAGACAAACGCCAAACCGCGAAGGGTCGGTCGCAAAGGGGCTCCTGGTTGTGATGCTGCGTTTGGACGACGCTGCAGAGAAGACTGCACGAGCGCCAGGCCGAATTCAAGATAAATTTCGCCTGATGGGGAAACGGCTGTTGCTCGCGATCGCGCTCGGCGCGTTAACACTCGTGCTGCGCGTGTCGCCGCTGCCGATGCCGCCGTTCGACGATCTCTATCATTTGAAACGCTTCGCGGCCTTCCCTCACCTGCTCGATCCCGATCCCGATCGCGGCCTCGCGGGCGCGTTTTGTCCGTGGCCGCCGCTTTACGATTTCGTCGCCGGCGGCGCATCGAAAGTCATCGGCACGACCTGGCTCGCGCCGCTCGGCTTCGCGCTCTTCGTCGCGTTCTGCGCGTGGCAAGTCTCATGGCTCGCGGCGCTGGCACTGGCGATCTCGCCGTATCTCATCGGCGTGTCGCGCACGAATGCGATCGACCATCACTGGGTCGAGCCGGCACTGATGCTCTTTCTGCTTTACGCGACGAAGAAGCGCAGCGCGCCGCTGCTGGCGCTCTCGCTGCTGGCCGCGATGTTCGTGCAGACCGCGTTTCTCGCCGCCGCGGCGATTGCGTTCGTCGCGCTCTTCATCGATGGTACGGAAGACAAACAGCCCGGGATCGGATTCGCGGCCGCCGCGCTCGTCATCGCGCTTTACCGTCTCACCCGTCCCGATTCGTATCCCGACAGCGCCTGGTTCCTCGGCTGGGTACACGCCGGCGCGTTCACCGCCGCGGCGGTCGCTCTCGCGTTACGCGCACGCGGCGTTCGTCCGCTCGCCGCACTCGGCGCCGGAGCGCTCGTCATCGCGACGGTGCTGCCGATGCTGCTTCGCGGCGCGCATTTCTTCGGCGGCGATC
Source organism: Acidobacteriota bacterium (assembly GCA_034667465.1). Classification (GTDB taxonomy): domain Bacteria; phylum Acidobacteriota; class Thermoanaerobaculia; order Gp7-AA8; family Gp7-AA8; genus JAOBAU01. The sequence goes on along the minus strand of JAXDJV010000030.1, from coordinate 173,913 downwards.
CGTGGCTCTCGTCGATCGTCGAGTTCCAGCCGATGTTTCGCGACCCGTCGCGCATCGGCACCGACATCGCGAACCTGACCGGCGGCGCACTGCTGTCGTTCGCGATTTTCAAACGTCATCGAACGGTCGCCCTTTTCGCGATCGTCTATCTGCTGCTCGCGTTGTCGAGCCGCCGCTTCCTCGTTCCCGCGATTCCGCTGTTCGCCGTCGCGGCATCGCTGGCGTTCGCTGAAGCGCGGTCGAGAGTTGCCGCGTTCGTGTTCGTCGCGATGACAATCGCGCCGCCGCTCGCGTACGTCATCTATGACGAGCTGCGGCCCGAAGTCGCGTCGCCGATGAACGTGCGCGTTGTGACGATGGCGAATCGCATCGCCGCGCTGCCGCCCGGCCGCGTGCTCGCTCCCTGGTCGATGGGACATGCCATCGACGTCATCGGCCGGCATCCGGTCGTCATCGACAACTTCGGTTCGATGCCGGACGAAGCGCTCTTCACGCGCGCGAACGAAGCGCTGCGAACGCGCGACGTCGCGTGGTGCCGTGCGCACGGCATTCGCTACATCGTGATCGGGAATGATGTTCGACGAATCGACTGAGCCGCGGACGGAGTGGCTGGCGCGCTGGTTCGCGCCCGACGTCTGGTCATCTTCATCGTATCTGCGCGCGCGCTGGATCTGGCTGCGCGCGCTCGGCGGCATCTTCTTCTCCGCGTTCCTCAGTCTCTGGTTTCAGATCGACGGCCTCATCGGACCGCGCGGCCTTCTTCCGGCGATGCAATATCTCGCCGCGGTGCGCGAAGCGCTCGGCCTGCGCGGCTACTGGCTCGTGCCGTCGCTCTTCTGGTTCTCCGCGTCGACCGCGATGCTGCACGGCGTCGTCATCGCCGGACTCATCGCATCGATCGCGCTCGTCTTCAACATCTGGCCGCGGATGTCGATCGCGATCGCGACGATGGCGTTTCTCTCGTTCGTCAGCGCCGCGCAGGATTTCTCCGCCTATCAGTCGGACGGCATGCTGCTCGAAGCCGCGCTCATCTCATTCTTCTTTGCGCCTCGCGGATTGCGTCCCGGACTCGCTGAGTCGCAGCCGCCGTCGCGCGCCAGCCTCTTCATGCTGCGCTGGGAGTGGTTTCGCATCTACCTCGAATCGGGACTGGTGAAGCTGATGAGCGGTGAGACGCAGTGGCGCGATCTCACGGCGATGGACAAGTACTACGAGAACGGTCCGCTGCCGACGTGGCTCGGCTGGTACGTTCAGCAATGGCCGCATCGTTTTCACGCGGCGAGCGCCGCGGCGACGCTGATCATCGAGCTCTTCGTGGTCTGGCTGCTGTTCGCCGGCCGCCGCGCGCGCATCGTCTGCTTCTGCATCGTCACGCCGCTGCAGCTCGGCATCATCCTCACCGCGAACTACGCGTTCCTCAATTACCTCGTGCTGATGCTTGGCGTGCTGCTGCTCGACGATCGCGCGCTTCTAATGAAAGCGCTCGCACGCCCGGCAATGCGCAAACCGTCGATCGCCGCCGCGCTCGTCCTGCCAGTTCTCTTCGTCGCCACGATCGTCGTCTTCGCGGCGCCGTCGATTCCGATCGTCAATCTGCCGGCCGTCGTGCTCGAACCGTTCCGCGTTGCGAATGCGTACGGCCTCTTCGCGGTGATGACGCGCGGGCGATATGAGGTCGAGTTCGAGGGCACAGCGGACGGCAAAACGTGGGTCGCGTATCCGTTCGATTTCAAACCGCAGGACGTCGGCGCGCCGCCCGGTCTTTACGCGCCGTATCAGCCGCGTTTCGACTGGAACCTCTGGTTCGCATCGCTCGGCTCGTGGGACAACAATCGCTGGGTGCTGACGACCGAGGCGCGGTTGCTCGAAAACGAGCCGAGCGTGCTGCGGCTGTTTGCGCGAAATCCGTTCGCGTCGAAACGGCCGGTCGCGGTGCGTGCGGTGTTGTGGCAGTACTGGTTTACGAACGCCGATGAACGAAAGCGAACCGGCGCGTGGTGGCGGCGGCGATATGTCGGCGAGTACGCGCCGACAGCGCGGCGATCCGAGGACGGGATCGCGTTCGAGTAGCGGATAGACTCGCGATGTGAATCACCTCGCGCATCTCTTCCTCGCGCCGCCCGATGCGGAATCGCTGATCGGCAATCTCTCCGGCGACTTCGTCAAAGGACCGCTCGGCGATCGCTTCACGCCCGGCATTCGCGAAGGGATTCGCAATCATCGCGCGATCGATGCGTTCACCGATTCCCATCCGTCCGTTGCCGCGTTTCGTCGCGTGCTCGTTCCGGAGCACGGACACTACGCGCGCATCATCGCCGACGTTTTCTTCGATCATTTTCTCGTGCGCGGCTGGACGCGCTTCACCGACGAACCGTTCGACGACTTCGTGTCGCGCGTCTTCGCGACACTCGATCCGCACGCGGCCACTCTTCCCGGCAGGCTCGCGCTCGTCTATCCGTACATGCGCGATGACAAATGGCTCTCGTCATACGCGCACATCGACGGCATTTACACGTCGCTGTATCACCTGTCGGCGCGGCTCTCGCGTCCGCATCGGCTCGAGACGTCAGTGCGGCATCTCACCGATTCGCGCGACGAGCTGCAGCGTCACTTCGACGAGTTCTTCCCCGAGCTGCTGGCGCGATTCACTTCGCCGCGGTGAGCTCGGTGAGCTCTTTCGTCACGAGCTCGAGCGCCTTCGTCCGCGCCGGCGAATCGGTCTCGTTCGAAAGCAGCGTGAAGAAGATGAACGCCCCTTTGAACGTCCGAACGCCGGCGGTGATGTAACGCCATTCGTCCTTCGGCACCGGGTTGATGCCGACCAGCTTTTTGTCGGTGAAGAAACTGTGCGCCTCGAATCCGCCCGGCGCGTCGACGACGGTGAACGAAAGTTTGCGCTCCACTGCGCCGGCGAGCAGTTCGCCGAGCGCGTCGCCCATCAGCGTCGACGTCTGTTCCTTCGTCCCGTAATGATTCTCGACGTCCGGGATGAACGTGAATGCGAGCCTGATGGTGCCGGCCGGATCGTCGACGACCATCGTGTCGAACTTGTTCTGGCCGCCGATCATCTGTTCGGACTTCCAGCCCGCCGGCACCGGGACGGAAAATTGCCGCTTGCCCAGGACCGTAATGGTCGCCGCGGATGCCTGTGCAGCGCAGAAAAGGATGACGAGAGTGAGCATGGGGAGTCGTTTCATCGTTACCATCGTGCCATGAAATCCGTGCAGGAAACGTGGGCGCCACAGAACCGTTGCTTCGGCTGCGGGCCGGCGAATGAGAAGGGACTGCGCATCCGCAGTTTCGAGGAGGGCGAAGAGCTCGTTTGCGAATGGAAGCCCGAGCCGCATCACCTCGCCTTCGAAGGAATCGTCAACGGCGGAATCGTCGGCGCGCTGCTCGACTGTCACAGCAACTGGGCGGCGACGATGCATCTGATGAAGCGCGCGAAGGCCGATGTGCCGCCGTGTACCGTCACCGCCGATTTTCACGTCGTCCTCAAACGGCCGACGCCGATCGATGCGCTGCTGACGATCCGCGCGCACGTAGTCGAGTCGACGGACGATCGTGCGGTCGTCGAAGCGTCGATCGAAGCGAACGGCAAAACGACCGCGACCTGCCGCGGCACCTTCGTCGCCGTGAAGGAAGGACATCCCGCGTTTCATCGCTGGTGATCGCGCGTAAACTTCCGCGCGCATGAAACTGCGCACGCTCGCTCTTCTCCTCCTTCTCGCCGCTCCCGCCCTTTTCGCCGGGACGCGCAAGCTGACCATCGACGACATCTACGATCCAAAGACGCGCGTCCAGTTCAGCGGCACGCCGCTCACCGGCGTGGCGTGGGTCGACGACACGCACTTCTTCGTGCCGCGCACGAAAGGGATGGAAGTCGTCGCCGAGGCGCTCGTCGATGCGGCGACCGGGAAAGAGGTCGCGCTGTTCGACGTCGACGATCTGCAGGCGCAGGCCGGAAAGATCGAGGGAGTGTCCGAGGCCGACGCGAAGAAGATCGCGCGTCCGCGCTCGATCGTCACCAATCCGAAGTCGAATGCACTGCTGCTGACGATCGCCGGCGATCTCTACACGTATGCGATCGCGGAGAAGACGCTGACGCGGCTGACGCACGCGGAAGGCGACGAAGAGGAAGCGAGCTTCAGTCCCGACGGCGCGTATGTTTCGTTCGTTCGGAAGCACAACATCTTCATCGTCGACGCGAACGGCAAGCAGGAAAAGCAGCTGACGACGACCGGCGGCGAGTGGCTCCTGAACGGAATCCTCGACTGGGTCTATCAGGAAGAGGTTTTCGGCCGCGGCAACTTTCGCGCGTACTGGTGGAGTCCCGATTCGAAATCGATCGCGTATCTGTCGATCGATGAGTCGCCGGTCAAGCCGTTCACGGTCGTCGATCACATCCCGTATGAATCGACACTCGAAGTGACCGCGTATCCGCTGGCCGGCGGCGCGAATCCGATCGCGCGGATCTTCGTCGTTGATGCGACCAGTGGTGCGACGACGGAAGTCAGCCGCGCCGGCTACGAGAAGGCGGAGCCGCTCGTCGTCGACGTCGCGTGGACGCGTGACTCGAAGAACGTCATCTGTCAGATTCAGGATCGCGAGCAGACGTGGCTCGATCTCGTCGCCGCATCGCGTTCAACCGGCGCTGCGACGAAGCTGCTGCATGAAACCACCGAGGCCTGGGTGGAGCGGCAGGACACGCCGCGGTTTCTGAAAGACGGCTCGATGCTCTGGTTCAGCGAGAGGACCGGCTTCAAGCATCTCTATCGCGTGTCGGCCGACGGCAAAACGCAGAAGGCGCTGACGAGCGGCGAGTGGGAAGTGCGCGATCTGCACGGCGTCGATGAGAAGAACGGCTGGATCTATTTCTCGGGCACGAAGGATTCGCCGATCGAGCTGCATGTCTATCGGATGAAGCTCGACGGCTCGTCGATTCAGCGCATCAGCAGCGGCGCCGGCACGCACGTCGCGACGTTCAATGAGCCGATGACGATGTGGCTCGACGCAGCGAGCGACGTCAACACGCCGCCGCACGTCGACCTGCGCGACGGCAGCGGCAAATCGCTGCGCGCGGTGAATGAGAATCGCGTCGCCGCGCTCGCGGAGTTCGAGCTGTCGAAGCCGGAGTTCGTGCAGGTGAAGACGCGCGACGGATTCACGATGGAAGGGATGCTCATCCGTCCGACGAATTTCGATCCGGCGAAAAAGTATCCGATCTACGAGCACACGTATTCGGGTCCGCACGCGCCGCAGGTGCGCAATGCGTGGGGCTCGACGACGTACATGTTTCATCAGATGCTGGCGCAGAACGGCATCGCGGTCTGGATTTGCGACAACCGCTCGGCGAGCGGTAAGGGGGCGAAGCCGGCGTGGACGAGCTACAAAAACTTCGGACCGCAGGAGTTGCGCGATCTCGAAGACGGAGTCGCGTGGCTGAAGACGCAACCGTGGGCCGATACCTCGCGCATCGTCCTCAACGGCTGGAGCTTCGGCGGTTTCATGACGAGCTATGCGATGACGCATCCCTCCCCGTTTCACGCCGGCATCGCCGGTGGTTCCGTCACCGACTGGCACAACTACGATTCGATCTACACCGAGCGCTACATGCTGACGCCGGAGCACAACAAGGAGGGCTACGCGACGACCGCACCGCGAACCGCCGCGAAGAACCTCCACGGCAATCTGCTGCTCCTGCACGGAACGAATGATGACAACGTGCACATCCAGAACACGATTCAGTTCATCTACGAGCTGGAGAAAGCCGGGAAGCAGTTCGAGTTCATGGTGTATCCGAAATCACGGCATGGCGTGACGGAGCCGCTGCTGAACAAACATCTGCATCAGCTGATGTTTGATTTTGTGATGCGGAATGTGAAGTGAGATCAGAGAGGTAGCTGAAGCCAGCGACGCATCACAATCTCGACCTCGTGCATCTGCTCGGGCGTAAGCGTGCCGAGGCGGTGCATCGCGGCTCGCGGCTGCATGGTGACGATTCCCTGCGCGTCGAATGCGCCGGGCTTAAGAAACCTCACCGGAACGGCGCTTTCGTATTGCGTGGCGCGACCTGATGTCGTGTGAGGAACCAGCGTAATTACCGCGCGATCTTCGTCGCCGATGGGTGCGCTGACCACTACGCACGGTCGCACTTTTGCCATCATGCCGAGGTCGACCAGCCAGACCTCTCCGCGCAGTGGGTATCTCAATCGGCAGCTTCCTGCCGGTCGTACTCTGCGAAAATCGCGTCGGCGCAAGCGGCGAGCTCGTCATCGGTCACCGGCGGGTAGTCGAGATACGCCGCCGCCCGAACAAGCGCACTCAGAACCTCACGCTTCTCCAGGTCAGGAAGCGTCTCGAAAGTCTCGATGATCTTTTCCGCTGTCGCCGTCATCTCGTCACCCCGCACTCTGCAACTCAAACAAAATCTCATCAATTGCATCCGCAGCGCGATCGAGCGGCAGCACGCACGTTCCGGCCCCGCGGTGTCCACCGCCTCCATACCGCGACATCAACTCCCCCACTGACGTATTGCACGTCCGGTTGAAGATGCTGTGGCCGACCGCGGCGATGACCGTCTCGTGATACGGACCCCAGTGAACGCGTAACGACACGTTTGTTTGCGGGAAGAGTGAATAGATCAGGAAGCGGTTGCCGGCCGGAAGGCGATCCACATCCCGTAGATCAGTAACAACGACGTTGCTGAGCTGGAAGCTGTTGCGCTGGAGCAGCGCGCGAAACGATTCCTGATCGTCGCGGAGTCGCTGCACGCGCGTTCTGACGTCGGGCTGTTCGAGCACCTCTTCGATCGACATCGTCTTCAGCCACTTCACCAGTTTGCGGAAGTACTCCTCGAAGCCGCCGAGGCCTGTGCGGCCATCGATCGTGTAGCCGAGGAGGATGTAGTCGCGCGGACGCTCGACGTCGTCGGGAGTGAGTTGCGCGGAGTCGAGGCGGTCGGTCTCATCGACGAGCTTCGCGAGCCGTTTCAGCTCGGGGTCGTCGGGGTTTTGCTCGAGGTAGTAGTCGTAAACGAGTCGCGCCGCCGACGGCGCGAGGCCGTAGCGCCCTTTGAAATTCGCGGGCGGATTTTCGTTCGACGCGGTCTGCAGATGATGGTCGAACCACATGCCGCACGACGGGTGATACGGCAGGTTCGCGAGGATGTCGTTCGGACCGATGTCGACGCGCTTGTCGGTGATGTCCTGCGGATGGACGAGCGTGATCGAGTCGACCGGCTCCTTCATCGTCAGGATGACGGCACTCGTCAGGCCGTCGAGATCTCCGCGAGTGACAAGACGCATAGCGCACTTTTATCTCTGTCAGGCTGAACGCGCAAGTAAGCTACACGCGGTAGTCAAATGAATGCCGAGAAGCAACGGCTGCAGACCGCACCGCGCTGGCGCAAATGGGGGCCGTACCTCGCCGACCGCGCCTGGGGAACCGTGCGCGAGGATTACAGTCCGGATGGCGAAGCGTGGGCGTGGTTCCCGCACGATCAGGCTCGCTCGCGCGCCTATCGCTGGGGCGAGGACGGCATCGCCGGCTGGTGCGATCGCTATCAATCGCTTTGCTGGGCGCTCGCCGTGTGGAATGGACGCGATCCGATTCTGAAAGAGCGCTGGTTCGGCCTGGTGCCGACCGAAGGCAATCATGGCGAGGACGTCAAGGAGTACTACTTCTACACCGATGCGCTGCCGAGCCACGCGTATCAGCGAATGCTCTACAAGTATCCGCAGCGCGAATATCCGTACGGTCAACTAATTGACCGAAATCGCGCGCGCGGTGCGAACGATCCGGAATTCGAGTTGCTCGATACCGGCATCTTCGACGACGACCGCTACTTCGACGTCGAGATCGAGATCGCGAAAGAAGACGAGGAGACGACCGTCATCCGCGTCACCGCGCACAACCGCGGCCCCGAACGAGCACCGCTCCATCTCATCCCCAATCTCTGGTATCGCAACACGTGGTCGTGGGGACCGGAGCAGCCGCAGCCACCGGTGATCGTCGCGAGTGACGACGGGCTGCTCGCCGACGACACCGCGGCCGCTCCTCTTGCCGGCCTGCTCCACAAATCCAACCTCGGCGCGTACATCCTCGAGCTGCCGCACGCCGCGCGAAAGCTCTTTACCGACAACGAGACGAACGCGCCGCGCGTCTGGGGCGCCGGCTCGACGTCGAAGAGCGCGTTCGTGAAGGACGCGTTCCATCGCTACATCACCGGCGGCGAACAGTCGGCGATCAACCCCGCGTCGCGCGGCACGAAGGCGTGCGGCTGGATGCAATTCGACGTCGAGCCGGGAGAGTCGGTCGTGATGCGGATGCTGCTGCGGCCGGCGGCGAACGGACATCGCCGCGGCGACGACGACATCGACGGAGTCATCGCCACCCGCCGCCGCGAAGCGGACGAGTTCTACGCCGCCGTCCATCCGAAGAACGCATCCGACGATGAGCGCAACGTGCAGCGGCAGGCGTTCGCCGGTTTGCTCTGGTCGAAGCAAAGCTATCTGTTCGACGTCGACATCTGGCTCGACGGCGACGATCCGGCGATGCCGCCATCGCAGCAACGGCAGCGCGGACGCAACGCGCGCTGGCGGCATCTCAACTCGATGCGCATCCTGTCGATGCCGGACAAGTGGGAGTATCCGTGGTTCGCCGCGTGGGATCTCGCTTTCCACGCGGTCGTGCTCGCGCTCATCGATGCGGAGTTCGCGAAAGAGCAGCTCTGGCTGATGGTGTTCGAACAGTTCCAGCATCCGAACGGCCAGATCCCGGCGTACGAATGGGAGTTCTCCGATCTCAATCCGCCCGTGCATGCGTGGGCGGTCTGGCGCGTCTACAACATGGATCGCATCCGCAGCGGAAAGCCCGACCGGCAGTTTCTCGAGAAGTGCTTTCACAAGCTGATGCTGAATTTCACCTGGTGGGTGAACAAGGTCGATCGCGAAGGGAACAACGTCTTCGAAGGCGGGTTCCTCGGGCTCGACAACATCACGGTCATCGATCGCAGCGAGCCTTTGCTGAACGACGCGTCACTCGAACAGAGCGACGCGACCGGCTGGATGGGAATGTTCTGCCTGGTGATGATGCGCATCTCGCTCGAGCTCGCGAAAGACGATCCGGTTTACGAAGGGCTGGCGACGAAATTCTTCGAGCACTATGTCTACGTCGGCGCGGCGATGAAGATGATGCGCGGCGACAAGACGCTGTGGGATGACGAAGACGGTTTCTTCTACGACCTGCTGCGCATGCCTGACGGCAGCGCGATCCGTTTCCGCGTCCGCTCGCTGGTCGGATTGATTCCGCTCTACGCGATCGAGCGTCTCGAAGAAGCGTGGATCGAGCCGTTCCCCGTCTTCCGCGAGAACCTCGAATGGTTCCTCCATCATCGGCGCGACATCGTCGAGCACTGCGTGACGACCGTGCAGGACGGCGACAAATTCACGCACGTGCTCGCGGTCGTCGACCGCGTGCAGCTGCAGCACCTCCTCAAGCGCGTCGTCGATCCGAAAGAGTTCTTCTCCGAGCACGGATTGCGCAGTCTCAGCAAAGTGCATCAGGAACATCCGTTCACGCTCGGCAACGCGTCGGTCGGTTACGAGCCGGCGGAAGCGGTCTCGAAGCTGAAGGGCGGCAACAGCAACTGGCGCGGACCGGTCTGGTTCCCGACGAGCTTTCTGATGATCGAGTCGCTGCGAAAACTGGAGAAGGCATTCGGCGGCGATGTACGAGTAGCGGTCGGCGATGACGTCGACGATTCAAACGTCTCCGAACCGCTCGCCGACACGCGCGCAACGGAAGGAGTCGGCGCCGGTGCCGGCCGCCGCCGCGGCATGACGCTCAGCAACACGCCGACTCCCGCGCCGCGCAGCATCACGCTCACAGGCATCGCGTCGGAGCTGGCGAATCGGATGATCGGCATCTTCACGCGTGACGAGCACGGATACCGTCCCGCGCACGGTCCCGTCGGCACGCGCCGCGCCGAACGCTTCGCGAAGGATCCGCACTGGCGCGAGCTGCTGTTGTTCTATGAGTACTTCAACGGCGACACGGCCGAAGGACTCGGCGCGTCACATCAGACAGGATGGACGGCGCTGGTGGCCAGTCTCATTGATGAGTGGCGCGCGTAGACGGAAGTTATGTGGCGGCGGGCACCCACACTCAGAACATCCTCCCGACGGCGGCTGCGATCGCGGTCTCCGTCCGCAGAATCCTCGCACCGAGCGTGGCGGCGTGAAAGCCGGCGCGGTCGAGTGACGCCAGCTCGGCTTCGATGAAGCCGCCTTCGGGGCCGATGACCAGCGTGACGTCGCGATCGACATTGCGCGGAAGGAGCTCGCTCGCTGCCGGATGCGCCACGAGTCGCAGCGACTCCTCGGCGATCGACGGCAGCTCGTCTTCAACAAATTGCCGAAAGAGACGATGCGTGGTGATCGTCGGGAGGATCGCGTCGCGCGACTGCTCGATGCCGAGGATGGATTGCGCGCGCAGGTTCTCGGGCGAGAGACGTGGTGACGACCAGTAGCTTTTCTCCACGCGCCACGCGTTGATTAAACAGACGCGACGAACGCCCATCGATGCCGCCGCGGCGACGACGCGGTTGAGCACTTTCGGTCGTGGCAGTGCGACGACGAGCGTCAGAGGAAGTTTGGGCGGCGGATCGCGATCGAGCGTCACTTCGAGCTCGAGCGGCTCGAGCGACATCACGACGCCGCGGCCGATGCGGCCATCGAGCACGCCGACCGTCAGCTCGTCGCCGGCCGCCGCTCGATGTACGTTCGTGACGTGCTCGAGGCGACGGCCGGCCAGACGGACGCGCGTTGCGGAAACGAAGTCTTCTTCGAAGAGGAGGATTAGATTCATTCGCCGGCCAGGCCGAGGAAGCGGCGCAGGTTGCGCGCCACCTCCTCGGCTGCCGGTGGATCGTAATTCGACAACACCACGATCGCCCAGTCATCCTCACTCTCGACCGCGGCATTGAGTCCCGGCGCGCCGCCGCCCCAGCCTCCCCCGCCGACGCCGATCGCTCGTGCGATGTCGACGCTCGCGAGCTTGCCGCTGCGCAGCGATTCGATGAAGCGCAGCAGATCGGATGCGGTCGAATAGCCGCCGCCCGCCGATGAGCCACGACCCGGCAGCGTGTCGAAGTTCGTGTGACGTTCCTTCGCGCCGTCGCGATTCGTGTAGCCGGTTGCACGCTTCGCGACCTGCTCGTCCTTCGCGAACGAATCGGTGTCGCGCATACCGGCGGGCGCGAAGACCTTCGTGCGCACGTAGTCGTAGTAGCTCATGCCGCTCAGCTTCTCGATGAGAAGGCCGAGGACGATGTAGCCGGCGTTCGAGTAACGACGATTCGTGCCGGGATCGAACTGCAGCGCCGCGCCGTCGAAGAGCGGGACGTAGTCACGCAACGTCTTCAGCTTCTCCTTCGATTCGGCTTCGAACTTTGGTCCGAAGAAATCGCCCATGCCGGACGAATGGTCGAGCAGCTGGCGGATCGTGATCCGCTCATCGACCCGCGGCTCCGCCAAATACCTGCGCACCGGCTGATCGAAGTCGATCTTTCCTTCGGCGCGCAATTGCAGGAGCGCCAGTTTCGTGAAGATCTTGTTGATCGAGCCGATGTTGTATTTCGTTTCGTTCGTGTTCGGCGTTCCCTTCTCTTTGTCGGCGAGCCCGAACGACCTGAAGTAGAGCGGCTTCCCGTCGCGCGCGACGAGCACGGTGCCCGAGAAGAGATCGCGCTTCGTCAGCTCCGCGACATATGCGTCGACGGCAGCGTTGAGCTCCTCGTTCGTCGCGCCGCTCTTCGCGGCGAGCTTCGGCCAGTCGCGCGTTTTCTCTTCGCTGTTTCCGCCGCCGATGCGGATGACGCGTTTCTCCTGCGCAAATGCGGAGCCGGCGATGGTGAAGATGAGCGTGAACAACAGCAATGTTTTTCTCATGTCCGCAAACTACGCGGCGGTCATGAAGAAGCGATGAAGAGCGGCAGCGTGAAGGTGAAGCGCGCGCCGCCCGTGTCGCGATTCCCGCCGGCGATCGTGCCGCCGTGAAGTTGAACGAGCTCGCGCGCGATGGCCAGTCCGAGTCCGGCGCCGCCGGTGACGCGCGAGCGCGAGGAGTCGGCGCGGTGAAAGCGATCGAAGATGCGATCGATGTGATCCGGCGGGATGCCATCGCCGTCGTCTTCGACGATGAACGCTGCAAACGCACCGCGCCGTTCGACGCGAATGTCGACACGCGATCGCGCGTGAGCGACGGCATTCACGACGAGGTTCCGCAGGATTTGTACAGCGCGAAGCGGATCGGCGCGAACCATCAGCGGCTCGATCAACATGTTGACGTTCGCCCCGGCGACCGCGCGAACGACAATCGCCTCGACCGGCACTTCCTGCAACTCCAGTTTCAGCGCGCCCGCTTCGGCGAGTGAGAGTTGCTGCAGATCGTCGACGAGCCGCGTCAGCGTCATTACCTCTTCCGCGATCGAGTCGACGAGCGCGCGGTCCACGACGGCCAGTCCGTCCTGCACCGCTTCGAGCTGACAACGCACATTCGTCAGCGGCGTGCGCAGCTCATGCGCCACGTCGCCGACCATGTTCCGTCGAGCGATCTCGTTTCGCTCCAGCGCTTCCGCCATGCCGTTGAACGCGCGCGCGAGATCGGCGATCTCGTCATTGCCGCTCACCTGGACGCGCGCATCAAACCGTCCCCCGGCGAGCGAGCGAACTCCATGCGTCAGCGCTTCGACCGGCGCAAAGACCCGGCGCGCGATCGTGGCCGCAATCAGCATGAACGCGACAATCGCGAGCGCGATGCCGCCGAGCAGCAGTCGATCGAGCGATCCCGCGAACCTGACGCGCGAGTCGTCATCGCGCGGCAGAAAGTAGATCGTCCCCGCGACGCGTCCTTCCGCATCGGTCACACGCCAGCCGCCGCGAATCATCAGCGCCTCGCTGCGACCACCAGTCAGTCGCGACAACTCGACGCCGCCTGGTCGCACGCGAACGGCGTACGAATCGAGATCGTGCGGATGACGCGCTACCGCACGTCCGGTGGCATCGATGACCAGCACGCGCCGATCGAGCGCCGCGATCGCGTTCCATGAATGCGTCGCCCGATACGACGACTCGATGCGCGTCGCCATCGCGTAGTCATCCGCGGGCCGCTTTTTCTGCAGCACCATCACGCGATCGAACTGCCGCTTCGCGGTGATGCTGGAGAAGAGCCCGACCACCGCCGCGAGCGCGACGACGACGACGCACGTCGCCAGCAGCATTCGCGTTCTGAGCGAGCGAACGATCATCGCGTCAGCTTGTAGCCGACGCCGAAGATGGTGACGATCGCTTTCCCGGCCTCGCCCAGTTTCCGGCGCAGATTCTTCACGTGTACGTCGACCGTTCGCTCGAGACCGTCGTAGTCCTCGCCGAACGCGGCGTCGACGAGCTGCTGGCGTGTGAACGTTCGATTCGGCCGCCGCAGCATCGTCTCCAGCAAACGGAACTCGGTCGGCGTCAGTCGCAGCGATTCGCCGCCGACACGTGCTTCATGCCGATCGCGATCGAGCGTCACGCCATCCAGCTCCAGCACATCGCTCTCACCGATTCGCCGCAGCAACGCGCGCACGCGCGCCATCAGCTCGCGCGGACTGAACGGCTTCGTCATGTAGTCGTCGGCGCCGAGGTCGAGTCCGGAGAGTTTGTCCTCCTCGGTGGAGCGTGCGGTGAGCATGATGATGCCGCTTGCAACGCCGGCGGCGCGCAGCTCGCGACAGACGGCGCGACCATCGAGCCGTGGCAGCATCAGATCGAGAATCACGACGTCGGGAACGCGCTCGCGCACCGCGGCAAGCGCCGATTCACCATCCGCGACCGGAACGACGTCGTGTCCTTCGCGGCGGAGATAGAGCGCGATCGTCTCACTCGTTTTCGCCTCGTCTTCGACGACCAGAATGCGTGCGTGCCGCATCGCCGCATCGTACGCGAGCGTGTGAAGAATCGATGAAGGCCGCTCGTGTATGATGCCCGCGAATGAACATCGAGACCCGCAAAAAAGGCGACATCATCATCGTCGACTTCGAAGGAAGACTGGCAGTCGGCGTCGGCGACGAGCTGCTGCCGAAACTCGTCGAACAGCTGCTGACCGAAGGGCATCGCAAGATTCTCCTGAACCTCTCCGAGATGGATTACATCGACAGCAACGGCCTCGGCGAGCTCGTTCAGAGCCTGAAGACGTCGAAGCGTTTCGGCGCGTCGCTGCGACTGCTGAAGCCGCACGACCGCGTGCGCAAAACGCTGCGGCTCACCAACCTCCTGCCGATGTTCACCGTGTACGAGTCCGAGGGCGATGCCGTGAAGGCGTTCGCCACCGATCAGACGTAGCACGGAACCTGCAGAAGCGGGTCGCGTATGCGACGCGCATCCATCCTTTCTCTCCTCTCCATTCTGTTGATTGCGCGCGGCCTTCCGGCCGCCGGCAAAACTTCCGGTCCGCTGTCGATGGCAGCGAGCACGCAGAAGAAAATCCTCGTCGTCCGCATCGGCGCGACCGACGTGAAGACGTACACGATCGCCGTCGGATTGAAGTCGAAGCCGACGCCGACGGGACGATTCACCGTTCGCCACATCGTCTGGAATCCCGGCTGGGTTCCGCCGAACGAAAAATGGGCGAAGGGAAAAAAGCCGGCCAATCCGGGCGATCCGAAGAACCCGATGAAGGTCGTGAAGATCTTCTTCCAGGAGCCCGACTACTACATTCACGGGACCGACGATGAAGACTCGCTCGGCGGCCGCGCATCGCACGGCTGCATTCGGATGGCGGAGTCGGACGTCGCGGAGCTCGCGCGCTATTTGATGGAGCAAAGCGGCGCGAAACAGTCCGACGCGTGGTACGACAAAGTGATCAGCGGCGGCGCGACCGCGGACGTGAAGCTGCCGCAACCGGTGTCGTTCGTCATCGGCCGCTGATCGGCACCGGCATGATGCTGATCGCGGCGAGTGCGATGACAAGCGTTGAGTAACGGGCGAAGGCCGGCCAGTCCTCGAGCCGCGGCGCGTTCTTCTCGAACGCACGCCAGAGCGCGACGAGCCCTACGAGGACGAGCATTGGCTGTCTGCTCATCACGCCGGTGAGTGCAATGACGCCGATGAGCAGCCAGCGCTGACGGATCGAGAGTGAGCGGATGCCGCGGCTTCCGTCAAGTTGCCACACCGGGATGAGATTGAACATGTTGATGACGGCGTTCGTGCTCGCGAGCGCTGCCCAGAACGCGTTGTGCGTGAAGTAAAACAGCGCGACGGCAGCGAGCGATGCGCCGAGTCCCCAGATGGGACCGGAGAGACCGATGTACGAGTCTTCGCGCGGCGTCGAGACCGGACCCTGCAAACGGACGAAGGCACCGAGGCCCGGAATGAACATCGGAGCGCTCGCGGGCAGGCCGCGAGCACGAAGCGCGGCGACATGGCCAATCTCATGGATGTAGATTGCGATGACGATCGCGATCGCGAACTGCCATCCCCAGATCGACCAGTAAACGCCCGCGAACGCGAGCATCGAGATGAGCGTCGGCAGCTTGAGCAGACCGGCGAGCAGCAGCTTCCCTTTCGTCAAAGCGCCGATGACCAGCGCGCCGACGCCACCTGTTTTCCATCGCGATGCGCTCGTGGTCTGCGCTCCGGACGCGAGCGTCAGCTCTTCGACGCGACGCGCAACCGCGTCATGCTGCTTCGAATGTTCCGGCAGGAGCGAAAGCGCCTCGCGCCAGAGCAACGCGGCGCGCGCTTTGTCGCCACGCGTCGCCTCCGCATCAGCCTCGGCGGCGATCGCCGAGAGCCGGTCGCGATGAACGAGCGTGTGACAGACGGGACACGCGAGCAGCGAGTCGGAGATCTCCGTCCCGCAGGCGGGACATCGAGGTGAATCAAACATTCGCCGCGTGCGAGATGCTGAACGGGCCTGCCACGACCGCACGACCCGATCCGGTGAGCTTCCACGCTTCCCACAGACCGAAAGCGATGATCAGGATGCCGATGATGTTGCTCGCACCCTGGAGGAACGGCGCCTGGAACGCAATCGACAAAATCACGAAGACCGCGCGGCTGTTGATCTGACTGAGAGTCACTTCACCGAGGATGTCGGGAACGTAGTTGAGGACGATCCCGGCGTACGTCATGACGACTGCGAACACCTGGTAGAAAACATTCGTGCGGCCGTAAGTGCCCCATACGATCGCGCGCGCGACCCCGACGCCGATGGCGATCGAGATCAGACCGAGCTCGAAGTGGAGAAAGGTGCGAATGAGCCACCAGACCGTCGCGCCCGCGATGGCGACGACGAGCGACGCCGCGAACGAACGAAGAAAACGGTTGAGCTCCGATCCGCCGTCGACATGCAGCTCGTGGCAGGCCGCGCAGACGATGCGATTGCCGACCGTGTAGTAGCTCTGCATCACCTGCTGTTTGCAGGAAGTGCAGAACAGACGCGATGACGCCGGCACACCGAAATCGGCGCGGTCGAATTGCAGCGAAGGAGGAGTGTCGGTCGGCACGCGCGTATCCTACTCGATCACTTCTTCGCCATCGCCCGCTCGACCTCTTCGGCCTTCTTCGGAATCGCGCACGTCAGACAAATCAGCTTGCCGTCATCGCCGACGAGGTATTGATCTTCGATGCGGACGCCGAGCGATTCTTCCGGGATGTAAATGCCGGGCTCGATGGTGAAGACGGTTCCGGGCTGCAACGGTCCACCGTAGGAACCGACGTCGTGAACGGCGAGGCCGACGTAGTGGCCGAGGCCGTGGATGAAGTATTTGGCGAGCGGCTCGCCGTGCAGATCTTTGCCGTGCGTGTTGATGTACTCCTGCGCGACGCGATAGAGCGCGTGATCGCCGCCTTTGATCGTCGACTGGCCGGCGACGAATGCATCGACGGCGGCCTGTTGTGCGCCGAGGACGATGTCGTAGATTTCGCGCTGCCGCGCGGTGAGGTGACCGTTCACGGGAAGCGTGCGCGTCACGTCGGCGGCGTACATTGAATATTCGCCGCCGACATCCATGACGACGAGATCGCCGCTTTTCATCGTGCCGCCGTTCGCGGAGTAATGCAGCACCGTCGAGTTGAAGCCGGAGCCGACGATCGGCGAATACGACGGCATCTCGCAGCCGCGCCGCTGAAACTCGTACTGCATCAGCGCGGAGATCTCCCCTTCCGACACGCCGGGCTTCACCGCGCGCATCGCCGCCTGGTGCGCTTCGACCGTCGCATCGCACGCTTTGCGGAGGAGCGTCAGCTCGCCCGCATCTTTGATCAGGCGAAGCTCGGCGATCGGCGTCTTCGCGTCGGCGAAGCTGATGTAGTTCGGAAACGCGTTCGCGCGACGCAGCCACGCAATCGGAATCGTCGACGGCGTTTCGCCGCTGTCGGAGAGATCGGTGTAAACCTGCGCGACCGGTGACGGGAGAATCTTCACGAGCTCATCGCGAAGGTGATCGAGCACGTCGACGCGCTCGACGCCGGTCACCGACGCCGCATCGCCGCTGTCGGCGCCGAGCTTCGGTCCCGTCCACCTTTCCTGCGACGAGTTGTGCGCGGGGAGAAAGAGAATCTCGCGATACGGATTCGCGGCGACGACGATTGCGGCGCCCGGCTCGCGCCATCCCGTCAAATAGAAGAAGTCGTCGTTCTGCCGAAATCCGTGCAGCTCATTCGGCCCTTCACTCTCCGTGCTCGCGAAGAGAACGAGCACGCCTTTGCCGAGCTTCGATGCGAGGCGCTCGCGTCGCGATCGATAGTCGGCATTCGACTGACGTTCGAACGCGAAGAGTGGAGTCGCTGCGAGCAGAAGAAGAACGATGACGATTCGGCGCATGGCTGCATGTTAGCGAAGACATTAGTCGCACGGTTGTGCTCGCTGTGCGCCCTCGTAAAAACTTTCACGTCGCCCTCAGCGAAATTCACACAGGCGACGTAATCCAAAGTGAGATTCGCGCGTCTCATGACGCAGGAGTTGGTTACCGGATGCGAAGTGTGATGTCCGCCGTTGCTGTTTCGTCGTTGCTTTTTCTGACTGGTGTTGCGGATAACGATGTGGTTCCGCCCGGCGCAAGCTATCCGCGAGTGAATCGCGGTCTCGGACGATTGCTGATCGCGAATGACGTTGGCGAAAGCTGGTCGCAGTTCAATGCGCCGGAAGGCGGTACACGCTCCGTGCTCAGCACCGCGAACGTCGCGCGACTGAACGTTTTCTGGCGCGTGGCGCTCGCCGAGGTCGCGGACGGTGCGCCGGTTTACATCAGCGACGTCGAGCTCGCCGGCGGATTCAAACGCGATCTCGTCATCGTCACCACGAAAGCCGGACGACTGATCGCCACCGATGCGCGAACAGGTCTCGACGTCTGGCAAACGACGCCGCCCGAAGGTCCGCGATGGACGACGTCTTCTCCGGCCGTCGATCCGAGTCACCTTTTCGTCTACTCGTACGGACTCGATGGTTACGTGCACAAGTACGCCGCCGCCGACGGCAGCGAAGTGACCGGCAACGGCTGGCCGGAGCTCGTCACGCTGAAAGGCAGTGTCGAAAAGGGTTCGTCGCCAATCACGATCGCGAAGGCGCGCAACGGTTCTTCGTATCTCTACATGACGGTCGCCGCCTATCCGGAGCCGGGCGACGACGGCGACTATCAGGGTCATCTCGTCACCGTGAATCTCGAAACCGGTGAACAGAAAATTTTCAACGCAGGCTGCAGCGACAAACTGTTTCACTTCGTCGAGAACGGCGACGAATCAAACGACTGCGGACACACGCAGGGCGGAAGCTGGGGCCGCGCCGGAGCGGTCTACGATCCGATCACCGATCGCGTTTTCGTGACGATTGGCAACGGCGTGTACGACGCCGATCAGGGCGGCTACAACTGGGGCAGCAGCGTCGTCGCACTGAAGCCGGACGGCTCGCTCGATGGCGGAACGCCGCTCGACACGTACACGCCGAGCGACTACGAGCGGCTCAACGTGCTCGATCTCGATCTCTCATCAGCATCCGTCGCCCTGCTGCCAATGACGGGCAATCGCACTCTTCCGCGCCTCGGCGTGCAAGCGGGCAAAGATTCGATGCTGCGTCTGCTGAACCTGTCGAATCTCAGCGGCCAGAACGGTCCGCGTCACCTCGGCGGCGAGCTCGACATCGTAAAGGTTCCTCAGGGCGGCCACCTCGTCATGCATCCGGCCACCTGGTTCAATTCGACGACGCACACCACGTGGATCTTCGCGTCGAATTTCCACGGCATCGCGGCGTACACGCTCGATGTGTCGGGTTCGCAGCCGGAGCTCGTGCTGCAATGGTGGCGGCCGGAAGCGGCGACGTCACCCGTCGTCGTCAACAACATTCTCTATTACGCCGGCTCGCTCGGCATGCAGGGCATTGAACCGACGACCGGCCGCGTGCTGTGGCAGGACAGCGGAATCGCAAACGTCCACTGGCAGAGCCCGATCGTCGTCAACGGGATGATCTACATCAGCGACGAAGCGGGCTACCTCACCGCGTACTCGACAGTTCCGCCGCGCAGATAAGCGAGGCGTCGCGCGTACCACGCCGACTCCTCGATCAATCCGATGCGCGCGGTGACGTCGCGCAAGTGCTTGTTGTAATCAACCGGATCGTACGGAACGCTGGCGTGCAGTTTCTCGAGATCGCGCGGACAGAGATGCAGCGGATGCGCGTCGAGCTCGTGAATGTGATTCGAGCCGTTCATGACGCACGCGAAGTCGATGCAGTGCGCGAGACCGAAGACGTGTCCCGTCTCGTGCGCGACGAGCGCGCAGCTGCGCCGCAGAAAAATCTGCGCGCCGTCGCTGGTCGGCTCGCGCAGCGGTTCGTGAAAGCGGGCGAAGCTGTAGACGCCCGCGCGCAGACCATTCGCGCCGACGCCGAACACGTAGTTCCATTTGTCGCCGGGATAGAGATCGATGTCGGTGACGCCCAGAATGCAGAAGGCGTCGGGCGGACGTCGCGGCACGAGGATGCGAAGCAGTGAGTCGGTGCGAAGCTGCGTTCCGAAGGCGGGACTCTCGCGATGCGTGAGCTTCGTCAGATCTGCGGCGATTGGAGCAAGCGTCCGCGTTTCGAGTGAGAAGAACGCGCCGGCGAACAGGCGCAACTTCTCGACGAAACGTGGATCGATCGCGCCGATCGGTTGCAGATAGATAACGTGGCGCGTTCGATCGGGAACGGGATGCGGCAGCCGCAGAAAATCGCCGAGCGTCTGTCCGGGCTCTTTGTGCCATGAGAGCCAGTCGACCGGACCCGGCCGCGGCATCGGCGCGAACTCGCCATGATTCTCGAGCGAGCGTTGAAAGACATCATCGCGAGTGATGACGTGGACGGCGACGAGCGCGCAAATGACTAACGCGACAACGACGAGCGCTGCGATCGCGCGTGCGGACACGCGGCGATTCTATTCGCCCGAGGCCACTCGCGAATTCGTACGTTCCGCGGCGGGAGCGGGATCGGGCTCGGCGGTGGTCACGCGGAGCTTGCGATAGAGCGCCCAGTAAACGCTGACCGAACGTTCCAGCACCCAGAGCGGCGCGAAGAGACAGACGCGCAACGGGAAGAACGCCGATGCGCCGGCGCGGCCGCGAACTGCAAGCGCGACCGTCGCAAACGCAATGGTTCCCGCGTAACCGCCGGCGAGCCGGAGTCCGCCGAACATCGTCAGCAGCAGCGCCAGCGGAATCAGGCCGAAGAAGAATGCGGACTTCACCGGCAGCGCGAAGTCTTCACCGGCCTGGCGCGGGCGCTCTTCCACCCACTCTTCCAATTCCGGCGGCGTGCGACGAACAAAAAGGTCGGACGCCGAATGAACTTCCGCTCCCTGCATCGCCAGTTTCCGCACCGGATCTTCCGGCTCGTCGAAGTAATCGAGCTCGAGTCCGCGCAATCCACGGAGCGCGGCACGCCGGAAGCCGAACGTCGCGCCATGATCGGGATGCGGCTCGATGCCGCGATGTACGAGCATGCGCGCCGCATCAATCGAGCCCCACCACGGCATCGGCTCGAAGTAGTCCTGCGGTTCGACGACTTCGTGCAGCTCGAGCAGCGCCAGCAATTCATCGAGCTCCGCCGCCGAGTAGCGAACGCTCGCATTCGCGACGATCACCTTGTCGCACGACGCCAGCGCAGAACCGGCGCGGATGAGATCGACCGCGCCCGACGCCGTGCGCTGCCGTTCGGACGGCGCAACGTGCCGGCCAACCCAGCGCAACACACGTCTGTTTTCCTCGAACGCCGCACGCGCCGAGGCATCGACGATGACGACTTCGCAGTCCTCCAGCGAGAGAAACGAGAGGTATTCGGCAAGCGCGGCCGGATCGTCGGCATGCTCGATCGCAACCACATACGTGCACCGCCGATCCTGTGGGTTCCGGTGTCTCATCGAATTGCGAATAAAAGCGAATTGGGTGCCATCCAAACCAGTGCTGAGTGCAAAGTGCTGAGTGCTGAGAAGAGTCAGAGGGATCCGGACGACTCAGCACTCTGCACTCCGCACTCAGCACCTTCCAACCCGTGGCACGCCGGTTGCCGTTGCGTCCGGCGTGAAAATCTGGCCGGGTGCTCCTTATCCGCTTGGGGCGACGTACGACGGGTCGGGGACGAACTTCTCTGTCTTCTCCGAAGTGGCAACTCGCGTCGAGCTTTGTCTCTTCGATGATGCCGGCGCGCAGACGTGCATCGATCTGCCGGAGATGACGGCGTTCTGCTGGCACGGGTATCTGCCGAACATCGGTCCGGGTCAGCGCTATGGTTATCGCGTGCATGGACCGTGGGATCCCGACGCCGGCCAGCGCTGCAATCCGGCGAAGCTGTTGCTCGATCCTTACGGGAAAGCGGTCGATGGCGAAGTGCAGTGGAACGAGGCGATCTTTCCCTATCACTTCAGCGAGCCGGAGACGTCGAAGAACGAGCTCGACAGCGCGCCGTTCATGCCGAAGTCGGTCGTGACGTCGCCATGGTTCGACTGGGCGCACGATCGTTATCCGCGCACGCCGTGGCACGAGACGATCATTTATGAAGTCCACGTCAAAGGATTCACGCAGCGACATCCCGGAATCCCGGAAAATTTGCGCGGCACGTATGGCGGTCTCGCCCATCCGGCGGCGATCAAACATCTGAAGCAGCTCGGCGTCACGGCGGTCGAGCTCCTCCCCGTCCATCAATTCGTCCACGACTCGCTCCTGCTCGAGCGCGGACTGCGCAATTACTGGGGCTACAACTCCATCAGCTATCTCGCGCCGCACAACGCGTACGCGTCAGGCGGCCAGCTCGGACAACAGCTGCAGGAATTCAAGCAGATGGTGAAGACGCTGCACGCCGAGGGGATCGAAGTGATCCTCGACGTCGTCTACAACCACACGGCTGAGGGAAATCATCTCGGGCCGATGCTGTCGATGAAAGGGATTGATAACACCGCGTACTACCGAGTGATGGCCGACAACCCCCGTTACTACATGGACTACACGGGGACCGGCAACAGTCTGAACATGCGGCATCCGCACGTGCTGCAGCTGATCATGGACTCGCTGCGCTTCTGGCATCTCGAGATGCACGTCGACGGATTTCGTTTCGATCTCGCATCGACACTTGCGCGCGAGCTGCATGACGTCGATCGCCTCTCGGCATTCTTCGACATCATTCAGCAGGATCCGGTGCTCAGTCAGGTCAAGCTGATCGCGGAGCCGTGGGACGTCGGCGAAGGTGGATATCAGGTCGGCAACTTCCCGCCGCTCTGGTCGGAATGGAACGGCAGGTATCGCGACGTCGTCCGCGATTTCTGGCGCGGCACCGATCAGACGCTCGGCGATTTCGCAAACCGGCTGACGGGAAGTTCTGACCTGTATGCGCTGACGGGACGCCGTCCGTACGCGTCGATCAATTTCATCACCGCGCATGACGGCTTCACGCTGCGCGATCTCGTCTCTTACAACGAGAAGCACAACGAAGCGAACGGTGAGAACGGCAGCGATGGTACGAACGACAACAACTCATGGAACTGCGGCGTCGAAGGCGACACCGATCGCGAAGACGTCAATGCACTGCGATCGCGGCAGCAGCGCAACTTCCTGACGACGCTGCTGCTGTCGGTCGGCGTGCCGATGATCTGCGGCGGCGATGAGCTCGGCCGCACGCAGCATGGAAACAACAACGCCTACTGTCAGGACAACGAGCTTTCCTGGTACGACTGGGAGAATGTCGACGACGGGCTGTACGCGTTTCTGACACGCGTCATCGAGTTTCGCGCCGAGCATCCGGTATTCAAGCGGCGGCGCTGGTTCGTCGGCCATCCGCTGCGCGGCGAGAACGTCAGCGACATCGGCTGGTTCAAACACGACGGCGAGCAGATGACGGAGCAGGACTGGCAGAGCGGCTTCGCGCGGACGCTCGGCGTCTTTCTGAACGGGAAAGCAATCCCGACACCGGACGAGCGCGGCGAGCCGATCGTCGACGACAGTTTCTACATCCTGTTCAACGCGCATTTCGAGGCGATGAACTTCAGGTTGCCGCAGGGCGAATGGGGCGATCGGTGGGTGAAGGTGATCGATACGAACCGGCCGGTTCCCGATTTGCGCGAGCACCATCAGTTCCGAGCGGGCGAGGAGTTGCCGCTCGAGGCGTACGCGATGGTGGTGCTGCGGCGCATCGACTAACGGGCCGCCACGGGCGGCGGCGTTGCCTGGCAAAGCCTCGGCGAACGGCTTCGCGGCAGATGTTCGTCTGCAGCTCGTATCCGCCGTTCGCGTGACGTTCGTTGTTACGATACGTCCCACCAACGTATGAACGTCCGCCGACACCTGCTCGAAGCTCTCACGATCATTGCCGCCGCCGTCATCTGCGCAGTCGTCGCCAACGCGATGGCGTCGCGCGAGCGGAAGCTCGTCCTCGTCGGTAACTATCCGAATGCGCAGACGGTTTCGGTGCACAGCGCCGAGCCGCTCACGCCTGCGACGACGACCGTGGCGACCGCAACCGTTGCACCGCCGCCGACTACGACGACTGCACCGACCGCGACAATCGCACCCGTCGTCGTGCCGACCACAACGACCGCCGTGACGAAAATCGCCGCAGTCAAACCGCCGCCCGTTGCGGCTCCCGCAGCGGCCGAAGATCCGCTGAAGCGCTTCTCCGCCCATCCCGACAAACCGTACGTCGAATTACACGGCGACGACGTTGCGTGGCTCCATTCGCACGGCGCGCTCTTCCTCGATGCGCGACGCACATCCGTCTACGAACAGGGTCACATCACCGGCGCTCGCACCTTCTCCGTCTGGGAAGCCGACGTCGACGACAAAGTCAACAAACTCTACGAAGAGCGGAACGATCCGCGCGCACAGCTCCAGCCGATCGTCATCTACTGCAGCGGCGGCGATTGCGAAGACTCACACATGCTCGCGCAGAAACTGTGGGGCGTGCAGTTCAACAATCTTTACGTCTACAAGGACGGCTTCCCCGACTGGCAGAAGCGCGGCGGTCCGGCGAAAACCGGGAGCGCGCCGTGAAGTCGCTGCTCGCTTCCCCCTGGCTGACGATCCGCGTGCAGCTCGCCCTCGGCGTGATCTTCATCGCCGCCGCGCTCCCGAAGATCGTCGATCCGCCGTCGTTCGCGCACATGGTCTACAACTACCGCATCGTTCCCGGCTCGCTCGTGAACCTCAGCGCGCTGGCGATGCCGTGGATCGAATTGCTCTGCGGCGTCGCGCTCGTCCTCGGCATCTGGCGCGGCACGGCGCGGACGCTCATCGCGGCGATGCTCGTCACCTTCATCATCGCCATCTCCATCAACCTCGCCCGCGGCAACGCCATCGACTGCGGCTGTTTCGACGTCAGCGCTGCCGGGAAGTCGGTCGAAGAACGGCTCGCCGACATGCGCTTCGTCATCTTTCGCGACCTCGGCATGTTGTTGATGGCGGCGCAGTTGTGGTGGGCGGCAAAGCATGAGCCCGTCCGCGAATAAAGCACGGCATGTTACGATTCTCACGGTCCAAATAAATTTTTCCCTCCAGGAGTAGTCATGCGGTCATTCAACGGACGCATCGCGTCCCTCGCAGCCGTCGCGCTCTTTGCGTTCGCCGGCGCCCTCTTCCCTTCCGATCTACCCTGGAATGGCGCGCCGTTCAGCGCCGATCCGAAAGCACTCCTCGCGGCCGCGGAGAAAGTTTCCGCCGGCGAAGCGGGCGCCGTCGTGCTGCTCGATGAAGCGCGCTACTCGTTCGACGCGCAGGGACACGCGGTCAGCACGCGCCGGCTCGTGGCGCGCATCATCGCCGACTCCGCGGTCGACGACTGGTCGACGGTCGAAGCCGGCTGGTCGCCGTGGTTCCAGGAAAAGCCGCAGATCGAAGCGCGCGTCGTCTCCAAAGACGGCACGGTGCACACGCTCGAATCGAAGGCGATCACCGAGACCGCCGCGCAGGACGACCTCGACATCTTCAGCGACAACCGCATCGTGCGCGCGCCGCTGCCCGGCATCGCCGCCGGCTCCGTGCTCGAGCAGGTCGTCACCTACACGCACAAAACGCCGATCGCCGACGCCGGTCTGACCGATCGCTTCGTCTTCGGACGCGGCGTGCCGCTGCAGCAGGCGCGGCTCGTCGTCGAAGCGCCGTCCAGGCTCGAGATTCACATCGCCAATCGCAGCGACGCGAAACAACAGAAGTCGGAAGAGAACGGCCGCCAGCGCATCGTCTGGGAAGCCGGTCCGCTGCCCGCTGTCGAAAGCTACGAGTACTACCTGCCCTACGACATGTCGGCGCTGCCGTACGTCGCGTTCTCGACCGGCCGCTCGTGGCAGGAAGTGGCGCACCGCTACGCCGATATCGTCGAGCAGCAGATCAAGGACGCCGGCGTCGAAAGCGAAGTGAAAGCGGCCGTCGGCAACGCGACCGATCGGCGTGAAGTGATCGCGCGCATCCTCGCCTCGATTCAGAAGAACGTTCGCTACGCCGGCGTCGAAGTCGGCGAAGGCTCGATCATTCCGCGCGCGCCGCGCGAAGTGCTGTCGCACAAATACGGCGATTGCAAAGACAAAGCGTCGCTGCTCGTGGCGATGCTGCGCGTCGCGAAAATCCAGGCGCATGTCGCGCTGCTTCGCTCGGGCCACGATCTCGATGTGCAGCCCGATCTCCCCGGCCTCGGCGAGTTCAATCACGCCATTGTCGTCGTCGATGGCAACCCGGCGATGTGGATCGATCCGACCGACGAGTTCGCACGCGCGAACGAAATGCCGGCACCCGATCAGGGACGCAACGCGCTCGTCGCCAGCGACACGACCACGTCGCTGACGCAGGTGCCGATGAGCGAGTCGCCTGCGAATCGTTATCTCGAAACGCGCTCGTTCACGCTCGTCGAAGAAGGGAAGTCGACGGTCGTCGAAGTGAGTGAAGCGACCGGCGCCGAAGAATCAGGACTGCGCCGCGGTTACTCGACCGCCGATCGCAAACAGTACCGCGAGATGATCGAGCGCTACGTCGAAGACGTCTATGCGGCGAAGAAACTGAAGACGATCGACGCCAACGACGCGCGCGATCTCGCGAAGCCGTTCCAGCTGCGCATCGAAGCGGCCGAAGCATCGCGCGGCATCAGCATCGACGGCGAAGCAGGCGTCGCCATTTATCCGGCCGGATTGATGAGCGCGCTGCCGTGGCCGCTGCGCGATTTCCCCGATGATTCGAGCGACAGCGACGCGGCGAAAACCGAAGCGGCGCGCAAGAAGCGGACGCGCGACTTCGTCTTTCCGTCGCCGTCGGTGCGCGAGTGGAACTACAAAATCGTTCCGCCGCCCGGCTTCATCGCGCGCGAGCTGCCGGCCACTGAATCGGTGAAGATCGGCAGCGCGACGCTGTCGCAGGAGTACAAGCTCGCGCCGGACGGGCTCGTCCTCGCGACGCTGAAGTTCGACAGCGGCAAGCGCCGCCTGACGGCAACCGAATTCGAAGAGATGCGCAAGGCGGTGCACGACTTCCGCAAGAGCGTCTTCGTCGGCTTCGACGACGCCGGCAAAGCGAAGCTCAACGCGGGCGACGTCGCCGGCGCACTCGAGCAGTACCGGAAGATGGTCGCGCTGCATCCGAATGAAGCGCGCCATCACTCCGACATCGCGCGCGCACTCATCGCCGGCGGTCTCGGCGAATCGGCGCGTGCAGAAGCGCGTCGCGCCGTGCAGATCGAACCGAAGTCGGCGCCCGCGCAGCGCGCGCTTGCATTCGTCCTGCAGCACGACCTGATCGGACGTCCGTATCGCAAAGGCTTCGATCTTCCCGGCGCGCTCGCCGCGTATCGCAAGGCGAAAGAGCTCGACTCGAAAGATCTCAACATCCGCTTCGAGCTCGGGAAGCTGTACGAGTACGGCGAAGACGGCACGCTGTTCGGCAAGGGCGCGAAGCTCAAAGAAGCGATCGATGAGTACCGCGCGATCTCGACTGACCTGAAAGACGACCGGTTCGAGAATGAGCTCGTCGCCGCTCTTGCGCGCGCCGGCCGGTTTGCGGAGCTCCGCGAGTTCGCGAAGACGGCGAAGGATCCGGCGCAGCGCGAGCTTGCGAAGATCGTCGCCGCGGCCGGACTCGAAGGAAGCGCAGCCGCTCTGAAAGAAGCGGGAACGCTCGATGCCTCAGCGCGCCGCGAGCGCGTTGGCAGTGCAGCCCAGCTCGTGCTTCCGCTCCGCCTCTACTCTGTTGCCGCCGATCTGTATGAAGAAGCGGTGAAAGGCAGTGCCGATTCGACGAAGACGCGCACGTTCGTCGACATCCTCCGCAAGACGAAGCAGCGCGAGCAGATCGAAGTGCCGGAGAAGGAGCCGCGCGGCGTGGTGCTGCACGCGATGTTCGACGGACTCGAATCGCAGGAAACGCAGAAGAAGTGGATCGCCGAAGATGAGCGGAACCTCTCCGATGACGAAGAGGCGGAAGCGAAGGCTGCGCAGGCGCGGCTCTCGATGAAGGGCTCGTTCCTCAGTCCCGATGTGCTGATCGACATCGGCCTCGCCGCAATGCAGTTCCAGCAGGATGGTGACGACAAGAGCGGCTATCGGATCCGCAGCCGCGTACCGGCCGGCGTCGGCGCGCAGCTCAACGACGCGTTCTTCGTCATCCGCGAAAAAGATCGTTACGCCATCAGCGCGTCGGACAAGGAACCGCATCTCCTCGGCTGGAGCGTGCTGCGCTTCGCCGATGCCGGCGATGCCGAGAGCGGCCGCAAGTGGCTCAACTGGGCGCGCGAAAACGTGACGCGCGCAAGCGGCGACGATCCGCTGGCCGGTCCGCCGTTCGCCGTGCTCTGGCCGAAAGACAAACCGACGGCGACGCTCGATGAAGTGCGCCTCGCCGCCGCATCGCTGATGGTGCGCAAGAGCGTCTCCGCAAAATCGGAACCGATCCTGCTCGCGGCACGCGAGAAGGCGACCACCGACGAAGTGCGTATCGCCATCGACTCCGCGCTCCTCGGCATCTACGCGATCCGCGAAGACTCGGCGAAGGCGCTTCCGATCGCGCAGCGGCTCGCTGACGCGCTGCCGTCATCGCCGACCGCGTTCAACTTCCTCGTCTCCGCGCTCGTTCGCGCCGGAAAGACCGACGAAGCGACGAAGGTCGCCAAAGCGCGGCTCGAGAAGATGCCGAAAGACATCGACGCCATTCGCGGACTCGCGGAAGTGGCGATGAGCTCGGGCGACTTCAACGCGTCCGAGAAGTATTACCGTCAGGTCATCGACGAGCTCTCGCCGACCGACAACGACTACAACAGCGTCGCGTGGACCGCGCTCTTCACCGCGCGCAACTTCGAGAAGGCGATCGAGGATGCGCGCCGCGCCACAGACAACGGCACCGACAACTCGCCGGCGCTGCACACGCTCGCCGCGCTGTATGCCGAAACGGGAAAGACACTCGAAGCGCGCGAGATGCTGATGAAACGCCTTGACGTCGCCGGCCGCGAAGAGCCGAACAGCGACGACTGGTACGTGCTCGGCCGCATCGCCGAAAGCTACGGAGTTCGCGACGCCGCTCTCGCCGCCTACAAACGCGTCGAGAAGCCGAAGATCGATCTCTTCGGCTCGAGCTACCAGCTCGCCCAGCACCGCCTCTCCGCGATGAAGTAATCGTCAAAGTCAATTTCCGGGGTCAGACCCCGGAAATTGACTTTAGCTCGCTACTTCTCGCAGTCGCCGGTGCGTTTGGCGCTGTACTTCGCGCTCACGCTCTGCTCGCCCATCTTCATGTCCATCGAGCCGGTGTACGAATCGCCCGCGTAGGTGATCGTGCCGGTGCCGGTGATGCTCTGCTTCGGACACGAGACGCTCCACGTGACCGTGTTGCCGTCGACTTTGTAGTCGGCGACCTTGCAGTCCTTGCCTGCGTCGGGAACGCTCTTCTCGGGATTCTCAGCCTGCTCTTTGGTGACGCAGGTCTCGACTGTGATCGGCGGCATTTTGACCGGCATGCCGGGCATCTCCATCTGCGTCGTCACTTTCCACTTGCCGGCCTTCATCGGACTCGCAGCATTCGCCGCAAGCGGAAAGGCCATCAAACCTGCACACGCGTACAGCGCCAGTTTGCGTACGTTCATTCGTATCTCCTCCGAGTTGTTGGGATCGGAGAAGTATACGCGGCGCTACCGGCGTGCCACTCGAGACCGCGACGTGCCTTCGATGCGCAGCGCACCGGTGAGCGTCGCCGTCTCGTTGCCGCTGCGGACGAGGATCACGGCCGATCCGGGAACGGTGTCGGGCGCGATATCGAACGTCGCCGTTGCGTAGTTCGACGAGTAGCGGAAATCGCTGATGCGGCGGAACCCGGGATTCAGGACCTCGAACGTCGTCATGCCGCTCGTGAAACCGTCGCCGCCGACCGCGATCGACACCTGCTCACCCGCGCGCAGTACTACCGCACTCGCTGCGAGCGACATGTCGTTCGTACCCGCCTTCGACGCGCCGATCCAGCGCGGATTCAGCTTCGATGAACCGTTCGTCGACACGACCAGGTTTCCATAGATGACACCGGCCTGCACGTCGATCGTGCCTGCAGCGAACTGCGTCGGGAACGAGATGAGCTTCGCCTGCTGCCAGACGCCCGAAAGATTTCTGATGTCGACAGGTCCATCGAGCGGTTCCGCATAGAGGCGGTAATGGCCGGCCGGAATGCTGTCGAGCACGAAGTCGCCCTGGGCGTTGGTAAGTCCGGTCGCCACCGGCTCGCCGGTATCGCTGACGGCAACAACCTGCGCCGCGAAGATGCCGCCGCCATCGCCCGTCACGCGACCCTTGAGCGTCGCGCCGCGAACGGACGGATCCGCTTTCGGATAGATCGATGTGATGGCGACGCGATCGTCGCTGTCGAGCGCCAGCGTGCCGCCGCGTCCGACGTACGGATACATCACGGACGAAATCACCGCCGAGTGATCGAGCCCGAGGACGTGACCGATCTCGTGAGCGACCACCTGCTGCAGGTTGTAATTGCCGGTGAGCGCGGACGGATCGAGCTGAATGTCGCCCTCGCGCATCGTGCCGTCGTCGTCATACCAGTTCGTCGTCAGGGCGACATAACGCTGGCCGGCAAAGAGATCGTCGGCGATCGTGATCGTGTTGTGTCCGTCTTTCCCTGCGGTCAAACCATCGCGAACGCCGCCGTTGGTGAAACTGACGTTCGTGTCAATCGCCGCCGCCCACTCCGCGAATGCGCGATCGACGGTTACGGCAGCCTCGGGCGTCGCGTTTATAACGCGGCGATCAACCTCGTACCGCATCGGAAACGAGCTCTGCGGCCATGCAACCTGAACCTCGGCATCGCGGATCTGATACGTCAGCCGTGCCGCGGAAAATGCCGGAAGAGCGAGAGTTACGGCGATCGTGGCTGCGAGGAAGGTTTTCATTCTGAAGGGGCTCCTGCTGCAACCAGAATGCCACAAATAACTAAAGAACGGCGATTAAATCGATCTCAACCGCCGCACCGCGAGGCAACTGCGCGACGCCGACCGTCGTACGCGCCGGTTTGTGGTCGCCAAAATACTCGGCGTAGATCGCGTTCAGCGCCTGGAAGTTCGCGAGGTCGAGCAGAAAAACGGTCGCGCGCGCGACGTTTTTGAAGTCGCCGCCAGCTTCCTGAAGCACCGCGCGGAGATTCTCGAACACGCGCCGCGCCTGGATCTCGAAAGTACCGTCGAGCAGATTCCCGGTCGCCGGATCGAGTGCGATCTGTCCCGATGTGTAAACGACATTTCCGATGCGAACCGCCTGCGAATAAGGGCCGATCGCCTGTGGTGCGCCGGTCGTTGCGATGTAGTCCATGGTGCGTGCTCCTTCCTGCCGTGAGGGTCGATGGGCCGCGAGTATAATCCCGCGCCATGGCCACTTACGCCGGGAATACGTCCCTGTCGACGGCAGTGAAAGATCGTGTCATTTCGACCTTCCAGCAGACGCTGGCGCTCTACAAACAGGGCCGCATGGACGAGGTCATCGCCGGATGCGTACTGATCCTTCGCATGGATCCGATGTTCGATCCGGCGAAGAAGCTCGTCGACAAAACGCGCAACCCGAATCTGCCCATCGACGTCGATACGCTCCTTCCCGCGGACGCCGACGACGCCATGGCTCAGGCTCGGACCGCGATGACCGCGCGCGACTATCAGACGGTCGTCAACATCACGACCGAAGTACTGACGAACGACCTCATGAACGATGAGGCGCGGATCCTGGGCGATCAGGCGCGCGAGCGGCTCGAAGCAGCGCCGTTCGTCGATCAGTTCCTCCGCAAGTGCGAGCAGAACGTCAACAACGGAAACGTCCCCGCCGCGCGCACCGATCTCGAGAAGGCGCGTTCGCTCGATCCCGATCATCCGGCCATCGCGCGGATGGAACAGCTCGTCGCGCGCGGCACGTCTGGTGCGCAACCGGTCGCGGCGCCGTCCCCCGGCGGCTTCAGCTTCGATCCGCAAAACACTTCTTTCGTCGTCGATAAGCCGGCCGCCGCCGCGCCGCCACCGACGGCGACTCCGGGACGCGGTCCCGCACCGGCCGCCGATTTCGGCTTCACGTTCGAAGAAGAAAAACCTGCTGCCGCGGCGGCACCGGCCGCGTTCTCCTTCGATTCATTCACGCCGCCGGCGGCTCCTGCGCCCGCCGCGCCTGTTGCACCTTCGCCGACGAGCTTCACGTTTGATTCGCCCGCGCCGGCACCGCCTCCCGCGGCTCCCGCTGCACCGGCCGGCTTCTCGTTTGATTCGCCGTCGCCCGCACCTTCCTCGACGATGGACGCGCTCGGCAACTTCTCGTTCGGCAGCCCTGCGCCGTCGAATGACGCGCCGTTCGCCGGCGGATTTTCGTTCGACTCCCCCGCTCCCGCCGCACCGCCTCCGCCCGAAACTCCGTTCAATTTCGGCGGTGCTCCCGCGGGAGCGAAAGCGCCGGCGACCGGAGAATTCGATTTCGCGACGGCGTCGATCGAGACCAGTCCCGACGATCAGAAGAAGATTCAGCAATACATCGCCGATGGCGATCGCGCGTTCGACGCCGGCGAGTTCCAGCAGGCCATCGATCTCTGGTCGCGCATCTTTCTGATCGACGTCACCAACGAACAGGCGTCGGAGCGAATCGAGCGCGCGAAAGTAAAGCGCCGCGACATCGAACAGAAAGTCGAAGGTGCGCTCGCCGCCGCCGTCGCTGCATACGATCGCGGCGACAAGACCGGCGCGCGCGCGAAGTTCGCCGATGTGCTCCGCTCCGATCCGACGAACGAAACGGCGCTCGAATATATGGAGCGACTCAGCGACACGGTCACCGAGGGAGGCGCCGGAGCTTACGAGGCTCCATACACGCCGCCAGCGGCAGGTCGCAGCGATAACGACGATCTCTTCGGCGATGACGCCGTCAGCGGCTCGTACGAAGACTCGACGCTGTTGCCGCCGGATCCGACCGCCGCCCCTCCGGCCGCGTCGGGAAAGAAAGCGGCGGTGAAATCGGCTCCGGTCGCCGCGAAGAAACCGCTGCCGCTCGGTCTCATCGGCGCGGTCGTCGGACTGGTCGTGCTTCTCGGCGGCGGCTGGTTCGTCTGGTCGAAGTACATGGCCAAACCGGCTGTCGATCCGGCAGCGACCTCACTCATCCTGAAAGAAGCGCAGACGCTCGCGCAGCAGGGCAAATACGACCAGGCGATGTCGATGCTGCAGGACATCAAGCCTGACGACCCGATGCACGACAAGGCGCTCGTCATGATGGCCGACCTGCAGCACAGGAAGTCGCAGGCGGCGGAGATGGTCGACGGCCGCCCGGCGGCAGTCGTCTATCAGGAGAATCTCGCCAACGGCAAAGCAGCATCCGAGGCGCACGACTACGTCGCAGCGGCGAAAGCGTTCGAAGCGGCGCAGCGAATCAAAGCGCTTCCCGCCGACATGAAGCTGCTCTACGACACTGCATCGCAACAGGTCGCGAAACTGCAGTCGGCGCAGGCGCTCTTCAAGGAGCGGAAGTTCCAGGATGCGCTCGCCAGTCTGCAACCGCTCGCCGATGCCGATCCGCAAAACAAGAGCATCCAGCGGATGCTGACGGACGTCCACTTCAACCTCGGCGCGACCGCGCTGCAGGAAGAGCGGCTCCCCGACGCCATCCAGCAGTTCGACGAAGTGCTCAAGCTCGATCCGAACGACGAGCTCGCGAAACGAAGCCGCGAACTGGCGGTGCGCTACAACGCGCCGCGGCAGCAACGCGACCTCCTTTACCGGATCTATGTAAAATATCTGCCGTTGCGTCAGACCACCTGACGCGGCGGCAGTGACGGGAGGGTGTGATGGCGCGATTCGATGAAGTAGAGCTCGCGGCAGGTCCGATGCAGCCGCTTGACGATGTCGTCGTCGAAGTTACCGTGCCCACAAGCGACGATCAGACGCCCGCACCGCGCTTCCGCCGTCTCCTCGCGCTGCTCACCGATCTCTCGCTCTTCGCCGCGCTCGTCCTCGCACTCGCTCCCCTGCTTCCGCAATCGCGCGACTGGCTTTCGGTCGCCGCACTCGGCGGATTCGTCGTCGTCGTTTCGTACTACTACTACGTCGGCAGCTGGCTGCTTTGGGGGAAAACGATCGGCGGCGCCATCTTCGACGTGCGTGTCGTGTCGACGTCCGTTCCGGCGATGCCGCTTCGCAGCGCCACGCGACGCTGGATCGTCGTTTACCTCGGCCTCGCCACCGCGGGACTCGGCTTCCTCTTCGCCGATCGCATTTCATCAACGCGCTGCGTCTCGAACTAGCGCGAGGGCGCGATGCTCGATTACTACCGGATGCTGATCGCCGATGAGACGCGCACATCCGCGTATCGCAACGCGCTGTGCGAGATCGTGCGACCCGGCGACGTCGTGATCGATCTCGGCACCGGCACCGGAATCCTCGCGC
The DNA here is from genome assembly GCA_034667465.1 of Acidobacteriota bacterium. Classification (GTDB taxonomy): domain Bacteria; phylum Acidobacteriota; class Thermoanaerobaculia; order Gp7-AA8; family Gp7-AA8; genus JAOBAU01. The sequence goes on along the minus strand of JAXDJV010000030.1, from coordinate 139,497 downwards.
TCTTTGCACGCGAGCTCGGCGCGCGACACGTCTTCGCGATCGAGAAGGGCAACGCCGCAGACGCGGCCGAATACCTCGTGCGCCAGCGCGGCCTCGCCGATCGAATCACAGTGCTGCATGATGACTCGCGCAACGTGACGTTGCCGCAGCGCGGCGACGTGCTCGTCACCGAGACGCTCGGCATGCTCGCATTCGACGAGGGAATCCTCGGCAGCGTCATCGATGCGCGAGCACGATTGCTTCGCGACAGCGCAACGGTCATCCCGCAACGAATCGAACTGCTGCTCGCACCAATCGAAGATGCGGACGCGTACGCGAAGGTCGCGTGGTGGAACGAACCGCGGCACGATCTCGATCTCTCGCCGCTGCAACCGTTCGCGGCGAATACGATTCATCCGCGCACGATCGCAATCGCGTCATACATCGCCGAACCGGCCATCGCGATCAGTGCCGATCTGTCGACGTCGTTCGTCACCGGACGCGCGAGTTTCGTGGCGACACGCGATGCGACTCTTCACGGCTTCGCCGGCTGGTTCTCCGCGACGCTCTCCGCCAGCGCGCAGATCACAAATGCGCCCGGCTCCGGCACGCACTGGAGTCAGGCGTTCCTCCCGCTCCGCAAACCGATTGCGCTGCGCGCCGGCGATGCGATCGTCATCGACCTCGCCTGCAACGACGGCGCGCTGTGGCGCTGGAACGGAACCGCCGGCGCGAAGTCGTTCGATCAGAGCACCGCATTCGCGGCGCCGCGTACACTTCGCCGATGACAGTCACACGCATCGATCATCTCAACGTCACGTCATCCGAGACTCTGATCGAGCGCTGTCGCGCGTTCTACATCGAGATCCTCGGGCTCACCGAGGGTCACCGTCCGGCGTTTCGCAGCCGCGGCTACTGGCTCTACGCCGGCGACTCGCCGATCGTCCATCTGACCATCGCCGCTGATGAGCGAGCCGCCACGAAAGCCGCGCCGCTCGATCACGTCGCGCTCGCGTGCAACGATCTCGATGAAATGCTTGCCCGCCTGGAACAGCAGACGATTCCGCATCGACTCGATCGCGTTCCCGGCTCCGACGTCGCGCAGATCTTTCTGCACGATCCTGCCGGCGTCGCCCTCGAGCTCAACTTCGGGCGGTGAGAGACCGCGGGCACAACGCCCGCGGTCCCGAACAATCAGTTCGTTGCAGCACCGCTCACCGCGACCGACACCGTCGCGGCATCGGTCGCTTCAACCTGCAGCGTGTCGCTCAGCGAGCCCGACACGGTCGGCACGAACTCAACGCGCACCGGCAGCGACTGGCCCGGCTGCAACGTCACCGGCATCCCGAGCGCGCCGTCGATGCGGAAGTTCGCTCCCGAAGCCAGCGCGACCCGCGCGATGCGCAGCGGACGCGTTCCATCATTCGTGATCGGTACGACGACATAGCCGCTGGCCGTCCCCTTCTCCGTCTGTGCGAACGACACCGCGTCGACCGCGGAGACGGCGCGCAACACTGCCGCGCTCCCCACCGCGATACGCGCCGTGCGCGTCGATGAGAGGCCGCCGCAGTCAGTGACGCGGAACGGCACGACCACCGCGTCGGACTCGCTCGTCACCGGCGCGATCACCGCAAACTCACCGGTCAGCGGATCGAGACGTCCAACGCTGCCGACGCGAACGATCGTCGCCGAACAGCCGCTGTCGCCCGACATCGCCGTGACGCGGAAGCGCACCGGCTCACCGGCCTTCGCTTCGATCGGCATCGCCGGAACGCTCAGGATCGGCGCGGTCGCCACATCACTCGACGATTCCGCGACGACGACGATCTGCACAGGCGCACTCGTCGTGGCGCCGTTGCTGTCGGCGGCAATGAAGGTCAGATCGACGACGCGATCGGCTTCGGTGCCGCAGCTTTCGACCGGCGTGTACGTGACCACGCCCGTTGCCGAGTCGAGGAACGCACCGGCCGGCAGATTCGCAGCGCCGAGCGCGACACCATCGCCATCCGGATCGGTCGCAGCGATACGGAATCGCAGCGTCCGGCCGATCTGCGCCGTCAGCAGCGACGGCACGCTGAGCACCGGCTCGCGGTTCGTGCACGACGCATTGCGCGCCGTGTTCGTCGACGGACCGATCGTCAGCGGCGTGGTGGAAACAAAGTACGGCTGTGCGAACACCGGCAGCGTCGATGCCGAGGAGTTGCCGAATGCCGGATCGGTCGCGATTGCATTCCCTTCGACCGCGACGTTCTTCACGTGCGCCGCCGGATCGTTGGTCACGATCTCCAGCTGATCTTCGAGATGTCCGGCCGCCGTCGGCTGGAACAGCACGCGAAGCTCGAGCGCGGTCGCCGGCCGCAACTCGACCGGCAGCAGATCGGAACCTTCGACGCGGAACGCACTGCCGTCGCGGAACTTGACCGACTCGACATGCAGCGTCGCTTCGCCGGCGTTGGTCAGCGTCACCAGCATCGAACCGCGATCGGATCCGGTACGCGTCGAGCCGAACGTCAACTTGTTGACTGACACGATTGCGCGCGGCGTCGCGGATCCCGTCCCGAGCGGAACGATCGCCGTCGACACTCGGCCGCGGCAGTCGGTCGCACGGAAGCGGACGACCCGTCCGGCCGCCGACGACGCGGTGAAGATGCCGGTCGCGGCGTTGAACGAGCCGAGCTCCGGTGTCGTCAGCACGAGCTCCGTGCTGCAATTCTCTTCCTGCGAAAGCGCGGTAACCGGGAAGCGCGTCTGCACCGACGAGCGAACCGGCAGCTGCGGGATCGCAATGACCGGCTCGCGGCGAACGCCGTTCGGTACCGGCGCCGCAACGTGCTGGCGCATGCCGTCACGACGAACGACCGAGATCTGAACCGGCACGGTCGTCACCCCGCCACGCGCATCGGTTGCGATGAAGCGCGGCGCGTACGTCCACTCTTCCGCGTCGCAAAGATCGCTCGGCGAGAAGGTGAAGATGCCGTTCGATGAATTGAATGATGCACTCGACGGCAGATCGGCCGCGGAGAGCGCGACGTCATCGCCATCAGGATCGATGGCGGCGACGCGGAACAGGAGAGTGCGGCCAGGCTCGACGTTCTGCAGCAGCGGGACGCTGAGCTGCGGCGGCGTGTTCGCACATGCACCCTGCGTGATGACCTGCAGCGCCGCGCACGACTGGTTGTTCGCCGCATTGCCGTCGGCGGACATCAGCGATGCGCAGTTGGTGATGCTGCCTGCGGCGGCGCCCTGCACCGTCGCACTCAGCACGAGCGTTGCCGTCTGGCCCTGGGCGAGATCGCCGATCGACCAGACGCCGTTCGCGTACGAACCGTTCGTCGCGTTCGCATTCGTGAGCGACAGCGTTGCCGGCAGCGAATCGCCGACGACGACGTTCGTCGCCACGCCCGGTCCGGCGTTCGTCGCGCGGATCGTGTACGAGACCGTGTCGCCTGCCGCGGCCAGCGTCTGATCGACGCTCTTCGTGACGATGACGTCCGGTTGCAACGCTGCGGCGGCGATCACCGAGATCGAGATGCAACCCTGGTTGTTCGCGCTGTTGTCGTCGAGCGGCGCCGACGCGTTGAGCGTCGCGCAATCGATGATCGTCGTCGGTGCGATGCCGCCGTGAATCACGGCAGTGATGTACAGCGTCGCTTCCTCACCAACCGCGAGCGAGCCGGCGAACCACATCGACGTCGTCCCGTTGAATGTCCCCTGCGACGCGGCCGATCCGGTGACCGTCACGTTCGCACTTTGCGGCGTGCTGACGACGACACCGGTTGCGTACGACGGGCCGTTGTTTTTCACGCGGATCGTGTAGCGAACGACCTCGCCTTCGTGGACGACGGTCTTGTCGACCGACTTCGTGACCGCGAGATCGACCGGCGCGCACGACTGGTTGTTCGCGCCGTTGACGTCGGGCGGCGAAGACAACGTGAGCGTCGCGCAGTTGCGCACCTTCGTTGTCAGCGCGAGCTGGTTCACCTTCGCGGTGACGTTCAGCGTCGCCGACGCGTTGACCGCAAGCGTGCCGATCGCCCAGTTGCCATCGGCCGGAGTCCACGTTCCCTGCGTAACCGTGAAGTCGACGAGGTCGACGCTGGCCGGCAGCACGTCGGAGACGACGATGTTGGCGAATGAGGCAACGCCCGGCCCGAGGTTGCGGACGGTGACCGTGTAGTGAATGGTGTCGCCGACCGCGGGGACCGCGACATCGACAGTCTTCACGACCTCGAGATCGGGCGGCAGCACCGTGGCCGGCGCACACGCCGTGTTGTTCGCAGCATTCACATCGCCGGGCGTCGAGAGCGTCAGCGACGCGCAGTTGGTGATGTTGTTGCCCGACTGGCCAACGTTGATCGTCGCCTTCAGTGTGAGCGTGGAGCTCGCACCCTCGGCGATCGTCGGAATCGTCCATGTGGCGGTGAGCGAATCGAACGAGCCGCTGGTCGCGGTCGCCGAGACGAAGGTCGTGCCGGCCGGCAGCGCGTCATGAATCGCAACGGCGGTCGCCGTCCCCGCTCCGAGATTCGTGACCTTCACCGAATACGTCACCACACTCCCCTCGGAAGGCGTGGCGTTGTCGACCGACTTGCTGATGACGAGATCGACCGGCGTCGGAATCGCGCATCCTGTCCCGACGACGACCGTAGTCGTTGCGGGAAGCGACGAGCAGCCGTTCACCGTCGCAACGACCATGTAGACACCGGCCGCCGCTGCAGTGGCATCGAGCACGGGACTCTGTTCGTTCGACGTGAAGCCGTTCGGTCCGATCCAGAAGTAACTGCCGCCAGCAACACCACTCGCAGTAAGCGCGATCTTCTGACCCGCGCAATACGGACCGCCGTTTCCGGCAGTCGGTGTCGCGACCGCCGGTGCGACAACGACGTCCGTCGCAGCCGCGGGCGAAGCACATGAGCCGATCGTGACAAAGACGGAGTAGGTGCCGCCGTTCGCGACAGTCGCATTCGCAATCGTCGGATTCTGGTCAGTTGATGTGAAGCCATTCGGACCCGACCACGAGTACGTGCCGCCGGCAACCGTCTGCGCGTTCAGCGTGATGATCGAGCCGCTGCAGAACGGACCGCCGTTCGAAGCGACCGGCGTAGCAGGACCGCCGCTCGCGACGACACCGATGCTCGCCGGCGCCGACGTGCAGCTGTTGCCGTCGGTCGTCGTGACCGAGTAAGTCCCGGTCGTGCTGACCGTGATTGCCGCCGTCGTCGCGCCGGTTGACCAGAGGTAGGACGTGCCGCCACTCGCGGTAAGCGTGACGCTGCCGCCAGTGCAGAACGTCGTCGGACCGCTCGGAGTAATCGTCGCCGTCGGCAACGGATTCACCGTGACGGTTTGGCTCGCCGGTGCGGATGTGCAGCTGTTCGCGTCGGTCGTCGTAACTGTGTAGGTCCCGCTCGTGCTGACGGTGATTGCCGCCGTCGTCGCACCTGTTGACCAGAGGTACGACGTGCCACCGCTCGCGGTGAGCGTGACGCTGCCGCCTGTGCAGAACGTCGTCGCGCCGCTAGGAGTGATCGTCGCTGTCGGCAACGGATTCACCGTCACGGTCTGGCTCGCCGGTGCAGACGTGCAGCCATTGCCATCGGTCGTCGTGACTGTGTAGGTCCCGCTCGTGCTGACGGTGATTGCCGCCGTCGTTGCACCGGTCGACCAGAGGTAGGACGTGCCACCGCTCGCGGTGAGCGTGACGCTTCCGCCGGTGCAGAACGTCGTTGCGCCACTCGGTGTAATCGTCGCCGTCGGCAATGGATTTACCGTCACCGTCTGGCTCGCCGGTGCGGACGTGCAGCCGTTCGCGTCGGTTGTCGTGACTGTGTACGTGCCGCCGGTGCTGACGGTGATCGCCGCTGTCGTTGCACCGGTCGACCAGAGGTAGGACGTGCCACCGCTCGCGGTGAGCGTCACGCTTCCGCCGGTGCAGAAGGTCGTTGCACCACTCGGCGTAACCGTCGCCGTCGGCAACGGATTGACGGTTACCGTCTGGCTCGCCGGTGCGGACGTGCAGCCGTTGGCGTCGGTCGTTGTAACTGTGTATGTGCCGCCGGCGCTGACGGTGATTGCCGCTGTCGTTGCACCCGTCGACCAGAGGTAAGACGTGCCGCCGCTCGCGGTGAGCGTGACGCTTCCGCCGGTGCAGAAGGTCGTTGCGCCACTGGGTGTAATCGTCGCCGTCGGAAGCGGATTCACCGTCACCGTCTGCGATGCAGGTATTGACGTGCAGCCGTTGGCGTCGGTCGTTGCAACCGTGTACGTGCCCGAAGTGCTTACCGTGATCGCAGCCGTTGTCGCGCCAGTCGACCAGAGGTAGCTAACGCCACCACTTGCCGTCAGCGTGACGCTGCCGCCCGCGCAGAAGGTCGTTGCGCCACTCGGCGTAATCGTCGCCGTTGGCAACGGATTCACCGTCACCGTCTGCGATGCAGGTGTTGACGTGCAGCCGTTGGCGTCGGTCGTTGCAACCGTGTACGTGCCCGAAGTGCTTACCGTGATCGCAGCCGTTGTCGCGCCAGTCGACCAGAGATAGCTAACGCCACCACTTGCCGTCAGCGTGACGCTGCCGCCCGCGCAGAAGGTCGTTGCGCCACTGGGTGTAATCGTCGCCGTTGGCAACGGATTCACCGTGACGGTCTGGCTCGCCGGTACTGAAGTGCAGCCGTTTCCGTCGGTCGTTGTAACTGTATACGTACCGCTGGCGCTGACCGTAATCGCCGCCGTCGTCGCACCCGTCGACCAGAGATACGACACACCGCCCGATGCGGTCAGCGTCACGCTGCCGCCCGCGCAGAATGTCGTCGCCCCACTCGGCGTGATCGTCGCCGTCGGAAGAGGATTCACCGTCACGGTCTGCGACGCTGGCGTTGAGGTGCAGCCGTTCGCGTCGGTTGTCGTAACTGTGTACGTGCCGCTCGCGCTGACCGTGATCGCAGCGGTCGTCTCGCCAGTCGACCAGAGGTAGCTCACGCCGCCGCTCGCCGTCAGCGTGACGCTGCCGCCAGCGCAGAACGTCGTCGCGCCGCTCGGCGTGATCGTCGCCGTCGGAAGCGGATTCACCGTGACGATCTGCGATGCCGGCGTTGAGGTGCAGCCGTTCGCGTCGGTTGTCGTAACTGTGTACGTGCCGCTCGCGCTGACCGTGATCGCAGCGGTCGTTGCGCCCGTCGACCAGAGGTACGAGACACCGCCCGATGCGGTCAGCGTCACGCTGCCGCCCGCGCAGAACGTCGTTGCGCCACTCGGCGTGATCGTCGCCGTCGGAAGCGGATTCACGGTGACGGTCTGCGAGGCAGGCGTCGACGTGCAGCCGTTCGCGTCGGTCGTTGTAACGGTGTAGGTACCCGAAGAGCTAACCGTGATCGCAGCGGTCGTAGCGCCGGTGGACCAGAGATACGACACGCCACCGCTCGCGGTCAGCGTGACGCTGCCGCCTGCGCAGAATGTCGTCGCGCCGCTCGGAGTGATCGTCGCTGTCGGAAGCGGATTCACCGTGACGATCTGCGATGCGGGCGTTGAGGTGCAGCCGTTCACGTCGGTCGTCGTGACGGTGTAAGTGCCCGAAGAGCTAACCGTGATCGCAGCGGTCGTTGCGCCCGTCGACCAGAGGTACGAGACACCGCCCGATGCGGTCAGCGTCACGCTGCCGCCAGCGCAGAATGTCGTCGCGCCACTCGGCGTGATCGTCGCCGTCGGCAACGGATTCACCGTGACCGTCTGCGACGCAGGCGTTGAGGTGCAGCCGTTCGCGTCGGTCGTCGTGACTGTATACGTGCCGCTTGAAGTGACGCTGATCGCGGCCGTCGTCGCGCCAGTGGACCAGAGATACGACACGCCGCCGGACGCGGTCAGAGTCACGCTTCCGCCAGCGCAGAATGTCGTCGCGCCACTCGGAGTGATCGTCGCCGTCGGCAACGGATTCACCGTTACCGTCTGCGACGCAGGCGTTGACGTGCAGCCATTCCCGTCGGTCGTTGTAACGGTGTAGGTACCCGAAGAGCTAACCGTGATCGCAGCGGTCGTAGCGCCGGTGGACCAGAGATACGACACGCCACCGCTCGCCGTCAGCGTCACGTTGCCGCCCGCGCAGAACGTCGTCGCGCCACTCGGTGTGATCGTCGCAGTCGGCAACGGATTCACAGTGACGGGCTGGCTCGCCGGCACCGAAGTGCAGCCGTTTCCGTCGGTCGTTGTAACCGTATAGGTACCGCTCGCGCTCACCGTGATCGCGGCGGTCGTTGCGCCCGTCGACCAGAGATACGACACGCCGCCCGAGGCGGTCAGCGTCACGCTGCCGCCGGCGCAGAATGTTGTCGCGCCGCTCGGCGTAATCGTTGCCGTCGGCAACGGATTCACCGTGACCGTCTGCGAGGCAGGCGCCGACGTGCAACCGTTCGCGTCGGTTGTCGTGACCGTATAGGTGCCGCTTGAATTGACGCTGATCGCGGCCGTCGTCGCGCCGGTGGACCAGAGATACGACACGCCGCCGGACGCGGTCAGAGTCACGCTTCCGCCCGCGCAGAAGGTCGTCGCGCCACTCGGCGTGATCGTCGCCGTCGGCAACGGATTCACCGTCACTGTCTGCGATGCAGGCGTCGATGTGCAGCCGTTTCCATCCGTCGTTGTAACTGTGTAAGTACCCGAAGAGCTAACCGTGATCGCGGCCGTCGTTGCGCCCGTCGACCAAAGATACGAGACGCCGCCCGATGCGGTCAGCGTCACGCTGCCGCCCGCACAGAACGTCGTTGCGCCGCTCGGAGTAATCGTCGCCGTCGGAAGCGGATTTACCGTGACCGTCTGCGATGCAGGCGTTGAGGTGCAGCCGTTCACGTCGGTTGTCGTGACTGTGTAGGTGCCGCTGGTACTCACGGTGATCGCGGCCGTTGTCGCGCCTGTCGACCAGAGGTACGAGACGCCGCCCGACGCGGTCAGTGTCACGCTGCCACCGGCGCAGAACGTCGTTGCGCCACTGGGTGTGACCGTCGCGGTCGGAAGAGGATTGACAGTCACGGTCTGCGACGCAGGCATCGAGGTACAGCCATTCCCGTCCGTCGTGGTGACTGTGTATGTGCCGCTTGAATTGACGATGATCGCGGCGGTTGTTGCGCCCGTCGACCAGAGGTAACTCACGCCACCGCTCGCCGTCAGCGTTACGCTGCCACCGGCACAGAAGGTTGTTGCGCCACTCGGTGTGATCGTCGCCGTCGGAAGCGGATTCACCGTCACCGTCTGTGAGGCAGGCGTTGAGGTGCAGGCGTTCCCGTCGGTCGTGGTGACGGTGTAAGTGCCAGAAGAGCTGACTGTGATCGCGGCCGTCGTTGCGCCAGTCGACCAGAGATACGACACGCCACCCGACGCGGTCAGCGTCACGCTGCTACCCGCACAGAATGTCGTCGCGCCACTCGGCGTGATCGTCGCCGTCGGCAACGAATTCACCGTCACCGTCTGTGAGGCAGGCGTTGAGGTGCAGGCGTTCCCGTCGGTCGTGGTGACGGTGTAAGTGCCAGAAGAGCTGACTGTGATCGCGGCCGTCGCTGCGCCAGTCGACCAGAGATACGACACGCCACCGCTCGCGGTTAGCGTCACGCTACCGCCCGCACAGAAGGTCGTCGCACCACTCGGCGTGATCGTGGCCGTCGGAAGCGGATTCACCGTCACCGTCTGCGAGGCGGGCGTCGACGTGCAACCGTTCGCGTCGGTCGTGGTGACGGTGTAGGTGCCCGAAGAACTCACCGTGATCGCGGCGGTCGTTGCGCCCGTCGACCAGAGATACGACACGCCACCCGACGCGGTCAGCGTCACGCTGCCACCCGCACAGAATGTCGTCGCGCCACTCGGCGTGATCGTCGCCGTCGGCAACGGATTCACTGTGACGATCTGCGAGGCAGGCGTCGACGTGCAACCGTTCGCGTCGGTCGTTGTAACGGTGTAGGTGCCCGAAGAGCTCACCGTGATTGCAGCGGTTGTTGCGCCCGTCGACCAGAGGTAACTCACGCCACCGCTCGCCGTCAGCGTGACGCTGCCACCGGCACAGAAGGTTGTTGCGCCACTCGGTGTGATCGTGGCCGTTGGAAGCGGATTCACGGTGACGGTCTGCGAGGCAGGCGTCGACGTGCAGCCGTTCCCGTCGGTCGTCATGACGGTGTAAGTGCCCGAAGAGCTAACCGTGATTGCAGCCGTCGTCGCGCCAGTGGACCAGAGGTACGACACACCGCCTGAAGCGGTCAGCGTCACGCTGCCACCCGCACAGAATGTTGTCGCGCCACTCGGCGTGATCGTCGCGGTTGGCAACGGATTCACCGTCACCGTCTGCGACGCTGGCGTTGACGTGCAGCCGTTCGCGTCAGTTGTCGTGACTGAGTATGTGCCGCCGGTGCTAACTGTGATTGCAGCCGTCGTTGCACCCGTCGACCAGAGATACGAGACGCCGCCCGATGCGGTCAGCGTCACGCTGCCACCGGCGCAGAACGTCGTTGCGCCACTCGGCGTGATCGTCGCCGTTGGCAACGGATTCACCGTAACGGTCTGCGATGCGGGCGTTGACGTGCAGCCGTTCGCATCCGTCGTGGTGACTGTGTACGTACCGCTCGAATTGACGCTGATTGCAGCCGTGGTAGCGCCAGTCGACCAGAGGTAGCTCACACCACCGCTCGCCGTAAGGGTCACGCTGCCGCCGGCGCAGAACGTCGGCGCGCCGCTCGGTGTAATCGTCGCTGTCGGCAACGGATTGACCGTCACCGTCTGCGACGCAGGCGTCGACGTGCAGCCGTTTCCATCCGTCGTCGTAACTGTGTATGTGCCGCCGGTGCTGACTGTGATCGCAGCCGTCGTCGCGCCGGTCGACCAGAGATACGAAACGCCGCCGGACGCGGTCAGCGTCACGCTGCCGCCTGCGCAGAATGTTGTCGCGCCACTCGGCGTGATCGTCGCTGTTGGGAGCGGATTGACCGTCACCGGTTGCGATGCTGGCGTTGACGTGCAGCCGTTCGCGTCGGTTGTCGTGACTGTGTAGGTGCCGCTTGAATTGACGCTGATCGCGGCCGTCGTTGCGCCCGTCGACCAGAGATACGACACACCGCCCGATGCGGTCAGCGTCACGCTGCCGCCCGCGCAGAAGGTCGTCGCGCCACTCGGTGTGATCGTCGCGGTCGGCAACGGATTGACCGTCACCGTCTGCGAGGCTGGCGTTGACGTGCAGCCGTTCGCGTCTGTTGTCGTAACTGTGTAGGTGCCCGAAGAGTTCACCGTGATCGCAGCGGTCGTCGCGCCGGTCGACCAGAGGTAGCTCACGCCACCACTCGCCGTTAGGGTCACGCTGCCGCCGGCGCAGAACGTCGTCGCGCCACTCGGCGTGATCGTGGCCGTCGGAAGCGGATTGACCGTCACCGTCTGCGAAGCTGGTGTCGATGTGCAGCCGTTCGCGTCGGTCGTTGTGACGGTGTAGGTGCCGCTTGAATTGACGATGATCGCGGCAGTCGTAGCGCCCGTGGACCAGAGATACGACACACCACCCGAAGCGGTCAGCGTCACGCTGCCGCCGGCGCAGAACGTCGTCGCACCACTCGGCGTGATCGTGGCCGGCGGAAGCGGATTCACCGTCACCGTCTGCGAGGCTGGCGTCGACGTGCAGCCATTCGCGTCGGTCGTCGTGACTGTGTAGGTGCCGCTTGAAGTGACGCTGATCGCGGCCGTCGTCGCGCCAGTCGACCAGAGATACGAAACGCCGCCGGACGCGGTCAGCGTCACACTGCCACCGGCGCAGAAGGTCGTCGCGCCGCTCGGAGTGATCGTCGCTGTCGGAAGCGGATTGACCGTCACCGTTTGCGATGCTGGCGTTGACGTGCAGCCGTTCGCGTCGGTCGTCGTGACTGTGTAGGTGCCGCTGGCGCTGACTGTGATCGCGGCCGTCGTCGCGCCCGTCGACCAGAGATACGACACGCCACCGCTCGCCGTCAGCGTCACGCTGCCACCGGCGCAGAATGTCGTCGCACCACTTGGTGTGATCGTCGCGGTCGGAAGCGGATTCACCGTGACGGTCTGCGATGCTGGCGCTGAGGTGCAGCCGTTTCCATTAGTTGTTGTGACTGTGTAGGTGCCGCTCGAATTGACGCTGATCGCCGCTGTGGTCGCGCCTGTCGACCAGAGATAGGAGACGCCACCCGATGCGGTCAATGTCACGCTTCCACCTGCGCAGAATGTCGTCGCGCCACTCGGCGTGATCGTGGCCGTCGGAAGCGGATTCACCGTGACGATCTGCGATGCTGGCGTCGATGTGCAGCCGTTCGCATCCGTCGTTGTAACGGTGTAGGTACCCGAAGAACTCACCGTGATCGCGGCCGTCGTTGCGCCGGTCGACCAGAGATACGAGACGCCGCCGGACGCGGTCAGCGTCACGCTGCCACCTGCGCAGAATGTCGTCGCGCCACTTGGTGTGATCGTCGCCGTCGGAAGCGGATTCACTGTGACGGTCTGCGATGCGGGCGTTGAGGTGCAGCCGTTTCCATTAGTTGTTGTGACTGTGTAGGTGCCGCTCGAATTGACGCTGATCGCCGCTGTGGTCGCGCCTGTCGACCAGAGATAGGAGACGCCACCCGATGCGGTCAGCGTCAGGCTGCCACCGGCGCAGAATGTCGTCGCGCCGCTCGGAGTGATCGTAGCCGTCGGAAGCGGATTGACCGTCACCGTCTGCGAGGCCGGCGTTGACGTGCAGCCGTTCGCGTCCGTTGTCGTGACTGTGTACGTGCCCGAAGTGCTAACGCTGATCGCGGCCGTCGTTGCGCCCGTCGACCAGAGATACGACACGCCACCGCTCGCGGTCAACGTCACGCTGCCACCGGCGCAGAACGTAGTCGCGCCACTCGGTGTGATCGTCGCTGTCGGCAACGGATTGACCGTCACCGTCTGCGACGCAGGCGTCGACGTGCAGCTGTTTCCATCCGTCGTTGTAACTGTGTACGTACCCGAGGAGCTAACCGTGATCGCCGCCGTCGTCGCGCCTGTCGACCAGAGATATGAAACGCCGCCACTCGCCGTCAGCGTAACGCTGCCGCCCGCGCAGAACGTCGTCGCGCCGCTCGGTATGATCGTCGCCGTCGGCAGCGAATTGACCGTCACCGTCTGTGAGGCAGGCGTTGAGGCGCAGGCGTTCCCGTCGGTCGTGGTGACGGTGTAAGTGCCCGAAGAGCTGACTGTGATCGCGGCCGTCGTCGCGCCAGTCGACCAGAGATAGGACACGCCGCCCGATGCGGTCAGCGTCACGCTGCCGCCGGCGCAGAACGTCGTCGCGCCGCTCGGTGTGATGGTCGCGGTCGGCAACGGATTCACCGTCACCGTCTGCGATGCGGGCGTTGAGGTGCAGCCGTTTGCGTCGGTTGTCGTGACTGTGTACGTGCCCGAAGTGCTAACGCTGATCGCGGCCGTCGTGGCGCCCGTCGACCAGAGGTACGACACGCCGCCCGATGCGGTCAGCGTCACGCTGCCACCGGCGCAGAACGTGGTTGCGCCGCTCGGCGTAATCGTCGCGGTCGGAAGCGGATTCACTGTCACTACCTGCGAGGCGGGGGCTGATGTGCAACCGCTGCTGGTGGTGGTCACCGTGTAGGTGCCGCTGCTGCTGACGGTGATCGCGGCGGTCGTTGCTCCGGTGGACCAGAGGTACGACGTTCCGCCCGATGCGGTCAGCGTCACGCTGCCGCCGGCGCAGAAGGTCGTGGGGCCACTCGGCGTGATCGTCGCGGTCGGCGACGGGTTCACGGTCACGACCTGCGATGCCGGCGATGACGTGCAGCTGTTCGCGTCGGTCGTCGTCACCGTGTAGGTGCCGGACGTGCTGACGGTGATCGCGGCGGTCGTCGCGCCGGTGGACCAGAGATACGACGTTCCGCCCGATGCGGTCAGCGTCACGCTGCCGCCGGCGCAGAAGGTCGTCGGGCCGCCGGGCGTGATCGTGGCGGTCGGGAGTGCGTTCACGACGACGGTCGTCGAACCGGCCGCGGACGTGCAGCCGTTCGCGCTGATCGTCACGTTGTAGGTACCGGCTGCCGCGGCAGTCGCAGCGACGGTCGGGTTCCGCAATGTCGACGTAAAGCCGTTCGGGCCGGTCCATGAGTACGTCGCGCCGGCGACCGCGGGCGTGGAGAGCTGGATCGTGCCGCCGACGCAATACGGGCCGCCGTTGCTCGCACTCGGTGCGGTGACGGCGGTGATGTTGACGCTCTTCGTGCCGATGACTGCCGAGCAGGTGCCGGTCGTCATCGAGACCTGAATCGCGACGGTGCCGCTGGCGCCGGCGGTGTAGCGAATTCCGTTGCCGAGCGTCGATGCGGCGGTCGCGCCGGTGCCGGTTCCGGTGAAGCTCACCGTCGGCGCCGAGTTGTAGCCGTTACCTGGATTCGTGATCGTGACCGCGGTGATGACGCCGCCGACCACGGTCGCGTTCGCGGTCGCGCCCGATCCCCCGCCACCGCCTGCAAAGACGACGTTGGTGAGGCCGGCCGTGTATCCGCTGCCGCCGTTGCCGACGGTGATGCGCGCCACCATGCCGGTGCCGCTGGTGGCGCTGGTGATCGTGCCGCCGCCGTTGGTGATCGACCAGACATACGTCGCCGCGGGCGTCACCGGAACGGCCGCGTAGTCGTTCGCGCTGGAGCCGCAGACGTCGGGCGCAATGATCGCGGGGACCGGGTTGCAAACGGTGACGTCCTCAGTCGTGGTGCCGAGGTAATCGAAAACGAGCGAACGCGTATTCGTGCTCGAGACGAGCACTTCGTTCTGATAGACGCCGTTCGGCGTGTTCGCGCTGATGTCGGCGTCGAAGCTGAATGTCAGCGTCGAATTGCCGGCGAGGCTGGCCACGGTCCAGACAGGTGACGTCGACGTGCCGGCCGGCTCGCTGGTACCGCTCGTGGAGCCTGCGCGGTACGTGAAGCCTTCGGGAAGATTATCAGTGATCGTCACCACGGTCGCGGCGGTCGCGAGCGGATTGGTCACGGTCACGACGTAGTGCGCGACGTTCGTCGGCGACTGATTGACGACGGACGGCGTCGTCGTCGATTTCGATGGATTCAGTGCGCCGAAGACGGTCGTCGCCGTGGCGGTCGCGTTGCGCAGACCGTCGGTGATCGTGGCGGTATTCGTGTACGTACCGGCAACGGTCGGGAACGCGACGAACTGCAGGACGCCGCTGCCGCCGCTGAGCACCGTTCCGATGACGCCGGTGCCCCAGTTGATCGTGCCGGAGCTGCCGAGCGACGGCGCACTCGTCGCGGACGGATAGCCGGACGGAATGCCGGCGTACAACAGCCCGGCCGGAAGCGCGACGGAAACGCTCGGCGTGCCGGAGACGGTGCCGGTGTTCGCGTACGGCACCGAGTAAACGACTGCCGGATAGATCGTCGCCGACGTCGCGGTAATCGGCGTGCTGACGGTGACAGTCGTTCCGCCGATCGCGGTGATCAGCGTGACCGCATACGAGCCGCCGTTCTGCACGACGATGTAATCGCCGACCGCCATCAGTGATGCCGATGAGACGGTGAACGTCGTCGAAGCGGATGGCAGCGCGCCGGAGATCGTCGCTTCCGGGAACGGCTTCGTGCCCGACGGCGAATCATTGATGGTGTAGACAGGATTGGCACCGGTGAAGTCGGTCGGCGGAACTGCCGTCGCGCTGCCGGCGTTCGTCGACGTCGCGGTCGGCGTCGTCGACAACGTCGTGACGCCGGACGGAACGGTCGCGTTGACGGTGACCGTGTAAGTGCGCACCGGCGCGCTTGCGCCGGCGGCGATGCTGCCGACGTTGAACGTCGCCGTGCCGGTCGCGCCGCTGAACGAATCGGCGCCGCTGCCGTAACTCGTGTACGACGGAATGGTGTCGTTGATGACGACGCCGGTCGTGGTCGCGGTGCCGGAGAGATTCTTCGCCGTCAGCGTGTAGGTGATCGTGTCGCCCGGCGCCGCGCCGGTGACGAGCGAGAACGTCGCGCCCGCGCCACCGCCGCCGCTGAGCGAGAGGCTCGGCGAGGAGCACTGCGTTCCGTAGCTCGTGACCGAGATCGCGGTGATGACGCCGCCCGAAACATACGCGGTTGCCGTGGCGCCGGTGCAGCCGTTGACGGTGACCGCGGGAGCCGACGTGTATCCGGAACCGCCGCTGGTGACATTCACGTAGACGAGACGCGCGCCGACGAGCGGATCGAGCGCGCTCGTTTTCGTCAGCGTAATCGTCGGCGTGCCGGTGATCGTGACGTTGACGCTGGCGTTACGCGGAGTGGTGTTGAAGCTGTCGACGACGTGCGCGGTGTTCGTGACCGTCGTCTGACCGGCGGCCACGCTCGTCGGAACGGAAGCGTTCACGGTGATCGTCGCGGCTGCGCCGGAGGCGAGCGCGAAGCCGGTGCAGGTGATGGTCGGTGCCGAATACGAGCAGGTCGTCGATGCAGACGTCGCGCTGACGAAGTTCAGCGACGACGACGGGAAGTCATCGGTGACGACGACGGCGGATGCTGCGCCGTTGCCGCCGTTCAGGACCGTGATCGCGTAGCTGAAGCTTGCGCCGGGTGCGGGCGTGGCGTTGCTGACGCTCTTCGAGATCGTCACGTTCGGACGAACGAACGTCGTGTTCGCGGACGCGCTCGTGCTGCCGGTGAACGAGTTCGTCATGGAGACGTTGTTCGTGGCAAACGTGCTCGCGATCCCGGCAGCGACCGACGCCGTCAGCGTGACCGAGCCGCTGGATCCTGCCGTGCCGTTCGCCGGCAACGTGCCGAGCGTGTACGTGATGACCTGGCCGGCCTGCGAGATTCCGGTGAGGCTCGCGGTACCGGTCGCGGTGACGCCGGCCGGCGGCGCGCTGAAGGTGACCGTCGGCGCCGCGCAGGTGGCGCCGCTGTTGGTGACGTTGACCTGCGTCACGACGCCGTTTGCGTCGATGTACGCGGTGGCGGTCGCGGTCGTCGTGCAGCCGGCGATCGTGACCGTCGGGCCGGTCACGTATCCGCTGCCGCCGTTCGTGATCGCGATCGAGGCGACTTTGCCGGTCACGCCGGTGCCGGAGACGTACGTCATGCCGGCCGGAAGCGTGTCGGTGATCGTCGCGCCGGCGAGCGTGCCGGCCGCGGTGTTCGCGTACGGAATCGTGAAGGTGACGTTGTCGACGCCGGGCGTCGCCTGCGGCTTGTCGCCGTACTTGGCGACAGACGGCGCCTGGATCGGAACGATGCAGAGCGAGCCGTAGCTGTCGAAGCTCGATGCCGCGGCACCGTCATACTGCAGCTTGCCGGTGGTGGCGTTGCCGGCGTTGCTGTCGGTGACCTTCACGATCCACAACACACGATGGCCGGCGGGGAGCGTGTAGGTTGTAGCAGCAAACGTCAGCGTCTCGGCGATGTTGACGGCCGGTAGCGGCGCGCCGGAGACCCCTGCGCCGGTGACGGTCGCGATCTGCGTGAACGTCTGGGTCGTCGGGTTGAAATCGTTGACGGTGACGGTGCTGACGATCTTGTTGCCGCCGTCCTTCTCATAGAAGAGATGAACGTTGTTGTTCGTGCCGTCGAATGTGATGAGCGATCCATTCGTGGCATCCGGTGGATCCTGGTAAAAGCGTGCGATCTCGACGTTCGCGCCGGTCGTAAACAACGGTGACACGGTGTTCGTAGTCCCCGCCGTCGTCAGCGCGTTCCGGTTCATGCTCGTCGCGCCGACGGCCGGCACCGTGAACGCCGGCGAAGTATTGCGGAAGTAGTACTTCGTCTGGCTGACCTGCGAGCAGGTGCCGTTCGCGGCGACGGCGATTGTCGCCTGCGCCGTTGCCGCCGCGGCGTTCGACGAATTGATCGTCGCGGTGTCGGTGATGTTGCCGCTGCCGGAGCTCGCCGAGAATGTGAACGTATAAGACAACGTCGCGCCTGCAGCGAGCGACGCCGGGAGTCCGCCGTTCGCCGCGGTGCAGGTAACGGTCGTGACACCGGCCGCCGTTGCGGCGGTGCAACCGGCCGGACTGCTCGACGCATACGTCAGCGTCGGCGCGACGTTCGGATACGCATCGGTCAGCGACGTCAGCGTCGCCGAGGCATTCCCGGTGTTCTGCACCACAACCGTGTAAGTGAGACCGCCGGTCGGAACGACACGCGTCTGGCTTGGCGTCTTGGTGATACTGAGCACCGGACCATTCACGAAGATCGAGGCGGTGCCGTTCACTGTCGGCGCTTCGGTCGACGTCAGCGTCACGCTGTTGGTCTGCAGTCCGCCGATCGTGGCGACGGCAGTGAACGTGATCGGTGCGGGCGTCGTGTTCGCCGGAACCGCTCCGATGTTCCAGGTCAGCGTCGCAACGCCGCTGACGGTGTTCACGCTGGTCGGCGCGACGCTTGCCGAGCCGCCGTTGTAGGTGAAGCCGGCCGGCAGGACGTCGGTGATGACGACGCTCGAGGTGGCGATGCCGGACGTGTTGGCGTAGTTGATCGTGTAGGTGATGTTGTCGCCGCGATTGGCGACGCTCGCCGATGCGGTGGTCGGATCGAAGTTGCTCTTCGACACCGCCATCGTCGCGGTGCGAACGGTCACCGGCGCCTGGCCGGTGATGAACGTGCCGACGTTCGTGATGAACGAGCCGCTGTTGTAATACGTCCCCTGTTGCGTCGGCGCGGTCGCGTTGAATTTGAACGTATACGTCGTCGCGTCATTGCCGGCGATCGTCACGGCCGGCGACAGCGTCCAGGTAATCGTGCCGGTTGTACCAGCCGGCACCGGCGGCGTCGCGGTCAGCGTTCCGGCAACGTTGCTGGTCCAGGTGAATCCGGGCGGCAGGGAGTCGGTGATCGACGAGATCGTGATTGCGGTCGCCGAATTGTTTTTGACGTTGAGCGTGTATGTGACGGTGCCGCCCGCCTGCGCGGTGCCGTCGACATTCGGCGCAACGACGCTGGCGGTCTTGCTCACGGTCGGCGGCGCGCCGCCGCACGGAAGGGCGACGTCGATCGTCGTGTAATTCACGCCTCTCGTCGGGGTGCTGACGCCCGCGGTTGGAACGTTGCCGTACGTGGTACCGAAGATCGGACTGAATGGCGTAGCGGTGTAGAGCCACGACTGCATGACGTTGTGCGTCGGCAGCGCGCCGTCGGTCAGCTCAATCGCAATTAAGTAATGACCTCGCAGGAGCGTCGAGACGTCGAGTGAGCCGGTGACCGTCGTCCCGGTCGGCGTGCCGTTCGAGAAGAACGTCCACGTACCGCCGTCGTTGTCGAGACCGTCGCCGTTCGAGTCGTAGTAGTAGAAGAACTTCGCCGTCGTCAGCGTGGAGATGGTTTGACAGTTGGTGATGTTGAGCGCGTCGAGGATCGCGGCCGTGACCGGGATCGTGCAGGAGCCGCTCACGTTTCCGGTGGTGATCGAGCGGACGATCGGCTGCTTGATGATGCCGCCGGCGAGCGTCAGCGGATCGCCGAACGGGGCCGGCGCAGTCGGCGGACAGACGTACGCGCCATCGAGCACGACGTCTTTCTGAAACGGATTGTTGAGCGAGTTCGCCGTCGCGAAGACGAATGAGAACGGCGTGTTGACGCCGAGCTTCGGTCCGCCGAACGCAGTCGCGTCGAGCATGTCGAGCGGGATCTGGTAATCGACGAAGTACTCCTCGCAGCTCGCGGTGGAGAGGTCGATCGAGCGGGTGGTGCCGTAATCCCAGACGGTTTCGCTCGAGCCGTTCGGCCACTGCGTCGTCGATACGTTTCCGTTGCCGTCGAACTGCAGAATCGAGCCGTTCGAATTGCCGGACGTTCCCTGGATGAACGCGGTCGGGTTATGGGCGATGAGGTGGATGTTGGACGGATCGCCGAGGTAGTCGATGGAGTTCGTTTTGGTCGGACTCCAGATCGCGTTGAGGACGTCGATCTGCGTCGACGGACTGCCGCTCGAGCCGTTCAGATGAATGGCGAAGTCGCGATAGCCGTCGCCGTCGAGATCGAGCATGACGGTCCAGAGCGCGGAGTTCCACGGATTGCTCGAGCTTGCCGAACCGGCCGACGGTCCGGTCGCGTAGTTGTTGGCGCGTTGCTCGACGCGCCAGCGGTAGAAGATCACTCGCGTGACCGGGTTGTAGTAGTAGTAAACGGACGGCAGCGTTTGGTCGGGACAGCCGGAGCTGACGTTTACGTAGTTCTGCGGAGAGGTGCCGCCGTTCGACGGATCCTGAACGCGCGGGTCTTTGATCGGCGCGTCGTTGCGCGTGTAGGCGATCCACTGCGGCTCCGTCGGCCACGCCACCGGCGCGAAGTGAATCGGCCCGGCCGGATTCGGCGTCCCGCTGCCGTAGTACGGCGGGAACGGATCGGCGCTTGCGATCGGCGCGAAAAGCGCGCTCACCACCACCAGGCTGATCAATAGCCGGACGGAAAACACTCCGAGCGGCGGGTACTGCCGACGATGAGTCGTCATGTTGCTCCCTGAATTTTGCGGACCGAGTTGGACGAAAGAGAAGAACCGCCCTGGAGGATAGGGAGCGGAGCGACAACCGACCGGGTGGTCGGTCGTGAAAATAACGTAAATTCTACCCCAGTTCGGTTGTTTATGTAAGCGTTTCCGTCAATCCGAGTGGCGCGCGTGGATCGCGCGCGCTCGCCTTCCCCGCTTCG
Source organism: Acidobacteriota bacterium (assembly GCA_034667465.1). Lineage (GTDB taxonomy): Bacteria > Acidobacteriota > Thermoanaerobaculia > Gp7-AA8 > Gp7-AA8 > JAOBAU01. Next base: position 118,888 of record JAXDJV010000030.1, on the reverse strand, counting down.
ACCCATGCGAAGCGGGTGATGAGCGAGCCTGCCAGCGAGGCCAGTGCCGCGGCGCGACGTGCGCGTTTCGATCGGATTCCGAGCAATCGCAGAGCGAGCGGAATCGGTCCGGAAAGAAGCGACGCGGCTTTCAGCGCGGTGGATGTGACGCCGCTGCGCGCGACTTCTTTCGTCGCGTACACCTCGTATGCCGCGGCGCCGGAAGCAAGCAACGCAAGCGCACGATGCCGATGTCCGAGGAGCTCGAGCAGCGACGACGCCGAGGCGACGGCGGAGGCGGCGAAGTGGATCGGCAACATGTTGACGTGTTCGGCCCAGACCGGAATTGCCGTTGCCCCGAGAAGCACGCCGGTGTAAGTCGCCATGCCGAGGCCCGAGAGCGCGGCGCCGGCGCCCGCAACGTCACGCACGACTTCGAGCCGAAGCTCGTCAGCCACCACCGCGGCGCTTGCGAATCCGCCGAACGCGGCGAGCGTCCACGCGCCGACCGACATCGGGCTGCGCGGTTTGAAGACGCGCAGCATGTTGAGGAAGCGCTCGGGACGCCCGAGGTCGGAGATGAGGAGCGGAGTCGAGATGACGGCGCCGAGCGCGGCAATGCGGCGTGCGTGGCGCACGAGCGTTTCGTCCGCACCGCTCAGCTGCGCGGCAACGGCGATCATCGCCGACGCGCCTGCGGCGCCGCCAACGAAAAAGTAGAGCGGAATCTCCCACGTCCAAACCGGCGGCTTGAGGAGCGGCAGTCCGTAGTAGCCGTGCTCGGCGCCCGGCTCCGGCAGCGGAGAACCGGCTGCGCGAATTCCTTTCGCGTCGACGCGGCCGGTACGCTCGGCCTGGCGTCGCAACTCGTCGAGACGCTCTTCCGTTGCTTTCATTGTTTGGCTGACCGGCCGCTCCCGCACATCGCGAATGCGGCGAGCGAGCCGATCGCCATCGCGGCCGCGGCGATGCCGGCCGCGGTCCACGCCCGCGGCAACAGCGTCGTCGGCACTTCCGGTTTCGGCGGAAGGTTGTACGCGCGCGAATCGCCGCGAATGAGGAACATCGCATGGATGCCGCCAACGCTGGTCTCGGTCGGGTTGTAGAGCGACGCGTCGTTCATACCGGCAGCGTGTAGCCAGGCAACACGCTCTTCGCCTCGCTCCTGCAGTTTGTCGAGATCGCCGAACAGAATCGAACCGGTCGGACATGCTTTCGCACACGCGGGCTCCATCCCCGCTTTCTGCCGGTCATAACAAAAGGTGCACTTGAACGCGCGGCCATCATCAGGACGGCGATCGATGACGCCGAACGGACAGGTGACGACGCAGTATCCGCAACCGTTGCAGATGTCCGGCTGGACGAAGACGCTGCCGAATTCCGTGCGGACGATCGAGCCGGTCGGACACGCTTCAAGACAACCGGCATTCTCACAATGCTTGCAGACGTCGGACGAAAATTGCCACGTGCTGTGCCCCGGCGCGTTCCCGCCGCAGCCGGTCCGCGGCTGATGCTCGACGAACTTGACGTGACGCCACGACGACGCGCCCAGCGTCAGCGTGTTGTCGTACGAAAGTCCCGACCAGAGGAAGCCATCGTCAGGAACATCGTTCCACTCCTTGCACGCGACCTCGCAGGCTTTGCAGCCGATGCAGAGGGTCGAGTCGGTAAGGAATCCTGTAGTCGTCATGGGTAATGAGGCATGAGGTATGAGGCATGAGTCACTTCAACACGTTTACTCATACCTCATACCTCATCCCTCATGCCTTCCTCACGTTACACGTCAACGCCTTCGCCTCCATGATCCTCACATTCGGCTCCTCGGAGATCGCGAGCAGATCGTTCGTGATGTCTCCGGTGACGAGGCCGTTGCCGCCGAAGTGATACGGGAGTCCGACCTGGTGCACTCGCCTTCCCTGGACGTCGAGCGACGGCATTCGTCCGGTGACCAGGGCGCGCGCTTCGATCTCGGCGCGGGCGGTTGCGATTTTGATGACGTCGCCGTTTGTCACGCCGACTTCGTGCGCAAGCTCGGGCGAGATTTCGGCGAAGAGCGCGGGCTGCAGCTCGGCCAGATGCGAGAGCGTGCGCGACATTGAACCTGACGTGTGATGCTCGGTGAGCCGATACGTCGTCAGCACGTACGGGAAGCGCGCGTCGGGCGACGACGCGTAGACGTTGTCCGGTCGCTCCATCCGATTCGACGCCGGATTGCTTTGCTGTTGCGGATGCACGGCATTCGGCAGATTCGATTCGAGCGGCTCGTAGTGCGACGGCAGCGGACCGTCTTTCAGTCCCGACGCAACCCACAGCCAGCCGACGCCATCGGGATGCATGATGAATGGCGCGTCGCCGCGAAGCGCTTCATCGCCGCCGCGCGATTCGTCGCCTTCGTAGTCGGGACGCTTGGCGCGCGTGAAGTCGGGAATGTCGTCGCCGCCCCACTCCCCTTTCGCTTCATCCCACCAGACCAGTTTCTTGCGCTCGCTCCACGGCGTGCCGTCCGGCGCCGCAGACGCGCGGTTGTAGAGGATGCGGCGATCCATTGGCCATGCGTAACCCCACCCGTGTCCGTAGCGGCCGCGCGGCTCGCGCTTGCGTGCTTTGTTCTCGCCGTCGTAAACGCCGGAGTAGATCCAGCAGCCGCATGACGTCGAACCGTCGTTTTTCAGCTCGCCGAAATGTTTGATCGCACCGTTGCGCGACTTCCCATGAATCTCGCGCAGCACCGCGTCCGCATCATCGTCCGCGTAATCCCACGTCAGCGCGCGCAGCGGCGCATCGCGATCCATCTGCGTCGCGCGCGCCTTCAGCATGTTCCCGAGCTCGATCATGAACGAGAGCTCGCTGCGTGCTTCGCCGGGCGGCTCGACTGCCTGCTCGCGCCATTGCAGCAATCGCTGCGTGTTCGTGAACGTCCCCGCCTTCTCCACATGCGACGCCGCCGGAAACAAAAAAACCTCGGTGTCGCAGTCCTCTTCTTCCTTCCAGAACGTCGCCGTTTCCGTCTCGACGAGATCGCGCACGACGAGCCATTTCAGTTTCGTCAGCGCCTTGCGTTCGAGTTTTCCGTTCGGCGAGCCGACGGCGGGATTCTGTCCCATCACGAACAGCCCTTCGAGCGCGCCGTCGGCCATGTCGAGCCAGTAACCGAAGTACGAATGATCGCCGGTCAGTCGCGGCAGCCAGTTGAAACCAAAATCATTTTCCGGCGTCGCAGCGTCGCCGTAATACGCCTTCAGCAAACTGACGACGTACTTGTCGATGTTGTTCCACCATCCCTTTGGCGACCTGTTCTTTTTGATATACGCGGCCAGATCGCCATCGTCGTCCTCGTTGTGCATCGGCATCGGCAGATACCCGGGCAGGATGTCGTAGAGCGTCGGGATGTCGGTCGAGCCCTGAATCGACGCGTGGCCGCGCAGCGCCATGATTCCGCCGCCGGGACGTCCGATGTTGCCGAGGAGGAGTTGGAGGATCGCGGCGGCACGAATGGTTTGCACGCCGGTCGAATGCTGCGTCCAGCCGACCGCGTAGCAGATCGCCGCCGTTTTCTCGCGTCCGGACGCGGCTGTGAAGATGTCGGCCACTTCGATGAAGCGCTCCGCCGGAATGCCGCAAACCTGCTCGACCATCTGCGGCGTGTAGCGCGCGAAGTGGCGCTTCATCACCTGGAAGACGCAGCGCGGATGCTGCAGCGTTTCGTCGCGCCGCGGATGATCGAGATTCTGCGCTTCGCCGCCGCGGTCTTTCCCGTGACCGCCGCCATGCTCCTGCATGCCGGGCTGATCGCCTTCGCTCTTCTTCGTCGCGCCGGCGTAGAGCCACGTTTCGGGGTCGTATTGTTTTTTCTCCGCATCCCAGCCGGAGAAGAGGCCGCCGAGATCTTCGGTGTCGACGAAGTCGTCGCGCAGGATTGTCGCCGCGTTCGTGTACGGGATCACGTAATCGCGGAACCAGCGATCGTTCGCGATCGTGTAGTTGATCATCGCGCCGAGGAAGACGATGTCGCTGCCGGCGCGCAGCGGCAGCCAGTAATCGGCCATCGCCGAGGTTCGATTGAAACGCGGATCGACATGAATGATCTTCGCGCCGTTTTTCTCACGCGCTTCGATCACCCACTGAAAACCGACCGGATGGTTCTCGGCCATCGACGAGCCCATGATGAGAATCGCGTCGGCGCTGGCGAGGTCCTGCTGTGCAGTCGTTGCGCCGCCGCGGCCGAACGTCGTGCCCAGACCGGGCACGGTGGAGCTGTGTCATATCCTGGCCTGATTGCTGACGCAGACCATGCCGAGTCCGGCGGTGAAGAGTTTTTTGATGAGGTAGTTTTCTTCGTTGTCGAGCGTCGCGCCGCCGAGGTGCGCCATGCCGGTGCACTGCATGACCGGCTTGCCGTCTTTCGATTCGGTAAACGTCCGCTCGCGCGTTTCCCACACGCGATCGGCGACCATCTCCATCGCCTGCGCGAGCGGCAGCTCGACCCACTGGCGCGAGCGCGGCGCGCGGTACTTCACGCGGGTGACGCGCGCGTCGTGCGTGACGAGCTGGAAAGAGTCGGCACCTTTCGGACAGAGATGTCCGCGCGAGATCGGCGAAGCGGGATCGCCTTCGATCGAAACGACCTTCCCGTCGCGATGGTAAACGAGTTGACCACATCCGACGGCGCAGTACGGACAGATCGAGCGCGCGATTTTCGCTCCTTCGTTTTTGGGACGAAGCGCGTTGGTCGCGTCCGACATCGACTCGACGCCGGTGCCGTCGGCACCGTTCACGATCTGACGGACGAGCGGCCACTTGAGGAGAAGCTCGGCGAGCATGCGTGAAGTGTATGCAAGAATCGGCGTCGATGGACGGAAGCGTTCGCGTACCGGTCACGAGAGTTCGCGGAACGAGCACGACGACCGATGACGATGCGCTCGCCATCGAAGAGCCGCTGGAGATACGCGTCGGCGAACGGCCGCTGTCGGTGACGATGCGGACGCCGGGCGACGATTTCGCGCTCGCGGCCGGCTTCCTCATTACCGAAGGGGTCGTGCGCGATGGCGCCGACATCGACAACATCCGCCACTGGGGCTCGCCGAACGTCGTGCGCGTCGCGTTGCGCGAAGGAGTCTCGATCGACTGGGGACGGCTGCAGCGCAATTTCTACACGAGCTCATCGTGCGGCGTTTGCGGCAAGACGTCGATCGATGCGGTGCGGATCGCGGCGCCGGCTCTCTCGTCATCGCTGCGCGTGGAGGCGTCGATCATCCATGCGCTGCCGGACGCTCTTCGCGCGCGGCAGAAAGCGTTCGACACGACCGGCGCGATTCACGGCGCGGGATTGTTCTCCGCTTCCGGAGAGGCGCTGGTCGTTGCCGAGGATGTCGGAAGACATAACGCGGTCGACAAAGCGATCGGCGCGTTCGTCCTTGCGCAGCGTTCGTTCGAGGACACGATCCTCGTCGTCAGCGGACGCGGCGGATTCGAGATCGTGCAGAAAGCGATCGTCGCCGGAATCGCGATGATCGTCGCGGTCGGCGCGCCGTCGTCGCTGGCGGCGGAGCTGGCGCGCGAGAGCGGCATGACGCTGGTCGGCTTCGCGCGCGACGGGAGGTTCAACGTTTACGCGGGAGAGGAACGGCTGTCATTCCGAGCGTAGCGAGGAATCCGGGTGGGAGGCGCACGCTGCTGCCGCACCGCCCGCCCGGATCCCTCGCTACGCTCGGGATGACATCACAGAATCGGGGTGTACCTGCGCGGATTCACTTCGTGCATCAGCGCGTACACCGACTCGAAGATCGTCTCGCGATTCGGCTTCGACCAGTAATCGCCGTCCGAACCGTATGCCGGCCGATGTTCTTTCGCGGCGATCGTGCGCGGCTCGGAATCGAGCCAGTCGTAGCCGCGGTCGCGCTCGAGGACGTTCTGCATCATGAATGCGGTGGCGCCGCCCGGCACGTCTTCGTCGATGAAGCAGACGCGATTCGTTTTCTTCAGCGACTCCGCGATCACGCCGCGCGTGTCGAACGGCAGCAGCGTCTGCACGTCGATCACTTCGCAATCGACGCCGGCGGTCGCGAGGAGATCCGCCGCTTCCATGACGATGCGCAGCGTCGCGCCGTAGCTGACGAGCGTCAGATCCTTCCCTTCCCGCATCACCTCCGGAACTCCGAGCGGAACGGTGAAGTCGGCGACGTTCGACGGCAGCTTCTCTTTCGTCCGATAGCCGTTGAGCACTTCGACGACGATGGCCGGATCGTCGGAGCGCAGCAGCGTGTTGTACATGCCGGCCGCCTGGGTCATGTTGCGCGGAACGCAGACCCACATGCCGCGAACGAGATTGAGGATGCCGGCCATCGGCGAGCCGGAGTGCCAGATTCCTTCGAGGCGATGTCCGCGCGTGCGGACGATGACCGGACACTTCTGACCGCCGCGCGTGCGCCAGCGGGTGGTCGCCAGATCGTCGGACATGATTTGCAGCGCGTACAAAACGTAATCGAGGTACTGAATCTCGGCGATCGGACGCAGTCCGCGCAGCGCCATCCCGATGGCCTGACCCATGATCGTCGTTTCGCGAATGCCGGTGTCAGTCACGCGATGGACGCCGTACTTTTCCTGGAGCCCGAGACAGCCCTGGTTGACGTCGCCGAGCTTGCCGACGTCTTCGCCCATCGCGGTGACGTTCGGGTAGCGTGCGAGCGCGGCGTCGAGACAGGCGTTGATGATCTCGAAGCCGTTTTTCTCCGGCGCGTCGGCGTCGTACGTCGCAGGCACCACTTCGATGCGCAGCGCCGACTGTTCGCTTTCGCTGTGGAGCTGATCGTCGTAAAGCTTCGCGATCTCGGCGTCGCGCGTGCGGCGCCACTCGAGGATTTCGTTCGGGATGTTCTCACCGCGCGCGGTCACGATCGCGCTGGTCAGCGCGCGCAACGCATCGCGACGGAAAGGCGCCTGCATGCGCGCAAGCTCGGAACGGATCGCTTCGAGCTCGCTCTTCTTCGATGACGCGCCCGCGAGCTGATCGATGAAGCCGAGCGCCGTCTTCACGTCGGCGTCGATCGGCGCACGATACGCGTCCCACGCGCGGCGCTGCGCTTCGCGCACCTGACGGAGATCTTCTTTCTCCAGTTGCTCGAGCTCATCGGCGGTCGCAATGCCCTGGCCGATCATCCAGTCGCGCATCTTGCGGATACCGTCGAACTCGACTTCCCATTCGAGGCGCTCTTTCGATTTGTAGCGCTCGTGGGAGCCGGAGGTCGAATGACCCTGCGGCTGCGTCACCTCGGTCACGTGGATGATTGCCGGGACGTGCTCCATCCGAACGATGGTTGCGGCGCTGATGTATGTCTCGCACAACGCGGCGTAATCCCACCCTTTGACTTCGTAGATGTCGTAGCCCTGCTTCAGTTTCGGATCGCGCTGAAAGCCTTTCAGCAACTCCGAGATGTGGCCTTTCGTCAGCTGAACGTCGTTCGCAACCGAGATACCGTAGCCGTCGTCCCAGATCGAAACGAGCATCGGGACCTGCAGCACACCCGCCGCGTTAATCGACTCCCAGAACATCCCCTCGGCGCAACTGGCATTGCCGATCGTACCGAACGCGATCTCGTCGCCGTTGCGCGAGAACTTCGTCATCGGTTTCAGCTCTTCGAGCTCGCGATAGAGCTTCGACGCGTACGCGAGTCCGACGAGCCGCGGCATCTGCGAGCCGGTCGGCGAGACGTCGGCCGACGTGTTGTACATATCGACGAGGTCTTTCCACTCGCCGTTCGCGTCGAGCGAGCGGGTCGCGAAATGGCAGTTCATCGAACGGCCGGCCGACCACGGATCGGCGTCGACGTCGGGATGCGCGTAAAGCTGCGCGAAAAACTCCTCGAGCGTCGCCGCGCCGATCGCGAACATGAAGGTCTGATCGCGGTAGTAGCCGGAACGAAAATCACCACGCCGGAACGCGCGCGCCATCGCCAGCTGCGCGATCTCTTTGCCGTCGCCGAAGATCCCGAACTTCGCCTTGCCGGTAAGAACTTCTTTGCGGCCGATGAGGCTGGCCTGACGGCTGCGGTACGCGACGCGGTAGTCGTCGAGGATGCTCTCGCGCGTGAACTGCGTGCGTGTCTGTTCGGACTGCTCGGGTGTGGGCAACGGTCGTCTCCGAAACGTGGTTTATGCCGCGGTGCGGCGGAGGAGCCCGCTATCGCAGAGGCGGCGGGTAACTTCGCCCGAATCGTAGCACGCGAGACGCATTCGATGCCGCGGCTACACTGCTCGGATGCGATCACGTCTCGTCCCGTGGGCGGTCTGCTTCTTCGCGGCCGTGACCGCGCAAGCCGCGACGATCACCGTGACCGGTATCGGCGACACGATCGCAGCCGACGGAAAGTGCACGCTCCGCGAGGCGATCACCGCGGCAAACACGAACGTCGCCGTCTTTGATTGCGTCTCGGGTGCAGCCGGCCTCGACACGATCGCGTTCAACTTCGCCGGCGCGACGACCATCGCGGTCGGTGCGGTTCCGCTGCCGGCGATCATCGATCCGCTCTCCATCGATGGCGCCGCGCTCATTACGATCGATGGTGGCAACGTCGCGACGCTCGGTCTCGACGTCATCGCAAACGGCAGCAGCATCCGCGGGCTGACGATCCGCCGATTCTCATCGATCGGCATTCGCCTCCGTTCCAGCAGCAACGTCGTTGCCGGGAACGTAGTCGACGCCAACGGCATCGGCATCAGCGTCGACGGCACCGTCACGACGGCGCACGACAACGTGATCGGCGGCACGTCCGCGGCGGATCGCAACATCGTGACGAATAACGCCGGCACCGGGATTCGCATCGAAGGGAGCGCGGCCGCGAATGCGCTTCACAATGTCGCCAGCGGAAACTACGTCGGTCTCGCGGCGAACGGCACGACCGTCGCGGGAAATGGTGGCGACGGCATCGACCTCGTCTTCACAGGCGCGGCTAACGTCGCAAACAACCGAATCGATGGCAGCGGCGGCGCAGGAATTCACCTCGAGTCGGCGACCGGCACGCTCGTTCAGACGAACCACGTCGCGCGAACGACCGTCCTCGCGGCGGGAGGCGAAGGAGTGCTGCTCGAGAACGCGAGCAACAACGCCATCGGCGCGACAAGGAGCGGCGGGCCGGGCGGCAACACCATCTCCGGCGGGAGGTCGCCATCGTTTGCCGTCGCTACCGCGGTCCGCATCGCGAGCGGTACCAACAATTCGGTGCTGACGAACACCATCCAGCGGCAGAACACGGCCATCCCCGGTCCCGACGGAATCGCCGCCGACTATCCGATCGACCTCGGGCCGGCTGGCGCCACGCCGAACGATGCGTGCGACGCCGATACCGGCGCGAACCATCTGCAGAATCGGCCAGCCCTGCTTGCGGCAGTCCCCGACTCGGGCGGCGTCGCCATCTCCGGTTTTCTCAACAGCACGCCGTCGAGCACCTTCACGATCGAGTTCTTCGGCGAAGCGCGATCGTTCGGCGCCTTCACCGCTCCGTCCCAATACCTAGGTTACATCATCGTGACCACCAACACGCTCTGCAATGCCGAGTTCCGCGTCCTTCTGCCGAGCATCAGCCCGTTCCCGCATCACGATGCGTATTCCGCCACCGCAACGAACGCGGCCGGCGCAACGTCGGAGCTGACGACGGTGAACGGCGCGTTCGACTTCACCGTAACGAAACAGTTCTCGCCGACAGTGGTGGCGGTGAACGCGCCGTCGCACCTGACGTTCACACTGCCCGTGCGTTTGCTCGCTGGAGCCGCGAGCTTCACGGATGTGCTTCCGAACGGCATGACCGCATCGAACGTCACCACGACCTGTCCGGGGACAACGGCGTCGGCAAACGGCAGCACCATCAGCGTCACCGCGAACATGCTCGCGATCACCACTCCCTGCACCGTCGAGGCGGACGTGGTCGCCTTCGCACGAGGTGTCTACACAAACTCGCTGCTCATCGGTGCCGTCACCGGCTCCGCTCCCGACGGCGATCCATATCTCTACCCGGTGACTAACGGCACGGCGTCGGTGGCGACGCTGACGGTATTCGCACCGAATCCGATTGTCGCGAAGTCGTTCGCGGCGCCGATGACGACGATCGGCACGCCGAATCGGATGACGATCACGCTGACGAATCCAAACCCCGGCGCGGCAATCACGAACGTCGTGGTGTCCGACGCGTATCCGTCAAATCTGAAGAACGCGCCGGCGCCGAACGCGAGCACGACGTGCGGCGGCACGCTGACCGCGTCCGGCGGCGCAAGCTCACTCTCGCTGAGCGGCGGCACGATCGCAGCCGGTTCGTCGTGCACGATCTCCGTCGATGTGCTCTCTGATATCGCGGGCACGTATACAAACAGTCTCTTCTTCGCAAACGTCAACTCATCGGCCGGCCCGAATCTCGTTATCGCATCTGCATCGATGAATGTCGTGTTGCCGGCGCCGCTGATCGCGAAGTCGTTTGCAGAACCAAACATCGCGCCCGGCGCGCCTGATCGCCTCACGATCACACTCACGAATCCGAATGCTGCAGTCATGAGGGGCGTGACCTTCGCCGACTACTATCCTGCGAATCTCGTGAACGCTACGCCACCAAACGCGAGCACGACGTGCGGCGGCGGGCTGGAGGCGGTCGCCGGCAGCAACTCGCTCGCACTCTTCGACGGAATCATCACGGCTTCGGGAAGCTGCACGGTCACCGTCGATCTCACTTCCTCCGTCCCCGGCACCTACACGAACCTGGTGCCGGCGGGAAGCGTCACGGCATCGAACGCTCTGCCGAATGCGTCAGTTGCCAGCGCGACGGTCATCGTCGCGACGCCGATGCCGGCGTTGTCGCATCGCATGCTCCTGCTGCTCGCCGCGCTCCTTTGTTCGATTGCTGCGCTGCGCCTTCGCACCTAACGCTCCATCTCGTCGAGTCGGGCAAGCACACGCAGCGTGCAGCGATTGACGAACGCGCCGAGCGCCATCAGTCCGAGCACGACCGGCATGTAGATGATGCCGACGGCGATGAACAACAGCAGATGGTTGCGGTCGCGGAAATTCGCGAGCAGCAGGAACGCGATCGTGCACGTTCCTTCGAAGAAGACGGCGCCGAAGAGCGCGAGCTTGAAGTAGCGCTCGGCGCGCTCGATCTGCGCGAGGGCGTTATCGCGGATGGAATCGAAGTCCTGCATGTCAGCCTCTCCTCACCACGTGAATCACGAATGCGCAAATGCACAGAAACTCTGCGATGACGTAAAACCAGAGCACCGCTTTCCAGCTGAGATCCTTCATTGCGTCTCCTTTCGCAACTGCGCGAGGCCGTAAGCCAGGCGCGACTTGACCGTGCCGAGGCTGATGTCGAGGACCGCGGCGACGTCGGCCAGCGGCAGCTCGTCGAGGTAATGCAGCGTGACGACGGCGCGACTGGCGGGTGAGAGTCGCGCGACGTTCGCGAGAAGCCGTTGGCGTTGCCACGGATCGGGCTCCTCGACCTTCGTCGCATTCTCCGCCGCAGTCTCGACAAGCGGCTCCTCGCCGCGGCCCCGCTGTTTCTTCAGCAGTCGAAACGCGGCGCGCGACGCGATGCGATAGGCCCACGGCCGGAAGAGCGACGCGTCGTTGAGCCACGCGATCTTTCGAACGATCGTGATGAAGACGCCCTGCAAAACATCCTCAGCGTGCTCGGGAACAATGCCGGCGATGAAGCGATGCAGCGGCCGCTCGATCTCGCGCAGCAGTTCGTCGAATGCGGCGCGGTCACCCGACTGCGCGCGTAAGACGAGATTGCGCTCGCGGCTCATCGGTCATTAAGAGACCACGAACGGCGCGAAGGTTCGAAACGCTACGCGTCGAGCTCGCGGACTGCCACGTCGAGCATCTCCTGCACGCGCGCGGCATCGGGACTCTCGCAGTAGATGCGGATGATCGGTTCCGTTCCCGACTTGCGGAAGAGGATCCAGGTCCCGTCGGCGTAGTTCATCTTCACACCATCGGTCTCTTCGCGCGAGGAGAAACCGGAGCCGAACGCGTCATCGAGCTCGCCGCTGCGAACGCGATCGATGAGCCGTCCGCACGCTTCCATGGTGCGATGCAGATCGCGGCGGTCGTAGTGCAGCGCGCCGAACTCCGCTTCCATCGCCGCGACAATCTCGGAGAGCGGCTTGCCGTAATGCGCGACGACTTCGGCCACCATCAGTCCGGACAACACGCCGTCGCGTTCCGGCAGGAAGTGACCGAGGCCGATGCCGCCGCTCTCTTCGCCGCCGATGAGGACGTCCTGCGCGAGCATCAGATCGGCAACGTACTTGAAGCCGATGGGAGTCTCGTGCAGCGTTGCGCCGAGCGTTTTCGCGACCCGTTCGATGAGCCGCGTCGTCGAGAAAGTTTTCACGATGTCGCCGGTGAGCTTCTTCTCGCGCACGAGGTAAAGCGCGAGCAGTGAGATGATCTTGTGCGGCGAGACGAATTCGCCGCGCTCGTCGAGGATGCCGAGGCGATCGGCGTCGCCGTCGTTGCAGATGGCGAGATCGTATTCACCGGTGAGCATCACGTTGCGCGACGCGTTCAGGTTCTCCGGAATCGGCTCCGGATTGACGCCGCCGAACGCCGGATTCACTTCGCCGCGGATGCCGTCGACGATTGTAACGTCGAGCGTTTCGCGCGCGCTGCGGCGGATGATGCGCTGCGCACCGACGTAATCGATGCCGAGGATTTTCGACGGGAGTTGCGCGGCGACGCCGTGCATCGGATCGTGAAGGATCGCCAGCTTCGCGCGACGAATTTTCTCGACGTCGAGTTGTGCGCGAACGGCGGCGACGTAGTCATCGAGGATGTTGTCTTCGACGACGGAGCCGCCATCGAGCAGCTCGCGCTCGCCGAGCGAGCCGGCGATCTTCGCGTATATTTCCGGCAGCGCGGAGCCGCCGTACCAGGCTTTGAATTTGATGCCGTTGTACTTCGCAGGATTGTGACTCGCAGTGACCATCACGCCGCCGAGCACCTTGCGATGCCACGCCGTGAACGAGATCGTCTGCGACGGCGTCGGCGCATTCGAGAGAATCACGCGATAGCCGGCGCTGCGCAGCGACTCGGCGACCGCGCCGGCAAACTCCTTCGAGAGAAAGCGACGATCGAAACCGACGATGAGCGTGTTGCGATCGATCTCCGGCGGCGGCTCGAGCGTGCGCGCGGCGACGGCGATTGCGTCGGCGACGCGGCGGACGTTATCGAAAGTGAAGACATCGGCGATGACGGCGCGCCAGCCGTCGGTCCCGAACGAAATTGCAGCAGTCATGGGTCGCGTATCGTATCGCTACTGCTTGAAGATGCCGCCGCTCAACACCGGCCGCGGCGCGGCGCTGCTCTTCACGATCGCGACGCCGTTCGCGTCGCCGACGATCACGACGCCACGCGTCCCGGTTGCGCGCGGCGCTTGCGGCTCGATCGTCGAAACGATCGGCGCGACAGCAATCGACGCAGGCGCGATGGTCGCCGTCTCGCGCGGTGGGAGGCTGAGGTTCACGCCGAGCGCCTGTTCGCGCGCCGCCGGCTCGATCAGCAGCGGATCGACGCCGGTTCGATCTTCAACCTTCCCCTCGACCACGACCGGCGTGTGCGGCTTCGCCGTTTCGACCGGCGTGACCGGATGCGCGAGGAGCCGTCCGTAGTCGCTCGACATCGGCCGATGCCAGTCGAACGAGAGCAACACGAACACGATGACCGCCACGAGCGCAGCCTTGGCGAAGTTCTTCAATGTGAAAATACGCCGGCGACGGCGGCGGTCGCGGATCGGAACGATCAGCTCTGGCTTGCGTTTCATACCCAGGAAGTCATTCAAGGGCGCTGCCAGTCGTAAGTTACTGACTCACAGGAGGTTATATGGCCAAGTTGGGAATCATCGGCACGGGATGGGGCGCGCGGGTGCAGGTTCCCGCGTTTCGCGAGGCGGGATTCGAGGTCAGCGGCATTGCCGGCCGCGACCACGAAAAGACGTCGCGCATCGCCGCGGAGCTCGGCGTTCGCCCGTTCGACGACTGGCGCGCGCTGATTGCGGAGCCGTCGATCGACCTCATCTCGGTCGTCACACCGCCTCACGAACATCTCGCGATGGCGACGGCCGCGCTCGAAGCGGGAAAGCATCTGCTGAGCGAGAAGCCGATGGCGCTGAATGTCTCCGAGGCCGAAGCGCTCGTCGCGGCGGCGAAGCGTCATCCGAACCAACTCGCGATCATCGATCATGAGCTGCGCTTCCTCCCCGCCTGGCGCGAAGCACGCGCAAAGATGCGCGAGCTCGGCGAAGTCCGGTACGCGGAAGTTCGTTATTCGAGTCCCGGCCGCGCGGATCGAACGCGCGAGTGGAACTGGTGGAGCGATGCGACGCGCGGCGGCGGGATCTGGGGCGCGGTCGGCTCGCACCTCGTCGACACGCTCCGCTTCCTCGGCAACGAGATCGTCGCCGTGCAGGCAACACTCGCGACGATCATCCGCGAACGTCCATTCGAAGGTTCGGCGCGCGAAGTAACGTCGGACGACTTCTCATCGATCGCGATGCGCTTCACGAACGGAGCGCTCGCCACGATGACGCTCAGCGCCGTCGCGGCGGTCGATGAACCGACGACGATCACCGTGACCGCGGAACAAGGTGCGATTCGACTTGCCGGCGAAGAGCTGCAGATCGCGAAACGCGGTGGCGCATTCACGCGCGGGGCGGGAGACTCGCTCGCGAAGCTGCCCGGCAATTCGCACGGCGGCGCGTTCGGTACCGGCACGACGCTGCTTGCGCGAGCACTGAAAGCCGCGATCGATGACGGCGATCGCTCGCTGCTCGAACCGGCGGCGACGTTCGAGGATGGACTCGCGCATCAGCGCGTGCTCGATGCTGCGAGACGCTCGTCCGCGAACAAAGGAAAGTGGGAAACGCTCTGACGACGCTGTCATCCCGAGCGTATGCGAGGGACCTGCGTGGGCGGGGCGCGCTGCCGCACCCCGCCCGCCCGGATCCCTCGCTACGCTCGGGATGACGATCGCTTACGCGTTGCCGCCGTTGTCGTCGCCGCCGCCTGACGGCTTGTCGTCGCCGGGCGTCGGAGTGATCGGGCCGGTGTATTCGCGGCGCGGAGGACGCGGGCCGCGATCGCGGTCGCCCCCTTCACGTCGCGGGCCGCGATCTCCGCCGCCGCCTTCGCGACGAGGTCCGCGTCCACGGTCTCCACCGCGATCGCGATCGCCGCCGCGGAAACCACCGCCGCCGCCACCACCTTCGCGGGGACCGCCAAATCCGCCACCACCACCCGGTCCGCGGCTGCCACCGCGCTCACGCGCTGCGGCCAGCTCCTCTTCCGTCGGAGGCGGAAGAAGCGGCTTGCGCGAGAGGCGGATCTTGCCGGTATCGGGCTCGATGCCGACGACCTGCACTTCGATCTCATCGCCGATCTGCATGATGTCGGTGACCTGGCCAACGCGCGTGTGCGCCATCTCGGAGATGTGCAGCAGTCCATCCTGACCCGGAAGGATCTCGACGAACGCTCCGTACGGCTCGATGCGCTTGACCGTGCCTTTGTAGTTGCTGTTGATCTCCGGCGACGCGGTGAGACCTTTGATGATCTCGATGGCGCGCTGCGCGGATGCCGCGTCGGTCGATGCGATCGTGACCTTGCCGTCATCCTCGACGTCGACCTTCGTTCCGGTCTCTTCGACGATCCAGCGAATGGTCTTGCCGCCGGAGCCGATGACGTCGCGGATACGGTCCTTCGGAATGTGAATCGTGTAGAGGCGCGGCGCGAACTCGGAGAGCTCCGTGTTCGGCGTGGCGATCGCCGTTTCCATCTTCTCGAGGATGTGGAAACGACCGTCGCGCGCCTGCGCCAGTGCCTGCGCCATGACGTCGCGCGAAAGGCCGGTCACCTTGATGTCCATCTGCAGCGCCGTGATGCCCTTGCGCGTGCCGGCGACTTTGAAGTCCATGTCGCCTTCGTGATCTTCGATGCCGGCGATGTCGCTGAGGACGGCGAACTTTCCGTTGTCGCCGCTCACGAGTCCCATCGCCACACCGGCGACGTGCGCGCGAAGCGGAACGCCTGCATCCATCATCGACAGCGAGCCGCCGCAGACCGAAGCCATCGACGACGAGCCGTTCGACTCGAGGATGTCGGACACGATGCGGATCGTGTACGCGAACTCGCTCTCCGGCGGCAGCAGCGGCTGCAGCGCGCGGCGCGCGAGGTTGCCGTGACCGATCTCGCGACGAGCCGGACCGCGGAGGAACTTCACTTCACCAACCGAGAACGGCGGGAAGTTGTAGTGGAGCAGGAAGCGCTGGAACGTCTCCCCTTCGAAGTCTTCAATCTTCTGCGCTTCCTGCGGCGTGCCGAGCGTCACGGTGACGAGCGCCTGCGTCTCGCCGCGCGTGAAGACCGATGAGCCGTGAGTACGCGGCAGATAGCCGAGGGAGATGGTGATCGGACGGATCTCGGTGAAGCTGCGGCCGTCGACGCGCATCCCTTCGTTGAGCATCAGGTTGCGGAAGATCTGCACTTCCATCTCGCCGAATGCGGCGGAGACGGCGGCGAGACGCTCGGTCTCTTCCGGAGCAACGCTGCCGACGATCGCGCTCTTCACTGCCTTGACGGCGGCGTAGCGCTGGAACTTCCCTTTCGTCAGCATCGCCTCGCGGAGCGCCTGTCCATGCTGCGACATCAGCTCGTTGAGCACTTCGTCGGTGAACTTCGGCTTGTACGTGACTTCGAGCTTCGGCTTGCCGGCGTCGGCGCGCAGCGAAAGCTGCAGTTCGACGATGCGCTTGATCTCGCGATGCGCGGCGTCGAAGGCGTCGAGGACGACGCTCTCGTCGACTTCGCGCGCGCCCGCTTCGACCATCACGATCGCGTCGGCAGTACCGGCGACGACGAGGTCGAGATCGGAGAGATCGCGCTGCGAGTTGGTCGGATTGACGACGATCTCACCGTTGATGTAACCGATGCGAACCGCGCCGATCGGATTGTGGAACGGGATCTCCGAGATCACGAGCGCCGTGGAGGCGGCGTTGATCGCGAAGATATCGGGATCATTCTCACCATCGGCCGAGAGGACGAGGGCGATGATCTGCGTTTCCTGCCGATAGCCCTTCTGGAAAGAAGGACGGAGCGGACGGTCGATGAGGCGCGAAGTGAGGATTTCTTTCTCGGTCGGGCGTCCTTCACGTTTGAAGAAGCCACCCGGGATACGGCCGCCGGCGTACGTGTTTTCCTTGTAGTCGACGGTAAGGGGCATGAAGTCGCCCAGGACTGCGCCTTCTTTGTAGCAGGCGGTGGCGAGCACAACGGTGTCGCCGTAACGGATGACGCAGGAACCATTGGCCTGTCGGGCAATGGCTCCGGTTTCGATCGACAGCGTTCTGCCGCCGATCTGCAGCTCTTTTTTGAAGCTCATGGATTTCCTTCGATGCGCGAGGCCACTCATCGCCGCGCGCGTAGATTTGTCCGCGGGTTGGCCGGTTGATGAGGTTCCGGCCGGAAGGGAGAGAAACAAAAAACGGGGCGACGTTGCCGTCGCCCCGAGGTTGAAGTCGAATTACTTGCGGATGCCGAGCTTCTCGATAATCGTGCGGTAGCGCTCGTTATCGATCTTCCGGAGGTAGTCCAGAAGGCGGCGGCGTCGTCCGACGAGCTTCAGAAGACCGCGGCGCGAATGATGGTCTTTCGCGTGGGTCTTGAAGTGCTCCGTCAGGTAGGTAATTCGGTTCGATAGAAGTGCAATCTGCACCTCTGGGGAACCGGTATCGCCAGCGTGAGTGGCGTACTGGGTTATGAGGCCTGTTTTCTGTTCCCTGGTTGTCGACAAAACTTTCTCCTTGAAACGTTAAGAGGTGAATCGATACACGTCTGCTCTTTTAAGTCGCGACAGGGTAACAGCGGGATACCGCGAAATCAATCCCAAGCCGTGCATTTTGAAGAGGCTGGCTCAAACCGGGAGCGTTCTGAGATACGCCGCGATCTCCGTCCGTCCGAGGTACTCGGCCCAGCCGGCCGGCGTGCCGTGGTAGATGCGGTCCTTCGCAGTGAGGTCGGCACCCGCTTCGACGAGGAAGCGGACGGCGTCCAGCGAAGCGCCGTCGACGGCGTGATGAAGTGCAGTGGCGTGCGGATGAAAGGTTCGCGGACTGTACGCGCTGACGTCCGCACCGCGTGCGTGAAGCGCCGTCAGCGTCGCGGCGTCGCCGTAGAACGCGGCGGTCGCAAAGGCGACGGCGCGCTCGTCGGCGTCGGCAGCATCAAGCAGCTCCGCGGTGACCCGTCGCGTGGCGATCGCAGTCGGCAGCGTCAGTCGCGCGCCGCGTGCGAGGAGCTGCTCGGCGGCGGCGAGCTCGCGATACATGATCGCGGTCAGCGTGCAGTCGGGACTCGCTCCAGCGTCAACGAGCAGATCGATGAGGTCGTGCTGCACTTCCGATTCGCGCGCGAGTGCGCTCGACGCGACGAGCTCCAGCGCGTAGTCGAGCTGCTCGTTCTCAACGTTCTTCGCAATGATCGCGCGCGCGATCTCGACGATGTTCGGCGCAAGCCTTTCCGTGCGACTCGGATTGCCCGCGACGAACCAGAGCAGATACGGGCGATGAAAATATCCTTCGCCGTAATCGGCGCGATCGCGAAGCAGCTCCGGATGAGCCGCGAGTAATCGCTCGAGCGCCGCAAGGTCGCCGGTGTCGATCGCCGCAACCGCTTCGCGAAACGACGGATCCACCTCTACCCCGCCAGTACGACCTTCGGCTTCACTTCGACCGGTCCGCCTTCGCGCAGCACGTTGATCACTTCGCCAATCGCAATCAGCTGATCGTGCGGGTTGCCGAGCGCGATGAGGTCATCTTTCTTCAGCACAGTTCCCGGCGACATGATGATCGCCTGGCCGCGCATCAGTTTCCCCTGCTGGCCCCAGTCGATGCGGAGCTTCTCGATCGGCAGATCGATATCGGACAACGACTGGAACTGCGGCGCGACGACGACCTGCTCGGGAGGCAGCGCTTCGAGCTGATCGAAGGCAATCGCATTCTCGACGCGGAAGTTTCCGATCGCCGTCCGGCGCAGCGATTTCAAATGCGCCGGGACTCCTGCGGCGGCGCCGAGGTCGTGAGCGAGCGAGCGAACGTAGGTGCCGGCCGATGAGCGGATGCGGAAGTCGACGGTCGAGCCGGAGATCTTCGTCAGCTCGAATTCGTACACGGTCACTTTCTTCGGCGTGAGCGCGGCCACTTCGCCTTTGCGCGCGAGCTCGTATGCGCGAACGCCCTGCACTTTCTTCGCGGAGAACTGCGGCGGCATCTGCTGCAGCTCGCCGCGGAACTGCGCGACGAGCGGCTCGAAGTCGATCTGCTCGACGTTGACCTCGTTGGTCTCGCCGGCAGGCGTGCCGGCGGCGTCATACGAATCGGTCGCCCAGCCGAACTGGATCGTCCCTTCGTACGTCTTCTCCATCCCCATCAGATACGCCTGCAGGCGCGTCGCTTTGCCGACGCAGAGGACGAGCAGGCCGGTGGCGAGCGGGTCGAGCGTGCCGGTGTGTCCGACCTTCTTGATGTTCGCGCGGCGGCGGAACTTCTCGACGACATCGTGGGAGGTGATGCCTGTGATTTTGTCGACGAGCAGCACGCCGTCGACACCCTTCTTTTCCGGTTGGTTCATCGACGCGACAGCATAGTCCATGCTCGCGCTCCGCCGATGTATCCTTCTTTCACTTGCCACTCACTGCCGGCTCGCGTTTCGGACCGTATGAGATCGTCTCCCCGCTCGCGGAGGGTGGGATGGGCGAGGTGTACAAGGCGCGAGACACGCGTCTCGACCGCATCGTCGCGCTGAAGTTCCTGCCGGAAGCGCTCTACGCCGACGTCGAGCTGCGACGCCGTTTCGAGCGCGAGGCGCGCGCGATCTCCGCGCTGTCGCATCCGAATATCTGCACGCTGTACGACATCGGGCAGCAGGACGATCGCGAGTATCTCGTCATGGAGTATCTCGAGGGCGACACGCTCGCGGAGCGGCTCACGCACGGCGCGATGCCGCTCGACGACGTGATCCGTTTCTCAATCGAGATCGCTGACGCGCTCGACAAGGCTCACCGCCTCGGCATCATTCATCGCGACCTCAAACCGGGCAACGTCGTCCTCACCCGCTCCGGCGCGAAGCTGCTCGATTTCGGTCTCGCCAAGTGGACGAAAGGAACGCCGCCGCTCATCGGCGACACCGATCAAACGACCCAGCGTCACGCCGCGATCACGACCGCCGGCATGCTCCTCGGCACGATCCCGTACATGTCGCCCGAGCAACTCGAGACGAAGGAAGTCGACGCGCGCACCGATATTTTTTCTTTCGGCGCAATCGTCTATGAGATGGCGACCGGCGTTCGCGCATTCAACGCCAGCTCGAACGCCAGTCTCATCGCCGCGATCATGCGCGAGACGCCGACGGCGCCGACGCGTCTGCGTCCGATCACGCCGCGCGGTCTCGAACAGGTGATCCAGACGTGTCTTGCGAAAGATCCGAACGATCGCTTTCAGTCAGCGCACGACGTGAAGCTCGCGCTGACGATGCTCAACGATCGCACCGATCGCATCTTTCCAGCGCCGGTCACGCAACACGCGCGAACGGAACGGAAGCTGCCGATGTGGCCGATCGCGATCGTCGCTGCGATCGCCCTGATCGCGCTTGCGGGCTGGTACTTCCGCCCGCGCGGCGAGTCGCGCTCGTATCGCTTCACCGTTCCACCGCCGGCCGGCGCGGCGTTCGTGTCGCTCGGTGAAGGGGGCGGATTCGCGCTCTCTCCCGACGGACGACAACTCGTCTTCGCGGCGACGACTCCGGACGGCCGTTCGTTTCTCTGGCTTCGCGCGCTCGAGGATGAAGAGCCGCGACGGCTCGACTCGACGGAAGGCGCCGAGTATCCGTTCTGGTCGCCCGACAGCCGCTCGATCGCGTTCTTCGCCGAAGGAAAACTGAAACGCATCGCATTGCCGGGCGGACCGGCGGAGACGATCTGCGAAGCGCCGACCGCGCGCGGTGGAACGTGGAGCGGCGACACGATCATCTTCGCGCCTTCGCCGGCCGGACCACTGATGCGCGTGGCGGCGGGCGGCGGATTGCTGACGCAGGTGACGCGATTCACTCCGCGTACGCGCTCGCATCGCTGGCCGGTCGCACTTCCCGACGGCGAGCACTTCCTCTTCGTCGCGCAGAGCAGCGATCCGGCGGAAGAAGGCGTCTGGGTCGGTTCGACAAAGACGAATGAACTGAAGCGCGTGCTGACGTCGACGACCAGCATCGCCTTCGGCGCACCCGACCGGATCTATCACGTGCGCGAGCACGTCCTCGTGCGGCAGGCGTTCGACGCGCGCAAGTTCGAAGTGAGCGGCGAGCCGATCGTCATCGCCGACAAGATCGTCTTCTTCAGGGATCGCGGCTGGGTGCCGCTTTCCGCCGCGAACGACGGAACGGTTGCGTTCCGCCGCGACGCGACGCTGCGAATGCGCGTGGCGTGGTACGACAGAACCGGGCGGCTGTTGTCGACGATCGGCGATCCCGGCGAATACGAGGGCGTGTCGCTTTCACCTGACGGTGCGCGCGTCGCGTTCGGCGCGTTCTATCCCGACGAAGGGCTGAACCACATTTCGCTCTGCGGCGCGAGCGAAGGAGTGCCGCGACGTTTCACCTTCTCGCGCAGCAATCAGTACTCGCCGATCTGGTCGCCCGACAGCGCGCAGGTGGCGTTCAGCGATGACGAAATTGGCGTCGATACGCTGAGGCGCAAACCGGCCAGCGGCGCGGGCGAAGAAGAGCCGATCACGCGCAAGCCGGAGTATTCGCAATACGCGCAGAGCTGGTCGCCGGACGGACAGTTCATCCTCTTCCAGCGCGACGACGATCGCAACGGACACGACATCGGCGCACTGCCGCTCGCGGACGTTACGAAGGCGATTCCGTTCATCAGCGGACCGACCGAGGAGTCGCAGGCGCAGTTCTCGCCGGACGGGAAATGGGTCGCGTACGCGTCGGATGAATCGGGACGTCCGGAGGTGTATGTGCAGCGCTTTCCGGCGAGCGGCGCGAAGTGGCAGGTGTCGTCAGGCGGCGGCGAACAGCCGCGCTGGCGCCGAGACGGGAAGGAACTTTTCTACGTCGGCGAAGATCGCCGCCTGCGCGCGGTGGCGATCCGTCCCGGCGGGGCGTTCGACGCCGCAGCGCCGCAAACGTTGTTCGACAGTGGAATCGGCGTCGGCTATCTGGCGGTGTCGCAGTCGTATGACGTGACGAGCGACGGCCAGCGATTCATCATCGCCGCGATCGATCCGCTGCTGCCAGCCGCGCCGATCTCCGTGGTTACGCCGTAGCGCTAAACAATCGCGTCCAACAACGGCAACAACTTCGCTTTCGCCTGGTCGAGCGGGAGCGGAATCGAGCAGCCACTCGCCGCTTTGTGACCGCCGCCGCCGAACATCGCGGCGATCGCCTGCACGTCATAGCCGGGCTTCGCACGCAGCGACACGCGTGTCTGATCGCCGGCTTCTTTGAGCAACGCCGAGATCACGACGCCGTCGATCATCCGTCCGTAGTTGACGATTCCTTCGGTGTCTTCCGACGACGCGCCTGCTTCATCGAAGAAGCGGCGCGGCAGCGTGATCGTGGCGATCTTTCCACCGGCGCGCAGTTCGAGCGTGTTGAGGCAGAGGCCGAGGAGTTTGATCGAGCCGGCGGTGACACTCTCGTTGATCCAGAGCGAAACATCGCCGGGCACGACGCCGGCGCGCACCAGTTCGTTCGCTGCTTCGAATGCGCGCAGCGTGGTGTTGTGATAGCGAAAGAATCCGGTGTCGGTGGCGAGCGAGACGTACATCGCCGTGGCGATGTCGCGATCGAGAGGCAGTCCGAGATAATTGCGATTGAGCTGCATCACCATTTCGCCGACCGACGGCGCTTCGACGTCGAGGTAGTTCACCTCGCCGTACATCGTGTTGCCGAGGTGATGATCGATGTTGATGGCCGGTCCAGGGAGAACTTCGTAACCGGTGCGCTCGACCTCGGGACACTCCATCGTGAAGATGGCGTCGTACGCGCGCGGGTAATCGTGCGGCAGCAGATCGGCGACCGTGACCTCGTTCGCGCCGGGGATGTTGTGCAGCGGCTTCGCGAAACCGTCGCGCACGATCACGCGCGCTTCCTTCCCCATTTTGCGGATCAGACCCTGCAGCGCGATGCCGCTGCCGAGAGCGTCGCCATCGGGATTGCGATGCGAGGTGATCAGGAAATTGTGACCGTCGCGAATGCGCTGCGCGACTTCCGCCGCGGCGGCGTCAGGACTCTCGTTCGTCGTCGTTTGCTGTGGTGTCGTCGTCATTCGTTTCTTTCGGGATGACCTGCTGAAGGATCGATTCGATGCGGCTGGCGCGCATCGCGGTTTCGTCGTAGCGGAAGTCGAGCTCGGGAGTGTAGCGAAGATGGATGCGCTGCCCGAGCATCGAGCGGATGCGTCCCTTTCGCTGCTGCAGCTGTTCGACCGCCGCGATCGCTTCTTCTTCCTTGAAGCCGGTGATGAAGACGCGCGCGAAGTGAAGGTCGGGACTGACGTCGACGCTGTTGATCGAGACGAGTCCGAGCGAAAGGTCTTTGAGGTCGCGGCGCAGCACCTCGACGAGAGCGTCGCGGATCGACTGGCCTACCTGTGCTGTTCTGCGTGTTTGTTTCATGCGGCGTTGCTCAGCATAAACCGCTTATGTTCGTCTCTGCTTCCCCTTCTTTTCGACGGAGCGTCTCGCTTTATTTACCGACAGCCGTCAGGCCGTGTAACATTCACAAATCCAAAACAATCACGTTGAGACTCCGGATCCCGCAAAGCGGCGGTCGGCGCTGTCCTATGAATTGCGCGTCGGCGTGACCGGCCATCGGTCGTTCAGCAATCCGGAGGCGACACGGCAGGCCATCCGGCAGTTGATCGATCGCATCGCGCGAACGCTGACGCACGATGGTTGCGCTCCGCTGACGTGGACCGTGATCTCCCCGCTTGCCCGAGGCGCCGATCGCGAGGTGGCCGCAGCGATTCTCGACAACTACGCGGGACGTCTCGAGGTCGTGCTGCCGCTCGAGCTGAGCGACTACCGGAACGACTTTGAAGAGGATGACGATCGGAAAGAGTTCGACCGGCTCTTCGCAAAGAACGCGATGGTCCTCGCGCTTCCCGATGATGACGGCACGCGCGAGGATCGCTATCGCCGCGCGGGCGAACTGGTGATCAAAGAGAGTGAGATCGTCATCGCGGTATGGGATGGAAAGCCCGCGGCCGGACCCGGTGGAACCGCGGAGATCATCGGCCTGGCACTGAAGCTCGGCCGCGTCGTCCTCTGGATCAATCCAACACAGCCGGGCGCTCCTCCCCGCATCATTCGCCGGATCGCCGCGAATGGAGATGTCGCCTTCAATCGCTTCCCCCGAAAAAAAGCGTCGATATCACGGCGATACGCACAGCAGGCGGCGTACTGCGGTGAGACTGTCGAGATCGAGCAGCACAAAGCGCATCAGCAGGAGTTCCGCGACGAGCTGTTGGCCGACGCGCGATCGGCCGGTTTTCCTTTCGAGTCGATCGAGGATGTACTCGAGCCGATCATCGACGAGTACGCGAGGGCCGATCAGCTCGCCGTGCACTACCAGCAGCGGCACTATTTCGCGGCCAGGGCGATTCCCGGCATCGCGGCGTTCGGCATCACCGTCGCACTGGTGCAGGTCCTCTTCGCACTGCCGCCGAAGCTGATCGTCGTCGAAGTTGCCGCGATGGTCGCCGTCTTCTTTCTCTGGCTGATCAGCCGGCAGCGATCGTGGCACGACAAGTGGACCGAATACCGGCATCTCGCGGAAAGACTGCGCAGCGCACTCTTCCTGATTCTCGCGGGCGCGATTCCGCACGAGGTGCGTGGTGACGATCCTCTTCCGTTCTACCGCGGGCCGGAAGAGTGGCCGCGCAAAGCAATCGATTTCCTCGGCGTCACCGCCGCGGCCCGGCTTGGCGAGCGTCCGTTCCTGCAGTTGCGCGATTTCATGGCTCGCGCGTGGCTCGACAGGCAGATTGCATTTCACAAAGTCAACGCGCACCGCAACCATGCGAAAGCGAAGCACCGTCACGTCGCGAGCGGCCTTCTCTTCAGCCTGACGCTGATCATGGCGCTCCTTCACGAACAGGAGATCGGCCATCACCTCCGTCTGTGGGGATGGACGGTCGACGGCGCGCCGTGGATCACGCTGATGGCGCTGGCGCTTCCCGTCTGGGCCGGAGCGATTCACGCCGTCATGACACAGCTCGAGTTCGAGCGAATCGCCGCCCGTTCAGCGCGCATGCACGAGATGCTGCGAGGAACCGCTGAATCGATGAAGAGAGCGAGAAACGAGCAGGAGCTCCGCGCGGTGGCGACTACAGCCGCGGAGCAGATGAAGGTCGAGAACAGGGAGTGGTGGATTCTCTTCAGCTTTCAGGACGTGCAGCTTCACGTCTGAGGACACCCGAATGTCATACAAAGCATTCGTCGCGTCGACGTTTCGCGATCTCGACGGACATCGCGCGCACGTCATCAACGCGCTGCAATCGGCAGGCTTCGTCGTCGACCCGATGGAGAAGTGGAGCGCTGCCTCCAAAGCACCGAGCGAATTCTCGGCGGCACGTCTGGAAGGCTGCAGCCTCTGCATCCTGCTCGTTGGATATCGCCGCGGCCACATCCCCGACGGACAGACCAGGAGCATCACGCAGCAGGAGTACGACGAAGCGGTAAAGCGCGGGATCGACGTCCTTCCGTTCCTTTTGAAGGATGGAGAGCCCTGGCCGGACCAGTTTGACGAGCGTGCGAACGACCCGGAAGTCGGCGCCTGGCGCACGTCGCTCCAGCAACATCACGGCATCGAGACGTTCGGCAGCGCCCCGCAGTCGGTGCGCATCGAGTCGGCGGTGGCGCGCTGGGTCGTCGAAAAAGAGTCGCGTCGAGCGGAGCGGTTTCGGAGGCGCATCTATCAGGCGGCGACCATCTTCGCCGCGCTTGTCGTTGCGCTCATCGTGTTCACGATTTACGCGGCGTACACGCCGTCCATGCGCAGCCGTGCGCTCGGATCGTTCCTTGCCATTCATGATCCGAAGGTCTTCAACAACTCGCCGAACGGGCGCTACGAAATCGCCCGTGCCGTTGACAGCCGCGGCTCACTCCGCGCCGAAACCAAACTCTCCGACGAACTGCTGGGGACGCGAAAAACTCTCGATCTGCTCGTCAACAACGCCGCGATCATTCACTACGACCACATGCAGAACCTCACGGAACTGCTCAAACGCGGCGTGCACATACGACTGATCCTCTGGGATTACTCGGACGCGAATCGCGCCGCATACGACGCGTTCTGCCGCGCGATCCATCAGGACACCGACGGGAATCGCGGTGACGCCCGCGACACACATGAGGACATGCTGACGATGCAGCAGGCGATCGCGCGGAACCCGAAGCTCTATCCCGGCACTCTCGACATTCGGTTCAATCGCAAACCGCTCTTCTACACGATGTGGTTGCGTGACTCGGCGATCCCCGACAACGCGCTCGGGCACATCAGCGTCCATTTCTATCTGGGACAGCAGGCGTTTCCGTCTTTTCGCGTCTCCGACCGCGACGGACGACGGACGCTGCAGAACATGAGTGATGAATTCGAATACGCCTGGCGAAGCTCGAGCGACAACTTACCGCCTCCGCCGCCGAAACCGACCGCTAACTGAAGTGCGGAACGCCGAGCGTGACGCTCTCATCGAAGTCGAGCTTTTCGCTCGTCCAGCCGGTGAGCGTGGCGTCGCTGTTCGTCTCCACGAACGCGAGAATGCGATCGAGCATCGCATCGGCGCCGGCATCATCGAGAGCGATGAAGGAGAGTCCCATGCGCGAGCGCTGATGCGCCTCGTGCAGCCCGACCTCGCCCGCCGAAAGCTCGAAGCGATGACGCAACTTCTCGCGCAGGCTCTTCACCACCGTCCGCTTGTCTTTGAGACTCTGCGCGAACGGGATGTGAAGCTCGAAGAGTGCGACGCAGACGATCATCGAAAGGATGAAGGCAGAAGGATGAAGGATGAAAAAGGCGATTCAGCCTTCATCCTTCATCCTTCATCCCTTTACTGCGTAAGCGTACCGGCGGTCTTCTCGATGCGGAACGCCTCGATGATGTCGCCGACTTTGATGTCCTGGAAACGTTCGATGCCGATGCCGCACTCGAAGCCCTGACGGACTTCCGCGACGTCCTGCTTGAAGTGACGCAGCGAGGCGATCTTCCCTTCGAGGATGACGCGGTTGTCGCGCAACAGGCGGACGCTTGCGGTGCGCGGGATGACACCTTCGGTGACCATGCAGCCGGCGATGGTGCCGGCCTTCGGAACCTTGAACGTGTCGCGCACTTCGGCGCGGCCCATGAAGACGTCCTGCAGTTTCGGATCGAGCAGACCGGTCATTGCCGCGCGGATGTCATCGGTGAGGTTGTAGATGACGGTGTAAAGCCGGACGTCGACCCCTTCCTTATCCGCCAGCTCCGCTGCGTTCCGCTCGGGGCGAACGTTGAAGCCGACCACGATCGCATCGGACGCGGTAGCGAGGAGGACGTCGTTGGTCGAGATTGCACCAACCGAGGAGTGGATGACGTTGACCTTGACCTGCTCCTGCGAAAGCTTGCGCAGCGTGTCGTTGAGCACTTCAACAGAGCCCTGAACATCGGCCTTGACGATGAGGTTGAGCTCTTTCGTCTTGCCCTGCTGCATGCGCTGGAAGAGCTGGTCGAGCGACATACGCGAACCCTTCGTCTGCGATGCTTCGCGCACCTTTTCCTGACGCATCTGACCGATCAGACGCGCCTGCGTCTGCTCGTCGACGACGGCGAGTGAGTCGCCGGCGTTCGGCACGTCATCGAAACCGGTGACCTGAACCGGAGTGGCCGGGCCGGCCTCTTTGATGCGGACGCCATGCTCGTCGGTCATCGCGCGGACCTTGCCCGACGTCGCGCCGGAGAAGAATGCATCGCCGACTCGCAGCGTGCCGTCATGCACGAGCATCGTCGCGACGATGCCGCGTCCGACGTCTTTGCGCGCTTCCAGAACGACGGCCTTGGCCGGCAGTTCGGGATTCGCTTTCAGATCGAGGATGTCGGCGGTGAGCAGAATCATGTCGAGCAACTCGTCGATGCCCTGCTTTTTGGTCGCGGAGACTTCGACGGAGACGACGTCGCCGCCCCACTGCTCGACGAGCACGCCATGGCCGGACAACTCCTGGCGGACGCGGTCGACGTTGGCGTTCGGTTTGTCGATCTTGTTGATGGCGACGATCATCGGCACCTTCGCGGCGCGCGCGTGATCGATTGCTTCTTTCGTCTGCGGCATGACGCCGTCATCGGCGGCGACGACCAGGACGACGATGTCGGTCACCTTCGCGCCGCGTGCACGCATCATCGTGAATGCTTCGTGGCCCGGCGTGTCGAGGAAGACGATCTTCCGTCCGCGCTTCTCGACGTGATAGGCGCCGATGTGCTGCGTGATGCCGCCCGCTTCGCCGGCCGCGACGTTGGTCTCGCGGATGGCGTCGAGGAGCGACGTCTTGCCGTGGTCGACGTGACCCATGACGGTGATGACCGGACCGCGCGGAACCGTTCCGGTGGCCGTGCCTTTCTCGATTGCTTCGAGCTCGACGGCGTCTTCGAACGAGACGATCTCGGCGTCGACGTTGAGCTCTTTGGCGATGTCGAGGGCGAGATCGCCACCGAGCGGCTGGTTGATCGAGACCATCAGCCCCTTCTTCATCAGAAGGTGCTTCATCAGATCGTTGGCTTTGACGCCAAGCTTGTCGGCGAGCTCTTTCACGGTCGCGCCTTCAGTCAGCGCAACTCTGCCGGTCGGACGGGTGAAGTTCAGCACCTTGCCGGAAACCGGCGCGGCCTGTTTGCGGGTGTCGCGACGCGTTGACAGCGTCTTCGGCTTGCCGTCTTCATCCACCTCGAGAACCGGGATGTCGGGGCCGAGATCGTCATTGATGATCTGCGTGCCGCTGAACGGACCCTTCGTAAAGAGCTCGTTGTCGACTTCCTGCGGCCTCTCGCTCTTGCCGCGTTTTCCGGTGGTTTTCTTCTTTTCGGGACGCTCGTCGCCCTGCGGCTTGCGGCGCGCGCCGGCCGGACCCATGCCGGAAGACGGCGGAGGCGGCGCACCCATCGGACGGCCCGGGCCGCCACTCGGACGGAACCCCGTACCTGCGCCCGGACCACTCGGACGCATTCCCATACCGCCACCCGGACCGCTCGGACGCGGACCGCCAGGACCACTCGGACGATAGCCCTGCTGTCCGCCGGGACCGGCCGGACGTGCATTCATCGGAGCGCCGGGACGCTGACCTGCGCCGGGAGCACCGGGACGCATGCCGCCGCCCTGATTCATCGGAGCGTTGGGACGCACGGCCGGCGCCTGGCCGGCGTAGTTGGGACGCGGACCCTGCGGCGAGCGTGCACGCGGTCCGGTCGGACCGGTGGGACGACGGATGTCGCCCTGCGGAAGTGCGGGAGCGTGCTGACGCTGCGGAGGTGCGGGCGGTGCGGCCGGAGTATGCGCCGCAGGCGTGTGCGCGGGAGCGGCGGGAGTAACCGCTGCGGCTTCCTCTGCGGGCGCTTCGACGCGAACTTTTTCTGCGCGAGCGGGAGCTTCTTTCGCTTCGCGCTCCTCGGCTTCTGCAGCCTGTACGAATTCAGGGATGATGACGGACGGCGTCGCGGTGACGACCGGCGGCTCTTCGCCGGCCGGAACTTCCCGCTTCGGACGCGGAGACGGCTTGACGATCGGACGCGGCGGCCGGATCGCTTCTTTCTTCTTCTCCGGCTGCGGCTTGTCTTCCCGCATGATGACGCTGCGCGTACGCGTCGTCAGTTTCTTGCCGGTAATGAGCGCCTGGATCACTTCCGGCTCGAGCAACTGAGTCGGGTCCGTGACCTCCGCGCCGAGCGACTGGAGCTGGAAGATGACGTCCTTTTCGGACTTCCCCATCTTCTTCGCAATGTCGCTCACTCGAATTTTCGCTGCCGCCATTCAATCTCCCTTTGATTCGAAACCCAGTGCTGCTATTCGACCGGCGCTTCTTCCTCTTCGCGGCTTTCAGCATCCGGCTGTTCGCCGGCTTCCGCGTCGTCATCGCCTTCGGATTCTTCTTCGTCGCCGACCTCTTCGTCGTCGTCGCCGGTCTCTTCGTCATCTTCGTCTTCGCCGGTGGTCCCGAACGTTTCCTCGGCTTCGATCGACTCGTGCTTCTTCGCCAGCTCGAGAATGCGCGCCGCCATCTCGTCGTCGATCCCGTCGATCGCCGTCAGGTCTTCGGTGCTGGCGTTCACGATCGAGTCGAGGTCGTCGTAGCCGGCGTCCTCGAGCTTGTCCGCCCATTCCGCCGGCATCTCTTCGATGTCGTGGACATTGGTCGCGGCGCGCGCTTCGGCCATCGCTTCCTGCAGCATCGCGGAAAGTGCGTCGGCCACCTCGCCCTTCACTTCTTCTTCCGACTTGATGTCGATCTTCGCGCCGATCAGCTCGGCCGCGAGACGGACGTTCAGTCCGCGCTTGCCGATGGCGAGCGAGAGCTGGTCGTTGTCGACGATGACGTCGAGGTGAGGACGATGCGCCATCTCGTCGCTCGTCACCGAAACGCGGGTGATCTTCGCCGGAGCGAGCGAGTTCTGCGCGTAGTTCACGATGTCGTCGTGCCACGGAATGATGTCGATCTTTTCGCCGCGAAGCTCGCGGATGATCGACTGCACGCGTGAGCCCTTCATGCCGACGCATGCGCCGACCGGGTCGACGTCACGCTCGCGCGACATGACCGCGATCTTGGCGCGCTCGCCCGGCTCGCGGACGGCGCCTTTGATGACGACCGTGCCGTCGTAGATCTCCGGCACTTCCATCTCGAACAGCTTGATGAGCAGCCGCGGATCGGTGCGCGAGAGCACGACCTGCGGTCCCTTCGGCTGCGTGTGCACGTCGATGATGACCGCCTTGATGCGGTCGCCCTGCGAGTAACGCTCGGCGCGCGACTGCTGCGAGCGCGGGATGATCCCTTCGGTCTTGCCGTTGAGATCGATGATCATGTCGCCGCGCTCGAAGCGCTTGACGTAACCGTTTTCCAGCTCGCCGAGCTTGTCGGCGAACTCGTTGTAGACCTTCTCGCGCTCGGCTTCGCGGACCTTCTGATAGAGGACCTGCTTGGCCGACTGCGCGGCGATGCGGCCGAAGTCGCCGGCCTGCTGCGTGAGCGGGATGTGCACTTCATCGCCCTGCTCGACTTCGGGGTCGATCTTCTGCGCTTCGTACGTCCGGATCTGCGTGTTCGGATCGCGAACGACGTCGACGACTTCCTTGGTGATGTAGTTGAGACGAACGCGGCCGCCGATCTCGACTTCCGGCTCGACTTTGCGAGCCTGATCGAGCGTCCACTGAGCCTGCGGATCTTCGATCTCGTTCTCGTCCTGCACCACTTCCTTGATGACGAACATCTGCATGCCGCCACTGAGGCGGTCGAGCACCGTTTCCATCGGTTCGCGGGTTTTGTAGTACTTGCGCGCGGCGGTGGCGAGGGCGTCCTCGAGTGCTTTGAATACGCGTTCGACGTCGATCGATTTCTCGTACGCGAGCGCCTTGATGTTCTTGCTCAGATTCTCGTCAAACATCGTTCAGATCTCCACTTCCAGCCGTGTTTCTTTGATCACCGCGAGCGGGATCTCGTAATCCGGATCGCGCCTGACCTGGGGGTCAGTCACAGTGATCTTCTGACCGTCGAACTCTTTCAGTCTTCCGACGATCACGTGCAGTCCGCGGATGGCCGACGACGTTTTCACGCGCACCAGCCGCCCGAGGAACTTGTTGTAGTCCGAGTCTTTGTAGAACTTCCGGTCGAGACCGGGCGACGAAACCTGCAACTCATACTCGACAGGCACCACGTCGTCGACATCGAGGTACGTCGAGACCTGCTGCGAGACGAGGGAGCAATGCTCCAGCGTCACGCCACCCTCTTTGTCGATGTCGATCCGAAGCAGATAGCCGCGTCCCTGCTTCCGGTAATCGATATGAACCAGCTCCAGTCCTTCGGACGAAACGATCTTTTCGATTTCTTCCTCGATCCGCGCTGGTAAGTTGCTCATACTTCCCGAAACAATCTCCTTACAACAAAAAAAGCGGCCGCACGGCCGCTTTCGAAAAAGTACTGCTCGAAAGCCGACGAATCATAGCACTGACTACGGTGCCCGACAACAGCGCGCGGAGGGCACGCGATTCCCCGGCGGGAGGTATCGAAAAGGCCGCGCTTCGCGCGCGGCCTTTTCAGATTAGTGCAGACAGCTGAGTCGGTTAGTGGCGCGCCACGCGGCGAACCGCCGACTTGCCGGCCGTCGTCGGGTAGATCGCGAGGATCTGCGCGTCGGTGAGCGGCTTGAAGTACTGCGACTCGAGCGTGGTCGGGTCGCCCGAGATGTTGTCGAGCTGCGAACCGTAGGCGAAGAACGCCGGGCAGCCGGTCGTCGTGCAGCCCTGCGGCGCATCGGACGTCGGGTTGCTGGCGATCTGCTCGATCTGCACCCATGCGCCGGTCGAAGTCGGACCGCTCGCGAATGCCGGGAAGATCGAACCGACCGAGCGCTGCGCCTGGCCGAGCGGGCCGAGCGTTTCGGTGTAGGTGCCGAGGATGGCGCCGGTGGCCGAGAAGAGGGTCGCCTTCAGCTGCATGTCGCGCGAGTACTGCGACGCGTTCACGAAGCCGATGTTGGTGCGGTACGCCGCGGTGTTGCGGATGCCGGTGATGAAGACCTTGTCGAGGCCGGTGGCGGCCTGGTCCATCGTCACGAAGCTGTACCACGGCATGCCCGGGATGTCCTGGCCGGTCGTGCCCGGGACGCCGCTGATCGTCGAAAAGATGCGGCTCTCGACCGAGATGTTGCGGTAGTTCGGGCTGAAGCCGCTGGCGTCCTGCGTGGCCGGGCCGCAGTCAGCGCCCTGCTTGCAGGCGTTGAAGATGACGACGCCGAGGTTGTTGGTGAGGTTGAGGTTCGTGGCGAAGAAGTCCGGCAGCTCTTTGCGCTCGTTCGGAGCGAGAGTGATCGGCGTGAAGTTCGTCTGGATGGCGCCGGCCGGACCGCTCGAGAAGATGATCGAGACCGTCACGGTGTCCGTGGAGAGGTTGGTCAGGAACACGTCGGAGATGAACAGAGCCGCGCCGCCCTGAATGTGCCCGCCGATCGGAAGGTAAACCTGATCGGCCGCGCGGAAGTTGCTCGCCATCGCCGCGGCAGCCGAAAGAGCGAGCGCCGCTGCGATTCCCCAGTTTTTAATCTTGAACATACGATTTTCCCCTTTTACGACGAGATTTTTTAATCAGACTTCCGAAAGCACGAAATGCTTACGAATCCTGCGCCACATTCGTTTAGCACCGGAACGCACTGACGGTTGGTACGGATGAACAGGCAAAAACGTCGCCATAGAACTCCATCTCCGTGCGCGTGATGCGCGGGAATCGTAGCATGCGCACGTAAGAGGAGACGTAAAAAATCGGCGCGTATACTCCGCCCGTGCAGGAGAGACGCGGCGTCGTCATTCCCCCCGGCAGCGATGGACTCCGCCTCGATCGCGCCCTCAGCGAACTGCTCCCCGAGCTCAGCCGCAGCTTCATCGAAAAGCTGATCGATGACGGACGCGTCTCCATCGCCGGACGAACGGCGCCGAAAGCATCGCTCCGCGTCGCCGCCGGCCAGCAGATCGAAGTCGACGTTCCGCCGCCGGCGCCGTCGACGATCGAATCGCAGGAACTGCCGCTCACGATCCTCTTTGAAGACGATGAGCTCGTCGTCATCGACAAGCCTGCCGGACTCGTCGTGCATCCGGCAGCCGGACATCGCGATGGTACGCTCGTCAACGCGCTGCTCTTCCACGTAAAGGACCTGAGCGGAATCGGCGGCGAGCTCCGTCCCGGCATCGTCCATCGTCTCGACAAAGATACGAGCGGCGTAATGGTGATCGCGAAACACGATGAGTCGCATCGCAAGCTCACGGAAGCGTGGGGCAGCGATTCCGTGCGCAAGGAGTACGTCGCGATCGTGTACGGAATGCCGAAGCCGGCGTCGGGAACGATCGATGCGCCGATTGGCCGCGATCCGCGCGATCGCGTAAAGATGGCGATCGTCGCCGGCGCGCGTCACGCGATCACCGACTACGTCGTCGCCGAACAGCTGCGATACGCGTCGCTGCTGCGCTGCCGCATTCGCACCGGTCGCACGCATCAGATTCGCGTCCATCTGCGCGAGCTCGGACATCCGATCATCGGCGATCCGCTTTACTCCGGTCCGCAATGGCGCGGGATCCCGGACAAGAAGTTGCAGAAGACGATCGCCGCGTTTCCGCGG
The DNA here is from genome assembly GCA_034667465.1 of Acidobacteriota bacterium. Lineage (GTDB taxonomy): Bacteria > Acidobacteriota > Thermoanaerobaculia > Gp7-AA8 > Gp7-AA8 > JAOBAU01. Next base: position 84,481 of record JAXDJV010000030.1, on the reverse strand, counting down.
CAGGCGCTGCACGCGTCGCGGATCACGTTCCCGCATCCGCGCAGCGGAGAACCGATGGCGTTCGAAGCGCCGCTGCCGGAGGACATGAGGAAATTGCTGGAGGAGCTGCGCTCGGCATGAAAACGAACCCGAATCCAAATCGCCTTCGCCCGCAGGTCATCCTCCTCGGCCTCGTCTCGCTGCTCAACGACTCATCGAGCGAGATGATCTATCCGCTCCTCCCGATCTTTCTCTCGACGACGCTCGGCGCGACGCCGCTCGTGATCGGCATGATCGAAGGGCTCGCTGACGGACTCGCGTCGATTCTGAAGCTGGCGGCCGGCGCGCTGTCCGATCGCTTGCCGCGTCGCAAGCCGCTCGTCGTCGCCGGTTACGGACTCGCCGCCGCGTCGCGTGCGCTGATCGGCATCGCCGTTCACTGGCCGACGGTACTGACGGCGCGGCTCATCGATCGCACGGGAAAAGGGATTCGTTCCGCGCCACGCGACGCGCTGATCTCCGACGTCACGCCGCCGGAGAGTCGCGGCAAAGCGTTCGGCTTTCATCGCGCGCTCGATCACAGCGGCGCGGTGATCGGTCCCCTTGCGGCGCTCGTTTTTCTCAACGCGCTGCATGTCCCGATGCGAACGCTTTTTCTCATCGCGGTGATCCCCGGCGCGCTCGGCGTGTTGCTGCTCATCATCGCGCTGAAGGAACCGCCGCGCGAGATCAAAGCGAAATCGAAAGATGATCCGCCGTCGGCTCCGCTGCCGTCTCGTTTCTGGGCGGCACTCGGCGCGATCGCGCTCTTCTCGCTCGCGAATTCGAGCGATGCGTTTCTGCTGTTGCAGGCGCACGCCGCGGGCGTCGCGACGTCAATGCTGCCGGCGCTCTGGGCCGCACATCATTTGATCAAAGCGCTCTTCTCGACGGCCGCCGGCTCGCTCTCCGATCGGATGGATCGTCGTCGCCTGCTCGTCGTCGGCTGGCTTTCGTACGCGGCGATCTACTTCTGTTTCCCCGGCGCACATTCGATGACGGCGTTCGTGATTCTCTTCGTGCTTTATGCGATTCCGTTCACGCTGACGGAAGGGGCGGAGCGCGCTTGGATCAGCGATCTCGTTCCGGCCGGCGCGCGCGGACGCAGCTTCGGTCTCTACTACCTCGCGACCGGACTCTTCGTCCTCGCCGGCACCGCGATCTTTGGTGAGCTGTATCAGAACGTGTCGGCGCGCGCGGCGTTCAACACCGGCGCCGCGCTCGCGGTTGCGGCCGCGGTGATGGTGGCGATCATCGCAGGAACGACAGGAAGAGCTCTGCAGCCGAACGAACGATGAGCCCTTCGCCGCGCAACGCTTCGGCGCGCGGATGGCTGTCGGTGCAGGCGATGTCGGAGAAGAGTCCCGACTCGCGAATGCGCGCGAGTGCGTCGCCGGGAAAAACGCCGTGCGTGGCGATGGCGGCGATCCGTCCGGCGCCTGCATCGCGATAGGCGCGCGCCGCGCCCATCAGCGAACCGCCGGTGCGAATCATGTCGTCGTAGATCACGACCGTCTCGCCGGCGAGTTGCGTGCTGACGGCTGTGACTTCGGTCGATGACGGTCCGGTGCGGCGCTTGTAGACGAACGCCGCGGGAACGCCGAGGTCGTTGGCGAGCGACTCGATCCACTTCGCGCGGCCGGCGTCGGTTGAGCCGAGGACAAAGGAGTCGCCGCCGAGCTCCCGCGCCAGCGGTTCAATGATCGGCTTCCCGTAGACGTGCACAGGATGCAGTGCACCTTCGAAGTAATGCGGAATCCCTTCGCTGTGCAGATCGAGCAGCAGGATCTGGTTGCCGAGCTTCGCGCGCGGAATCGACGAGAAGATACGCGCGCGATTCTTCGCCGTCACCGCCTCGCCGATCTTCGATGCGCGATCCATCGTCGCGTAGCCGAACCAGGGAACGATCAGCGTGAGCGTTGCGGCGCCGAGGTCGACGACGGCCGATGCGAGGTCGTAGATCTCGAGCAGCGCCGCGTCGGAGATGCTGCCGCCAACGACGACGACGTTGCGATCGTTGACCGGCGAGACTACGCGAAGGTAGTGCTCGCCGTCGGGGAAGTCGCTGACCTCGACCTCGCCGCGCTCGAGCAAAGCGAGGGAAACCAGGCTGTCCGCAAAGTAGCCGTAGTCCTTTGTGGCAAAGACGATCGCGTTCATCGTCGAGCACTCAGGACTCAGGACTCAGGACTCTTCTTCCATTAGCTCGTCCGGGATGTCGAAGTTCGACCAGACGTTCTGCACGTCGTCGTGATCGTCGAGCATCTCCATGAGCCGCATCATCTGCTTGCCCTTCGACTCATCGAGCTTCACATACGTCGACGGGATCTGTCCGAGCTTCGCTTCGACGGTCGGGATCTTGTTCTTCTCGAGCGCTTCGCGAACCTGCTCGAATGCGTCCGGTGACGTGTAGATCTCGTAGACCTCGGCGTCGTCGGTCTGCAGATCGTCGGCTCCCGCTTCGAGCGCGATCTCCATCAGCTTGTCTTCGCCCACCGCGCTCTTCTCGACCGCGAAATATCCCTTGCGGTCGAACTGAAAGCGCACCGAGCCGGGCGTACCGAAGTTCCCGCCGTATTTCTCGAACGTGTGGCGAATCTCGGGCGTGGTGCGATTGCTGTTGTCGGTCAGCGCCTCGACCATGATGGCGACACCGCCCGGCCCGTAACCCTCGTACGTGATCTCTTCGTAGGTCAGACCGTCGATCTCACCCGTGCCGCGCTTGATGGCGCGATCGATGTTGTCCTTCGGCATGTTGCTGGCCTTCGCTTCCAGGATGGCCGCGCGAAGTCGCGGGTTGCCGTCAACATCGCCGCCGCCGAGTCGCGCGGCGATGGTCATTTCTTTGATGATGCGCGTGAAGACTTTCCCGCGCTTGGCATCGGCCGCACCCTTCTTGTGCTTGATGGTGCTCCATTTACTGTGACCGGACATTGAGCGTGGCTCCTTGGATTCAGGGGAAAAAAGCGCGCGGATTATAGATGAATCGCCGGAGAATCGCACCGTGACGCCCGAGTTTCCGATCCGACTGATCTTCGACGATGGTGAATGCGTCGACATCGAATCTCCGGAGGAGTTGCTGGAGCAGGTCGACACGCTCGACTCGGCGGACGGCGGCGTGTGGGTCCGGGATGCGCTCGACCGCACCGTCACGCTGCGAATGCGCGGCGGTACGGTCGAGCGATTCGAGGTTTAGTTTCGCGCCGACTTGTCGAACTTCGGCTCGATGCCCATCTCGCGCAGCAGGTTGTGCGCGCCGTCGACGGCATCCATCAGCCACAACATGTAAACCGCGTCGACGTGAATCGAGCGCGTGACCGCCGGATCGACGACGAAGTCGCTGCCGAGCGCTTCGTAGTTGCCGTCGAAGAGCAGTCCGACCAGCTCCCCTTTTGCGTTGAGCGTCGGCGAACCGGAGTTGCCGCCGGTCGTGTCGACCGTCGAGAGGAAGTTGACCGGAACTTCGTTCAGCTGCGGATCGACGTAGCCCTTCGTCCGGTCGGCTTTGATCGCTTCGATCTCCGCCTTCGGCGCGTCGAACTCGCCCGAGAACGTGTTCTTCTGCACGATGCCGCTCACCGTCGTCTGCGGCGCGTAGCTGACCGCGTCGCGCGGCTTGTAGCCTTCGACGTTGCCGAAGGTAACGCGCAGCGTCGAGTTCGCATCGGGATAGAGGCGGCCGCCGGTCATGCCGCGCAGCGCGTCCATGTACAGCGGACGAATGCGCGCCATCGCGCCGCCGCGCTGCAGATCCTTCTGATCGTTCTCCAGATGCAGCGGCAGCAGCGCCGCCGAAAGCTTCAGCATCGAGTCGTTGCGCGCGTCGAGCTGCGCGGTCGATTCTTTCAGCATCGCGCGGCGCTCCGCGAGCGTAGCGACTTTGGTGTTCGCGTAAAGCTGATCGAGATACTTGTCGACGCTCCCCGCGGCCGCAATCGCATCGTCAACCGCTTTGATGCGCTGACCCGACGGCAACTTCTGCGACTCTTCGAGAATGTACTTCAGTCCTGCGCGATCGCTGCCCGGCTCGATCGTACGACGCGCACGGTCGACCGCTTCCGCAAGCCGCGGCCAGTCGCGTTCCTGGAATCCGCCTTCGCGATCGATGTCTTTCTTCGGCCGCTCAACGCTGAGGCGATAGATCGTCTGCGCCTGCGCGAGCATCGGCGATGAACGCGACAGCCACGCAAGCACCGTGTCGCGCTGACGCGTTGCCACGCCCTCGGCAGTCAGGCGATTCATCTCATCAAGCACGCCCGCGTACTTCTTCGCGCGCGCCGGATCGGCCGCGATCCACGCCGCGAGCTCGGCTTCACGCTTCTGCCGCTGCGCAATGATCCCGCCCTTCGTGAATGCGTCCATCGTCCCGGTGTAGTTCTTCAGGACGTTGTCGTTTCCCTTGATGCGTGACGCGTTGAGGAGCTCGACCTCTTTGTTGTTCTTTCCGGCCGCGCGAAGGATGTTGTTGATGTCGGTCGCGTAGCGGATGGTGGTCGGATAGCTGTACTCCGCGGAGTTCGTCACTTCCGCAGCCGTGCGATAGCGGAACGTCCGTCCCGGATAGCCGGCCACGAGCACGAAGTCGCCCGGGTTGATTCCTTCGGTGGAGACCTTGAGGAAGTGTGCCGGTTTGTACGGAACGTTGTCTTTCGAGTAGTCGGCCGGCTTGCCGTCTTTGCCGACGTACGCGCGGAGATACGAGAAGTCGCCGGTGTGACGCGGCCACATCCAGTTGTCCGCTTCGCCGCCGAAGTCACCGACGCCGAGCGCCGGCGCGTAGACGAGACGCACGTCGCGGATTTCCATCTGCGTCGTACGCAGGTACTGCGCGCCCTCGAAGAACGAGGCCACGCGGCAGCGAACGCCGCCCGGCTTCTCGCACTCTTCGACGAGCATCTTGCTGCGCTGATCGAGCGTCTTCGCGCGCTGCACGTCGCTCATCTTCGGATCGAGTTTGCCGCTGACGCGGTCGGTGACGTCTTCGATGTTCGTCGTGACGAACACGCGCGTACCGGGACCGCCCGGAAGCTCTTCTTCACGCGACTTCGCGAGGAAGCCGTTCGTGATGAGGTCGCGCTGCGGCGTCGAGTTGAACTGGATCGAACCGTAACCGCAGTGATGATTCGTGACGACGAGACCGTCCGGCGATACGAACGACGCCGTGCAGCCGCCGAGCGAGATCACGGCTCCCATCGGATCGCCGGTCAGATCGGCGAGACGATTCGGATCGATTTTCATGCCGGCCTTCTGCAGCTCGGACGCGAGCTGCGGAACCTGCTGCGGCATCCACATTCCTTCGCCGGCGAACGCGGTCGCGGCGATGCAAAGCATGGTGGCGGTGAATAGTTTCTTCACGTTGTCTCCTTCAAGCGCGGGAAAAGCGCCGGCATGTTGTCACACATTCCGCTCATTGCCTGTGACGGGTAGGAGTCAGACCGTTTCGCGACTCTCCTGTCATCGGAGGAACAAATGAATCTCGACAACGTGGCGTGGTGCAGCATCTATCCGCCGATCGGAATCGCCCGAGTCGGCGGCAGTGAAACGGAGTACTTCATCGGCCCCGAAGTGGCGGGACAGGACCGAACGCCGCCGGGAAAGAATGGATGGAAGGACGCTGACGGTCAGCTGCTGCGACAGGTCGCCCGTTTCCGCATCTACGCGTACGACTCCGGCAACAATCTCCTCGGCGAGCTGAAGCCGGGCGACGCCGACATCGTCTGGCAGTGCCATCTCGCGAATCACAAAGCTGCCTGGTACGACTTCGACATGGCGATGGACATCCCGGAGTTCGACGGCAGCGCGGGACTGCCGCCGAAGCGGAGCGCGCGCCGCAACGCGACGATCGCCGGCGCCGATCGAAAGCAGCTCGTCATCGATCCCGGTGCACGGACGATCAGCGGCAAAAACACGAAGGGGAAGAAGTACCGCTTCGATGGCGGAAAGTTCTTCAACACCGAAGTGTCGCTCGGCGAATTGCAGACAGATGAGGAAGGACGTCTGCTCGTCTTCGGCGGCCATGGCATCTCCGGCTCACCTCCGGCAAACAAGCCGGCCGTCACGTTCGCGAACAACGACGGCTGGCACGACGACATCGCCGACGGACCGGTCACCGCGACGGTAACGATCGGCACGAAAACGATTCCGGTCGAGCATGCGTGGATCGTCGTCGGGCCGCCCGATTATTCGCCGGGCGTCACGCCGGTGACGACTATGTACGACATCGTCTTCGACGCCGCTTGTCAGCTCGATGCGTCGCAGCGTCCGCACCTGCCGTCGTTCACAAACGACATCCTGCCGATCTTCTCGCGCCTCGCCGGATATCAGTGGGTGAATGCCGGCTTCGGAAAGTTGTGGGGCTGGAAAGGCGCCGAAGATTTCGGTGCGATCGTGACGACGCTCGGCAGCAACTCGGAATTCGCACGGCCGATTCGCGAAGAGATTTTCGGCCGCTTCCGCAATCCCGATTTCGAGTCGATGCAGGCAACTGAGATTCCGCCGATTTACGGCGACGGTGTTGACATTCCGGCGACGAATCCACGCCAGTGGTACACGGTCACTCCGCTGCAGTACGAGTTCCTGAAGCAGTGGGCCGAAGGAGCGTTCGTCAGCGACTACGATCCGAGTTACGTCGCGCCGACGTCGATCGAACAGGTGCCGCTGGCGGCGCAACCGATGGCGCTGACGAAAGCGGCGCTCGAGAACTGCATCGGCGGTCCGTTCCATCCCGGCTGCGAGATGACGTGGCCGCTGCGCCAGCCGATCATGTATTCGAGTCCTTTCCGCATCAAGCTGCGGACGGAGGAAGCTCGCGACTACGGGAACTGGATGACCTCGCGTGTCGTACTCGCAACCGGCGGACCGCTCGACGGCAGCGGACCGGGTGACATCAGCAAGTGGATGGCGGTGCCGTGGCAGACCGATACGTCGAGCTGTCTCTACGCATACATCGGCTATCAGGACGGCGTGTTCCTGCCGACGTTCTGGCCGGCGCGCGTGCCGAACAACGTCCTCACGGCAGCGCAGTACAGCGTCGTCATCGATCCGACGATCTCGCCGGCGGAACGCCAGTTGTCATTCGCGTATGACGCGCGGCAGTACTGGTTGCGCGGTCTCGGATCACGCTCGAACAGCGGCAAAGTGATCAACGAATTCGTGAAGGACTGGAACAAGGTCGGCGTAGTGACGGAGCGGCGCGGCGCACCGGATGACGTCGGCTCGAAGCGGCCGAATTTCCCGCCCGTGATGTTCGTGGAAGAAGGCGTAGCCATCAAACCGAAACTGAAGGGCGAAGCCGACAGCGGACAGCGGCCGGTGAATCTGCCGAATCCGCGCGACCTTCGCTGATGCCGATGAATGTCGACGTGGCGATCGCGGGCGGCGGCCCGGCAGCTTCGGCTGCCGCGCTGACGCTCGCGCGCCACGGCGCATCGTGCGTGATCGTCGAGCGTCGCGACGATGAAGGAGCAAAGCCCGGCGAAAGTCTGCCGCCATCTGCGCGTTTGCTGCTCGAACAACTCGGCATCGCCAGCGCATTGAAAGCGGATGGTCATCTCCCCTGCCACGGAAATCGTTCGGTCTGGGGAAGCGATCGCGTCGACGAGCTGCCGTTCGTCATGACGCCGTACGGCAACGGCTGGCATCTCGATCGGCGTCGCTTCGAACGGCTGCTCATCGATCGCGCATGCGACGCCGGCGCAACGCGATTGACGCGCACGAACGTGGAGCGCGTCGAACGCGACGCCGACGGCTGGCGTCTGACGCTCGATCGCGGCGAAATTCGTTCACGCTTTCTGCTCGACGCCACCGGACGCGCATCGGCAATCGCTCGACGCCTCGGCGCACGCCGTATCTACGACGATCCGCAACTCGCGTACGTCTGGTTCCTCGCAACGAATGAAGATGCCGATCGCGATTCGTTCACGCTCGTCGAATCGGAACGCGATGGCTGGTGGTACTCGGCGCTCCTTCCCGATCGACAGCTCACCATCGCCTTCATGACCGATCCGTCGACTCCTGCTCCCGCCCGGCCGCCGCATCACACACGCGCTCGACTGGCGGCGCGCGACTACCGCGTAGTGTCGGCGATGTGCGTCGACGCCGGCGGCTCGCATCTCGATCGCGTCGCCGGCGACAGCTGGGCGGCGATCGGCGACGCGGCCGCGGCGTGGGATCCGCTCTCGTCGTACGGCATCACCGCCGCGCTCGCCACCGGCATCCACGCCGCCGACGCAATCGCTCGCAGCGACTTCGCCGCATACGAGGAAGAGGTCGCGACGATGTGGCGCGCGTACTCGGCGATGCGCAGCGATTACTACGCGCTCGAAACAAGATGGCCCGATTCCTCGTATTGGATGAGACGCGCGTCACGGCCGGCCTCACGCCAGGCCGTGTAAACTCGCGCCTGTAACTCGGAGGAAACCGTGGGCTTCTTCGACAATCTGAAGAAAGAGGCAGCATCGCAGTGGATCGAGATCATCGAGTGGCTCGATGATTCATCCGACACGCTCGTCTATCGCTTCCCCGTCTACAACCAGGAAATCAAGATGGGCGCGCAGCTCATCGTTCGCGAGAACCAGGTCGCGCTGTTCATCAACGAAGGACAGGCCGCCGATCTCTTCACGCCCGGCACGTACTCGCTGTCGACGCAGAACATCCCGATCATGACGACGCTGCGCGGCTGGAAGTACGGCTTCCAGTCGCCGTTCAAAGCCGAGGTCTATTTCTTCAACACGCGGCTCTTCACGGATTTGAAATGGGGCACCGCCAATCCGGTGATGATGCGCGACAAAGATTTCGGCATGATCCGGCTGCGCGCATTCGGCAGCTACGCAACGCGCATCGCCGATCCGAAACTGTTCTTCAAAACGATCGTCGGCACGCAGAGCCTCACCTCCACCTCCGACATCCTCGGCCAGCTGCGCTCGACGATCATCTCCAAACTCTCCGATGCGATTGCCGAGGGGAACATCGCCGCGCTCGATATGGCGTCGAAGTACGACGAGCTGTCGAAGCTCGCCGTCGAGAAAATCGGCCCCGAGTTCCAGTCGTATGGCTTCGAGCTCGCGAAGTTTTTCGTCGAGAACATCTCGCTGCCCGATGAAGTCGAAGCCGCAATCGATCAGCGAACGAAGCTCGGCGTCCTCGGCGACAAGATGGGTCAGTACACGCAGATGCGCACCGCTGATGCGATCGGCGTCGCCGCCGCGAATCCCGGCGGAATGGCCGGCGCAGGCGTCGGCCTCGGCGCAGGCGTCGCGATCGGCAACGCAATGGGTCAGGCGTTCGGCGGCGGCAACTCCGCTGCTCCACCGCCGCCGCCCGCGGGGAATGCCGCTCGCTGGTCGATCGCCATCGACGGAAAAACGTACGGCCCGTACACCGACGACGCGCTCCGCTCGATGGTGTCGAGCGGTCAGGTCGCAGCGACGACGCAGGCATGGCGTCCCGGCTGCGCCGGCTGGGCTGCCGTCACCGATTTTCCGGAGCTCGGCGGTGCGTCATCGATGATGCCGCCGCCTCCGCCACCACCGCCCGCGAAGTAGCGATCAGGGAGCGGATCCGCGCGCGTCGCCGATCCGCTTCAAATACTCGCGCAGTTGCGGCGGACGATAGGACGGGAGCTTGTCCCAGCGCTCGAGTACCGTCGGATGAAGGTGTTGCGTCGGATCGGGATCTTTGGTGACTTCGCCTTTGTCGTCCACTTTGAGACAGATCGGCCGCTGATACTTCGGCAGTGCGCTGAACGGCAGCTTCATCGAATCATTCGGCGGTTGCATGAGCGGATCGCCTGGAATGTTTCGCACAGCCATCGCCGCTTTGTCGAGCACGAGTCCGCGTTCTTCCGCCTTTCCGAGCATCCAGCTGAGCGTGATGTCGGAGAGGCCGGGATTCTCATATCCGCCGCCAATGTCGGTGTGCACGCCGGCAAACCACACCTGCTCGACGTATTGGTCGTCCTTCGGCACGTGCGACCAGAGTGTCGGCTTGAACGGACCGCGACGTTCGTCGATCGCCAGCGCGTGATATGCGAATCGAACGTCGCCGGAGAGCTCGGTGTCGTGGAACTTGTATTTGTTTTTCGCCAGACTTCCGAAACCCCACACCGGCACGCCGAGCGAACCGACCGTGTCCCACATACCGAGGAACTTCACCTCCGTGCGATCGGAGAACGAGTGCTCTGCGCGGAACTTCTTTGCCGGATCGTCGTTCGGACTGACGTCCGCGTTGCGATACAACTCGGCCGCTTCGTGATAGCGGCCGGCGTGTTCGCGGCGCAGAATCCCGCACTTGCGAACCATGCCGACCATGCTTCGCGCCGTGTACGCGCCGCGGCTGAAACCGAAGACGTAGAGCTCATCGCCCGGCTGATAGTTCGCGATGAGAAAGCGATACGCGTCGTTGATGTTCTCGAAGAGCCCTTCACCCGCAACGCCGCCGACGACCTTGTCGAGGACGTCGCCGGTCCCCACGCCCTGGTCGTAATAGATGACCTGGGGAACGTCACCGTCCTCTTTCGCGGTGCGCACCGCGATCTTGACGACGTTCGTCACGCACGGCTCGCCCTTCGTCGTGACCTGATCGGCCGTGGCCCACGTGCCGTCGCAGCAGATGACCAGCTTCTTCTTCATGGCGTCCCCCCGTATGAAAGGAGAGACGGACGAATCGCGTTTCCCTACCCCCGCCCGATTACCAGCAGCGTCAGATCGTCGTTCCGTACTCCATCAGCGTGACGATCGACCGCGGCGAGAAGATGCGCGGCGACGCCGCGAGCCGAATGCGGACGGGTTGCGTCGCGCAGCGCGTTCTCGATTCCTTCAGTACCGAACTCGATGCCCCCGTCGCATGCCGCTTCGCTCAGCCCATCGCTGTAAAGCACGAGCATGTCGCCGCGGCGCAGCTTGTGTGTCACTGACCGCCACCTCGAGTCTGCAACGATGCCGACCACGGGACCGGTCGAATCGATCTGCTCGATCGCCCCGCCCGCACGCACGACGAGCGGCGGACAGTGACCGGCGTTGACGAGCGTCAGTGTTCCGTCGTCGCAGAGCCAGCCGATGACCGCGGTCGCGAATCGATTGCCCGGCAGGATCGGACGCAGCAGAGTGTGCAGCCGCTGCATCGTCGTCGCCGGATCGCAACCGGCACGCGCGCACGAGGTGATCCGCTGTTCAAGCTCTTCCTGAATAATCGCCATCACCAGCGCCGCCGGCAAACCTTTGCCGGAGACGTCGCCGAGCGCGAACCAGAGCCGGTCATCCGTGCGATGCGTGAACCAGAAGTCGCCGGTGAAGGTCCGAGCCGGCAGCGAGACCGCGTGCACGTCAAAGGCGCTTTGCACCGGGAAAAGTGCCCGCGGTTCGAAGAGCGGAATCTGTTTCGTCGCGGCGATCATGCAGCCACCGGCTGGCAGTGCCGACACGGGCGATACCCGGTCTCCATCGCTTCATCGGCATCGCGGAATGGAACGGTGTTCTCTTCGCGAATGCGCTTCGCATCACGGCAGGTCGGGAAGCAGAAGATGTGCGTCGTGCGCGAGCCGATGTAGCGAACGTGTTCCTTCGCGAGCGTTTCGAGGCGCTCGACGTCGACGCCTTCACGCTCGAGCAACTCGCGCTTCATCTCACCGCCGTAAACGTAGTTGCCGATGCCACCCGCCGAAGGAACGACGCGATGACACGGGACGACGAACGGCATCATGTTGCGCGCCACGATGTTGCCGACGGCGCGCACGGCGCGCGGACGTCCGACCTGTCGCGCGACCCACGCATAAGTCCGCACTTCGCCGCGCGGAATGCGAGAAAGCATCGTGAGGACGTCGTATTCGAGCTCGTTCGTCGCATCGAGATCGACTTTCGGCGTCGCGACCCCTTCTCCGGCCAGCGCCGCAACGACCTGACGGCGCAACGCATCCGGAATCGCGCTCGGCGTCAGCGCACGGCCGTAGCGCTTCGCGTACGGCGCGCGCAGTTCATCGATCGACTCGGCGGTCGTGATCATCCGGATTCCGGCTTTCGAGAAGGCAACCCAAACCGCGCCCGACTGCGTCTCGACGCGATCGAAGGAGTCGCCGACTTCCTCTCGCACCGCGTCGCGACAGGAAGTGACCGGCGGAATCGACAACACCCTGGCGATCCGCGCGAGATCATCGACATCGGCCTGAGACGCGTCACAACTGCGGCAGGTGCGGAGATGCGACTCAACCGCCGTCTGTTCGATTGGCGGAAGCTCGTGCGTCCGCAGCGCATCGATCTTCGTTAGTGCAGTCCTACATTGCATACGCCACCCCCTTCTGTTCCAGCGCGTCTCGCAGGAGCTTGAGCGACCGGAACACTTTTCCGCGCAGCGCGGCCTCCGTGGAGCCAACCGTCTTCGCGATCTCCGCATACGACATCTCCTCCATGAACCGGAGCACGATGAGCTCGCGCGCGTCGACCGGCAAAAGCGCCATCGCACGACGCAGCAACTCGACCTCTTCTTTCCGTTCGAGGTCCGAGCCTTCGAGGCGGACGAACGGTCCGAGACGGCCGTCGTCGAACGAGTCGAGCGGTTGCTCGAGCGAGCTCCGCTTCGAACGGCGCTTGTTCAAACAAAGGTTGCGCACCGTCCGAAAGAGCCACGGCCGCAACAGCAGCTCCGCGCAGCGAGCCTCGTCGTACTGACGCGTAAGCGCGCGATGCGCGCGCATCATCGCGTCCTGCACGACCTCCTGCGCATCAAAGGCGTTCTGCAGAATGCCGTGCGCGTACGAAAACAGCGACTGCTCGAAGCGGTCAAGCAGCCGCTCAAACGCCCCCGGCTCGCAGCGATGAACCGCCAGCGCAAGGTTTTCGTCAGCCCCCTCAGCCAGCCGGCCCGTCGCCTCGCCACCGGTCCACGAGTTCTTCATATTCTGTACAACACACCTCGCCGGGCTTTCGTTCGGGGGGTTGGCGATTTTGTGGAGGGGTGGGGCCTCACGCCGAGCGCCCTTGGAGTGAGCGGATCGAGTGGAAGTGGCGCTCGTTTTCGAGAAGCCGGCTCCAGGGACTCTCCGATCGCTCGTCACGGCCGCGCCCGATATTCAACGGCGGGATTCAACGTACGACGCTTGAACGTGCCGGAATCCAGCCGAGACCGTGCGGCGTGCCGGAAAGCATCCGCGAGATGAGGCCGGTCGAGTTCGTCTTTGTGATCGTTCCTGACGCGTAGGAGTTGTAGTTCGTCGTCTCGTCGACCGAGCCATTGCCGGCGCCGACTGACGCGTTGTCGGTACTGACGAACGTCAGCCGTCCCATGATGTCGTTCATGTACGTCCTATTGACTCTCCCCTGATGGCGTGTATGTCTTTCCAGATGGTCGTTCGGGTCGTAGGCGAACGTCTCCTGCAGCATCATGTCGTCGCCGGTACGACTCGTCGTCAGGATCTGGGTCGGACGACGCCACGAGTCGTACGAAGTCACCGTCGTCGTTCGCTCGTCGGTGACGACGTGATGTTCGCAAGGTAGTTGAACGTCGTCGTCATGGCATCCGACGACCCGGCGGTGATCGACGTCGGCAGGCCGCGACTGTTTTCGTCCGATGGCTGCGTGGTCGGATAGTTGATCGTCGTCGAGTTGCCGGCAGCTTCCGTGTCGGTGCCGCCCGCGGTCGTCATCGACTTCGGCAAACCGGCCTTCAGGTCGTACGCCGTCACTAGCTGTCGGTTCTCAACAGGTTGTTCCCGACGAGTCTTGTGAACGGCGATCGTTTGCCGATGCCTTCGTGCTGTCGATGGTGGTTATAGCGATGTAGGTAGGGCTCGAGCGGGGCAGTACGCGCGGCTGACGTTGAGTACGGTTGACGATAAGCCCATTCGCGAAGCAGCGTCTGAATCATCCGTTCCGCCTTGCCATTCGTACGAGGAGTGTAGGGACGTGTGCGTTTGTGTTTGATGCCGCTTGTCGTGCAGGCGGCTGCAAAGACCTGGGACCGATAGCAACCTCCGTTATCGGTAAGCACGCGTTCGATCGCGACCCCATACTCACGGAACTTCGCAACCGCTCGACCGAGGAACGCGGCTGCGGTCTCAGCACTCTGATCGACGAGCATCGCGGCGTACGTGACTCGCGAGTGATCATCGATCGCCACGTGCAGGCATTCGTAGCCTGGACGGGGACGGTTGGTGCGGACGCCGGTGATCCGGTGTCCAACGCCGTCGATCTTCCCGAACCGTTTGATGTCGAGGTGAAGTAACTCGCCCGGCCGATCACGTTCGTAACGGATGATGGGCACTGGCGGATCGAGCGCAGCCAACCGCGACAACCCCGCCACTGCGAGCACTCGCGATACGGAAGATTGGCTGCAGCCGCCCTTCGTCGCAATTTCCGCCATCGTCAGCCGCTCTCGCCGATACGTGACGATCTGCTGGCGCGTCTGCTCGCTCAGCGGACGACGCACCTGATGAGGACGTGAGGAGCGGTCGTACTGCCAGTCAGCCTCCCCGCTACACGCTCGATCGATCCAATGACGGGCTCGTCGCTCACTCAGGCCGATCGCCGCGGCCGCTTCCCGTACGCTCCACCCTTCGACCATCACGCGCGACACCAGCAGCTCTCGACTCGCCGCGCAACTTCGCGCATTCTTGTGCACGTTCATCCGGGTTCTCCTTCTCGCGGTACCTGTTTGTTTGCACTCACAGATTCGCTGAAGTCACCCGGATGAACAACTCCCTCCGACTGAGAACACCTGTTGAAACTTCACAGCTAGGTACCAACGGGCTGCAGGCGCGCTGCGCCCTCAGGCGCAGGTACGCGAAGCGGCGCGCTCCTAGCTCAATTGCCCATCGGCTGAACTCCGGCCATTCCATCTCGTCGTGAGATGGGCTCACACCCGGCATGTATGTCACAGTCCCATGGATTGGCTTTCGCAGAAGGCGCTTCACAAGCACCCGATCAGCAAGCCGAACCTCATCAGCCGTCCCATGATACCGAAGTCTCAGCTGCCCTTCCTTGCTGCTACTCGTTGCCATCATCGTCATCATCGGGTGCAAAGGCCTTCCATGCAGCGTACGCACTCCGCCGTAGACGCCACCCGCAAAGGCGGCCGTTCCCACTGACGTTCGGCCGAGCAAATTGTTAAACGTTGCCGCTATAGGAACGAGAGATTCCATCCCGCGTCGCCCAATCGCGCTAAGCCAGCATTTGCAATGCCTATCGCCTGCATACCATTGACTCGGTCCCCCGAGCCGATACCACGCCTTCTGAATGATGGCGTGATGCTGCTGCAATCGGAGCCGCGGGAACGCCTTCTTCAACATTCGGCCCACCGGTGAGTACTTGACGCCCGGATGCGTCAACGTGTCTTGAATGAAGAATCGGCGAGCCTTATCTACGATCGTTAGTCTGCCTCCCTTCGCCGTTATAACAGGCATCTCACCAATCGATCTAAAGACAGGTCGCAGAACTTCGCGCATCGCTTCTCCTGTTATCGCTTTCACCTTTCTAAGTGCAGCGGCCCCCTCCGTGGTTTTTGCAACTGCGCCTAACGCCGCAAAGAACAATGTCTCCCCAACGAACTCAGCAGTCTTATCCGGATCCGCGTTGATCAATGCGTTGCCAGCACGTCTTGTTATTCCAAACGGATCATTACGTATCGCTGCGCCCAAGCTCGCTGCGCCTTCCAAGTTTCGGACAAATGGGTCGCAACTTGATAAATTCACTCGTACGAGGAATAGTGAGCACGGCACCTTTTAATTCGAACGCGCCGAAGCGCGCGGACCGCTTCGTGTTGCCAATTCAACGGATTACTGAACTGATCGACTTCATTAACAAGGTAATCGGAGCAGTTGACTGAGTCCAGGCTAATGCATTGGCCCGTCGGATCAGCGTTGTTCATCGGATCGATCGCAAAACCAGCGTACGCATTAGAACTGTCGATCGCACCGTAGGCATGCGGCGTCAAGAACGTCCCTGTCGCGGCATCAATCCAGCGATCGCGAACCTGCAGTAGGTTTGTCGCCGGTTCCCGGAACGGGTACGCGTGAAAATCAAACAGGAGCTTCGCCTTCGATTCCTCGCTCGCCGCTAAATACAGCGATTTCACTTCGTAAAGTGGCAATTTCTTTCCGGACTCGCTTTTTGCGCACCACAGGCCGAGCCGAACAACAGCTTCCCTCAGCCAGGAACTGAGCCCACCGCCCGCGACCACTCGATCACTCCATCATCACTGATCAGGTATTTGTCGCGGATCGCTGACATCTCAAGCCGCACAATGTCCATTTCCATATAGACGTCCGGCACGAACCCCGGATCGCGCAGTTTGTCGAAGTATTCGGAAAACTTCCTACCGAACGCCGCATCGGCCCGCAGTTCCTCGCCCCGCACTTCCACCAGTAGCTTCCATAACTCGTGCTCGCTCTTGTGCCATTTGACTGATTTTTTTGTCTTGAGCAGTTCGCGCCCGCGCTCGACGTCGCCTCCTATCAACGACAGCCGAACCGCTGAGAGGTAATTCGCTTGCGCTTGTGAGTCCCATTCGCCCTTCCCGTACCCTTTACACCAATCTTCAAAATCGCGTGACGATTGCTCCAGCGCTTTCAGATCCAGCAGCTCACCGAGAATGCACCGTGCATACGTATAGGCGCGGTACAGCCGACCGCGATTCAGAGGCAAACCACCGACGCACAATGGCGATGTGAGCTTGTCTTCATCTATGACTCGTTGCGCAACCCGGCATGCTCGACGAAAGAACGCCACCGCCTGCTCGTGATCTGGACCCACTGCATACGACACATATAGGCCCCCAGCCAATTCCTCCTCGACTTGCATCTCCGGCATCGCGTTCGCGTCCCAGTCTTTGAAAGGATCCCAACCGAGGACTTTCGCGAAGCTTTTCTGATCGCGCTCATACCGCGCGAACCACAACTCTCGTTCTCCAGTGTTGAATGTCATGGCAAACTGAAGCCGTGACCCGTGATGAAGCCTGTCCTCTGTCCAATGCGCGTAAGCACACCCGCGTCGAAAATTGTGTTACGACCACCGATCAGGCGAATGCGGGCCGTGCCGCCACGCAACTGCGCAAGAAGCGCACTACGGGTGGCAAAGTCGAGATTTGCCGTAGCGATTCTCTGCTGTGCGACGGCTATCGCCTCACGGAACGTTCTCTCGCCGCTGCGACCTAACCCAAAGGTCGTGAACCGTCGCGAGCCAACACGCCCGGCCTCTCGCTTCACTTCATTGATCAACAAACGCGCTGACGCGCCCTCGCCTGTAAATGATAAGAAATCGAACCCTCGAGACGCCGCGCCGCGCTGGAACTGTGACTCAATGATGCTTTCGCCGCCCTCACTCGCGATACTCTTGGCAAGTGCTTCAGCTCCCTCACCTCCGAGTTGATTGTCGAGCACTTGCGGAATCCGACCGAACTGCGTCAGCTGTCGATCGGACAGCGAAGAGATGTGGATGGCGACATCGTCCAACGCATTACCTGCGATGCGATCAAGGGCCTCTCCCGCCAGGATCTTGACATCGCTCGCCAGCACACGCGCAAGGCCACTCTCGAGGAACTTCGCCACCGCCGCTTTACCGATACCTGAAGCAGCAATCCGACGACCAACCGGACCAAAGGCTTTGCCAAGAATCTCGCCGCCAGCGATATCGAACGCAGCCACGCCAATTCCCTTTGTGGCCGCCCACGCACGCTCGCCGCCGGACCGCGACGAATCCCACGCCACTACATTCGCATCGGCCCAGGCATCAAGAAACAGCAAGTCGGAGACCGTGTTACCAGCGGTGTTCTTAATGACCGCCCAAAAGCCGATCCCGCCATTGGTGTCATCACCCCAATCGCCGAAATAGTTGGAACCGCCATGTCTGGTGCCACGCGCTAGCCCGAGCGGATCAGAGGCGTTGACCGGATCGTCGGCGCAAAAGCTATACAGATTCGAGCTATCCGCGTATCCCATTGGGTCGGCGCTGAGCCAACTTCCCGTTGCAGGATCCAGCCAACGCTCACGTGCTTGTACGAGTTGCGTCGCCGGTTCCCGGAACGGGTACGCGTGAAAATCAACCAGGAGCTTCGCCTTCGATTCCTCGCTCGCCGCTAAATACAGCGATTTCATCTCGTACGACGTGTACGCCTGCTTGTCGCCTGCTGCGACGCCCGAAATGAAGGTCAAGACGCCTTCTAACGGCTCACGTTTCACGACCGGGTGGGTGGCTGTCGTGGACGTACCGCTAAAGACCCGAAGCGCCCATGTCGGGATTGGGGCGACCGGGGTTGCGCCCCATCCTTTGGCGCGCATTGCGTTGGTCACGGCGACTTCCAAGGCAACGGCTCCAGAGGCTGTGCTCAGAGCCGTCCATTGGTCCACCGTCAAAGACCACATCGCTGTGTAAGGGTCTTCCAGTTCGGCGTCGAACGGTGCATGGGCGGCTTGGCGGTTGTCGTTGCGAACGCTAGTGAGTTCGAATTCGTCGAGTTTGGTTTCGTCGATTCTTTCGGAAAGGTGGACGCGGATTTTTATGGATTCGACTGCGCCGGTGCCGCTCTTCTTTGCTTCAATGGATATCTTGTCGACTACTGGACCTTGCAGGTATCGCGGGGCATCACCGTAGGCGTCCGCGTAGAGAACGCGTTCGATCATGTTGCCGTCGTCACCGGCAACTGCGGTGAGTGATCCGGTGCCGGTTTCGTCGAGTACCGGGTAATACGTCTTCGGCAGCGAACCGACAGTGTCGGTTTTGCGCACCATGATCGGGTCGTCGTAGCCGCGATCACCGTGAAGGTACTGACGCAGGAGTCCGGCATCGGCCGTGGCTCCGTTGCCGGTGCTTGCGCCTGCCACGTACATCGCCACGATCCGGTCGACTACAGGATCCCAAACGAAAGTGGCATCGGCCGGCAGTCCGTCGGACGAGAGAATGTTTGCGCGATCTTCCGTGACCCATGCGTCGGCTCCCGTCAGGCGGAATGCCGAACGTCCAACGATGCGATTCGCCGGGTTCCACGTGTATTCGACGCGGCGACCTATTGACGTGCTGCTCGCGCTGGTCACGCGACCGAAAACGTCGAAGGTGTACGTCCAGACTCCGTCGCTCGTACGGCGAGTTCCGGAATCGTACGAATAGTGACGGACCTGTTTTTCTTCGCCGTCCAGCAGGAGCGTGCGGTCTTTGACGCGATGCGTCGAGTCCGTCTTTGCCGCTACCCAGGTCGGAGGCTCCACCTGCAGGGCAAGCGTGTCGCCAAGGATCTTGTGCTGATCGGCGCTGAGGAGTGCGGGCGTTGCGCGGCGTTGCCGGAAATCGGCATCGATCAATGTGTCCGTGATCGGAGTGGCGGTCGACGTCGACGCCTGAAGCGTCGTCTGTGTGAGACGCCCGCGGTTGTCGTACAGGAAGCTGGACGTCCGGTTGCTCAGGCCAAGATCGAGGAGATTGCCGAGACGTTTTGCCCCGTCTCGAGCATTCGATGTGCCTGCGACCGTCACATCGCCCGCGACAGTTCTGGACCAAAGCGGAAGTCCGGAAGCCGCTGGCGGCGCACCTGCCGGAAGGGCAACCGTCGAGGTCTGACCATCGGCGAATCCGTAACTGGTTGTCAGCGTCGCTCCTGTGCCGGTCGTTCGAGTCCGACCGGAGATGCGTCCGACCGAGCGACTCGTCGTCGCCACCAGTGTAGCTCCGTCGACTGTCAGGTTAGTCAGATTCCCGCCGGCGTCGTACGTTTCACCGATCGCTTGCATCCAGATCGAAGACCCACCCGGCGTTCCTGTGCTCTCTCCTGCTACCGGCATCCGCCACGACGACCGCTCGCCATGCACAGTCCAGACGTGCGTCTGTGTATGAACGTCGAGAACCGCCGGCGTTTCTCCGAGGCCGGTGTGACCAGCATAGCGATAGCTCTTCGTAATGGTGGGCTGGCCGAGCAGGTCGTATGCCGCATATGCGACGCCAGCGTCAGCGTTGCGCACGCGCTTTAGCCTGCCGGCATCATCGTAGTCGTAGCGCACGATTACCGGCGCGTTCAGATCCTGACCTGCACCGATTGCTTGAACTCGGCCGCCGTTGTCGTAAATATACGTCAGCCAGTCACCCGCCCTGGTCTTGCGCGAAAGGACAGCGCCGGTGGCGGACTCATAACGTGTCTCTTCACTTGAGCCATCCGCGTAATCAATGCGTTGCGGTCGGCCCAGGGCGTCATATTGATATCTCGTGGACTCCCCTGCTTCGTCCAGAAATTCCGTCGCATTCCCGAGCGCATCATATTTGTAATGCAAGTTCCTGCCGCCGGCGAGCGATTGTGAAATCGCGAGACCTCGAGAATCGAATGTCGCCGAATCCTGATCCATACCGGCGCGCTGGCTCGTTATCGGATTGCCGGCTTCATCGTACTGGACCGTGCTGACATACCCTCCGGGATCCGTCGTCTGTGTCGTGCGACCTACACCGTCATATATGAGATTGGTTGCGTAGCTGACGCCTGCCAGCGGCTCGAAGGACGTAATGCGATTCGGCAACGCGCCGGTAAACGCCGTCGTCGTCTTCGCAAAGACTCGCTCATTCGATTGATCCGCGAACAGGAAGTTTGGTGTCTCTCCTACGATTGTGTCGATCGTTCGACCCGCGGAGTCATAGTTTTCCTGAGAACCGCGCATGGGTCCACTGTCAAGACGAGTGGCGGTGAGACTTCCGACCGCACCGACGCGGGTGCTCGTTGCGATCCCGCCAACAGCGTAAACCATTTCCGTACGCCTCACTCTGGCGTCGTCAAGTTGCTCGTTCGTGCCTTTCAGGCGTCCCTGTGGCGTGTAGTCATTCTTCGACTGCGCAATCACTACGCCCTTGGCGTCGTAGGTGATCATGCCCGTCAATTGATTCCATTCGTTCCACGTCATGTCGCTGCGCGTGCCGTCGGAGTTGATTTGCGACGTCTGCCGGCCAAGGCCGTCGAAGAGATTCAACGTCGCCTGACGCACGCCATCGCTGGAGTACGCCAGCTGACTCTGAAGGTCGTAGCCACGGAGGTCTACGATGCTGTTTCCGCCGCCGTCGACTCGCTGCACGAGTTGCGGCCGTCCGAGGGTATCGAGCAAGGTCACTTCACGCGCCGCGGAATCACCGCCAGCGGACGGGTCGAATCGGGTCACGCTTTTCGCGGTCATGTTCCATTCGGTGCGCGCCGTCAACGTGGTCGGTGAATCGTTCACATATGCGCCAGACGTCGTTACAGTCGTCGCCCGCCCCATCGCGTCGTAAGCGAACGTCGTCACAACTGCGGCAAGCGGTGTCTGCTGTCTTGAGTGAAAGCGCAGACGCCCGGCTGTGTCGTAGCCGAAGCGCTCTTCGCTGTAGATCTTTCCGGAGTCGTCGTCCTTGACCTGTACGCTGGTTCTATGTCCAAGAGAGTCGAACACCGTGTGCGTATGCGTCTTTCGAACCGTGTCGACGGCGTCGATGTGCCTGCCTCCCGTACTACCAATTGCATACGTAAGCTCGATCTGCGGCCCGTCGGATTCGCCGTTCGTCACAAAGTGCGGCTCGCCGCGCGTGATCAGAGCCGTCGCGCTGTCCTCGTAGTACGTTAGCGAAGTTTTGATTGCAGCCAGTTTCGGATCGACGTGCGGATCTTCTTCCGGCTTTGTGGGTGGTGTCACTTTGGCGGGATCGATCGTGCCCGAAAACGTCGGACGTCCTGAAGCGTCGTACTGCACACTCTTCGTGACCGTCTCGTCCGTCTTCAGGAGCTCTTTGCGCTCACGGCTCGGCTGCCATGACTCGCGAATAACTTCACCCCGCTGGACGCTTTCAAGAGTCGCATGCGTAGTCGTGTGTTTCGTGTCGTAATTGAACGTCGTCTGGATGCCGGAGACGCCAGGACCCTGATCCGTAACGGTCGAAACGACGTTACCGGCAACGCCCGCCACTGTGCTGTAGGCGCTGTTCACGACGCGGCCGCTCGGCAATCGCAAAGCGACGAGTTGACCTTCACCGTTGTAGGCAAACTCGGTGATCGCCGACTTGTTCTCGGTAGGTACCGTATTGGGAACCGTGGCCGGCATTGCCGTGAGTGTCACCGTTGGAACGTCGTGCACGGTCAGCTTCGCAATGTGCTTCTTCTGATCTTCAGCGGTGGTGAGATCGTAGGTGCGTCGCTGGCCGAGGATGTCAACGGATGTCGTCGTGGTCGGCGAATCGTACACAAACGTCGCGCGCTCTCCGGTTGCCCAGGATTCACTGGTCAGATGGTCGCGTTTGGCAGCGTCCGTAGTCGTGTCATAGGCGTACGCAAGGCGCGGTTCTACAGCCGAGGTGTCATTGATGGAAACGATATTCGTCGACAACTCGAGGCGATCACTGTATGTGTTGCCGCCGGTCGCATAGGTGTATTCAATTTTCGGCCGCTTCGTGCCGGTGAGGTCAAACTCCGCCGGCACTCCCTCGGCCGCTCCAGCCTGTGGCAGCGATACCTTCGTCAGACGCCCACTGCTGTCGTACGCGAACTCGAGCGTGCGCTGACGCCAGTCGCTTATTTGTTTGAGGCGGCCAGGGAAAGCTCCAGTTACCGTGTCATTAAGCTTCCACCACGTTAGTGTCGTCGCGCGGCCGACGGCGTCAACGACGCTCGTGAGTTGATCGTTCGCATCGTAGGAGTAGTGATTCACGTTGCCGCCAGCCTGCGGCGAATAGAACACGTCCGATTCGGAAGTCAGCCGACCCCACTCATCGAATGAAGTGACCCGATTTTGTTGATCAAGGATCAGCCATCCGTTCTGCCTCGCAACGAGCTTGTAGAAATAGCCCGCTGGCGACAGGTACGAGGTACCCGAAAGCGTAAACAGACGAACCTCTCCCGAGCCGTCGCGCAGTTCAACGTTGCCATTCGGCAGCCGGCGCAAACGCCGCAACACCGACGAATCCCAGCCGAGACCGAACTGCGTCTCGCCGAGCGTCCGCGAAAGATACGTTCGGTCGAAAACGACATCCCACCCGGCACGTCCGCCAGCGTCAAGATCCAGGCTGGACATCTGCAGTTCGCCACTGTGGACAAGGACGGTGCTGTCGAGCTGGCCGGACGCAACCGGCGGCTCCTGCGCCGCGATAACGGCCTTCGTTGGCCGCACCGTATCGGCCATGACCGTTCCGACGCGCGCGAAGAGACGCTTGTTTTCATTAATGAACTGGTACGTTCCTCCGAAAATCACTCCCGGGCGAATCACAATATTTCGACCGGTTGTCAGCAGCTCGAAGTAGTCGGTATTGAGCGTCGCATTTTTGAGGAACGGCGGCATTGTGCAGTTTTCGCAACCGTCCGCGGATGGCGTAACGCCGTTCCACTGATAGTCCTTCGATGCTCGGGGGTCGACCATCGCGACGACCCATGGCGTTACAAAACGATTCCATCCCTTCTGCAGTCGCGCGTGCGGAATCACGGCATCAGATGGAAAGATGTGCCGCAGGGTGAAGTTCGTGGCCTTTCGGAGATCGAACACTTCATCCGTGCGGAGATGTGACATCGGAAGAGACGTCGGCGTCTGCTGCGCCAGCGCACCGGGAAGCCGCTCACTTTCAATTGCGAGAAGTGGCGCGAGATTGTCGGGCGTCGACTCCGACATCGATCCCGGGAGTGTTACTTCAACGCGGAAAACTGAGGGCGTCGAATTCTCGCGACAGGCAGTGGGGCTCACTGTGTCGGGTCCGGCGGTTGCACAGACTGGCAGTCGATCGAGCTCTGTCTTTTGAGTGGTTGCGCGCGGTACACCCATTGGCACAATCGCACTGACTTCCGCAAATGTGGAATGCCCGAGATTCACTTTCACGGCGACGCGCGGATCCGTGGCGGAGATCACTCCGATCCTGGTCTGCATCAGTTCCCCATTGAAGAGGAATCCGGTTTCCGGATCGCCTACCGGTGCGAGCGTCGTAAGGTTCGAAGACGGAGCGGATTTCCAAATGACGCGCGGGTCGTCCGTGCCGAAGGCCAGCGAATCGGTTTTATCCGCGCCGGCCGCGAGCGACCTTGCAAGCGTCGGGAACAACTCGGGAGCGCATCCGGTGGGCGGGCACACGGTCGGACCCGAACTGAGGCGCTCGTCAATACGTGAGAGATCGATCAGCATTGCGCGGCCGCGTCCATCGATGGCGGTCGCGTATCGCGTGCCCGGAATGACTCGAACGGCATAAGCGCCTGACCGCAACCAGATGACGTCGGCAAGCGATTGATCGCCGAGTGCCTGCGAAAGGTCTACGACAAGGATGCCGAACTGATTGGCGGCAACAAGGGCATACGGGGTGTAGCAGGTGGCTGAAGGATTGTCAGTGCAGGGATGCGGCGCGTCGTAACGGCTGATCGCAGCGAAACGCGCGGTCAGGTTCGTTATGCCTTTGTCCGCGAATGCGGCGCGGACCAGCGCGAGAATCGGATGGTCGTGATGACAGGGACCGGTCGTGCAGTCGCCGCCACTATAGCTTCCTGTAAAGGGCAGGCCCGGTTGGCGTACAAAGCTGGAGGCGAGCGTACTCGCATTCCCGGTTGACTCGACACCGTCCGCCTTCGGCGTCATGACAACTTCCGCAATTCCTCTCTGTGGGTCGAGCCCGAAGACGCGGAACAGCGGACCACCGGGACTGGGGTCGACGGTCAACACGGCATCGGCGCCGAACGCAAGGTCCGGGACCGCGCAACGTGTGCCGCGCGGTTGCTGCGCTTCATCGCACGGTCCTGAAGAGACATGAGCGTCGGTGAGCATGATCTGCTCGGCGGCGCCGCGCGTCATGGGCGAGCCGGCGAGATTGTTGGACTCGACGGCATTGAGATCATAGACACCTACGCCGAAACCGAAAAGTGAAATGACCGCATACGCGGATGAATTACGGAGAATTCGGACGTGGTCGCCGCCGCGCACAAGTACATTCGTGAAAGCCGCGGATGTCCGCGCTTCCGCGTTGGCATCCTGCGACCAGCGCAGACCCAGGGTCTCATTGAGAATGGTGATTCGCTGCCGCCGATAGGCAAAATCCTTCGTCGGAGGAACGGTCACGGTGTAACTCTTCGCGTCGCCGAAGAGAGGACCGGCTGCAGCTTTTGCGTCGAGCGTATTCGCAGCGTTCGTGCCGACCAGCTTCGTGTCGAAATCAACACCGCCGACAAGCACAAGCTCCTCATCCTGTTCCGCAAGTTGCAATTTTCGCGGCGTCGCCTCGGCACGATCACTGATCGTCGTGAGCGTCGTTCCAAGTGGTGCGCCCACATTGATTCCCGGCCGCCACGCAATGATCGAAGAGGCGTACGGAGTATCGACCGCGAGCGGTTTCGCATCCGCGTCGAGCCCGGCAGCGAACTGCTCGACGCGGTAGGTGCGAATGACACCAAACATATTTGTCAGCGCAGTCGAGTACACACGCCCATGCCGATCGACTGTAACTGCCCATGACTCGCCCGGGACCGCGACTCCCTGCGGGAATGCGGACGCACGCGCGATGGGACGCGCCGTATTCGGTGGTTTCGCCGAAAGCGATGCGGGATCGGAGATGTCGTAAGCAGCGATTCCACCGTCAAGCGAAGAGACGAAGAGCAGGTTTCCGTCGAGCGCCATATCGCGGACCACGCCGCGCGCAAGCGTGAATGGCTGATCCGACGGAAGAATCTCTCCCCTGGGCGCGCGCACCTTGAACTCGAGGTACAGGTTCTCGCGGCCGGTCTGTCGCCCAAGAGTGATGGGTGATGTGGGCGGAGTCGCGGTGAGATCGACCGGCGTCGTGTCGGCAATCGTGGCATCGAGCACGAGTCGGTAATGCCCGCCCCGCTGCAACTCAGTCGGGAACTTCAATGTCACCCGACGGCCGGAATCGATCGTGTAGGTCGCGTAATGCAGATCGACCCAGTTTTTCTTCGGGTCACTCGGAAGTGCGTAATTCTGCTGGAGCTTGATGAGCGGTTCGAGTTGCGCCGGTGTGGTCGCCGCGAGCGTCTTGTTGAAGACAATCGAAACGCGATCGGTCGGCTCGACGTTTTCGTTCGACGCAACGATCACGACTCGATCCCCGATCGAGACCGTGAGCTTGTGATCGGTCTCGCCGCTGATCGTTCCCTTCGTCACGTCGAGAACGCGATACGTCTGGGCGACGTTCGGATTCGGAGCGACGTCGAGAACCGTCGTGGAAGGCGAACCTTCCTGAGTCTTCTGGAAGGTCAGGTTGAAACCCGGCACCGTAGTGTCCGAGAGGTACGCGAGGTCAGAAACGATGACACGGAACGGATCGCCGAAGACCGGATACGGACCGATATTCGACTGGCCCGGTGCGCTGATCACTGTAGCGGTATCGACCGGCACCGGCGCAAGAGGCTCGTAGTCCTTCGTAAAGACGCTGAGACCGGACGCTGCTTCGACGCCCTCAATCCGGAAACGCTGATTCGCGATGATCGGTATGACAACTCGTCCCTGCGAAGCAGTGATGTAAACGTTCGAAACATAAAGCGAATTGAATCTGTCCCAGAAAATCTCCAGCGTGTTTTCCAGGCCCTGAATGGCGGCAAACATCAGGGCGCTTCCACTCGCGATCTTCAGATCAGCGACGCCGTATCGTGCCGGCGAAACGACATGAAGAAGCTCTCTCCTGGCATCGACACCGGTGACAGTGTCGTTCGGAGCGATGTGTGCCTTCCCCGTCACCGCGCGCAGCGCGTTCGTCGTCGCCGCGCGTGTGGTGAATTTGCCGTTTTCGACGCGGAGAAGATCGTCGATCTCGAGGCGCGGGCCGCGGCTGGAGTCGCCGAGGCGGAGGAGGAGGAAGGTGCGGTTGTCGGTTGGGGTGCCGGCGGGAATGGGGAGGTCGAGCTCGAGCGGGACGCGGGCGATGCCGTCGAAGACCAGGTTGATGCCGGCGATGAAGTTCACTTCGGCGTCGAGTGACGGCACGGCGGTGAAGGTTGTTTTCGCCGCGGGCTGCAGGCGGACGAGCGTCTTCTTCTCGAACGCGCCGGCGGGAACGGTGATCGTGGCGCTGAGCGGCGCGTCGGTGGTGAACGTCGACGTCGTGCCGGGCGTGGCGACGAAGCCGTCGCCTTCCGGCGTGACGAACGGCGTCAGCGGAATGATGGCGATCGTCGAGTGGCTGATGGAGTCGATGACGTGCAGCGAGAGCTCGTCGTCGAGCGTGAGGCGGTCGTACGGATCGCCGCCGCCGGCGGTGAACTGGAACGCGCCGGCGGTCGATGCGACCGTCTGATATTGCTGGATGAACGACTGGCCGCTGCGCACCGCGAGGGCGATCGCGTTCGCGGGGATCGCGCCGCTGGCGCCGGTGATGGTCGAGACGCCGCCGGCGTCGGGAATCGTGACGCGGATCGCGGAGGGGTTGAAGCCTTTGCTCGGCGGCGGAACGGCGGCGGTCGTGAACTCGTACGACGCGACGCGGCCGAACGGCGCGCCGTTCGTGCCGCGGATCGTTGATGCAATCGCGATCGCGTAGCGCGACGCGGGAACGAGCGACTCCCCTGCCGCCGGCGTGAAGGTGACGATGTTGCCGACCGTCTGCGAGTTGCCGGCCATGGCGCGGCCGGTAGTCAGGTTGTTGACCAGAATACCGCCGGTGGCGGATGACGGATCGATCGGCGCGTCGAAGGTTGCCTGCACCTGGAGCGGCGACGACGGGTCGAGCTCGCGATTCGACGGCGTGACGCCGGTGAGATTCGGCGCCTGCGCGGCGAGCACGAGGACGCCGAACGGGACGATCTCGTCGCGCTGCGGAACGCGCGGGCCGGCGGCCGGCACGCCGTCGCCGGTCGTGAAGTGACGCGGCACGAGCGTGAACGCGGTGGCGGGAACCGGCAGCGCGAAGAGACCACCGATGCGCGAGAGATCGACGACGCCGAGCGGCGTCGCGCTGACACGCGTATCGGCGAGCGACGGACCAGATGCGCCGAGTTGCACGCGACCCCACGTGAATGCGATCGGCGCGTCGGCAACAAGGACGAGATAGCGTCCGCCGGCGACGATGCCGTCGACCGGGAAGAGCGCGGGATCTTCATCGATCGTCGCGAAGCGCTTCGTGCCGGCGACGTCTGGTGACGTCGATGCGGTCGTGCGCGCGGCGAGACGCGCCAATGCGCCGTATGGCGTCGATGGCAACAGCTCGACGACGATGACCTGTCCGCTGCCGGTGAGCTGCGCGGAGGAAAGCGCGAACGTTGCGCGCGCAGATTTGATGAGACGCAGCGGCGCAGCGGTGAACTCCGCGGTCGATGGATCAGTTGTGCGCGTGAGTGAAAGCTCGAAACCGCCGGCGACGTGGAAGCCGGCGATCGACGGAATCGCGGTCAGCTCGGCGGCGGTGAGTGCACGTGAGGAAGCGTGAATCGCTTCGGTCGTCGCGCCTGTCGGCACATCAATCGACACGAATTCATCGCCCGGTATCCGTCCGCCCTCGGCGCCAACAAGCGTTCCGCGATCGATGCGTCCCGGGTAATCGACGACGCGAATGTGATCGACGCCGTCGCGCAGCGTGACGCTGGCGGCCTGCGTCGTCGGCGCGATGTGGAACGTCGCGGAGCCGGCGTCGCCGGCGGGAGTGCGATAGATGAGCAGATCGGTCGCAAACGGCGGATCGACGACGACGCGGCCATCGGCGAGATGCAGCTCTTCGTCGATGTATGCCTGCACGGCGGTGCCGCTCGGATACGGTTTCGTGTTGTCGGTGACGAGTGTGGCGGTGGCGCGCTGATTCGGCAGCACCGCGGTCGGGTTGATCGGGAACGACGTCTGTTTCATCGCGCAGGCGTCGGGCGATGCGGTGCATGGATTGGCCACGCCCTGCAGCGCGGCGCCGGCGTGCGGCGACGGCGGATGCGCGAGCGACGGCGCCTTGTCGGGATAAACGAGCGCGTAGTTGCCGGAGGCGATGATGTCGGAGGTGATGCGGCGATCGGCGGCGACCGGAACCACGGCGACGACGACGCGCCATTCGTCGCGCTCGACGTCGTACGTGACGAGCGAGAGCGTTTGCGACGCGGCAGTGAGCGCGTCGGCATCGGCCTGCGAAAGGACGAACGTCAACTTCGCCGCGGCGAGCGACGCGGGAACGGATGACCCGTCGACCGCGATCTCGGCGGCGGCGAGCGGCGACCAGCCGAGCGGCAACAATCCGGCGAGCGACTGTCCGCCGACGGCGGTCAATGTGATTTTCGCGCCGGGCGTCAGAGATGCGGAAGGTGCGGTGAGCTCGACGTTGCGGGTGACGGTCGTTTGCGCGGAATCGATCAGCGCGAACGGTGCGGCAGATTCGCTGCCGCGCTTCGTGAGACGGATGTCGATCGGCACGACGCCGGCGCCGGCGGGCACGACGAGCTGACGCCAGACCGTCGCGAAGCCTGGCGCGCTCGCGCGAAGTGTGTAGGCGCCTTCAGCAAGCGAACGGCTGTAGCGTCCGCGCTCATCGACGTTGATCGATTGCGCCGAAGGCGTGATGTCGATGCGGGCGGTTGTCAGCGGACGACCGTTCGTGGCGTCGTAGACGGCGCCGGTCACGAAGCCGCCGGTCGACGACGTCGCGTCATCGAGCGGGAACGTTTGCGTGTAGTCGGTGCCGAGTGCGGTGCCGGTCGCGTCCTGCACATCTTTCGTGACGACGAGCGTCAGCGCGGTCGTGAGACTCGCGGTGTAGGTGATCGTGGCGATTTGCGCGGTCGCGTCGAGGGCGACGGTTCCGGTCAGTGTACCGAGGACGATCGTGCCGTTCGCGGAGGCGATGAGCGACTGCGGCTTCATCGCTTTCGAGAAGGTGATCGTCAGCGTCTTCGCGGCGCGATCGAGCGTCGCCGCGGTGACCTGCGGACCGGCGCAGTTGATGCGGTACGAGATCGTCCGCTCCGGCGAGAGCGCGCCGTCGGCGCCGAGCTCGCGGACGCGCACGGTGTGATAGCCGGCCTGGCCGGAGAAGTTGAGGTCGAGCGTGAACGAGCGATCGGCGGCGGCGGTCGTTGCGACCGGCGCGCCGTCGACGTCGGCGCGAATGCGCGCACCGGCAACGCTGGCGGTGCCGTGAATCGTGCGCGTCGTGAAGCAACCGCTGTCGTCGGTCGCATCGACGGTCGGCGCGGAGGTCGGTGCAAGCGAGCCGGCGTCGAATGTCAGGACGAACGGCGACTGCAGCGACTGGCCGGCGATGTCTTTCGCGGCTGTCGAGATCGTCAGCGTGTAATGGCCACCGCTCGTGAACGGAACGGCCGGCGCGAAGCTGACCGCATCGGAGTCGACGAAGGTCGCGCCGGTGATGACGTTGCCGTTTGCATCGACGAGACGGAGCGCGCCGCCGACGGTCGCGGCATCGAGTGGATTCGAGAAGAGGATGACGAGGAGCGCGCCGCGATCGACGGCGGTCGCGTTCTGCGCCGGGAACGAATCGACGATCGTCAGCGGCCTGAGTTTCGTCAGGCGGATGGCGTCGATGGCGGACTTGCCGTCCGGCTGCGCGACGCGTGCGACGACGTTCGTGCTGCCGTTCGCCGCGAATGCGATGACGGCGCTGAAGTGCGAATCGGTGATTGTTGCTTCGACGCCGTTGACGACGACGGTCGAGCCGCCGGCGGCGTTGATCGTGCCGGTGATCGCATCGGGCGCAGTCGCGGTCGATGCGTACGCGACGTTGTCGCGCGGCGCATCGATGGTGATCGAGGGACCGCCGCTGGCGAGCACATCGACGGACGTTGTGGTGGCGACGTTCGCGCGCGAACGAGCGGTGACGGTGAGGGTCGTCGTCGCACCGCTGAGCGGAACCGAAGATGCGGTGAACGTGCCGGACGTATCGCTGCGCGGCTGCGTCGTTACGATCGCCGAGCCGATCGCGATCGTCGACGGATCGACGTTCGCGTATGTGCCGGAGACGTCGATCGATGCGCCGCCGCTCTGCGTGCCTGCGATCGGCGACGTGATCTCGAGACGCGGCGCCGCGGAGTAACGGGTGACGTGAATGGCGGCGACACCGGTGCGGCCGGCGCCGTCGCGCGCTCGCGCGGCGATGACGTTCAACCCGTTGACGACGGAGACGTTCGCGACGCTGAACGGGTGCGTTGCGGCGCCGTCGTTCGGCACCGTGAACGGAATGCCGTTGACGTCGCCGGAGATGACGCCCTCGCCGACTTCGCCGGTGACGGTGATCTTATCGGCGGCCGCGATGCTCTCGTTCGCGGGAGTGATGATGCGCACCGACGGCGAACCGGAAAGGCGGAAGAGCGTCAGCGTGATCGCGTCGCCCGAGGCGGTGCCGGCGGCGTCGGCGCAGCGGATCGAGATGTCGTTGCGCCCTTCGACGAGTTGCACCGACGCTGAGAACGTACCGTCGGCGAGCGACGCACGCGCGCCGTTCACGAGAACGTTTGCGGCGCCGCCGGACCGGCCGCTCAGCAGCACGTGATCGCCGAGGATTGTGGAGAAGTTGGAGGGATCGACGGCGGTGAGCGAGAGCAAGCAGGCGCTGCCGGCCCCGGCTGCGCCGATGAAGAACGTGCGGTCGATGCGGGTCTCGTTGCCGGCAGCATCGCGCGCGGTCGCGGTCAGCAGATGACCGCCGTCGCGGAGAGATGTCGCGTCGGTGCCGGCGACGCCGTCGATCGTGACGCGCGTCGTGACATTTGGGTTCGCGTCGGTGGCCGAGACGGCGATCGACGGTGCGGTCGCGAAGCGAGCGCCGTTCGCGAGGTCGGCGCCATTGGCGCGGACGGTCAGCGCGGGCGGCGTGAAGTCGGCGAGCAGATGGACGGTGACCGACTTCGTGCTGCCGGCGACGGCCGCGGTGATGGCGTTGTCGCCTTCGATGAGCGCGAAGTCATTTTTGCGGAAGACGCCGACCGGATCGACGGCGACTTCGCTGCCGTTGATCGTCACCTTCGTGCCGCCGACGAATGAGAGCAGCTGGCCGATGACGGCGGTCGTCGAGCGATTAGTCAACGTCTTGTCGATCGGCGCGGTGAGGACGATGCCGGGACGGTTGCTGCTGCGCGTGACTTCGATGCGCGCTTCGCCGATGTTGCCGGCGTTGTCGAGCGCTGTCGCGGTGATGAGATTCGTCCCCTCGTCGAGCGTGATGTTCGCGGCGACGAACGTGTTGCCGGAACGGATCGCGTCGATGCCGTTGACGGTGATCGAGGCGACGTCGCTGCCGGTGAACGTGCCGCGCACTTCAATGCTGTTTGCCGCCACCGTTGCGTCGTTCGCCGGCGACGTGATCGTCACGACCGGCGCGGTGCGGTCGATCGTGAAGGTCGCCGTCGCGCTGCCGGTGTGGCCGACAGAATCGGTCGCGGTCGCGCTGAGCGAATAGCTGCCGTCGGTCGCGATCGTCGTGCCGGACGTGAACGGCGCGCCGTTGATTGTCGCCGCGATCGTCGCCGCAGGATCGTTTGCGCGGATGACCGGCGTGACGCTGCGCGTGAAGGTGCGGCCGCTGACGAGCAGCGAGCCATCGTCGAGAATCTCGACTGACGGAGCGGTGGTCTTCACCTGCAGCGTGTAGGTGCGCGTCGCGCGATTGCCCGCGCGATCGATCGCTACAACCGCAAAGCGATTCGTCCCTTCGGTGAGCGGAACGTTCGTGAAGGTGAAGTTCGGGCCGTCGATCGTCGCGGCGAGGGTCGTTCCCTCAAACGTGACGGATGCGAGATCGGCTTCGTCAACGTGACCGCGGATCGTCGCCTGCGCTTCGCCGATCGTCGTTCCATCGGCAGGATCGAACGAAGTGAAGACCGGCGGCGTCAGATCGATCGTGAATGCGATCGACGTTGCGGCGGCGATGTTCCCCGCGCAATCGGTGGCGTTGACGACGAGCGCGTGCGCGCCGGCGAGCGTGATGCTCGCGCCGGAAGCGAAGGTGTGGCCGTCGAGCGTGATCGTTGCCGCGATGTTCGCGTCTTCATCGATGACGCGAACGATCGGCGCGAGCGTGCGATTGAACGCGCCGGCGCTGAAGGTCCTGCCGCCTTCCGATACTTCGATGCGCGGAACGGTGCGATCGACGGAGATCGGAATCGTCGCGGTCGTGCTGTGACCGCTCACGTCGATCGCTTCGATGGTGACGACGACGCGTCCTTCGGCGGCGAGCGGCAACGTCGCGCTCCAGCTGCCGTCGACTGCGGTCGTTGCCGTGATCGACGTACCGCCGATCGAGACCTTCACCGACGCCAGATTCGCGTCGGAGGCGCGACCGCTCACGGTCAGCTCATTCGTCCGAACGCACGCATCGCGCAGCGGCGACGTCACGGTGAGCTGGGGCGCGGACGTATCGAGCGTCACCGACCGGGTCGCGCTGCCGCGGTTCCCCGCTTTGTCGAACGCGACGGCGACGAGATCGTTCTTTCCTTCGAGCAGCGCAACGCCGTCGATGGTGAACGTATGCGCGGTTGTGTCGACGAGCGCGTCGCGGCCGTTGATCGTGACCGACTCCGCGTCGTCGCTCGTGCCGGCGACGGTGATCGACGGCGCGCCGAGCGACGCGTTTTCCGCGGGCGCGGTGAACGTGATGACCGGCGGCTTCGTGTCGATTCGGAAGCGCGCGTGGACGGCGTCGTTCGCGAGACCGACGACGTCGGTGGCGACGATGGCGATGTCGTAAACGCCATCGGCGCCGATCGGCTGGCTGAGATAAACGACGCTGCCGTCGCTCTGGCGCGTGCCGGCGTCGAACGTCACGCCGGCCGCGACCGGCGGCGCATTCGTGACATCGATGACGGTGACGCGAAGCTGCACGGCATGTGCGAAGAGCGCATTGCCGGCGGCGAACGGTTTGTTGTCGCCGTCGGTGACGGTGACAATCGGCTTCGTCTTGTCGAGGACGAAATGGAACGGACCGACCGACGCGCTGTTGCCGGCATCGTCGGTGGCGATCGCTTCAATGGTGTGATCGGCTGACTCGGAGGCGATCGGCTGGTCGAGCGGATAGTCGTGACCATCGACGAGCAGCGTGCGGCGCGGCGCGGCGGTGAAGTTGTCGGTGGCGGCGACGACCGGCACGACGTCGCGCGTGAATTTCTTTCCCGCTTCGAACGGAGCTCCGCCTTCGCTCAACGTCACCGCCGGCGGATGGAGATCGATCGTGAACGGATGCGGACCGACGAGCGTTTCGAGGTGCGCGGCGTTGGTGACGCGGAGCGTGATGGTGTGGTGATCTTCGCCTGCGATCGTGTCGCCGAGGTGATAGTCGTGGTTGTCGACGGTGGCGACGTATGAGGTCGGCGTCGGATCGGTCATCGTCGCGGTGAACGCGACAGGCACGCGGAACGAGGTACCGGCGACGAACGGCGCGCCGTTCGCGAAGAGATGGACCTCGGGCTGCGTCTTCGACAGCGGGAACGAGCGGGTGATCGTCGTCGCATGTCCGGCCTTGTCGTTCGCCGTGACGATGAGCTGGTGAACCTTGCTGACCGTAACGACGAAGCCGCTGCCGATCGGCGCGCCGTCGAGCGTGGCGGCGATCGTGTCGAGCGTCAGGTCGGTTGCGGAGAACGTGAGCGTCACGTCCTGCGCGAACGTGTCGGCGTCGCCGAGCGGGCGGCCGTTGGCGAGGATCGTCACGACCGGCGCCGATTTGTCGACGAAGAAGCTGCGCGTCACTTCGGTCGACCAGAGCACCTGATCGGTGGCGACGACTTTGAAATCGTGGCGGCGTTCTTCGGCGGTCGGCGCCGGCAGCGCGACGACGGTGCCGTCGAGCATGGCGACGGTTCGCACGTCGGAGGAATCGGTGACCGACGCTTTCACCGTCACGTCGCCGGCAAAGATCTGACCGTCGGTGAACGGTGCATTGTTGATCGTCAACGCGACGACCGGCGGCAGCTGATCGACGAGCAGGTTCAGCGTTGCGTGTGCGGCGTTGCCCGCGGCGTCGGTCGCGTCAACGACGATCGTGTGCAGCCGATCGGTGGCGATCGCTGTTCCTGAAATGTAGTCGGCGCCGTCGAGTTTGATCGACTTCGTGGCGATGGCGGAGAGATCGTCGGCGATCGAGACGTCGATCTTCGCGGGCGTTTTGAAGAGCGCAAGCGTTGCCGGGTCGAGCAGCCGCTGCGTGTCGTGATCGCGGAACGTGATGACCGGCGCGGTGCGATCGATCGACGATTTCGCGGAGAGATCGTCGACGAACGTGTCGCCCTTTACGGCCGACCAGATTCCGATGCGGCCGGCGGTGAGATGCGCGGGCGTCGTGTCTTTCGCGTCGATCGAGAACGTCGACGGTTCCGCCGCGCCATCGGCCCAGAAACGAACGCGCACGTTCGTTGCGCCGCCGACGTCATCGGACTGGATGAAGAAGCGATACCAGGTGTTCACGGCCGGCGTGAAACCGCTGTCGACCGTGCCGGTGAATGCGCCGCCGCCGAATGCGAAGAGCTGCATCGTCAGCGTGCCGTTCGCCTGCGGCCACGCGCCGACGAGGTAGTACTGATCCTTCTCCGGATACGACGAGAAGAAGGTCAGGCCGGATTGCGTGGTGGCGCTGGTGCGAATGAACCGTCCGCGATATTCGAAACCACCTTTCGCGGGAAACGACGTCGTCGTGTACGTCGAGAAGCTTCCGATACGCGGGTTGTTGCCGGATGGATTGCCGGACGACTGCTGCGTGCCATAGACGATGTTGGTCGCCTTGTTTCCCTGCGTCGGATCGGGCCACGTTTTGAACAGGCCGCCGGCGGCCGGCTTGCTGCTGCCGACGGACGTGTCGACCCAGCCCGGAGGGTTCTTATGCTCACCGTAACTTTGAAAGTCGTCGTTGAACGACACCTGAGCGGGAGGCGGCGTCGTTTGCGCGGCGAGCGGAAGCGCCGTGAGTGCGATCGCGGCGAGCAGCTGTTTGAATCGTGGCATTCCTGTTTCCTAATCTGCGACTACGGCCGTGTGAGCGCGTCGAGCTCGAGCTCGGACGCGACGTAGATGGTTTTTCCGATGACGACGAGATCGGCGGGCGCGCCGGGAAGCTGTTGCGTCCCTTTGATGTGTGGCGCGGTGCGATCGGTGACGTCGATGAAGGTGATGCCGGCCACGCCGTCGGCGACGGCGAGCTCGTTCGTTCCTGAAAGTGCGACCGACGACGCGCCGAAGCCGGTGTCGACGGAGCCGACGATGGCGGGATGCGCTGGATCGGTGATGTCGACGGCGGTCACGCCGCCGTAATCGCCGCAGACGTAGAACGTGTTGCCGCTGACGACGCCGCCGGCGTTGTACATACGCAGTTGCGCGACGGGGGCGAGCGCATTGATGTTCTGCCGATCGACGATGCGGAGATAGCCGTCGTCCGATTCGGCGAAGAGCGCGAGATAGCGGGCGTCGAGCGGACGAATGCCCCACACCGTATCGCCGGAGACGACGACCTGCTCGCGAACGAACGCCGGCGCGGCCGGATTGCTGATGTCGTAGATCTGCAGCGGCGCTTCGGTCGCGCCGCTCGCGGCTGCGCCACCGGCGAATGCGTACGTGCCGGAGACGGCGACCGCACGCAGCACGCCGCCATGTCCTGTCACGCGATGGACGGTGCCGGTCGCGAGCTCGACGGTCAGGAAATCGCCGGCGGCGACGTACGCGACGCCGTTCGCAACCGCAAGGTCGTCGATGTGCGAGCCGATATGGACGACGACCGGAGTCTGCGTCGCGATCGGCTGCGTCGTGTCGAAGATGAAGAGTGCGTCGGAGCCGGCCGGCGGCGTGTCGTAATACCAGCTGTTGTACGGATAGCCGTGCGTGGCGACGAGTCGCGTGCCGTCGAGGGCGACGCGGCGGAAGCGCGCGTTGACGTCGCCGCTCTTCGCGGCGGTGACGGCGTATGAGGTGACGCTGTTCGCGAACGGCACCGGCGCGAGCGGACGTTGCGCCGATTTGCTCGCGGTGTCGGCATGCGCGACGAGCGCGCCGCCCGGCGCCGCGGCCAGCGTGAGCGGACCGAATGCGCCGAACGTATCGACGGTGCCGTTGATGCTCGTGTTCGCACCGCTCGTGATGTGAATCGTTGCGGCTGCCGCGGAAACGATTGCGTTGACCGCGCCACTGATCGTCGCGGTCGTCGTGCCATCGGTTTGCGCGGTGAGGGCGCGAGCATCGATCGTCGGTTCGACGACGAGATCGGGCGAACCGATGACTGCCACTCCCCCATCGGCGGCGACGTAGACGACGCCGCGTCCGACGCGCGCATCCCACGCCCCGCCGTTGATCGGAATACTGCGCAGCAATACGGGAAGCTGCACGTTCGTCGCGTCGACGATTGAAAGACCGGCGTCGCCGTCTGCGACATAGAGCGTCGAGCCTGCGGCGTCGACGCCGCGTGCGGCGCCGGCGGTGTTGATCGTGATGATGTCGTCGCCGTTCGTTTCATCGAGGCGCCACGAACGGAGTTTGTGCGAGGCGCTGGTGATGAACAGCCGGTCGGCACCGATGGCGACTACGTCTTCGCAGAGGAACGTGTCGGCGGGATGGCCGTGACCCGGCTCGATGGCACTGCTGACGTCGGCGAAGAACGAACCGACCGCGCCGGCGGCGGCGAGGTGTGTCGGATCGAGCGCGATCATCGAGAGGAGCTCGGTGCGCTGGCCGGTCACGCTTGCCGCCTGCAGGCGGATGGCGGTCGAATCGGAGATGTCGAATGCGGCGAGCGACGTCTCGCCATTTTTCAGCGCCGAGACGAAGAGATAGTGGCCGGAGACGGTGAGTGCCCCCGGCACGCCATCGATCGCTGGCAGCGCCGTGACGATCGGCGTCGCACCGCGCAGATCGATCATCGTCGCGCCGCGCGCGTACGAAACGTACGCCCGGCCGTCGGCGACGGTCATGCTCTGCACCGCGCCGAGCGCGCTGCGCAGTGTTTGTTTCCAGGACGGTGCGGATGGTGACGCGACGTCGTAGAGGACGATCGCGTCGGAGGTCGTCTCACGGCTGGCGACGAGCAGCGTCGTACCGGAGAGCACGAGCTGGCGCGCGCGGAACGCGCTGTCGGTCATCGCCGCGGTGATCGTGTTGAACGAACCGTACGGCACGCGGCCGAGGGAGATCGGACCGAATGTGCGCTGCTGATTGTCGGTCACGCGGATCGTCAGCGTCTCGTTCGACGTCGCCGCGAACTGCACGGTAAACGAGCCATCGTTCTGCAGTGTCACCGGAACATTCGTCGTGCCATGCGCGACGACTGCAGTGACTCCGGCGCCGGCAACCGCACCGCGGCTGCCGGTGACCGTCAGGCTCGACGCGGTGCCGGTCACACGAATCTTCGACGGATCGATCACCGGCGCCTGCGACTGCGCGGTGGCAATGTAGAGAGACGTTTCGCTGGCGACGTAGAGCGCGCCGAGGTTGTACGCGACGTCCCACGCCGGAGCGGATTCATTCATCACCGACCTGATGCTCGGCTGTGCGGGCGTGGTGGCGTCGACGACGTAAGCGCCGACCGTCCCGCCGGCAATCGCGACGGTCGTACCGTACGCGTCGACGCCGTACGACGGTACGCCGTCGCCGGTCGGCGACGTGTTGAGCACGACCGGCTGCTGCGGGTTCGTCAGATCGACGGGGATCTCGCCGCCGGTCTCGCCAACAACGTAAAGCAACGTCCCAACCGCGCGTCCTCGGAAGGGCGCGAATGGGAGCGTCACGAAGCCGGCGATATCGTGCGCCGCCGTATCGAAGAGACGAAGGTTGTTGCTGCCGAAACCTTTCACCGGCGCGAGCAGCGCGAGGTAACGATCCTGCGACGCGACCATTCCGCGGAATGCAGTCGGGCCGATATCGTCGGTGCGTGAGACGAACGGCGTCGCACGCGTGGTGATGTCGTATTCGACAACGGAGGTCCCGTTGATCGTGTACGCGTAGTTGCCGATCACCGCGACCGCGGTCGACGGCGATGCGCAGCTGCACGAGAACGCGTGCACGCTGTTCGACGCGGAGAGATCGATCGTCGTGAGTCCGTTGTTCGTGCCGACGAACGCCCAGCCGTTGTCGATCGTCGCGGCGCGCGCCGCGGAGCCGAGCGTGAACGTCTGCTGATAAATCGGGTTCGTCGAATCGATGACGTCGAAGAGGAGCAGCTTGTCGGAGCTGCCGGTTGTTGCATCGGGATACGACGCGACGACGAGCGAGTTGCCGCCGACGGCGAGCGTCCGCGCGCGGAACGCAGCATCGCCGCCGGTCATCGCGGAAGTGATCGCGATCGTGCCGGTCGTCGGGATCGTACCGACGTCGTCGAGCGTCGACGCCGTTCCGTCGCTGAGCGTGAGCAACACGTGGTCTCCGGGTGCACCGGCAACCGTGCCGATGAAGCTGCCGTCGGCGTTCGCGGTGATCGGCGCGGCGGTCACGGTTCCGGCGCGGAGCGTGATCGTCAGCGGCGCGTGACCGGAGACGGCGCCTGCCGTGCCGGTGACGACACCGCCGCGCGCAGCTGTGATGAGAGCTTTGTTGATCGAGAGTCCGACCGGCACGTTACCGATCGGGAGCGGACCAACATTCGCACTCGCGCCGTCACTTGCGGAAAGCGTGAGCGGATCGCCGCCGGCGACACCGACGAGATCGACGGTGAAGCTGCCGTTCGCGGAGACGAAGTTGTTGTTCGTTTTCGGTCCATTGGTGACGACGACGGTGATCGGATCGGTGCCGGTGATCGCGCCGGCCGCGCCGGTGATGCGCGCGGTGCCGCTGACGTTCGCGATCGAGACGAGCGACGTGTTGACGGCCAGCGGAATGGTGATGCGGCCGATGATGAGCGGGCCGACGGAGGTGCCGGCTGCGTCGGTTGCAGCGACGCCGAGGAAGTCGCCGCTGAATGCGGAGACAGAGCCGGTGAAGGAGCCGTCGGTGTTTGCGGTGACGACTTTCACCGGCAGGACGCGCGAGCGATCCGAGATCGTGACGCTGACCGGCGGCTTGCCGCCGCCGATCGCGCCGGCGATACCGGTCACGGTCGCGCTGCCGCTGCTGAAGACGAACGAGATCTTCGCAGTGGTGATCGTCAGCGGCGGAATCGGAAGCGTGCCGATGAATGTCGGACCGGCAACGCGTGCTACGCCGTCGGTCGCTTTGATGGTCAGCTCGTCGCCGGCCGTGGCGGCGACGGTTGCGACGAAGCTGCCGTCTGCGTTTGCAGTCGTGCTGCCGGAGACGGCACCGTCGCGAAGCTCGAGCGTGATCGCGCCGCTGCCGCCGACGATTGCGCCGGGCGCGCCGGTCACGACGGCGTTTCCGCCGTTCGTCGTGATCGTCATCAGACCGGTCGAGAGGACCGGACCTTCGTCGGCGCTGATGATGGCGAGGCCTGCGTCGTGCGCGACGTATACCGCGCCGCCGCCGATGCGAACATCGTTCGCGTTGGCGCCGACGGAAAGCGCCGAACCGAACCGCGGCGCGGTGGCGGTCGTGGCGTCGATGAACGCGATCGAATCGCCGACCGCCGCGTATGCATGCGTTGCTGCGGCGTCAACGCCGCGTCCGGACTGACCGATCGACACGCGTCCGAGCACCGCCGGATGCGCGACGTCGGCGACATTGACGAGCACTTCCTCCGAGCCGGTCGCGCTGACGAGATGCAGCACGTTGCCGGAGAGAACGCCGCGCGACGCGTCGAACGACGGCACGTCGAAGTCACTCATCGGATACCAGACGTTCGTGTCGTGCACGTCCCAGATCACGACGTCGTGACCGACACCGTTCGTCTTGTCGGCGCTGATTCCGGCGACGTATTTCGTGCCGATCGGAACGAGAGAGGTGAACGTCACCGAACCGCCGGAGACAAACGATCCGCTGCCGTAATCGACGGGCGAAGCAGGGTTGGCGATATCGAACATCCGCACGAGACCGCTGTTGTTCGCCTGTGCTGCATAGAGGTAGTGACCGAGCACCGCGAGACTGCTGTACGTACCGGTCGGTCCGTGAAGAACGGTTGGAGTGGCGCTGCCGAGCTGGAAGCGATTGAGGCGCGTCGCGCCGACGAAGACCCATCCATGATCGATGACGACGGAACGGTTGGCGCCATCGCCAATGCTGACGGCGGCCGTCGGCACCGGTGACGACGGAGAGGTCGCGTCGAACAGCACGACCTTGTCACTCGACGCGGTCGCATCGCTGATGACTGCGAGCGTGCGACCCGACATCGCCAGCGAGCGCGGACGGAACGCGGCGTCGACGCCGAACGATGCAAGCGTCACCTGCGACGCGGTCGCGGAATCGGAAGTCAGCACGCCGATCGTCACCGCTGCCGACGTAAGCGGCAGACGATGCGAATCGGCGGCGCGAGCGGTGATGACGTCGCCGCTCTTTCCGCCCACGGATGCGACGAAGCTGCCGTCGGCCGCGACGACGGTCGTGGTCGTGATGGCAGTCCGCGTATTCGTGACGAGGAGCGTGATCGGCGCGTCGGGATCGACGACCGCACCGGAGGCGCCGATGACCGACTGACCGAGCGTGCCGCCGGCGATGTGAATGGCGGCGACGTTGATCGACGGCGGCGCGATGTTGCCGCTGACGAGCGTCGACGCTGCGTCGCGCGACAACGGCGTCTCGCTGATCAGCACGTCGTCGGTCTCGACGCGCGCGTTGACGAGCGTCACGCGATCGAAGCGGTAGAGACCGCGGAACGGCGTGCCGACGACCGGCTGAAAGTTGGCGTCGGGCGTGACCGTCGCCGTCGTGCGATTGTTGCTGACGATCGGCCACGACTTCGAGACGTCGTAGTTGAACGTCAGACGGATGCCGTTGAGCGTTTCGAACGACGCCGCGGAGTCGGTGACGCTGTTCGTCGAGACCTGCGTAGCGATGTGATTGCCGACGCTGGTGAGCGTCGTCTTTGCGCTCGAGATGAGCGAACCGTTGTCGACGAAGAGTGAGCCGTACGTCTGCGACGCCGACTTCAGGAACAGCGTGCCGGCCGCACCGGTGCGGTTGTCGCCCGATGCGGAGTCGGCGCCGCTGACGGTGATGTTCGCCGCCGGAACGGTGAGCGAGTTGTAGTAGAGCGCGACGCGGCCGCCGGCGCCCGACGCGCCATTCGTATCGCGGCCGCCGTTCGCGCGAATGCGGCCGCTGCCGGAGATCGTCGTTGCGTCGATGCGGACGCTGCCGCCGGCGCCCGCGCCGTCGGAGTTGAGACCATCGGCGGCGATGGTGCCGTCGATGTTCAGCGAGCCGGCGGCGATGCGGATCACGCCGCCGCCGCTGTTGCAGCTGACGCAGCTGTCGTTGTTCGAGCCGGCCGCTCCCGGCTCATTCGGATCGAAGAGCGAACCGTACGCGACGCCGAGCGGGCCGTTCCACTGACCGCCGGCGCCGCCGTGGCTGCCGCCGTTCCATGCGCTGGCGCCGCCGGTGAGTGTCGGCAGACCGGTGCGCGAATCGTACGTGTACGCGACGCCGCCGGAGTTGCCGCCGATGCCCATGCCGGTCACGTCGACGGAGCTGAGCGCATCGATCGTGAAGGCGCCGGCAACTTTGACGTTGAGACGATTGATGGTGGTCGTGCCGGCGATCGAGTGCGACAGCTTCGCGCCGTTCGTCAGCGAGAGCGCGGGAGCGGAGAGCGTTCCGTTCACTTCGATCGTGCCGGCGCCGTCGAGAAGCATCGGCGCTGTTGCGTGGAGATCGCCGAGGCGTGCGGTTGCGCCGGTAGCGCTAACGAGCGCAGTCGACAGCGACGAGATGGAGACGAGCGCGCCGCCGCGAAGCGTGAGCTTGTCGACCTTCATTACGCCGCGATACGCCGCGCCGAGCGTCGTATTGACGGCAGCGTCACCGGCGAGATCGCCGGTGACGCTGTT
The DNA here is from genome assembly GCA_034667465.1 of Acidobacteriota bacterium. Classification (GTDB taxonomy): domain Bacteria; phylum Acidobacteriota; class Thermoanaerobaculia; order Gp7-AA8; family Gp7-AA8; genus JAOBAU01. The sequence continues at coordinate 41,743 of JAXDJV010000030.1, read as the reverse complement.
CGCCGTGCGTGCGGTGATCGCGTATGAGGAGACGACGTTGCTGGTTGCGTCGAGGAGCTCGATCGTCGTCGATTCGATGCTGAACGGCACCGCGTTCGAAAGAGTGATGACGTTGCCGTTGATCGCCGTGACGGTGCCGCTGCCGGCGGTTGCGAACGTCGTCGTCAGCGTCGCGGTGACGCCGCCGTTGTCGACCACGAGCTCGTCGGCGAGTTTCGCCGCTGATGCATCGACGCGACGGAGATAGACGGTGCCGGCCGCGCCGGGAGTGAGCACGCGGCTCGTTGCTGCTGCTGCCGACGCCGCGGTGATCTTCGACGACGGAATCGAGAGTGATTTGTAATAGAGCGCGACACGGCCGCCGCCGCCCGACGCGCCGGTCGGATTGCGGCCAGCATCCGCGTGAATCTCGCCGGTCCCGGCGATCGAGTCGGCATCGACCCGAATGCTGCCGCCGGCACCGGAGGCCTCGCTGTCCAGCTGTCCGTTCGCTTTGATGGAGCCGTCGAGGATCAGTGACGGAGCCTTGATGCGCGCGACGCCGCCGCCCGAGACGCAGACGGCGCAGGTCGTGTTCATCGAGCCGGCCGCACCGGGCTCGTTCGGATCGAAGAGCGAGCCGTAGGCGGTCGTTGCCGGACCGTCCCACTGTCCGCCGGCTCCGCCGTGCGCGCCGCCATTCCAGGCGCCGGCACCGCCGTTGAGCGTCGGCAGTCCGGTGGCCGGATCGTAGGTGTAGGCGACGGAGCTCACGTTGCCGGTCAGGCCGCGGAAGCTGACGTCGATGCTGCTGTTCGGATCGACGGTGACGTTGCCGGTAGCGATGACGGAGAGTCTGTTGATGCTCGTCGCCGTCGCGATCGCGTGTGATAAGCGTCCGCCGTTCGCCAGCGACACGATGCCGGCCGTCGCGGTGCCGTTGATCGCGGCTTCGCCGCTGTCGAGCACCATCAGGTTGCGCAGCGTGTGCGAGCCGTTGAGCGTGACGACCGTCGAGCTGCCGGCAATCCAGATGTTGTGATTGTCGTGCGACGGGTCGCCGGCGGCGATCGTCGCCGACGACGTGAACTTGTCGGCCGGCGCGACGACGAGCACGGTGAACGTCGCGGTTGCGGAATTCGTGAGCGAGCCGACGTTCGTCGCGGTGGCGCGAACGGTTGCGATCGAAACATCAGGGGTCGCTGCCGGAATGGCGAACGTCGCATCCCAGAAGTCGGAACTGCCCGAACGGGTCGCGGTGATAGTCGACGTCGTGCCGTTCAGCGCCACGCTGAAGTCGACTTTCGTCACGCCGTTCGAGGTGTTGCCGGTGCCGTTGCCGACGGCGTTCACGCGCAGGTTCGCGGTGTAACCGGCCGGGAACGCCGCGCCGACGCTCGGGTAAATGAAGCCGACCACCGGCGCGTTCGGATCGTTGAACGGCCGGACGTGGACGTTGATGACGCTGCTCGTCGCGGAGTTGTTCTCGTAGTCGAGCGCGGTCACGGTGACCGGCACATCGACGACGTCGACGCCGACGACGTCGGGCATCGGCGCGGCGACGCTGTACACACTCGATCCGGCCGGCGCCGTCATCGCCCAGGCCTGACCGCTGACGGTCGCGAAGACCTGCTTCACGGCGACCTGCGCGTCGACGACGGTCGCGGCGATCGCGATCGTGCGCGCCGTCGCTTCATCGAGGATCGTCGCGGAAACAATCGGACTGGTGACGGTGATCGACGGCGCGATCGTGTCTTTGAGAATCGTGATCGTCTTCGACACGGTCGTCGCGTGCGCGGCGACGTTGTCTTCAACGGTGGCGTCGAGACGGAGCGTCGCGCCGGACGCCGTGGCCGGCGGGACGTCGACGAGGAACGGCGTGTCGGCGAGCAGCTTCGTGTTCGGCGTCAGGACGATCGGCGTCGCGGCGACGCCGGCGAGCGTGCTGAGGAAGGTGAACTTCGTGATGGCGGTGTCGTCGGACGCCGCGAGCGTAGCCGTGACTTTGTGGCCAGGATACATCGTCAGCGCGATCGGGTCGACGAGCGTCGAAGGATCGAGGAGGAACTTGTCGATCGCCGGGGCGAAGTTCTCGGTGACGGTCAGCGCGACCGGCGGAACGTCGACGCTGCGGCCGGCGCGATCGGTGATGCGAACGGTGAGCGATGCGGCGCCGAGCGGCGCGGTCGCCGGAACAACGATGGTCTTCGTGATCGTCGTCGTGTCGAGCGGCGATGCCGGGTACGAATCGGGCGTCAGCGTGCCGGCAGGCGCGAATGTCGCGACGACGCTCGTGATTCCGGCGTTCGACTTCGCCGCGTACGTCGTCGAGATGTTGCTTCCTCGGATGATCTCTCCCCCGCTCGCCGGAATCGACGAGAAGGTGAAGGTCGGGATCTCGCCCGGTTTGATGGCGACGGCGGTCGAATCGACGGTGATCGTGGCCGGATACGCATCGTCGAAGCGCGCCAGTGCGCGCGGTCCGATCGTGACGTTGCTGAAGCTGGTCGTGCCGGTGATCGGCGTCGGTCGCGTCACATGCGCCGTCGTCGGGTTGCGATCGTCGAACGAACTGACGATCAGCTCGCCGGGCGTCGCGCCCGGCGCCACGATGAAGAGCGTTCCCGCGCCGCCGTCGACGTACGTACGACCTTCGGCCGACGTGGCGTTGCGTCCGCCGCGCGCCTGGAGCTCTGCGGAAACGCTGTCGAGCTCGAAGCGTTCGGTCGCGGTGACGGCAATGCGTCCGCCGCCCGCGCCGCGCGAACTGTTCTGGAGCGCGTTGTCATCGCCGCCGTTCGCGGTGATGCGCGTGGCCGGACCGGTGACGATGGCGCGCGCGGAAAGCTGCACGCTGCCGCCGGCGCCGGCGTTGAACAGATTGCTCGCGCCGCTGTCGCCGTCGGCGTGAACGCCACCGGCGATGACGAGACGGGCGAGATCGCCGCGAATGCCGATCGCGCCGCCGCCGTTGCCGCCCGGCGTGTTGCCGAACGCCGAGCCGGTCGCGCCTGCGCCGCCGGCGCCAAACGTCGCCGGCGCGGTGATCGAGCCGTAGGTCGCGTTGGTGCTGCTGCCGGAATCTTCGCCGCCGGCGCCTGCGTGCGACGCCGATGCGCCAGACGTTGCGCCGCCGACGCTCGTATTGCCGAGCGTGATGCCGTTCGCGGAGTTGTTCGTAAACGTGCCGTCGTCGCTCTTCTGCCAGCCGCCGCGATAACCCTTGCCACTGACATCGATCGACGAATCGCCATCGACGTAGAGTCGATCGGTGATCGTGGCCTCGAGACGAACGCCGTCGCGCGTGCCGACGGTCGCGCCGTTGAGCACGACGAGATTGCGCAGCGTTGCCGGCGTGTCGATGTTGAGGCGCGTTGCGGCGCCGCGTACGACGACCGTCTTTCCGCTGTAGGTCGCCAGGTTCTGTTCGTTGATCTCGAAGTTGGAGACGACAACCGGCGCGTCGGGAACGACGGCGTCGATGGTGATCGGCAGCACGACCTGATGCGACGGATCGGCGTCGTCAACGATCGCGCTGATCGTGAACGAACCGCTCGCAGGAACGTCGAGGTTGACGGTCTGCTCGTAGAGGTCGGTGCCGGACGTCGGCGTCGTCATCGACGGCGGCGCGGTGACGAACGCGTCGCTTTCGAAATGAACGGTCGGACGGAAACCGAGCGGCTCCGCGGTCGCGCGGATGCGGAGCTTCAGCGGAACATTCGTTTCACCGGCGACGAGCGCGCCACCGTCGAGCGGCGTGATCCACGCCGCCTTCGGCACGTTGGTGATGCCGACGCTCTTATAGATGACGTCGAGCACCTGCTGCTTCGTGTTGCCGTCGTTGTCGAACGCGGTCGCGGTGATGTGAATGCGCGTGTCGACGTTCTTCGCGGTGACCGTCGCGGTCGTGGTGAAGAGCCATGCGCCGCCTGCGTCGCGCGTGGCGACGGACGCCGGCAGATCGATCGTCTTTCCGTCATATGCGAACGTGAGGTGCGCGATGCCGCTCTCGGCGTCGATCGCGGTCGCTTTGATCGCATACGTCGTCGTGCCGGTGCCGAAGCTGTACTGCGTCTCGGCGATCGGCGCGGTGATCGTCATCTGCGGTTCGATCGCGTCCGGCGCGATCGTCACCGTGGCCGTTGCAGGCTCCGACGTCTTGTTCACCGAGTCGACGACGGTTGCCGTCAATGTCAGCGTGCTGCCGCTCTTCAATGTCCCGGCCGGAACGTCGACGATGTAGTCGGCGCCGTTCCACGTTGCGGCGACGTTGCCGCGGCTGATCTGCTGGTTCGGGCTCGGATGAATGAGGTTGTCGGTGAAGACGAATGCGCTGCCGTCTTTCTTCGTGCCGCTGACGGTGAGCTTCGTCGTGACGACCGTTCCCTCATCGGTGAAGGCGACGTGCGCGGCGACGGTGCGGCCGAGGTAAGTCGACGCGGGTGCGGTCAGGACGACATTCTTCGGCGCTTCGTTTGCGGCGACGGTGAACGTCGCGGTGACGACGGCGCTTTCATTGCCCGACAGATCGGTCGCTTTCGCTTTCAGCGTGTACGTGCCGTCAGTCGAATCGACGCGCGGCGCGATCGAGAAGTTGCCGGCCTTCACTCGCGATGTCGTGTTCTCCGGATACGTCCAGTCGACGAACGCGATGTCGGTCGACGGAGCACCGCCGGCGCCGTCGGTGATGCCCGGCACGAACGTGTAGAGCTGGCCGGCGATGAGCGGCGAGCCGGCGGGCAGCGGCGACGGAATCGTGACGACCGGGGCGACGGTGTCGAAGGAGAAGAAGTCGAAGATTTGGGCGATCGTCTGCACCGCCGGAATCGGCTGCGTGTCGCGGGCACCGTTGATGGTGATGCGGTAGTACGACGACGGTTCGATTGCAGTTCCGATCGGCGCGACGATCAGCGTCGCGGCATCGTTCGGATCGAGTGCAATCGTGACGTTGAGCGGTTGCAGTACGTCACCTTTGTAGGTCTGCAGACGGTCGAGCTTCGCCGTTCCGCCGCCGTTCGGCGCAAACGCGGTCACGTCGATCGGCTTGTTGAACTTCAGCCGGAACGTGGTGCCGTCCGGGATCGGCCCGATCGTCGACGGCGTCGTGCTGATGACGCGTGGCTCGGTGTAGTCGACGGTCGTGAAGCTGCTGCCGACTGTCGACTTCATCAGATTGCCGGCGGCGTCGTGCACGCTGTTCGCGACGGTCACGCGATAGACGACGTTGCTGCGCAACTTCGCCGAGGGTGTGAGCGTCACGCGGAAGATGCCGTTCACGCGGCCGCTGGTCATCGCGAACGACGTCGACTGATTGTTGTCGGTGGAGACGAGCGAGAAGCTCGTGGCGGCGATGCCGGCGAGATCTTCGCTGAACGCGATGATGACGCTTGCGGTCGGCGAGACGCTGTTGGCGTTGTCGGCCGGATCGATCGACGTCACGCGCGGCGGCGTGGCATCGAGCTTCGCGTCGCGCATCCGCAGTTCGCCGGTCTGTCCGTTCGGAACTGCAAACGACGAGATCCGATCGCCGGCCGTCACTTCGTCGGGTCCGACGAAGGTCAGCGTCAGGCTGGTGTTGCTGATCGGAATCGCGCCGAACCGGTATTCGCCATTCGCATCGGTGCGCGTCTGCATGCGCACCGTCCCGAGGAGAAACAGCGGGCTGCTGACGTCCGCGAGAACGTTCGTGCCGACGGACGGAACGTTGACGCCTTCTTCGGCGAACACCTTGCCGGTGACGTCGATGCGATTGCCGAGACGAAGCGTGAAGTGCAGAGGCGTGGAATGACTGATGATCGTGCCGCCGTCGGACGCGGAGACCGTTCCTGATGTTGCGCGTGCGACGACGTAACGGAGCGGCAGACCATCGACGCGTGCGGTGCCGTTGTCGCCGGTGAAGACGCGCAGCGTCCGATCGCCGTCGGAGACTTCGACGAGCACACCGCGCTGCGGCTGATCGTTCTCGCCGAGGACCGTGACTTCGACGGAACCGGTCGTCGGAAAGACGAGGCTGACGTTCGCGATGCGTGCGCCGGCCGCGAAGCGCGCGTTGACGACGTTGATGACGCGCTGTTCGCCGCCGAGTTCGCGAACGTTGATGTTGAACCCGCGCGTGGTGAAGAGCTTGTTGAAGGCCATCGACCCGCGGCCCTGCTGCTCGCGCGAGTAGCTGAGCGCCTGATTGACGGTGACGTCGACGAGCGGCGCGATCTCTCCCGCTCCGCCGGCGTCGTTCGGCAGCGAGACTGTCAGGTTGACGGTTCCGCTTCGCTCGATCGACAGCGCGCCGATGTTGAGGTTCTGCACGAGCGAGCTGAGCTCGTAGTCGATGCCGGTGGCGACGTGTCGTCCGCTGACGAGATCGATCGCTTCGATGCTGAAGCGCCCTTCCGGAACGGCGTTGAAGATGTATGCGCCATTCGCATCGGTCGATGCCCGCGCGTCGAGTCCGCCGCTGCCGTGAAGGAAGACCGCAGCACCGACGACCGGCGTCGGCGGATCGTTGTCGGCGTCGACGATCGTGCCGCGCACCGTTCCGATGAAGGTCAGCGATACGCGAACGTTGACGGTGCCATTGCGGGGGACGTCGAAGCCGTCGCTGACGCCGCTGCGGCCGACCGCGCGCGAGATCGCGCGAATGAAGTAGTGACCAACCGGGATCTGTTCAAAGACCGCGAAGCCGCTGGCATTCGTGACCGTGAAGTCGTAGCCCTGTCCGCTGACCTGAAGCGACACTTCCGCGTTCGGAACGGTCGTAAATCCGGAGTTCGAATCGTAGACGGTGACGTTCACCGAGCCGGTCCCCGCCGCGCCGATGACGAGCGAGAGTCCGTTGCGATCGGCGTTCTCTTCGACGATGGTTCCCTGCAGATCGCCGCGCGATTCCGGATCGATCGGCGAGACGGCGCTGACGCGGAACGGTCCGGTAAAGATGTTGTTCGCGAAGAACGAGCCGTTGCTGCCGGCGATGAGCGGTTGCAGCGGCGAGCCGAGCTCGCGATACGGCCACGCCAGCTCGCGGACCCAATAATGCGCGAGCGGGACAGGAGCGCCGGACGCGTCGCGAATCGCGCCGGAGATGTTCGCCTGCTGGCGCATGACGAGCACGAGTCCGCTGACCGGACCGCCGCCGACCGGCGTCGACGAATCGACGTAGCCCTTGCGGAGAATGCCGTCGACGAGCGCGGTAGCCGTGATGCGGAAGCTGGCGTTTGCGGCGATCGCGGGAAAAACGAACGAGCCGTCGGCGAGCGTCGTGACGCTGCCGCCGTTGAATGCGCCGCCGCTCAGCTCGACGCTGGCGCCGGCGACCGGCGTGTTGCCGTCGTAGTTGACGACGCGGCCGCTGACGTTGCCGAGGGAGCTGAGGCGGAGCGTGACCGTCTTGAGATCGCCTTCGAATCCGATCGAGGCGGTCGCTTTTGCGTAGCCGCCGGGATGCTCGAACGTCTCGACGTCGAGCGTCTGTCCCGCCGGAATCTTCGTGGCGTGCACGAGTCCGTCGGCGCCCGGCGTGAAGAGATGATCTTCGGTGATCAGCTGCTGATCGCCGGTGCTCCAGACGCGATACGGAACGTTGACCGGGCCGGGTGAGTTGATCCATTGCGGCGTGCAGCCGGGCACTGAACAGGTGCCGAGGATCTGGGTGTTGGCGATGATCGTTCCCTGTCCGGGAAGACGGAGCTCAGTGGCGGCGATCTGCCCGTCGAAATCGACGGCGAGAGTGCCGCGCACGGTCTGGTTGCCGTACTTCGCGTGATTGACGCCGATCGCCCAGACGTCGAGCGATTGCGGCACGTCGACGACACGCTCGTAGATACCGCTGCCTTTGCCGGCGAAAGTGTCCGGCGGGAAGCCAGGCGAGATGACGGTGTAGTTGTCGACCGGCTCGCCAGTGGCGCTGACGACGCGGACACGCATCGTTGCTTTCCCCTGCGCCTGTTTGGAGCTGAGCTTCAGATCGAGCGTGTTTTCTTCACCCGCACGCAGCGCGGGAAATGCGAACGAGCCGCTGCGATTCGTCGACGGATCGTAAACGTGTACGCCGTCGCCGTTCGCGTAAGCGACCGGCACGTCGTAGTAAACATAACGTCCCGTCGCGTTGGTCGTGACCGGCGGAAATCCTTTGAAGGTAACGATCGCGCCGGCGACCGCGGTCACGCGCGTGTCGTCACTCGGCGCCGCCGGATCGTCGCGGAAGACGATGCCTTTGACGGTGACGAACTGCGGCGACGCGACCGGCGGCACTTCGAGAACGACTGTCTGCTCGACCAGCTGATCGGCTTTGAGATCGGTCTCGGCACCGTTGCTTCGTTTGGCGACGCTGAACTCCGCGGCGAGGACGGAGATCTGTCCTGCCGGGATGTGATCGAAGAATGCCTGGCCACCGCTGTCAGTCACGCCGTCGACGAGTCCGAAGCCCTGCGAGTAGATGCCGACTCGCGCGCCCGGAACGAGCGACGCGTTCGGATCGGGATCGCTCATCTTGTCGGAGCGGCGCACGGTGACGCGCACGCGGCCGAAGCCGCCCGGCGTGGTGCGTCGCTGAATGACGAGATCCTGCCTCAGCAACTCGCCGGCAACGCGGAGTTGCGAGGTTGCGTAGGTTACGGTGCCCTTCGCATCGACGGCCGCAAACGTGATCGGACCGACGGCGAGATCGCTGACGGAGAAGAAGCCGTTCGCGTCGGTCGTGGTCGTGTGCAGATCGCTGTAAAGACTGTTGCCGACGGTGACGCGCGCACCGGCGATGATTTCGCCGTCGCTGTAGCGAACGTAGCCCCGCGCTTTGCCGCGGCCGAGGAAGACGAGATTGACGTGTTGCAGCTCGCCGGCCAGACGGATCGACCCTTCGAGCGACGCCGACTTGTCGTCGGCCGTGCGCGCTTCGAGCGTGTAGTAACCGGGACGATTGCGCAATGGATCGCGCGCGACGTACTCGAACAGAAAGCCGCCGTTGTCGTCGGTCAGATCCTGCTGGAAGCCGTCTGCCGATGAAAGCTGAATCGGCCGCTTCTTCACCGGCGTGTTGTCGGCGAGCAGCACGCTGCCGTAGACGACGCCGCCCGGACGATCGTCGTCGATGCGCGGCACGACAGTCGTCACGATGCTGTTGCTGTCGTTGCGCAGATCGCGCAATGGAGTCACGGTGCCGACGCGGTAGGTCGCGTTCGATGACAGCGATTTGCTGAACGACAAAATGATCAGACGACCGTCGTCCTGAAGCGCGGCGCCCATCACGGGAGTTTGCGTCGCGTCGTTGCGGCGCGTGACGTCGTACGAGAGCTGCGCGATCGCGGTGGAGATCGTGAAGTTGTCGCGCAACGTCAGCGCGTCGGTGACTCGGATCGGGCGATTGAGAAGCAGCGCCACGGTGCGGCCGGCGGAATCGAGCGCGACGTCCTGCGCTGCAGCGACCATCGCCAGCGGCGTTTGCACGACCGGATGAATCGAGCTGGCCGCGGTCGCGCCGGTGACTGCAATCGACGTCGCGGCGCGATCGACGATGAAGGTGACCGGCTGGCCGATCGTGGCGCCGGTGACGTCGAGCTTCGCCTGCAGCATCGAAGCGTTCTTAAGGTCGGGTGCGGTATCGGGATAAAGAAGCTCGAGCGTGAACTGCGTCGCTGCCGGAGTGACGGTGATGCGAAGGTTCTCGCTCCAGCGGCCGAGCATCGCCAGCTCGCCCTGCTCGCCGCCGCCACTGAACTGTGTGAGCTCGCCGAACGGAATCTGGCGCTGCCAGGGACCGGCAAGTTCCGACGGATTCGCGAGCGTCAGATCGCTGATCGTCTTCACGGTCAGCGCATACGGACGAGCGGCGCCGGCGACCGGCGCGCCATGTGCGAGTGCGATGGCGAACGGAGCTCGATGCGAAGTCGTCGCCGCGAAGTCCGACAGGAACGCCGGCATCGAGCGTCCGCCGGCGAACGCAACGCCTTCGAGGAGTCGCGCGGTCGCGGCGCCTGCCTTGCGTCCGTTCTCTTCCTGGCGACGGAACTGATCCCATTCACGAAAGTCGGGCGTCGACGCCTGGAGGTCGAGCCGCTCGACGTTGCAAAGGAGATCGAGCGCGAGATGAAACAGCGATTCCCGATTCTCATCCGCCGTCGCTTCGCTGCGATTGCGACGCATCACGAAACTGCGCTGCCCTGCCCGCGCGATGTCCTGCGCGCGGCGGAAGACGTCGCTGCGAATCAACCGCGGAAACTGCGCCGTCTTCGCGTTCACCGGCGCGGTCGCGAGGCTGTAGCCGAGACCGAGCAGCGGCATGTACGCCGATACGAAGTTCTGATCGACGAACTGCGCGTAATACGGCATCAGCAGCGTCGCCGGCGACAGCGGCACGCCGCTCTCGCTTACGCCCATCGACAGCGCCACGTTCAGCGCGATCGTTTCGTCGGCGGTGCCGGCGGTCGCGAAAATGTGGCCGGTGATCTTCGCCTGCAACCTGTAAGGAACGGTGACGGTGGCGCCCGACGCGATCGTGATCGGCTGTTGCGAGAGTCCTTCGACGATGCAGATACCCGACGCGCTGCCGCCGGTCGAGCAGAGCGGAATGTGTGAGTCGAGATTGAGCGTGACGGTCTGCGGCGTCGTCGAGGTGTTGGTGACGAACGCGTACGCGGTGTAGTTCTCGTTCGCGCGGATCGTGTCGGGATGCACGAAGTTGATCTGGAAGCGCGGATCGGCGACGGAGATCGTCGCCGGCAACGTTCCTTTCATCGGAACGTCGGCCTGGTTCGGCGCGCGATAGGTGGCGTTCAGCTCGAGCTTCAGCGTGTGCGTGCCGGCGCGCATCGCTTCGAGCGTCCACTCGGCGGAGCCTTCGGCCTGAGCGATGAGAAAGGTCGAACCGTCGGCGGCGCGAACCGGCACGGCCTGACCGATGGAGACGGCAGGCTCCGTCTTCGAAATGCGCAGCGCCTGCGGCGTCGTCATCACCGCGCGAACGGAGTCGAGCTGAATCGAGGTGCCGGCCGGTGCGTTGTTGGTGACGTTGAGAATGACGGCGAAGAACTGATGCAGCACGCCGAAATTCGTCGGCAACACGATCGCCGCGGGAATCGTCGGACGAAGACGCGGACGATCGAATCCACCGCCGCCCGAACCGTCATCGCCGGGCAGGTCCTGAACCTCCGGCGGCAACTCGGAGACGAGCACGCCGCCGCCGATGTTCGGCTGATCGAAGCGCGGCGGGAGTGCGCTGCCGAACGCCGGCGCCGGCATGTTGTACGGGTTGTCGGGCAGCGGTGGCAGCGGCTGATTCGTCCGCTTGTCCATCACGACCGTGTATGGAATGACGACGTTCTGTCCTTTGACGGCGAAGACGAACGTGTACTCGTAGTAGTCGTAGTTGCGCGAGTCGATGGTGATGCCGCGCGCGCGCAGATCGTCGGGCGTTAGCTGCCGCACGGTGACGCTCGGCTTCAACACGTCGCTGACATTCACGTTCACCGACGAAGGCACCGCCTGCTGCACGAAGACGCCGCCCGGTGACGTCACGAGTCGGATGTTCTGCAGCGTGTAATCGCCGCTCCGTCGCAGCGCCGGCAGCTCGAATGTATGTCCGGGAGTGGCCGTGACGATGATCGGCGTGTCGATGCCAGGTCCGGTCAGTTCGCCGACTGCGAGAAATCCGGGAGACGGCGGCGCGTCACCGTTCATCTTTCCGCCGAACTTCGTCTGCACGACGGCGGGGATGTCGATGCCGGTGGCGACGGGCGGATCGGTGACGACCTCCAGCGAGACGCCGAGGATGTCGAGCTTCGCGCTGCCGATCTCGGACGCGGTTGCGGGGAGAGCGAGAAGCGCGGTCGCAAATGCGACACGGATGAGTGTCTTCAATGACGGCATCGAACTGGTCTGCTTTTCTTTCGTTGAGGGTTACGGCTGCGGCGGGAAGTCGAGCTCGCGCATTTCGCGCGCGGCGCGGGTCAGCCGTGATTCGACGCGTGTCGAACCGGGTGCGATGAGGAGGAGCTCCGGCGGCGGCGCTTCGTCGCCAATGCGAACGACGCTGTTGCGATACGTGAGATGCGTGTTGTCGGCGTCATAGGAAAGAACGGTCTCGGACGGCAGTCCGTATTCGGCGGGCGATGACGTCTGACTGTTCGCGGCCATTCGTCCGGCGCGTCCCTTCGCGGCGGTGACGAGCTGCTCGTGTTCTTCGGACGGCTGCGATGGATACGCGGCGCCGATGAGCACTTCGACCGCTTCGCGCGAAAGCGCGACCTGACGATCGACGCCGACTTCGACGCGTCGATGATCGCGTTCGCCAGTTGCCTCGAACGTGAAGGCGTCGATGGAGCGCCCGGCCGACGACGTCTTCATGCCGAGCGGCGTCGTTTTCCAGCTGCCCTCTTTCTTCGCGGCGTGCGGCTGCGCTTTGGCGATCTCTTCGAACGGCGTCACGCTGTACGTGCCGCGATCGTGATCGATCTCGGTGATCTGCTGTTTGTCGTAATCGGTGATGACGACTTTGCGGCCGTTGATGCTGACGACGCGATTGCCGCTGCAGTATTCGTCGACGGTTGACGTCCGCTTCGCGATCGGATCTTCGAGACGGCGGACGATGTGGAGCGGTTTCGGGAAGAGGACGCCCGCGGCGGCCGCGGGCAGGGCGAAGCCGAGCGCCGCGATGAGCGCGAAGACCACCCTCCCGCCCCCTGAGTAGACAAGGTTCTGATGCACGGGGACACGCCCTCCGTCGGGGTTGGTGCTGCGTTAAATTGTTGGGATCTTGCTGAACGTGGACCTGGACGGCGAGACATTACCCTGCCGGGCCGTAAGGAGGCAACCGCGTTTTGTGCCAATGGCCGTCATCCTGAGCCGGCACGGCCGGCTGCGTACGAGGCAGAGCCTTCGCGTCGTTTCCGATTCTGCCGGCCCACATGATTGCGATGACACCTGCGTCATCCTGAGCGTCAGCGAAGGATCCGGGCGTGTGGGGCGAGCAGCGCGCGCCACCCGCGCAGATCCTTCGCTGACGCTCAGGATGACGGCGCGTTCTTTCTTGCGCGCCGCATCTGATCGGTCGAGCTGAATCCCGCGATGTGTGCCGCTTTCTTCAAACTCGCGCCACCATCGACGAGACGCTCCGCATGCAGCGCGCGAACGCGACGGAGAAACGCGCTCGGCGGCAACGCGATCGCGTCACGCCACGTCCTGTAGAACGAGCGGCGCGACGGCCAGTCATTCAATACTTCCGCGATCGTCGGCGTGCAACTCCGCAATGAGAGCGCGTCGAACAGCTCGCGAAGCTGCGACGGCAGCGACATCTGCGCACAACCAGCTTCATGAAGCGCCTGTTCGAGATCGGGCGCGATCGTGCCGCCATGTCCGTTCCCGTTGCCGTTTTCGCGACGCCAGCGATCGAGCTCGTCGAACGATTCGAATGCGACCACTTCACCGAATACGGCCGCCGCTCGCGCGAGCGGCGCGGTCAGCCCATCGGGCGCAATGATGACGATCTTCTTTTGACGAGACATTCGTCACAGTTAAGACGGAGCCGGAGCGGGAAACGTCGCCGTCCGCATCATGAGAGGGACGCGTTTCGCCGATTCCCGCGCTATCGTTGAGACACACGCGAAATGCCGAAAGAAACAAAGGAGCCGAAGATGCGTCCCCTCCTACTGATTGCCACAATCGCATTCACCGCCTGCGCGACGACCGCCCCTCCGCCGCTCGATCTCTCGCACGCGCGCGTCATCGATCTCACATACGCCTTCGACGACAAGACGCTTTACTGGCCGAATTCTCCCGGCGGCTTCGAGCTGAAGCGGTTGTCGTACGGTCCAACGCCCGGCGGTTACTTCTACTCATCGAACGCCTATTCGGCGCCGGAGCACGGCGGCACGCATCTCGACGCGCCGATTCATTTCGCGGAGCACGGAAAGACGATCGATCAGCTGCCGCCCGAACAGTTGATGGCGCCCGCGGTCGTGATAGACATCCGCGACGCCGCGGCGAAAGATCCCGACTATCGCCTGAGCGTCGACGACGTTCGTGCATGGGAAGCGCGCAACGGAACGATCCCTGCCGGCGCAATCGTGCTGCTTCGCACCGGCTGGGGCTCGCGCTATGGCGATCGCAAAGCGTACTTCGGCGACGACACGCCGGGCGCGACCGACAAGCTGCACTTCCCGTCGTTCGGCGCGGAGTCGGCGCGGCTGCTGGTCGAGGAGCGAAAGGCCGGCGCGATCGGGCTCGACACCGCCAGCATCGACTACGGGCAGTCACGCGATTTCATCGTTCATCGCATCGCCAACGGCGCCGGCGTGCCGGGACTCGAGAACGTCGCCAACCTCGATCAGCTGCCGGAGCGCGGCGCGTATGTGATCGCGCTGCCGATGAAGATCGGCGCAGGTTCCGGCGGTCCGGTGCGGATCGTGGCGCTCGTCAAACGATAGCGCGCGGAATAGCGGCGCAGTGTTCGGTCATTTATCCGAATAACTTGCGCCGCCTCTTCCTCGTCCTTTTCGCAACGCTGCTCGCTTCGTCTGCGCTCGCCGCGCCGGTCGACGTCGTGCGCAAAAACTTCGTCGATTACTACACGGCGGCCGGCGCCGATCGTTCGTCGCCGCGAATGATCGCCGCGCTCAACGCGCAGGCAGACGCCGCCCGTTCCTTCTCCGCCCCCGGTTATCTCCTCGGCGACGGCAGCTGGAGCGACATCGACTACAAGGAAACGCCGGCCGGCGGCTGGTCGCCGTGGGAACACTCGCGGCGACTCATCGTGATGGCGAAGGCGTATCGCACACCCGGGACATCGCTTTACAACGATCCGTCGCTGCGCGCCGCCATCGAATCGGCGCTCCGCTACGTGCCGAACTACTACGGGCCGCTCACATGGCCGTCCGGCAACTGGTGGTTCTGGACGTTCGGCGTTCCGCTCGACCTCGGGCCGACACTGGTGCTGATGCGCGACGACATCGATCCGAAAGTCTTCGACGACTGCGTGAAAACGCTCGCCATCCACATCGGCAGCAATCCCTCCGGCAAAGGGCTCGTCGGTCCGACGCCGGTCGGCGAAAACCTGACGTGGTCCGCTTACACACATCTATGTCTCGCACTCGTGCGCGACGATCCGGCAATGCTGACCGCCGTACGGAATGCGATGGCTACCGTCTGCACGGTCGTCCCGCAGGGAGCGGACGGCATTCAAGCCGATGCGTCGTTCCATCAACACGGCGCGCAGCTCTACACCGGCGGTTACGGCGGTTCGTTCGCGAACGACGTCGCGCGTTACGCACTGCTGACACGCAATTCGGAATTCACGCTTCCGCCGAATGCACTGGCAACGTTCTCGACGTACCTCGCTGACGGCGTCGGCTGGACGTTGTACGGAAATTACTTCGATGTCTCGGTCACCGGACGTGAAGCGGTCCGCAACACGACGACCGGCTACAACGGCGTCGCCGCGCTGATTCAGGCGTCACAGTTCGACTCGCCGAAGGTCGCTGAGATCCGCGCCGCCGCCGCGCGAATGCTGACGACGTGGCAGTCGGCGCTGCCGCCGGAGCTGGCCGGACTCGCTGCGATCATCGAGCAATCAGACACCGCCGCCGCGTGGCCGTCCGGTCATCGTCATTACTTCGATTCCGACTACACCGTGCATCGCCGCGACCGCTGGTTCGCCTCCGTGAAGATGTTCTCGACGCGAACGAAGTCGGGCGAAAAGACGAACGATGAAAATCTCCGCGGCGCGCGGCAGTCCGACGGACGCTTCTTTCTCTCGCTCGATGGCGACGAGTTCTTCGGCGGCAACGTCCCGCCGGCGCTCGACTGGTCGCGGCTGCCTGGCATCACCGTCGAACAAAAAGCCGACACCGCGAACGACACGTTCGGCTACGGGCTGCGCAACTTCGCGGGCGGAACGGGCGACGGCCGCAACGGCGTCTCGGCGATGGATCTCGACGCACTGAACTCCACGCTGACCGCAAAGAAGTCGTGGTTCTTCTTCGACGACGCGATCGTCTTTCTGACGAGCGGCGTGACGTCGCCGTCATTGAATCGCGTCGAGACGATCGTCAATCAATGGCCGCTCGACGATCCGAACGCGGCGATCACCGGCGACAACACGCAGTGGCTCGTCTGCGACCGCGTCGGCTACTGGTTCCCGAACGGTATGCCGAACATTTCGCGCGAGACGCACAGCGGTACGTGGGCAGCGCTCGGCGGCTCGACCGACGCGACGCCGCGCAGCGCCACCTTCCTGACGATGTGGTACGACCACGGAGTCGCGCCGGTGAACGCAACCGCCGCATACGCGATCGTCCCGAACACGACGACGGAAGCGATGCGCGCGTGGACGGCGGAGAATCCGATTCGCATCCTCGCCAACGACACGCGCTTCGCCGCAGTACGTCGCGCGAATGAGCTCGGCATCGTCTTCTGGAGCGCCGGCAGCATCGAAGGAATCGAGTCCGATCAGCCGTCGATCGTCTGGCTCGTCACGGACGGCACGACGCTGCATCTGTACGCAAGCGATCCGACGAACGGCACCGGCGGCACATTCCGCGTCACCGTTCCCGGCGCATTTACGACGACCGACGCAACGTACACGACGACCGACTATCGCTCGACGACGATTCTCATTCCACGAAACGGCGGTCGCACCTTCGACGCCCTGCTAACACCGGCAAAAGTGAAACCGCGTGTTGCATCCCGCCGGTAGCCGCGCCAGAATCCGCCGCGAAGCCGTCCGCCGAGGCTTTGCCAACTAACGAACCGGCCCGTGGCCGGCGCCGAGGCTTTGCCAATCAACGCAGCGGCCCGTGGCCGGTGCAAGGAGATTAAATGCGTTTTCGTATCCTCGTCTCACTCGCAGCGATCCTCGTCCCGATCGTTGCGTCCGCAGCCACCGCGCCCGTCGCGAAGAAAAAGACGACGGCCGCCGCTGAAAACATCCTTCCTTTCAAGGCGACCGAAAAAACGCTCGCCAATGGACTGAAGGTCATCGTCGTCCCGACCGGATTCCCGAACATCGTCTCGATGTACGTCCCGGTGCAGACCGGCTCGCGCAACGAAGTCGAGCCGGGCAAGTCCGGCTTCGCGCACTTCTTCGAGCACATGATGTCGCGCGGCACGCCGAACTATCCGCCGGATAAATACAACGCCGTCGTCACGAAAGCCGGCGCGCGCGAGAACGCGAACACCTCCGACGATCGCACTGTCTACCACATCACCTTCGCGAAAGAAGACCTGCCGAAGATCATGGAGATCTTCGCCGACCGCTTCCAGAACCTCTCCTATCCGGAAGACGCGTTCAAAACCGAAGCGCGTGCGGTCCTCGGCGAATACAACAAGAACAGCGCCAGCCCGGTGCGCCAGATCCTCGAGGTCCAGCGCGCGAATGCTTTCAAAGTACATACGTACAAGCACACCACGATGGGCTTCATCAAAGACATCGAGGACATGCCGAATCAGTACGAGTACTCGAAGCTCTTCTTCAGCCGCTGGTACCGCCCCGAGCGGACGACGATCATCGTCGCCGGCGACGTCGAGCCGCAGCCGGTCTTCGATCTCGTCGAGAAATACTGGAGCAAATGGAAGCACGGCACGTTCAGCGTCGAGATCCCGCAGGAACCGGCGCATGACGGTCCCGTTTACGCGCACGTTCCCTGGACTTCGCAGACGCTTCCGTATGTGACCGTCGGCTTCCACGGTCCGGCCTTCAGCGAAACCAATAACGAGAGCGCGGCGCTCGACACCATCACCGATCTCGAGTTCGGCGAAACGTCCGATCTCTACAAGCGCCTCGTCGAAGACGAACAGAAAGTCGATCAGCTCTTCGTTTACACCGGCGGCAACGTCGATCCGTCGCTCTGGACCGTCTTCGCGCGAGTGAAAAAACAGAGCGATTCCGTTTACGTTCGTGACGAGATCATCAAAACACTCGCGAAGATGCGCGAGAAACTCGAGCCGGCCGATCGCGTTCGCGACGCCGTCTCATCGTCACGCTACGGCCTGGTGCGCACGCTCGATAACACCGAGGCGATCG
This sequence comes from Acidobacteriota bacterium, assembly GCA_034667465.1. Classification (GTDB taxonomy): domain Bacteria; phylum Acidobacteriota; class Thermoanaerobaculia; order Gp7-AA8; family Gp7-AA8; genus JAOBAU01. Next base: position 23,760 of record JAXDJV010000030.1, on the reverse strand, counting down.
CGCAGACGCTCGCGGAGTTCGTCTACTTCCGCCGCTCGTTCGACACCATCAACAATTACTACCGCCTGCAGGCGGCGCTCACTCCGCAGGATCTGCAGAACGCGGCGCGCAAATACGTCACCGACAAGAACCTCGTCGTGACGACGCTCTCGAAAGATGCGATGCCGGCGGAGATGACGAAGATTCCGTCCGTCACCGCTGCAGCCGCCGCAGCGAAAACGACCGCTGGCGCGAGCGACCTTCGCGTCGTCGAACAGAAGTCGGTCGTTCCGCAGGTCGCGATTCGACTGCTCTTCAATGCAGGCTCGGCAAACGATCCGGCCGGTAAAGAAGGACTGGCGACGCTCGCCGCATCGATGGTGACGGCGTCCGGCTCGAAGTCGCTGACGACGTCGGAGATCAACAAGGTTCTTTATCCGATGGCCGGCTCGTTCAGCGCGAACGTCGACAAAGAAATGACGACCCTCAGCGCGTCGATCCATCGTGACAACTGGCGGAAGTTCTTCGACGTCGTGCTGCCACAGTTGCTCGATCCCGGCTTCCGCGACGAAGATTTCAAGCGCCTCAAAGATGCGCAGCTGAACGGCCTCCGCGAGAGCCTGCGCAACAACAATGAAGAGGAGCTCGGGAAAGAAGAGCTCCAGAATCGCGTCTACAGCGGCACGCCGTACGGGCACACCTCGCTCGGTACCGTCGCCGGAATCGAAGCGATCACGATCGACGACGTTCGCAATTTCATTGCGACCAACTACACGCGCGGCAACCTCGTCGTCGGCGTCGCCGGCAACTATTCGGACGAGCTGCTGTCATCGCTGCGCTCCGAGCTCGCGCGTCTGCCGCAGGGCTCGACGACCGCGGCCGGATTGAAAGCGCTCGCGCCGATCGCCGGAAAGAAAGCGAACGGTCTCGAAGTGGAGATCGTAAAGAAGGACACGCGCGCGACCGCGATCTCGATCGGTCTTCCGCTGCCGATCACGCGCGCCAGCGGCGCCGACTGGGCCGCGCTGAACGTCGCCCGCGCCTGGCTCGGCGAGCATCGCATGTCGACCGGACGTCTCTTCAATCGCATCCGCGAGATTCGTGGTCTCAATTACGGCGACTACGCATACATCGAGTATTTCAATCGTCCGGGCGGACAGTTTTTCCCGAGCCCGAACATCGGGCGCCGCTCGCAGCTCTTCGAGATCTGGATTCGTCCGGTCGTGCCCGCCAATGGGCACATGGCGCTGCGCATTGCCCTGTTCGAGCTCGACAAGCTGATTCAGAACGGGCTGTCGCAGGAAGATTTCGAAGCGACGCGCGACTATCTGATGAAGAACTCGTACGTCATGACCGCCACCCAGAATCAGCGCCTCGGCTACGCGCTCGATTCGTGGTGGTACGGCACGCCGGAGTACACGCAGTACGTGCGCGGCCTCTACAGCAAGCTGACGCGCGACGACGTCAACAACGCGATCAAAAAGTACCTGTCGTCGAAAGACCTCTCCGTCGTGATCGTGACGAAAGACGCCGAAGGGCTGCGCGACAAGCTCGTTAGCGACGCCGCGTCGTCGATCACGTACGACGCGCCGAAGCCGGCCGACATTGTCGCCGAGGACAAAGTGCTCGGCACGTACCCGCTGGGGATCAAGGCGGAGAACGTCACGATCGTCCCGGTGGAGGACGTGTTCGCGAAGTAGTATCTCTTTTGACAGCAGTGCTTTGAACGGGCGGCAGCGATGCCGCCCGTTTTATTATTTTGACTTATCACGCGAGATCGCATACAACGGACTGTCCAAATCCCGCTGTCATCCGAAGGGTCCCCGAATGCAATTGATGCGAGCGATTCTCGCGTGCGCGATTTCTGTCGCCGCGCTCACGGCCGGTGCCTCTACATTCACCGTCACGAACAACAATGACAGCGGACCCGGTTCGCTGCGTCAGGCGATCATCGATGGGAAGGTGACCAGCAACAACGTCATCGCCTTCAACCTGCCGGCAGGACAGACGACGATCCGGCCGGTTACGACCCTGCCGACCGTTCTGGGCTGCCTTGTCGACGGAACGACGCAACCCGGCTACGTGGATCATCCGGTCGTCGAAATCGACGGGAGCCAGATTCCGGGATATTCGGCCGGACTGGGTATTGACCAGGGAACCGCAAAAGGTCTCAGCTTCACGAATGCGACGACAGGCGTGGGGCTCGTCAACGGCGCTTCTGTCCTGGGCTGTTATGTCGGTATTAGTCCATCCGGCGCTCGCAAGCCGAATACCGTCGGAGTGCTTGCCTGGGACGGTAGTGTGGTTGGCGGGTTGACCGCCGCCGAGCGAAACATCATTTCCGGCAATCTGACATTCGGCGTCCAGACGAAGCCGGGCGGATTCGGAGGGTCGACCACGATCAGAGGCAATTACATCGGCACCGATCCGACCGGATCGGTCGCGATTCCGAACGCCATCGGCGTGTATTGCGAGAATGGCTACCCGGCCAACGTGACGATCGGCGGCCTGCAGGCTGGCGCTCGAAATCTGATCGCAGGGAACACCTCGTATCAGGTGCAGATCTGGCACGCCGGGTTCGTAACCATCACCGGGAACACCATCGGCCTCACCACGGGAACGCCGGCTCGCATCGGCGTCTATGTCTATGCGTCCGGACACTGTGTCATCGGAAGCACGACTGCCGGCGGTGGCAACACGATCGTCAATCAGAACGTCGGTGTCTCCGTTGAAAGCAGCGCTCTCAATCCAGGCAATCTCATCGTCGGAAACTCGATCTACAACACGACGATTGGTATCGATCTCACGCAACAGACAGAGACCGATGGTCGAACGCCGAATGATCCAGGCGACGGTGACTCCGGCTCAAATCTGCTGATGAACTATCCGGTGTTGACGTCCGCCAAAGCGACAAATTCCGGGATTACGATTACGGGCACGCTGAATAGTCTGGCGAGTCAGTCATACCGCGTCGACTTCTATGCGCGCTCGACGAATTGCAATAGCGCCGGTACCGATGGAAAGACATTTCTCGGCGAGACCTCAGTCAGCACCGACAGCTCGGGCAATGTGACGTTCAGCGCCGACTTCGGGCCGCTTCCGCAAGGCACCTCAATCACCGCGACCGCAACCGATCCACTGGACGATACCTCGGAGTTTTCGTCGTGCATTCAGGTTGAAGGACCCGGCTCGTTCAGCCCATCAGCACCAACGGCAACTGAAGGCGGCACGGTAGTGGTGACGGTGAGCCGGACCGGAGGGAGTGTTGGGACCGCGAGCGTGTCATACACAACGATTAATGACACCGCGCTCGCCGGCAGCGATTACGCGGCATCATCGGGAACGCTCACGTTCGCTGATGGAGAGACATCAAAGACTGTTCAGATTGCGATTGCCAACGATGCTGTATTCGAAGATCCGGAGCGCTTCACGTTCCAGTTATCGAACGCCACCGGCGGAGCGCTGATCGGACAACAATCGATCTTCGTCGACATCGCCGACAACGATCCGGCCCCTTCCCTGCTGGTGACCAGAGCTTCAGTCACCGAGGGAAACAGCGGTACGACCAGCGCGGTATTCACGGTGAGGCTGAGTGTCGCCAGCGGGGCTCCGGCGGTGATCAACTACTACACGATCTCCGACACCGCGCAGTCTCCATCCGATTTCCAGGAAGTGAGCGGCGTGCTGAACTTCGCGGCCGGTGAGCTCGAAAAGACCGTCACCGTCCCTGTGCAGGGAGACACTCAGTTCGAACCAGACGAGCTTTTCGTCCTGCGGTTCGTTCCGCAGTCGGGGGCGCAGGGAAATTTCAGCGCCCTGGGTACGATCGTCAATGACGATGTGCAGCCCGAGATCTTTCTCAACGACGCCACGATCGTTGAAGGGAACGGCGGCACGACCACCTTTCTTCTGACTGTGCAGTCAGGCGCACCGATGACCGGCTACCTCAATCTGGCGACCGCCGACGTCACGGCGCGCGCCGGCAGCGATTACGTATCCGCGTTCCGAACACTGACGTTTGCGAACGAAACGACGAAGACCTTCGCTGTAACGATCAATGGTGACACCGACGTTGAGGCTGATGAGACGTTCCAGGTGACGATCACAGGGAACGGCGTCGGCGCGAAGATCAACAGGGGAACGTGTAACGTCACCATCGACAATGACGACATCGGCGTCGGTCCCAGAACGCAGTCGATCGCGGTCGGTCGCAAGGGTAACGTCGCCATCACGTTCGGACAGCCGGCGACAACCGACGAGACCATCACCGTCGTCTCGTCGGCGCCGGCATCGCTGTCTGTCCCGGCCACCGTGCTCGTTCGCGCCGGCTCGCGCAGCGTCAGCTTCGCCGTGACCGCACTTACCGGTCCGGCCAGCGCAAGAATCGACATAACCCTCCCCGCTTCACTTGGTGGTAGCGCACTTGCCGTGAACGCATCCTCTTACGATGCGCTGACGCTCGACATCACTCCGTCACCGCTCTCCATCGTTGCCGGCGCGACCGCGACCATCACGATGAAGGTCTCACCCGCGAATGCGGAGCCATTGCTGATCGGACTCCAGTCGCTCGATTCTGCGATCGCAGCCGCGCCTGCCTCCGTTACGATTCCGGCCGGCGGCGTTGGTAACTTCGCGGTCCAGGGACTGCAGCGCGGGTCGACTGTCATCCGCGCGACAACGCCACAGCAGGCAGGCAGCGAAACCACGCTGATCGTCGTCGACGTCATCGACGCTCCGACGACGCCGGTGATCTTCTCCGTCTCTCCTGCTACCGGACCCGTTTCCGGAGGCACGCCTGTGTCGATCACGGGCGCGTTGCTTGGAAACGACTGCCTGCTTCAGTTTGGCGGGGTCGCGGCCGCACCGACATTTGTCAATCAGACGCAGTTGACAGCCATCACGCCGGCCAGGGCCGCCGGTACCGTCGACGTACACCTGACCTGTGGCAGCAACTCATTTACCCTCGCGAACGGATTCACCTACGTCGCGGCAGGTCCGACAATTGCGGACGTTTCGCCGGCGTCCGGGAACATCGCAGGCGCGACGGTCGTGAAGATCAGCGGCGCCAATCTGAGCGGTGCGTGCGGTGTCTTCTTCGACGGCATCGCCGCGCACGTCGTCGCAGCGGAAGGGTCGACCGTGCTCCACGCCATCGCGCCGCCGCACGCAGCAGCGAGCGTCGACGTCGCGGTCAAATGCGGCACCGCGAGCGCGACGCGCAACGCGTCTTACGACTACACCACCGCCGAAGAGCCATCTGCGGCGATTGCCAGGATCGATCCGCTCTTCGGTTCCGCCGGCCAGCCGGTGACGATCACCGGTCTTCACTTCCGCACCGCTGATCGCGTCACGTTCGCGACGACGCGCGCTGACGTTCTCACGACCACCGGCGAAACGCACATCGTCACGATCCCGGACCTGCCGCTCGGCAAAGTCGCGATCACGATCACCGATCCGAACGGCCACGTCACGACGACCGGTCCGATCTTCACGATCGTCGAAGCAGGCGCGCCGCGGATTACGGGCGCAAATCCGATGACCGTCATTGCAGGCAACGAGATCGTCGTCGATGGCGACGGCTTCCGCGCCGGCTACGGCTTCGCGCTCGGCGATCGCGCCGCGACGATCATCTCGATGGCGTACACACGCGCGGTCATTCGTGTGCCGGCGATCGATGGGGGAACGTATCCGCTCAACGTCGTCAACGCGTCCGGCAACGTTGCTGCGATCGGACCTTCGATCGTCGTCGCGTCGCACGGCGTCGCGGTCAACAGCGTTTCGACGCCATGCGGTTCGACCGACGGCGGCGAGACGATCACGATTCGCGGCTCCGGATTCGCATCCGGCGCGAGCGTCACGATTGCGAACGTCGCGGCGACGAACGTCATCGTCGTCGACGCGAATACGATCACCGCCACGATTCCGGCGAGCAGCAGCGCAGGCTCCGCTCGCATCGTTGTCAACAACACGAACGGTGACAGCGGCTCGCTCACCGGCGCGTTCCGTTACGTCTCGCCATTCGATCCGTACGGTTGCGGCGGGATGCGCCGTCGCGCAGGCGGGCATTGATGAAAATCCAGCGAGTTCTTCTCGCGTGTGCGATCTCTCTCGCCACGCTCACGGCAAGCGCCGCCACATTCACGGTCACCACGAACGCTGACAGCGGCGCGGGCTCGCTCCGTCAGGCCATCGCTGATGCGAACGCGGCAGGCACCGCCTCCACGATCACATTCGATCTGCCGCGCGCGATCGCGATCATCAAACCGCTCACGCCGCTGCCGGAAGTTGCAGCGAACGGCACGCTCGACGGCAGGCTGCCGGTCGGATCGCCGGCGAACGGCGGTATCGAAATCAACGGCAGCTCGTGCACGGCGCCGCAGAGTAACGGTCTCGTAACGTCCGGAGTTGTCTCGTTTCTCAGGTTCACGTACTGGAACGGCTTCGGGATCGACGCCAAAGGGAGCGCGGTCGTGTCGACGTGCACCGTCGGCATCGGGGAGGCAAGGGAACCGCGGCCGAACGCAAACGGCATTCGCGCAGCGGATCGCGCCAGCATCGGAGATCCGAATGCGTCGCCGAACACCATCGCCGGCAACATCGGGGCCGGCATCGTCGTCAACTCTTCGACCGCGGTCGTCATCACCGGGAATTACATCGGCCTCGACCTCACGCCGAACGCGATCGGCGTGCTCATCGAAGGAGACCCGCAGACTCCGATGAATGTGGTGATCGATCAGGCCGGACAGGGACGTGGGAACACCTTCGGACGCAATACGTCGGCGCAGGTCGAGGTGCGGCACTCCACGGGCGTGAAAATCGCGAACAACACCTTTACGGATACGCACAGTGATTCTGTCGGCGTCAGAATCAAAGACTCGACGGCGGTCAACGTGACGTCGAACATTTTCCAATGGCAGCACATCGGTGTGAGCGTCGAAGGGACGTCGAGCCGCAACATGATCGTCGGCAACGCGATGCAGCGAACCGGAATCGGGATCGACCTGAACGGGGACGGCCGCACGGCGAACGACGATCGCGACGGCGACAGCGGTCCCAACGCGCTGCAAAACTATCCAACCCTGACCTCCGCGATCCCAGCCGGCACTTCGGTGACGGTCTCCGGCGTTTTCAACAGCGCGCCGAACCAGACATTCGAGATCGATTTCTATACCGACGGGCAGACCTGCAGTTCCACCGGAAGCGAAGGCTGGACGTTACGCGACACGAAATCGGTGACCACGGACGCAGCCGGCAACGCTCCCCTCACCTCAATCATCACCGGCCTCAACACCGGCACGACGATCACTGCAACCGCCAGAGACTCTTCGGGGAACACCTCCGAATTCTCGAATTGCGTTCACGTCGAGGCGCACGGCACGCTCAGCACGGCCGGAACATTCAGTGTCGTTGAGGGGACCGCCACCGCCGACGTCGTCGTGACGCGCAGCGGCAGAACCTCGGGCGCCGTCACTGCCGACTACACAACGTCGAACGGCTCCGCGACCGCGGGCGCCGACTACTCAGCCATCAGCGGCACGGTCCGTTTTGCCGACGGCGAAAGCTCGAAAGTGATCTCCGTCCCGATCCTGAACGATTCTCTCTACGAAGGACCGGAGACGTTCACGCTGACGTTCTCCAATCCGACCGGCGGAGTTCTCATCAGCGGCTCGGTGGCGTGGACGACAATCACAGTGCAGGACGATGAGACCAGGCCGATCGCCGTTCCCGCGAACGTATCCGTCATCGAAGGTGACAGCGGAAAGAAAGATGCGACGTTCGTCGTCACGCTGACCGGAGCCCAGTCGACGATTCCGATTACCTTTCGCTACTACACCTCGCCCGGCACCGCCTCCGCGGGACAGGACTTCGACTCAATCGCTGAAACGTCCCTCACTTTTGCGCCCGGTCAAACGACCGCGAACATCAACGTGCCGATCGTCGGCGACACCGACGCCGAGACCGATGAATCGTTCTCGCTGACGATCTTCTTCGCGCAGTGGGGAACGGACATGCGCTACGCATCAGGAACGATCCTCAACGACGACGGACTCAACGAGCTCAGAGTCGAAGACATCACGGTCGTCGAAGGTGACAGCGGCATCAGAAACGTCAACGTCAGAATTACGGCCAAAGCGCCGTTCACCGGCAAGGCGTATGTGTCAACGCGCGATGTGACCGCGATCGCCGGCAGCGACTACACCGCGCGCGGAATCCCGCTCGACTTTCTGAACTCGAAAGAAGAGACGCTCGCACTCGTCACGTACGGCGACCTGGAAGCGGAAGCCGACGAGACGTTCGAGGTCACGCTTTCCTCGAGCTCGACTCTGGCGAAGATCGTCAAACCGGTTGGCACCGTGACGATCGAGAACGATGACCCCGAGATCACTCCAAAAACTCTCGACATCGCCAGAGGCTCGAAGAAGACAGTCACGGTGAGACTTGCCCAGGTGCTGCCGGCGGATGCGGTTCTGACCGTCACCACGGCACAACCGGCGTCGTTCGCCGCGCCGGCCCAGGTCATCGTCCGCGCCGGCACACGCATCCTCACCTTTGACGTGACCGCGCTCGCCGCTCCTGCGACCTCACGCGTCGACGTCACCTTCCCTCCCGGCCTCGGCGATCGCGTGCTGAGCATGAACGTCACATCATTCGAACCGGTGACGCTCGTGCTTCAGCCGGCTCCTGTCAAAGTCACCGTCGGCTCCAGCGTGACGGTGACGGCGAGCCTGACTCCGGCCGCGCTCGATCCGCAGACGATCGCACTGTCGGCCGCCGACCCGCGCGCGATCGACGTTCCATCGTCCGTCACCATCGAGCCCGGCGGCAGCGCGACGTTCACCGTCACCGGACGCGCCGTCGCCTCGACCGGCGTCCAGGCCACGCTGCCGTCGCGATACGGCGGCCAGATCGTGACGCTCTTCGTCGACGTGCTCGCGCAACCGACCGCGCCACAGCTCCTTTCCGTCTCTCCCGCGAACGGCCCGGCAGCGGGCGGCACGATGCTGAACGTCAGCGGCCTTCGACTGAAGAGCGACTGCAGCGTCACCTTCGACGGCACGCCCGCACAGACGACATTCATGAGCGATGCGAGGATCGACGCACTGACGCCACCGCATGCGCCGGCAACCGTCGACGTACGGCTCTCATGCAGCAGCGGGTCGTACACCCTCGCGAACGCCTTCACCTATCTTTCCGCCGGCCCGACGCTCACGAGCGTGATCCCGTCATTCGGCAACATCAGCGGCGGCACCATCGTGAAGCTGAACGGCACGAACCTGTCGAGTGCGTGCGGCGTCTTCTTCGATGGCACACCGGCGCGCGGCGTCGAGTCTCACGGCAATACCGCTCTGACGGCGATTGCACCGCCACATTCGGCCGCGACGATCGGCGTGTCGATCCGCTGCAATGGCGCAACCTCGACGCTCGGATCTTCGTTTGCGTACGTAACGGCCGAGGAGCCGGCGGCGGCGATCGCGAGAGTTGATCCGGAGAGCGGCGCGGCGGGACAGCAGGTCACGATCACCGGCAGCCGTTTTCGAACGCATGACAGCGTGACGTTTGGCCCGGCGGCCTCGCCGATCGTGTCGACGACCGGCGAGACGCATGTCGTTCGCGTCCCTGATCTTCCCGCGGGCAAAGTCGCGATCACGATCACCGATCCGAACGGTCACATCACGACGACCGGTCCGATCTTCACGATCGTCGAAGCGGGCGCGCCGCGGATTACGGGCGCGAATCCGACGACCGTCATTACAGGCAACGAGATCGTCGTCGATGGCGACGGGTTCCGCGCCGGCTACGGCTTCGCGCTCGGCGATCGCGTTGCGGCGATCATCTCGATCGCGTACACACGCGCGGTCATTCGTGTACCGGCGATCGATGGGGGAACGTATCCGCTCAACGTCATCAACGCAGCGGGGAACGTTGCGGCGATCGGACCTTCGATCGTCGTCGCTTCGCACGGCGTCGCGGTCAACAGTGTTTCGACGTCATGCGGTTCGACCGACGGCGGCGAGACGATCACGATCCGCGGCTCCGGATTCGCATCCGGCGCGAACGTCACGATTGCGAACGTCGCGGCGACGAACATCATCGTCGTCGACGCAAATACGATCACCGCCACGATTCCGGCGAGCAGCAGCGCAGGCTCCGCGCGCATCGTCGTCACGAATCCGAACGGTGACAGCGGCTCGCTCACCGGCGCGTTCCGCTACGTCTCGCCGTTCGATCCTGACGGTTGCGGCGGGATGAGGCGTCGCGTAGGCTCCCGCCCTTGATGACTCTGGCGGCAGCAGCCTTGCACGGCGGCCCTTCAGTTCATCGAAGGAGCCGCCGTTTGCATCGTTACGTCATCGTATTGCTCGCAGTCCTTTCCATCTCCGCCACCGCCTCGGCGCAGTGGTCGTCGTCGTTCCGCGGTGCCGCGTTCGGCATTCACAACACCGAAGCCGGTCCGGAAGAGCCGCGCACCGAGAATTTCTCGACCAACTGGCTGGAGGTTCGCGGACGCTACGACACGGCCAGCGGATTCTTCTTCGGCCTTCGCGGACGCGGCTCACTCGAGCCGTACACGATCAAAGAGAAAGGCTACCCGCAGCTCCTGCAGTACGTCTCGCCATACGCGGGCGGAGAAGTCATCGACCGCATGCGCGCACGCGATCTCATCGAAGAAGCTGCGGTCGAAGTCGGCTGGCGTTCGCTGCGGCTTTACGCCGCGCCGATCGGAGAGCCGACGCTCGGACCGCGCCCGTACGGCGTCCGGGAATCTTCGATGGATCTGGCCGTCTCTCCTTTTGCGTATGACATCCAGGAATCGTTTCACGTGAAGACGCAGGTCGTGAACGCGGCACTCGACATGAAGTACTTCACACTCGAGGGCGGCGTCTTTCATGATGCGGTCAGCGACGGAAAGCACACTTCGCTCGAGACCGGCGGCGACATCGATTCATGGGCGGCACGCGTCACCGTGAAGCCGGCCGATCGCGTCAGCTTTCAGTTGTCGCGTGGCGAGCTCGGCGACGCCGTCATCCGGAAGATCAGCAGCGCGTCGATCGGCTACGAAGGACCGGTCGTCGCGGCAACCGCGATGTGGACCAGGCGCGAGGAAGCTTCCCTCACACCACTCGATGCTTACGGGATCGAAATCGCGATCCACGCCACGCGCAGCACGATCACCGGTCGATTCGAGAACGTCGATCGCCCGGCCATCGGCGGAGCACCGGCGCGACGCACAGGCCACGGCACAGTCGGCTACGTTTTCGACGTCATGGCCCGCCCGACGTGGCGCGCAGGCCTCGGCGTGAACGTCGACTACCATACGAACAGCCGTGCGCTGACCGGCGGGGTTTACGGTCACAAGCCGCAGACGATTTACTTTTTCGCCCGAGTACGAACTGCGGCCCATTAGACGCCGCGGAAGAATACGCCGTAGTCGTTGACGATGTCCCGGAGGATCCGAATGCGTCACGCAGTCCGCGCGATTCTTTTTGTCGCAGTCGTTTGCTGCAGTACCGCCATGTTCGGCGCCACGCTCGAATGGACCGGCGCGTCCGACAACCGCTGGAACAACGCCGCGAACTGGAATCCGGCGCAATTGCCGCAGAGCGGCGATACGCTGCGATTCCGCACCGCAACGAACACCAGCAGCATCAATGACCTGCCGGCCGGAACGGTGCTCGACACTCTGATCTTCTCCATCTTTCCTCCCGTGCCGTTCACGGTGAGTGGTGCGACGGTTGAAGTTTCGAACTCAATCTCCGGCGGCAGCGTCGTTACGTTCAATGCGCCGGTGCGCGCGATGGGCACGCTCAGCGTAGGCGGCGCCGATTTCGCGGGCAACTTCGACGTCAATGGAAAGACTGTGACGGTCGCGGCTGACTTCCACGGCGCGGTTACCGGCAGCGGGCACCTTCTCAACTCGTTCTCGAACACGCGCTTCTTTGCCAACTCTACATTCAACGGCACGTTCTCCGACAGCGCCGGCGGCGGCTGCAGCGGCAGCACAAGCTTCTTTGCGAATTTCCCCTCCACGACGTTCGATATTTCATGCGTCGTCGTCACCGACAGCACGCTCGGCAACGTGACGTCGAGAGCATCGTTTTCGCCTGCGTCGCAGAGCTCGGCGACCGCGATCGCCACCACCGGGAACATCGTCTTCACCAACGAGGGCTACCCGCTCGACATGGCGCGGCCATTCACCATCGACCTGCGTGGCGCAACGCCGGGATCCGGTTACGACCAGCTGAAAGTCAACGGCACGGTGGCGACGCAGAACGCCTACCTCACCGTCAATGTCGGCGGCGGATTCACTCCGGCCCCCGGACAGCAATTCGTGATCATCGACAACGACGGAAGCGATGCCGTCAGCGGCAACTTCAATTCGTTCTGCTTCGGCTGCTTCGGCACGCAATACACGGAAGGCGCCACGATAACAACGGGCGGATTCAGCTTCCGCATCAGCTATCACGGCGGCACAGGAAACGACGTCGTGCTGACGGCGATCGCTACGTCGTCGACCACGGTGACGAGCTCGCCGAATCCAAGCAAGTTCGGCCAGCCGGTGACATTGACGGCATCGGTAACCGGGTCGGGTCCGACACCAACCGGCACCGTCACGTTCAAGTTCAACGGCGGCGAGATCGGCACCGTTCCCCTCACAAACGGGCAGGCGTCGATGTCGATCAGCACGATCGGCGGGAGCGGCGGGACTCTCACGGCGACGTACAACGGTGATTCCGTCTACGGCACGAGTACCAGCCCGAATGTCACCCACCACGTGACCGCGACCAGCACGACGACAACACTATCGTCATCGGCGAACCCATCGGCCCCCGGCCAAAGCGTGACGTTCGCCGCCACAGTCATCCGCGAGCAGAATCTCGGCCCGGTCGCGGACGGCGGCCTCGTCACCTTCCGCGTCCTGGGCTCGCAGTCGGAGACCGGCTATGGAACGACTGTGAACGGAGTGGCGTACTACACAACCTTGCCGCTTCCGGCCGGCAGCCATGACATCATCGCGAGCTTCCAGGCCCAGGGCCAGAACAGCGAGACTGCGAGCACGTCGAACACCCTTGTGCAGCTCGTAAAAGCCTCGACGACTACGACCGCGTCGGCAGCGGTGACGCCTCCCGGCACCGCACCGGTCATCGCGGTCACGGTCACATCGTCGAGCGGCACTCCCAGCGGCAACGTCACCATCCTCAACGGCGCAACCACCGTCGGCTCCGGCACGCTCGGCGCGAACGGCAAGGTCAGCATCACGCTCAACAATCCGCTGCCGCCCGGCAGCTACACGCTGACGGTGAACTACGCCGGAACCAGCAACTTCGCGCCGAGCTCCACGACGGTCTCGCTTACGGTCGACGTGCTGACTGTGAGCGGCGACGACGTCGCCACGGCAGAAGGCAACAGCGGACAGACGAGCGTCCGCGTCAACGTCCATCTCTCGCAGCCGGCGACGCAAACCGTCTCCATCGACTACACGACGGCTGATGGTTCCGCGAAAGCCGGTGAAGACTATGTCGCGACGTCCGGCACCGTGACGTTCGCGCCGGGCGAAACGCTGCAGCGGATTGAAATCACCATCAACGGAGACACGACGCCCGAGCCGGACGAGCGCTTCTTCGTTCGCTTCTCCAATCCGCACAACGCCGTCACCGGCCGCGCGCAGAGCACCGCGACGATCCTCAATGACGACGCCACCAGCGCGGCGACGCGCGATCTCGAATTCGAGAATGTCGGCGGCACGTCACTGATGCTCGATCTCTTCCTGCCGCTCGATTCAAAACTGCATCCGGTCATCGTCGGCATCGACGCCGCCGACTGGAACACGCCGCTGCGCCAGATGTCGGTCATCACCCGCGAAGCGTCGCGCGGTTACGCGGTCGCGCTGCTGTCGTTCCGCCCTGCATCGGCCGCGAAGATGCCGGCGCAGATCGCCGACGTGAAAGCAGCCATCCGCTGGCTGCGCGCGAACGCCGCACGCTACGAGCTCGACGCCAGCCGCGTCGGCATCTGGGGCATCGGCGCCGGTGGACATCTCGCCGCACTCGCCGGTACGTCGAACGGCGCAAGCGCGCTCGACGATCCGTCACTCGGCAACGCCGCGTATCCGACCAATGTCCGCGCCGTCGTCGACTTTTACGGCGCGACCGATCTCCCGCGCCTCGCAACCGATTCCACCCTCTGCGGCGATACCGTGGCGCAGGTCACTCAGCTCCTCGGCTGCTCCGCAACGTCGTGCCCCGATTCGGCGCGCGCCGCCAGCCCGATCACGTATGTGTCGCGCGACGATCCGCCGTTCCTGATCGTCCACGGCTCGACCGATTGCAATGTGCCGCTGTCGCAGAGCCGTGCGCTTTACGACGCACTCGTCGCGGCCGGCGTCGACGCCACGCTCTTCGTGAACGACGGCGTCGGACACGGCGGCATGGGCTGGGATAACGAAGCGCTGCTCGGCATCGTCGACGCGTTCTTCGATCGCGTCCTCATGCCGCTGCCGCAGCGCGACCGTCGCGCGCGGCACTGAGGATGCTCACGTCACTCGCCGAGTTTCGCTCGCAGTGAGTGGAACTCGGCGGTGAGCGCGGCGAGCTGCTCTTCGAGACGCTGCACGCGGACGGAGAGCGGCTCGCGCGCATCGTGCGATGTCTCCCCCCCTTCCGCCGGCTCGACGATTGCGCCGCCGAGGAGATGCGCCCAGCGCGACTCTTTCTGTCCGGGACGTCGCGGCAACTCGCGAACAACGGGCGGCGCGAGCGTCGCCAGACGTTGCAGCGCTTCTTCCGCCTCGGCTACCGACTCGAATGCGTGCAGCCGTTCGCTTCGTCCGCGAATCTCCCCCGCCGTCTGCGGACCGCGAAGAAAAAGCAGCGTCAGGATCGCCTTCACCGCGCGATCGATCTGCCACATCGAATCGAGGTTGTGGTCGTAGCGGACGGCCCGGCCGCCGAAGACTTTCCACACCAGCTTCTCGTCCTGGAGACGATCGAGCGCGCGCTGCAGATCGGAATCGCCGAGATCCATGACCGGCTCGCGATTCGATTTCTGATTCGCCGCGGCGGCGAGCGCGTTGAGCGTCAGCGGGTAGTACTCGGGCGTGGAGAGCTGCTTTTCCATCAGCGAGCCGAGGACGCGAATCTCGACAGGATCGAGCTCGCGCGCCGGGAGAGTGCGCGGCTTGCGCTCGCCATCGAAGGTCGTCACGGAAGAGAAGCTCATGGCCGAGCGGATTCTATCGTCTACAACGCGTAGAAAAAGCACGCCTCTGAAGTGAATCCATTAGAATCCGCCGCAGCAGGGACCCACACGGGCCATGCCGCGCGCCGCGCGAGACTCGCCGGCTGGCGCGCATCACGTCACGACATCAAAGGAGAAAAAACCAATGGCCAGCGTCAACAAAGTCATTCTGGTCGGGCGCCTCGGCAAGGATCCGGAGATCCGGTCGACGCCGGGCGGTACGACCGTCGCAAAATTCACGATCGCGACCGACGAGCGCTTCACCGACCGCAGCGGCGAAAAGCAGGAGCGGACGGAGTGGCACAACATCGTCGCCTGGAGCAAGCTCGCCGAGATTTGCGGTCAGTACCTCCGCAAAGGAAAGCTCGTTTACATCGAAGGCTCGATCCGCACCGACAGCTGGGAAGACAAAGAGTCGGGGCAGAAGAAGTACCGCACCGAGATCATCGCCAACACCATGCAGATGCTCGATCGCCGCGGCGATGAGGAAGGCGGCGGTGGCGGTGGCAGCTACAGCGGTGGCGGCGGCGGATCGCGCAAGTCGTCTTCGTCCCCCTCTTCGCGTCCCGAAATGGACGACGATGATGAGGTTCCGTTCTAACAATCTTCCGTGAAGGGACAGGCCCTGCGCCTGTCCCTCATTCGATCGATGAACGCCGCCGAAGTGCTCGATCAGCTCCGCGAACACGGCAAAGAGTCGTTCCGGAAAACGTATCGCCGCCACGGCGCCGGCGAGAAGGTCTTCGGCGTTTCAACGCCCGATCTGAAATCGCTGCAGAAGGCCATCAAAACGAACGACGCGCTCGCGCGCGAGTTGTGGAAGTCGGGCTGGTACGAAGCGCGGCTCCTGACGACGATGATCGCCGAGCCGGCGAAGCTCGATGAGGCGACGCTCGATGCGTGGTCGCGCGACATCGACAGCTATCCGATCGTTGACGCGTTCGCGTCACTCGTCGCCCGCACGCCATACGCACGCGCGAAAGCGGAGCAGTGGATGGCGGCCGACGATGAGTCAGTGGAGAGCGCCGGCTGGCGCGTGCTCGTTCACCTCGCGATGCACGACACGTCGCTCCCCGACTCGTACTTCGCGTCACGCATCGAAGCGATCCGCCGCGGCATCGCCACGGCGAAGAATCGCGTCCGTCACGGAATGAACGGCGCACTGATCGCGATCGGCGTCCGCAACGACGCGCTCGAAGCGAAAGCGGTCGCCGCGGCGCGCGAGATCGGCAGGGTGGAAGTCGATCACGGCGACACCGCGTGCGAGACGCCGGACGCCGTCAGCTACATCGCGAAGACGCTGGCGCGGCGGAAGAAGTAGCGCCTACGAATACCGTTCGCGCAGCACGCCGAGGTGATGCCGTGCGTGGCCGACCATCCCGAACGCCAGCGCACGCGGCGTGACCGGATATTCGTTCGCGATCCCGACGCGCGACCAGGCCGCTTCATCGAGCGCGCGCAGCATGAGGATGTTCGACGTCCTCAGCGCGGAGAAGTGCTCGATCAGATCGGGCATGGCCCAGAGGTCGTAGCCCGACGCGGCGATGTAGCTGTTCTCCTCGAACCCCGGCAGCGACGCGGTCTCGCCGCGCGCGATCGCAAAGGCACGATAGCCGAAGACCCGCTCGCCGTCCGAGAGGTGCCCGGTGATCTCGCGGATGCTCCACTTCCCTTCCGCGTAGCGATAACCGGCGCGTTCCGCGTCGAAGCCGCTGAGAAAAGCGCGCGTCTCCGCGAGCTGCGAGCTCATGGCGCCGACGACGTCGGTTTCGGGAACGAGCGAGATGTAGTTTTCAAACTCAGGGTGGTATTCGGTCGGTTCAGGACGGCGCATGGCATCATCGTACTGCATGGAAATCTCCCCGATTCGTGACGATGCGGAAACGCATGCGTGCGCGGAGATGATGGCGTCGACGGAACCGTGGCTGACCATCGGCCGCACCGCCGGCGAGTGTTACGCGCTGCTCGGCGATCCGATGCGCGAGACGTTCGTCGCACGCGAGGACGGCGTGCTGCGCGGATTCATCGTCATCGTCATGCAGGGCGCATTCGTCGGCTACATTCAGGCGATCTGCGTCGCGCCCGATGCGCGCGGCAGCGGCGTCGGCACGCAGCTCGTCGCATTCGCGGAGGATCGCATTCTGCGCGAGTCGCCGAACGTCTTCCTCTGCGTCTCGTCCTTCAATCCGCGCGCTCGCGCTCTCTACGAGCGACTCGGCTACACGCTGGTCGGCGAGCTGACCGACTATCTGATCCGCGGCCACTCCGAAGCGCTGATGCGGAAGAGCGTCGCACCGATTCGCGAGTTTCGCCGATGAAGACCTACGTCCACTCTTCGCGGCCCGTTTTTCCCGTTCCCGGTTTGCGGTTGCCGTGGCGGCGATCGTCGCCGAGGTAATCGTCGTATGCCGGGCGCGTCTTTTCGAACGCCTCGACGAACGTGACCGCTTCCTCGATCAGCGCCTCGAACGATTTCGCAGGCGGCATCCCGTCGGCGCGCAGCCGTTCGCAGTGCGCGCGATATCGCTCCGCACGTTGCACCGCTTCGCGGAATCGCGCGCCGAACGCGGCGTCACTCTTCGCGCGTTCGGCGATGTGCCGCTGCAGATCGGGGACGCGCTCGATGTGACTGCAGTAGAGGATCACGTCGTTGCCGGCCATCAGCGCGCGCTCGGTAATCTCCTCGTATGCGCCGAGGTCGGAGACGGCGTGCATCTCCATGTCGTCGGTGACGGCGACGCCATCGAAGCCGGTCTCGTTTCGCAGGAGACCGGTCGAGATTTTGCGGCTGAGCGTCGCCGGCAGATCGGGATCATCGATCTGCGGATACGTTCCGTGGCCGACCATGATCGCGGCCGCTTCCCTGCCGAGCCGCGCGAACGGCACGAGGTCGCGCGCGATCAGTTCCTCGCGCGGCGCATCGATCACGGTCGCGCCGTAATGCGGATCGGCGGAACCGCGGCCGATGCCGGGAAAGTGTTTGATGCATGACGCGACGCCGGCGCCGTGCAGTCCGCGCATGAACGCGCGCGCCAGCTCGATGACGCGCGCGGGATTGTCGCCGAACGTGCGGCGCTCCAAACCCTTCGGCGCGTAATCGGGCGAGCGAACGTCGACGACCGGCGCGAGATCGATCTCGATGTCGAAATAGCGAAGCGCCATCCCGATCACTTTGCCGGCCCATTGCGACATCTCCAGTGGCTGCTCCCCTTCGTCGAACGCCTGCACGCTCGGCAGTCCGGGGATGAGATTGCGGATCCGGTCGACGCGGCCGCCTTCTTCGTCGATCATCATCAGCGGCGGCCGTTTCGCGATCGCTTTGCATTCGCGCACCAGCTCGCGGAGCTGCGCTTCGCTTTCGATGTTGCGGCCGAAGAGGACGATCGCGTACGGCGAGGTGCCGCTGATGATGCGGCGCTCGAGGTCCGTCAGCGATTTGCCGGTGATGCCGATGCCGAGGATGTCAGGAGCTGTTTGCGACTCGGCCATTACTGCGATTCCACGCTCATATCACTCCAGCGATTGCCTGAGTCGCGCCAACTCGTTCAGCGCCTGAATCGGCGTGAGCGCTTCGACGTCGACGGCCCGCAACTGATCGAGAACCTGCTGTTCGCGCCCGCCGAAGAGGCCGAGCTGTTTGGTCGGTGCCGGACGCTGGCGCGTCTCCTCGACGAGATCGCGTTCCTTCCTCTCCAATGTGGAGAGAATCTCCCGCGCGCGGTCGGTGATGCTGCGCGGAATGCCGGCCAGTTTCGCCACCTGGATTCCGTAGCTTTTGTCGGCGCTCCCCGCCACGACCTTGCGCAGAAAGATGATCTGGTCGTTCCACTCTTTGACCGCGACGTTGTAGTTGGCGACGCGCGGCCGCGTCTTCGCGAGGTCGGTGACCTCGTGGTAGTGCGTCGCGAAGATCGTGATTCCGCTGCGCGTCGGATGATCGTGGATGTACTCGATGATTGCCCACGCCAGCGACAGACCGTCGAACGTCGCCGTCCCGCGGCCGACTTCATCGAGAATGATCAGCGAGCGGTTGGTGGCGTTGTTGAGGATGTTCGCGGTCTCGTGCATCTCGACCATGAACGTCGACTCGCCGCGCGCGAGCTGATCGCTCGCGCCGACGCGCGTGAAGATCCGGTCGCAGATTCCGAGTCGCGCTTTCGCGGCCGGGACGAAACTTCCCGCCTGGTTGAGCAGCACGATCAGCGCTACCTGGCGGAGATACGTTGACTTTCCGCCCATGTTCGGACCGGTGATCACCTGGATTCCGTTCCGCTCGCGGACGATGTCGGTGTCGTTCGGAATGAAGCGTTCCGTCGACAACACTTCGATGACCGGATGGCGTCCGTCTTCGATGCAAAGCTCCGACGCATCGGTGAGCGTCGCGCGCACGTAGCGATTGCGGATCGCGACGGTGGCGAGCGACACCAGCGAATCGGTGTCGCCGACCGCGCGCGCCGTCGCGAGGATCGCCGCGCTTTCGAGCGCGACCGCGGCCAGCAGCTGATCGTAGAGCCGCACTTCGATCGCGTTCGCTTTGTCTTCCGCGCCGACGATCTTCTCCTCGAGCACTTTCAGATCGGGTGTGATGTAGCGCTCCGCGTTCACGAGCGTCTGCTTGCGGATGTAGTCCTGCGGCACGCGCGCGAGGTTCGACTTCGACACTTCGATGTAGTAGCCGAAGACGGAGTTGAAGCGGATCTTCAGCGATGTGATGCCGGTCCGTTCCCGTTCGCGCGCTTCGATCGCGAGGAGGATCGACTTCGAGTCGTGGGCGATGGCGCGCAGCGAGTCGAGCTCCGCGTCGACGCCGGTTTTGATCACGCCGCCGTCGCGAATGTTGAGCGGCGGATTCTCATCGAGCGTTTCGGCGATGCGCGCGACGACCGGCGGCACCGGATCGAGCGCGGCGCGCAGCCGTTTCAGCAGCGGTCCCTGAAGCGGCGTCATGACGTCGCGCAGCTCGTCGACGACGAGGAGCGAGTCGGCGAGCGCGAGACATTCGCGCGGCGTCGCGCTGCGCAACGTGACGCGCGATGCGAGCCGTTCGAGATCGGCGATGCGCGCCAGCCGCTGGCCGATCTGTTCGAGGATCGCCCGCGAGCGCGTCAGCTCATCGACCGCATCGTGACGCTCGAAGATCGCGTCGCGCACTTTCAGCGGACGGGTGATCCAGCGCCGCAGCGTCCGACCGCCCATCGCCGTGCGCGTGGCGTTGATCACGCTCCAGAGCGACGCGCGCGGACGGCCTGCGTCGCGCGAGTCGAGGATCTCGAGATTGGCGAGCGTTGCGGCGTCGAGCTGCAGGTAATCGGATTCGTTGTCGACGCGCAGCGATTGCACGTGACTGAGATCCTTGCGATGCGATGCGGTGGCGTAGCGAAGCGCCGCGCCGGCGGCGCCGATGCGAGGATCGTCCCCTTCCAGCCCGAAGCCGCGCAGCGATTGCGTTCCGAAATGGCGCGAGAGGTAATCGTGCGACGCGGCCACGTCAAACATCGACGGCTCGACCGCGCTCTTCGGCAGTTCGAGATCGAGCGCACTCTCCTTCGGGTAGATCGCTTCGCGCGGCGCGAAACGGGCCACGTCATCCGCCAGGCGCGGATCGGACATCGACGCATACGTGGTCACGAAAAAGTCGCCGGTGGAGACGTCGATGTATGCGGCGCCGATGACGTCGCCGGTCGGAATGATCGAGAGGAGATAACAGCACTCGCGTTCGACGATGTGACTTTCGGTGGCGGTGCCGGGCGTGACGACGCGGACGATCTCGCGCCGCACAAGTCCCTTCGTCGCGCCGGCCTCTTCGACCTGATCGCAGATGGCGACGTTGAGTCCGTGTTTGACGAGCTTCGCAACGTAACCGTCAGCCGCGTGATACGGCACGCCGCACATCGGCGCTTCGTAGTCCTGACCTTTATTGCGCGCGGTCAGGACGAGGTCGAGGAGCGGCGCGGCCTTCTCGGCGTCCTCGAAAAACATCTCGTAGAAATCGCCGAGGCGGTAGAAGAGGATGGCGTCGGGAACCTGCCGCTTGATCTCGAAATACTGCTCGAGCATCGGCGTGAGCTTCGGGCGGGACATGCGGCGCGCAGCTTACCGTGACGTAAAGTCAACTTATGGGGTCTGACCCCCGAAGTTGACTTTACGGAGGGCGAGGAGGGTGCCGTCGGTGGCGCGGAGCTCGACGACGATGGCGTCGCGGAGGGCGGTGCGGGGGCGGCGGTCGCAGAGGACGATCCAGCGATCGCTGTCGGCGGCGACGTGTACGGCGTCGTAGCCGGTCACGCCGCGCGATTTGAGGATCGACTCGGCGATCGCTCCGGCGTCGTTCGAGAGGATTCGGCCGCGGCGGCGCGACGGATCTTCACTTCCTCGCAATGCGAGAAAGAGAATCGCGCAGAGTGCAATCCACGCCAGGTAGATTGCCGCGTATCGGAGTCTCACGTTCGTATAATACCGGCCGCATGGAACGGGCGGAGATCGAGAGCGCACTCGTCGAGATCGTGCGCAATGAGAAGGAGCTCGCCGATGATGCGCTGTCGCCGGAGACACTCCTCGCCGACGCCGGAATCGATTCGCTCGACTCGCTCACGATCCTTTTCGCCATCGAAGAGCGCTTCCACATCTCCATTCCGGACGACCGGGCACGCGCGATGAAGACGTTCGGCGACATGATCACGATCGTCGAAGAGCTCACCGGCGCCGCCACGGCATGACCCGCCGCGTCGCCATCACCGGCTACGGCATCGTCTCCTGTTTCGGCCGCGGCAAAGAATCCGCCCTCGACGCGGTCCGCAACGCGCGCAGCGGCGTGCGGACGATCACGTCGATCGACTCGTCAGCGCTCGCCTGCCGTATCGGCGGCGAAGTTCCGTCCGGTGCGCATGAAGGTCTGCATCGCGGATTCGATCGCTTCACGCGATTCGCGCTGATCGCCGCCGAGGAGGCGATGGAACAGTCGCGGTTTGCGGAGAGCGGCATCGACCCAGCCCGTTTCGGCTCGATCATCGGAACAGGGCTCGGCGGTTGTGAAACGCAGGACGCGAGCTTTCGGCGCTTATACAAAGACGATCAGTCGCGGCTTCCTCCGACCGCGATCGCGCAGTCGATGTACAACGCCGCCGCAAGCGCGGTGGCGACGAAGCATCAGGCGCGCGGCGCGTCGTACGCGATTGTCTCCGCATGTGCATCGAGCGCGCATGCGATCGGCCAGGCGTTTCAGGCAATTCGCGCCGGCTCGCTCGATGCCGCGCTGGCCGGCGGCGCCGACGCGCCGCTCACGTACTCGATCATCCGCGCGTGGGAATCGATGCGCGTACTTGCTGTCGACAACGAACATCCCGACGCCGCCTGCCGCCCGTTCAGCAACGATCGCAAAGGGCTCGTGCTCGCTGAAGGCGCAGCGATCTTTCTGCTCGAATCATTCGACAGTGCGGTCGCTCGCGGTGCGGAGATCGTCGGCGAAGTCGTCGGCTTCGGCATCACCAGCGACGCCGGCCACGTTACCGATCCGTCGGCGGACGGCGCATCGCGCGCGATGCAGATGGCGCTCGACGACGGTGCTCTTTCCATCGACGACATCGATTACATCAACGCACACGGCACCGGCACGCGCGCGAACGACGCCACCGAAACGGCGGCGATCAAATCGGTGTTCGGCGAACGCGCATACACGATTCCGGTGAGCTCGACGAAGTCGATGCACGGCCATGCGATGGGCGCGAGCGGCGCGATCGAGATCGCCGCCTCTCTCGCCGCACTGAACGAAGGAATCATCCCGCCGACGATCAATCTCGCCGATCCCGATCCGGCCTGTGATCTCGATTACGTTGCGAACGCGGCGCGCGCAGGTAAGGTCCGCACGTTCCTGTCGAACTCCTTCGGATTCGGCGGGATGAACGGCGTGGTTGCGCTGCGCGTCCGGCGTGGCAATTGAATTGCTTCGCGAATATGATTCGCGCCTGAATCCGCCTGGAGGCTGTTTGTGATCGTCGAAAAGAAGCATACGGATAACTTCACCATTCTCTACGTCGAGGGGCTGATCAAGCTCGGCGAGAGCGCGGAGTTCTTCTCCTCGGCGCTCGAGGGTGTGTTGAAGAACGAGAGCACGAACGTCATCATCGACTTCACCAAGATCGACTACATCGACTCCACCGGCATCGGTGAGCTCGTCGGATACCTCGGCAAGTTCACGACCCAGAACCGCAAGCTGATCCTCGTCAACCCCTCGGAACGCATCCTCAAGCTTCTGAAGCTGGCCAAGCTCGATACGGTGTTCAAGATCTACAGCACCGAGGAAGAGGCGGTCGCGGCCGAAAGCGGCAGCGGCGCCGCGCGCACCGCGTAGATCGGCGGGCGAATACACTAGCGGTAATGGTTCCGCTGGCCCGCGTGTATCGCGGCGGTCTCGTCGAGTCCTTTCACAGCGGATCGATCGCAGTCGTCGGGTCCGACGGCAACCTCCTGGCGTACGCCGGCGACCCCGCCCTCGTGACGTGTATCCGCTCCGCGGCGAAGCCGTTCCAGGCGATGCCGCTTCTGCAG
>JAXDJV010000029.1:0-127624 GCA_034667465.1 Acidobacteriota bacterium | reverse complement strand
GCGGGGCGCACAGCGAGAGATTCGCGCCCCGCCCGCCCGGGTCCCTCGCTATGCTCGGGATGACAGCGTTACGTCGAGATGCTTCTTGACCGCACCGGAATGCGCGTCGAGGCGGTCATGAAGTCGGCGAGCGTGTCGGCCGGCATCGGGCGTCCGAAGAGATAGCCCTGCACTTCATCGCAACGCTTCCGAATGAGCATCGAGAGCTGGTCCTGCGTTTCCACCCCCTCGGCAATCACACGCAGCCGCAGACTGTGCGCGATGCCGACGACCGCGGAAACGATCGCGGCGTCTTCCTCGCTCGTCGCCAGATCCTGCACGAATGAGCGATCGATCTTCACGGCGTTGATCGGGAAACGTTTCAGGTAGTTGAGCGATGAGTAGCCGGTGCCGAAGTCGTCGATCGAGATCGACACGCCCAGTGCCCGCAGCGCTTCCACCACCTCGATCGTCACCTCGGCGTTGTGCATCGCCGTCGTTTCGGTCACTTCGAGATCGAGACACGACGGCTGCAGCTTCGTGTCGCGCAACACCGCGCGAACGGTGTTGACGAGATCGTGATGCTGGAACTGGCGCGCCGAAAGATTCACGGCGATGCGCACCGGACCGACCCCGCGATCGTGCCACTCGCGCATCTGTCTGCAGGCGGTATGCAGCACCCACTCGCCGATCGGCACGATGAGCCGGCTGTCCTCCGCGAACGGAATGAACTCGCCCGGCATGATCACGCCGCGCACCGGATCCATCCATCGCAGCAACGCTTCCGCGCCGACGACCGCGCCGCTGGCGAGGCTGACGACCGGCTGGTAGTGCAGCGTCAGCTCCCCTTCCGCCAGCGCGCGGCGAAGCGCGCGCTCGAGTGAGAGCTGCTGGACCGCGCGTTCTTTCAGCTCGTTCGTGCAGAGCTGATACGCGTTGCGGCCGGCGTCTTTGGCGCGATAGAGCGCGCTGTCCGCATTCTTCAGCAGCGACTCCGCATCGGCGCCGTCCTGCGGATAGAGCGCGATGCCGATGCTCGCCGACATGTCGACGGTCGTCCCGCCGATCGCGACCGGCTGCTGAATCGACGTCAGGATTTTCTGCGCGACGACGATGGCGTCTTCCGGCTCGCGCAGATCGGAGAGCACGATCGTGAATTCGTCGCCGCCGAGGCGCGCGACGGTGTCGTCATCGCGCACGCAGAGCTTGAGACGGCGCGCCATCTCGAGCAGCAGCTCATCGCCCGCGGTATGGCCGAGCGAATCGTTGACCGACTTGAAGTGATCGAGGTCGAGGAACATCACTGCCAGCGCGCGCGACGAACGGCGGCAGCGGCTGATGCTCCAGTTCAGCCGGTCGGTGAAGAGCTTGCGGTTCGGCAGTCCGGTCAGGACGTCGTGATAGGCGTGGAACTCGATCTGTTCTTCGGCGCGTTTCCGGTCGCTGATGTCGACGACGGTGGCGTGGATGACAGCGGACTCGCCTTCGCCGAGAAGCACGAGATTCTGGAGCACCCAGACGCTGTTCCCTTCGGCGTTTTGCAGCTCCACCTCGACGCTTTGCAGCGTGCCGGCCTGCTGGAGAATCAGTCCGAGCTCTTCGCGCTCGATCGGACGCGCGTAGAGATCGCCGGCATTGCGGCCGATGAGCGTGACGCGCGAGAAACCGACCATCCGCGCGAAGGTGTCGTTGCAATCGAGAATGCGCCCGCCCAACTCCGCCCTGTAGACGCCGGCCGCGTTTTGCTCGAAGAGCAGACGGAAACGCGCTTCCGATTCGCGGAGCGCGGTTTCGTTGTGATACCGCTCGGTGACGTCGCGGAACGACCAGACGCGAACGTCGGCGACGCCGCTGATGCGACGTCCGATGGAGTAGCGCTCGAAGCGGCGTCCGTCTTTCACGTTCAGCACGTCGAAGCTCTCCGCTTCCGGATTTGCATCGAGCGAATGAACGCGGAACTCGGCAGGATCGGTGAGCTGCTCGAGCACGCAGTCGAGCACGATTTTGTCGTCGCCCCTGCGGATCGCGTCCTGCGGAATGCGCCACATGTCGACGAAGCGGCGGTTGTACGAAATGATCCGGCCGTCGTCGCCGATGACGACGATTCCGTCGGCGGTCGATTCGAGCGTCGACTGCAGCAGCGACACGGCTTTCCGCAGATCGCGATCGGTGCGCTTGCGCTCGCGCAGGTCGCGCGCGATCAGCACGGCGCCGGCGGTCGAGCCCTGGTGAACGAGCGGCGTGACGGACAACGTGACTTCGATCCGCTCGCCTTCGCGGCTGACGAAGATTCGTTCGTGGAAGCGTTGCGAGACGCGCGGATTCGTTTTCTCATCGGCGAGGACGGTCATGATCGGCATGCCGACCAGTTCGCCCGGCTCGTAACCGAGGAGCGCTTCCGCTGCTTCGTTGGCGAGCTCGATGCGCCACTCGTTGTTGCAGACGAGCAGCGCGTCGGCCATGGTGTGAATGATCTCGCGCGCCGCGAATGACGGCGTGATCGTGACGAGGTCGTACTTGCGGATGATCTGCTCGACGATGCCGAGGAAGACCAGCAGCGGCATGTAGCCGAACGGATAGACGGAGATGCCGTACTTCGCGAGGTAGTCGACGGAGCCGATGTACGCGACGCCGAACGCGATGAGCATCAGGCGAAGACGATTTCGTTCGGCGCCGCTCGCTCTCCGATACGCGACGGCGAGCTCGATCATCGCGGCAATCAGATAGCCGAAGAAGACGGCGAGGTACGGGATGCTGATCAATCCGTATTGCGGATAGAAGCCCCACCAGAATTTCGCGACGCCGGTGACGAGTCGATCGGTGCCGATGGCGACGATCGAGAAAACGGCGGACGCGAGCCACGCAAACCAGATTGCGGCGCGGCGTTTTTGCGCGATGCGCAGATGCTCGACGGTGAAGTGATAGACGGCCGGCGCGATGAGCGGGACGCCGAGATATGCGGCTTTCGCCCAGAAGAGCGCCGTCGCCGCGTCGGTCGTCGAGTACATGACGGTGAAGCAGAGCAGCCAGACGCCGGCCGTGAGCGTCATGACGAAGAAGGCGGCCGTGACGCGCGAAACGTTGCGCGCCAGAACGAGCACGCCAAGCGTCAGCATCAGCGCCGAGGTGATGGCCGTTGGAACCGCGTATGGAGAAAAGGAAAACGTAGACACACCCTCTGCCGCGAAACGCCCTTCCCCGAATCAATTGCTGAATGAGAGAGGGGTTATTTTGCGCCGCGAGATAGTGGTTGTCGAGGGTTGGGAGAAATGTCCCGACGCGGTAGCGAGCTGAGCCTCGTTGCGGATTCTCAATCTCCTCGTGACCGCTGCGTGAGAATTCGGGCCGATTTTGCGAGGAACGAATCCGCACTTCACATGGTTTCGTTTGATCGACAGGAGGCTCACGTGTCCCGCAGAATCGCTTTCCTCTTCCTCATCGCCATGGCGGCGCTCGCGTTCGTTTTCGCGCAGCCGCAACCGCCGAAGAAGAGCGCGCCGCAACCGGCGCCAAAGAGCAGTAAAGGAGCTCGAATGACGAATTTCACCAAGCCGTCCGACGCCGAACTGAAGCAGAAGCTGACGCCGATCCAGTACGAGGTCACGCAGCATGAAGGAACCGAGCGTCCCTTCTCGAACGAGTATCAGGACAATCACCGCGCCGGCATTTATGTCGACATCGTGTCCGGCGAGCCGCTCTTCAGCTCGCTCGACAAGTTCGATTCCGGCACCGGCTGGCCGAGCTTCACCCGTCCGCTCGAGCCGGCGAACGTCGTCGAGAAAACCGATCGGAAGTTTTTTGTCTCGCGCACGGAAGTTCGATCCAAACACGCCGATTCGCACCTCGGGCACGTCTTCGAAGACGGTCCGGCGCCGACCGGTCTTCGCTACTGCATGAACTCCGCGTCGCTCCGTTTCATCCCGGCTGAGAAGCTGGTTGAAGAAGGTTACGGCGAGTACGCGCATCTGTTCGGAGGGAAGAAGTGACGACGCAGACAGCCACGCTTGCAGGCGGATGTTTCTGGGGCGTCGAGGAGCTGTTCCGCGCGCTGCCGGGCGTCACGAACACGACGGTCGGCTACACCGGCGGCGACACCGACAACGCGCGCTACGAGCAGGTGAAAACCGGACGTACCGGTCACGCGGAATCGCTGCAGATCGAGTTCGATCCGGCGAAGACTTCGTACGACGCGATCCTCGATTATTTCTTCAGTCTGCACGATCCGACGACCGCGCAGCGGCAGGGAAACGACCTCGGCTCGCAGTACCGCTCCGCCATCTTCTTCCACGATGAAGCACAGCTCGACGCGGCGCAGAAAGCGATCGCACGCGCGCAGGAAAAGTGGCCGCGTCCGATCGTGACCGAGGTCGTGCCGGCGAAAGCGTTCTGGCCGGCCGAGGACTATCACCAGGATTACCTGCAGAAGCATCCGAACGGATACACCTGCCACTACGTACGATATTGAGCCGGCACGGCCGGCTGCGTATGTGGCAGAGCCTTCGCCTCGCTGCCGATTCTGCCGGCCGACGCGATTGCGAAGACACCTTCGGTGTCATTGGAGGCTCACGGTGACGGCGGCAATGCTGCCGTCACCACTCGTCCGTCTTCCGTCACCGTCAGCTTCTTTCGTTCGCTCGGCTTGCAATGCGTGGCGTCTCTCCGTCTGACGACGAAACCCTGGTTCCACGTCACGCGCGCGTCGTAGCCGCACGACGTGTCGTCGAGCAGATGAAGATCGAGATCGGCGTAACGCGGCGCAGGACCGGCGACGTGAAACGTTGCGGCGAACGGCGGCGTTTTTTCGACGAACGGCTCGGAGATCGCGCTCGCAGGCCGCACGAGAACGTTGCAGCTGAGATACTCCTCGGCATCGGTGGCGACGCGCAGCAGTGACGCGGAGATGCCGTCGTAGCCGAGCCAGAAGAGCGCGGTCGTATGCGCATCGGTGACGGTGAACGGAACGACCGTCAGCCCATCGCCGCCGATCGCCGGCAGCGTTTTCGTTTTCAGATGAACGTGATCGGCGGTGAACGGCGGATCGTTGTCGATCGCATACTGAGCCGGCCCTCGCAGCGGCTGTTCGAGCATCGTCGTCATCACCGGGATGACGCGCTTCGCTGGATGATCGACGAGCCAGCCGTGCAGTACAAAGAGCCGATCGGTCGACGGAATGGCGTAGAAGTCGATGCCTTCGGCGATCGGAATCACTTCGACGAATCCCTCGCCGGCGAAGATCCGTTCGCCGCCGCTCAGCAACTCGCCGGGCACTTTCACATCTTTCGGATTCGTGATCGTCTCGTGCCCGAGCAGCGTGAAACTGCGCCATGAAGTGCGCGTTCCCCAGTCGCGAAGAAGAAGACGCGCCTGACGGCAGACGAAGTCGTCGCGCTCGTCATTCCATTCGCACGACATCGCCGTGTGGGGTGAAAAGAGCGCGTCAGGGACTGCGCACGCTCCCTGGCCGAATGCCTGCGTCGCGTCGACGTACGTTCCGCGCGGCTCGCCGCGAAGATCGATGAAAAGCGCCAGCCGCTTTTCGACGAGATCGTGTTTGTACGACAGCTCGAAACGGAACACGTCGCCCCTCACCAGGCTGATTTGCGGTGGCTCCGTGCCCTCGAAGCGCAGCGGCTCCCCGAGACGCAGCAGGCGTCCGTGCGCCGCGACGATCACATCGAACGTCGGCTCGGCTTCCGCCGGCAACCGAAAGTAAACGTCGTACTCACCGACGCGCGTCTTCGTCATGCCGTTCGTCGCAACGAGCGTGACGTCGACCAGCCTGACATCGTGAACGCCGACGGCGACGATCGGCTCACTCACGGTGCCGAACTTCAGTGATACAGCCAGCAATATGGGAAGGAGCATCCGCCGATTATCTCCACGTCATTCTGAGCGCAGCGAAGAATCTCAGGGTGACGTGGCGGCGGCGCCGATCTTCAGCGTGGTCTTGTCCTGAAGAAACGCGGCGACGCCGAGCTTGCCGGCCTGCCATGCCGGATCGGCGCGAAACGTCACCATCTTCTCGAGTGCTCCGCGCGCGGCATCGATGCGAACGAACTGACGAACGACGGCGTCGTTGACGAGTTTGCGGCCGCCGTTTTCGCCAGAGCCGACCTCGGTCATCACGTCATCTTCGTAAAGCGCGACGATGACGTCGTTCCCTTCGCGCGCGACGTCGCCGCGCAGCGTGACGTCGATCGCGTTGTCTTTCCGCGCGGTCGTGAGGCGCAGCGTGCCGGCGGACGGCTGTTTCGACGCCGCTTCAATCGCCGACTCGATCGCGCTTTCGTTCGAGCCGACCATTTCACGCGAGCCGTTGATGACGATCTGCGGCGTGTACGCGCTGTTCACGCGCAGCGTGCGGATGTACGCCATCTGTCGCTGCGTGGCAACGCGCGAGGAGAACGGATCGCGCCAGCCGAGGCGATCCCAGTAATCGACGTGGAACGCGAGCGGGATCACTTTGCCGCGCAGCCGCGAGTCGCGCACGAACGTTCGGAGCAGCGCATCGGCGGCCGGACAACTCGAGCAGCCCTGCGATGTGAAGAGCTCGACGACGACCGGCGTCGTACCGATGCGCGAGTCGAGCGCCTTCGTATCCGGCGAGGCGGAAACCGCGACGACGATGACCACGGCTGCGAGCGATGTGACGGCGATAACAGCGGCGATGCGAGGATTCATGGTAGTCATCATGCGCCCTGAGCCATCCAGGTTTCACACTAGAATTCGTTCATTCACTGAGAGGAGACGTACATGCGCCTCATCACCCGGTCCGACTTTGACGGCCTCGTCTGCGCCGTCCTGCTGCGCGAAGTCACAACAATCGACGCCATCGAGTTCGTCCATCCGAAGGATGTGCAGGATGGAAAAGTCCTCGTCACGTCGAACGACATCCTCACCAATCTGCCGTATCAGCCGGGCGTCGGGATGTGGTTCGATCATCATTCCAGCGAAGCAGTTCGCAACGAGCTCGGCGACACGAAATTCGAAGGCCGCTTCGAAGTGGCGCCGTCCGCGGCGCGCGTCGTCTACAACTATTACGTCGCGAAGGGCGAGGGCGAAAAGCTGCAGCGCTTCGAGGCGCTCCTCGAGTCGGTCGACAAATCGGATTCGGCGAATCTGTCGATCGAGGAGGTCACCGATCCGAAAGGCTGGATTCTGCTTTCGTACGTGATGGATCCGCGCACCGGCCTCGCCTATCACCACAACTATCGGATCAGCAATCGCGAGCTGATGATGAAGCTCGTCGACTGGATCGGCTCGACGAACGCCGACGAGATCGTGGCGATGCCCGACGTGAAGGAACGCACCGATCGCTACTTCGAAGGGCAGGAGACGTTCGCGAAGGCGATGCGCGAGCACTCACGCGTCGAAGGCAATGCGATCATCACCGACCTGCGCGGCATCGGCGACATGCCGACCGGCAATCGTTTTCTGATCTACACGATGTTTCCGGAAGCGAACATTCAGGTGCGCATCTTCGACGGCAGGAAGGGCGAGTTCGTCGTCTGCGCGGTCGGCCACAGCATCTTCAACCGGACATCGAAGACGGACGTCGGCAAGCTGATGGATCAGTACGGCGGCGGCGGCCATCGCGGCGCCGGAACGTGTCAGCTGCCGCTGGCCGGCGCCGAAGCGAAGATCGCCGAGATCATCGAGACGATCAAGCGCGACGGCTGACGCGAATGCGCGGTCCGGCCGCGTCGACGATGCGAAAAACGCGGCCGCCGTAATCGACGACATACAGCTCTCCGTCGTCGTCTTCACCGAAGGAGACGACGGAGAGTCCGCTCGCCAGCATCACGCGCGTCGACCACTGTCCGTTCCCTTCCTCGGTTGCCCCCCAGATCGTGCCCGTGCACCAGTCACCGTAAAAGTAGATGTCGCGAAAGCGCTTCTGCCGCGAGCCGCGATAGCGATAGCCGCCGGTGATCGAGCAGCCTTCCGCGCGCGGATACTCGAGGCTCGGCAGCGTCAGTCCTTCGGCGACGCACGGCGCGGTTTTCGGATAACAGTGCAGACCTTCCATCCGCGGCCAGCCGAAGTTCGCGCCGCGCGCGGCGGCGATCGTCGTCGCGTCGATCTCTTCGAAATCATCCTGACCGACGTCGCCGAGGAGCAGCTCGCCGGTGATGCGATCGAAGCTGAAGCGCCACGGATTGCGGAAGCCGTACGCGAAGATCTCCGGTCGGACGCCGGGCGTTGATGCGAACGGATTGTCGGCCGGAATCGCATACGGCGAGCCGTGCTCGACGTCGATGCGCAGCAGTTTGCCGAGGAGATGATCGAGCTCCTGCGCGCGATTCGTGACTTTGACGTATGCACCGCCGTCGCCGATCGAGATGTACAGCATGCCGTCAGGTCCGAACTGCAGCGTGCCGCCGTGATGATTCGGGACACTGTCTTTCGGCTGCGGCTGCGTGAAGAGCAGTTGCGGTGTCGTGCCGGTGTAACGCGCGACGGCGGTGTCGCTGTTTTTGTCGACGTACAGCACGAAGAGCTGCTTGTTGATCGCGTAGTTCGGATGAAAGACGACGCTCAGCAGTCCGCCGTTCGGACAGCATTCGACGACTTCGCGGAGATCGAGAGAGAGCGAAAGCGTCAGGCCGTCGTAGCGGAAGATCCGGCCGTCCTGCTGCGCGATGTAGAGATCGCCGGTGTGATCGTGTGCGGTGACGACCTGGACAGGACGGTCGAGTCCGCCGACGACGGGCGCGAGCGCGACCTGCGCCTTTACAACCGGAACGGTAATGAGAAAGAGGACGAGGAAGAGTCGGGAAGTCACTCGACTGATACGTTCAAGCGGCGTTCCGCGTCGCCTCTTTCTCCACGGCCGCGACCGCTTTCGGTTCGTTGTGTCGCGCGCTTTGCACGAGCGCGACGCCGCCGAGGATGACGATCATCGCTACGAACGACATCGGCGTCAGCCGCTCGTTGAGAATCAGCCAGCCGAGGATTACAGCGACGACCGGATTCACGTAGGCGTACAGCGACACGTTCGTCGCGCTGAGTTTCGACAGCGCGTAGATGTACGCGCTGTACGCGACGATCGAACCGAAGATCGTCAGATAGATGAGCGCGAAAAGCGTGCGCGTGTTGACGTGAAAGTGCGGCAGCTCGCCCGCGGCGAGGCCGGCGATGTCGAGAATGATTCCGCCGGCGAGCATCTGCAGCGTCGACGACATCAGCGGCGAGATCGACTTCAGCTCGTACTTGCCGTGAATCGATCCGTACTGCCACGCGAGACAGCCGATCTGGATCGCGGCGGCGCCGAGGAGAAAGTGAATGTCCCACGCGCCGTCCGCGCTGCGCGGCGTGACGAGCAGCGCCACGCCGATGAAGCCGATGAGCATGCCGATGCCGCGCTGCAGTCCGACCTTTTCGTGGCCGCGAAAGAATTCGATGAGCGCCGCCCAGAACGGTGCGGTGGCGACGAGCAGCGCCGCCATTCCGCTCGGCACCCACTGCTCGGCCCAAACGACCGCGAAGTTGCCGACGCAGATGAGCAGCACGCCGACGATCACCGCATGCATCCAGATGCGCGGTTCGCGCGGAAGACGTTCGCCGCGCATAGCGCCGATCGCCCACAACACGAGGCCGGCGATCGTGAAACGAAGTCCGGTCAGCAGGAGCGGCGGAATCGTTTCGATGGCGACACGAATGGCGAGATAGGTCGTGCCCCACACGAAACAGACGGTGGCGAATGCGACGTATGCAAGGGCGCGATCACTCTTCATGACGGATCTCCGAGGGTGATGCCACCGATCTTTTCGCAGTGCGTCTGCATGACGATGGTGGTGCGCGTCGAGAGCGACAGCGGAGGCGCCGTCAGTCTTGCGACGAGCGTGTTCAGCGAAGCGATGGAGGCGGTGCGAACCTTGATGAGGAAGCAGTCGTCGCCGGCGACGGTGTGCACTTCGAGGACTTCGTCGGAGCGCATCAGCTCTTCGAAGCCTTTCCACGCTTTCGGCGTCAGCCTGACGTCGCCACGCGCGGAGACGAAGGCGGTGATCTCACGGCCGAGTGCGGCAGGCTCGACGACGACGGTCGTGCCGCGGATGACACCGTTGCGCTCGAGCTTCTCGATCCGCTCCGCGACGGCCGGGCGGGAAAGCCCGACGCGGTCGGCCAGCTGCGAAGCGGGCGTGCGGCCATCGCGGAGCAGCAGGCCGAGGATGTTCAGGTCAAAGTCATCAAGTTCGACGGCCATGACGATAATTTACCGCCGGATCGTCGGAAAAGCAAGGCTACAACCTACGAAACGTCAGAATTGTGACATCACGTAGGGGCATGGGGCATGAGGTATGAGTCAGAGGCTTTTACTCATGCCTCATTACTCATGCCTCATTACTCATGCCTCATTACTCATGCCTCATTACTCATGCCTCATTACTCATGCCTCATTACTCATGCCTCATTACTCTCACACGGCCATTGCCGCAATCTGCCGTCTCAGCGCTTCCGCAACTTTGTTCCGCCGCGGGTAGCGGTACTCCGCGCGGCGCGCGGCGCTGCGCAGGATGTCGCGCTGCAGGTATTCAACTTTGATCGCGCGGATCGGATCGAGCGCCAGCTTGCGCAGTGCGGCGCGCGTGAAAACGATCGTACGGAGCGCCAAACCTTCGGCGCGCACCGCGAAGCGGACGGTGTCACGATCGTCCGAACAGACGCGCACCGCAGAGCCCATGACCCCCACGATCTCTTCGGCTACGCGTTTCTCGTCTGCTGTCGTTTTCATGTTCATGTCTCCCGTGTCTGTTGATGGATCAGACGTCAGAAACGAACAAAAGTTTCCTCGTACAC
Organism: Acidobacteriota bacterium; assembly: GCA_034667465.1. Classification (GTDB taxonomy): domain Bacteria; phylum Acidobacteriota; class Thermoanaerobaculia; order Gp7-AA8; family Gp7-AA8; genus JAOBAU01. The sequence continues at coordinate 116,842 of JAXDJV010000029.1, read as the reverse complement.
CAGAATGTGACCATGCGCGTGACCTTCAAACCGCTCGCAAAAAGCGCCGACGCGAAGCCGAATGAGACCGTGCTCGACGTCGCCCGCCGCGCGGGCGCACCGATCGGCAATTCATGCGGCGCGACCGGCATCTGCGGTCGCTGCCGCATCCGCGTCATCGAAGGTGCAGACCAGCTGAGTCCGATGACGTCGATCGAATTACGAACGCTGGAACGGATGGGATTCGATGAGGGAGAACGGCTGGCGTGTCAGGCTGTCGTGTTCGGCGATTGCGCGGTCACGACAACGTATTGGTAGGAGGTGCTGAGTGCAGAGTGCTGAGTGCTGAGTGCTAAAACCGGGGTGACTCAGCACTCACCACTCTGCACTCAGCACCTTGTCAGAACCATGCAATCCCCATAGCTGTAAAAAAAGTACTTTTGCGCGATCGCTTCCGCGTAGGCGCTCCGAATCCGCTCCACTCCTGCGAATGCGGAGACGAGCATGATCAGTGTCGATTCGGGGAGATGGAAGTTGGTCAACAACTTGTCGACCGCGCGGAACTCGAAGCCGGGGGTGATGAAGATCGCGGTGTCGCTGCGGCCTGCGAGGAATCGACCCTCGCCTGCGCGGATCGCGCTTTCGAGTGTTCGCACCGAAGTGGTGCCGACGGCGACGATGCGCCGCCCTTCGTCGCGTGCGCGGTTGAGGCTCGCTGCCGCTTTCTCGGAGATCTCGTAGCGCTCGATGTCCATTCGATGATCGGCAATCTCATCGACTTTCACCGGCTTGAACGTCCCGATCCCGACGTGCAGCGTGACGCGGACGATCTCGACGCCACGCTGCGCAACGCGTTCGAGGATCTCGCGCGTGAAGTGCAGTCCTGCGGTCGGCGCGGCGATCGCGCCTCGCTCGGCGGCGTACACCGTCTGATACGACTCGCGATCGCTTTCGCGCGCTTCGGGGCGCGCGATGTACGGCGGCAGCGGCATGACGCCGATCCGCTCGATCTCGGCAAGGTCGCCTTCGAATCGGAGCGTGACCGTTCCTTCGTCTTTGCCGAGGATGTGGGCGATGAGCGTGTCGGAAAAACGGAGCTCGTCGCCGGGACGAACGCGTTTCGCCGGACGGCACCACGCTTCCCACGTGAACGCGTCGAGTTGGCGCGTCAGCAGCAGCTCGATCGGCCGCGTCATCTCCCCTTTCGGCTGCGCGAAGAGTCGCGCCGGAATGACGCGCGTGTCGTTGAGCACGAGGACGTCCGACGGATCGAGGAGCTCCGGAAACTCGGCGAACGAGCGATGCTCGATCGCGTCCGGCGTGACCACCATCATCCGCGAACGGCCGCGCTCGCGCGGCTCCTGGGCGATGAGCGCGTCGGGAAGGTCGTACGAGAAGTCGCTGCGCTTCATTAGAATCGCGCGCGATGATACGCGCCCGCGTGATCACCTGTTCCGACGCCGCCTCAGCCGGCACGCGCGAAGATCGCTCCGGCCCGGCCGTGCGCGACATTCTCGTCGCCGAAGGTTACGAGGTCGACGCCGTGATGATCGTCGTCGATGAGATCGAAGCGATCGCGACGGCGATCGAGAACGCCACCGGCGACGGCGCGCGGCTCGTCGTCACGACCGGCGGCACCGGCATCGCGCCGCGCGACGTGACGCCGGAAGCGACGATGAAAGTCTGCGATCGCGTCATCCCCGGATTCGGTGAGCTGATGCGATCGGCGTCGCTTCGCTCGACGCCGATGGCGACACTTTCGCGCGCGCAGGCAGCCGTGCGCGGAACGGCATTGATCGTGAACTTGCCGGGCAGCGTGAACGGCGCAACGGAGAATCTGCGCGCCGTGTTGAATGTGTTGCCGCATGCGCTGGAGTTGCTTGCTGGCGCGCCGGTGAAGCACGAGGAGAAAGGATGAGGGATGAAGGATGAAGGATGAATGTTGATGAAGCGGAGGCGCCTGCCTCTGCATTCATCCCTCATCCTTCATCCTTCATCCTTCGACTCACCCATGAACGTCCGTCCCGGCCTCGAAGTCCTGCTCGACGCACCGCAGCCGATCCTCGGCAAGCGGATCGGTCTCGTCACGAATCAAAGCGCGGTCACGAGCGATATCCGACACGGCGTTCGCCTGCTGCAGGCCGGGCGCGGCTGGAAACTGACGACGCTCTTCGGTCCCGAACATGGCATCTGGGGCGAGGCGCAGGACATGGCGCATGTCGATCACTCCGTCGATCCGATGACGGGCCTGACCGTCTATTCGCTTTACGGCGCCAGCGAGAAAGATCTCGCACCGCGCGTCGAGCTGCTGAAGAACCTCGACGCGCTCGTCATCGATCTGCAGGACATCGGCTCGCGCTACTACACGTTCATCTACACGATGGCGCTCTGCATGCGCGTCGCGGCGCAGGCGGGCGTGCAGGTCATCGTCCTCGATCGTCCCAATCCGATCGACGGCGTGCATCTCGAAGGAAACATCCGCGAAGAAAAGTACTCGAGCTTCGTCGGGATGTTTCCACTGCCGACGCGCCACGGCATGACGGCCGGCGAGCTGGCGCGCTACTTCAACAAACAGTTCGAACTGAATTGCGATCTGCTGGTCGTGCCGATGAGCGGCTGGTCGCGAAACATGTGGTGGGGCGACACCGGTCTGCCGTGGGTGATTCCGTCGCCGAACATGCCGACCGTTTTCACGGCCGCCGTCTATCCCGGCATGTGTCTCGTCGAAGGAACGAACCTCAGCGAAGGCCGCGGCACGACGCATCCGTTCGAGTTCTTCGGCGCGCCGTGGCTCGAACCGTTCAAGCTCGCCGATCGGCTGAACAGCGTCGGATTGCACGGCGTTCGTTTTCGTCCGCACTACTTCCTCCCGCAGTTTCAGAAACACAAAGGGAAGGTGTGCGGCGGCGTCGAGCTGCACGTGACGAATCGCGCGACGTTCGAGCCGTATCGCACCGGCCTCTGGTGCGTGAAGGTCGCGCGCGACGTTGATCCCGAACAGTTCCAGTGGCGCACCGAGGAGTACGAGTTCGTCACCGATCGCCTCGCGATCGATCTGCTCGCGGGGAGCTCGAAATATCGCGAGCTGGTCGAGAGCGGCGGGAATGTCGACGACTGGATCGCGACGTGGGAAGACGAGCTGCGCGACTTCGCCCGGCTGCGCGACGAGTTCCTGATTTATCGCGACTGACGGGCGTCAGCGAATCAGCGAATCGCCCAGCGGGCAAACGTCAGCCACACGTCCGTGCTGGCAATCGCAAACCGCAGCGGCTGCGAGGCAATGATGAAGATGCCGCCCCACAAAAACGCGCGATGAACGCGCCCGTGGACGAGTTTGTCCGAAAGCATGCAGATCACGATGAACAGATCGGTCAGTCCGAGAAACGCGGGCGGTCCGGCAGCGGCAACACCGGGAAGCCGGGCAATTGCGGGCGTGAGAATGCTGATCGCCGCGAGCAGCATGAGCCGCTTGTGATCGGCCGGCTGCCGTCGGAGCCAGAGACCGGCCGCCACCAGACACGAAAAAACGAAGAGATCCGCGAGAGGGATGATGAAGAAGACGAGCGGAGGCGGTCCGCCAGGCGGCGTGAACCCGCGTCTCGCCGAATCGATTGCCGCCATCACGCCGATGACAACCATGATCGGCGCCAGCACGACAGCGGTAACGCCGAGCTTTCGATGCAGATCGGTACGCCCCGCGCGGACCAGCGCGACCTGGACGACAAACAGAATGATCCAGCAGGAGAACACCGCTCCGTGCAGATGGAAGAACGGCGTTAGCGGCTTCGTGCCGAAGACCTGTTTCAGAAAGTAAGTTCGCGAAAAGCCTGCGAACACGGTCAGCGCGATGATCGTCGCCATCACGGCGAAGAAGCGATCCTGGCGCCATTGTGGTTTCGTTGTCATCGTGTCGGGAGCAATCAGGTTACCAGCTACGATGCACGTCATGAAACTGATGATCGTTCTTCTTCTGCTCACGCTGCCGCTTGCAGCGGCGGAACCGCCGGCCGGCACGATCCAGGTGAACGCCGCGAAGCTCGAGTGGAAAACGACGAAGCCGCCGTTGCCAGCCGGCACGGAGATCGCGGTGCTCGAAGGCGATCCGAAGCAGCCCGGCATGTTCACGATCCGGCTGCGCATTCCGGCCGGCGCGAAACTGCCGCCGCATACGCATCCGGTTCTCGAACGCGTCACGGTGCTGAGCGGTGAAGTCCACGTCGGATTCGGCGACAAGCCTTCGATGCTCGACACGCATCGCTTCCGCGCCGGCGACTTCTACGTCAATCCTCCGGGCGCGCATCACTTCGTCTTCTTCCCGAAGACGACGATCATTCAGATCACCACCGAGGGACCGTGGACGGTCACGCCGGTGGGATAAAGACTGAGGTGTTGTACGAAGACGAGGCGCTCGTCTTCATCGACAAACCGCCGCATGTCGTCGTGCAGCGAAGTCACGATCTCGTCGAGCCGGTGCTCGTCGAAGTGCTCGCGGAAACGCGCACGCCGCTCTACCTGATGCAGAGACTCGATCGCGGCACGAGCGGCGTGATGTTCTTTTCGAAGCGCGCCGACATCAACGCGAAGCTGACGCGCCAGTTCGAGACGAAGCGGATCCGCAAACGCTACGTCGCGCTTTGCGAAGGCGAGCTTGCGGAGACGCAGACGATCGATGCGCCGCTGGCGCGCATCGGCCCGATCTCGTTCGGCGTTCGCGAAAGCGGCAAGCGCGCCATTACTGATGTTGCGCCGCTCGCGGTGTCCGCGACCGGCTCGCTGGTCGCGGTCGGATTGCGGACCGGGCGAACTCATCAGATTCGCGTGCATCTCGCCGCGATCGGACATCCACTGGTTGGAGACTGGCTCTACGGTGAGCGGAATGCGGCACGTCCGATGCTGCATTCGCAGAGTCTGACGATGGTCCATCCACTGACGAACCAGCCGATAACGGTGCGGGCGCCGCTTCCGTATGACTTCATCGAAGAGGCGCAACGTCGCGGAGTGACCATTCCGGAGGACGGGCTGACACCGGATGAGTGCAGCTAAGTTATTGAATCTGCTAGAATAATCACCGGTTGGGTCCCGTTGTGAAGTGCGTTAAGGGAGAAGCCATGAGACTCTGGAAGCAGCTCGCAATCGCAATCGTGTTCGTACCGGTACTCGCTTCGGCGCAGTACAAGGACCTCGATTCCGCGAACTCGAACATCTCCCGCGGCCTCAGCAGCGGTGATTCGCAGGCGATCATCGCCGGCGTCGGCGACGGCGACCAGGTGATGCTGCAGTTCCCGGGACTCGTCGAGCAGAGCGGATTCTTCGGCCGCGATCAGGCCGCCTACTTTCTCGAAGGGCTGTTCAACAAGGTGAAGCCGACCGGCTTTGAAGTTGAGAACGCCCGCGGCGGAAGCGCCAGCGGTCACGTCGACATCGTCGGCACATGGTCGATTCAGGGCGGCACGCGCGACGTCTACATCACGCTTCAGAAGAAGGGTGATCGATGGGTGCTGGCGTCGGTGAAGTCGGGCAGTAAGAAATGAGGCTGGGGCATGAGGTATGAGTGATGAGGTATGAGTAAGAAGCCGGCACTCATGCCTCGTTACTCATGCCTCATGCCGATCGTGCCGTGAGCTCCATCTGGCGAAGCGCGGCGGCGCGCACCGCGGCGCTCTTCCTCCTGCTCGTCGCCATCGTCGATCTCTCCACGATCGCGATCGCCAATTCCGTCTCGCGTTCCTTCACGACGCGCTTCGGCGAACATCTGCAGAGTGAAGTGTCGCGGCTGCGGCGCGAGGTCGGCACGACCGAGGCCGAGCTCGACGCCAGCGCGTCGCGGCTTGCGGCGAAGCTGGCAGTGACGAAAAGCGATCCGCGGCGCGGCCGTGTTTTCGGCATGCTGCGCGACGAGCTGCGCGGACGTCCCGGACGCGGCGCGCGGCTCGTCTCGCCATCCGGCGAGATCATCGCGTGGTGGGGCGAAGAGCTGCGCGTCAGCGGCATGGCGAGCTATCAGTTCGACGTCACGAACCTCTACATCCTTCGCTCGCGCCGCATCACCGCGCCGCAGCCGATGGTCATCGAGACCTTCGAGCGGATCGTCAATCGCGCACCGCACGACCACTCGCTCTTCGACAGCGATGACGACTGGCTGAGCGGCTACGTCTACCACGGCGGCGCGCTGCGTCAGCGGCCGGAGGCGCAGCGTCATCTCATCGAGCGCCGTCCCGACGCCGCGTTGTGGATTGATGTGATCCCGCGCTCGCGCGCCGAGGTTGTTGAAAATGTGCGAGCCGACGGACGAACGCTGGCGTCGGTGCTGCTCGCGATCGGCGCGCTGGCGGTGCTCGCGCAATTGCGTCGCATGCGCAGCCGCTGGTGGCCGTTCATCGCATCGGCGCTGGTCGTCATCGCGCGCGTGGCGCTGCTGCCGATCGCCGTCGACGAAGATCCATCGCATCTCTTCCGCTTCGACGTTTACGCATCGAAGCTCCTCGGTCCGTTCAGCAAATCGCCGCTCGATCTCCTGCTCACCGCGGCCGCACTGCTCGTCGTCGTCTTCCTGATCAACTCGCGGCTCGTTACGCGCGGACGCGCAGCGCTGGCCGCGCGCGCCGCGATCGCGTTCGCGGCCGGCTACGGCTACCTGCTGCTGGTCGCGAATCTCGTCGACAACTCGCGCATCTCGTCGATCCCCGATCACATTGCTCCGGTCTCCGCGGCGCAGGGGGTGCTGCTTTCGGCGCTGCTGCTCTTCGCGCTGGCGCTGCTGCAGTTCGCGAAACATTCAGCATCGCTCGGCCGCACCGCGGTCGTCGTCGCCATCGGCGTCGTCGCAACGCTGGCGTTCGCGGCGACGCTCGATCGAACGCACGGACTGGCGCTGCTCAACATCGGCGCCGCGGTCGCCGGCGCGTTTCTCATCTGCGCCGTCACGCCGCGCATGCCGCTGCGGCTGCTGCTCATGGCGCTGCTCACCGTGCTCGTCGTTTACGCGCCGGTCGATTTCTTCGAGCGCGAGAGCGCACGGACGTTCATCGCCGAGACGTACGCGCCACTCGTCGTCGGCGAAGCGGGCCAGCTGCGGACGATGATCGAAGACACGCTGAAGAACGAGTTCACGCAGATCGATCTCAGCACCGTGCTGCCCGATGAGTATCGGCGGATGAGTCTCGACGATCTCGCGTACGCGCTCTGGCTGCGCAGCGATCTGCCGAAGTGGCGCGTGCCGGCGGTCATCACCATCAGCGACATCCTCGATCATCCGATCAGCCGCTTCGGCGTCGGCCTGCCGCAATTCAGCGAGCGTCGCTCCGGCGAGCGCGAGATTCTGCAGGTCGGCAGTCTGACGCGCGAGCTGCTGCATCACGATTTCAGTTTGTCGGCGTATGGAATGACGATCGCGGCCGGCAGCGTGCACGTCGTCAATCCGGCCGATCCCGGCGCGACGACCTTCGGCGACGTCTATCGCGATTTCTTCGATTCATCCGGCGAAGATTCGAACGTCAGTCTGCACGCGCAGCGCGAGCCGGTCGTCTACGAAAAGAACGGCAACGTGCACGGCACGACGACGCTCCGGCTGCCGCAGGCGCCGGCGTGGTATCTCGCCAGTCTCAAGCCCGGCCAGGGAACGTGGGTCGAAGCGGCGCGCGATGGTGCTGCGATTTATCTGCGCCGCACCGACGACGCGCTTTACGCGTTCCCGCTCTCGGTCGCGACGCGTGCGCAGAACGTGCGCCGCGCAGGTGGCGTCGCGATCTGGGCGCTCGCGTTTGTGCTGCTCGCCGTCGCCATTCGCTCGCTGCCGTTCCTCACCGACCTGCTGCGCCGCGCGCCCGGCAATCTCGATTTCCGCACGCGAACGTCGCTCTATCTCACCGCGGTCGTGATCCTGCCGCTGGTGATCTTCGTGCTGTTCGTCCGCGCGTATCTCGCGAATCGCCTCGAGTTCGAATATGTCGAGCGCGGACAGACGGCGCTCAACGCGGCGCAGCGCGTCGTCGAGGATTACCTCGCGTCATCGACCGTCACGAAGCCCGAGCAGGTTCTCGATGACGACGTGCTGAGCTGGCTCGCGCGCGTGATCGGTCACGATCTGCACCTCTATCACGGTGAAGAGCTGGTGGCGTCGAGTCGCCGCGATCTGTTCGCCGCGCATGTCGAGTCGGAGCGATTGCCGGGCGATGTTTACGCGGCGATCGTTCTTCACGGCCGGCAGATGTTTCGCGCGCAACGCGTCTCCGGTCCGGCGCAGTACATCGAGATTTACAGTCCGATCAATCTCGCCGAAGGTGAGAGCTACACGCTGGCGCTGCCGTTCATCGTGCAGGGCCGGCAGATCGAGACGCAGGTGAACGATCTCGCGACGACGATCTATCTGCTGCTCGTCTTCATCGTCCTCGGCTCGATCGCGGTCGCGTTCCGCGCGGCGCGCGGCGTGACCGGACCGGTGCAGGGACTCGTCGCCGGCGCACGCTCGGTCGCGGCGGGCAACTTCGATTACGAGATCCGCGTGCCGTCCGATCCCGACCTCGGCCTGCTCGTGACGACGTTCCGCGACATGGCGCAATCGATTCGCCGGCAGCAGAACGATCTTCGCCACGAGCGCGATCGGCTGCAGATACTGCTCGAGAACATCAACGCCGCGGTCGTCGTGCTCGACGGCACGATGCACGTCGCCGCCACGAATCTCGCCGCGCGTCGCCTCCTCGACTTCGATGACGCGCCGCTGCCGAAGCCGTTCGATCCGCCATTCCCGGAGCTGCGCGAGTTCGTCGCGCACCATCGCAACCGGCAGACGGAATCGGAAGAGATCGAGCTCGTCGTCGACGGCAATCCGCGCACGTACCGCGTCTCCATCGTGCCGCTGCCGGAGAGCGAGGAAGAGATGCTGATCGCCGAGGACGTGACCGAAATTCTGCGATCGAACCGGCTCGAAGCGTGGGGCGAGATGGCGCGTCAGGTCGCGCACGAGATCAAGAATCCGCTCACGCCGATTCAGCTGACGGCCGAGCATCTCCGCGCGATGGCGGATCGCGACGATCCGAATCTTCCCGCGGTCGTTCGCAGCGCCGTCGACAACATCCTGCGGCAGGTGGTCGTGCTGCGCGAGACGTCGAAGGAGTTCGGCGATTACGCGTCGCTGCGCCAGGTGCATCGCCGTCCGCTCGATCTGAAAAAACTGCTCGAACAACTCGCCGCCGATTACGCCGGAAGCTCCGAGCGCGGCATCGCGTTCCGCGCCGACATCGCGCCGTCGACGCCGTCGCAGTTCGCCGGCGATGCGCGCCTGATCCGCGGCGCGATCGCGAACCTCATCGAGAACGCGTTCCAGGCGGCACCCGGCGGCAACGTGCGACTGGCGAGTGAATCGTTCGACTCGCGCGTGCGGATCTTCGTCGAAGACAGCGGCCCCGGCGTCGCACCGGAGCTGCTGCCGAAGATCTTCGATCCATACTTCTCCACGAAGTCGAGCGGTACCGGACTCGGCCTCGCCATCGCACGCAAAGCGGTGGAAGAACACGGCGGCTCGGTGCACGCGGAAAATCTGGAGAATGGTTTCCGGATCTCGGTCGAGCTGCCGCTCAAGTGAATAATGAGCGTCGTGAATTCGTTCCGACAGCGTTCATGAAACGCATCTTCCTCATCACCGCCTCGATCTGGCTGCTGATCGCCGGCACTCCGCTGGCGCAGGGTGAAGGTCCGATCGATGAGACGCGCTTCGTGCTGCGAAACGAGCTCGTCCGGATGATCAACCGCGATCGCGCCCGCTTCGGTCTCGGCGCGGTCGAGCTCGACGCGACGACGTCCGTGCTCGCCGACGCGTACTGCCGCCAGCAGATTCGCAACGGCACGACCGGCCATTTCACGACGAACGGCGAGGCGCCGTACATGCGCTATTCGTTCGCCGGCGGCAACGACGCGGTAAGTGAAAACGCGGCGGCCTGGTCGGCGTCGTACAACTTCAGCGATCGCGCGCTGTACGAAATGATGCGCCGTTCCGAGGAAGCGATGATGGAGGAGAAAGCGCCGCATGACGGACATCGGCGCACGATCCTCGACCCGCACGCGAACTACGTCGGCATTGGCCTCGCGTGGGAGCGCGGCGAGTTCCGCCTGACGCAGGAGTTCATCCGCCGCTACGTCGAATGGACGCGCCCGCTGCCGCGCAACGCGACGCCGGAAGATCGCGTGCTCGCCACCGGCCGCGCGATGGCGGGATACGAGATCGACGCGATCAGCGTCCATCACGAAGCGATGCCGCAATCGATCTCGGCGATGACCGCCAACCTCATCGATACATACAGCCTCCCCGACAAACGCCGCGATTACCTCCCGCGTACGCGCGGCGAGCGCGGAGATTTTCAGGTCGCGAACGACGGCACGTTCTCGTTCGCGGTGCCGTTCCGCGACGGACCGGGCGTTTACACGGTGGTGGTGTGGGTACACAGGACCGGAACGCGCGTGCCGATCTCGGCGAGCAACGTTTCGATTCGGGTCGTTGCTGATCCCGCCGCCGGCGTCTTCTCGTCGCGCTAAAGTCAACTTTGGGGGTCAGACCCCATTTGTTGACTTTAGACCAGCTTCGACGGCGGCATCAGACTCTTGTTGATTGCGATCGCCGCGATCGCGCCATCCGCCGCAGACGTGATTGCCAGCTGCGATCCGGGAACGAGATCGCCGATCGCATACACCCCTTCCACCGTCGTCTCCTTGTAATCGTTGACCACAAGGCATGGCGTTCCTTCGACCTCCACGCAGCCGAGGCGTTCCGCGAGATTGCACGAGCGATGAACGCCGATGGTGAAGAAGAGCGCATCGACGGCAACCAGTTCGCCGCCTTCGAGCACGGCGGCGCGCACGATCGCGTCCTTCCCTTCGAAGCGGACGATCTTCTCGTCCTTCACGCCGATGCCGCTCGCGAGCAGCTTGCTCATCAGCTCCTCGCCGAAGTCGCGTTCGTGCCCATCCGTCAGCACCGTCAGCTTGTCAGTCCACTGCGTCAGCTTCAGCGACAGCCCGACGACCTTCGGTCCCCAACCGATCACGCCGACCATCTTGTCGCGCACTTCGTAGCCGTCGCAGTCGGGACAGTGAAAGATGCTGCCGCCGTAGTAATCCTCGACGCCGGGAACGTCGGGCAGCTCATCGCGTACGCCGTAAGCGAGGACGACGCGACGCGCCCGCATCACGCCGCTCGACGTCGTCACTTCGAAAACGTCGCCGACGCGCTGCACGTCATCGGCCGTGCATTCGCAAATCTCGACGCCGGCTTCGATCGCTTCGCTCCTTCCCTTCCGTAACAGCTCGCCCGGCGCGATGCCGTGCTGTCCGAGAAAGCCGTGAATCGCGCGCGATGCGTAGTTGCGCGGCCTGCCGTTGTCGACGACGAGCACACGGCGCTGATAGCGGCCGAGGAAGATTGCGCAGGTGAGACCGGCAGGACCGCCGCCGATGATGATCGCGTCATATGTCGAGTCGCTGGGCATACAGCGAGCGCTACTACAATCACCGCGCCATGAAGACTGTGACTTCCCTTTTTCTCGTCCTCTTCACCGCCTCCGTTTACGCCGACACCGCTCCGCCGCCCGCGCTCGACGCGAGCGTTGCGCGCGCGATGCAGCAGTTCCGCGTGCCGGGCGTTTCTATCGCGATCGTGAAGGATGGGAAGGTCGTGCTTGCGAAAGGATTCGGCGTGCGCAAGCTCGGCGAATCGGCGCCGGTCGATGGCGACACGCTGTTCCAGATCGCGTCGAATTCGAAAGCGTTCACGACCGCGGCGCTGGCGATGCTCGTCGATGAAGGAAAGCTTTCGTGGGACGACCCGGTGTCGAAATACCTCCTGTCGTTTCGGATGTACGACCCGTACGCGTCGAACGAAGTGTTGATCCGCGATCTCGTCTCGCATCGCGCTGGTCTCGGACTCGGCGCTGGCGATCTGATGATCTATCCGGCCACCGATCTGACGCGCGAAGAGGTCGTCAGTCGCATCCGCTTCATCAAACCGGCGACGAGCATGCGCTCGCGCTACGCGTACAACAATCTGATGTTCATCGCCGCCGGCCGCGTCATCGAAACGATCAGCGGCAAGTCCTGGGAAGAGTTCATCACCGAACGAATCCTGACGCCGCTGGCGATGACGAAGACGGTCACGTCCGTTCGCGCGCTGCGCGCCAGCAGCGACGCGGCGACGCCGCACGCGCCGGAAGGCGATCGCATGATTCCGATTCGCTACGACGTATGGGAAAACGCCGCGCCGGCGGGCGGCCTGGCGTCGAGCGCGAACGACATGGCGAAGTGGCTGATCGCGCAGCTCGCGCACGGAAAGTACGACGGCGACAAGCGGCTGTTCAGCGAGAAGCAGTCGCGCGAAATGTGGTCGGCGCAGATTCCGGTCCGCATCCCGCCGACGGAAGGTCCGCTGGCCGCGCTCGCGCCAAACTTCTCGCAATACGCGCTCGGCTGGAGAACGCGCGACTACCGCGGCCATCAGCTCGTCGGCCATTCCGGCGGGCTGACCGGCACGGTCTCGCTCGTGACTCTCGTCCCCGATCTCAACCTCGGCATCGTCGTGCTGACCAATCAGCAGGCGACGTCGCTCACGAATTCGATTACCTGGCAGATCGTCGATCACTACCTCGGCGGCGCGACCACCGACTGGATCGAGCTCTATCGCCAGGCAGATGATGAGGCGAAGAAGAAGCTCGCCGACGAGCAGAAGAAACACGACGACGCGCGCGCGAAGGATTCGAAGCCGTCACTCGCGATCGAGAAATACGCCGGTCGCTACACCGATCCCTGGTACGGCGACGTCACGATCACGGCCGAGAATGGGAAGCTGGTGATGCGTTCAGTCACACCGCGGAACTGATCGGCGATCTGGAACACTGGCAGCACAACACGTTCGTCGTTCGCTGGCGCGATCGTTTTCTCGACGCCGACGCGTTCGTGAACTTCGCACTGAATGCGGACGGCGAAGTGACGACGATCGCGATGGCCCCGGTGTCGTCGCGCACCGATTTCAGTTTCGACTTTCAGGATCTGGCGCTGAAGCGCGCGCAGTAATTCGGGCGCATCTTCGCGCGAAGATCCAGACGAGTCGCAGGGCTTAACTGATCGCCACCCACATCGGCGCGTTGTGCGCGGCGGCCTGTTTCGCGGAGAGCATCAGCTGCACGTACGTCTGCACGTCGAGATCCTTGTGAAAGAGCGCGTCGTCCTCGAGGTACTTCGCGCCGAGCTGCATCAGCTCGAGATCGTCGGTCGGCAGTGACGCCTTCGCGGCGTACGCTTTCAACTCTTCGATGAGCGCCGGGAGACTTCCGGCCTGAATCGGATCGGCGGCCGGCGGCACGACGATCTGCTCGAGCTTCTCGATCGGCAGCGGCAGATAGACGGCCTGATACGGATCGGGGCCGATCTGCGGGCTCTTTCCGATGCGTCGCTGCAGCGAGCTCCAGCCGGTGGCGTCGATCTCCTCGGATCGATACCACTCTTCCGTCGCCGCCGGCGCGAGCGCCGGGAAACGTTTCCGCAGTTCCGCGTCAACCGCGGCCGCGAAGCCGGGAGCGAAGACGTCGGACGCGGCTCCCGCCACGAAGGTCATCGGCATGCGAAGAGCGAGCTTACTTCACTTCGTGTATTCATCGATGATCCGCTCGATGGCGCGGCTGCAGACGCGACAGAATCCAACCTCGTCGCGCGTGAACATGATGCAGTCGACCTCCGGCCGGTAGAGCCCTTTGTATTCGTACGCCGCCCCTTCGAACGCGCCGACTTTGCCGGCAAACTTCTGTTCGCCGAGGAACTTTGTTTCCCATTCGCGCTCGCGCGTGAACAGCTTGTCCATCTCGCTTTCCGGCACGTTCGATTCGCGCAGCTTGCGGCGCTCCGCCTGGTACTCGAGCGCGTGCTTGTCGAACGCTTCCTTGTCCCACGGTGTCGGCAGCGGCGTCGACGCTTCGACGAGATCGCGCCACTTCAATTTCTCGGCGTCGAGCAGCGCCGTGACGTTCGGCTCCCACGGTTCCGGATGCTCGCTGCCGCCGCTCTGATACGCGACCGGCGACGTGTAGTACTCATCGGCGAGCGCCGCGAAGTGATGGCCGAACTCGTGAACGAACACGTACTCGGCGAATCCGGTGTCGACCGCCGCCGTCGCCTGATCGCGAAAGATTCCGCCGCCGCCGTACTGCTTCTCGTTCACGAGGATCTCGATGTAGTCATATGGCGCGGCCGATGCGATGTCGCGCATGGCGTGATCGTCGAGCGTCAGGACGTAACGCTCGGAATCGAAGATGTTGTATTCGACGCCGGTCAGCGTCCGGCGATTGTCTTTCGTCCGCGGACGATGCACGCCGCTCTGCGCCGACGGCAGATCGAGCGCGCGCACGTTGAAGTCCCTCTTCCGATGCTTGAACGGCTCGGTGTCGAAGAGCTTTCCGACGAGCCGAGCTACATCCTTGTGAAACTTCGGCCACTCCGCTTCGGTGTAGCCCTCGCCGATCACGAGCAGATCGACCTTCTCCGCGGCCGGACCGTTCTCGAAAACGTTCCACACCTTCCCGATCGATTTCCGATCGACCGGATTCACGAAGCGCGAATTCGGATCGATGATCGTCGACCAGATCTCATGAAACGCGCTCTGCGAATCGCGCTTCTTCAGCACGAGCTGCACCGGCTTGCGCGGCCACGGAAAGCGGACCGATTCGCCGAACGTCCGCGCGCGTTCTTTCGCTTCATCGGTCGACGTCCATTCGCCGAAGACCGACGCGAAACCGCGCAGGAAGATCACCTGATTCGAATCTCGATCGATGACTTCGAATTGATACGCGCCGAGGTTGAGAGTCTCGACGAGATGGGTACGGCTGCCGGCCCACGGACCGTCGGAGACGACGTCGCGGAGTGCGACGATCTCCTGCCCCATGTTGCCGGTGTGGAAGTAGTCGACGCGCATCGTCTTGTCGAGGAAGAGCTCGTCGAAGCGGGCGGCCGAGACTGTCGTCGCGATCAAAAACATCAAAAACGTCACCGGAATGAGAGCGATTCTGCGCATCGCGCGATTGTATCCTTCGACGATGCGCTCAATCATCGCTGCGCTTCTTCTCGTTCCCGCACTCGCATTCGCGCAGCAGAAACCGTCGATGAAGACGGGCGAAACGATCACCGTCGAGCGCATCCTCGTCGACGCACGCGTGACCGACTACAACGGCGATCCGGTCCTCGGCCTGAAGCCGGCTGATTTCAAAGTGAAGATCGACGGCGTCGACGCGGTCGTCGAATCGGCGGAATGGATTCCGGAGAACGCCGTCGCGCGCGACCTGGCGGGACTCGATGACGAGCCGCAGAGAGCGGTCGTGAATGAATCGCTCGACATCCCGCCGCCGAACGGCCGGCTGCTCATCTTTTTCTTCCAGACCGATTTCGCGCGCGCGCACGAACGGATCGTCGGGCAGATGCATCTGCTGGCGACCGTCGATCAGCTCATCGACAGCCTCGAGGAAGACGATCGCGTGGCCGTCTTCTCCTTCGATTCGCACCTCAAGTTCCGCCTCGACTTCATGAGCGACAAGCGCCGCATCCGCGACGCGATGGAGCAGGCGCTGCTGATCAACGAGCCGTCTGTGCCGCCGATAGTTCCGATGCCATCGCTCGCGAAGCGGCTCGACAAAAAAGAGCTGCTCGATGTGAAGACGCCCGAGCGCGCGCTGCTGGTCGTCGCGAACGCGCTCCGTCCGATTCCGGGACCGAAGTCGCTCATTCTCTTCGGCTGGGGCCTCGGACATCTCGTCGGCAAGCGCGTCACGATGGGACCCGACTACGGCGCGGCGCGCATCGCGCTCGAGTCGGCGCGCGTCACCGTCTTCTCACTCGACACGACGTACGCCGACTCACACACGCTCGAAGTCGGACTGGCGAAAGCGGCCGACGACACCGGCGGCTTCTACGCGAAGACGCACGAGTTTCCATCGATCGCGTACGACCGTTTGCAGCGAACGCTCGCCGGTCACTACGAGCTCGAAGTGCGCAAGCCGCCGACGAGCAATCGCGGCGCGGTGCACGCCATCGACGTGCAGGTCGAGCGCAAAGGCGTGTACGTGATGGCGCGATCGAGCTACGCCGACAAATAGACGCGCACGCTGCTTGCACAACTTCCGTTGCACGAACAAAAGGAGGTTGTTGCATGGCAGGCAGGTACGGGAAAAAGTCGGAGGAGAAAGTCGAGAAGGCGATGCACGAGCGGAAGCGCGGCACGCTGAAAAGCGGCAGCTCGGGGAAGAAGGTGACGAGCCGCAAGCAGGCCATCGCCATCGGACTTTCGGAAGCGCGGCGCGAAGGCGGCAAGGTGCCGTCGAAGAAGTCGTCTTCGAAGAAGGCTGCATCATCGAAGAAGGCGTCGTCGAAGAAAGCTTCGTCATCGAAGAAGTCCTCTTCCTCGAAAAAAGCTTCCTCGAAGAAAGCCTCGTCGAAGAAGTCGTCCGCTTCCAGGAAGTCGACGTCTAAGAAATCGTCTTCGAAGAAGAAGTAGTCGCGGCGCTCCGCAGGCCGCGGTAGTCGGTCAGCAGCCAGACGAAAAAGAGCAGCAGGCCGATCGTGACGAAGAAGTTGCGTGAGAGAACGCCGCGTGCAAACGCGGCGATCCACGGCAGCACGAGCACGACCAGCGCCGCGAGAAATTCGACGGCGCCGTGCAGCGGGAACCCGACGATCTTCAGCACGCCGAGCGGAAAGCGCGTCAGCAGCGTCAGCGCGAGATGCACGAACGCGAGGATGTAGCAGAACGTCGCCTGCTTTCCGCTGAAGTGCTGCACGCTCGGGCCGATGAGAAGCAGTACGACGATCGCGTAATCGATGATGCCGTGAGACCAGCTGCCGATCGAGCGAAGCATCATGGGACGTCTCTCCCTTCTCCCTGCTGCAGAATCCAGAATCGCGGATTGCCGTTCGCGGCGATGGCGCGCTCGAGATCTTCGACCGGCTGGCGCTCGCCGTCGTCGCCAAGATGAAACGTGCCGAAGTGCATGGCAATACTCGTCTCCGCGCCGAGCACCTTGTGCGCGTCAACCGCCTCGGCGGGATTGACATGCACCGGCTTCATGAACCAGCGCGGCAGATACGCGCCGATCGGCAGCAGCGCGACGCGAATCGGTGAGAAGCGCGCGGCGATCTGCGTGAAGTGAGTTCCCCATCCGGTGTCGCCGGCGAAGTACGCGTTGCCGGAAGGACCGCTAATCACGAATCCGCCCCACAGGTTGCGGTCGCGATCGGAGAGGCCGCGCGCACAGAAGTGCTGCGCCGGCACGAGCGTGATGCGCACGCGATCGGAGACGGCAACGTTGTGCCACCAGTCGAGCTCCGTCGCCCCGGCGATGCCGTGCCGCGCCATCAGCGTGCCGTTGCCGAGCGGCGTGATGATCGGCGTCGCGGCGTTGCGCACGCGAAGACGCCGCAGCGTCGGCACGTCGAGATGGTCGTAGTGATTGTGGCTGACGAGCACCGCATCGATCGGCGGAAGATCGCGAAAGCGAATCCCCGGCGCGCGATGCCGCTTCGGTCCCGCGAACGAAACGGGCGAGGTGCGATCGGACCAGATCGGATCGGTCAATATGTTGACCCCGTCCATCTGAATGAGCATCGTCGCGTGATTGATGAAGGTGACGCGCAGCCGTCCGCCGTCGACACGCCGTTCCGGCGCGGGACCGGGAGGCGAATCGATCCACTCCGGCCAGTAGCCGGGAGTCCGATTCAGCTGCCACTTCAGGAAGGAGCCTTCCTCGCGCACACGATCGTCGATGTTGTGAAAGCGATCGCCGTCGAAGTGGTCGGATGAAGGTCCGCGGTAACGCGGCGCCGCGATGACGAGCCGTTCCACCCCCGCCCCCAGCGCCGCCGCCCCCGCCAAAACCGCCGCCGCCGTCGCAATCCGTTTCATGGCTGACGATGTAGCACAGTTGACGCCGCCCCGCCCGCCCGCTATCCTCGCCCCCTTCGGAAATAGCACCCGAAGACGGTTCGTTGAGATCGCAGCAAACAGGCGCTTAGCTCAGCTGGTAGAGCATCACCTTCACACGGTGGGGGTCAGCGGTTCGAGTCCGCTAGCGCCTACCAACGCCACCCCAATCACGCCGCCCAGGTCGTCACGACCGGGCGGCGTTTCGTTTTGGCGCACCGACCCTCCAGATGTTCGCGCCTGCAGGATCACTGCAAATCGCTCTCCCTCAGACGGCGACCGACTCGCGGCTGAACACATCGTTCAGGTTCGTCAGCGCGGGCGATGTTTCGTCCGCGTGCAGCGCTGCACGCAGATGGGAGGTCAATTCGGTCATCTCGAACGGCTTCTGGAGGAAGTACCAGCCTCGCTGGCCGGCGTCGGCGCGCGTCGCCTCCTCAAGATAGCCCGACATCAGCACAACTTTGAGTAAAGGCCAGCGCTCGAGCAGGCGCTCTCCCAATGCCGAGCCACCAATTCCGGCCAGCGTCACATCGGTGAGCAACAGATCCGGCACCGGTTCCAGAGGGATCGCCATTGCCTCTTCGCCGCTTGCGACCGCGATGACGCCGTAGCCGATCGTTTCCAGCAACACTGCGATGCCGTCGCGCACTGCGATTTCGTCTTCCACCAGAAGCACGCAGCCATGAGCGGCCGGTTCCGCTGCATCATCGATCAACTCCGGCGTTCTCGGTTCTTCGCAAAATGTCGAAGGGAGGAAGACGCGGAAGCGGCTTCCTTCGCCGGGCCGGCTGTCGACATCGACACTCCCTCCGTGCTCAACGACGATGCCGTGAACCACTGCGAGACCGAGGCCGGTCCCTTTTCCTGCGTCCTTGGTAGTGAAGAATGGCTCGAACAGATGCGACCGTGTCTCGTCACTCATCCCCTCCCCATCATCTTCGACCTCGAAAAACGCTCTTTCGCCCAAGGACCCGACGCGCAGCGTGAGCGTGCCGCCGGGCGACATGGCGTCCCGAGCGTTGATCGCAAGATTCAGGAGCACCTGCTGCATCTGCCCTGCATCGCCCTGGACAGACAGCCGCTGTGTTGGGGTTTCAAGGACGATCAGAATGTTCTCGGGGAGCAGCTGGCGCAGCAGTACGCTCGCCTTTTGCACCTCTTCCCAAAGATCGAGGTCGACTTTTTCAACGACAGTATCGCGGGAAAACAGGAGGAGTTGCTGCGTAAGGCCGGCGCCGCGCCTGATCTGAGCTGCCATGTCTGCCCCGATTCTCGTGATCTGCTCGCCGGCACCGCGCAGTCGCAGGATCGCAGACATGGACATCAGGGCCTGTAAGAGATTGTTGAACTCGTGCGCTACTCCGGCCGCCAACTGCCCTACGGCCTCCATTTTCTGTGCCTGACGAAGCTGTGCTTCCAATTGTCGGTGACCGGTAATGTCGCGGGCAATGGTAGAGACGAATTCCACAGACCCGTCGGATCTCTTATGAGCCAGAATGATCAGTGAGATCGCAACCAGGCCGCCAGAGAGGCTTATCAGATCAGTTTCGCCGCGCCAGACGCCATTGAGGATCGCGGCGGGAATACCTTCAGTCTCGATGACGTGCGTATCGGGGTTGCGCAGAAAATCGGCAATTGTGTATCCGGTGACATCGGCGTTGTCAGCAAGACCAACCATCGCGCGGCCACCGTGATTGACATAGAGCAGGCGACCGGCGATGTCACTGATACTTACGAGATCCGGTGTGGCCTCATGAATCGCGGCAAGACGAGCCCAGCCCTCTTCGCTTCGCGTCCGCTCCTTGAGCAGAACGTCCTCCATGATCTTGCGCTCGATGGCATAACGCAGCGCGCGCAGAAGGCCGCTCTCGATCTGGCCTTTGATGAGATAGTCCTGCGCCCCCTCCTGCAGCGCTCGCACGGCCATCGACTCGTCGTCCAGGATGGTCAGGATCACCAGTGGAACTCGTGGCGCGGCTGCATGGGCCCGCCGTACCGCATCCAGCCCCTCGGCGTCCGGCAGTCCCAGATCGAGCAGGATGATGTCGAACACATGCTCCGAAAGATACTTCTCCGCCGCTCCCATCGACGTGACGTGCGTAACTTCCGTGTTATGCGAACCCTGCTCCCTGAACATCTCACAGAGCAAACGAGCGTCTCCGGGGTTGTCCTCGATTAAGAGAAGCTTTGTGATCGATATCGGGTTCATTCTGTCTGCCTCTGGCGCGGCAGCTTGACCATCGTCAACCAGAAATCATTGATGGTACTGACCAACCCTTCGAAGGCGTCCAGCTGCACCGGTTTATTGAGGTAGCAGTTCGCGTGAAGCTCATAACTCTTTGTAATGTCACCTTCATCTTCAGAAGTCGTCAGAATGACAACAGGAATTGTTTTGAGAACATCATCGCTCTTGATCTGCGCCAGGACCTCGCGCCCGTCCATCCTGGGAAGGTTGAGATCGAGCAGGATGAGATCGGGCCGAGGAGCATGAACGTGCGAGCCCTCGCGTCGGAGAAAGGCCATTGCCTCAACACCGTCAAACGCCACGTGTAATTGGACGGACGAATTGGCGTCACGGAAGGCTTCCTGCGTGAGCCGGATGTCCCCGGGACTGTCTTCGACCAGCAGCACCTGCAATGGCATACCGGGTTTCCTGACTATTCTCATAATGTCCTCTCGTTTCCTGCCAGTGCAAAGCTGAACGTGGAACCCAAACCGGATTGCGATGCGACTGAGATACTGCTGTCGTGTCGCTCGACGATCTTCTTACAAATGGCCAGACCCATGCCTGTGCCGGCGAACTCTTCGCGCCTGTGAAGGCGCTGGAACATCCCAAAGATCCTGTCGAGGTACTTTTCGTCAATCCCAAGACCATTGTCACGCACTGAAAACACCCACTTCTTTTCGTCATTTCGAGCGGCCGAAATGTGCACGGTCGGCGTCCCGGGCCCTTGATACTTGATGGCATTGCCGACGAGGTTTTGAAACAACTGAACCAGTTGCATCTCGTCTGCAAGTACGGTTGGCAGCGGATCGTGCGTCACAAGAGCGCCACCTTCTTCGATGGCACCACGCAGATTGACGAGCGCTTGTCGCAGGGCGTTTTCACTGGACGTCGCCAGTAATTTCCGACCCTCGGTCCCAATACGCGAATAGGCGAGCAGGTCCCTGATCAGGCGCTGCATCCGGTTGGCGCCGTCGACGGCGAATGCGATGAATTCATCCGCATCGGAGTCGAGCTTTCCCTTATATCGTCTGGAAAGGAGTTGTGTGTAACTGGCCACCATGCGCAATGGTTCCTGCAAATCGTGTGAGGCAATGTAGGCAAATTGCCCCAATTCCTCATTCGAGCGATTGAGCTCATCCACCTTCCGCAGGAGATGTGCTTCGGCCGCTTTTCGCGTGGTGATGTCGCGGATGGCGGCCGTCACCAGAATTCCGTCGGCATTTTCCAGCGGGCTGAGCATGATCTCGATCGGGAACTTGCTGCCATTCTTTCGCAGGCCGGTGAGCTCAATACCGGTGCCGATCTGTTGCGCCAGTGCCTCAGCGGTGGATCGAAGACCGTCAGCGATCAGCCGTTCCGCAAAACCTTCCGGAATGATGTTCCGAACCTGCTGTCCAAAGAGCTCATCGCGCAAATATCCGAACTGTTTTTCCGCCTGAACGTTCAGTAGCACGATCTCGCCTGCCTGGTTAACGACGACCATTGCGTCGGGAGCCGCCTCCAGCAATCCGCGATACCTGCTTTCCATCTGAGCCAGATGCTTTTCCGCGTCCCTGCGCACGCTGATGTCGCGAATGGCAGCGGTCACGAGGATTCCCTCAGCGTTTTCCAATGGACTGAGCATGATCTCGATCGGAAATTCACTTCCGTTCTTCCGAAGTCCGGTTAGCTCAATCCCGGTTCCGATCTGCTGCGCCAGTGCGTCCGCTGCCGATCGGAGCCCGTCAGCGATCAGCCGCTCCTCGAAACCCTCGGGAACGATGTTTCTGACCTGCTGCCCTATCAGCTCATCGCGCGAATATCCGAACGCCTTTTCGGCCTGAACGTTCAGCAGGACGATTTCTCCCTGCTGGTTCACAACCACCATCGCATCGGGAGCTGCTTCCAGCAGCCCGCGATACTTCGCTCCCGATTCCCTGCTCTCGCTGAGGTCGTGGCTGAACTCGGAAAAACCGCGCAGGTTTCCCGACGCGTCCCGCAATGCTGTGAAGGTGACCCTCGCCAGAAATCGAGAGCCATCCTTTCGCACCCGCAACCCCTGTTCCTCATGCCGGCCGTTGATGGCAGTAAGCCTGAGTATCTCTTCCGGCCTGCCGCGCTCGACCTCGTGCGCTGGAAAGAAGCACGAAAAATTGCGGCCGATGATCTCGTGTGCTTTGTAGCCCTTGATCCGTTCGGCGCCGGCGTTCCAGCTGACGATCTGACCGCGCGGGTCCATCATGAAAATGGCGTGGTCCGGAACTCCATCGAGGATCATCCGATATCGTTCTTCGCTCTGTCGGAGCTCTTCCTCTGCCAACCTGCGTCCGCCTTCCATCCTCGCCAGATTTTTTTCGGCATCCTTGCGCACGCTGATGTTGCGGATTGCCGCCGTTACCAGGATTCCTTCAGCGCTTTCCAGCGGGCTCAACATGATCTCGATCGGAAACTCGCTTCCGTCCCTGCGAAGCCCTGTAAGCTCGATCCCGGTCCCGATCTGCTGCGCCAGAGCGTCAGCCGCGGATCGGAGGCCGTCGGCCACCAGCCGTTCCGCAAACCCCTCAGGAATGATGTTCGTGACCTGCTGCCCCAACAGCTCATCGCGGGAGTATCGGAACTGCCTCTCCGCCTGAACATTCAGCAGCACGATCTCGCCCGCCTGGTTCACGACCACCATGGCATCGGGCGCCGCTTCGAGGAGACCGCGATACCTGGCGCCGGACTCCGGGCTCTCGCCCGACCAGGCCGGACCGGACCGCGCGCGTGCACCTCCGGCTGATGACAACATTGGGGAATACATACGGCAAAAGTCACGAGCAAATTCACGGCCATGTCTCGGGAACCGATAACACCAGCATTCACAGTACTTTAGCGTTTCGCGAGGTATTTCAACACAGCGCTAAGTATGGACAGCTGTCTGATTTCGCTACGTTTTCCGAAGGACGTCGACAAGTGTTTTCGAGGAGCACGGCGTCGCCGCTCCGACACGCAGCGGGCTTCTCCTGAGGTCCCCGTGCATCTTGTAGACGATCGCGTCGCGCCTCGGCGCGGTCGTGGTGAGTCCCATCGGCGTCGATTTCACATCGGGTGTCTTCCGCCGCCGTCAGCGTTGCGTGGCGTGAATAACGCGAGCCGTCGAACCGCTTCGCTTTCTTAGTCCGTCACCCGAATAAACCATTTCTGATTCACCCGCGAGAACTTCGCGTCTTTCTTTCCCAACGTCGCTACGGCCGAGTCGCCATCGATTCTCACGTTCTGAGCTCGTCCATTCGGTAGAAGCAGAGAAGCGGCGTCCTGGCCTTTTGGCATGTGCGCCTTCAAATAGACGACGGCGTCGGTGACGAACGCCCCGATATCTGCATTTTTGAAGATTTCCGCGGGAGGCTTGTTCAGCGGCATGTTGAGTTTGTGTTTGGCGATCAGCGCGTCGACCTCTTTCTGTGCTTTCTCGGCTGCTTTCGCGTCATCCATGTTTGCGAGCGTTGAGAAAACAACGGCAGTCGCCATGACCAGCGCGAAATCGTTGCGGTCGTCGGGAAAGATGACGGCGAGCAGATCGCGCCCTTTTCCGGCGGCAAATGCTGTGCTCATCTTAGTCAGCACTGCGTCGACCGATGCGGCACCGTCGTTCGGTCCGGGAGCGATTTTGGGAACGTCACTTCGCGCGACCGGTGGCGCGGCGGGCGTCGCCGCGGCACCTGCCGGCGCTTTCTCTCCACCGAGACCAATTCCAACCATCAGGCTGAACGGCACCTTGATCTGGCGGATGTTCTGCCAGATGTCGAACTCGGCGCTCACCACCTTTTCCTTACTCTTCAGATCGAAGTTCATTTCGCCGGCGTCATTCATGTAACCCGAACTGGTTCGGCGCGACTCGATCAATTCTCCTTTGGCGTCGTAGAAACGAACGGCGTGAATCGTGTTCATGAACGATCGGGGCAGACCGACGCCGAGGTCTGTTGAGTCGTCGCCGGGCGTCACGCTCTTGATGGTGATGGTGACGTTCCCAACCTTCATCGTTTTCCCCGGTTCGAGTCGGACGCTGGCAATGCGCGTCGCTTTGGTTCCACCCGCGACCGACATCGCAACCGAACCCTGCACCTTGAGCGAAGAAGCGCCCGCGCCGGGTCGTCCGCGAACTTCGATTTCGACCAGCGCTGCAGCGTTGTCCTCGCTGATCTTCGGAAACGGACCGAAGCGACCTTCCTCGAGCAGGTTCTGGCCGCTGTTGTCCGTGAACGCATCGACGCGACTCGCGTCATCGTCCACTTCCACGATTCCGCTGCCATCCGGTGCCTGGATGGTTAGCGCAATGGTGGTGCCGGGACGCTCATTGAACGCGTGCAATTCCGATCCGTTCGCGCCGACGCCGTTGCCGACGACGCGGATGCCCGCAACCGAAATCTGCGGCATCGGAGCGGAAGCGGATTTAGCGACCGGCTTCGTCGCCGCTCCGGCGGACACGGCGATGAGGATTACGGAGATCGAACGAAACGCCGACAGGGGATTAATAATCCGCATGATCCGCCTCCAGTCGTGGGAGTAGATGGTATCCCTTTCGGCGAATGTCGGCGATGTTCCTGTATTCAGGCGCGCGCTGCCGGAGCGACCGCCGGCAGAGGATGCGCCACGCCTGACGATTTGCGGTGGCGGAGCTTCTCCATGTACACGTAGAAGACCGGCGTCACGAACAGCGTCAGCGTCTGCGAAAAGAGCAAACCGCCGACGACGGCGAGGCCGAGCGGACGACGCGACTCCGAACCGGCGCCGAATCCCATCGCGATCGGGAGCGTGCCCATCAGCGCCGCCATCGTCGTCATCATGATCGGCCGGAATCGGACGACGCATGCGTGGTAGATCGCCTCTTCGGGCGGTGTGCCGGCCTTCTGCGCTTCGATCGCGAAGTCGACCATCATGATGCCGTTCTTCTTGACGAGGCCGACGAGCATGATGATGCCGACGAATGCGTAGATCGACAGATCGACGTGAAAAAGCAGCAGCGTGAGCAACGCTCCGAATCCCGCGAACGGCAGCGCTGAGAGAATCGTCAGCGGATGAATGAAGCTCTCGTACAGGATGCCGAGGACGACATAGATCACCGCAATGGCGATGATGAGCAGCAGCCCGAGACTGCCAAGCGATGACTGGAACGCCTGCGCATTTCCCTGGAACGATGTGGTCACTGTCGACGGAAGCGTCGCTCGCGACGCCGCGGTGACATCGCTTACCGCCTGGCTGAGCGAATAGCCCGGTTTCGTGTTGAATGAAATCGTGACCGACGGCAACTGGCCGGAATGATTGACCGCCAGCGGACCGATCGATTTGCTGATTTTCGCGACCGTGCTGATTGGAATGAGATTCCCTGACGATGCCCGGACGTACAGCATCGACAGCGCTTCGGGATTTGCCTGGAACTCCGGCTGAAGCTCGAGGATCACGTAGTACGTGTTGGTCGGCGCGTAGATCGTCGAGATCTGACGCGTCGCATACGCGGACGAGAGCGCATCGTCGATCTGCTGCTCGGTCAATCCCACGGATGCCGCGCGTTCGCGATCGACATCGACGACCAGCGTCGGGTTCTTCATCAGCAGGTCTGTATTGACGTCGATCAAACCGGGGAGCGTTTTCATCCTGTCGACCAGCGCCTGCGACGCGGTGTACAGCGTCTGCGTGTCGGCGCCCTGCAATGTGTATTGAAAGGGCGAAGCCGACTGTCGTCCGCCGACGCGGATCGGCGGCGGATTCTGCAGCGACGCCGTCATTCCCGGAATCGCATTCAGCTTCGGCCGCAGCCGCGCCATCACCTGGTCGACCGACGATTTGCGCCGCGGCATCGGCACGAGGCGGAGCAGGAGCGTGCTCGTATTTCCGGCGCGGACGTACGAGACGAAGTTTGCGACGTCGGGATCTTTCGATACGACATCCATCGCCGCGCGCTGATGGCGAACCATGTCGGGAAACGCGATGCCCTGCTGCGCCTGCAGCGAGATGCGGACGTCGCCCGTGTCTTCGCTCGGAATGAATCCCTTCGGCACCGCGCGGAACAGCCAGACGGTGCCGGCGAGAATCACCACGGAGATTGCCATCGTGGTCGCGCGCCGCGCGAGGCAGAGCCGCAGTCCGCGTTCGTAGAGGTGCAGCATCGCGTCGAAGCCGCGCTCCGTCCATCGATAGAGTTTGCCGTGCGCTTTGTTTCCGTGAGCGCGCAGCATCCGCGCGGAAAGCAGCGGCGTGAGCGTCAGCGAAACGAAGCCGGAGACGAGAATGGCGGCGCCGATCGTCACCGCGAATTCATGGAAGAGGCGCCCGAGGATGCCGCCCATGAAAAGAATCGGGATGAAGACGGCGGTGAGCGAGATCGTCATCGAGACGATCGTGAAGCCGATCTCTTTCGATCCGTTCAGCGCGGCGTCGAGCGGCTGCTCGCCCATCTCCATGTGCCGGACGATGTTCTCGAGCATCACGATGGCGTCATCGACGACGAAGCCGACCGACAGCGTCAGCGCCATCAGCGACAGGTTGTCGAGCGAGTAGCCGAACAGGTACATCACCGCGAACGTACCGACGATCGACAACGGCAGAGCGAGCGACGGGATGATCGTGGCGGAGATGTTCCTCAGGAAGAGAAAGATCACCATCACGACGAGGAAGAGCGTCAGCAGCAGCGTGAACTTCACGTCGGCGACGGATGCACGGATGGCGTCGGCGCGGTCGCGATAGACCTGCAGGCTGACGCTGCCCGGCAACTGCTTTTGAAACGCCGGCAGCAACGCACGCACGCTGTCAGACACCTGCACGACATTCGTGCCGGGCTGTTTCTGAATCTCGAGGACGAGCGCGCGTTTGTTTCCGTACCACGCCGCCTGCTGATTGTCCTGCACGTCATCGAGCACGTTGCCAAGGTCCGCGAGGTGGACGGGGCGGCCGTTTTTCCACGTCACGGTGACGCGGCGATAGTCGGCGGCCCTGAGCAGCTGTCCGTTCGATTGCACCGTGTACGCGGTGTACGGCCCTTTCATCACGCCGGTCGCCTGACTGTCGTTACTCGTGCGAACGGCGTTTACGACTTCGTCGATGCCCATGCCGCGCGCGGCGAGCTGGCGCGGGTCGAGCTGAATGCGCACCGCGTATTTCTGCGCTCCCTGCACCGCCACCTGCGCGACGCCCTGCACCATCGAGATGCGTTGCGCCATCAGCGTCTCCGCGTATTCATCGAGCTGATTCATCGGCAGCGTGTCGGAGACGAGCACCAGATAGAGGATCGGCGAATCGGCCGGATTGACCTTCGTGTACGACGGCGGCGCCGGCATGTTCGGCGGCATCTGCCGCGCCGCCGTCGCGATCGCCGCCTGCACGTCCTGCGCGGCGGTGTTGATGTCTTCGGTCAGTGCAAACTGCAGCGTGATCGACGTGCTGCCGAGCGACGACGACGACGTCATCGAGTCGAGTCCGGCGACCGTCGAGAATTGCTTCTCGAGCGGTGTGGCGACCGCGGCTGCCATCGTCTCCGGACTCGCACCCGGCAGCGACGCGTTGACCTGAATCGTCGGAAAGTCGACGTTCGGCAGATCGCTCACCGGCAGCTGCCGATAAGCCATCACTCCGAACATGAGGAGCGTCAGCATGACCAGCGTGGTCATGACGGGACGACGGATGAAGGTTTCTGCGATATTCATGATGGCCGCCGTTTCACAACGACTGTCTGATGCTGACTTTGCTCTTCGGCGTGAGGTTCAGCTGTCCGTCGGTAACGATCGTCTCCCCTGCCGCGACACCGCGGTCGACGATCGCGATCTGCTCCACCTGCTGCGCCACGGCGACCGAGCGCATCTCCACTGACTTGTTGCTCCTGACGACGTAGACGTACTGTCCGCTCTGACTGGTTTGCACCGCCTGCGCGGGCACGACGACCGCCTTCGGGCGATTCGAGACAGTGACGGTTGCGTTCACGTACTGGCCTGGCCACAGCACGCCGCGGTCGTTGGCGAAACTCGCCTTCAACGCGATCGTGCCGGTCGGCGAATCGACCATGTTGTCGATGAACGCGAGCCGGCCGCTCTCGGTCGTCGAGCCGCCCTGCGGCAATGCCGTCACCGCAAGTCCGCCGCCCGCTGCGCGAATCGCGGCGAGCTGACTCTCGGGCAGCGAGAACTGCACGCTGATCGGCCGGACCTGATTGATGACGATGACCGGCGTGACGTCGTTGGCCTTGACGACGTTCCCTTCGTGAACCTGCAGCAAACCGGTGCGACCTTCGAGCGGCGAGCGGATCTCGCAGTACGAGAGTTGCTGGCGCGCGTCGTCAGCGGCCGCGCGATCGGCGGCAACAATGGCGCGCGCCGCTTCTGCTGCCGCGCTGATCGCATCGAACTGTTCGCGCGACACGATGCCGCCCAGACTCGCATACCGCGTCTTCTCCGCCTCGGCATTGACGAGCTGCGCCTGATCCCGCGCGAGAATCGCCTGCGCCTGCCGCAGCGCCGCCTGATACGGACGCGGATCGATCGAGAAGAGCAGCTGTCCCTGATGCACTTCATCGCCTTCACGGAACCAGACCCGCGTCACCTGGCCGGAAACCAGCGCGCGGACCGCGACCGACTGCATTGGCTGAACGGTGCCGACCGCTCGGAGTTGCACCGGGACGTCTTTCTGCAGCGCGGTAGCGACGGTCACCGGAATGGTTACTTCAGCCGCTTTCGGCGGATTTGATTTACATGCGGCGAGCAATGCGATCGAGAGGAGCCATGCGCGTTTCATTGACGGTTCTCCAGCTGGACGAATTGTTTGACGAACGACTTCCCGTTCGAACGGTCGAACCAGAGCTGGACGACGACGTCCACCGGTTCCGTGCTTCTCATGAAGCCGCCGTTCGAGCGCGCCCACGCGGAAAGATTGACGGTGACCGAGCTCTCCGGATTGATCGCCATCGTGATCGGATCATCGGCACGCAATGAGTACGCGCCCTTTCCCTGCGTGCGAAGCACGATGCGGCGGAGAGTGATCGACTGATCGATCAGAGGATTCTTAATCGTCAGCTGGTACTGCACGTTGATCGGACCGCGGAACGTAAACATGTCGGGCGCGGGATTGATCTGCGTCAGCTGCGCCTCGACGGCCGGCGTATCCGCCGCCATCAGGGAAACTGCGGTCAAAAGAACGACGAATGCGGCGATGATTTTTGATTTCATGTCTCAATTCCTTTTCGGACTGCGCATGTAGCGGGTAGCGGATGTAAGCGATGGTGAAGAGCTCGGCGATGACGACGACACAGGCAGTCGCCATCGCCGTGCGCGGATCGCCGATGAGGAGTCGTGATCGAAGTCATGACGACGCCACCGTGCGCGCGCGTCGCGGTGCAGCCAGCGCGAGGATGCTGGTCACGAGCTCGTTCGGCTCGATCGGCTTGGCGAGGTAAGCCTGAAATCCGCTCGACAGCACTTTGTCGCGATCGTCCTGACGAACGTAAGCGGTGAGTGCAATGGCAGGAACGTCTGACGACCGGCGGACTTTCGAGATGAAAGTGAACCCGTCCTCGCCCGGCATGCCGATATCGGAGAGCAGAACGTCCGGCTTCGTGCGTGAGAGCAGCGTGTAGCCGTCTGCTGCATTCGTGGCGGCAACGACCGTCGCACCGGCCGACCGCATGACGAAGCTCACCAGGTCGAGCGTCGGCCGATGGTCGTCGACCGCGAGAATCGTCATGCCGGCGAGCGCATCGGCGTGCGGCATGTCCGACGATTTCGCGACCGCTTCATTGCGAGCGAACGGCATGATCGGCAGTGACACGCGGAACGTTGCGCCTTCTCCCCTGCCGGCGCTGGTGGCGCGAACGGTTCCGCCGTGCGCCTGCACGAGATAGTTGACGATCGAGAGTCCGAGACCGAGGCCTTTGTGGACGCGCGCCTTCGAGGCGTCGGCCTGGCGGAACGGATCGAAGACATGCGGGAGAAAATCGGCGCCGATCCCTTCTCCGCTGTCCTGCACCACGATGACCGCCTGCGAATCGGTACGCTGCAGACGGACGTTGATACGGCCTCCGCGAGGCGTGAACTTCACCGCGTTCGAAACCAGGTTCCAGACGACCTGCTGCATACGATCGGGATCGGCCGATACGCGGATCTGTTCATCGAGATCGAGCCTGAGCTCGACGCCCTTCGCATCGGCGGCCGTTCGTACGGAGTCAACGCCGGCGCGCGTGACCTCGGCAAGGTCGATCGTTCGAATCGACAGCCGCATCTTTCCCGACATGATTCGCGAAACGTCGAGCAGGTCGTCGATGAGCCTGGCCTGGACCGCCGCGCAGCTTTCAATCGTGCGCAAGCCCTCGCTCAACAATTCGGAGCGGCGTTCGTCGATGAGGATGCGCGACCAGCCGAGGATCGCGGTGAGCGGCGTGCGGAGCTCGTGCGAGACCGTGGCGATGAACTCGTCCTTGATCCGGTTCGCGCTTTCGGAGCGTTCGCGCGCGTCGCGTTCGGCACGAGTGGCGCGATCGATCTGCAGAAGCGTGATGAGCAGCAGGAGAGCCGCGACCGCGCTGGTGAGCATGATCATCCTCGCGGCGCGCTCGCTGCTGCTGGTTGCCGACGCGCGCTGCGTCGCTCGAGTCGTCCGCTCCTGCTTCATCAACTCCGCGGCGAGACTCCGGACGTGCATCATCAGGTCGTTCCCCTGATTCGTCATGACCATCCCGAGCGCCGCCTGCGGCCCGTCGGTTCGATAGCGCGCGATCGTCCCGGCGAGCTCGTTCAGCTTCGTCTCGACGGCGTCGCGCAGGTTGACGACTCGCGGGTGCTGCACCGGATCGGCAGCCGTGAGAATCCGCAGCCGCTCGATGTGTTTCTCGACGCGCGCGCGTCCGTCGTAATACGGCTGGAGATAACCGCTGCGGCCGGTCAGCAGGTAGCCGCGCTGGCCGCTCTCGGCGTCGCGCAGCGCACCGAGCGCTTCGTTCATCTCCTCGACGATGCTGTCCGAGTTGCGCGACGCTCGAAATCTGTCGGTGACCATGACGAGCTCGTGGGACGAGATCAGACCGTTCACGGCGATCACCGCGAACAGGAACGCGGCGGCGAGGACGAACGCCTGTCTACGGAGCCATACCGGCAGTTGCATGATGTGTCTCCATCGATGATTGAAGAGAGCGACGAACGACGAGCATCGTTACGTCGTCGTCATAAGGCCGGCCTCCGCCGAAAGCGTGAAGAGCGTCGACGATCGCGAGGCACGTTTCTTCCGCCGGCTTTCCGCCTTCGTGCGTGAGGAGCTCGCGCAGGCGTGCTTCGCCAAACTCCTCGCCGGCGGGATTCTCGTACTCCGTCACGCCGTCGCTGTAGATGACGAGACGATCGCGTTCCGCGAGCTCGATCGTCACCGACTGGTACGTCGCCTCGGCAAGGATGCCGACAACAGGTCCTGTCGACTCCAGCGCGATGAGCGTTCCGTCTTCGCGCGTGACGATCGGCGCATTGTGTCCCGCGTTCACACACGTGAAGCGGCCGCCGACCGTGTCGAGCACGCCAAAGAACATCGTCACGAAAAATCGCGTGCGCAGCCGCTGATGCAGCAGGCGGTTGAGAGTCGTCAGCACGCTTTCCGGCGTCGCGCCGCTCGAAACGAGCGCGCGAAGCGCGGCCTGCACATTCGACATCACCAGCGCGGCGGCGATCCCTTTCCCGGAAACGTCTGCGAGACAGAGGGCCAGCTGATTCGGCCCGGCGTCGATCACGTCGTAGTAATCGCCGCCCACCGTCCAGAGCGGGATCCAGCGTGAAGCGACGTCGACGTTCGCCAGCCGCGGGATCGCTGGAAGCAGGTGCCGCTGTACGTCCTGCAGCAGATCTCGCTGGCGCCGGACCTGTTCGCGCAACGCGCTGACGACGACGTTGATGAAGAAAAACACGATCAGGATCGAGGCGTCGTTGAACCACGCGAGCGGCGCTTTGGGCTCGGCCAGCGGCCCGATCGTGTCGGCGACGGCCCAGATCACCGCGGCAAACAGAGCCAGCCACTGCGCCGTCGCACGTCCGACGACCCACGCCGCCGTGGCAACGGGCACAAGATAGAAAATCGTCAGGAGGGTCATCGAGCCGGAGAAGTGATCGACGCCTCCAATCACGACGATGGACGCCGCGGCCCCGATGACGAATCGAGAAGCCGGAATGGCCTCGAGGCGTCTCGTCCACAGCGTCAAATTGAAATTCATCGTCATGGAAGGCAAGGTAAGACCGCGAGTTCCACACGGCGATTGCACGAAGGGCGGCGCGGATTACACGTTCGTATAAGGAGCCGGAGCGGCGGTAAGATCGGCGGCATGAGCTCGATCAGGCGCACCGCCGGGTCGTTCCTTCTCGGCTGCTTCGCGCTGGCGACGCTGACGTTCATCTGCCTGAAGCTGCAGCTCAGCGCGCCCGTTCTCTATCTGCTCGTCGTGGTCTTCGTGGCGCTCGACGGAAGCTTCATCGCCGCGGCGTGCGTGTCGGTCGTCGCGGCGCTGTCGCTTCAATACTTTTTTGCGTTGCCGATTTTTTCTCTCCAGGGTGCCGATTCGCGGAACGCGATGCGCCTCGTGATGTGGCTCGTGACGGCGTTCGTCATCAGCCGTCTCGTCATTCGTGCGCGTCGCCGTGAAAAGAACCTGCAGCTCGTCATGGACGCGATGCCGGCGCTCGTCGTGGCCGGCTCAACGGAAGCGGCAGCCGACGTCTACTGCAATCAGCGCTTCGTCGATTACACCGGACGCTCACCGGACGTCATGCACGGCGACGGACTGCACAGCGTCGTGCATCCGGACGACCAGTTCCGGTATCGATCCGAATGGAAGAGCGCGGTCGCGAGCGGCCAGCCGGTCACGGGCGAAGTTCGGCTGCGCGATCGGCGCGGTGAATATCGTCTGTTTCTTCATCACCTGTTTCCGATGCGGGACGCGTCGGAACGGACGCAGTGGTGCAGCACTTTCATCGACATCGATGACCGCAAGCGCGCCGAGGAAACGTTGCGCCATGCGCAGGAAGATCTGGCTCGCGTCAGCCGCGTGACGATGATGGGCGAGCTCGTCGCCTCGATCGCGCACGAGGTCAACCAGCCGCTGGCCGCGATCGTCACGAACGCGAACGCGTCGCTGCGCTGGCTCGCGGCAGACCCGCCGAACCTCGACGAAGTCCGCGCGGCAACCGTTCGAATCATCAGCGACGGCAACCGGGCCAGCGACGTCGTCGGGCGCATCCGCGGATTGCTCAGCAGGAAGGAGACGCGGAAAGAACCGCTGCGCGTCGACGACGTGATCGGCGACGTCGTCGCACTGGCGGAAGCGGAAGCGCAGCGCAAGGGAACGTCGGTGCAACTCGAGCTCTCCGCAACGCCTGCCATCGTCGCCGACCGCGTCCAGCTCCAGCAGGTTCTCCTCAATCTCATCCTCAACGGAATGGAGGCGATGAACGGCGTGACCGGGCGTTCGAAAACGCTGACGATTCAATCACGCCCGGATAAAGACAACGGCGTCTTCGTCGCGGTCCGCGACTCGGGCGCCGGCATTTCCGAAGAACACCTGCCTCACATCTTCGATGCGTTCTACACCACGAAAACCGGCGGACTCGGAATGGGGCTCGCCATCGGCCGTTCGATCATCGAAGCGCACGGCGGCCGGATCTGGGCGACCTCGGAACCGGCACAGGGATCGACGTTTCAATTCACATTGCCGGCCGCGGATCCGATGAGTCATGACGCCTGACGGGCCGATCGTTTTCGTCGTGGATGACGACCCGTCGATGCGGCCGGCGATGGAGAGTCTGATCCGCTCGGTCGGGCTGCGCGTGAAGTCGTTCGCGTCCGCTGACGATTTCCTGCACTACGGACGACCCGATGCGCCGGCCTGCCTCGTGCTCGATGTGCGTCTGCCGGGTTTGAGCGGACTCGATCTGCAAAAGGAGCTGGCCGCTGCCGGCAATCCGATCCCGATCATTTTCATCACCGGTCACGGCGACATCCCGATGTCCGTTCAGGCGATGAAGAGCGGCGCGATGGATTTTCTTCCGAAGCCGTTCCGCGACCAGCAGCTCCTCGATGCCATTCAGATCGCCATCCGGAAAGATGCGGCGGCGCGAACCGAACATTCGGAGCGCGCGGAACTGCGTGGCCTCTACGATTCGCTCACGCCGCGCGAGCGCGAGGTAATGGCTCTCGTCGTGACGGGCCTGCTCAACAAACAGGTGGCGGAGAAACTCGGCACGAGCGAGATCACCGTCAAAGTTCACCGCGGGCGCGTGATGAACAAGATGAAAGCAGGCTCACTGGCCGAGCTCGTTCAGGATGCGGTGAGGCTCGGCATCGTCGAGGGATAACCAGCCGTATACGCACGTATAGTACCCGGCTCGTCCTGCGAGATTTACCTTGAATCCCGTCATGGACGACGCTTCCGTCATTGCTGTTGTGGACGACGATGAATCGGTGAGGATGGCGTTGGCCAGCCTGCTCCGCTCCGTCGGATTCGTCGTCCTCCTCTTCGCATCCGCGGAGGAGTTTCTGCGGCGACAGGACGTGCCGCCGATCACCTGCCTGATTCTCGACGTGCGAATGCCCGGCATCGACGGTCTGCAATTGCAGAAGCACCTCCGCACCAACGGCTGGCGCGTTCCAATCATCTTTCTTACAGCGCACGGTCACGACAATGGACGTGCCGCTGCGATCGCCGGTGGTGCAACGGCCTTCCTTCCCAAACCTTTCGACGCGGATGTACTGCTCAATGCGGTCAGGTCTGCTGTCGAAGCGAAATAGGGGTTACGAACATGGCGAAGATCGGATTTCTGGGACTTGGAGAAATGGGAACACCGATGGCGACTCGTCTGCTGCGCGCCGGCCATGAGCTGACGGTCTGGAATCGCAGCCCGAAGCGGACGGTCGCCCTTGCGAACGACGGCGCCGCGGTCGCGGCCTCGCCCGCGAAGGCCGCGGCCGGCGCGGACGTCATCGTCACCATGCTGGCGACACCGGAGGCGCTCGAGCAGGTTCTCTTCGGGAGCGAAGGATTGGCGGCGGCGCTGTCGGCCGGTCAGCTGCTCATCGACATGTCCACCGTCGGACCCGATGAAGTCCGCTCGGCCGCTGCCCGATTGCCGAATGGTGCGGCGATCGTCGATGCACCGGTTCGCGGCAGCGTGCCTCAAGCGACGACTGGCAAGCTCGAAGTGTTCGTTGGCGCAACGCAGGAGCAATACGAACGCGTACGTCCCATCCTCGAGCTCCTCGGCACCGTGCGGCACGCCGGCGGCCCCGGATCGGGAGCGGCAATGAAACTCGTGGCCAACCTCGTGCTCGGCGCCGCGATCGTGACTCTCGGGGAAGCGCTCGCACTCGGAGACGCGCTCGAGCTCAAGCCGGATCTCGTGCTCGATGTCCTCACCGACTCGCCGATCGGACCGATCGTGAAAGCGAAGAGAGTCAATATCGAGACGGGCGACTTCAGCCCTTCATTCAAGCTGCGGCACGCCGCAAAAGATCTGCGGCTCGTCATTGAGGCCGCGGCCGCCCGGCGCCGCAAACTACAACAGGCCAAAGCGAACCGCGAATGGCTGGATGACGCCGCGGCGCGCGGCGCGGCCGACCTCGACTTCTCCGCGGTCGTGGCTGCGATCAGAGGAGAAAATTCATGAGCGTCTCAACGTACGACAACGTGCCGTTTACGCACGAGCCATATCGAGCGGCGCCCGATCGCTATCGCAATTCCGCCTATCGCCGCGTGGGACGTTCCGGATTGCAACTGCCGCCGATCTGGCTCGGCTTCTGGTACAACTTCGGCGACGACCGTCCCTTCGCGACGCAGCGCGAGATCGTTCGTTATGCGTTCGATCGCGGCATCACGCACTTCGATCTCGCCAACAACTACGGTCCGCCGTATGGCGCCGCCGAAGAGAATTTCGGACGCGTCATGCGCAAGGATCTGCACCCGTACCGCGATGAGCTGATCATCTCCTCAAAAGCGGGCTGGGATATGTGGCCCGGTCCGTATGGACAGCTCGGATCTCGCAAGTATTTGCTCGCCAGTCTCGAGGCGTCGCTGCTGCGGCTCGATCTCGACTACGTCGACATCTTCTACTCGCACCGTTTCGACCCGTCGACTCCGCTCGAGGAGACGATCGGAGCGCTGGATACCGCCGTGCGCCAGGGGAAGGCGCGCTATGCCGGCGTGTCGTCGTATTCCGCCGGGCACACGCGCGAAGCCACATCGATTGCGCAGAAGCTCGGCACGCCGCTGATCATTCATCAGCCGTCTTACTCGTTGCTCAACCGCTGGATCGAAGGCGGACTGACCGACGTCCTGGCCGAAACCGGGATGGGTGCCATCGCATTCACAGCGCTCGCGCAGGGGCTGCTCACCGACAAATATCTCGACGGGACACGCGATGTTCAGCGCGCCGCGACACGGCCAACGTTCAACGCCGCAATCCTCACCGACGAAACGCTGGCACGAGTGAAAGGGCTGAACGAAATCGCGAAGGAGCGGGGACAAACGCTCGCGCAGATGGCGCTCGTCTGGGTGCTGCGCGATCCGCGCGTGGCCTCGACACTCGTCGGATCCTCGAGCGTGTCGCAACTGTCCGAGAACCTGGCGGCGCTGGAACAACCCGGCTTCACAGCCGAGGAGCTGGCGAGGATCGACCGTTACGCGGTCGAATCGGGGATCGACCTGTGGCGAGCGTCGTCGGATCTCTGAGACACGAGCGGAAGCTCGACGACGATCCGGCGCTTCGGCTACTTGCGCGTGTCGACAAATGAGAACGCAGGCAGGGCCTTCAAGCCGTAGGCCCGAAGAGCGAGAGAATCAAGTTGCTTGAAGTCGCGGTTTCGAAAGGCCATCCGAATCCTGTTCTTCAGCGATGCGGATAAAGAAGCCGCATCCGGGACCCGAATACGGCGGAGATACTGCGCCTGGAAGCGCAGATAACCGCCACGCATCTTAACGGCATACGACCAAACGAAGAACAGCGCGACCTTCGAACTGAGCAAACCGCCGAGCACCTCCAGATCCCATACATCGGACGTTACAAAATACAGGTTGTGGTGTGGGTGGTAATTACCGGCATCGTAAGCAACCTCATTCGATCCAGCGATGTCGGGAATGAGAAGTTTCGGACGCCGGACCAGCTCCGGATAAACGCGATCAATCGTCCGGAACCAAAAGCCATTGCTTCGTTGCGAGACCTGGCGCCGGCGAACGGCGGTTTCGTGCGTTATGAAGTATTCGGCAAGCTTCGGATATTCAGCGAGCTCAATTCCACCTTCATTTGTTTTGAAAGTATTGATGACGTAACAACCGCCCCACTCAATGCGGCCCTCTCGAATATCCGAACGCATCACGAGCGGAACGAGGCGCTCTCGCTCGATCTCCTCTGCCTGTGCTCCTGAGACGATGAACACTTCATCTGCACCCGTGGCGACACCGATGCCGACGCGTGCTCGGCCGTCGGCTTCGAGGGGTGCAAATCGGTCTTCAAGTTCACGCAGAACGCCGAGTTGCTCCGGTGTACCAAGCACCCACGGCTCACCGTTCTCAAACCAGCGGTCGTACCGGAAAAGATCGACTCCGTCATGTGTTGACGCGACACTCCACTCGTCGAGACTTGCGGCGAGGAAGATACACTCCTCCTCGCATCCTTCCCGGAGCTTCGCGAACACGACATGATCGGGTTTCACCCGCTCGAAGACAAAGATCGAAGGGTATGCGATCACGTCTGATTCGAAAGGTGAGGCCTCGTGCAGGTCGACGTACACGCGGACACCGTATTCACGCGCGATGAGATTGCGAAGTGGCTCTCCGTACCGGTTCATCGTCCAGCGATCGGCGCAAATGAAGGAAAGCAGGCCGGTAGCCGACAGAAGCTCAAGGGAGCGCTCAATGAATGCTACGTATAGATCGGCGCGATCGAAGATGGTCTCAAAGCGACCTCGGTAAATCGCTTGTAGCTGCGGGTCGAGTTGCTCAATACGAACGTAAGGCGGATTTCCGACGACCACATCAAACCGGCCTTCGATCGGGGCGAGAAGAAAGTCCGCCCGATGAATCCACTGGGTGGTGAGCGATTCAGCGTCTACGCGATCGACACCACTTTCGACAAGAAGGCTGAAGACAACTGCCTTCGTTCGCTCAGCAGACACTTCATCGATGTCGTACGCCCGAATCGCATCGCCCAGCCGTGCGACCGGCACGCGATGACGTTTCGCCGACGCGAGAAGTCGCCGGACGGCTTCTACCAGAAATACGCCCTCGCCACACGACGGCTCCAACAGCCGCAGCTTCGTAAGGTCGCGCCTGGAGGCGTATTTGGCGAGATCGAGAATGAGCCTCACTATGTGCGGCTTCGTGAGGACAACTCCATGAGTTTCGCCCGTGGCACGCTCACCGTATTCATAGACGTGCGGCGGGACCGTAAGTTCGAAACCGAGTGATTGCTGTCTGGCCATGTCAGGAGGCGATGATCCCTGCGATATGGCCCGCAAAACTGGCGAGGAATCTTTGCATCGAGAGATCGATCGCAGGTTCCGAGTAAGCACCGGTAGCCGCTTCCGATTCTTTGGTCAGGATGAGCGCTGTCTCGTTGAACAGGTTCTCCAGTCGCAGCTTTCGGAGGAGGATCTCGTAGCGTCTGGCGTATGAACTGTCTTTAAACTCCGGAAAGACAGGGAAGTGCGGTTCTGACACTGCGACGGGTTCCTGAGAACGCGCGCAGTCTTCGAGCAACATCAACCATCCGAGCCAGGGCTTCGGCGCCCGATCTCCGAATGCTCGTTCCCGATACGCGACCAGCGCATCGTTCGCCGTGCCGACCGCCTCTTCGGCGCGGTTATTGAAGTTGTTGCCAAACGACGGCCCACGTTGGGACTTGAACTCGACCACCGCGAGTAGAACGTCGTCGTGAAAAATCAGCATGTCCCACTTCTTGGCAGGGCGGAAATATCCTGGTATTTCCAAACGCGAATGGCGATGGATGGTCGGCGTAGTGATTCCATTGTGTGCGAGGACTCCCATCAGGAGTTCGCAGAACCCGTCCATCTGCTTGCCGCCGGTTACGGCATTTCGGTTTCCTGTATCGGCTCGACCGGTCACAGCGCCCTGACGTCCGGCCTGCGTCGTGAGCGTTCCCCAGCAATGTTTCACGGCTGCGCGGACTCGCGGCTGGATGTTCGTCAGAGTGATCGGCATTTCAGAGTACGGACCAGTTGCCGCTGTAGCTCTCGGAGGTTTGCGCCGAGAGCACTTCGCGCCCTTCCTTGGATTTTTCGTTGCCTTCAGTTCCTCGCGCGCGCCCGTGGACACGGGTCACCTCCGAGGGTACGAGTTTGATTCGTCACACGCAAGAATCGTTGCGGCGAGCACGTACCACTGAGCCGAGGCTACCTCGGCCTTTCCGGAACACCGAGGAATCCACACCTCGTGTAGATACCAACCATCCTAAGCCTCTTCCCTCAGCCGTAACTCGACCACGATCTGCGATGCTACGCCCGCTTGCATACCCCGAGCTTCTATGTATACTCGCGATCGCAATGACGCCATCCAAAGATCTCGTTGCAGCCTCCGCGGTGCCGCTGATTCTCTCCATTCTGCGGCAGGGCGATAGTTACGGCTACGCGATCATTCAAAAAGTCCGAGACGTTTCCGGCGGCGACATGGAGTGGGCGGATGGAATGCTCTATCCGATCCTTCATCGCCTCGAAAAGCGCGGGCTCGTGCAGGCGTACTGGGGCGTGGCGGACAACGGCCGCAAGCGGAAGTACTACCGGCTCGATCGCGCCGGCCTCGCGGAGCTGGAGACGCAGCGCCAACACTGGAACAAGCTGCACGGAATGCTGCAGCAGCTCGAAGGAGCAATCTGATGTTCGATCTGAATCGGGAAGTCGCAGCGTGGAGTGCCGCCGTGTACGCGGAGCGTTGCGGCGCTGCTGCAAGCGTCGCGGAGCTCAGCGATCATCTCTACTGCGAAATCGACCTCGGGCGCGCAGCCGGTCTCTCCGATGAAGAAGCGTTCCGCACCGCGGTTGCGCGACTCGGAACCGCATCGGAGCTCTCCGCCGAAAACGCGAAGAACCGTTCCGCGCTCGGCGCCGTTTGTGCGGTGGCCGCGAAGCTCGAAGATCCGGTCAGTCGCCGGCATCGCGGACTG
Organism: Acidobacteriota bacterium; assembly: GCA_034667465.1. Lineage (GTDB taxonomy): Bacteria > Acidobacteriota > Thermoanaerobaculia > Gp7-AA8 > Gp7-AA8 > JAOBAU01. The sequence goes on along the minus strand of JAXDJV010000029.1, from coordinate 76,563 downwards.
ATGATCGCGCACGCGCTGCTGTGGGCGACGCTGATGATCGCGTTGTCCGTGATTTTGAAAAAGACCGAGCTGGTCGCATGGACAATGCTCGTGATCCTCGTCCCGATGTGGTGGGCTTCCGAACGACTCCTGCGTCGCGCGATGGTGACTCGATGATCGCGCAGCTCATGGGACTCGGCACCATCTCACCGAAGGAATTGCAGCGACTCGTCGCCGATCGCGCGGTCTCGGTATTCGACGTCAATTCACCGCAGAGCTGGATGCAGGCGCGCGTGCCGGGAGCGGTGAATCTCGATCCGGTCACGTACGCGACGGGCGATCTTCCGTCCGACAAGGACGCGCTCGTCGTCTTCTACTGCTCCAATCCGTGGTGTCGCAAAGCTCCCAACGCCGCGCGACGCGCCGGCGCGATGGGCTACGGCAACGTCCGCGTGATGTCGGCCGGCATTAAAGGCTGGCTCAGCGCGAAGCTGCCGGTCGAAAGCGGACTGGTGTAGACCGCACGGCACACGCGTTGCTTGCTCTTTCTTTCGTTCCCCATTCAGGAGAGCGTGTCCGATGTTCCCCCGGTCATTCGACCCCGGGAGGACGCAGCTCGTTTGGAGGAACAGAAAGAGAAACAGATGACCCCTGCGGGAAAGCTGCGCGCCCCACCAGCAAAACGAACAATCGACAGAAGAAAAGCGATCGCACGAAATGCAGCGGTCGTCGAAGTCCGGCGAAAAGAGGCGCTGCTCAAGACGGGCGCGCTGCAGAATGCAATCCTCAACAGCGCGAACTTCTCGAGCATCGCCACCGATGAGAAGGGCGTCATTCAGCTCTTCAACGTCGGCGCCGAACGGATGCTCGGCTACGCCGCTTCCGACGTCGTCGATCAGATCACGCCCGCCGACATCTCCGATCCGCAGGAAGTGATCGCGCGCGCCGCGGCGCTCAGCCTCGAGCTCGGTACGACGATCACACCGGGATTCGATGCGCTCGCGTTCAAGGCTTCACGCGGCATCGAAGACATCTACGAGCTGACCTACATCCGCAAGGATGGGAGCCGCTTTCCGGCCATCGTCTCCGTGACCGCGCTTCGTGACGACAAGGCCGGCATCATCGGATACCTGCTGATCGGCACCGACAACACCGCGCGCAAACAGGCGGAACAAGCGCTGCTCAAAGCGGGCGCGCTTCAGAACGCGATCTTCAACAGCGCGAACTTCTCGAGCATCGCCACTGATGAGAAGGGCGTCATTCAGCTCTTCAACGTCGGCGCCGAACGGATGCTCGGTTACTCCGCGGCGGACGTGCTCGACAAGATCACGCCGGCCGACATCTCCGATTCGCGCGAAGTCATCGCGCGCGCCGGCGCGCTCAGCCGCGAGCTCGGCACGACGATCACGCCCGGCTTCGACGCGCTGGCGTTCAAAGCATCGCGCGGAATCGAGGATATCTACGAACTGACCTACATCCGCAAAGACGGGAGCCGCTTTCCGGCAATCGTTTCCGTCACCGCATTGCGCGACGATCAGGCGGCCATCATCGGCTACCTGCTGATCGGCACCGACAACAGCGCACGAAAACACGTCGAAGAAAAACTGAGATGGACCGAAGAGAGCTTCCGCCTGATGGTGGAAAGCGTTTCGGACTACGCGATCGTCATGCTCGATCCGGAAGGACACATCGTCAGCTGGAACACCGGCGCGGAGCGGATCAAAGGCTTCAATGCCGAGGAGATCGTCGGGCATCACTTTGCCACGTTCTATCCGCCCGATGCGGTTGCAGAAGGGAGACCGCAGCGCGATCTCGACCTCGCCGCGGCGAGCGGCCGGCATGAAGACGAAGGATGGCGCGTCCGCAAAGACGGTTCGCTGTTCTGGGCGAACGTCGTCTTTACCGCCATTCGCGATCAGGCCGGCAGCCTGCGCGGATTCGCCAAGCTGACTCGCGATCTGACCGAGCGCAACAAAGTCGAGGCGGCGCTGACCAACGCCAAAGCCGCGGCGGAGAAAGCCAATCTCGCCAAATCCGATTTCCTTTCCAGCATGAGCCACGAGCTTCGCTCACCGCTCAATGCGATCCTCGGCTTCGCCCAGCTGATGGAATCGGATTCGCCGTCGCCGACGCAATCGCAGAACGAAAGCATCGGCCAGATCCTGCACGCCGGCTGGTATTTGCTCGACCTGATCAATGAAATCCTCGACCTCGCCACCATCGAGTCCGGAAAACTCTCAATGTCGCTCGAGCCGGTCTCGCTCAATGAAGTCCTGCTCGAATGTCAGTCGATGGTCGAGCCGATCGCACAGAAGCGCGGCATCACGATGACGTTCCCGGGGTGCGACGTCGCCTGGTCGGTAAGAGCCGATCGGACGCGAGTCAAGCAGGTCCTGCTCAACCTGCTGTCGAACGCGATCAAATACAACACGCCCGAAGGGGCCGTGATGGTCGATTGCAGCAGCACGATTACGCCTGGCCACATACGCATCACCGTGACCGACACCGGCGCCGGGCTGCCTCCTGAAAAAATCGCGCAGCTCTTTCAGCCGTTCAACCGCCTCGGCCAGGAAGGGAACGGCGAAGAAGGGACCGGCATCGGTCTCGTCGTCAGCAAACGTCTCGTCGAGTTGATGGAAGGCGTCATTGGAGTGGAGAGCTCGGTCGGCACCGGCAGCGTTTTCTGGATCGAGCTTCTTTCGACGGCGCCGCTGTCGCTCGCCATTCCGGCGGAGCACACGGTCGTCGTCGAAGCGACGGTGCCGAAGAACGCGCAAATGCGTACGCTTCTTTACGTCGAAGACAATCCCGCCAATCTCAAGCTCGTCGAAAAACTAATTGCCCGACGACACGACATCCGTCTGCTCAGCGCCATCGACGGAAATCGCGGCGTCGAGCTCGCACGCAGTTGTCTGCCCGACGTCATTCTCATGGACATCAATCTGCCCGGAATCAGCGGAATCGAGGCATTGCGAATTCTTCGCGAGACCGCCGTGACCGCGCGCATTCCTGTCGTTGCACTGAGCGCCAACGCAATTCCGCGCGATATTCAGAAAGGACTCGAAGCGGGATTCTTTCGCTATCTGACGAAGCCGATCAAGGTCGGCGAATTCATGGACGCGCTGAACGTCGCGCTCGAATTCGCAAGAGAAAACAATGCCCCAGCTCACTGATGGATTGAGCGCGCGCATTCTGGTCGTCGACGATCAGCAGACGAACGTTCGTCTGCTCGAATATGCGCTGCGACGTGCCGGCTATACAGCCGTCACGTCGACACTCGACCCGCAGTGCGTTGTTGCGCTGCATCTGCAGAATCACTATGACCTGATCATTCTCGATCTGCAGATGCCGCGCATGAACGGATTCGAAGTGATGAACGCGCTCAGAGAGGCCGACGCCGACGACCGCACGGCGATTCTCGTCATGAGCGCCGATCCCTCGCAGATGCTGCTCGCAATCGAAGGTGGCGCGGCGAGTTTTCTCAGCAAACCGTTCGTGCTGACGGAAGTGCTGTTGCGCGTAAAGGTGATGCTGGAGACGACTGTGCCGCGGAAGGCGAGTATCGCCAAAGCGGTCGCGCCCGACCCGCACCGCACGCTGGTGCAGGCCCGCTGACATCACGAATTGCATCGCCCGCCCGACTCCGTTATCCTCCGCATCCGCCGATGGGAATAGCGGTCTGATCCTCCCCGTTGGCGGTGGTTCGTTGCAGGCTCTTAGCTCAGTTGGTAGAGCATCACCTTGACACGGTGGGGGTCAGCGGTTCGAGTCCGCTAGAGCCTACCAATCCTGCAATTCCTGACGCCCGGGCTTCACGGCCCGGGCGTTTTTCTTTTGGCGGACTCGGCCACGAAAGCGGGCCGGGAGCTTGCACTTGTGTGCTGCAGGAGGAAACACCTCATGCCTGCAAACACCACTGCTGCTGCGATGTCCGCGGATACGCTCATCGACCTCGTGCAGCGACTCGGCGTCGTCGACATCGTGGTCAACAATCTGCGCTCGCGGATCGCGGCCACCGACGTCGATGCGCTCTTCGACGACGCGACTGACTACCTGCGCCGCAATCCGGAAATGATCGTCGTAGGACTCGGAACGCTGACCCTCGCCGCCGCGGCCGTCGTCTTTCTCACCGACCGCGACGAGGAGATCGAGCGTCCGGTGAATCGTCCGCGCGCGGCACGCTCGCTCCGCGACGACATCGACACGACTCCGGCGCTCGGCCGCACCACGCCGTTAACGACCGGCCCGCGTCCGCGCAGCAGCACGACGTCCGCGTCGCGCCGCAGCAGCGCGCCTCGCGAATAACGCCGAGGGCAGGTCAGGAGCCCGCTCTCGCAAGGACCCAGTCGATCAGTCGCTGCCATTCCGATGGCAGCGATGTCTCGCGTAACGTCCGCGCATCGCCGTCGATGCTGACGTCGTACTGATACGCGTCCGGCATCGGCTTCGAGTCGGGCACCGCGGTGGCGCGCGCTTCACGCACGAGTTGTTCGAGCGTCGTCGCATCGAGCTCGCCCAGCGATGCGCTGTCGACGTCGCGCCGCAGCGCGATGCCTGCGAAACCGCCGGAACGTTCCACCGTTACGCGCACCGCATCACCTCCGCGCACGCCGCGCGCCCGTCGACGCGATAGCCATCGCCGGAACCTCAGCGGCAGCGGATGGAATCGAGAACGTCGGCTTCGCGATCTTCAAACGCGGTCCGGCCGCCACGACGGCCGGCGCGCTGATCTCGATGCCGACTGCCTTCCACGCTTCGAGCACCGCCTGTTGCGGCGCGCTGTTCTTCCCGAAACGTTCGCCCGCGGCGGCGTGCGTCGCGTCGGCGCACGCCTGAAAATTCGACGTTCGCGTCAGCCGCCGCGTCAGCGTGTCGTACCAGATTCTCCCCGCCACCTCCCACGCCTTCCCGCCGAGCTTCGTCGCGACGAGATAGAAAACGTGATTGGGGATTCCGGAGTTCACATGCACGCCGCCGCTGTCGGCGGTCGTCTTCGAGTAGTTCTGCATGTGCGCCGGCTGCGGATCCTTGCCGATCACTTTGTCGTCGTACGCGGTGCCGGGCGCTTTCATCGAGCGGACCGCGATGCCGTGAACCTCTTTCGTGAAGAGACCGGCGCCGATCAGCCAGTCGGACTTCGCCGCCGTCAGCTTGCGCGTGTATTGCTTCACGAGGATTCCGAAGACGTCGGAGAAGTGCTCGTTCAGCGCGCCCGACTGATCGTGATACTCGAGCGCTGCCGTGTACTGCGTGATGCCGTGCGTCAGTTCGTGGCCGATGATGTCGAGCGCGGCGGTGAAACGATTGAAGAGCTTTCCATCGCCGTCGCCGTACAGCATCTGGCGGCCGTTCCACTGCGCGTTGCTGAACTTCACGCCGTAGTGGACGCTCGAGTCGAGCCGCAGCCCTTTGTCGTCGATCGAATTGCGCGAGTAGTTCTTTTTGAAGAAGTCGTACGTCGCGCCGGAGCCGTCGTATGCCTCATTCACGGCGACGTCTTTCGACGCCTTCGATCCTTCGCCGCGCACGAGTTTTCCGGGAAGATCGCGCGTGCTCTGCGCGTCGTAAATCGTCCGCCGCTTTTCACCGGCCGGCAGCGCGATCGCGCTGGCCATCAGGCCGAGCGCGCGACGCTCGCCACGCACTTCGGCCGACTCTTCGAGCATGTGCCGCGCCTGCGCGCGCTCATCGTCGTCGCCGTGCTCCGCGATGTGGCGAAAGATGTGCGGCGGAATGATGCTGCAGCAGATGTGCGAATGGGGCACGGCACGCTCCTTGTCGGTTGTGTGCCGTCAACGGTAGCAGGTCGCGCGCTACTTCAGGATCTCCTCGATCACGGCGAGCGCGCGCGGATCGTTCTTCTGTCCAAGCCAGAAAACGGCTTTCTTCCGCACGGACGGATTGCGATGCGTCTTCGCCAGTTCGGCGAGCAGCGGGATCGACTGATCGTCGGGCAGCTGCGCGATGCCGAACACCGCCTGCTCTTTCACTTTCGAGTCGGGATCGCGATCGATCGCTTCGCGCAGCGCCGGCGCGACTCTCTGTCCTGCCTGCTGCGACAGCCAGAAGAGCGCTTTGCCGCGGACCTTCGCGCGCTCGTGATGCTTTGCGACGTCGAGCAGGATGTCGGTGCTGCCGCCATGCATCGACAACGCGGCGAGCGCGCCGTCGCCGCTCACGTCATCGCGATCGAGCAGCGAACGAAGGAAGTTCATGCTGGCGCGCGCGTCGACTCCTTCGAGCCATGTCACGCTGCGACCGTTCGCTTCGAGCGTGCAGTCGATGGAGTAGAGCCGCACCTTCGTGACGCGCCCGTCATCGACGCGATAGAAGACCGCCGGCGGCGAGCCGGCCGGATGCAGATCGCGCGATGTCGAGTCGTAGATCTCCCACGAATTGCAGAAGACCGAGTGCGTCGTCGCGCCGGGAACGGCGTATCCGATCCAGCCATCCGCGCCGCGCGACTCGATCTGCGCGGCGAGATTCGATGAGGCCTGCGCGCTCTTCAGCGTGCCGCCGGCGATGCGCGGCATCTGTGCGAACAGCGGCAGCGCGACGAGCGAGAGAAGGACGAGGCGTGCAATCTTCATGATGCGTTAGACCGCAACGCCTGCGGGTGGTTAGCCGGTGGTTGCGCTATACTTCGCGGCTCTTATGCGGCGAACGACGAGCACCCGGCTGACTCGAACGACGGATCTCACGATTCCGCCCTGTCGATGAACGTTCGCTAATCCAAATCAACGAACTGACAGGGCCGAGAGGCCCTGTTTTCATTTGCGCGAGGTTTTGAACATGCACGTCCAGCTTCCTGATGGATCCCAACGCGAAGTGCCTGAGGGCGCGACCGTCGCCGACGTCGCCGCGTCAATCGGCAAAGGCCTGGCGAAGGCGGCGCTCGCCGGCAAAGTGAACGGCAAAGTCGTCGACGTCTACATGCCGGTCACCGACGGCGCGAAGATCGAGATCGTCACGCCGAAAAGCGCGGAAGGGCTCGACACGATCCGCCACTCCACCGCTCACCTGATGGCGAACGCGGTGCAGGAACTTTTCCCCGGCACGCAGGTGACGATCGGCCCGGTCATCGAGAACGGTTTCTTCTACGACTTCGGCGCGTCGCGTCCGTTCACCGACGAAGACCTGCGCCGCATCGAACAGAAGATGACCGAGCTCGCGAAGCGCGACCTTCCGGTGCGCCGCGAAGAGTGGACTCGCGAACAGGCGATCGAGACGTTCGAAAAGCTCGGCGAGAACTTCAAGGTCGAGATCATCAAATCGATCCCGGGCGATGAGCCGCTTTCCGTTTATCGTCAGGGCGACTGGTTCGATCTTTGTCGCGGGCCGCACGTCCCGTCGACCGGACGTCTCGGCGCGTTCAAGTTGCTTTCCGTCGCCGGCGCGTACTGGCGCGGCGATGAGCGCAATCCGATGCTGCAGCGCATCTACGGCACCGCGTTCGCCGACAAGGCCGATCTCGATGCGCATCTGAAGCGGATCGAAGAAGCGCGCGCGCGCGATCACCGCAAGCTCGGAAAAGAGCTCGATCTGATCGCGTTCTCGCACTTCGCGCCGGCGATGCCGATCTTCCTGCCGAAAGGCGCGACGATCTACGTCGAGCTGCTGAACTTCGTTCGCAGCTTCTATCGCCGCGACGGTTACGACGAGGTCGTCACGCCGCTCATCTGGGACACCGAGCTGTTCAAGATCAGCGGCCACTACGAGAACTATCGCGACAACATGTTCTTCTCCGAGGTGGACGAGCGCGAGTACGGCGTCAAGCCGATGAACTGCCCCGGCCACACGCAGATCTTCGCGCTGGAGCGGCGTTCGTATCGCGATCTGCCGATCCGTTACGCCGACTTCGCGCGGCTGCACCGCTACGAGCGCTCGGGCGTCACGCATGGTCTCGCGCGCGTTCGTTCATTCGCGCAGGACGACGCGCATCTGTTCGTCACGCCCGATCAGATCGAGCCGGAGATCGCCCGCGAGCTGCAGCTCCTCAAAGAGATCTACGACATCTTCGACTTCAAAGACGTCCGCATCGCGCTTTCGACTCGTCCCGAAAAACGCCTCGGCACCGACGAGACCTGGGACAACGCCGAGCGCGCGCTCGAGAACGCGCTGAAGGCGAACGGCATCAACTACCACATCAATCCGGGCGAGGGAGCGTTCTACGGACCGAAGCTCGAGTTCCAGGTGACCGACGCCATCGGACGGCCGTGGCAGCTCGGAACCGTGCAACTCGATTACGCGATGCCGGAGCGATTCGGACTCAGCTATATCGGTGCCGACAACTCCGAGCATCGGCCGGTGATGATCCATCGCGCAATTCTCGGGTCGCTGGAACGGTTCATCGGCATCATCATCGAACACTTTGCCGGCGCGTTCCCGTTGTGGCTCGCTCCGGTGCAGGCGACCGTCCTGCCGCTCTCGGAAAAGTTCCTCGATTATGCGGAATCGGTCACGAAGCAGCTCCGCGCCGCAGGACTGCGAACCGAGCTCGACGCATCGAATGAAAAGCTCGGCGCGAAGATCCGCACCGCGCAAATGAAGAAGATCCCGTACATGCTGATCGTCGGGGAAAAAGAAGCAGAGGCTGGAACCGTCAGTCTCCGGAAACGGAGTGGCGGTGAGCATCCGACGATGACAGTCGACGAACTGGTGGCAGAAGCGCGACGTGTGATCGCGGCCCGTTCGTTGACTTTATAGGCCGTTCTCCGTATTTTGACCGGCCAAACATAAGGAGGATTACGTATTTTTCCGCCACGCCGATACGGAAGGTTCGACCGCAAGCCTGCAGAACCTGAATCAAGAATCAACGACATGATCCGCGGTATCCCCGAGGTGCGTCTGATCGACCACGAGGGGAAACAGGTCGGAATCGTGCCCCTGCTACAGGCCCAGGAAATGGCCCGCGAGAAAGATCTCGATCTCGTGGAGATCTCGCCATCGGCGGCACCGCCGGTTTGCAAGATCATGGATTACGGAAAGTACGTTTTCCAGCAGAAGAAGAAGCAGAACGAAGCGAAGAAGAAGCAGAAGGTGATCGTCGTCAAAGAGGTGCAGTTCCGGCCGCGAATCGACGAGCATGACTTCGATTTCAAGAAGAACAACATCATCCGGTTCCTGGAACATGGCGACAAAGTGAAGGTCTCGATCCGCTTCCGCGGCCGCGAGATGACACACATGGAGCTGGGACGCGCCGTACTCGATCGCCTGCTGACGGAGATCAAAGAGTTCGGTGCGGCCGAGAACGCGCATCCTGACGTTCAGGGCAACCGGATGACGATGGTGATCGGTCCTGCGAAGGACTAGGGAATCAGCCGGGACCGTTCATCGTTACGAGCCAGGCTTACAAGGGGAGAGCTATGCCCAAGATGAAAACGCATCGCGGCGCAGCCAAGCGGTTCAAGAAGACGGGAACCGGGAAGCTGCAGCGCAATCACGCGTTCCACTCGCACATCCTCACCAAGAAGTCGCCGGGCCGCAAAGCGCAGCTCGCCGGCGAGGTGGAAGTGTCGAAGGCGAACGCCAAGACCGTGGCACGGATGATTCCGTACCTCTAGTCATCCTGAGCGTAGCAAAGGATCCGGGCGGACGGCGCGCGCTGCCGTGCCCCGCCCGCGCAGATTCCTCGCTGAACGCTCGGAATGACAATTCACACGGAGCGCGCTCGGGTTCAAATCACTCCTGACCCGGCCGCTCGAAACGATTCAACAAACGAGGAGAAGCAATGCCGAGAGTAAAAAGAGGTCCAAAAAGAAAGAACCGCCGCGTCAAAATCCTGAAGCTCGCCAAGGGCTATTACGGGATGAAGTCGCGCGGTCACCGGATCGCGAAGCAGCAGGTCGAGAAGGGCCTGAACTCCGCGTTCGCCGGCCGCAAAGATCGCAAAGGTGATTTCCGCCGTTTGTGGATCACCCGCATCAACGCCGCCGCCCGCCAGAACGGAATCTCCTACTCGCAGCTGATCGCCGGCCTCAACGCCGCCGGTTCGCTCGTCGACCGTAAGGTGATGGCCGATCTCGCCGTCCGTGACGCCGCCGCGTTTTCGGCGCTCGTCGCCAGCGCGCGCGCAGGACTCGAGAAGGTGAAGAAGGAAGCGAAGCCGGTCACCGCAAAGGAAGCCTCCGTCGCCGATCCGAAGAGCTCGAAGTCGCGCCGCGACGCCAAACAGCTCGCCTCCCAGTAACGACAAACGATTCGCTGCACTCGAACGCGGGCTACAATGCCCGCGTTTTTTTTGCTCATGACCATCGACGAAATCAAAGCAGCATTCGACCGCGAGCTCGCCGCCGCCGAGACCAGACAGGCGCTCTCCGATCTCCACACGCGCTACTTCGGCTCGAAGGGCGTGATGAAGGATGTCTTCCGCGAACTGAAGTCGCTGCCGCCGGATGAGAAGAAAGCGCTCGGCGCGGCGATCAATCCGTTCACGGAAGCGGCGCAGGGGCAGCTGAAGGAAAAACTCGATCGCGTTTCAGCGGATGAGGATCGCCGCCGCGAAGCGCGCGAGACGATCGACGTCACTCTCCCCGCTCGCCTGCCCCGACTCGGCCACCTCCATCCGATCACGCTCGTGCGCCGGCAGATGGAAGAGATCTTCCGCGACATGGGCTACTCGATCGATCCCGGCCCGGAGCTGGAGACCGACTGGTACAACTTCGAAGCGCTGAACTTCACGCCCGATCATCCGGCGCGCGATACACAGGACACGTTCTTCCTCGACAACGGCGAGCGCCATCTGCTGCGCACGCATACCTCCAACGTACAGATCCGTTCGATGGAACGCTTCAAGCCGCCGGTGAAGGTGTTCTCGGCGGGGCGCGTGTTCCGTCGCGACGAGATCACGATGCGGCGCTCGCCGATGTTCCATCAGGCCGAGGGATTCCTGGTCGATCGCGGAATCCACATCGGCCATCTGCGCGCGACGCTCGAGCATTTCATCCGCCGCCTGTTCGGCGACGACGCGAAGATGCGCATGCGCCCGAGCTTTTTCCCGTTCACCGAGCCGTCGGCGGAAGTCGATATGTCGTGCGTCTTCTGCAGGGGCGCCGGCTGCGGCACCTGTTCCCAGACCGGCTGGATGGAGATCCTCGGCTGCGGAATGATTCACCCGCAGGTGCTGCGCAACGTCGGCATCGACCCCGAGGAGTGGAGCGGCTTCGCGTTCGGAACGGGACTCGATCGGATCGCGATGCTGAAGTACGACGTGCCGAACATCAGGACGCTGTTCGAGAACGATCTGCGCGTACTCAGCCAGTTCTAGCCGCCGCTTCGAGCGGTACCGGGCGGCAGGATGATCTTCCTCGCGCCGGTCCGCGGATCCCAGCTCACCAACGCGCGATTCTCGTCGACGAAGAGCGGCGGCGCGGCGAGCAGATGGCGTCGCGGATCGCGTGAGAAACCGCTGTACCAGTCACCGCTGATGGGCCAGAGACCGCTCCTGGTCCGCGTGACGACGTTTCCGGTCGTGCTGTCGATCACCATCGCCGACCAGAACTTCACCTGATCGCGCCGCGTGAGGTCGGCACCGCGGTACGCATCGACGAGCAGCTTCCCCGGCGCAATCTCGCCGATCAGCGACATCCGTCGAACGCCAGGCAGTGGCAGCTCATGCCGCAACGTGCCATCGAGCGTGTAGAAACGGACAACCGAATCGTGATCGCCCTGCTGTGAAACGGCCAGCACTCCGTTCGAAAGAATGCGATACACCCCGCCGGGTCCGGAGCGCGGCTCCGCAATGTCGACGACTCGCGCGCCGGTATCGCCATTGATGACTCGAACGAAGGGCTGTTCCGGCGTCGCGTCGTACGCGCGCAGAATGAGCAGCGAGCCGTCCGCATTCGCGTTGATGCCGACGTTCCGCGCCATGATGTGCGTCTCACCGCGAACGGTGAACGCCCGTCGAGCAATGTCGTATTCGAAGATGCGAATCGTGTGATCGCGCGACGCTTCGCTCAACCTTCGCTCTTCGTCAGCGAGCACCGCGATCAGACGGAGATGATTGGCGTCGGGGAAGTAACTGAGCCACCGGCGCACGCGTTCTCGCGGCGGACGAAAGCTGCCGAGCAATTTCCGCTGCGAGACGTCCCAGATCGTCGTCGTCTCGCCGAACGACGCCACGCGCGAACCGTCGTCGGTGATGGCGAGCTCGGAGAACGGACGCACCGGAATGCCGGTCTCCATCGGTTTCGCGCCCGGTGTCAGACGTTGCAGCACGAGCTCGAAACGCTGCCCCGTCAGCGAAGCCGGCGTCACCCAGCCGACCGTCTTTCCGTCGCCGCTGAAGAACGCGTCCATGCCGAGGCGATACGTGCCGCCGATGCGCTGCGAAGAACCGTCGTCCGTGTTGATGAGGAACGTCGGACGAAAATCGAGACGATGCTTTGCCTGTCCGCCAACGACGATCCACGGTCCTTTCGCCGGCTGATCGAATTCATGAAGCGAGACGAAATCGGCAGGCTTTGCCGACAGCACCCATGCCACGTACAGGCCGGCAAGCGCGAGGACGACTCCCATCGACGACCAGAGCGCGAGCGACATCGCGCGATGGCTCTGGCGTCGCTCGACGCGTCCTTCCGCAACCTGATACCAGCCGGCGCCGATCATCGCCACGAGGAACGCCACGCCGACCGACGACGCCACGAACGTTGCCAGTTCGCGCGCGAAGGCGAAGATGAGCGGCAGCAGAATGGCGGCCGTGCCGAGCACGACGACGATCAGCATCGCGAAGTCGATCAGCACGAACGGCGAGCGCGAACGGACCATCGTCGACAGCGCGTGCGCGACGAGCAGCAGCACGATCGACACGCCAACGACGAGCCCGAGGAACAGCAGCAGATCGATGTCCCAGCTCCTCCGCCACGCGCGGATCGCAACCGCGATCGCCGGGCCGAAGAGAATCGTGAAGCTGGCGAAGACCAGCACCAGCGACGCGCCCATCTTTCCGAACCAGATCGCAGCGGACGAGATCGGCCGCGCGAAGTAGAACGAGAGCCGGCGTTCGGTGAGATCGCGTCCGACGACCGTCGCGCCGAGAATGATTGCCAGACCCCATGCGAAACCGACCGAAAGAAATGCGGCAGTCGTCGCGATCACCTGATGCGAATCGAACTGCCGGACGCCGGGGATGATCGTGACGAGAAACGGCACGAGCGCGAGCACGCACGCGGCGATCAACACGAACGCCTTCTCACTGATCTCGCGTCGCGCCACTGCCAGCGTTCCGTTCACGCGACACCTCCATCACCATCAACAGCGATGAAGATTTCTTCGAGCGACAGCGCCGCAACCTCGGCAGCCGCGAATCGCTCGGCAGCGGCCTCGTCGTAGTTCGACACGATCGCCTCCGCGCCACTTCCCCACTTGCGCGAAGTCACGACGCCTTCCGGCTCCGCGGCGGTCGTCGTGCGAATGCGGCGAAAGCGCGACTTCAGCGTTTCCAGCTCTTCTTCGAGCACGACCCGTCCGTTCTTCATGATGGCGATGCGATCGGCGAGCGTCTCGATGCCGGCGAGATCGTGCGTCGTCAAAAACACGGTGATGCCGCGCTCCGCCAGTTCGCCGATCACTTCCTCGAAGAGCGATTTCCGCGCGACGACGTCGAGGCCGAGCGTCGGATCGTCGAGCACGATCAACTCCGGCGTCATCGACAGCGCGAGCGCGAGCGAGACCTGTTTCTTCTGCCCTTTCGACAGATTGCCGAAGCGCGCCGACGGCGTGATCTCCCATCGCTCGAGCCGCGAATCGAATGCCGATTGCTGCCATTCGCGATAAAGCCGCGCGCAGAATTTTGCGATCGAGGAGACGCGCATGTCGGGCGGCGCGTCCGCTTCTTCGCTCACGATGCCGACGCGCTGCATCAGCTCTTCGCGATCGCGCCAGACGTCGCGGCCGAACAGCGTGACGTGACCTTCCGACGGTTTCTGCTGACCGAGCAGGCAGCGGACGAGCGATGATTTTCCGGCGCCGTTGCGGCCGAGGAGCGCGTAGACGGAACCGGCCGGAATGGCGAGCGACGCGCGCTCGACCGCCGTCCGTTTGCCGTAGCGCACCGTCAGCGCCTCGACCTCGATCACGTTCGTCATCCTTTTCTCCTGTGGACGGCGACGAGCTTGTCGAAACTCGCCTCGAGCACCTCGACCGCTTCGTCGAGCGGCACACCGACCGACAGCGCCGCGCTCGCATACCGGTTCGCCGCATCGCGCAACACCTCGGTACGATGGGCCCGATTCGGGCGCGTCGGCTCGTCGGCGACGTACGTTCCTTCGCCGCGCCGCACCGCGAGCACACCGGCGTCACTGAGTCGCTGATAGGCGCGCGCCACCGTGTTCGGATTCACGCGCAGATCGCGCGCAAGATCGCGCACGGAAGGAACCGACTCACCCGGCTGCAACCTGCCGAGCGTAATCAGCCGCCGCAGCCCTTCTTCGATCTGCTTCCAGATCGGCGCCGGGTCGGATGGATTGATGTCGAACATGGTGTACTAATTGACTAGTACACTACGCGATGATGCAGCGTGTCAAGAAGGATGAAGGATGAATTCTGAAGGATGAATAAAGCCAGGCCGCCTTTGACTGCATTGCGGCCTCACTCGTACCGCCGGATGCCGCTCATCGATTCCGCACGATTCCGCGTCCCGCTGCAACGATCGCTTCCTTGCCGGTCGCATTTCTGCGAGCGTGGCAGGATCGAATAGCTATCTGAAAATTGAGGCGTCGCCGGTCATCTGGCTCGTGGTCATCGGCTCCGTTGCCGGTGTCGCGGTTCTCGCGGCGCGCGGCTGGACAGCGACGATGAATTCTGAAGGATGAATAAAAGCCAGAGCCTCCTTTGCCTTCCTTCATCCTTCATCATTCATCCTTCATCATTCATCCTTCATCCCTCATCCTTCCAACACCGGCTCTGCATCGATCGTCTCTTCATCGGAAACACCGCGCCGCGACCTGAACCACTCCTGCACATCATCGAACAGTGAGTACGCCACCGGCGTTGCGAGGAGCGTCAGCAGCAGCGCCAGCAACTGGCCGCCCATGATGACGGAGCCGATCGTCCGGTTCGTGCCGGCGCCGGTTCCGCTCGAGGCGACGAGCGGGATCATGCCGGCGACGAAGGCCAGCGTCGTCATCAGAATCGGGCGCAGACGATCGCGGTTCGCTTCGCGGATCGCTTCGGCGCGCGGCAGTCCGTGCGCGCGCAGTCCGTTCATGTGATCGATCTGCAGAATGCCGTTCTTCTTGACGATGCCGAACAGCACGAGGATGCCGAGCATCGAGAAGATGTTGAGCGACTGATTGAGGATGAAGATCGAGAAGAGCGCGAACGGCACGGTCAGCGGCAGCGCCAGCAGGATCGTGATCGGATGGACCCAGCTCTCGAACTGCGCCGCGAGAATCAGATACATGAAGACGATCGACAGCAGGAACGCGATGCCGAAGTTCTTGAACGCCTTTCCCTGCTCGCGCGAACGGCCGGTGAATCCGGACGAGTAGCTGGCCGGCATCTTCAGATCGGCAGCCGCTTTCGTCAGGCCGTCGATGACGGTCTGCGATGACGAGCCGGGCGCCATGTTCGCGGTGAGCATCACCTGACGGCGACGGGCGATGCGGTTGATCGACGACGGACCTGATCCGTTCTGCAGATCGACGACGTCGCGCAACTGCACGGTGCCGTTCTTCGACGACGGCACCTGCGCCTGCACGATTCCCTGCGAGTCTTTGCGGTACTGCTGCTGCGCGCGGACGTGCACTTCGTACTGCTCGCCGTGCTCGTAGAAATCGGTGACCTTCAGACCGCCGACGAGCACGTTCATCGTCGACGCGATGTCCTGCACGCGCACGCCGAGGTCCGCGGCTTTCTCGCGGTCGATCCGAACGCCGAGCTCCGGCTTGCCGACGATCAGGTTCGTGTCGGGATCGACGACGCCCGGCATCTTCTTAAGTTTCGCAAGCACGACTTCCGAGTATTTCTGCAGCTGATCGAGATCGGGACCGCCCATCCAGAACATGATCTCGGCGTTGACGCCACCGCCGAACGCGTTGACCTGCGAGACGTTCGTCCGGAGATTGAGGCGGCGGTACTGCGGCAGGATCTCTTCGCGCGCTTTCTTCATCAGCGCGAACTGATCGAGGTTGCGTTTGTCGACCGGCACGAGGCCGACGTAGATCGTGCCGAGGTTTTGCGTGACCTGCGGATCGTCGCCGATCGTCATGACGGTCGTGCGAACGCCAGGCAGTTTGCGGACGCGCACGGCGATCGACTCCATGATCGTCTGCGTCGTCTCGAGGCTCGAGCCTTCCGGCGTACGGACCTGCACCTGGAACTGCGACTCATCGTCCTGCGGCAGGAAGTTCTTGTTGACGACCTTGATGAGCGGCACGGTCGACAGGAACGTCAGGATCATGATGATGACGATGACCCAGCGATGCGACATCGACCAGTCGAGCATCACCATGTAGACGCGCTCGATCGCGCCGTAGAAGCCGCGCTCGCGCTCGGCCTTCGCCTGCTCGGCGGTCTTCTCATGATCGGGTTTCAGCCAGCGCGACGACATCATCGGCGTCAGCACGAACGAAACGATGAGCGAGACCGCGATCGCGAACGCCATCGTCACGCCGAACGAGTTCATGAAGCGTCCGACGATGCCGCCCATGAACGCCACCGGCAGGAAGACGGCGATGAGCGAGAGCGACGTCGCGAGGACGGCGAGGCCGACCTCTTTCGTTCCCTCGACCGCCGCTTCGCGCGGCGTCCGCTTCTTCTCTTCCATGAAGCGGAAGATGTTCTCGAGGACGACGACGGCATCGTCGATGACGATACCGACAGCGAGTGTCAGCGCCAGCAGCGTGATGACGTTGAGCGTGAAGTTCTCGTACTTCATCGCCGCGAACGTGGCGATGATCGAGGCCGGAATCGCGATGGCGGCGATGATCGTCGAGCGCCAGTTGCGGAGGAAGAGCAAGACGATCAGCGCGGCGAAGATCGAGCCGAGGATGAGATGCTCTTTCACGGCGTCGACGGCGGCGCTGATGAAGTCCGACTGATCGCGGACGATGTTCATCTTCCAGCCTTTCGGCAGGTCTTTCTGAATCTCGCGCGCCTGATCTTTGAGCCGCTCTATGACTTCGATGGTGTTCGTGCCGGACTGTTTGCGGATCGACATCACGACTGCCGGTTTGCCGTCGACGGTCGCCACCGATTCCGGTTCGGCGACGCTGTCTTCGATGTGCGCGACGTCGCCGACTTTCACGGAGTAGCCGTTGCGCGACATCAGCGGAATCTTCGCGAAGTCTTCCGGCGTCGTGACGCGGCCGTACGTGCGCAGCGAGAGATCGCGCAGTCCCTGTTCGACTTTGCCGCCGGGAATCTGCACGTTCTGCGACTGCAGCGCGGCGACGATCTCGGGCGACGTGATGCCGAGCGAGGTCATCTTCGCGGTGTCGACGACGACGTTGATCTGTCGCGGACGGCCACCGACGATGAGCACCTGGCCGACGCCGCTGATCGATTCGAGCCGGCGGCGCAGTGTCTTGTCGGCGTACTCGGTGATCTCGCGAATCTGCGCGGGACCGGAGAGCGCGATGGCGAGAACGGGAATCGCGTCAGGATCGACTTTCTGGATGATCGGAGGATCGGCGTCTTTCGGCAGCTGGCCGAGGACGCCGTTGACCTTGTCGCGAACTTCCTGCGCCGCGACGTCGAGATTCTTTTCGAGCTCGAACGACACGATCACGAGCGACTGGCCGTCGGACGACGTCGACTGCAGCTGGTCGATGCCGCTGATCGTGTTGATCGCTTCTTCGAGCTTGTCGGTGATGTCGGTCTCGATCTCTTCCGGCGCCGCACCGACAAGTCGCGTCGAAACGGTGATGGTCGGGATGTCGACTTTCGGGAAGCGGTCGACGCCGAGCTGCATGTAGCCGAACCAGCCGACGACGACGAGCGAGAGGATGATGACGGTCGCGAAGACCGGACGGCGAACGCAGATTTCAGCTAACTTGTGCATAGGTTGTTTCCCGCGCCGACATCAGTGCCTCGGCTCCATTTCGACTCTGGCGAAGAGTCCCGGCTTGAGTCTGCCGTCGCGATTTGCGAATTCGGTCTCCACGAGGAGCGAGCGGGTCGCCGGATCGATGACGCCGCCGACGACCGTTACTTTGCCTTCGAATGTCTGACCCGGATACGGATCGACAGTCGCCTTCACGCTCTGTCCTTTGTGGACCTGCGCGAGGTAGCGCTCCGGAACGCGGAAGCGCAGCTTGAGCGGCGACGTCTGCACGACGACGAGCGCGACGCTCGCTTCGCCGAGTCGCGCGCCAACGTCGGTGCGCTTCTCCGCGATCACGCCGTCGATCGGCGAACGCAACACCGCATCGTTCAACTGCTGGCGCAGCAGCGACGCCTGCGCATTCGACGACGCGCGCGCGGCCTGCGCCTGCTGATAGCCGGTCTCGGAACGGTCGTATGTCGTGCGCGGAATCGAGTCTTTCGCGATCAGCTCTTTCTTGCGATCGAGATCGCGCCGCGCGTCATCTTCAATTGCTTTCGCGCGCGCGGCATCGGCCTCGGCGCGCTGCAGATTGATCCGAACGTAGTCGGTCTCGAGCGCGAGCAGCGGCTGCCCTTTCGACACGCGCGAGCCTTCGTCGACATACATCTTCGCGACGCGGCCCGGCATCTTCACGGCGAGCTCCGAACGAACGGGCGAGACGAACTCGCCGGTCGCGACGATCGTGCCGTTCGCATCGGCGGCGGCGACCGGCGAGCCGGCCGTGTCGGTTGCTGCCGTCGTCGTGACGGCCGTCGTTGCCGCGGCGGAAACGCCTGCGACGTCGGACGGCAGCGCCGGCGCATTCTGCGTGGTCGTCGCAGCGGCGACCGGTGCTTCTTCTTTCTTCGCGCATGCGAACAGCGCGAGCGTAACGAGGACAGTGGTGGTGATCTGACGAGTCATCGCGTTCCCTGCTCCGTTTTGGTGTCGGCCGCGGGTGTCGCGCCGACCGCGTCTTTCAGTGCGCCGGCCGCATACCAAACGCGCAGCTCGGCGAGATCCCGGTTGAGCGTCTCCTCGGCGACGGCGCGGCGCGCTTCGGCGAGCGACGTTTCCGATGAAGAAACGTCGAGCGACGTCGCTTCCTGGGCCCGGTACAGTTCGAATTCCTGCTGGTACTCTGCTTCGGCGGCGGCGAGTTGTTCCTTCGCGAGGCCGAGGCTTGTTTCCGCGGCGTGGAGATCGACGGTGGCGCGGCGGACGTCTTCACGCGCCGCGATGCGCGCGTTCTCGACGTCGAGATGCGCCTGCAGCTCGCGTTCGCGCGCCAGTGCAACGCGCGCCTGCACTTCGCCCGACTGGAAAATCGGCACGTTGAAGTTGAGGCGCCCGTACGAGTAT
Source organism: Acidobacteriota bacterium (assembly GCA_034667465.1). GTDB lineage: Bacteria > Acidobacteriota > Thermoanaerobaculia > Gp7-AA8 > Gp7-AA8 > JAOBAU01. The sequence continues at coordinate 57,194 of JAXDJV010000029.1, read as the reverse complement.
TTGTCGACCGGAAAGTTCTGCTTCTGATTCACCCAGCCGCCTTCGAATGAAACGGTCGGCAGCCAAAAGCCGCGCTGCTTCTGCACTTCGAGCTTCGCGACCTTTTCGCTGTTCTCGGCCTGCCGGACGTCGGGACGTTCAGACGCGCGCGACAACAGCGACGGCGCTTCCGGCGGATGTGATGCGATCGCCGGCGGCCGGGTGACGCTGATGTTTCCCTCGATCTCGAGATCGGCGCGCAGACGGCTGACCGCGTTCTCGCGAATCTGTTCGGCGAGCGCGAGTTGCCGCTGCGCCGCTTTGATCGCGGTGTCGGCGCGAAGCGTGTCGACCTTCGTCGACTCGCCGGCCTGATAGAACGCCTGCGCCTGCGTGCGACGCTTTTCGGCGAGCTCGATGTTGCGGCGTTCGATGCCGATCCGCTCGTCGGCCTGCACGACCGCGAGGTAGTTCGAGGCCACGCGCAGCAGCACGGCATCCTCGGTCATCTCGACGCCTTCACGCGCGTTGACGATGCCGAGCTTCGCCTGATCGTACGCGCGCCGCTCGCGGTTCCCCGCGTAAATCGGCTGCGTCAGCACGACGCGATAGTTCCAGTCGTTCTGCGCGAGGATCGTGCGCGCGTCGGCACCGTCGCCGAACGACACTTCGGTGCTGTTGCGCGTCGCCGCGCCGTTCGCGGAGATACGCGGCAGGATCGCGGAGAGCAGGTACTTCTTGTTCGCCTCGGCCACGCCGATTTCTGCGCGCGAGCGATCGATGGTGTTGTTGACCGTGAGCGCGCGGTCGAGCGCCTCACGTAAGGTAAGCGGCGTAGCGAGCGTCTGCCCGAACGCTGCGAGCGGCAACAGCGCCGCAAGAATCATTACGGTTCGTTTCAATGTGTGCTCCGTTTCGGCTTCCGCGCTGCGATGCCGTCGAACAGCGCGCTGACGATCAGCTCGACGTCATCGGCAAGCGGCGGGGCCGACTCCTCCATGATTCGTTCGACGACGATGGCGTTGCTTGCTTCGATCAGCATCAGCGCCAGCCGCCGCGGATCCATCTCCCGTACTTCTCCGCGCGTCATCGCTTCGCGGAGAACTTCGGACAGCTGATCGATGCGGGCGCGGTACTGCGGCTGACACGTCCGCTTCTGCCGCCGCTGCTGCGCGGGATTGCCTTCCGGGATGCGCAGCGACATGTAGAGGCGGAAGAACTCGCGGTTTTCTTCGAAGAAGCGGAACTTGGCGGTGATGACGTTGCGCAGCCGCTCTTCGAACGGCGCGTCGCCGAGCAACGCTTCGTCGACGCGATCGTGAAGCTGCGTCATGGCGTTCTCGAACGTCTTCTCGACGAGCTCGTCGCGGTCGCGGAAGTAGAGATAAAGCGTCCCCTTCGCGACTCCCGCCTCTTCGGCGATCTCCTGCATCGTCGCGGCAGCCATTCCCTTGCGCGCGATGACGCGCATGGTCGCTTCCTGGATCGACTGGATGCGGAACTCCTGGACGACTTCTTCTTTTGATTTGCCTGCCATAAGACTCGTCCCTCAGTGAGAGCCGGCTAAGGGAAAATTGGTTCGGAGCCCTTGCCGGTCGGTCTACTGAACGCGCGGTCAGTCTACCAGCATTTCCGGTCAGTGCCAGGGACGCGCTGGTCAGCAGAGGTGACTGATCGGTGACGAATCAGGAAAGACGCGCGACCACACTGGCGATCACGAGCGGGTCCATCGTCAGTTTCACGTGATCTACGGCGTGCCGTTCCACCGGATCGTGCGCATGGACGAGTCCGATTCGAAGCGGCACGACCAGGTCGCCCAGGGGAAAGAGCGCATTCGCATCGAGGTCGGGCGTCGGCAGCACGCCGCCGATGTAGTGCATCCGAACAGGATCGAACGGCGCGCGGTCGATCGCGGCGTGACGCAGACGAACGTCCGACGGCACGTTTGTATGCAGCTCGCGCGCGGCGTGTCCGGTGTGGTCGTGCGGCAGCAGGTCCCACGCTCCGAGCCACGTGCACGCGGCCGCGAGCAGGTCGGCGGTCAACCTGATGTGAAATTCGGCGAGGAACGCACTCAATATCGCCAGCGGTGAGGCAAGACTCAGCCCGGTCGTCTCGAGGCCGAGCAGCGCCGGCGCGACCCACGAGCCATGGTTCGGCGTCCCGAGCATCACGAGCTTTCCGCGAAACAGCTCCGGGTGCGCGCCGATCCAGACTCGCGCGATGAGACCGCCCATCGAATGCGCGACGATGTGGAAGCGGTCGAGCCGCTGGTCGACGACGAACTGCTGCAGTCGCGCGGCGTTCTCGGCGACGCTGCGCCGCCAGTCGTACGCGAACAGGCGAACGTCGAACGCGATCTGCAATCCGCGCAGCATCGGCTCATAGCATTGGTTGACACCGTCGGCGACGATTACCCGTCCGGGAGGATCGGGCAGCCGCAGGTCATTCGCGGAAATGTTGCTCGGAAGTCGCCAGATCGGACGCCGTGCGGCGCCGTCGATGAAGAGATTGCTGCCGAGGATGCCGGGGATGAGAACGATAGAGGTCATATCCTTGAGAAGGACCGACCTCGAGAATTCCTCGTCTATGGCTCTGACAATTCAGAGCCCGAACTGTCGCAGGTGATGATCGAGATGGCGCCAGCCGAGCGCGCCCCACGCCTTCGCCGACAGCTTGCCGAACACCGGATGCAGCGGCCATGTTTGCGGCGCAGTTTCGCGGAACCTCGCCAGCGTCGTGCGCAACGCGTCGTAGTTCGCGTCCCAGTCGACCGGCTGGCGGCGCGTCACGATCTCGCGCGGCGCCGGCGCGCTGCGCGGAAACGGCACCCAGTAAACGAAGAGATGTTTGAGCGGCCAGTAACGAAACGGCGATTTGCGCGGACGCGTTTCGAGCTCGCCGGCGGCCATGCGCATCCCGAGAAGGACGTGCGCGAGCATTTCGCCGGCGTTCATGCGGCCCCAGAGCGGCTGCGTTTCGGCGGAGAGCTTTTCCACTCGCCGGATCAGCGCTTCGCGCGCACGGTCATCCCACAGCGTCTTCGGCATTGCGTCGTTCTACGTGCGCCGATTCAAATCGGATTTCATCGGAACCAGCGGTAGTGACCGGTGATCGTGTACGCGAACAAAACGTCCTCGACCTGCGCGCCGCTGCCGATGTTGTGAACGACGAGAAATCGTCCCGGCGCCGCGCGGCGATCGGAGATCACGCCGATGTGCGGCAGTCCGTTTCCCGGAAGGCGCCACGTCACCACGTCGCCCGGCTGCCAGTCGCCGCTGACCGATTTTCCCATCCGGCTGAAGAACGTGCCGAGGTTCGGCACGCGGCGATGATCGATGTTCGTGTCGGGCCGCTTCAGCCCCCACTTCTGCGGATAGTCGGCGAAGTGCCGCGCCATGTCTTCGTGCACGAGCCGCTGCAGGTCGATCCCGGCATGGCGGAACGCGCGAATGACGACGTCACTGCAAACGCCCGACTCCAGCGGCACGTCGCCATTCGGATACGCGAGCTGCCGGTAGCTGCCGTTGTAGTAGCGCGTCTTCCCGACCTGCGCGAGCGCGCCGGAGACGACGTCGTTGACACTTCCGGCGAACGCGGCTGCTGCGAACGACAGACCGACCGCGAACGTTACGACCACGCGCTTCACTTGATCTCCGCGCGAACTCCGATCGTCGTCGTGGCGGCCGGAATCCCTTTCGCCGTCACCTCGAGCGTTTCATTGAGCTGGCCCGCTTTTGCTTTCGCCCCGTCGACGGTGACGGTGATCGTCTCCTTCCCTTTCGCCGGCACTTTCCCCGCGTAGTCGTAATAGAGACACTTGCACTGCGAGCGCGCCACGGCGATCGTCAGCGCCTCGCCGGTGGCGTTCGTCACTTCGAACTGCCGCACCGCGCGCGTTCCTTTGCGGATCGTTCCGTAGTCCGCGAGCGCCGGCGCGATCTTCATCGTCGCGGGCGTCGCAGGCGCAGGCGTGACCGGCACCGGCGTCGCCACCGTATCGCTTCCGCCCTCGGTGACCGGCTGCGTCACGCTCGTGTCGGTGATCGGCCGTGGCGATCGTCGATCGTCGGCCGCGCGCATGATCAGCCACGCGATCAGCACGAGGACGATCAGTCCGCCGGCGACGATCGCGGCGACGCGCGTGCGCGGATTCGACAGCAGGCCGTCCGGCTCCGGCGCGTAATCGGCGATCGGTTCCGCGACCAGATGGCGATCGGACGCGTATGTGTTCGGGCGCAGCGTCGATTCGCTCGGACGCCCTTCCAGCTCATCGAGTTTCGCCAGCGACATGTCGATGCTGCCGATGAGTCGCTGGTATTCAGTGGCGAGATGTTCGGTCGGCGCGTCAGAGATCAGCCGCGTCAACGTCTCGCGATGTTGCCGGTACTGCTGCCGCAGCACCTCGATCTCCCGCGCGCGCTCACCTCGCCGCGCATTCACCGTTCCGAAGTCGTCGGACATTCAGGCACCTCGCCGCGCATCTTTGCAAAAATGGGGCTGACGCGCTATCCATCGGCGCCGCTGACTCAGTTCGGTAACCAGGCGCCGTCTCCGCAGCATCGCCGACTTTCGGGCACGCGATCGGAACACAAAGGAGCGTGGCAACAAAGAGATTACGCGCGAAAGCCCGCATGGTTTCCTCCGGTGCTGCGGTTCTGTTGTAATGACGCCGCTGTCACGCAAAGGTTGGCTCGCTCTGAAAATCTACATCGGACAGATCAATACGACCGTCGGCGCGCTCAGCTCGAACGCGGAACTGATCCGCCGCGCATACGACGAAGGAGTCGCCGCCGGCGCCGACGTCGTCATGGTTCCGGAGCTCGCGGTCACCGGCTATCCGCCACGCGATCTCCTCGATCGCACCGTCTTCGTCGACGCCGCGCTCGAAGTGCGCGATGCGCTCGTCGCGATGACCGGCGAGACGGCGCTGATCTTCGGCTGCATCACGAAGAACGAGCGCGGCTGGTGCGGGAAACCGGTGCACAACGCGGCGATCGTCGCGCAAAACGGAAAGGTGCTGCTCGAGCAGCACAAAATGCTGCTGCCGACCTACGACGTCTTCGATGAGCTGCGCTACTTCGAGCCGGCGCCGTCGGTGAAAATCGTGGAGCTGTTCGGCAAACGCGTCGGCGTCTCAATCTGCGAAGACTTCTGGTACGACGACGAGCGGATGGGGATCAAGCTTTACTGCGACAACCCGGTCGACCAGCTGGCGCGCCAGGGCTGCGAGCTCTTCCTCAACATCTCCGCGTCGCCGTTCAACTCCGGCAAACGGCGCACGCGTTACGCACTCTTCTCGGAGATCGCCAGCCGTTATCACGCGCCGGTCGTCTACGTGAACCAGGTCGGCGGCAATGACGAGCTGCTGTTCGATGGCTCGTCGATCGTCATCGACGCCGAAGGACGAACGATCTTCTGCGCGAACGCGTTCGAAGAACATTCGACGCTCGTGCAGCTCGAGGGCGCACCGTGCGATTCAGTCCAGCCGCTCGATGAAGCGGAAGAGATCGGCCGCGCGCTGATCCTCGGCATGCGCGACTACATCCGCAAGTGCGGTTTCCGCGACGTCGTCATCGGCCTTTCCGGCGGCATCGACTCCGCCGTCACCGCCGCGATTGCGGTCGAAGCGCTCGGCGCCGAACATGTCACCGGCATCGCCATGCCGTCGAAATTCTCCTCGCAGGGCTCGATCGACGACGCGCGCGACCTCGCGAAAAACCTCGGCATCGCGTTCCACATCGTGGAGATCGATCCGCTCTATCAGCCGTACGAGCGAACGTTCAACTCTCTATTCGGTGAAGAGAAATTTGACATCACGAACGAGAACGTCCAGGCGCGCATCCGCGGCAACATTCTGATGGCGTGGTCGAATCGCACCGGCGCGATGGTGGTGTCCACCGGGAACAAATCGGAGCTCGCCGTCGGCTACTGCACGCTCTACGGCGATATGTGCGGCGGCCTCGCGCTTCTCGGCGACGTTTACAAGACGATGGTCTATCGCGTCGCCGAATGGCTGAATCGCGATCGCGAAGTGATTCCGCGCTCGTCGATCACGAAAGCGCCGTCCGCGGAACTGCGTCCGAATCAAACCGATCAGGATTCGCTGCCGCCGTACGACGTCCTCGACGGCATCCTCAAGCTCTACATCGAGGAGTGGAAAGAGGTTGATGAGATCGCGGCAGAAGGCTTCGATCGCGCGCTCGTCGAGAAGATCCTGAAGATGACCGACACGAATGAGTTCAAGCGCCGCCAGGGAGCGCCGACGATTCGCGTCTCGTCGAAAGCGTTCGGCAGCGGCCGGCAGATGCCGATCGCGCAACGCTGGCGCCGCGAACCGGCGCGGTGGATTCGTTGAGGCGGTTGTTCATCTGCGTGCTGCTCGTCCTTTTTGCGTGCGCGCAAACGACCGCGACGCGCGCGGACTGGCAAAAGATGTCGCACGACGAGAAGACGCTGTATGTGCGGTCGCTGCTCGGTCACGAGAAAGCGAAAGAAGCGAAGGGCGGCAATCAGCGCGTTTACCAGCAGCCGGCCGAGGTCTACGTGCAGCAGATTGACGCGGCGTACGGACGCGGGGAACAGCGGACGGTTGACGAAGTCTTTGAAACGCTCGGCGCACAGAGGAGCGCGGGCGCTCCGACCGTATAATCGCGCGGTCTTATGTCCGGCAAAGATCGTCGACGTGCGGAACGGGTTTCGACAGCCTCGATTCCGGTGCAGCTTTCCGACATCAACGGTGAGCTGATCGATCTCAGCCTTTCAGGCGCCGCGGTCGTCCATCGCTCGCCGATCAAAGCAGGCACCGCGTGCACGCTGATCTTCCCGAGCTACGGCGGGATTTACATTCCGTGTCAGGTGCTCCGCTCGGTCGTGCAGGTGCGGCGCAGCGACGGCGATCCCGAATACGTTTTCCGTTCCGCGATTCAGTTCAACGCGGTGCCGGCGGAGCAGGAGCAGTCGCTGAAAGAGTTCCTGTCGATTCAGATCGAGCGGCTGCGGGAACAGCAGCAGCGCCGCTGAGGCGGTACGACCGCCCGCGCTGGTTGCCAGAGGCTCGGTCTACGGCTTCGCGGCTTCGGTGGCGGCGTCCGTCGTACGCTGCGTCGCGTTGAACATCTGCGCGACGAAGTCGTGTGCGATCTGCGCGCCGGCAACTTCCGCGTGTCCGGCGTTCTCGGCGATGATCGCGAACGCGATCGTCGGCGACTGTGCCGGCGCGAACGCCATCACCAGGGCGTCGTAGCCTTTCTCGCGCGTGCCGGCGGTTCCGGTTTTCATCGCGATCGGAACGCCGTCGACGAACGCACGACGGCCGGTGCCGCGCGGATCGGTGACGACCGCTTCCATCGCATGAATCATCATTACTGCGGCGCGATCGCTGGCGATGCGCGTGTCCGACGGCACCGGCGTGCGCAACGCCACGTCGCCGAGGATCGTGCGGCGAGTGCGCAGGAGTCGCGGAGAAGCGAGCAGGCCACGATTCGCCATCATCGAGGCGAGGATTGCGAGATGCAGCGGTGTGATCGTCTCGTGCTCGAGGCCGATCGCGAGATGCGCGGTGTCGTTGCGCGATGCGATTGGCGCCGTCAGCCTGCCGAGCGGAAGCGTTGCGAGACCGGTATCAGTTTGACCGTCGAAGCCGAGCTTCGTCATGAAGGGGCGGATGCTCCGGTCGCCGAGGCGCAGACCGAGATCAGCGAAGACAATGTTGCAGGAGACCGCAAGCGCTTCGTCGAGTGTTTCGAGTGTGCCGTGACCGTTCGGCATCCAGTCGCCGAAGCGGGTGCCGTCAATGTCGAGGGAACCGTTGCACTGATACGGAAAGGTCAGGGCGACGCCGGAGTCGATCGAGTTCAAACCGGTCAACACCTTGACGACCGAGCCTGGCTCGTACTGATGATCGAGCGCCGCGCCGTTCGTGGAGGCGATGGCGAGGATCTCGTTCGTGCGCGGATCGATGGCGACGAGCGTGCCGCGATACGCGCCGAGCGCGGCGATGGCGGCGCGCTGCACGCGCGGGTCGAGCGTCGTGTCGAGCGTCTTCTCCGTACCTAACTGATCGACACGCGGCGTGATGAGCGTATCGACGAGAGGCTGGAAGTCGAGGTTCTCCGCGAGGACCGCCGCGCTGCCGACGTCGTAAACCGCGAGCGGATGTCCATCGCGATCGAAAACGTACGGGATGCGGCCGGCGGCGCGAGCGGCGAGGGCATCGCGCAGCATCGCGTAGAGCGTCGGATCGGCTTTCGCTGGATCGACGGTGACGAAGAGTTTGCCGGCTTCGGAAACACGGCTGGTGGATGCGAGCGCGGCGGCTCGATCGAGCAGGACGTCCGACGACGTGTTCCGTTCGCGCGACGCCTCGTCGTATCTGAGGAACGCGTCGTACGCGCCGCGCGCGAAGAGCCGCCGTGCGACTTCGTGCTTGGGCACTGCGGGAAAGAACACCGTCCGCCGCCGTAGCGCATCGAGATGCGGCTTCGCTCCCGCTTCGTCGCCGTCCAGCAGCAGGTCGATCGCCGCCTGCTGATGCACGCGCTGCGCGTGGATGTAGAACGCGCCCGCTGCCGCAAGTGCGGCGAACACGACCAGCAATACGACCAGCGCGCGCTTCATCACTTTGGAATGACCGTTACGCAATCGCCGCGCTTCAAGTGCAACTTCACTGCCGCGCTGTCGTTCCGAATCGACACTTCGATATGACCGCTCGAGCCGGTGATGAGAAACGAGTCGTCGCCACCATCCGCGTACGTCGTCGCCATCCGCTCGACGATCACATCGCCGGCGCGCAGTGCGAATCGATCGAACGCGATGCGGCTTCGCTCGATGTCGGTGATGACGTTGCCGAAGCGATCGATCGCCACGATCGTGCCGTCGACGCGCGCGCATTCGTAGCGCGGTGCTTCGTAATCGAGGTGCACGAGGTCATCGATCCGCGGCCCGAGCACCGCGAGCGAGACGCCGTTCGCAATCGCCGCGGCAATCGGCGCGAATCGATCGCGTCCGTGAAACGTCGTGCTGTTCGACGGGAGAAAGTGCGACTCGTCCTCGACCGACACCGCGCCACTCCCATCATCGATGAACGTCAGCAATCCATTGTCGGGCGCGAGAAACGTCCGGCCGTCGCGCTCGAATGCCACGATGCGCCGCGCAGTCCCGACGCCGGGATCGACCACCGCGACGAACACCGTTCCGGCCGGCCACCACTGCCAAACGGTCGCCAGAAACCAGGCGGCGCCGAAGACATCGAACGGCTCGAGCTCGTGCGTCAGATCGGCGATGCGCGCATCGGTGCGCGACGCCAGCACGCCTTTCATCGACGCCACGTACGGATCGCGAAGGCCGAAATCGGTCAGGAGGGCGATGCTGCGCACGCGCGAACTATACTCACGGGCCGATGTTCGCGACCGTCCCGCCGCCGCCGCAACGGCTGCTCGTCTTCGCCCGGCTGCCGGAGCGCGGCCGCGTGAAGACGCGTCTCGCCGCCGCGATCGGTGAAGAGCGCGCGCTCGCCGTTTACCAGGCGATGCTTGCCGATGTCCTCGCAGGCGTCGGCGAATCGTCTCCGGAAATCGAGATCGAAGTGCTCTGGGCGCCGACCGAAAATGCCGACGGCGACTCGCTGCGCCGCGCGTTCGGCGAGCGCTCGGTGGCGATGCAGACCGGCGCGACGCTCGGCGATCGGATGTCGATGGCATTCTCCGAACGCTTCTTCTTTCATCGCACGCAGAAGATCGTCGCGATCGGCGTCGACGAGCCGCGACTCACGCGCGAGCTGATCGACCACGCCTTCGCGCTGCTCGACAGTTGCGAATGGGTCATCGGTCCGGCCACCGACGGCGGCTACTACCTGATCGGCTGCCGCGCCGCCGCGTTCGACACTTCGATCTTCGCTGACATCGCGTGGGGCAGCGCCGACGTTCTGTCGACGACCGTCGCGAAGATCGCCACCGCCGGCGCGACGCTGGCGACGTTACCGGAACGTTCCGACATCGACGTCGCCGAAGATCTCGACCGTTTCATCGCCGTCGCTCGCGACGCGAGCGGCGAACTGCCGGCGCTGCTGAGAGGATGGGAATGAAGATCCTGACGTCCGCGCAAATGCGCAACATCGACCGCCGCGCCACCGACCGCTTCGGCATTCCGTCGCTGCTGTTGATGGAGAACGCCGCCATCGCCTGCGTCGACGCGATCTTCGAGCACTACGCGTCGGTCGATCGCGTGTCGATTTTCTGCGGCACCGGCTCGAACGGCGGCGACGGTCTCGCCATCGCGCGGCATCTCCACAACCGCGGCGTCGGCGTGACGATCATCATCGCCGGTTCGCGGAGCAAATTCAGCGGCGATGCCGAAACGAATCTCCGCATCTGCGAACGACTCAACCTACCGATCTACGAAGCGACCGACGACGACTCGCTCGTCAACGCGCTCGCGCACGCGTCCGATTGCGACGTCGTCGTCGATGCGATCTTCGGCACCGGCCTCAATCGCGCGCCGGAAGGGCTCTACGAAAACATCATTCGCGCGGTCGGCGAGCTGGCCGCGCCAATCGTCGCCGTCGACGTCCCGAGCGGACTCGATGCGTCGTCAGCAACACCGTTCGAGCCGTGCATTCAGGCGGCGGTGACGATCACGTTCGCGGCGCCGAAGATCGCTCATGTCTTCGAACCGGCCGCGACGTTCTGCGGTGAGGTGATCGTCGCCGACATCTCGATTCCCGGCGGCGCGGTCGACGACGAAGACGTGACGCTGTCGCTCACGACTCCGTCCGACGTCGTTCCGTACATCGAGCCGCGACTCGCCGCGACGCACAAAGGAACCTACGGCCACGTCGCGATCGTCGCCGGCTCGCCGGGACGCACCGGCGCGGCGGTTCTCGCCGCGCGTGGTGCGATTCGCGGCGGCGCGGGACTGGTGACGATCGTGACCGATCGCGAAGCGGCGGCGGTCGTCAACGCCGGCTCGGTCGAGTCGATGACGTACAGCGGCGATGACGTGCTCGCGTTCATCAAAACGAAATCGGCGGTGCTGATCGGTCCCGGTCTGCCGGACGATGAGGAAAGCTACGCGCGCGTTCGCAACCTCGTCGCCGCAATCGAGCTGCCGCTCGTCATCGATGCATCCGCGCTGAACGCATTCGCCGGTAAGCCCGCCGAGCTCAATCCGAACGCGCGGCCGCGCATCATCACGCCGCATCCAGGCGAGCTCGCGCGCATCATGTCGAGCGATGCGAAGTCGATCAACGCCGACCGCATCGGCGCCGCAACCGCCGCCGCTCGCGCATCGAACTGCGTCGTCGTACTGAAAGGTCATCACACGCTCATCGCCGATCCGACCGGCGAAGTCGCCGTCAATCCGACCGGCAATCCCGGCATGGCGTCAGGCGGGATGGGCGATGTGCTCGGCGGCGTGATCGCGGCGCTGCTCGCGCGCGGAGTCGACACGTTCGATGCGGCGCGCGCCGCGGTTTACCTGCACGGTTTCGCCGGCGATCTCGTGAAAGAGGAGCTCGGCGATATCGGCCTCGCCGCGATGGACGTCGCGGAGAAGTTGCCGATGGCGATGAAGCGTCTGCTATGAATTTCGTCGCTCGAACCGAGGCCGAATCGGATGCAGCCGGACGCGAGATCGCCCGTTCGCTTCCGCGCGATGCCGTCGTCCATCTCAGCGGCGACCTCGGCGCCGGAAAAACATTTCTCGCGCGCGCGATCGCCACCGAGCTCGGCGCCGATCCGCTCGAAGTCAGCTCACCATCATTCGCGATCGTGCACGAATATCCGACGGGCAGCGGCGCGCCGATCATCCACATCGACGGCTATCGACTCTCGAACAATCGCCGCGAGTGGCTGGAGATCGGCATCCCGGAACTGCTCGCAGGTCCGGGCGTGAAGCTGATCGAGTGGCCGAAGCGCGAGTTCGAAGAGTTCGAGGAAGGGCACGTCGAGGTGACGATCCGCGTGCTCGATGACGGCTCGCGCGAGATCAACGTGTCGCAGTTCAGCCGATGAACTTGTAGCCGAGGCCGTGGACGGTGATGAAGAACTCCGGCTTCGACGGATTGCGCTCGAGCTTCTGCCGCAGTGACGCGACGTGGACGTCGACGGTGCGCGTGACCGGCATCGCGTCGTAGCCCCACACCTTCTCCAGCAGTTCGTCGCGCGACAGCAGCGCGCCGCGACGCTCGACGAAGTAGCGCAGCAGTTTGAACTCGAGTCCGGAAACGTCAACAGGTTGACCGTCGCGCCGCACGACCGCGCTGCGGAAGTCGACTTGGACGTCGCCGAATGCGTAGGCGTCGGACGCGCTTGCGGAAAGCGTTTTCGAGCGACGCAGCAGCGCTTCGATGCGCGCGAGCAGCTCCGCCATCTCGAATGGTTTGGTCAGGTAATCGTCTGCGCCAAGCTTCAAACCGAGGATCCGATCGATGACCTGGCCGCGCGCGGTCAGCATGATGATCGGCGTCTGCACACCGCGCTGGCGAAGATCGCGGCAGACGTCGAAGCCGCTCTTGCGCGGCAGCGCGACGTCGAGAATGACGACGTCGAACTGTCCGCGCGTACCGCGCTCCGTCGCCGTCTCTCCATCGCCGACCGCCTCGACCTCGTAGCCTTCGGAAAGCAGCCGGTCGCGCAGCGTGATGACGAGACTCTCTTCGTCTTCGACGAGCAGCACGCGGCGCGCGAGGATCGGACCGTCAGCCATTTTGTCCCGCCGGAATGAGCAGTGTGAATGCCGCGCCGCGCTGACGACGCCGCGCGACTTCGACTTTTCCGCCGTGCGCGGCGGCGATCTGATGAACGATCGTCAGTCCGAGTCCGGTGCCGCGAACGCGCGACGCATCGCGCCCGCGATAGAACGGCTCGAAGAGATGCGGAAGATCGCGCGCGGCGATTCCGCGTCCGCGATCTTCGACCGTGATCGCGACCGCGCCATTGCTGCGCTCCGCGCGGACGCCGACCCATTCGCCGTCGCCGCCATGACGAATCGCGTTCGCGATCAGGTTCTGCACGGCGCGCTCGAGCGCTGATTCGTCGCCGGCGATGGCAGGCAGATCACTCGCCACCTGCGTCTCCAACTTCACTCCCGCCTCCTCGGCGAGCCAGCGGCAATGCGCGACCGCATCATCGATGAGACCGGAGACGTCGACCGGTTCCACGCGACGCGGTGCGCTGCGCGCCTGGATGCCGGCGAAGTCGAGCACCTGTCCGACCATGTCGATGAGCCGCCGCGATTCGCGCACGATCATCGCGCCGTACTTCGCGACCTGCGGCGGCTCGGAAATGATTCCGTCGGCGAGGTTCTGTCCGGCAGAGGAGAGTGCGGCGAGCGGCGTGTTGAGCTCGTGCGTGATGCCGGCGACGAACTCCAGCTGCTGGCGACGAAGTCGATCGGCGCGGCGCGCGAGAACCGCGACGAGTGCGAAGCTCGCCGCGAGCAGGAAGAGAATGGCGAATGCTAGGACGAGATTGCGCGTGCGCGAAGTCGCAACCACATTGGCGAGTGATGTGCCGTGTTTGCGCACGACGATGCGCCAGCGCGACGCAAGATCGCGTTCCTGCGGAGGGCGCATCGACATCAGCGGCACCGCGACTTCCGGGATGTCGGTGATGTCTCGCGGCCATGCCGCATTCGTGCGAAAGACGACGCGATCCGCTTCGAGCACGGCGACGTCTTCGCCTGGTGAAAACGACATCCTCGCGAGCTCGGGGAAGAGCGAGTGCTCGAGGTAATCGCGATCGATGACGGCGACGCAGAACTGCGGCAACGGCTGGCGCCTCTCATCCCTCTCCCTCCGCGAGAGGGTGCGCGGAGCGCGGGTGAGGGGCTCGGCGAATTCAGGCCGTTGATCATCGTCCGGTGGCCCGTCATTCCGGATCGGCGGTGGCTCCTCACCCGGCCTTCGGCCACCCTCTTCCGGAGGGAGAGGGATTTGTTCTGGCTGTGGGGGGCGTGGTCGCATCGGAAGGAGCAGCGCGGGAATCTCTTCCACCAGCGGACGGCGGCCGGGCGCGGCGCCGGGAGAAATCATCGCGATGTAATCGCGCAGCGGCGCGAGGTTCGACGGCCACGGCTCCGTCACCAGCTGTGCCGTGCGAGGATCGAAACGCTGCAGCTCATTCGCGTTCGCCGCATAAATTGCGGATAGCAATCGCGCATCGCGCGCACCGGCAACCCATTCCTCGTAGCGCCGCGCGAGCTCGTGTTCATCGAGCGCGCTTCCCTGGAACGCGACGACTGCGCGATTGATCTCGCGATCGAGCTCATCGCCGAAACGCCGTGCGGAGAGCTCCATCGCGCCGCGTTCGCGGCGCTCCTGGGCGATGCTCACCTCGTCGATCCAGCGGTACTGAAACGTGCCGAGGATCGCCAGCGCGGCCGCGAGCACGGCGGCGAGCACGAGGAGCCAGCGGTGGGGCATGGCGGCGAGTCTAGCATCGCGATTTCGCCGCCAAACGGTGCTCAAACGAGGTTTTACCTTTCTTACAAAGCGCTTGCGAAGCGGTGAAGTCGCGCGCGGCGGCGAGGTCTAACTTGCAACCTCGAAAGGAGCATCAACCGATGAAACGAATCGCACTCATTCTCACGCTCGTTCTCGCCACCGCCACCGCCGCCTTCACGCAACAGGGACCGCCGCCCGGAGGCGGACCGCCGCGTCCCGCCGGTCCCGATCCGCTCATCGCGTATCTGAATCTCACCGCCGAGCAGAAAGCGGCGTGGGAAGCTGCGCGGGCCGCGTTCGAAACGTCGACGCAGCCGCTGTTCGAAAAGCAGCGCGAAGCGCAGGAACAGCTCGGCACGCTGCTCGAAGGAAAGTCGACCGACTCGTGCGCGATCGGCACGCAGATGATCGCCATCCGAACGATCGGTGATCAGATCAAAGCGGCGCATGACGCGCTCGACGCGAAGTTCGAAGCGTCGCTGACGGCGGAACAGAAATCAAAGTACGAAGCCTTCGAGGCCGCGGTGCAGTTCCTCCGCGACCACGAAGGCCCGCCCCGCCCCCCGCAGCCGCCGCGCTGAGACGCCCGCCCGCTCCACCGCCTCCGCCACCGCCGCCACGGTGGCCGTGATGAAGGCCGGCGTCCGCGCCGGCCTTCATTCGTTCGATACAATCCGCGCCGCATGAATCAGCCGGAGATCACACCTGACGTCGTGGCGTCGCACGGCATCACTCCCGACGAATACCAGCGCATCGAACAGATCCTCGGCCGCGCTCCGAACTACACCGAGCTCGGCATCTTTTCGGTGATGTGGTCGGAGCACTGCTCGTACAAATCGTCGCGCGTGCATCTTCGGAAGTTCCCGACCAGCGGCCCGCGCGTCGTGCAGGGACCGGGCGAGAACGCCGGCGTCATCGACATCGGCGACGGCTGGGTGGCAGCGTTCAAGATGGAGTCGCACAACCATCCGTCGTACATCGAGCCGTATCAGGGCGCGGCGACCGGCGTCGGCGGAATCCTGCGCGACATTTTCACGATGGGCGCGCGGCCGATCGCCTGTCTCGACTCACTCCGTTTCGGTGCGCTCGACGCGCCACGAATGAAGTACCTCGTCGACGGCGTCGTGCGAGGCATCAGCGGCTACGGGAACTGCATCGGCATTCCGACCGTCGGCGGCGAGACGTCGTTTCATCGCTCATACAACGGCAACATCCTCGTGAATGTGTTTGCGCTCGGCGTCACGAAGAAAGAGAAGATCTTCAAAGGAACGGCGAGCGGCGTCGGCAACCCCGTCATCTATGTCGGCTCGAAGACGGGACGCGACGGCATTCATGGCGCGACGATGGCGTCGGCCGAGTTCGACGAAGCGTCGGAAGAGAAGCGGCCGACGGTGCAGGTCGGCGATCCGTTCACGGAGAAGCTGCTCCTCGAAGCGTGTCTCGAGATCATGGACACCGATGCGGTCGTCGGCATTCAGGACATGGGGGCGGCCGGACTGACGTCGTCATCGTTCGAGATGGCGGGACGCGGCGGCACCGGCGTGCGGATGGAGCTCGATCGTGTTCCGGTCCGCGAGAGCGGCATGACTCCGTACGAGATCATGCTCAGCGAATCGCAGGAACGGATGCTGATCGTCGCGAAGAAAGGGCGCGAGGATGAAGTGCTGCGCGTCTTCGAGCGCTGGGATCTGAACGCCGCGGTCGTCGGCGAAGTGACCGACGACGGCTTCGTCCGATTGATCTGGCACGGTGAAGAGGTCGCGGCGATTCCGGTCGATCCGATCTCGACCGAAGCGCCGGTTTACGAACGGCCGATCGCGAGACCGGCATATGCCGATGCGGTGACGCCGCTGCTCGATCGTCAACGTGTTGACGACGGCGATCTCACCGATGAACTGCTGCGCCTCGTCGCATCGCCGAACCTCTGCTCGAAGCACTGGATCTGGGAGCAGTACGACACGACGGTGCGCACGAACACGCTCGCCGGTCCGGAGCGGCGCGATGCGGCAGTGGTTCGCGTGAAGGGAACAGGTCGCGCGCTGGCGATGACTTCGGACGTGAATCCGGTCTACTGCTACCTCGATCCATACGAAGGGGGAAAGCAGGCGGTCGCGGAAGCGGCGCGCAACATTGCGGCAAGCGGCGCGCGGCCGGTGGCGATCACCGACTGTCTCAACTTCGGCTCACCGGAACGCCCCGACATCATGTGGCAGTTCAGCGAAGCGATCCGCGGCATCAGCGAGGCGTGCGTCGCGCTCGACACGCCGGTCGTTTCCGGCAACGTGTCGTTCTACAACGAGACGGAAGGGAACGCCGTCTATCCAACGCCGACCGTCGGCATGGTCGGCATCCTCGACGACGAAGAGACCGGCCGCGGCGTGACGTTCCCGAAGCCGGGACTCGACATCATCATCCTCGGGGCAACGACCGAAGAGCTCGGCGGCTCGGAATGGCAGCAGGCGAACATGCCGGAAGCGCTGGCCGCACCGCCGCGCGTCGACCTCGAGCGCGAGCGCGCGCTGATCGAACTGCTGCTCGCACTCGCCGAGAACAAGCTCGTGCAGAGCGTCCATGACATCTCCAACGGCGGCCTGGCCATCGCGCTCGCAGAATGCGCAGTGGGCGGCATCGGCGGCCACATCGAGCTCGCGAACTACGCGACCGACCTCGACGCGATCGCGCTGCTCTTCAGTGAATCGCAGGCGCGCGCAATCGTCTCGTGCGCGAACGACCAGACCGACGCGCTCCTCGCCCGCGCATCCAAAGCCCGCGTCCCCGCGCGGCAGATCGGTCGCACCGAAACCGCGATGTTCCTCATCGAGCGCGACGGCGTTCCGCTGATCCGCACAACGACACCCGAACTGACTCGTATCTGGCGCTCCGCGTTCGCTCTACTCCTCGGAGGAGACACGCCTGACGACGTCATCCGCGGCGTCGGCGAAGAGGTGCCGGAAGTCCTCGCGCACTGAGCGGCGTTACACTCGGAGAGTGAAGAAGATCGACGTGTCGGAGTTCAAAGCGCGAATCGTCGAACTGGTCGGCGAAGTCCAGGCGACCGGCGAGACATTCGTGATTTGCGAAAACGACAAGCCGTTTGCGTTGCTGCGGCCGCCGACGAAGAAGACGGAACCGGCAGACGAGGAACCACCGAAATGACCGCCGAGATCGCAGAAGTTCGCCGCAATGTGGACGATTTGCTCGAAGAAGTGAAAGCCGGCGAGCCGGTGGAGATCGTGGTGCGCAACCAGACAGTGGCGGAAGTGGCGCCGATGCCGAAGTATCACTTCCTGAGGGAAGACGGAACGATCGACGATCAGACGCGCGCATACGAACGCATCGACGAACTCGTGCGCGAAGGAAAGCTGAAGCACGGCTTCAGGCCGTTCCCGGAGGACTTCTTCACGCGACCGCTCGCGAAGATCCCGGGCTTACTCGAGGAGTTTCTGGCCGAACGTCACAACGACGACGATCTCCGATGAAGTTCTGGGATTCGTCCGCGCTGTTCCCTTTGATTATCGAAGACGTTCACACGCTTCGCGCCCAAAGGATCCTGAGCCAGGATGACTCCATCGTGTCGTCATTCATTACGCCAGTCGAGATCAGTAGTTCGATCTGGCGTCGTCGACATGCGAAGCTTCTCAGCCAGGAGGCAGACTACGCCGCGGACCTCCGGTTTGCGGCCTTGAGCAATCGATGGGTTACGCTCGGTGAGATTGTCGACGTCACGGACGTTGCGCTGTCGGTAGTCTCACGACATGCTTTGCGCGCCGGCGACGCCATTCAACTTGCCGCGGCGCTCGTCGCATCCGCCGAACTTAGCAACCGTCCACTCGACTTCGTCACCTTCGACAACCGTCTCGCCACCGCCGCCCGCGCGGAAGGATTCGCCGTTCTAACATGAACATCCGTCCCCTCACGTCCAGCGACTTCGCGACGCTTCTCGCCTGCTTCAACGAATCCTTCTCCGACTACCTCGTCCCCTTTGCCCTCGACGAAGCGCGTCTGACCGAGATCATCGCCAGACGCGGCGTCGATCTCACCGCCTCCATCGGCGCGTTCGACGGCGACCGCATGGTCGCGTTCACGCTGAACGGCGTCGACGGGGAGCGTGCGTACGACAGCGGCACCGGCGTCGTTCCGTCCCACCGACGCACAGGTCTCGGTCGCTCTGTGATGGATGCGTCGTTCGAGCTCCTGCGCGAACGCGGAAAAACCGCGTACGTTCTTGAAGTCCTCGAAGCAAACGAAAAAGCCGCTGCGCTATACCGAAACCTCGGCTTCGAAGAGACGCGCCACTTCCAATGTTGGACCTTCGAAGCGAAAGAGCGCGCACACGCACGTGAGCTCGCCAATGTCGACCTTGAACAAATCAAAACCTGGGCAGACGTCGCCCCATCCTGGCAAAACGACGTCGCGTCCCTTCGCCGAGCAAAAGAACCATACGTCGCCCTCGGCGATGACCACGGCGCCGTCATCGTGTTCCCGAAAACGGGCGATCTGCCGCTGCTCGCGGTTTCGAAGGGCGGGCGGCGGGCGGGACTCGGGCGGAAGCTCCTGAACGCCGCAGCAACGAGAGCCGCGAAACCGCTGCGCATCCTCAACGTCGACGATCGCGATCCCGGGATTGCTGCGTTCCTCGAGCGTGTTGGCGCTCAACGAACGGTCCGGCAAATCGAGATGATTCGCTCGCTGCGTTAGACTGCAACTCTCCCCATGTTCGACAAGTTCCATGACGAATGCGGCGTCTTCGGCATCCTCAATCACAAGGATGCCGCGAACCTCGTCTACCTCGGCCTTTACGCGCTGCAGCACCGCGGACAGGAGAGCGCCGGCATCGCCTCCGTCTCGCGCGAGCCGACCCGTTCCGAAGCGAACATCGGTGAAGCGATCGGTTCCAGCGGCGCAGGCGAACAGATCATCAATCCCGGCACGCCGCAGATTCACGTCGAGAAGGAGATGGGCTATGTCGCCGACATCTTCAACGAGACGCGCCTCGCGCGCCTCCCCGGCGATTCAGCGGTCGGTCACGTCCGCTACTCGACCGCCGGCGGCTCGATGCTCTGCAACGCGCAGCCGCTCGTCGCGTCGACGAATAAAGGACCGCTAGCGCTCGCGCACAACGGCAACCTCGTCAACGGCGCAGAACTCCGCCGCCAGCTGGAAGCCGAGGGGGCGATCTTCAACACGATGTCGGATACCGAAGTCATCGTGCATCTGATCGCGCGCTCGAAAGAGCCCGATCTCGAGCGCGCGTTCATCGATGCGCTCTCGCGGGTGAAAGGCGCCTACTCCGTCGCGCTCCTCTCGCCCGGCCGCATGTTCGCTGCGCGCGATCCATACGGTTTCCGCCCGCTCGTCCTGGGACGGCTCGACGACGCCATCGCGGTCTCTTCCGAAACGTGCGCGTTCGATCTCATCGGCGCCGACGTCGTGCGCGAGATCCGCGCCGGCGAAGTCGTTGCCATCGAAAAGCACGGCGTTCGCGTCGCGCATCAATTCCCATCGGTGCGCGAAGCGCGCTGCATCTTCGAGCACGTCTACTTCGCGCGACCTGACTCCGTTATCTTCGGCAACAACGTCGCCGACGTTCGCAAGCGCTTCGGCGCACAACTCGCGCGCGAACACGCTGTCGCCGCCGACATCGTCGTTCCCGTCCCCGACTCCGGCGTCTTCGCGGCGCTCGGCTACGCGCACGAATCGGGCATCCCGTTCGAGTTCGGCATCGTCCGCAACCACTACGTCGCGCGGACCTTCATCGAGCCGAAGCAGTCCATCCGCCACTTCGGCGTGAAAGTGAAACTGAATCCGGTGCGCGAGATCGTGGCGGGCAAACGCGTCATCCTCGTCGACGACTCGATCGTGCGCGGCACGACGTCGAAGAAGATCGTGCGGATGATGCGGCAGTTCGGCGCGACCGAAGTGCACATGCGCATCTCGTCGCCGCCGACGACAGGTCCCTGTTACTACGGCATCGACACGCCGCAGCGGCGCGAGCTCATCGCCAGCGCGAACAGCATCGAAGCGATTCGCGAGTTCATCGAAGCGGATTCGCTCGGCTACCTTTCGGAAGAAGGGATGCTCGAAGCGGCGAAGCGGCCCGATGAGGATCCGCGGAAGGTTTACTGCACGGCATGCTTCACCGGACGTTATCCCGTCGTGAACGAGGAGAAGTCAGCGGTGGATGTGATGCCGGCGCACGCGTGAGGGACGCGTGCTGCGGGGCCGGCGTGAACCGGCCCCGCGTGGTGCGCGTTACGCTTTGAGGTGCTTGTTGACGAGGGCCGTCATCTCGAACATCGAGACCTGGTCCTTGCCGCCGAAAATCTTCCGCAGCTTGTCGTCAGCATTGATCATCCGCTTGTTGGTCTGATCCTGCAGACCATTCGCCTTGATGTAATCCCACACCTTCTTCGTTACCTGACTACGCGGCATCGGCGTGTTGCCGATGATCGCTCCGAGATCAGCGCTCGGCTGCACCTCGGCGGCGAGACCTTTGCCGCCGCCTTTGGATCCGCTGGTTGAAGCTGCCTTTTTCGAAGTTGCCATGCATCCGTCCTTAGTGTGTCAAATGTTTCGCGGATTCTGCGCTCGAACGCCGGGGGAGTCAACGCAAGCTGCGACGATCGCAGCTTGACAAATCGGCGGCTCCATCGAACTCAGCCGGTAAGGAGGTCGGCGTATTCGTCGTTGCGCTTGATGAATGACGCGATGAACTGGCACTCCGCTACGACCGGAAGTTTCTCCGCACGCGCGTACCCGAGCGCCGCTTTCGCGAGCTGGTTTGCGATGCCGCGGCCTGACAACTCCGCGGGCACGTTCGTGTGTGTGAAGACGATGTTCCCGCCGCGCATCTCGTATGACGCCGCGGCCAGATGGCCGTCGATGATGACTTCGAAGCGCTGCGCGGCGGAGTTGTGTTTGACGTCGATCGTGTTGTCAGTCATTGCGCGCGTGATTGTATCGACCGCGCGCAGAAGAGTGCATCGTGAAGTCGCGTCGCGCCTGGGCACTTCACCTGCGCGTACCAGCCGACCGTCGTGCTGAGCGCCGCGATGATGAGGAACGGAAGGATCGTCGCTTTGACGATGCTGCCGACCCAGTTCGCGGATCCCGCTTCGCGCGCTTTCTTCAGCAGCGCCGCGCCGAGCGCCGCTTCGAACGCGGCCTCGGAAAGAATCGCCGGCGCGGCGTAAACGAGATAGATGCAGGCGATGACGATCGCAAGGACGGCCGCGATGGCCAGCAGCAGCACGCCGTCATCGATGTCGAGACCGAGGTCGAAACCACCGCCACCGCCTCCTCCGCCACCGCCGCTCGGCGAGACGATACCTGACGTCGACGGAGGTTCCGCCCACGAGCCGCTCGAACCGCCGCCACCGAAACGGCCGCCCATGTTTTCGAGACCGTCAACGACGGAGTTGCCGATATCGCCGAGGTCACCCAGGTCGCAGACGGCGTCGAGCAGATCGATCGGACAGTCGATCGCTACGCGCATTCGTTCGCGACGCGCGCGGATGCCGAGGTAGAAGAGCCAGCATTTGACGAGAAAGAGAAACGCGCCGTAGGCCAGCAGCACCGCGATCGCGTAGCGGAGCCAGAGACGGTTGAGATGTACCTGCAGCATCACGTTCGTCGCCACGACGCCGGCGAGGATCGTCGCGAGGAGAATCAGCGACATGTGGATGCGCAGGAAGAATCGCTTCTGAAGCCACGTCGAGAAACGTCCGCGCTCGCGTGCGGCGACGGTGAGAGAAGCGACTGCTGCGCGTGTAGCCACGGTGTAGCGTCAGGATACCTTCCGCCGCGCCGCTCGTCGAAAACGACGGGGGAACTTTGTCATGCGCCGACTTTCAATCGCCGCCGTGTTGCTCTTCGTCTCGATCTCCGCGTTTGCGCAGGAACCGCGCGTGACGATCGAGCGCTACGAAACACGCGCCCGACTCCTTTCCGCCAGCGTCAGACGTGATGCGTACATCGTCGGCCAGCTCGCCGAGGCCAGCCGCGTGCTGAACGACTTCCAGAACAACGTAGCCATCTCGCGCGCGCTCGACCGCGTCAACGCCGCACTCAAACGCGCGTCGGAGAATCCGGCAGCGCCGGCCGCGACGATCGCCGCCATCAACAACGTGAAGAATCATCTCGACCGCGCGCACGACAACGCGGCGATGGTTGATCTCGCCGCCGAACAGAAATTCATCTTCGAGCAGACGCACGTCGTCAGCGTCGAGCTGTTCCGCGGGCTCGATCAGGCACGACGCGAGCGACAGGCGCTGGCGGACTACCTCACGAAGCTGCAGGCCATCGCCAGCGAGCTCGACTCCGCGACGACGGACGCGCTCGGCTCGGCGCTCTCGCTGCTGCGGGTGGCACCCGGCGTGTAACATTCGCCGCCATGTTCGTGCACGACGAAGGCTCCGGTTTTCCGATCGTCTGGATTCACGGTTTTCCGCTCTCCTCGGCGATCTTCGAGCCGCAGATGAGCATCGCCGGCTTTCGTCACATCCGACCCGATCTTCCCGGCTTCGGTCAGACGCCGCCAAACGGCACCGAGGCGTCGATGGAATCGTATGCGCGCGAAGTGATCGCGATGCTCGATGAGAAGAAGATCGAGCGCGCCGTGATCGCCGGATTTTCGATGGGCGGCTACATCGCGATGCAGATTCTTCGCGACGTGCCTGAGCGTGTCGCCGCGCTGCTCCTCATCGACACGCGCGAAACGCCGGACTCCGAGGAAGCGCGCGCCGGCAGATTGAAGAGCGTCGCTGATGTCGAAGCGAACGGCATCGGCTCCGTCGTCGAATCGATGCTGCCGAAAATGACGTACTCGGAATCGCTGCGTCCGCGGGTGCGCGCGATCATGGAGACGTCGTCGAAGGAAGGCGTCATCGCGGCGCTGAGAGCGATGGCGTCACGTCCCGACTCGTCCGGCACGTTGCGCAACGCTGACGTCGCGACGCTGGTCGTCGTCGGCGACCGTGACGTCATCACGCCGCCGTCCGATGCCGAGCGAATGGTGGCGATGATTCCGAAGGCGGAGATGGCGCCGATCGCGCGCGCCGGTCATCTCGCCAACTACGAAGGATCGCTGCAGTTGAATCCGCTCGCCACCGCGTTTCTGTCGCGCCACATCAATCGCCCGGAACACGAAGCATGAGCCGGCTCTTCGAGCCATTCACGCTCCGCGGCATCACGTTTCGCAATCGCGTCTTCGTCTCACCGATGTGCCAGTACTCGTCCGAGGACGGCCTGCCGATTCCGTGGCATTTCGTCCACCTCGGCAGCCGCGCAGTCGGCGGCGCTTCGCTCGTCTTCGTCGAAGCGAGCGCGGTGTCGCCCGAAGGACGAATCACGTTCTGGGACAGCGGCATCTGGTCGCAGCAACACGCTGACGCCTTCCGTCCGATCGTGCAGTTCATCGAAGCGCAGGGAGCGGTCGCCGGCATTCAGCTCGCGCACGCGGGACGAAAAGCGTCGACCGAGAAGCCGTGGCTTGGCGGTCACGTCATCAGCGAAGGACCGTATTCGTGGACGACGCTCGCGCCGAGCGCGATTCCGTTTCGCGAAGGTGAGCCGATTCCGCACGCGCTGACGCTCGGCGAGATCGACGAGGTCGTCGCGCAGTTCGTCCGCTCGGCCGGACATGCGCTCGACGCCGGTTTTCGCGTACTCGAGATTCACGCCGCGCACGGCTACCTGCTGCACGAATTTCTTTCGCCGCAGTCGAACGCGCGCGACGATGAATACGGCGGAACGCTGGAAAACAGAATGCGTCTCACGCTGCGCGTCGCGAAAGCAGTACGCGAGCGGATGCCGGACGACTTCCCGCTCTTCGTGCGCATCTCTGCGAGCGACTGGGTGGAGGGCGGCTGGACGCTCGAGGAATCAGTCGTCCTCTCGCGCGAACTGAAAGCACTCGGCGTCGATCTGATCGATTGCTCGAGCGGCGGGAACGTCGCAAAGGCGCGGATCGGAGTTGGTCCCGGCTATCAGGTGCCGTTCGCGGAACGGATTCGCGCCGAAGCCGGCATCGCCACCGGCGCGGTCGGGATGATCAACGAAGCGATTCAGGCGGAAGAGATCATCGCCAGCGGCCGCGCCGACGCCGTGCTGCTGGCGCGAGCGTTTCTGCGCGATCCGTACTGGGCGCTGCACGCCGCGAAGGAGCTCGGCGCAGCAGCGCCGTGGCCGCCGCAGTACGAGCGCGCGGTGTAAGTCATCCCGAGCGTAGCGTGGGATCCGGGTGGGCGGGGCGGCAGCTGCGTGCCCCACCCGCCCGGATCCCTCGCTACGCTCGGGATGACAGTGCGGTTTCGAGCATTTCGCGCGGCGTCGACTCTTTCACCTCGATGCCGAGGAACTGCAGCGCGATCGCGAGCGTCTCGACGACGCGTCGATCATCGAGCGTTGGCAGCGGCAGCGCGCCGTCGCGTTTGCTCAGCTTTGCACCTTCGGCGTTGAGTACGAGGGGGAGATGCACGTACTCCGGCGTCGCGTATCCGAGCGCACGTTGCAGCGCGATCTGTCGCGCGGTCGATGACAGCAAATCATCGCCGCGCACGACCTGCGTCACCGACTGCTCCGCGTCGTCGACGACGACCGCCAGCTGATACGCGAACAGACCATCGGCACGTTTAACGACGAAGTCGCCGACCGACGTCGCCACGTTCTCTTCGACGCGGCCGTGCAGCAGATCGTCGAACGCGATCACGTCATCGGGCACGCGAAATCGAACCGCGCGCGCTTCACGTCCGGCGGGAAGACCGTCGCGACAGGTGCCGGGATAAACGCCATCCGCGCGCGAACAGCCGCAGTCGTAAACGAATCCGCGCGCGCGCAGCGTCGCCAGCGCATCCTCGTACAACTGCGTGCGACGCGATTGCCAGACGATCTCGCCATCCCATTCGAGTCCGTATCTTTTCAACGCGGCGAGAATCTCCTCCGCCGAACCGGGCACGACGCGCGGCGTGTCGATGTCTTCGATCCGCACCAGCCATCGCCCGTTCGCGCGACGCGCGTACAACCACGAACCGACAGCCGCAACGAGACTGCCGAGATGCAGCGGACCGGTGGGAGACGGAGCGAAGCGACCCGTTATCGACGTTGCGAAGCGGCCGGTTGTCGTCAACGCCAGCTGATGTCGAACGTGCAACTCGCGTCGCCGTAGCACTGGCACTCGGTTTCGACGATGTTCGGCGAACGCCCGCCGTGCGATTCGACGCAGCCTTCGTAGTAACCGAGCGCGCTCGCGCAGAACTGCGGACTCAGCGTTTTGTATTCGGTGTGCACCATGCGTCCCGAGCTCTCGCCGGTCTGTTCGTACAGGACCTTGCCGAAATCCTGGAACTGCGCGTGAAGCAGCGCCGAGTTGCGGAAGAACTCGTGATTCGCTTTGCGATCGAGCAACTTGTAGGTCGTCGAGAGATTGATCGTCGCCGAGTAACGTCCCAGCTCGCGATACAGATCCTTCCCCGCGCCGAACAACTTCGCGATGACGCGATCGAGCTCGATCAGCCACGCGAACGGAAACCACGACGTCGCCAGAATCGTCCCGCTCAGCGCCTTTCGCACGTCGGGCGGCAGCGCATCCATCAACTGCTGAAACTCTTCAGGTGATCGATGATCGCGCACCCACTGCAGATGCGAACGAAAGATCCCGCCCTTGAGCCGGCCGCCTTCGAGCACTTCGCGCGCCTGACCTGATTTCGGCATGCGCGCCAGTTTATCGCGGGGCGCCGTTACTTCAGCGCGGCACGAACCTGTCGCGCTCGCTCGAGGTGTTTCGTCACAGTTTTCTGCATCTCGTTCAGCGCCGTCTTCACCACGCTCGCGCGTGCGGCCGGCAGCAGCGTCTTCTCGATCATCGACAGCACGTTCTCGTGGACGCTGATCTGGCGATCCATGTACATCCGATCGAACGCCGGCCCTTCCGCCGCCGCGCGCAGCGAATCGGCCGCGGTCGCCGACGCTACATCGATCTCGCGGCTGGTGTTGCTGTCGTCCGACGGAATCTCTTTCTTCGC
Organism: Acidobacteriota bacterium; assembly: GCA_034667465.1. Taxonomy (GTDB): domain Bacteria; phylum Acidobacteriota; class Thermoanaerobaculia; order Gp7-AA8; family Gp7-AA8; genus JAOBAU01. Next base: position 30,752 of record JAXDJV010000029.1, on the reverse strand, counting down.
CAGCGCTTCTTCCGTCTTCACGTTCCCCTCGGTGTGCTCGTTCACCATCATCACGGCGAACTCGCGCACCGCGGCATCGGCCGCTTTCGTCCGCGCGATGTTCCCCTCGCGCACCTCGCCGAGGTTCGCAACGCGCATCACCATCGCAATCTCGGGATCGGTCAGATGTTTGGGCTGATACGAAGTCAGGCAGGACGTTGCAAGCGTGACGAGAACGAGTAGTGCCATCTTTTTCATGTAATGCGCTCCGTGCAAAGGTAATGCTCGCTTCAAAGGTTTTTCAAAGGGATGGACGGCGCGACGGGAGTGTCGCCAGCTGTTTCGAGTCGGTCAGCGCGACGTCGACGTTCACGAGCGGACGCGGCCAGGCGGCGCCGGTGGCCGGCATCGCATCGAGCGCCTCGGCCAGTGCGTTCGCCCACTGCTCGGCGTGCAACGGTCGCGATTCCGGATCGATCGACAGCGCGCGCGTGATGGCGTCGTCGACGTCCGACGGCGCGTCCGGCATCAGCTCGCGAAGCTGCGGCGGTTTGCGCATCGCATCCTGCTTCGTGCCGGCGCCCGTTTTCTTCGGCCCGACGCGCTCGCCGGTCAGCGCTTCGAATGTCGAGGCGGCGAGCGAGTAGATGTCAGCACGAACATCGACGTTGAGCCCGAGGAGTTGTTCGGGCGCCATGTAACCCGGCGTGCCGATGAACGCGCCGGTCTGCGTGAGATGCGAATCGGAATCGATCGGCTTGGCGATGCCGAAGTCGAGCAGCTTCACACGAAACGCTTCGAGCGCGCTCGGCGGCTCGTCCGTCAGAAAAATGTTGTCGGGTTTGATGTCGCGATGGATGAAACCGGCACGATGCGCGGCGGCGAGAGCGGCGCCAACCTGCCGAACGAGTGACGCCACCTGCCGCGGTGAGCCGCGGCCGTGCGCGTGCAGCACCTGACCGAGGTTGAGACCGCGTAGCAGCTCCATCACGAAAAAGAGCGAGCCGTCTTCGAGCTCGCCCGAATCGAAGATGGCGACGACGCCGGGATGATCGATGCGTGCGACCGCGCGCGCTTCCTGCTCGAAACGAACGCGCATCTCCGGATCGTCGAAGTGTTCCGGCTTGATCAACTTCAGCGCGACCGAGCGGCCGAGCTTTTCGTCGGCCGCTTCGAACAGCTTCGCCATGCCGCTGCTGCTGATTGCGCGCATCAGCCGATAACGGCCGCGGATCGTCAGCGGCAGCAGCCGCGGCGATTCGAGCAGCGAGCCGTCGACGCCGCAGCGCTTTCTTTCCTGACCGTAGCAAAGTCCGCACTTCGGACAGACGTGCAGGATGTCGATGCCGCGATCGATCATCTCCTGCCGCCGCACCGCGACGCGGCTCTGCGCGGCGGCGAGATCGTTGCGCATCCGCTGCACTTCGAGCGCACTGCCGAGCTGCCGCGAAAAGCTGGAGACGAGACGCCGCTCCGGCTCTTCCCACGCCGTCTTCGCCGCGACAACCAGCGCGCCGTAAACGTCGCCACTCAATCCGGTCACGGCGAACAGCGTGTCGTCGTCGCGAACGAACAGCTTCGCTTCGGACGTGATCGCAAGTTCCTCAAGCGTCGGCCGCTTCGCGTCGCTGTCGGACAGCGGCCAGAGACTGATGCCGTCGAGCAGCCAGACGCTGATCGATGCCGCGCCGATGACCGGCGCGAGCTCCGCCGCAGTCGTCGCCGACCACGTTTCGACATCGCGCAAAGCGTCGGCTGACGACTCGCCCATCCGCGCGATCTGTTGATTGAGCCGGCGAATCTCATCGCTGGCGCGCTTCAGTGCAAGCTGCGTGGTGAGCCGCGCGTAAACGACGGCGAAATCGAGCGGCTTGGTGACGTAGTCGTTCGCACCCATTCCGAGCGCTTCGACGATCGCCGCACGATCGTCGCGCGCCGTCGCCATGACGACCGGAAGTTCCGTGAGCGAAAAGCGATCGCGAATGCGGCGAAGGACGGTGAAGCCGTCGATCCCCGGCATCATCACGTCGAGGATCACCGCTTCGAGCGGCCGCGAATCGACGAGCGCAATCGCTTCCGCGCCGCCCTCCGCTTCGATGACCTCATGCCCGCGCGCCGACAACTGTTCCGCAAGAATCTGACGATTCATGACGTTGTCGTCGACGATCAGGATTGGATTCACGTTCGTGTCGATCATACGCTCACGTTCCGGTGCAGAGTGCAGAGTGCAGAGTGCAGAGTGCTGAGTGCGGTCGGCGTTTTGACTCAGCACTCAGCACTCAGCACTCTGCACCTGACACAATGAGGATATGCGCGTCCGTTCCAACCTGGCCCCGATCGGCGCCGTCACGTGGCTGATCGTCGGCGCGCCGAGCCTGGCGTGGGAGCTCAGCCATCATCACCTCTTCACCACACGCGGGCTCACCTGGCTGGCGGCGTTCGTCGCGTTCATCGTCTGTTATCTCTTCGCCAACTGGTCGAGCTGCGCGCGGCAGACGACGATCGCGCTGAATGCGGCGCAGTCGCTGCTTGCGCTCGTCTGCGTCTGGCTTCAGCCGGCCGGCTTTCAGGCGATCCTGCTCGTCATCGTCGCGGCGGAGCTCGGCGGAATGTCGATGCGCATCGCGGCGGCCTGGATCGCGGCGCAAAGCATCGTCTTCGGCGTGTTGCTTTATCTCGGCGGCAACGACGCACCGATCGCGGTGACGTTCGCGTATCTCGCGTTTCAACTCTTCGGCGCCGTGAGCGTGCACAGGACGTTTTCCGAAGCGCAGGCGCGCGAAGAGCTCGCGCGCACGAATGCGGAGTTGCGCATGACGACCGCACTGCTCGACATGAACAGCCGCGCATCGGAACGTCTCCGCATCGCTCGCGATCTCCACGATCTGCTCGGACATCACCTGACCGCGCTCAGTCTCAACCTTGAAGTCGCGAGCCATCTCGCCGGCGGCGACGCGCGCGAGTCGATCGAGAAAAGCAAATCGATCACGAAGCTGCTGCTCAGCGATGTGCGCGACACGGTCAGCAGTCTGCGCGACGACGAACCGGTCGATCTCGGCGGCGCGCTCCGTTCGCTGCGCGATGCGATCACGACGCCTGCCGTTCATCTCGACGTCGCGAATGACGTCGCGGTCGCCGACGCCGCCATCGCACAGGCCGCGCTGCGCGCGGTGCAGGAGATCGTCACGAATGCGGTCCGCCATTCCGGCGCGCGCAATCTCTGGCTGCGATTGAAGACGCACGAACAATCGCTCGACATCGACGCGCGCGACGACGGCAGCGGCACCGACGATCTGCGCATCGGCAACGGTCTGCGCGGGATGCGCGAGCGCGTGGAACAGGTGCGCGGCTCCGTCGACGTTACGTCATCGCGCGGCGGCGGTTTCTCGGTTCACGTCCGCCTTCCGCTCGTCGGAGAGATCGTGTGATTCGCATCTGTCTCGTCGAAGATCAGACGATCGTTCGCCAGGGATTACGCAGTCTCCTCGCGCTCGATCGCGACTTCGAAATCATTGGCGAGGCATCTGACGGCGACGAGGCGATCGAAGTCGTCGAGCGGCTGCAGCCCGACGTCATGCTGCTCGATCTGCGCATGCCGAAGCGCGACGGGCTCGGCGTCCTGAACGCATTGCGCGAGCGCGGCACGCTGCCGCCGACGCTGATCCTGACGACATTCGACGACGACTCGCTGCTGTTCGAAGCGGTGCGCGCCGGCGCGAAGGGCTGGCTGCTGAAAGACGTATCGCTCGAGCGGCTGAGCGCCGCGATTCGCACGGTTGCAGGCGGCGGGACGTCGATCGAACCGGTCATCACCGAGCGCATCACGCGCGCGCTGGAGAAGAGCAACGTCGCGTTCGATTCGGCGGAGCTTCCGGAGCCGCTCACCGATCGCGAAAAGACGATTTTGCGGCTGCTCGCGGGCGGCTACAGCAACCGGGAAATCGGAGATCTCTTGCGTATCACCGAGGGAACGGCTAAGAATCACATATCCAGCGTGCTTTCCAAACTTGGGGTACGCGACCGCACAAGGGCTGTGCTGAAAGCAATCGATCTTGGAGTGATATGATGCAATATACTGCCTCTTCACACATGTTATTTGGAAAAATGCACCGGTCTTTCAAGCTGTCTCTTGCCGCCGTTCTCCTCGTCGCCACCTCACTCCACGCCGCCGGAAAAAAGACGATCGTGCTCGCAACCGCTGAAGGGCGGACGCCGGGCGCTGCCGCGACGGAGCTCGCCGGCGTCGTCGCGCACGTGAACGCCGATTCAGACCTCGGCGTCGTCGTGAAAACGTATCCGAGCTACGACGCCGCGTACGCCGCGTTCCGCGACGGCAAAGCGGATCTGCTCGTCTGCGGCGCGGTGAAATACGTCGAAGCGCATCATGAGACGAAAGCGGTCGCCGTCGTCGCCGAAGCACCGCGCCTGCAGGAATCGATCATCGTTGTCCCGAAAGACTCGCCGCTGAGAACCGTGAGCGATCTGAAGGGAAAGAAGTTCGCGTTCGGGTACGACAACTCGACGTCGACGCATCTCATGCCGCTGCTCCTCTTTTCGAAGGCGGGCGTGAACGTGAGCGATCTCGCGAAGCACGACTTTCTCGGCACCGAGCAGGAGAAGATCGTCACTGCCGTTTCATCCGGCGCGTACGACGCCGGCGCGGTCACGAGCGTCGTTTACGAAGCGCACAAAGATCGCCTGCGCATCCTCGAACGCTCCGAGTCGTTCCCCGGCGCGACCGTCGTCGCACACAGCGACATCGATCCGAAACTGCTCGCCGCACTCCGCGCGCGTTTTCTCTCATACAAGCCGGCGGGCGCCGAGTTGAAACAGCGCTTCGGACAGGGCGCTTCGCCGATCGTCGACGCCGACTTCAACAAGATCCGTTTCCTCTGCAAGGTGCTGTTCAAGAAAACGTATCTGTAAGACGCGCCAGCAGCAGTTCGTACTCTTCATCGTGCGGGACGAACGTCTCGTCGCGCTGCCGAAGCGATTCGAGCGCGACGAGCTTCACCTCCGCCACCTCTTCCGCCTGCAGCGTCATTGACGACGGATCGACATCGCGGCGCAGCACGAACACGTCGTGGATCTCGTTGTCGAGATACGTGCCGCCGTTGAGCACGAGCGACTCGCGCGTCTCGCCGATCCATTCGAGCTCGTGCGGCTCGATCGTCAGCCCGATCTCTTCCGCCGCTTCACGCACCGCCGCGTCGCGCGACGACTCGCCGGCCGAAAGATGCCCGGCGCACGACACGTCCCACAAATTCGGATAGTTCTCTTTGTCGGGCGACCGTCGCTGCAGCAACACGCGACGATCGGACGTCACGACCCAGATGTGCGCGGCGCGGTGCCAGTCGCCGTCGCGATGAATCTCCGACTTCGGTTTGCGAACGCCGGAGCCTTCGACTTCGATGTATTCGATCACGCGAGCGCCGGCAGCACCGTGCCGCGGCATTCGCCGAAGCCGATGCGCAGTCCGTCCTTTTCGCACCAGCCGCGCATGATCACTTCGTCGCCGTCTTCGAGAAACGTGCGGCGCTCGCCGCTCGGCAACTCGAGCGGCTCAGTGCCGCGCCACGTCCTTTCGAGCAGACAACCGCGCGACTCTTTCTCCGCGCCTGACACCGTGCCGCTGGCGAGCAGATCGCCCGCGCGAAGATTGCAGCCGTTCGAGCCGTGATGCGCGACGAGCTGCGCGATCGTCCAGTACATCTCGCGAAAGTTGCCGCGGCTGATGCGCATCGGCTCGGTCATCGCCGGCGTTTTGATCGACACTTCGAGCGTCAGATCGATGCCGCGATCGCCATCAAACGAAAGATACGGCAGCGGCGCCGGATCGCCTTCCGCGCGCGTGTACGGTGCGACGCGAAACGGCTCGAGCGCGTCGAGCGTGACGACCCACGGCGACACGGTCGTCGCGAAGTTCTTCGCGAGGAACGGGCCGAGCGGCTGGTACTCCCACGTTTGAATGTCGCGCGCCGACCAGTCGTTGACGAGACAAAGTCCGAAGATGTGCGACTCCGCGTCGGCGATCGGAATCGTCTCGCCGAGGTCGTTGCCGCGTCCGATGAAAAGCCCGACTTCCATTTCGTAGTCGAGTCGTTTCGATGGTCCGTAGCTCGGCGGCGCCGCAGCATCATCGCGCGTCTGTCCGAGCGGACGATGGAACGGCGTCCCGCTGATGACGATCGATGACGCGCGGCCGTGATAGCCGATGGGAACGTATTTGTAGTTGGGCAGCAGCGGATTGTCGGGACGGAACATCGAGCCGACGTTCGTGGCGTGCTGAATCGATGCGTAGAAGTCGGTGTAGTCGCCGATCGCGCACGGCAGCAACATCTCCGCGTCTTTACGCGAGATGAGATGCCTCGAGACTTTCTGCCGCTCTGCCGCGCCGTCTGCGAGCAACTCAGTCAGCCGCGCGCGCAACGCCGATGCCGCTTCGCGTCCGCGCGACATCAGCTCGTTCAACGTGTCGCGCGTGCACGCCTCCTCGGCGATCAGGCCGTCATCGAATGCCGCATGCAAATCGAGAATGCGCTCGCCGATGGCGACACCGATGTGTGCGCGCCGGCCGACGCGAAACACGCCGTACGGCAAATTTTCGAGCGGAAAATCGCTGTGCCGATTCGCCGACTCCACCCAGCTCTTCAAAGCCACTGCAACTCCTTCAGTTCCTCGACCGGCTCCGTGAACGAACAAGAGCCGAACGACGTCAGCAGGTCGCGGCGCAATGTCGCCAGCTTATCGACGACGACCCGCTCGCCACGCCACGACGCGCCGCCGTGACCGAAGTCGAACGCCGCCGGGTCGGCTTCGTTGAGGATCTCGACCGCGAATTGCGGCAGCGCCGTCGCCATCAGCAGATTGATGAATCCGTGCATCGTCCAGTGCGGCGCGTCCGGCTCGTACGTGAGCGCGCGCTGCGAGCGAATCGGATGATGCAACCCCGCCGTCGCTTTGAATCCGAGCTTGCGATCGACGCACGCGCGCACGAACTCCGCGACGTGATCCGGCGTCGGAATCGCGTCCGGTGTCACGCCGCCGGTCCGCAACTTCGCGCGCATACCGCGCTTGCGAATCGTGTCGAGCAGCGTGAGGTCGGACACTTCCACGTACGTCGTCCACGCGCCGCCGATCGCTTTCGCAGCGCGATCGATCTCTTTCTTCGTCGACGCCTTCATCTCGATCGACTCGATCTCGTGACGCCCTTCGATCGCGCGAACATCGGCATCGATGTCGTCACTCGCGAGCACCGACAGCTGCAGGAAACCACTCTGCTCTTCGTCGGCCGCCGCGTCGTCGAGCTCTTCGAGCCGCGCAACCGGGACGATGTAGCGGCCGAGCGCCCACGCGTGCTCACTGCGACGGTACTCGTCGTAATTGCGAACGGCGTCGGGCATGGAGAGACCGGCGGGCGGAAACAAACCCGCGTAGTCGATCAGTGAATCGAGGAGGATGCGGATGGACTGCTTCACGCTTTGAAGTTCCTGCGCAGTCCCTGCCAGCATTCCCGGTAGTCGTCCTGGAGTTGCGGCGACTGCATCGCGAAGCGAGTCGGCCGCAGCACGAATCGCGTCTCGAACATGAACGCGAGCGTGTCGCCGAGGTACTGCGGTTCGAGCGTGGCACCGGACGCGCGCTCGAACGTTTCGACGTCGGGACCATGTCCCGACATGCAGTTGTGCAGACTCCCGCCACCGGGCGCGAAGCCTTCCGCTTTCGCGTCGTAGACGCCGAAGATCAGCCCCATGTACTCGTTCATGATGTTGCGATGAAAGTACGGCGGACGGAAGGTGTGCTCGGCGACCATCCAGCGCGGCGGGAAGATGACGAAGTCGACGTTCGCGACGCCGGGCAGTTCTGACGGCGACGTGAGCACGGTGAAGATCGACGGGTCGGGATGATCGAACGACACCGTTCCGAGCGCGTTGAAAAGTCGCAGATCGTATTTGTACGGCGCGTAGTTGCCATGCCACGCGACGACGTCGAGCGGCGAGTGATCGATTCGTGCGGTCCAGAGGTTTCCGAGGAACTTCGCGACGAGCTCGAAGTCGCCGTCGCGATCTTCAAACGCAGCGACCGGCGTGAGGAAGTGACGCGCACTCGCGAGTCCGTTCGATCCGATCGGACCGAGATCCGGCAGCCGCAGCAACGCGCCGAAGTTCTCGCAGACGTAGCCACGTGCGGTACCGTCGGGAAGTTCGACGCGAAACTTCACGCCGCGCGGAATGACTGCGATCTCGCCCGGCTCGACGTCGACGACTCCGAGCTCGGTTTTGATCGACAGCCGTCCATCCTGCGGGACGATGAGCAGCTCGCCGTCCGCGTCGTAGAAGAAGCGATCGGTCATCGACGCGTTCGCCGCGTAAACATGCGTCGCCATTCCGGCGTGCGCGTCGATACTGCCGTTGCCGGCGATGGTCGTCAGTCCATCGATGAAGTCGGTTCGCGCGGCCGGCATCGGCAGCGGATCCCACCGCAACTGCGACGGCGGCGTGACCGCTTCATCGAACGGCGTCCCGCGAATCAGCCCGTTCTCGCGTTGCACGAACGGCCCATGCGTCACCGACGGCCGAATGCGATACAGCCACGAACGCCGATTCACCGCACGCGGCACCGTGAACGAAGTCCCGCTCAACTGCTCCGCATAAAGCCCGAGCGGCGCCCGCTGCGGCGAGTTCTGCCCGCGCGGTAACGCCCCCTCCACCGCCTCGGTGGCAACCTCGTTCCCGAAGCCCGAAACGTAGCGATCAGCCATGCGCGGCGAATCTTCTCACATCAAAAAAAAAGGGCGCCCCGCCGAAGCGGAGCGCCCTCGTTTATTCGATACGTTGAAGCTTAGTTCACGACCGGCTTCCAGCCTGCGACAGGCGTCGCGACGACTGCACCCGAGAGGAGGGTGACACCGTCGGTCTGCCACATCGAGATGCTGTTGCTGGATGTGTTCTGCAGCAGGATGTCGGAGCGGCCGTTGCCGTCGTAGTCCGCTGCGCCGAGGACCGTGACTCCGGCAGCCGGAGTCGCGATCGCCATGGCGCCCGTGATTGCCGCAGAGCTGTTCAGACGCCAGATCGAAACTGCATTCGTGCTCGAGCTCTGGAACAGCAGGTCATCGACGCCATCGGTGTTGAAGTCGCCGACACCGATCAGCTTCGACGACGCTGCGGTGCCGATCGGCGTACCGCCGGTGAGCGTGAAGCCATTGATCAGCCAGCGGGCAACGTCGCCCGAACCGGTGTTCTGCAGGACGATTGCGTCACCGCCGATGTTGCCGGCAGCGATCGCCTTCCAGCCTGCCGCCGGAGTCGCAACGATCTGCGCAGCCGCGATCGTCGAGCCGTTCATCTGCCAGATCGCGACTGCGAGCGTGGAGGTGTTCTGCAGGACGATGTCGGCTTTGCCGTCGTGGTTGAAGTCATACGTGCCGACGATGCGCTGCTGCGTGCTCGCGGTCGTAATGTTCGCGCCCGACATCATCGTCAGACCGTTCATGCGCCACTCGGCAATGACGCCGGTGGTGACGTTCTGCAGGATGAGGTCCGCTTTCCCGTCGCCTTCGAGATCACCCGTCGCGACGACTTTCCAGTCGGCGGTCGGAGTGGCAACCGGGTTCGTCGAAACGATCGAGCTGCCGTTCATCTGCCACGCGGCGACTGCCGACGTGGAGCTGTTCTGCAGGACGATGTCCGATTTGCCTTCAGCCGTGAAGTCGCTCTTCGCCGTCTCGATGACGACGTTCGCGGAGACGGTGGTCGACGATGCTGCATACGTGGTGTTGCCGTTGTAGGTCGCGCTGATGGAGTGCGCGCCGACGATGAGATTCGAGACCGTGATGCTGGTGCCTCCCGGCGTGATGGAAACCGAACCGAGCAAGCTCGCACCGTCATAGAACGAGATGCTGCCGCCCGGAGTGCCGCTGAGCGTGCTCACCGCGGCCGTGAACGTGACCGGACGGGAGAACGTCGCCATACCGGTGCTCGTGACGATGGTGGTCGACGTCGCAGCCCTGGTGATCGACTGCGCGAGAGTCACCGAGGTCGAGACTGCATGACCGGCGTCACCGTCGTAACGCGCGGACAGGTTGTGGTTGCCGACGCTGAGGGTCGACGTAGTGAGAGTCGCGATGCCCGACGACACTGCCACGGTACCGAGCGACGACGCGCCATCGAAGAATGTGACCGTACCGGTGAGCGGACCGCCGCTGACGGTTGCCGTCAGGGTGATCGAGTCGCCGTACGGCGACGGATTCGCGCTCGACGTCAGCGTGGTGGTCGTGGAGACCGTGCAGCCGGTGTCGGCGACGAGCGTAGCGAACGGAGTCTCAACGACACCGGTGAACGCCATGTTGTCGATGTCCCAGCCCGACGAACCTACGGCGTTGTCGCTGGCCGAACGGAAGCGAACCTGGACGGTGCTGCCCGGAGCGATCGCCTTGATGAGCGTTGTGTGCTGCGAACCGATGCTCTTGACGAAGGCCGGGCGGCCCGCCAGCGGATTCACGTTGCCGGAGTAGGCCAGCAGCGTGCCGTTGTAGCCGTTCGGAAGCGCGCCGGCTGCGCCCATGTCCTGCCAGGCACCGCCGTTGACGGAGAACTCGACGACACCGCCGTCGTAGTTGCCGCCGCCATCGAATTCGAAGGCCCACTGATGATCGAACTGCAGGTTGACGGAGCCGCTGCCATCGACCGTGAAGACGGGCGACGTCAGGTACTCATCCGATCCGGCGCCCGGATCGCCAACATGCCAGCGATGCGCAAGCGGAGAAACCGTGAAGCGGCTGAACGGAGTGACGGGACCGAAGGTCGGGTTCGACGTAACGGTCCAGACGGTGGTAGCCGGTTCGACCGTATCGGTCGCCGACGACGCGGGAATCGTATCCGTGTTGCCGCGGACCGAAGCCGAGCCGCTGCGAGTGCCGGTGACCAGCGGATCGCTGATCGTCAGCTGCAGGTCGAGCTGCTGAATGCCGGCGGTGGCATACGCAAGCTGCACTGTCACTGAGCCGCTGACGATCTCGAGCGGTGCCGACGCCGGGAACGAAATCGTGTTGCCGAAGGGGAACGTAACGCCCGGCGTCGAGCTCGACACCGTAGCGGTCGTGTTGTTCAGATTGGAAGTACCGCGATTCTGGATCTGGACGACGAGCTTTCCGGATTCACCGGCGTCGAGCGAGCCATCGCTGTCGCACGAAGCGACGCTGTCATCGAGCGTGCTCGAGACGTACATCACGTCAGGCAGCGCGCTGAAGCTTTCAACGACCCCGGAGTTCGTGGTGGAGAAACGATCCGGCGAAACCGCGCCGGTACCTGCACCGCGTTTCGCATAGGCGGCCCAGAACTCGTAGTAGTCGACGGCATCGGTCGCATAGGCGGCCGCGAGAACGGCATCGCGCGCTTCGGTGAAGGTCGGCGCGGACGGCGTCATCGAGAGCGATGCAACCAGGTACTGCTTCATCCGATCCTGCGCCTGGTCGAACGTGAGGCGCGGGTTCGCGCCCTGCGTGTCGCGGAGCAGCGAGGCGTAGCACTCCCACAGCATCGTGGTCCAGACTTCGCCCGTGTTGTGCACTTCGGAGTTGCTGACACCGCTGGCGCCGAATGCGACCGGCGGACCCACCGGAAGTGCAACACCGTTCGTGATGTGCTTGAACGTCAGCGGATTGATCGACATGTCCGTCGAGTACGGATAGCGGCGAATGCCGAAGTAGTAGCCCTGATTCGCAGCGCCGCTGAAGTTCACACCGCTGGTTGCATACGTTGCGAGCGCATAGGCGCCATTCCACGTTGCGTTGCTCGGAGTGGCGGTGTCGTTCGAACGAGCGGTGAGCATCATTGCCGAGAAGTCGCCCCAGCCTTCGCCCATGCCGCGCGAATGGTTGGTGGAGAGACCGGCGGAATTCGCGACAAGCCGGTTGCTGAGGTAGTGACCCCATTCATGGAAGACGATCTGGTTGTCGACCGCGCCATCGCGATCGGGGGCGCGATACAGACGCGCGGTGACCGCGTTCGGAACCGCGAGCTCGCTTTTGATCGGAGCCGCCGAGTTGAACGAGATCGTCGCGAACGGCTTCACGCTTGCGGTGTTGAAACCGATCAGGTTCGCCACGGAGGTTGCGGCGGTCGACGTGTAGTCCATCAGGATCGCCACCGCGCTCGTGGTGGTCGTGATGCGCGAGATCTTCGTCGAGAAAGTGCAGCCCGAGCCTTCCGCGTTGTCGAAGTCGAACATCGCGATCTTGCCGTTGAGTGCGGCCGCGTTGGTCACGGCGCATGTTCCGGCCGGCGAGTTGTTCCACGTCGCCCGGACGATGTCGGCAGTGATGTCGAACGTCTGCGGTCCGCTCATCGACACGCCGATGTTGCGCTTCGCAGCGATCGAGCCCGGAGCCTGAATGTCGAGGACGTTCGACGGCGACGGGAACACGTACATCTGCATGCGCGGACGGCCGCCGTCAGCGGGCGTCGACATGTTGGCGTTACTGAATCCGCTGAAGTCCTGAACTTCTCCCATCACGGAATCGGCAGCCAAACCGCCGCGACCGTAGTTGTCGTTCTGCCCGTTGCGCGCAGCTTCCGTGAAGCCGGAGTCGTAATACCAGTCGTGAAGAAAGTTGATGTTGTAGAAGAGCTGCTGGATCGAGCCCTGGCGTGCTTCCGCCAGCGCTGAGTTCGCATCCGGCGTGTGCGTATGAAGGAACTGACCGGGCGCGGTGATCTGTGCGCGGAAGTCGCCCGTCGGCGGATCGCTCGGCGGCGCGGTCGGACCGTAGCCGTCGGTGGCCGTATTGGCCGTGCCGAACAGATCGAGGTACGCGTCGACGTTATTGCCGATCGTCTCCGTCGCACCCGGCGCGATCCACGGATCGTTATGGCTGAACATGATGCTGGAGAGCGTCATGTCGGTCGTCGGAAGGAACGGCGCCTGGTAACCATCGGGCGTCGCAATCACTTTCGGATGGACGGCGTTTCCGGCCGGGGTATCGTACGGAATGCCGGTCGTAGGATCGACCCACACGCGATACGAGAAACCGCCCGGATTCGGAGCGGTCGCTCCTGCTGCCGGAGCTTTCTGCGCATCCTCGGTGAGGTTCTTGCGGAACAGCGTGGCGCCGTTCACGGCGGAGATGACGTAGCTGTACCACGCCGTCTCCATCGCCGGACCATTGTTCGAAAGAATCGTCGAGTTGTCCGACGGCACCTGTGCGAGAACCTCGACGTAGTACGCCGCTTCGAGTCCCTCGGGCATGTGGAAGAAAACCTTCTTCATGCGAACCGGCTGATCGAGCACGAGACCCGACGCCGCCGGCAGCGTGAAGTAGTCATAGCCATCGTGCGAGCCCGCCGCGATGAGCTGGTTCGCATCGATTCCAGCGCCGGTCACGTCACCAACCGCCTTCGTCGCGACGCTTGCTTCCGGAAGCTGGAACGCGAGCGATCCCGGCTGCGAGCCGGGCGTCATCACACTGCTGATATAGCCGCCGAGAGCCACTGCCTCGAGCTTCTGGTTCATGAGGATGTTGATCTCCTCACGGAAAATCTCGATGCCGCCGATCTGCTGGTGGAACTTGACGACGATCGGACCCTTACCGGTGTTGAAGACGAACGACAACTCTGCAGAGCTGACGTCGGTCGCGGCGAGACCATAAATGTCCGCATAGCGGCCGAGATGAGCGCGTGCGGCCGCTTCCTCAGTCGACTGCGGCACGCTGCCGCCTGCCGCTGCGAGCGAGGCCGGGCTGGCGGCAGCGCCGTCTGCCCACAGCATGGTCGGCACGCCCAGGCGTGGCTCGATATGCAATTGACTTCCCGACCGGAGCATTGCGCCCGCTTTCGCGGCTATTCCGGACTCGTTGGCGCCCTTGCCGCGTGCCGAACCGAACGCATCGACGTTCGGAAGCTTTGCGGCTGAAAGGCTGGTGACCATTAATAGAGACAGCACGATGCTGACTGAAAGTTTGCGCATCCGAACCTTTGCCCGGACGAGTTGCCTCGCCGGCCCCCTGGATTTGTTGGACTACTTGTTATTTGTAGTGGATTGAACCGACGAGATGGTAGGGGTGTAGAAACGCACTGTCAATAGTTATTATCATCAAGCTCAGCCGGTTTTGAACAAAAGAGGGCGCCCCGTCGAAACGGAGCGCCCTCGCTTATTCAATGCGTTGAAGCTTAGTTGACGACCGGCTTCCAGCCTGCGACAGGCGTCGCGACTACGGCACCCGAGAGAAGGGTGACGCCGTCGGTCTGCCACATCGAGATTGCGTTGCTGGACGTCGTCTGCAGCAGGATGTCCGAGCGACCGTTCGCGTCGTAATCTGCTGCGCCGAGAACGTTCACGCCCGCGGCCGGAGTCGCGATCGTGTTGGTGCCGGTCACTGCGGCCGACGAGTTCAGCGTCCAGATCGTCACCGCATTCGTGCTGGTCGACTGGAACAGCAGATCATCGATGCCGTCGATGTTGAAGTCGCCGAGACCGACGAGCTTCGTCGTGGCTCCCGGGCTGCCGATGGCGGTGCCGCCGGCGAGCGTGAAGCCGTTGATCAGCCAGCGAGCGACGTCGCCCGAGCCGGTGTTCTGCAGGATGATCGCGTCGCCGCCGACGTTCCCGGCAGCAATCGCTTTCCAGCCCGCGGCCGGAGTGGCAACGATCTGCGCGGTGACGATCGACGAGCCGTTCATCTGCCAGATCGCGACTGCGAGCGTGGAGGTGTTCTGCAGGACGATGTCAGCCTTGCCGTCGTGGTTGAAGTCCCAGGTACCGACGATGCGCTGCAGCGTGCTCGCGGTCGCGATGTTCGCGCCCGAGATCATCGACGTACCGTTCATCCGCCACTCGGCGATCACGCCGGTGGTGCTGTTCTGAAGAATGAGATCCGCTTTGCCGTCGCCTTCGAGATCGCCCGTCGCGACGACTTTCCAGTCCGCAGTCGGAGTAGCGACGTTGGCAGCGCTGGTGATCGTCGAACCGTTCATCAGCCACGCGGCGATGGTGTTGCTCGAAGAATTCTGCAACACCATGTCCGAACGGCCTTCGCCGCTCAGATCGAGCTTCTGCGTCTCGACGAGAACAACCGCGATCGAGGAGACCGAACCCGCGTACGTGCCGTTGCCGACATACGAAGCGGTGATGTTGTGCGAACCGGTCGCGAGCGCGGACGTCGTCAGCGCCGCCGAACCGGCCGAGAGACCGACAGTACCGAGCGTGTTCACGCCGTCATAGAACGTGACGCTGCCGGTCGGAGTGCCGGTCGTACCGGTCACCGTCGCGGTGAGAGTCACAGGACGCGAGAAGAAGGAACGGCTGACCGAAACGTTGACGTTCGTCGCGGTTGCGATCTTGCCGATCGTCTCGACGAAAGTCGGCGAGGTCGACGGCAGGTAGCCGGTGATGCCTTCGAAGCGCGCCGAGAGCGTGTGCGAACCGGGGGCGAGCGACGAAGTCGAGAACGATGCCGCGCCTGCGGTGACCGAGCCGGTACCGATCGGCGAGCCGGCGTCGAGGAACGTCACCGTACCGCTGTTCGGAGCGCCCGCGGCGGAGTTGACCGTCGCGTACAGCGTGAGACTCGAGCCCGCCGGCGACGGATTTGCGCTCGGCGAAACCGAGGTCGATGTCGCGACCGAGCAGCCGGTGTCGGCAACCACCGTTCCGAACGGAGTCTCGACCACGCCGGTGAAGGCCATATTGTCGATGTCCCATCCGGTCGAACCGAATCCGCCGTCAGCACCGATGCGGAAGCGAACCTGAACGGTCGATCCCGGAGCGATTGCCTGCGTGAGCGACGTGTGGATGGTTCCGGCGGAGTTCTGCACGAAACCGTTGCGCCCCTTGAGCGGGTTCGGATTGTTTGCACCGCCGTAATTGAGGATCACGCCGTTGTAGGCCGGAGCGCCGAAGTCGGTGAACGCACCGCCGTTAACGGACATCTCGACGACACCGCCGTCGTAGTTACCGCCACCGTCGTACTCGAAGCCAAACGAGTGATCGAACTGCAGGTTGAACGAGCCGCTGCCGTCGACGGTGAAGACCGGCGAGGTCAGACGCGTGTCCTGCCAGATGCCGATGTCATTGCCGTGCCATACGTGCTGCAGAGCGGAGACGGCCTTGACGGCGAACTGCTCCGGATAACCCCATGTGAAGGTGATGCCACCCGAGACGACGGTCGGCGGAACGGTTGTCGCCGTCCACTGCGTCGAAGTCGCCTCGACCGTATCGGTCGCGGTCGACGCCGGAATCGTGTTGGTGTTGCCGCGCAGCGAGAAACTACCGTTGCCCGGCGCAGCGAGCTGCGGCGAAGTGAACGTGATACCGAAGTCGAGCGACTGCGCACCGGCGAGTCCCGGCGCAAGCGCCACATTGATCGAGGCGGAGGTCGTGCCGAGCGGATCGACGTTCGGGAAGCTGATGGCCGTGCCGTTCGGGAACGAGACGCCCGCCGTGGTCGTCGAGACGGTGCCGGTCAAGCTTCCGAGTGAACCGTTACCAACGTTGCGAAGAGTGATCGTGACCTTGCCGACTTCACCGCTGTCGAGCACGCTGTCGGCGTCGCAATTCGCGACGCTGTCGTCGAGCGTCGCGCTCCTGAACACCAGCTCGGCCGGAGTCGTGAAGTTCTCCGTCACCGGGTTGTTGTCGATCGTGAAGCGATCCGTAATCGACGCGTCGACGCCGGCGCCGCGCTTCGCGAACGCCTGCCAGAAGTTGGCGTAATCGAAGTAATCGTTGGCGTACGCCGCCGCAAGCATCGCGTCGCGCGCTTCGAGGAAGGTCGGCGCGATCGGCGTCATCTTGAGACCGGCGACGAGGTACTGCTTCATCCGATTCTGTGCATCAGCGAACGTGAGACGCGGAGTTGCACCCTGCGTGTCGCGGAGGAGCGACGCGTAGGCTTCCCACAGCATCGTCGCCCACACTTCGCCGGTGTTGTGCACCTCGGCGTTGTTCGAACCGTCCGCGCCGAACGCGATGTTCACGCCGCCCGGAAGCGGGTTGCCATTCGCGATGTGCTGCAGCGTCAGCGGGTCTTTCGTCATGTCCGTCGAGTACGGAACGCGACGGATGCCGTAGTAGTAACCGTTGTTCGCGCCGCCGCTGGTGACGTAGGTCGCGAGCGCGTATGCGCCGTTCCACGTCGCGTTGCTCGGGGTGGCGGTGTCGTCGGCGCGGACCGTCAGCATCATCGCGCTGAAGTCGCCCCAGCCTTCGCCCATGCCCCCCGACTGCTGCGTGATCAGTCCGGCGGAATTGCCGACGAGACGGTTGGAGAGGTAGTGGCCCCACTCATGGAACATGACCTGGTTGTCGATCGTGCCGTCGCGATCGATGCCGGCGTCACGACGCATACGCGCCGTCACGACGTTGGGAACCGCGAGCTGGGTCTTGATGCTGGCCGCGTCATTCCAGGTCATGGACAGGAACGGGATGGTGAACGTCGGCAGGCTGCCGCTGACGTTGACCGCCTGGTTCGGCGTGGTGGAGAGGTTGACCAGGATGAACCCGGCCGCGCCCGCCGCCATGGCGTTGTTCAGCTTCGTGCCGATCGAGCAGGTAGCGGTCGGCTCGCGATCGACGAGCACGATCTTTCCTGACGCGCCGGTGAAGGAGGCCGCGGTGCAGCCGTGCGCGGGGCTCGGCTGGAACACGGTGTTGGTGATGTCGAAGACCTGCGCGCCGAACTGGCCGGTGCCGACGTTCGTGCGCTGACCGGCTGCAGCCGGCGGCGAGAGAACGTCGATGTACCTGATGGCGTTCGAATCGAACAGATACATCTGCATGCGCGGCGACACACCGTCTGCCGGCGTGAGCATGTTCGCGTTGTTGCGACCGCTGACGTCCTGACCTTCTGCTTTCAGGCGGTCGTTCTGCGCGCCGCCACGACCGAAGTTCGACAACTGCGCGTTGCCGGACGCTTCGTTGAAGCCGGCGTCGTAGTACCAGTCATGCAGGAAGTTCACGTTGTAGAACATCTGCTGCAGCGATCCCTGACGCGGCTCGGCAAGCTTCGGCTCGGAGTCAGGCGTGTGCGTGTGCAGGAACTGTCCGGCTGAGGTGATCTGCGCGCGGAAGTCGCCCGTGGCCGGATCGGCCGGAGCTGCGACCGGAGTGTAGCCATCCGGATTGAAGAGATCCATGTACGCGTCGGCGTTATTGCCGACCGTTTCCGTCGCGCCCGGCGCGAGCCACGGATCGTTCATGCTGAAGGGATAGTTCGGAAGAGTCACATCCGCGGTAGAGACGAACGGATACTGCACGCCGTCCGGAGTCGCGTTGATCTTCGGATGGACACCGTTGCCCGACGGTTCGTCGTACGGAATGCCGGTGACCGGATCGGCCCACACGCGGTACGTGAAACCACCCGGTCCGAGCGAGGCGTTCGACTTCATCTGCCTGCCGTCCGCATGCGCGTCGGCAACGAGGTTGTGGCGGAAGAGGATGCTGCCGTCGATCGCCGAGATGACGTATGCGTAGCCTTCGACGTCATATCCGTCGATCGTCGCGTGACCGGGCGTGCGCGCGATCACTTCAACGTAGTAGCCCGGCTCCAGGCCGTCCTGCTGGTGGTAATAAACCTTCCTGATGCGCACCGGCTCGGTGGCAGTGACGCCATCGCTCGCGGCGAAGGTGTAGTAGTCGTAGCCGTCGCGCGAACCGGTCTTCACAAGGTCCGACGCGTTGATTCCGATGGCCGTCAGATCCTGCAGGGCATTCGTCGCCGCGTTCTTCGCATCGAGCGAGAACGACAGCTGACCGCGCGCGGCCGGAGTGGACTGGCTGCTGATGTAGCCGCTGATCGCAACCGCATCGAGGCCGCGCGTCATCAGGACGTTCGCCTCTTCGCGGAAGATCTCGATTCCGTCGACCGACTGCCTGAACTTGACGATGACGGCACCTTTGCCGGTGTCGTGTACCTGCGCGACCTGCGCAGTGCTCACGTCCATACTGTTGAGACCATAGAGCGTTGCGTACGCGCCGAGATGTCCGCGTGCCGCAGCCGCCTGCGGACCGTCGTTACCCGACGGACGCGCGATCAGATCGATATGTGCCGCGGCGGTCGCCGGGTTCGCCCAAACGAACGTCGGCACGCCGAGGCGCTGTTCGATCTGCATCTTGAAGCCCGGTTTCACGATGTTCCCGACGCGCTGTGCGAGCGCTGACGGGTCGATCGTTCTGCCGGCCTTCTTTGAGCCGAACTGGTCGAGCTCCGGCCGCCCGGCGGCCATGAGAGTCGTCACCATCAACAGAGACAGAACAACACTTACTGAGAGTTTGCGCATCCGCACTTCGCCCGTACGAGTTGCCTCGCCGGCCCCCTTGGATTGTTGGATTGCCGTCAATTTTGGAATCGAACCGGGCGCGATGGTAGAAGTCACCAAAGTCACTGTCAACTATTTATTCTTACAACCGTCCGAGGCCGGACGCTGCAGTTATTGACGTAAAAATCACGCGGAAATATTGACCGCCGATGGGCTCGCCGGTGTAACCTCTGCGGGTCCAAACCAATCGGGTAGCAGGTAGCGTCGTCCAACCGGTGCGCGAGCTTTCTTCGCACGCGTGCCATCAACCAGCAAAGGGTCCATATGAAACGTACGCGTTTACTGGTGTTCCTGTCCGTACTATCGCTGTTGCTGTCTCTCACCGCTTTCGCCCAGGAGCATCGCGCGTCCGCGCGAACTTCCGTGCCGGCGAAATCGCAGCCGGTGACGGCGTTCGCACCGATCGACTTCCGCACCGCTGCCGCGGAAGAAGCGAAGAAGCCGCTCCGTCAGCTGGATGAGATCGAAGAGATCGACGCCCCGCAGCCGCCGCCTCCCGGCGGACGCAAAGGTCTTCCGATCGGAGCCGCGGCGCTCGCGAACGCGTCGCGCTTCTCGATCCAGTCAACTCCGTCATTCGGCACCGGCGTTTCGCCCGGACCGAAGAAGACATTCAAAGCAGAGTTCCTCAGCTCGACCAGCATTCCGCCCGACACGATGGGCGCGGTCGGCACGACGCACATCGTCAGCGTCACCAACGATCGCATGCGCATTCAGACGCGCGACGGCGTTGAGATTTCGCGCATGACACTGACCAGTTTCTGGGCAGGTGTCACCATCAAAGGCGTCGCGGTCTCGGCCTTCGATCCGAAGGTCCTGTTCGATCGCTACAACAACCGCTTCATCATGGTCTCGTCGGGCAACGCCACGAGCGCGAGCTCCGGCGCGCTCTTCGCCGTCACCGCCACCGCCGATCCGACCGGCACCTGGTATCGCTGGTCGGCCGCGTCTGATCCAGCTTCGACTGAAGGCAGCGGCGGCTCCGGTCACTGGATCGACTATCCGAGCGTCGGCCACAACAAGAACTGGATCGTCGTCAACGAAAACACGTTCAACTACACCTGCTCGGCCGTGAGCCCGTTTCCATGCTCGAGCGGCGGCTTCTGGGGAACGCAGATCTTCGTCCTCGACAAGCAGGCAGCCTACGCGAACACGCTCGGCTCGTCGATCAGCCTGTTCGAAGGCAACTTCAATGCGACCTGTATCCCGAGTGCGACACCGGAAACGGAGCTCGCGTGCGGTTTCACGATGGCTCCCGCGATCACCGAGGACAACACGACCGATACCGTGTACCTCGTTGAAGACTGGGATTCGACGGCAGGACAGCTGCGACTCTCGAAAATCACCGGCACGCCGTCAACGCCTGCAATTACAGTGGGCACGCAGTTCCCGCAGTCGGCGAACGCATGGCGCTTCGACGCCGTACGTATCTCGAACAAGACCACTGCAACGACCAACGGCACGACCGTCACGTCGAGCGGCGGCTACATGCCGCAGCGCCAGCAGTCGGCGAACCTTACCTCCGGCACTCGCGTGATGGCGAATGACTCCCGCGTGCAGAACGCCGTTCTTCGCAACGGCAAGCTCTGGTGCGCGCACACCGTCATGTTGTCGGCCACAGCGCAGGCAGCCGGTGTGACGATCGGCGGCTCCGGCAACCCGATCGACACACACTCAGGAGTTCAGTGGTGGCAGATCGATCCGACGAACGAAAGCGGCGGAACCGTTCCGCCGCTGCAGCGCGGACGCATTGAAGACGCCACCGCAGACAACTGCCACAACGGCCTCGGCGGACAGAACATCATCGCCGGCCGCTGCACGTCGACGGCAACGCAGGTCGGCGAGTTCTACGCATACCCGAACATCAGCGTTAACCAGAGCGACGATGTGTTCATCGGCTTCACCCGGTTCTCGCCGCTGACGTATCCGAACTCCGCATACGCAATTCGCCGCTCGACCGACGCGGTGAACACCACGCGCGACGTCGTCGTCTTCCGTCCCGGACAGGCTAACTACAACATCGGCGCCGGCACGAGCACGGCAGTCCACCCGTCGAACCCCACGCGCCAGAACCGCTGGGGCGATTACAGCGCGGCGCAAACCGATCCGCTCAACGACACCGACTTCTGGAGCGTGCAGGAGTACTCCGGCACCGTTCGCGACTTCGGCATCGGCCTCGCCGGAAACTGGGAGACGTGGTGGGCGCAGGTATCGCCGTCCGCCACCGCTCCGGTCACCGGCGGCTCGCTCATCATCAGCGAACTGCGACTCCGCGGACCTCAGGGCGTTCGCGACGAATTCGTCGAGCTCTACAACCCGGCGTCGACGCCGGTGATCGTCAGCACGACTGACGGATCGGAAGGCTGGGCGCTCGCGTACAGCAACAACGGCACGACCGTCACCTCCGTCTTCGCCGTCGTCCCGAACGGCACGGTGATTCCGGCGCACGGCCACTTCCTCGTTGCCGACAATCCGGACGCAGCGGCCACGCCAACAACCGTTTACAGCCTCAACAGCGCAGCTGCCACCCAGGCTCGCGGCGCAGACAGCGATACCGGCTGGTCGCTCGATCTTGCGGACAATGGCGGCGTTGCAATCTTCAATACCGCGATCACCGCGAACTTCAACAACACGACACGCCTCGACTCCGCCGGCTTCTCCAGCATCGCGGCCGGCCTCTTCAAAGAAGGGAACGGCATTCCCGCCGTGACTGCTGCAACGCCGACCGGTCAGATGACGTTCTATCGCAGTCTTTCTTCCGGCTCACCGGCCGACACCGGCGCGAACGAAAACGATTTCATTTTCGCCAACACGGTCGTCGGTGAGACGCTCGGTGGCACGCCGAAACTCGGCGCCGCCGGTCCGGAAAATCTCGACGGTCCGACGCACCTCACCAGCTCGACGACGCTCAGCTCCGCGCTGCTCGATCCGGCAGTCGGCACCGGCGACGCGCCGAACGTCGCACGCGACGCTTCGGTAGTCACCAACGGCGCGAACGGCACGATCACCTTCCGCCGCACGTTCACCAACAGCACCGGCGCAGACCTCCAGCGCCTTCGCTTCCGCATCGTCGACCTCACCACGAATCCTTCGGCGACCGCCGATCTGCGCGTGTTGACCACCGGCGGGTCGAGCGTCTCCGTCACCGGCCTCGGCACCGTCAGTGTCGGCGGCACCACTCTCGAGACGCCGCCGACGCAGGCTGCAGGCGGAGGCCTCAACGGCACGCTGAACGTACCGGCAGTCACGAATACCACGCCGCTCACCTCCGGCTCCACCGCGAACATCCAGTTCACGGCCGGCGTTCAGACGACCGGCGTCTACAGCTTCTGCCTCGTCGCGGAAGGACTGGTCGCTACGTCATCGTCGTCGACGCTCTGCTTCGCGGGCAACACGGAAAACACCGCGCCGAGCATCACGCCGGGCTCGCCGATTTCGATCGCGCGTGGCACTTCGGCTCCGTTGACGCCGATCGCCACCGTCAGCGACGGACAGGATTCGGCCGGCACGCTCACCGTCACCGCATCGAGCGTTCCGACCGGCATCAACGTCACCAGCATCTCCAACACCGCGGGCGCCGTCACGGCCACCATCGGCGCGACCTGCGCCGCCGCTGCCGGCACGAACAACGTCACGCTGAAAGTCACCGACAGCAACGGCGCCACCAACACCGCGACGTTCGTCGTCACCGTCACCGTTCCCGCCACGCCGACCATCACGCCGGGCGGACCGACGACGTTCTGCGCAGGCGGCAGCGTCACGCTTTCATCCTCGGCTGCAGCCGGGTATCAGTGGTATCTCAATGGCAATGCGATCGGTGGCGCGACCAACCAGAATTACATCGCCACGTTGTCCGGCACGTACACCGTCGCCGCCGTTGCGAACGGCTGCGAAGGCGCGCAGTCGGCAGGCACGGTCGTCACCGTGAATGCGATTCCGTCGACGCCGACCGCAACGAACGGCGGCCCGTACGTCGTCGGTCAGACCATCGCGCTCTTCACGCCGACCGTCGCCAGCGCGGCCTACGCGTGGACCGGTCCCAACGGCTTTACTTCCACGCTGCAGAATCCGACGGTCCCGACCGCACAGCTCGTGAACGCCGGCGTCTACTCGGTAACCGTCACCGTCAACACCTGCACTTCAGCGGCGGGCACGACGACGGTCATCATCGGCTTGCGTAAATCCGATTTGAACGGCGACGGCAAGTCCGACATCGTCCTGCAGAACACCGGCTCGAATTCAGTGGCCGCGTGGCTGATGGACGACAACACCATCATCGAAGGCAAGGTCGTCGCGAATCCGGTCGCCGGCGTGCAGATCGTCGCCACCGGTGATCTCGATGGCGACGGCAAAGCCGACATCATCGTGAAGAACAACAGCAGCGGCGCAATCTCGATGTGGAAGATGAACGGCACCACGCTCGTCTCGGGCACCGTCATCGCCACGCCGAACATCGCCACGCGCGTCGTCGGTACGTATGACTTCAACCACGACGGCAAAGCGGACATCGTGCTGCAGAACAACTCGTCCGGAGCGGTCTCGCTCTGGCTGATGAACGGCGCCTCGCTGACGTCCGGTGTCGCGCTCGGCACGCAGCCGTCGACGACCCGCGCGGTCGGTGTCGGACACTACGGCGGCGACGCCATCATCTTCCAGGACACGACCACGAACACGATCTCGCGCTGGATCATCGCCAGCAACGCGGTTTCGTCCAACCAGGTGATCGCCACTCCGGCGATCGACTGGAAGCTCGTAGCGTTCGCCGATTTCGACAACGACACGAATGACGATCTCGCGCTGCAGAACACTTCGACCAGAACCGTCGCGGTGTGGCTCATCGCCGCCAACGGCCAGACGATCTCGCTCGGTGCGAACGTCGCCACGCCGGCTGCCGGATGGCAGGTCGTCGGTGCAGGCGACTATGACGGCAACAACAAGGGCGATCTGCTCCTCAACAACAGCTCCACGAACGGCATCGCGCAGTGGCAGATGGACGGCACCGTGATCGCACGCGGCTGGAACATCTCGACCGTCGCGGGCTGGAAGCCGCTCGGCAACTAACGCAACAATCGCTTCAAACTGAAACGGCGGCGGGCTCACACCCGCCGCCGTTTTCTTTTTGCGCAACAACGATCAGAGGTTGCCGCGCTTCTCCTGCTCCGCTTCGATCGACTCGAAGAGCGCTTTGAAGTTCCCCTTGCCGAAGCCTCGGCTTCCCTTCCTCTGGATGATCTCGAAGAACACCGTCGGCCGATCTTCGACCGGCTTCGAGAAGAGCTGCAGCAGGTATCCCTCTTCATCGCGATCGACGAGGATCTTCAGCTCGCGCAGCTTGTCCATCGGCTCGTCGAGCTCGCCGACACGCTCGCTCAGTTCCGTGTAATACGAGTCGGGAACGCTGAGAAACTCGACGCCGTTCGCCTTCAGCATCGTCACCGTCTCGATGATGTCGCCGCACAGCAGTGCGATGTGCTGGACGCCCGCGCCCGCGTACCAGTCGAGGTATTCATCGATCTGACTCTTCTTCCGTCCCGGCGCCGGCTCGTTGATCGGGAACTTGACGACGCGACGATCGTCCGACATCACGATCGACATCAGCGCGCTGAATTCGGTCGAGATATCTTTGTCGTCGAACGTGATGTAACGCGAGAAGCCCATCACCTTCGTGTACCACTCCGCCCAGGTGTTCATCGCCCCGAGCTCGACGTTGCCGACGATGTGATCGATGACGAGCACACCCGCGCTGTCGCCCGCAATCTCCGCCGTCTGATAGCCGGGGAGAAACGCGCCGCGATAGTCGCTGTACGAGATCAAAGAGTGGATCGTGTCGCCGTACGTGCGGATCGCGGCGCGGCGCACCGTGCCGTGCTCGTCGCTGATGTCGTGCGGCTCCGTCACCGGCGCCGCCCCTCGCCGCACCGCTTCCGCGAATGCGAAATCGGCATCTTCGACCTGCAGCGCGATGTCGACCACTCCGTCGCCATGCGTGCGGATGTGCTCCGCCGCCGGATGATCGCCGCGCAACGGCGAGGTGATCACGAAGCGGATCTTTCCCTGGCTGAGGACGTACGACGCGGTCTCACGATTGCCGGTCTCGAGCCCCGAATACGCAAGCTGCGAGAAGCCGAACGCTTTCCGATAGAAGAACGCCGACTGCTTCGCGTTCCCCGAAAGGAACTCGACGTGATGCACCTTTTTGAGCTTCAGCGGGTTCTCCCCGCTCCGAACATCGCGCAGCGCGACGTCGGTTTCCAGTGTTGCGGTCATGGGCTTACTCCTTCGATTTCACAGCCGGAATAGTCTACCTGCTACGATCGGGCCTGTGCGCGACCCCTCAGCCAACTGGGAAGCGATCGCCGCCACCCACCCCTACTTCGGAGTTCTCACCGATTCCCGATTCCTCGGCAACCCCGACGCCGACTCGCTTGCCGAGTTCTTCCGCACCGGCGATGCCGACGCGGAGTTTCTCCTGACGCTCATCGAACGCCACACCGGCACGAAACCCGGCCGGCACGTGCTCGATTTCGGCTGCGGCGTCGGCCGGCTCTCGCTGGCGTTCGCAGGACGAGGTCACGAGGTGACCGGAATCGACGTCTCATCGACGATGCGATCGCTGGCGACACAGCATCGCGAAGCGATGCAACTCACGAATGCGAACTTCATCGATGACATCGCTGCGCTGCCCGACGGCGCGTTCGAGGTTGCAGTCTCACTGATCGTCTTCCAGCACATCCCGGTCGAGCACGGTGAAGAGCTCCTTCGCCAGCTACTGCGCAAGCTCGCTCCGCACGGCACCGCGGCGCTGCACTTCACATTCACGCGACCGGGCGGCCGCCTTCGTCGACTGGCGCGAAAGCTGCGCGGATCGTGGCCGAGGCTGCATCGCATGCTGCAGATACTGCAGCGCGATCCGCTCCGTCTTCCTTACATGGAGATGAATGAATACGACAGGACGCGTATCCTGCGCATCTTCGAACGCGAAGGTCTCCGCTCGATGCACATCGAGCCAACCGATCACGGCGGCATGTCCGGCGGAATCGTGGTGGCGATACGATGCGCGCAGAACGACGCGGAGCTGAGGTGATGATTGGGTAACAGGAACCACAACGGGCGCGGAAGAATGCTGCTGTTCGCCCGTAACTTTTTCAGGCACCCGATGATGCTCGGCTCCATCATTCCGAGCTCCCGCTTTCTCGTGCGGGAAGTACTCGACCGTATCGACTGGAAGAACGCCGGCGTCATCGTCGAATACGGTCCCGGCATCGGCAATTTCACCGCCGAGATCCTCGAGCGGATGCGACCCGATGCAACGCTGTTCATTTTCGAAACGAATCCCGACTTCGTTCGCTATCTCCGCGCGTCGTTCAATGATCCGCGACTGCACATTGCCGCCACGTCCGCGGCCGACGTTGACTCAGTACTCAAAGCACAGGGCTTCACAAGAGCCGACTACGTCATTTCCGGCGTCCCGTTCAGTACCATGCCGGCCGAGGTACGCGAAAGCATCCTGCAAACGACGCGAGCAATCCTCAATCCGGCCGGAGCATTTCTCGTCTATCAATTCTCAACGCGCGTTCTTGCGGACCTGACGCGCATCTTTCCGAAGGTCGACCGAGCCTGGGAACCGCTCAACATCCTTCCCGCTCACGTCTTCGCCTGCGCCGGCGACTAACAGACTTTGCTGTAAAATCAGCGCATGCGTTGCGTTGCGCTGCTTTCCCTGCTCGCCCTCGCTGCGTTCGCCGACGACTCCCCACTCGTAGAAGCGTCAAAACGAGCCCGCAGCGAGAACGCAAAACCACACACGACGATCACAAACAAAGACCTGAAGAAAACCGGCGGCCACATCACCACAACGAAGAAAACACCGAAAATCTCCCATTCACCCGTCGCAAAAGCCGCCGCCAAAGTAACTCCGCCACCTCCTCCACCCGTCCCCGCGCCGGCTGCAGAATCCGACCCGCCCGACGACGCCGAAGGCTACAGCCTCGAGGAACAGGAAGCCCTCTATTACTACGATTACGGCGAAGTCATCGCGAAGATCCCGGCGAGCATCGCCGCAAAGCCGCAGTTCAGTCAGCCAAAGGTAGCGCCGCCAACAAACCCGCCGTACACGAAACCGGTCGCACCGCCCGTGTCACCGACCGTTACACCGCAGTACACGCCGCAGACACCGCCGCCCGGAAGCCACTAGCTCCACGATGCGGCGCACATAAGACCCTGACGCCACTGTCGACGAGTCGCTCGCGATTCCAGTGGATAGATCCGATCGATGACCGGCTTCAAGTCGCCCGACTCGGCCAGTTCCTTCAGTACGACGATGTCCGCCGGCCGCAGTCGGGGAAATGCATCGTCGACCGAGATGACCCTGCCGCCTGGCGTCAACGCTCGTTGCGCCTGAATAAAAGCCTGCGCGCTCTTTCGACGTCCAACAGCATCGAAGATCACGTCGTGGCGTTCGGGCCCGCGCGTGAAATCCTCGCGCGTGTAGTCGATGACGGTGCTGGCGCCCGAGTGACTCGACAAGTCGAATATGGCGGTGCTGCACACAGCCGTCACGTGCGCGCCGCGTTGCCGAATGAGCTGCGCCGCTGCTGTTCCAATAGCGCCGGAAGCGCCGTACACCAGGACATGCTGGCCCGCCTTTATGTCGGCTCTCCTGATGAAGAAGAGCGCGATAAGGCCGCCGTAGGGAAGCGCTGCCGCTTCCTCGAAGGTCAAGGTTGGCTGGTCGCGTCGTCAGAATGCTGTTCGCTCGCCAGCAGATGTACTGCGCGCTTGTGCCGAACGACCGCTGGGTCAGGCCGAACACCTGGTCACCCACCTTAAGGGCGGAGACGTTTCGTCCGACGGCGTCGATCTCCCCGGCGAGCACCATGCCGAGGATCGGCCGGCGCGGCGCTCTCCATCCGAACAGGAGTCGCACGAGGAGACGATACCGGAACGGCATCTTCAAGCCCCTCACGAGACAGTCGCTTGCCGTGACCGCCGTCGCGCGGATGCGGATCCGCACCTGCCCCGGTCGCGGCTCGGGAGTCTCGACCTCTGCCAGCCGCAATACCTCCGGCGGCCCATAGCCCGTGCAGATGACAGCTTTCACAACGGCTCGGCCATCACTGATGGTCCTCAGTTCGGTTCGACGACAAGAGGCGTGAATATCTCCACCTCGAGACGCCACTCTCCCGTCACCAGTTGCCACTTCGCAGCATAGACACCCGCGAGGTTGAGCAACCCTTCTCTGGCCGATACGGTAGCGGTCCAGCGTCCGTGTTCCTGCGCCACACCCCAGCCATCATTGACGTGGATCTGTTCCGGCGTACGACTATACGTCGCGCTCGGATCGCGAGCGAACAGATCCGCCCAGCTCTTCGCGCTCGCCTCGCGACCGTCGCGATGCATGCTACGCGCAGTGACGACGTGGTAGCTCGGAAGAAGGTAAGCAGCGATGCCCGCAACATCCCGGTCAGCGATCGCCCGACTAATGGCATCCCGTGCCGCGAGAATCTGCTCGTGCATAGTAGAGACGTTCACGGCAGGCAATATACACGCGAGATGTTTGGACCTCCAGCTTTGGTCCCAAGGGATAACCTGCGAGGGGGTGGGGGTTGATCATTTTGGTTCTCAAGTGGGCGCCGACCCGCAGAGACCACTGTCGCGCGAACTCCGTCGGCGTTAGATTGGCTAAAGCACAGAGCTAAGCTGCGAGCCACCCCACGCACCAGAGCTGACGCGGCACGGCAGCTGCCGCTTAACAATTGCATTGGCAGCTGCAGCGAATAAGACCCACCCGAGCTTGGCAATGAAGTGATAGCCGATAACTCCCATTCCGAGAGCAAGGCTCAACGCGACGCTCGCCAGCAGAAAGTGACTGAACACACGCTGAGCGAATTCCACCCGAGAGAGAAGCCGCTGGCCCCTGTGTTCGTACATTGACAACCTCGGAGTCTAACCCCGAAAGGGTCCGCAGGCTCCCCGCGGAGGATTTCCGATTGCCCGGCTAAGCGCAGCCACCATTTCACGGATGTTCCTACCGTCGCAGAGTGATTTCATGTCGTAAGGCACCTTACAACGCACGGTCGCAAACCCACACGAACGCTCGAAGAGGCACGCCCAGCTTCGTGGAGCTACGGGCATCAAAGGAGCGGAGCGCTTGACTGCGAAAGGTGCTGTTCGAACTTGCGGAAGTATCGTCGCCTTCTGAAGGCCCAAACTGTGGACAGTGAAAATTTCACGCTCTGGCCACACCGAGAAGGGCAATATCTACGGCACATTCCGATTGAGGCGGAGGCCAAGGAGTGTGATATCCGCTGAAGATGCGACCGTAGTCCACGAATAGCACTTTTCGAAGATTCGGCTATGAGCTGAGGATCTCCCGAGCGAAGCGACCCGCCGCGTGGCCAGCTACTTCGGTGAACGCTCGGCACCGACGCGCTCCTGGACCCACATGTTGAGTAGCGTTTCAGGCGAAACTCCATGATTTCTCGCTGCGGCGCGCAGCTTCTCTGCCAGCGTCTTTTCTATAGCGAAATATCTGACTGACGAATCGACTGCGACATCAAAATGAACGTCACGGGTTTGTTCCCAGTGATCCGCCAAGTCGTGTGCATCCCAGTATTCACCGATTTCAGCGGGCGATGACGCGCCTGAGATAGGGGTCTTATTTTCGGACATATCGTTTTCGCTCACGTGGCGTCATGTCTCGAGCAGATACGGGAAGTGCTCGTCCGTCGGCTTTACTGATGAAGAAGGTAACCAAATATCTCCCACCACTGGTCTGACCAAACGCGGCGTAGACGTCTTCGCCGGCACCGGTTGCCGTTCTCAACGAAACGGAACCTTGGATTGTCCTCAAAAAGTTCTTCCACCTCGTTTGGATCGACTTGGTGCTTGCCTGCAAGCTTCTCGACGATCTCGTCCAGCCAGATGAAGCCAGTGACCTTCAACTCCGTCATTCTGCCGCAAGCCAGCGGATTCGTCGAGAAGCGACCTCACACCGAAGAGTCATAGGCGTAGACGGCGCGGCCGTCGCATCCTCACCGATGCGGTAAGCACTTGCGCACTGGCGCCGAACAGCTCAAAACGCGCGGGTCACGCAAGGTGCCATCGAGCACGCCGTAAGGCCGCACGACTGTTGGTTTGCTGAAACCCGCGCCAGGTTTCGCGATGTCACCTGTCTTCAGAATGGGTACAACTGGGCTATGGAATGCCTCACACCACCACGCGCTCGATTCGTGGACTGCCCGCCACGTCTTGCATATCGTTACCTCGACGATTGCGATTGCCGTCCGCCCAACGACACACCCAATCAGCTGCGCGCGGCCACCGCGCGCCAGGAGCGACGCGGCGCGGCAGTTGCCGCGCCTAACAATTGCATTGGCAGAAGCGATATGCAACTGACGTGACGCCGTCGCACAAAGGCCGCCGAGGCGCGGAAGCGCCGGGCCAGCAAACGGCCGCGCG
>JAXDJV010000028.1:0-21803 GCA_034667465.1 Acidobacteriota bacterium | reverse complement strand
CGACACCTACTTCGTCGTCGCGCACTTCCACTACGTCATGGTCGGCGGCGTCGTCATGGCGTATCTCGCCGGCATTCACTACTGGTGGCCGAAGATCACCGGCCGGATGTACAACGAGTTCTGGGCGCGCCTCGCGGCGCTGCTCGTCTTCGTCGGTTTCAACCTGACCTTCTTCCCGCAGTTCATCCTCGGCTACCTCGGCATGCCGCGCCGCTATCACGCCTACGCGCCGGAGTTCCAGGTCCTCAACGTCATGTCGACCGCAGGGGCGTCGATCCTTGCCGTCGGCTATCTGCTGCCGCTCGTCTACCTCGGCTACTCGCTCCGCTTCGGACGCAAAGCCGGCGTGAATCCGTGGGGCGCTGTCGGACTGGAATGGACGACGTCATCGCCGCCGCCGAAACACAACTTCCACGAGACACCGGTCGTGACGTGGGAAGCCTACGACTACCCGGCGATGATGAAGGCGATGGGGGAGACGCAGAATGTCTGACACGTCTCTGCACGCGCACGCGGACGAAGAGCATCCGCATCACCCGTTCCTCCAGCATCACTTCGAGGATCTCGGGCAGCAGCACGAAGCATCGACGCTCGGGATGTGGATGTTCCTCACCACGGAGATCCTCTTCTTCGGCGGCGTGCTCTGCGCCTACTGGATCTATCGCATCATGTACCCGGAAGCGTGGGCAGAAGCCGCGTCGCTGCAGAACTGGAAGATGGGCGCGATCAACACGATCGTCCTCATCATCAGCTCGCTGACGATGGCGCTGGCCGTTCGCGCATCACAGCTCGGGCAGCGGATCGGAACAGTCGTGATGCTCGTCCTCACGCTGCTCTTCGGCGGCATCTTCCTCGGCGTGAAGGGCTACGAATACTCCGTTCACTTCCACGAAGGTCTCTTCCCCGGAGCGCAGACGTTCACGTGGCACGAGAATCCGGTGCTCGCGCCGAAGGTCCAGCTCTTCATGACCTTCTACTTCACGATGACCGGACTGCACGCCATCCACATGGTCATCGGCGCCGGACTGCTGCTGTGGTTCATCCGTCGCGCGTGGCGCGGCGACTTCGGTCCCGAATACTACGCGCCAGTCGAGATCATGGGTCTCTACTGGCACTTCGTCGACATCGTCTGGATCTTCCTCTTCCCGTTCCTCTATCTCATTCACTCCGCGGGTGGACACCATGGCTGACATCAGCGTCAACGATCACCACAGCGACCACGCTCCGACGCATCACATCACGCCGCTGTGGCAATACCTGCTCGTCTTCTTCGCGCTGGCCGTCGGCACAATCCTCACCGTCGTTGCCTCGCGCTACGACCTCGGCATGTGGAACACCCCGATCGCGCTCTTCATCGCGACCGTCAAAGCGACGCTCGTCATCCTCTTCTTCATGCACGTCATCCACTCGACACGCCTGACGTGGGTCGTGGTGATCGGCTCGTTTCTCTGGCTGGGTGTGCTCTTCGTGCTGACGTTCGCCGATTACCTGACGCGCAGCTGGTCGCTCTACTAGGCGAACTGCAGGTCAGTCGGTCTTCGTCGTTCGCAGGATGGCGCGGACGACGTCGCGAAGATCCTGCAGGGCGAGCGGCTTCGTCATCGTCACGCGCACGATCTCGGAATCGAGATCGCGCACGTCATCCGCGGCAGCCGTGATCACGATGACCGGCGCCTGCATGCCGTGATCGTGCATGTGCCGGATCACATCCCTGCCGTCTGGTCGCGGCATCGACAGATCGAGCAGCACCGCGTCATATGCGTTGCGATCGAGATGCGCGATGGCTGTCTCGCCGTCAGCGGCGACATCAGTGAGAATCCGTTCGCGCGCGAGAATGGCCGCGACGATCTCCCGGATCGCCGGATCGTCATCGACGATGAGCACGCGAGCTCGATGTTCAGTCATGCCGCGCTGGTCTCCGAATAGCGAAAGTTCCGCAGGAGCGCCGGGACGTCATTCGCCACGATCGGCCGTCCGAAGAGATAGCCCTGCATTCCGTCGCAGCCATGCGCGGCGACGACAGCATGATCGCTCTGCGTCTCGATGCCTTCCACGATCACGTAGAGATTGAGGCTGTGCCCGAGGTGGATGATGGAGGAGAGGATCGCCGCGTCATCCGGATTGTTGCCGATGTCGCGGATGAATTCGCGGTCGAGCTTCAGTGTGTGCAGCGGCAGCCTCTTGAGATAAACCAGCGATGACTGTCCGGTGCCGAAGTCATCGACCGCGATCCGCACGCCGAGCGATTTGAGCTGATCGAGCACGCTCAGCGTCCATTCGAGATTTTGCAGCGCCGCGCTTTCGGTGACTTCCAGTTCGATGTCCGATGGCTCGAGACCGTAGTCGCGGATCGCCGCATCAACGGTGTAGATGAAGTTCGGTTGCGCGATCTGATGCGCGGAGAGGTTCACGGCGACGTGAAATCCTTCGACACCTTCGTCACGCCATGCGCGCATCTGCCGGCAGGCGTCGCGCAGAACCCATTCGCCGATCGGAATGATCAGCCGCGTTTCCTCGGCGAGCCGGATGAACTCCGACGGCATGACCAGCGTCTCATCGCGCCGATGCCAGCGAATCAGCGCTTCGAATGAGCGGATCGATCGCGAGTTGCGATCGATGATCGGCTGGTAGTGCAATTCGAACTCTTCATGCTCGATGGCGTGATGCAGGCTCAGCTCGAGCTCGAGGCGATTTCGGTAGCGATCGTTCATCGACGTCGCGAAGAGCTGCACTCCGTTTCGCCCCAGCTCTTTCGATCGATACAGCGCGGCGTCTGCATTTTTTAGCAGCGTGATGAGGTCCTCGCCATCGCCCGGATACATGCTGATTCCGATGCTCGCCGAGATGTGAAGTTCGTGACCATCGATGTGAAATGGTTCCCGCATGGCCGCGAGGAGTTTGCGTCCGATGAAGCCGGCGTCCTCGGCGCGATCGACGTCCGGCAGCAGGATCGCGAACTCATCGCCGCCGAGGCGCGCCATAGTGTCGCCGGCGCGCAACATCGTCCCGAAGCGCTGTCCCGCTCCCTGCAGCAGCTTGTCGCCGACGGAGTGGCCGAGGGTGTCGTTCACGATCTTGAAGCGATCGAGATCGATGTACATGATGGCGAGCCCGCGTTGGCGGCGAAGCGCCTGATCGATTGCGTGCTGCACTCGGTCGTGGAACAGAAAGCGATTGGGCAGATCAGTGAGGCTGTCGCGATACGCCAGACGTTCCAGCTGCTGTTCGGCGATTTTTCTCGCGCTGATGTCGCGATAGTTGATGACGATTCCTCGAACGGTGGCGTCGAAGAGGAGGTTCTTGTACGTCCCTTCAGTCCATCGCCACACGCCGTCGCGTGACAGCAGCCGCAACTCGCCCTCGGTTTCGGATCCTTTGCGGCCGAGCAGATCGCGAAGGCGCCGACGCGCGTAATCGAGCTCGTCGGGATGAACCAGCTCCGCGAAATTGCGCCCGGTCATCTCTTCCGGAGAGTAACCGAGGACGCGACGAGTTCCCGCGCTTGCGTAGATGAAGCGTCCGCGCGCGTCCACCACCGCGATTGCCTCGCTGCTGTTCTCGACGAGCGCACGGAAACGCTCCACTGCATCTTCGCGACCGCGCTCCGCGATCCTTCGCGCCTCTTCGGCGCGGAGACTCTCGAGCATCGAGCCGGTGATGTCGGCGATCGCGGAGAGGAATTCGATCTCGTCGACGGCGAAGTGCCGGCGCACGTCGCTGTAGACGTTCAGGACGCCGTACGTTCGATCGCGGCCGGGGATGTGCAGCGAAACGCCCGCCTCCACGCCGTGGTGATCGAGCCAGTGCCGCCCGTCGAACCGAGGCTCCGCGGAAAGGTTGTCGAAGACGAGCGGTTCGGGACTGTCGATCGTGAAGCGAAGCAGCGAGTTGTGCGATTCGCTGCCGTCGTCGCAGGGATCGAAGCTGCTGTTGCTTCCAATCGATCCGCGCAACCGCCAGTCTCCGCCGATGTCCAGCTCGACGATCGTGCAGTGCGACGTCGACAGAACAACTTCGACGAGCGCGCACGTCTGCCCGATCAGCATCTCGCCGTCGATGCCTGTGAGCGCCGCCTGGCCCAGCTCCGCCAACGCGCGTTGCTGTTGCCGGCGCCGCCCGATTTCGGCACCCATGGCCTCGAGCCGAGCCCGAGGATTGCTCGGGTCCGTTTCTTCGCGATCCGGAAACACGGGTGCCGTATCTCCTGCAATGCGCGGCCACGCGGCCGCACTCTCTGACTACCGGCGTTCTGTAATGAGCACTGTACAGAATGATGGCACAAATCGCAGCAACCGGCCTTCCATCGCGATGAGCCGCGCGACCGCGGCGTCCAACACTTCGCGACGCGATCCTTCGTCCGGCCGCCGCAAATTCGGATAGATGACCGCCAACAGATTGCCGCCGTAATCGCGCCGGTGCACGACGCGGAATCGTCGCTCGACCGCTTCGACGATTTCTCCCGATCGGATTGCCTCGGTCGGATCTTCGTGATTGATCGGCGCGCGAATGAGATGCGGTCGTCTCACTTCGCGCGGCAGGAGGCGATATGCGAGGTTCGGCGCGATGAGACGCCGGAGCGGCCAGTCGTCGCGCGAGGGGCCGACGTATTCGTCGAGGTAAAGCAGTCCGCGGGCGCGCAGCGAGTTTGAGACGAGCTCCATCAGCTCATCGAGCGCGTCGAAGTGATGCAGCGACTGATGAAACACGATCGCATCGAATGCGGCTGTATGTGCGCGCAGATACTCCCGCGCGTCGGTCACCAAATAGTCGATCGGCATCCCGTCCGCCAGCCGCCGCGCCTCGGCGACGGCGTTCTCCGCCATGTCGATGCCGGTCGCATGCGTCGCGATCTGTTCCTCGATCAGCGATCGTTCCATGCCTCCGGCGCCGCAGCCGATGCTCAGAACTCTGTGGAGTGGAGCGCGCTCGCCGAGCCAGTGACGGAGCGCCGTCGCCGGCCAGAGATGCGGGTTGCCGCTCACGCGACGGTTGATTTCCGCCCGCACGAGCGGATGCGCCATCCACGTGGCGGATACGTCGGTATGGTGTTCGAGCTCGTTCCAGTAGGTCACGGCGGGTTGCAGTTTACGGTGCGGTGAGATACAAACCGCCGCTGCCGTGTCGATCCTCATCCCGATCGTCCTCGTCCTCGCAACCATCGCCATCGCATTTCTCTGCTGGAGCTGGATGCAAACGACGCGGGCTTCCCAGCGAAGAGTCGACGAGCAGAATCGGCGGATGATCGAGCTCCTCGAGAGGATCGCCGAAAACACGAACAGGAACGGATAAACCCATGCGATACCTCGTCACCGGCGGCGCCGGCTTCATCGGCTCGAACTTCATCCGCTACATCTTCAACAAATACGGCGACGCCGCCCAGGTCGTAAACCTCGACAAGCTCACGTACGCAGGCATTCGCGAGAACCTCGCCGAGTACGAAGGCGCGGCGAATTACCGCTTTCAGCAGGGCGACATTGCCAATCCGGATGACGTCGCGCGCGCATACGAAGGCGTCGACGGCAGCGGTGTCGACGTCGTCGTGAACTTCGCCGCGGAAACGCACGTCGATCGCTCGCTGATGGAAGCCGGCACGTTCATCGAGACTGACGTGCACGGCGTGCTCGTACTGCTCGAAGAAGCGCGTAAGCATGCGCCGAAGCTGAAGCGCTTCATCCAGATCTCGACCGATGAGGTTTACGGCTCGATCGACAGCGGCTCGTTCAAAGAGACCGATCCGCTCAATCCGCGCAATCCGTATTCGGCGTCGAAAGCGGGCGGCGATCGGATGGCGTACGCGTACGCGCAGACGTACGAACTGCCGGTCATCGTCACCCGCGCATCGAACAACTTCGGGCCGTGGCAGTACCCGGAGAAACTGATCCCGCTCTTCGTCACGAACGCCATCGATGATCTGCCGCTGCCGCTCTACGGCGATGGCCGCAACGTCCGCGACTGGCTGTATGTCGAGGATCACTGCGCCGCCATCGACTTCCTCATCGAGCACGGCACGAACAGCGAGACGTACAACATCGGCGGCGGCAACGAGCGCGAGAACCGCGAGATCACGCAGCGCATCCTCGAGCGGACCGGCAAGCCCGATTCGCTGATCAAACGCGTCGCCGATCGACAAGGTCACGATCGCCGTTACTCGATCGACATGACGAAGCTCGAAACGCTCGGCTTCCGCTGCGAGACGAACTTCGACGAAGCGCTGGAGAAGACGATCCACTGGTACGGCGAAAACGAGTCATGGTGGCGCGCCATCAAAGAGCGCAGCGCCGAGTTCAAGGCCTACTACGAAAAACAGTACGGTGCGCGCTAAGTCAAAGTAGGGGGTCACATCTGACAGTTTGACTTTAGACGCCGCCCACGCCCGCCGTAGCCGTACCCTAAAGTCAAACTGTCAGATGTGACCCCAATCTTTGACTTTACGAGATGGCGCGGGCGATTAGGAAGGCGGCGGTGGCGGCGAGGCCGCCGGTGAGCGTCGTTTGCATCGCGCTGCGGAACGGGCGCGAGCCGGTGAAGCGGCCTTTGACGTAGCCGAAGATTGCGAGCGCGGCGAGCGTGAAGGCGACTGACACTTTCAACGCGAGGCCGGCGTCCCTGAACAGCATGTAGGGCGCGAGCGGGATCAATCCGCCCGCGACATATGCGCCGGCGATTACCGCGGCGCTCGTCCGCGCGCGACTTGGATCGGGACGTTCCAGTCCGAGCTCGAAGCGCATCATGAAGTCGACCCACTGCTTCGGCCGCTCCGTCATCGCTTCGACCACCGCCTTCACATGGTCTTCGGCGAGTCCGTAGTCGCGGAAGATCTCGGCGACTTCCTTCATCTCCTCGCGCGGGATCTCCTTCACTTCCTGATGCTCGCGGCGCTCTTCCGCCGCGTAATGTTCGGCGTCGCTTTTCGCAGCGAGATAGCCGCCGAGTCCCATCGCGATCGAGCCGGCCGCGATCTCCGCGAGGCCGGCGGTGACGACGATGTTCGTCTGCGCGATCGCGCCGCTCAGACCTGCGGCAAGCGCGAACGGCACCGTCAGGCCGTCGGCCATGCCGATCACGGTGTCGCGCACGATCGCGCTGGCGGTGAAGTGCCGCTCGACGTGCGGAGTCTGCGGCATCAGTTACGCCGCCGCGCAGGTGCGCACGTCGTCGAGCAGGACACTCATGTCGAACGGTTTCGTGTGCACGCGGCAGGTGAGTTGCGGGAAGCGGCTGAGGATCTCGGTGCGCGGAACGGCCGAGGCGACGATCGTGCGCGGCAGCAGCTCGGGACGATAGAGCTGCATGAACTCGAGGACGGAGTAACCGTCGACGCGCGGCATCATCAGATCGAGCAGGATGACCGAGTAGCTGTCGGCGTTCGGTTGCGCGAGCGCAGCGATCGCTTCCTCTCCGTCCTTCGCCGTCTCGACCTCGAAGTCGTTTCTTTCGATGACCTTCGACAACATCAGGCGAATCGGGTCATCGTCATCGACGACCAGTGCGCGTTTCAACAGCTCCATCCATGCATGCTCAGCACGAAGCGTACCGTGCGTCACGACGCCATTGCAAACCGGCCGATTTTACGCAAGTGCAGCGGCGATGGCGACGAACGGTCCGACGCAGATGAGCAGCACGATGGCGATCGGGATGAGGATCGCGGCGGCGACGATTGCGAACGCGACGAACGCGACGAGCTTCACCGCGAAGATGACGATGAAGATCGGCAGCAGCACGAGCTTGAGCGAAAGCTTCAGGACCGTCGCGAACGCGATGAACCCGACGAAACCGATCACTCCGAAAACGCACAGCGCAACGAGCGACATCAACGTGAGCATGACTGCCTCCGTTTGTTGATTACGGAGCGGCGCCGGCGAAGTTGCGTGCCGGCCACTTCCGACCCGTTTCGCCGGTGTAAACCGACTGCGGACGGATGATGCGATTCGCGCGCCGCTGCTCGAAACAATGCGCGATCCAGCCGGCGACGCGGCTGATGGCGAACGTCGGCGTGAAGAGCGGAACTTCGAGCCCGAGGCCGTGAAGGAGGAGCGCGGTATAAAACTCGACGTTCGTCTGCAGCCTGCGGCCAGGCTTGTACTCCTCGAGGAGACGGATGGCCTCGCGCTCGACGGCGCGCGCGAGGTCGTACAGCTTCATGTCGCCGCCGCGGCGGAACATCCGCTCGGCCGCTTCCGCGAGGACGTCGGCACGCGGATCGCGCACTTTGTAGACGCGGTGACCGAAGCCCATCAGCTTCTCGCCAGCTTCGATTTTCTGACGCAGGAACGATTCCGCGCGCGATGCGTTGCCGATCTCGAACACCATGTCGAGCGCCGGTCCCGGCGCGCCGCCGTGCAGCGGTCCTTTCAGCGCGCCGACCGCGCCGACGATCGCCGAGACGAGATCGGATTCCGTCGATGCGATGACACGCGCGGTGAATGTCGAAGCGTTGAGTCCGTGATCGACGACGGTGTTGAGATACGTCTCCAGTCCGCGTACCTGCTCGGCCGACGGCTCGCTGCCGTTGAGCATGTAAAGGTAGTTCGCGGCGTGACCGAGATCGGCGCGCGGCGAAAGAGGAGCGAGACCGGCGCGCATGCGCGAGTACGTTGCGACGATCACCGGAAACGCGGCGACGAGCTTCACGGCATCCGTCATCCCGAGCGTAGCGAGGGATCCGGGCGGGTGGGGCGCGCTGCCGTACACCTCCCGCCCGGATCCCTCGCTACGCTCGGGATGACACACCAGACCAATCGTTCCTGCCGCCATTCGCAGCGCATCCATCGGATCGACATCCGCGCGCGCCGCGGCTGCGAGCAGCTCGAGTGCTTCCGGTGCCAGCGCGCGATGCGCGGCGAGCTCCTCGCGGAACGCCTTCAGCGTCGCTTCATCCGGCAGCTCTCCATCCCACAGCAACAGCACTGTTTCTTCGAACGTGGCATTGAGCGCGAGCTCGGCGACCGGAAATCCGGCGATGACGAGCTCTCCTGCCTGCCCATCGACCATGCTCAGTTTCGTTTCCGCGGCGACGACACCTTCGAGTCCCTGATTGATCATGCGGGAAAGCTAAATCCGCTTGACGTATGTCGTCAACATTGATTCGATAATCAATGTCTGATATCGTCGACCGACGATGGCGAAAGATCCCGCCTGGATCACAGCAGCAGAGGCCGTGAAGCTCCTCGGCATCAGCCGCGAAACGCTTTACGCGTACGTCAGCCGCCGCTTCGTCCGTTCCGCGCCGTCGCCCGGACGAAGCCGCGAACGGCGCTATTCGCGCGAGGATGTCGATCGTTTGCGCCGCCGCACCGAGGAGAGGAAAGATCCGGCCAAAGCAGCCGGTCGCGCGCTGCACTGGGGGATGCCGATCCTCGAATCGCGCATCACGCTGATCGCCGACGGCCGGCTCTACTATCGCGGCGCCGACGCGTGCGAGCTCGCGCGAACATCGTCGATCGAAGAGATCGCGTCGCTGATCTGGACCGGCGAGTTCGACGCCGGCATTTTCGCGACGCCGCTCCACGTCGTCGCCGGCGGCCGCAGCGTCGAAGGACTGCCGTTCATCACGCGCGCGCAGGCGATGCTGCCGCTCGTGTCCGCGCGCGATCCGCTGGCCGTCGATCTTCGGTCGCGCGCCGTCGCGCAGACCGGCTGGCGCATCGTCAATCTCATGGCCAGCGTCGCCGCGGAATCGTCGGAGATCGACGAGACGATCGAAGGAACGCTGCAGCGGCACTGGGTGCCGAACGATCCTGATGCAGCGGACGTGATTCGCGCGGCGCTGATCGTCTGCGCCGACCACGAGCTGAACGTCTCATCGTTCACCGCGCGCTGCGTCGCGTCGGCGGGATCGAATCCGTACTCGGTCGTCCTCGGTGGACTCGCTGCGATCGAAGGAACGAAGCACGGCGGCCTCAGCGCGCGCGTGGAAACGATGCTCGATGAGTTGCGCCGCTCGCGCGATCTGAAAAAGGCGCTGGCCGATCGGATGCGCCGCGGCGAACCGGTCGATGGATTCGGCCATCCGCTTTATCCCGACGGTGATCCGCGCGCGACACTGCTGCTGAAGATCCTCGCCGAGCGCGGCGCATCGAAGGAGCTGGCGTTCTCGATGAAAGTCGCGAAGGAGTACGAAGCGCTGTTCGGCGAAAAGCCGACCGTCGACTTCGCGCTCGTCACGCTGGCGCGGGCGCTCAAGCTTCCGCCCGGCGCGCCGCTGGCGCTCTTCGCGATCGGCCGCACCATCGGCTGGATCGGTCACGCCATCGAGCAGTACGAAGCGAACGCGATGATTCGTCCGCGCGCAAAGTACGTGGGGAAGATGCCGGCGTAACCTACGCCTCTTTCTTCCCCATCATCTTCCCGACCTTCTTCAGGAAATCGCTGCCGACGAGCTGATCGGCGGCGCCGAGCACTTTCTGAATCGTGTCGAGGATGTCCTGCTTGCCGCTCCAGTGTTCGCGGACGGCGGCGATGTCGGTGTCGCCGATGATCCGATTGAGCACGTAGACGGCGAGGACGAGATCGTCCATGAAGCCGACCGGGCCGAGGAAACCTTCGGGGATGATGTCGAAGGGGAAGATGAAGTAGGCGATGCTGCTGCCGAGGAGCAGCTTGTTTTTGCCGTTGACGCGCGCGTCGTTCGCGAGGCGCCACAGCAGGATGAAAATGTCGGGGACGAGCAGCAGGTATTCGGCGGACTTTCCGAGCGCGCTCCCTTTGCTGTCGACATACGACTGAATGTTTTTGCGGATGCGGTCGTAGAAGCGATTGGCGCGATCGGGTGAGACGTTGCCGCTTTCGCCGGCATCGTTCATCGCCTCTTCGAAGTCGGCGTCGTTCATTTCAGGTGGTGTCGTTTCTTCCATTGAATTCTCCAGGTGACGGCGGCAGGTCTGCGCCACCTCGTCCGAGCGTGACCGCCAGGCCGCCGTCGATGATCCAGATCTTTTGCAGATCGGCGTGGATGAACGGTGGCAAAAAACGGTCCAGTCGCACGACCAGCGTAGCCGGCTCTTCGAATCCGACGACATTCGGCAGCTTGTCGCGGAAGAGCGAGAAGAGGAATTGCGGAATCGGGATCCCACCGAACGCCTGCGCGTTCCGCAGCGGCACGCGAACCGTCGTCCCGCTGGCGATGATCTGCGGAATCTCGACCGTAAACGGCACCGCGAGAAACTTGCGAATCGTCCCCTCGACACGCAGCAGTCCGTTCATGAAGCGCAGCTCCAGCCTCTCGAGCGGCGCGACGACGAACGGCCGCGCCATCTCGTTCAGCTTCGCGCCGTCGACGCGGACTTCAAGCACATCCCATTCGATAAATCTCGGCATGAGGTATGAGGTATGAGGCATGAGGCGCGCCAGATCTACTCATGCCTCATACCTCATTGCCCATGCCTTATGATGCGCCCGTGCCGAAACGGTCCGACCTGAAGTCCATTTTGATCATCGGTTCCGGCCCGATCATCATCGGGCAGGCCTGCGAGTTCGATTACTCGGGAACGCAGGCTTGTAAAGCTCTCAAAGAAGAGGGCTACCGGATCATTCTCGTCAACTCGAATCCGGCGACGATCATGACTGATCCTGATCTCGCCGACCGCACCTACATCGAGCCGCTCACGCCCGAAACGCTCGAGCGCATTCTCGAACGCGAGAAGCCGGACGCGCTCCTGCCGACCGTCGGCGGGCAAACCGGAATCAACCTCGCCATGGCGCTGTGGGAAAACGGCGCGCTGCAGCGTCACGGCTGCGAGCTCATCGGTGCGAACTACGAATCGATCAAGCTCGCCGAAGATCGCCAGCTCTTCAAAGAGACGATGACGAAGATCGGCGTCGAATGCGCGCGCTCCGGCTACGCGACGACTGTCGATGAAGCGGAAGTCATCGCGCGCGACGTCGGCTTCCCGCTCGTCATCCGCCCGTCGTTCACGCTCGGCGGATCGGGCGGCGGCATCGCGTACAACCTCGAAGAGATGCGCTCGATCGTCGGACGCGGACTCGAGCTCTCGCCGGTTCACAGCGTGCTCGTCGAAGAGTCGGTCATCGGCTGGAAAGAGTTCGAGCTCGAGGTGATGCGCGACAAAGCGGACAACGTCATCATCGTCTGCTCGATCGAGAACCTCGATCCGATGGGCGTCCACACCGGCGACTCCATCACCGTCGCGCCGCAACAGACGCTGACGAACGGCGAGTACCAGGCGATGCGCGACGAAGCGAAGCGCATCATTCGCGCCATCGGCGTCGAGACCGGCGGCTCAAACATCCAGTTCGCCGTTCATCCGACGACCGGACGCCGGCTCGCCATCGAAATGAATCCGCGCGTGTCGCGCTCGTCGGCGCTCGCATCGAAAGCGACCGGCTTTCCGATCGCGAAGTTCGCCGCGAAGCTCGCCGCCGGCTACACGCTCGACGAGATCCCGAACG
Source organism: Acidobacteriota bacterium (assembly GCA_034667465.1). Classification (GTDB taxonomy): domain Bacteria; phylum Acidobacteriota; class Thermoanaerobaculia; order Gp7-AA8; family Gp7-AA8; genus JAOBAU01. The sequence goes on along the minus strand of JAXDJV010000028.1, from coordinate 9,395 downwards.
ACATCACGAAGAAAACGCCGGCATCGTTCGAGCCGTCGATCGATTACGTCGTCGTGAAGATTCCGCGCTTCGCGTTCGAGAAGTTCCGCAACACGCCGCCGAATCTCGGCCTGTCGATGCAGTCGGTCGGCGAATCGATGGCGATCGGCCGGACGTTCACGGAAGCGCTGCAGAAGGGATTGCGCTCACTCGAGATCGGCGTCAGCGGACTCGACACGCGGGGCTACGAGCGCGAACAGATGCACGACCTGCTGCGCATTCCGACGCCCGAGCGAATCTTCGCGATCGGCGACGCGCTGCGGCTCGGCATGACGGTCGATGAGATCCACACGATCTCGAACGTCGATCGCTGGTTCCTCCGCGAGATGCGGAAGATCGTCGAGCTGGAGAAGAACCTCGCAACGACGCCGCTGCTCACGCTCAAGCGCAACGGTTTCTCCGACAAACAGCTCGCGCGTCTCACGAACCGCACCGAAACCGAAGTGCGCGCCGATCGTCATGCGCAGAACATTCGGCCCGTCTTCAAGCGCGTCGACACCTGCGCGGCGGAGTTCGAAGCGTCGACGCCGTACATGTACTCGACGTACGAGAACGAATGTGAATCCGATCCGACGACGCGCCGCAAGGTGATGATCCTCGGCTCCGGTCCGAATCGTATCGGCCAGGGAATCGAGTTCGATACCTGCTGCGTGCATGCGTCGTTCGCGCTGCGCGAGATCGGCTTCGAAACGATCATGGTGAACTGCAATCCGGAGACGGTCTCGACCGACTACGACACGTCGGATCGTCTCTACTTCGAGCCGCTCACGCTCGAAGACGTGCTCGCGATCGTCGACGTCGAAAAGCCCGAGGGCGTGATCGTGCAGTTTGGCGGACAGACGCCGCTCAAGCTCGCCAAAGCGCTTCAGGACGCGGGCGTGCCGATGTGGGGAACCTCCGTCGATTCGATCGACATCGCTGAAGATCGCGAACGTTTCGGCGCGCTCGTTCGCGAGCACGACATCCTCGTGCCGGCGCACGGCACCGCGGTCACCGAAGCGGAAGCGGTCGAAGTCGCGCAGCGCATCGGCTATCCGGTCGTCGTTCGTCCGTCATACGTGCTCGGCGGCCGCGCGATGGCGATCGTCTACGACGAACGAACTCTCAGCGAATACCTCGGCTACGCATTCGAAGCGGCGCCCGGACATCCGCTGCTCATCGATCGCTTTCTCGAAGATGCGATCGAGCTCGACGTCGACGCGGTCTCCGACGGACGCGACGTCGTCATCGCCGGCATCATGGAACATGTCGAAGAAGCGGGCATTCACTCCGGCGATTCAACGAGCGTGATTCCTCCGTACATCATCGGCCACCGCGAAGAAGATCGCATTCGCCGCCGCACCGTCGAGCTGGCGAAAGCGCTGAACGTCATCGGACTGATGAACGTGCAGTACGCGATCAAAGACGGCGAGATCTACGTGCTCGAAGTGAATCCGCGCGCGTCGCGCACGGTTCCGTATGTGTCGAAGGCGACCGGCGTGCCGTTCGCGAAACTCGCCGCGAAGGTGATGGCGGGGATGACGCTGCGCGAGCTCGGACTGACGCGCGAGCCGCGCGTCGACAACTTCTTCGTGAAAGCGCCGGTGTTTCCGTTCGGACGTTTTCCGCGCGAAGACACGGTGCTCGGCCCGGAGATGAAGTCGACCGGCGAAGTGATGGGCTCCTCGCCGACGTTCGGCGAGGCGTACGCGAAAGCGCTGCTCGGCGCCGGCGTGAAGCTGCCGCTCGGCGGTACGGCGTTCATCTCGGTCAACGACAACGACAAGCGTCCGCTGATCGTCACGCTCGCGAAAGAGCTCGGCGCGCTCGGATTCGTCATCGTCGCGAGTGCCGGCACGCGCGAGTTCCTCGAGAACAACGGCGTCGAATCAGGGCTCGCATTCAAGGTGCACGAGAGCGAGCGGCCGAACATCGTCGATCGGATGATCAACGGCGAAGTCACGCTCGTGATCAACACGCCGCTCGGCCGCAGCGCGTTCTACGACGACACGTACATTCGCCGGACCGCGCTGCAGTACGCGATTCCCTGCATCACGACGATCTCCGCCGCGGCAGCGTGCGTCGATGGAATCCGCGCCGGGAGAGATGGCGTCGTGACGATCACGACGCTGCAGGAACAGCACGCCCGCGTGCCGGTGGTGTGATGTCATCCCGAGCGTAGCGAGGGATCCGGGCGGGCGGGGTACGGCACGGGTGATCCGCACCACCCGCCCGGATCCTTCGCTACGCTCAGGATGACGTGGCGATTTACGCGAGGACGTTGATCGTCAGGCGCGCCACGGCAAGCTCGGTCTTGTACATGTTGAGCGCGCGGATGGCGTAGTTGTTCTTGCGGCCGATCGCGTTCTGGAGGACCGGGCCGGACAGCTGGCGATGCGGGCGATTCGAGCCCGGGCGTTTCGAGCGGAACGGTGCGGCGGAGAATGCGGCCGGCTTCTCGAAGTCGATGATGAGATCGTCGACGACGATGTCGGCGCCGCCGAGGTAGCGGAAATCCCATTCGACTCCTTCGCCTGCGCGGAGGATCACTTCGAGCGGATTGACGTTGAGATAGATGCGGCCGGCGCCCTGCTCGATGTCGACGCGCACCGGAACGGTGCGAACGACGAACTCGGTCAGCTCGTCATGGCTGACGAGACGATCGGACGACGCGGGAGGCGCGGCGATCAGCGACGGCGCTTCGGCGCGCGGCGGCGCCGGGATGAACGAGGACGGACGCGGACGATCGCCCTGCGTGAACCAGGTCGCGACCGCGGTTCCGCTCGATGCGATGCGCGAGCGCGGACGGCGAACGCGTTTCTTGTCGTCGGCCTTCGCTGCCGGTTTCGGCGCGGCGACCGGAGCGGCCGGTTTCGCGGCAACGACTTTCGGCGCTGCTTTGATCGCGATCTTCGGAGCGACCGCGGTTTTCGGCGCCGGTTTCACGGCAGGCTTTGCTGCGACTTTCGCCGCAGGCTTCGCTGCCGGCTTCGCGGCCGCTTTCGGCGCGACTTTCGGAGCCGGTTTCGATGCAGCCTTCGGTGCCGGTTTCTTCGCCGCCGCTTTGGCGACGACTTTCGCGGCCGGCTTCTTCACCGCTTTGACGACAGCTTTCGCCTTCGCCACCGGCTTCGATTTCGCCACCGCTTTTGCCGCGCTCTTCGTCGCCTTCGCGGCCGCTTTCACGACCTTCTTCGCGACAGCTTTTGCCTTCGGCGCGACCTTCGCTTTCGGCTTCGGGGATGGTTTCGCAGCTGGTTTCGCCGCGGCCTTCTTTTTCGCCGCAGCCTTTGGAGGCGCTGCCTTGACCGTTGCTTTCTTAGCGGTCACGGCCGCCTTCTTCCCCTGCACCTTCGCCATGGAACTCCCCTCGGACTATTGGGCTTAAAAATGGATGGCGCAATATAGCAGCGGGTCATCCGTTGCGCCAGCGCTTTTTTAAGTTATTTCTGTGCGCAGGATGTTGCGCAATTGTTCCGCCACGGTGCGGATTTTCTGCGCATCTTCACCCTCGACCATCACTCGCACGAGATTTTCGGTCCCGGAGTAACGGACGAGGATGCGTCCGGCGCCGGCGAGCTCTTCCGTCGCCTGTTTCAGCGCCGCCTGATATCGCGGGAGCGATTCGAGCGGCGGTTTGGCGGCGACCTTCTCGTTGAGCAGAAGCTGCGGCATCGGCTGGAAGGTCGGCAACTCGGAGAACGGCTTTCCCGCTTCGACGAGCAGCTCGGCGAAGACGAGTGCGGTGTGAATGCCGTCGCCGGTCGTGTGCACGGTCAGGTCGATGATGTGTCCCGACTGCTCGCCGCCGAGGATTGCGCCGGATGACTGCATCAGCTCGAGGACGTATTTGTCGCCGACGTTCGCGCGCAACAGCTCGATCCCTTTTTCGGCGAGCTGTTTCTCGAAGCCGAGATTCGACATCACCGTCGTGACGACGCGATTGCCGGTCAGACGTCCGCGCGACTGTTCGCGCATCGCCCAGAGGAAGATGATCTCGTCGCCGTCGCGAACCTTGCCGGCGTCGTCGACGAAGATGGCGCGATCGGCATCGCCGTCGAACGCCACGCCGAAATCGGCTTTCGCGTCGACGACGGTTTTCGCGAGCGTCTCCGGATGAAGAGCGCCTGACTGTTCGTTGATGTTGCGTCCGCTCGGCGCGTCGTTGATGACCGTGACGTCTGCGCCCGCGCGACGGAAGACTTCCGGGCCGATGCGATACGCCGCGCCGTGACCGGTGTCGAGGACGATGCGGCGTCCGCGCAACGGTGTCCCCACACCGGTGCCGGTGAGGAAGTCTTCGTACTGTTCGATCAGCGCGCGATCTTCATCGAGCGCGATCTCCGGAATCGTGACGTCGTCGCGGCGGATGGCGAGGAGCTCGTCCTCGATCTCTTCTTCGATCCGATCGGCGAGCTTCATCCCGTCGTGACCGAACACCTTCACGCCGTTGTCGGCGAACGGATTGTGTGATGCGGAGATGGAGATGCCGGCCGCCGCGTCAGAGATGCGGCAGAGATAGGCGATCGCGGGAGTGGGCACGATGCCGACGAAACGCGCTTCGCCGCCGCCGTGCGCGATGCCGGCCGAAAGCGCGCGCGCGATCTCCGGACCCGATTCGCGCGTGTCCATGCCGAGAAGGATTCGCGGACTGCTGCCGTTCGATTTCAGGCGATGCGCGAGCGCTTCGCCGAGCGCGTACATCGTTTGCGGGTCGAGCGGATACTCGCGCGCTTTGCCGCGAATGCCGTCGGTGCCGAAGAGAGTCCTCATGGTTTTTGCGCTTTCTTTGCGGTGGTCGTGACGTCGGTGGTTTCGGTCGTGGCCGTGTCGGGCGGCATCGGACCGATTGCTGCCGCGGTCACCGGCACCGTGACCTGCGTCGTCAGCGGATCGAGCACGCGCACGAGCGACGAGTCCGAAACGACGGCGGCATTCTGCACGAAGGTCTCGGTGCGGCCGGTCATGATAATCCGTTCGGTGGCAACTTCACTGACGTTCCGCAATTGCGACAGCGGACCGCTGATGAGTGCATGCGACGGATCGGGCGACGGCTCGCCGACCGTGTAGCCAGCCGGCGGCTGGCCGACGAGAAACGCGCGGATCGGCACCGCTTTCTGTCGCAGCTGATCGACACGGAAACGAATCTTTGTCGGATCGATGGAGACGACTTCGACGCCGGGCGGAACGTTGATCGCCTGCGGTCGAAGCGTGATCACCGCTTCGCCCGGTTGCGCCCAGCTCAGCTCGACCGTGACTTCGAGATTCTGCGACGAGAGTGAACGGAGATTCGAGACGCGGCCGCGCAGCCGAACGCTGACGGTGTCGGGAACGGGAGTGGTGATGACGAGATCGCGCGGCATCCCGACGAGCGAGAGCGGCGCCGCGAACGCACGCTCGGAAACGTTCTCGCGCCGCGGCGCGGAGACGATGAACCAGAGCGCGAACGCGAGAAAGAGCGCGACGAAAATCATCCAGACGCGCGCGAGGACGCTGTCGCCGTTGCGGCCGTTCATCGCGCGCTCCGCCCGATGCTGAGCCGCTCGCGAATCCGATTCTCCAGCGCCTCGCGCGACACGTGCTCTTCGAGTACTCCTTCATTCGCCACCGCGATCTCGCCGTTCTCTTCCGACACGACGAGGATCAGCGCGTCGCTCTCCTCACTCATCCCGAGCGCGGCGCGATGGCGCGTGCCGTGCGCGAGTTTCGGATCGGGCGTCGACGTCAGCGGCAGAAATGCGCCGGCGGCGAGGATGCGGCTTCCCTGGATGATGACCGCGCCGTCGTGCAGCGGTCCGCCCGGCGTGAAGATGCTGACGAGGAGCTCTGTCGTGACGAGCGCGTCGAGCGCCTTCGCTCCTTCCGCGTACATGCGCAGACTCTGCGTCCGCTCGATCGCGATCAGCGCGCCGATTCGTTTCGACGCCAGGATCTCGACGGCGTCGAGCAGCGCCGCCACCGGCAGATCTTTCGATCGTCGGGTGAACATCGCCACGAACGGATTGCCGCCGACCTGCGCCAGCGCTCGTCGAATCTCGTGCTGGAAGAGCACGATCACGGCGAAGGGGAGATAGAAGAGGATCTCGCGCGAGATCGCTTCGAGCGCCGGCAGATCGAACGCGCGCGCGACGAAGAAGGAGGAGCCGAGGAGCGCGAGACCGATCGAGATCTGCATCGCGCGTGTGCCGCGCATCAGCGCGAGGATGTTGTAGATGATGAACGCGACGACGAGGACGTCGATGGCGTCGCGCCAGGTGAACTGCAGCGACAGCAGCCGGTCGACGAAGGTCATCCGGCGCGATGCTCCTCGATCGCCGCCCACACTTTGAGGAAGTCGACCGTTTCGCCGACGTCATGCACGCGCACCATCGCCGCACCGGCGCGCGCCGCCGCACTAATTGCCGCGAGCGAGCCGAAGCGCCGTTCCGGACCGGAGGCGCGGCCGGTGAGATGTCCGATGAACGCTTTGCGCGACGCACCGATCACCAGCGGCGCGATGTCGCGCAGTTCCTTCGCACGCGCGAGCAGCGCGAGGTTGTGCTCGAACGTCTTGCCGAAGCCGATGCCGGGATCGACGAAGATTCGTGCGCGCGCGATTCCGGCGGCGATCGCAGCGTCGCGAAAATCAGCCAGCTCGCGGGCGACGTCGGTCACGACTTCGTCGTAGTGAATGTTCGTCTGCATCGTCCGCGGCTCGCCGCGCATGTGCATGAGAATCACATCGACGTCTCGCTCCGCCGCGAGTGCGCGCATCGCGGGATCGTGTCGCATCGCGGTCACGTCATTGATGGCAGTCGCTCCGGCGTCGATCGCTGCGCGCGCGACCGCCGACTTCATCGTGTCGATCGAGATCGGGATCGCGGAGCGCCGGCGAATCTGTTCGATCACCGGAATGACGCGCGCCAGCTCTTCATCGACGCTGACGGGATCCGCGCCGGGCCGCGTCGACTCGCCGCCGACGTCGAGCATCGCCGCGCCGTCTTCTTCCATCTGCATCGCGGCGTGCAATGCGGCGGAGTGATCGAGGTGAACGCCGCCGTCCGAAAAGGAGTCGGGGGTGATGTTGAGAATCCCCATCACCGCGGGGCGTCGGAAGGATGAAGGATGAAGGATGAAGGATGAAGAAAATCGCTCAGCCTCTGCGCTTTTATTCATCCTTCATCCTTCATCATTCATCCTTCAGATTCACTCGTCCTTCTCACGCACGATCCGCGCTCCCAGCGCGTTCAGCCGTTCGTCGATCCGCTCGTAGCCGCGATCGATCTGGTGAATGTTGTGGATGATGCTCTCGCCTTTCGCGCAGAGCGCGGCGAGCAGCAGCGCCATCCCGGCGCGAATGTCGGGACTGGAGATCTCGCCGGCGTGCAGCCGCGCGCCGCCGACGATGATGGCGCGATGCGGATCGCAGAGGATGATTCGCGCGCCCATCTGAATGAGCTTGTCGGTGAAGAAGAGCCGCGATTCGAACATCTTCTCGAAGATCATCACCGTCCCCTCGGCCTGCGTGGCGACGATGATCATGATCGACAGGAGATCGGCGGGAAACAGCGGCCACGGACCGTCGTCGATCTTCGGCACCGCGGCGCCGATGTCGTATCGAACGCGCAGCTCCTGCTGCGCCGGGACGCGGATGTTCTTCCCTTCCACTTCGATATTGACGCCGAGTTTTTCGAGCATCAGCCGGACGGCGTACATGTGCTCGGGCACTGCATCTTCGATCAGCAGCTCACTGCGCGTGACGGCGGCGAGACCGATGTACGAGCCGACTTCGATGTGATCGCTGGAGATCGTGAATTCGCCGCCGTGCAGCGAATCGACTCCGTGAATGAGCAGCGAGTTCGTGGAGATGCCTTCGATTTGCGCGCCGAGCGAGTTGAGGAAGTGACAGAGATCCTGAACGTGCGGTTCGGCGGCGGCGTTGTAGATGAGCGTGTCGCCCTGCGCGAGGACGGCGGCCATGATCGCGTTCTCGGTCGCGGTCACCGACGCTTCGTCGAGGAACATCTTCTTCCCCTGCAGCGACTGCGCGCTCATCCGATACTCCTCGGCGGAGACCACGATCTGCGCGCCGAGCGCTTCGAGTGCGAGAAGGTGCGTGTCGACGCGACGGCGTCCGATGGCGTCGCCGCCCGGTTTCGCGATCACGGCCGAGCCGCAGCGCGCGAGGAGCGGGCCGGCGAGCAGCATCGAGCCGCGAATCTTTTTCGACAGCGACGGATCGGGATGCGGACTGATGTCGCCCTTCGACGTGATCCGCACGACGTTCAGCTCGAGATGTTCGACTGTCGAGCCGAGGCCTTCGAGGATCTGCAGCATGACGCGAACGTCCTGAATGTCGGGCAGATTGCGGAGGATGATCGGGTCATCTGTGAGCAGACAGGCGGCGACGATCGGCAGCGCCGCGTTCTTGTTTCCACCGGGCCGGATCGATCCCTGCAGGCGGCGTCCGCCCTCGACTCTGAAGCGTTCCATGATCGGGGCGCATTCTATCCGCGCTTGATCGTTTATCCTTCCTTACATGATCGTTGCCCCCCTCGGCTCGGGTAGTGCCGGTAACTCGTACTACTTCGAAAGCGATGGGACAGCCATCCTCGTCGACGCCGGCTTCGGTCCGCGCGAGACGAAAAAACGCCTCGAGGCGGCCGGACGCTCGATCGAGTCGGTGCGCGGCATCGTCATCACGCACGAGCATTACGATCACATTCGCGGCGCCGCGTCGCTGTCGCGCAAGCTGCACGTGCCGATCTACCTGACGCAGGGAACGCTCGACGCCAGCCGCATCGATCCGACGGAAGCGCAGACGGTGATCTTCGAGAACAACTCGACGTTCACGATCGGAGAGCTGAACGTGCACGCACAACGCACGGTGCACGACGCGCGCGATCCGGCGTGCTTCGTGATCGAAGCGCGCGACGGCACACGCGTCGGCCTCGCGTCCGACCTCGGCTTCGTCAATCCCGACGTGATCAAACACCTTCGCGACTGCGACGGACTCTTCTTCGAATCGAACCACGACCTCGACATGCTGCGGATGGGAACGTATCCGTGGAGTTTGAAGCGGCGGATCATGTCGCGCTTCGGACATCTGTCGAACGACGACGCCATGACCGCGGTTCAGCGAATGCTCGGCGCCGACCTGAAGACGCTCTGCCTGATCCACCTCTCGGAGAAGAACAACCACGAAGCGATCGTGCGTGATATGGCGGCCGGACTACTCGCGAAGAACGGTGTGCAGCTCGAGCTCGGAATCGCCAGGCAGGACGCCGCAACCGGCGTGTACGAAATCGCCCGCCGCCGCCCGCGCCCTTCTCCGTCGCCCCACAAACAGATGGCCCTGTTCGCGTAGGAGTTGGGGTCACATCTGACAGTTTGACTTT
>JAXDJV010000027.1:0-253869 GCA_034667465.1 Acidobacteriota bacterium | reverse complement strand
TCATCAACAGCTACGGCGGTCTTTTCAAAACACCGGCGTACCTCATCAGCCTCCGTCCGGTCATTTCGATCGATGACGTCGCAGTCGCGCAGGGCGCGGCCGTTTCCGCCGGCGCCGATCTCGATCTTAACCTGACGTTCCGCCAGCCGAACGTCGCCGACGACACCACGCATCACGAGGTTGTCGCCGGCGAAACGCACACCGAAGTCTTCGACGCCGGCACGACGCCGGACGCACTGATCACGGCGCGCATCAATCGTCTCAAGCAACTCACCGCGAGCAATGCGAGTGAAGACGCGATCGTTTCCGAGCAGCTTTACCTCGTCGGCCTCCGCTACATGCAGCACGTCGACGACGGTCTCAACTTCGCGATGGGCGTCCGCTGGCAGCGCGGCGTCAAGCGCGTCTTCGAAGGCGACGTCCGTCGCCAGGTGAACGTCAGCTACAACCTCGGCGGCGCTCCGCTCCGCCTGGCTCCCGCCGAAAACAACATCGACATTTCACGCCTGCTCGTCGGCGTAGTTCCCATCAACAACGACCAGTCCAACAAAGCCGAAGCACTGCAGCTCGCCGGACTCGAAAGCTCGTATCGCGAAGCCGCAATCTGGGAAGAGATGCAAAGCCGTCAGGGCATCTCCGCCGCCAAAGCGCTATTGCTTGCAAGAATCGCCGGCCAGCAGCTGTACACCGTCAACTCCGGCAACGTCGACACAGTCCTCAACAGCGTCAACCTCCCGTCAGATGTCGAAGCCGAAATCCGCGGCAGCATCGCCCAGGGCCGCATCGCCAAAATCTCCTCCGCCCCAATCACCCTCGGCCACTGGAGCGGCACCGGCTACATCCTCGAAGACCCGCAAACCGGCGCCGCAACGTTCCCGATCTCGGGGGGAAGTGCGGGGGGAAGTGAGACGGGAGGTTCCACCGGCAGCGGTCCTGACGATCTCGGCGCCGAACCCTGGCTCGAGGACTTCGTCATTGAGCTTCTGGAGATGTTCGGTTTCCCATCGCCTGCAGGTGGTTCCACGCCATCAACAACGCAGGAAGACCCCGTCAACCTGTCAAGCGGAAACATGTTCCGCATGTTCAAGGATGTCGCGATCGCGGGCCGTGGTTTGCCGGTGCTCGTTCTTCGCACATACAACAGCCGCTCGTCGGTTAATGGCGTCTTCGGTTACGGATGGTCCACCAATTACGACGAACGGATCCTCACTGGAGACAACGGCTCACTGATCTATCGCGACAGCGACGGTACTGAGCATCGTTTCGGCCGAGTTGCTGACGGTTCGTACGTGCCACCTGCCGGGAAACATTTCACTCTGACCGCCTCCGGCGATGGCTACTCGCTGAGGATGCAGGATGGGACGACCTTCTCTTTTGATGCGAGCGGCGGCCTCAATTCACAGCGTGATACCAACGGCAACACGATCGTCGTTCATCGCGACGGACGCGGAGTGATGTCGAGCGTCGAAGATGCATCGGGCCGGACAGTCGTTACCTTTACGTCAAGCGCTGCCGGTCACATCACAAAGATGACCGACATCGGCGGCGCCTTTGTCAGCTATGCCTACACTGGTGACGACCTTACATCCGTCACCGACAGCGCCGGAAAGACCTGGACGCTCACCTATGATCTGGCGCATAACCTCACTTCCGTCGCCGATCCGATGGGTCATACGCAGCAGTATGACTATGACCTCGACGACCGCGTGTTTCATCACGTAGACGCCGCGGGCGCTGAACAGTTTTTCCACTACGACATCGCCGGTCGCCAGAGCGTAATCACCGACGAACTTGGTGGCGATCGGTTCGTGAATTTCGACGATCGCGGTCGCGCCACCGTCGCCGCGGATGCGGCCGGCAACGTCGTCCGCGCAACCTGGGACGAATCAAACAATCTTACGGAAACGGTGGACTCGCACGGAGCTGCGACGTCCTACGAGTTCGATACCGGCGGACACGTCTTAAAGCAGACCAACCCGGACGGCGGTGTGATGACGGCTGCCTACGATGCGAGAGGAAAGCAGATTTCGTCGACGGACGTTCTTGGAAATACATCAAACTTTGCTTACGACGCCTCAGGTAATCTCATCGAGCAGGCCCGAACCGTCAATGGCAACCGTCTGGCGACTCATCGCACTTATGATGCCGTCGGTGAAGTAACGTCGGTGACAGATGCGGCTGGCAACACTTCGACTCTGGCCTGGAACTCCGCAGGCTCCGTGACTGCTTCGACCGACGCCACGGGCAAGGTCACGCAACTGTTTCCGGACATGTACGGGCGGATCACGGCGATCCAGGATGCTGCCGGCAACCGGACGTCCATCACGTATGACGCACGGGGCCACATATCGACGATGGTCGATCCGTACGGCGGCCGTACCGAGATCACCTACGATGACGCGGGACGAAAGACGTCGGTAAAGACGCCTCACGGCACGACCTTCCACACCTACGACGCCGAGGGGCGTGTATTGACTGTGAAGGACGCGACTGGCGCGCTGACGCGATCTGTGTATGACGCGGCAGGCAACCTCGTCCAGCTGATCGACCCCCGCGGTAATGTCGCGCGATTCACGTACGACAGTATTGGGCGTCCCCTTCTGGCGACTGATGCAAACGGAGTCTCATGGACGTTCGGATACTGCGCCGGAATCGGAAGCGGCGGTGCTACCGGATGCCCTTCGTGCAGCGGAGGAGACTCAGGTTCGTCGTTTTGCGACATTACCGATCCGCAGGGTCACAAAGTCCATCAGGAATTTGACGTGATGGGACGCGTGGTCGCGGTTACCGACGCCATGTCACATACGGTCCGCACGGAGTACGACAAGGCCGGCCACCGGATCGCAGAGACCGACGCGAACGGGAACGTCACGATGTTTGGGTACGACGAAGCAGGGCATATCGTTCGTGTTGCGAATCCGAACGGCGGCGTCACCACCTTCAGCTATGACGCGAACGGCAATAAGGTCGGAACCAAAGACGCAAATGGAAACGCCTGGACCTTTGCGTACGATGCGCTGAACAGAATCGTTGGGTCCACCGACCCGCTCGGGAAAAGGTCGTCGCTGACCTACGATGTGATCGGCAATCTCGAAACAAAAGTCGATCCGGCGGGTGCAAGTACGCGGTACTTATATACCGGCCATCGCCTGATGGGGATTGCGTATCCCGACGGTACTACTGAGTCGTTTGCATACGACGCTGCCGGGAATCGAATCAGCGCCGCGAATCCGAATGAAACTCTGACGTATACCTACGACGCGGATGGCCGCGTCACATCGATCCGCAGCAGCGTGACGAGTTTGACCACCGCTTATGCATACGATGCCGTGGGAAATCTCGCTTCGATGACCCATGCGAACCTTGCCCAGACGAGATACACGTACGACGCGAAGAATCGCCTTACGCTCATCGACGACTCTGTACTGGGTCGCTTTGGTTTCGGCTACGACACGCTCGACCATCGCACCGAGCTCTCTTATCCGAATGGCGTGAAGACCTCGTGTCGGTACGACGCCGATTCGCGAATGACCGAGATGGTCAGCAAGGACATCGCCTCCAACGTGCTGCAGGCTTGGTCGTACAACTTCGACGCCGTCGGTAATCGGACTTCGATCGTCGACATGAGCGGGACGGCTACAACCTATTCCTACGACGTCATGAACCAGCTGACGCGTGCGACCGGCAACGGCAGTTCGCCAGCCGAGTGGTTCGTCTATGACCGTGTCGGCAACCGGCTCACCAAAACCACCGAAGGATCCGCGCCGACCGCGTACACCTACGACGCCGCCAACCGGATGCTTACCGCAGGAACTACGACCTACAGCTATGACGATCGCGGAAACCTGACGTCGAAGAGCTCTCCGTCCGGTACGGCGACCTATCAGTACGACGCAGTGAACCGGCTGAAGCAGATCACCGGGATCGATGGCTCGGAGACGAATCAATACGGTCCAACCGGACTTCGGGCCTCGTTTTCAAGCCCGGCTGCCGATCAGGGTGGCGCTCGCGTCCAATACGACCGTCAGGCGAATCCGATCGTCGATCTGCATCCAAACGGAACCGTCTGGGTTTATCGCGTTTACGCGCCCGGACTCGATCAGCCACTTGCCGAGTACTGGAGAAACTGGAACCGCACGACGTACCTGCTTCACGATGGCGTTGGCAGCGTGACTGCCGTGACGAACAGCAATGGGCAGATCGAGTATCGGCAGACCTTCTCGTCGTTCGGCGCGTTGACGCGCGTCGGCACGCCGAACGATCACCCTTTTACGCGCCTGTCGTACGCAGCACGTGAGAATTCGGTGGGATCGCTGATGCAGAACAGGGCCCGCTACTACGACACCGGTGCCGGTCGCTTCACAAGTCGCGACCCGATGCAACACGGGCAACCTGGTTTCAGCGAGTATGCCTATGCGAACAACGATCCGATCGGAAACGCTGATCCTCTGGGACTCTACTGTCTTTCGAAAACAAAAGAGGACAACGTGTTCGGCCCGAGCACGGACAAGTCAGGCAATTTCGATCCGCTTGCACCAGGATTCTGCTGGTACAAGGGCGACTATGCGTACAACGTCTACGTCCATCTGGAGAGTCACCCATATGACATTCCGTGGTGGGGGCCGGGACGGATCGTCTATGGTCACCTGAACATTAAGCAGCTGAAATGGGCCCAGACCGGAAAGACTACCGGGAACTACGGCAACAAGAGCCCGAAGTTCAACATTCATATCGGTCTCTGGTACAGCACGATCCGTCACGTGATCTGTTTCATCATCGATGACCCTGTAGCAGGTGGCACCGATGTGCATTTCGCTTTTTGCGCCGACTACTACATCCTCGGTGCGACTGCCGTCGCGATCGTCGTAATCTTCGTTGGCGGACTCATACTGGAGGCAGTCGGTGCTTATGGAGTTGCGACCGGTGCCGCAGAGGGGGGAGCGGAAGTGATCGAATTCATTCGAGAAGCGGCTCCCGTCGTCAGGGAGATCCTGAAGGACGCTGCATAGTGAGCCAGACCGTCATTTCTTATGAGCCGGGACCGGATGGAGTAGGTCTCTTCTGGGATGTTGATGAGGAGATTCCGGTCGTCGCCGAGATTCTGGAGAGTCTTCTCCGCGCGCTCGACGAACGGCCGATCGAGGAAGTCGAATGGTCGGCAGCCCTCACCGGAGAGGTGGCGGACCCGCGTCAGCGTGTGTCCGCCGGCGCCGTGGCGGAGGCGTTCGTCACGATGCTGACGAAGCGCGCGGGTTACGCGTGCGAGCTGCGCACAGTTCCCGGGCAGCGTGAGTACCGGCTGTATCGCGATGCCTGCGAGCGGGTCGTGAACTTCGGACGTGCGACAGAGGATGACGCGGCGGTTTACGCGAAGGTCGTTGAGGAAATCGCTTCACGAACATCTCGGGTTGTGTTGAAAGAGTTGTAGGCCAGCGGGGGCGGACGAGCTACGCGATTCACATATGAGGCAGAACCCGCCATTCGCTGCGAACGCGTGGTGGGGACCATTCCCGTATTTCTGGTTGTATCCGGTGGCGATCGTCGTCTGCGCGATGGCGACGATACCCCGCGAATGAAGCCTCCGCGCGGCGTCTACCGGCTGGCGATCGTTACCCCGTTCGCGCGCGGTCTCCTTCGCTGGCACCTCGATGGCCGGCTCACAAAGGATCGCCGTGTCGTTGAAGCGACGACCTTCAGGACGGCCGACGAATTCGCCGCTATCGGCAGGCGATGGAACGCAGTCGTGGCGCATGAGTCGCTTTACGCGCGCGTGCGCACACTGCGTCCGGACGTTCCTCTGAAAGTGATGCTCCGGCAACGCTATCTTGTGGCGTGGAAACAGGTGGTGCTGCGGGACGCGGACCGCGAAGCTGCCGGTCCTTACGACCTCCTCGAGACGTTGCCGATCGAGACCCTCGTCCCGCATCCGCGCGCGACACGACTGCTGTTCGCGCTCGTCTCCATCGCATTACTCATCGGCGCTGCGCTCGCCTGGCGTGCGATGTCGTAGCGCGGAAGGGACGCCGCAGCATCGCCGGTTGCATTGAAAGAGTTGTAGCCGCAGGCGAAACTGAAACACCTGTTTGTCAGCGCTCCGGTATTGATGCTCATGACGATTTTCCAGGTGACGACAGCGTGGACGACGAAGCGCGCGGATTACTCTCCGTGCCTGCGGGTGGCGAATGCGGTCGAGCGAATCCGACTTCCGCAAAACCGCGTCACTGCGCCCCCGCCCGCGCCCTGCTTCCCATCCATAACAACACCGCGCTCAGCGCGCACGCTGCGGGACACACCAGCAGCGCGATTCTCATCTGCTCGGGATTCGTCGCCACTCCAAGCACGTCGCTGAGTCTTCCGATGAGCGGCGAGCCGATGCCGTAGGCGGCGATATTGGCGATCGAGAAAAAGATTCCGATGCCGAGGCCGCGGAGGTTGGGGCCGGCGATGTCGTGGATGTCCGCGGCGGCGGGGCCGACCCACATCAGCGCGAGGCCGTAAAGCACCACATTGAGCAGCAACAACACGATCAGGTTGTTGATGTAGAGCAGGCCGAGCCAGAGCGGGATTGACGCGAGTGCGGCGCAGGCGGTGACGGCCATCCGTCCGCCGCGGAACTTGCGGCTGACGCGATCGGCGTAGTAGCCGCCGAGGATCGTGACCGGGATTCCGACGACGACGGAGAGAATGCCGCCGGCGAAGCCGATCTGCAGCAGCGTCATGTGATGCACGCGCACGAAGAACGCGGTTGCCCAGATGCCGAGATTGTTTGACGACAGTGCGAAGAGCGCGTATCCGGCGAACAGATAAAGCAGCGGCTTCGAGCGGAACAGCAGCTTCCAGTCGCTGCTGCTTGCGGCGATCGGCGTCGTTTCCGTATTGCCGCGCGGCGGTTCGCGCAGTGCGAACACGAGCACGGCCAGCAGGAGTCCGGGAAATCCGAGCAGGTAGAACGCCCAGCGCCAGCCGTATACCTGACCGATCGAGCCGCCGAGAAAAAATGCGAGACCGCCGCCGAGCGCGATCGCCGATGCGTAGATCGATTGCACCGTCGCGCGCATGCGCGGCGGAAAGTAATCGCTGAGCAGCGACAGCGCGGCCGGACCGAGCGTCGCTTCGCCGACGCCGACCATCAGCCGGCAGAAGAAGAGCGCGCCGAAGGAATGCGCGAATCCCGTCAGTCCGGAGAAAAGGCTCCAGATCGCGAGCCCGGCGCCGATCATGAGCTTCCGGCTGCCGCGATCGGCGAGCCGTCCGAACGGAATGCCGAGGCTCGTGTAAAGGATCACGAACGACAACGTTCCGACCAGCGCGAGCTGCAGATCGGTAAGCGCGAGCTCTTTCTTGATCGGTGTGAAAAGGACGTAGATGACTGTCCGATCGAGAAAGTTCAGGACGTAGACCGCGCTGAGGAGCGCGAGGGCGTACCACGAGTAGGCTGGGACGCGATCGGCCGCGGGACTCTCGGAAGTGATGGTCGGCATTCGGTCAGTGTACCCGACCGACCGCCCGGTCGGGAAATGCCGGGCGCGACAATGCGCGGGTTGAGACTGACGATGGCGGACGAAGCGCCGGCCACCACGTTTCTTATCTGTGGCGTCGCGATCATCGATTTGTATAATCCGCACGCTTGTCCTACGGTCCGCTCAAGATCTTCACCGGAAGAGCCCATCCGGTCCTCGCTCAGGAGATCTGCGCGCTCCTCGACATCGAATGCGGTCACGTTTCGCTCTACAGCTTTTCCGACGGCGAGAACTACGTGCAGATCGATGAGAACGTCCGCGGCGCCGACGTCTTCGTCATCCAGCCGACAGCGCCTCCCGTCAACGACAATCTGATGGAGCTGCTGATCATGCTCGACGCGTTCAAGCGCTCGTCCGCGCGACGCGTCACCGCCGTTCTGCCGTACTACGGCTACGCGCGGCAGGATCGCAAAGACAAGCCGCGCGTGCCGATCACGTCGAAGCTCGTCGCCGATCTCATCACCGCCGCCGGCGCCGATCGCGTCCTCACGCTCGACCTGCATGCGTCGCAGATTCAGGGCTTCTTCAACATTCCTGTCGATCACCTGTTCGCCGCGCCGGTCATCGTCGGCCATCTTCGCAAAGCGCAGATGGAAGATCTGACGATCGTCTCTCCCGACGCGGGCGGCGTCGAGCGCGCTCGCGCCTACGCCAAACGCCTCGGCGCGACGCTGGCGATCATCGACAAGCGCCGCGTCGCCGCCAATCAGACCGAGGTGATGAACATCATCGGTGACGTCGAAGGCCGCAATGTGTTTGTCGTCGACGACATCATCGACACTGCCGGAACGCTGATTCATTCGGTCGAAGCGCTGATCGCGAAAGGGGCGCGCTCGATCTCCGCATCGTGCACGCACGCGGTGCTTTCCGGCCCCGCGATCCAGCGCATCAACGAGTCGGAGCTGGAGATGGTCGTGACGACGAACAGCATGGCCATGGCCGACAAACAGGCCGAGTGCCCACGGCTGACGGCGCTCTCGATCGCCGATCTGCTGGCCGAGGCGATCAAGCGGATTCATAACGAAGACTCGGTCAGCTCGCTCTTCGATATGTAGGCGGGCACGGCCCGCGGCGCTGGTTGCCAATGGCCCGGCCCCCGTTTACGTACATGGGTTCATCCCCTTCGGCAGGGGAAGCGTCCTGAGGTGGAATTTTTCCCCTTCCGCCGCCTTTCAACACGATTTGCTGCGTATACCAGAGAAGGAGTATCTGCATCATGGCTGAGGTCACGTTGGAAGTGTTGAACCGCGACGACGCGGGGAAGGGTGTCGCGCGGAAGTTGCGCGCGGAAGGGAAGATCCCGGCGGTCGTCTATGGCGGCCATCGTGATCCGGCGAAAATCGCCGTCGATCGCAAGGCGATCTCCGAACTGATTCAGAAGAGCGAGCACGGCATCCGGTCCATCTTCCTGCTGAAGATGGCGGGCACCGATCAACAGCGCCACGCGATGGTCAAGGACATGACCATCCATCCGATCTCGCGCAAGATCACGCACATCGATTTCGTGCGCGTGATCATGGACGAGAAGGTCCGCGTCACCATTCCGGTGCATCACACCGGAACGGCGATCGGCGTGAAGAACGGCGGCGGAATCCTCGACTTTCAGGTGCGCGAGCTCCACGTCGAGTGCCTGCCGAACGCGATCCCCGATTCGATCGACGTCGACGTCACGTCGCTCGACAGCCACCAGTACCTGCGCATTTCCGACCTCAAGCTTCCGGAGGGCGTGCGCGTGCTCGACGACCCGGAGCGCGTCGTCGTCGGTGTGACCCAGGCGAAGGTGGAGGCGGCGCCGGAACCTGTGGAAGGTGCGGTGACGTCGGAGCCCGAGGTCATCACCAAGGGAAAGAAAGACGAAGCGTAATCCGCATCACATCGAACGAACCGAAGCCCCGCGAGAATCGCGGGGCTTTTTCATTTCAAGTAAGCTGCGAATGATGTTGCGCGTCGTCCCACGCTGCATTCCGATCCTCCTCGCCGCGCTGGCCGCAGTGGCCTGCACGGAAGAGTCGCGGCCGATCGTTGCGACGAAACACCGGACGCCGGCGCCGCATCCGAGCGCCGACCTCGTCGTCACGGCGATCCGCGTGCCGTTCAGCGGCGCGAGCGTCGAGCCGAACATCGCCGCCGACCGGAACGGCGGCTTCGTCGTCAGCTGGATCGAGAAAGCGACATCGAGCTTCAGCTTTGCGCCGTACCGGGATGGCAACTGGTTTCAGCCGCGGATGATCACGCACGGCCGGCTGCTCGTGAACAAGGCCGATTTCCCCTCGATCGCTGTCGCGCCGGAAGGAACGTTGTACGCGCAGTGGATCGAGACGAAGGGAGAAGCGACGTCGATTCGCGTCGCGCAGTCGACCGACAATGGCGCGACGTGGAGCGCTCCGCTGCGGCCGCACGCCGATGTCGCGAGCGAGTTCGGATTCGCATCGCTCCTGCCCGCGCACGATCGTTCGGCGCATGTCATCTGGATCGACGGCGCGAAGGCGGCGCAGCAAACCGCCAGCGACGCGGAGAACGAGTTGCACGCCGCAACCATTGATGCAGCCGGAAAGCTCTCCGCCGCGGTCACGCTCGACCCGCGCGTTTGCGATTGCTGCCAGACGGCGGCGGCGATGACGGATGACGGCCCGGTCGTCGCGTATCGCGATCGCTCGGCGGACGAAGTGCGCGACATCCAGGTGGTTCGTTTGACACTCGAAGGGTGGACGCAGCCTAAGACGTTGCACGCCGATGGATGGAAGATCGCCGCCTGTCCGGTGAAC
This sequence comes from Acidobacteriota bacterium, assembly GCA_034667465.1. Lineage (GTDB taxonomy): Bacteria > Acidobacteriota > Thermoanaerobaculia > Gp7-AA8 > Gp7-AA8 > JAOBAU01. Next base: position 243,584 of record JAXDJV010000027.1, on the reverse strand, counting down.
GGTCCGCAGCTCGACGCGAACGGAAAGAACGTCGTCGCCGCGTGGTTCACCGACGCGGGGAATCACGCGCGCGTCAACGTGGCGTTCTCGCGCGACTCCGGCGCGAACTTCGGTGCGCCGACCGTCGTCGACGACGGAAAGCCGCTCGGTCACGTCGACGTCGCGCTGCTCGATGACGGATCGGCGATCGTGACATGGCTCGAGCAGAGCGGCGACAAGACACGCATCGAAGCGCGACGCATCGGCAATGACGGCACGCGCGGAAATGCGACGATCGTCGCCGAAACAACATCATCAGCCGCGGTGGGGTTCCCACGCCTCGCCGTTTCGAAGCAGAATGTCGCCGTCGTCTGGAACGGCGGCGGTACCGAGCCGTCCATCCGGATGGCGACCATCCGAACTTCGACAAAGTGAGAGTCCGCTAATGCCCAGGAAAATTGCGCTGCTTCTCGTCGTTACGGCGATCGCCGGAGCCGCGTGTCACCGTGAAACGAAGAAAGCAACCGTTACGACCACGACGATGAGCTCTGCGCACGGCATGGCGACCAACACCGCGCCTCAGGCGTCGCCTGGCATTCCGCCGCAACCTGCCGGTGGCATCAACGTCGGCGATGCGATGCCGGCGTTCGAAGCGCCGCTGCTCGACGGCGCGAAGTTCGACGTCGCGAACGAGAAGGGGAACGTCGTGCTCCTCAATCTCTGGGCGACGTGGTGCGGGCCGTGCCGTCACGAGATTCCGGAGCTCGAGCAGATGCACCTGCAGCATTCCGGCGACGGCTTCAAAGTCGTCGGCGTCAGTCTCGATGAAGGCGGAGTCGAGCCGGTGAAGGAGTTCGTCACCCAGCACTCCATGAGCTATCCGATCGCGCTCGATCCGGAAGGAAAGCTGGCCGGCATCTTTCAGACGAACGTCATTCCGACGACGGTGCTCATCGACCGCAACGGCACGATCGTCTGGAAGAAGTACGGGATGATCGAAGCGAACGACGCGTCGCTGCAGGACGAGCTGAAGAAAGCGCTCGCCGCAAAACGGAGCTAACTTCCGGACTCTGCTTTTCGGCGGTCGGGCGTGTCGCGGTCGGTGGTGCGACGCTCGCGCGTGCGCTGAATGAAGTGGCGGATGTTGGCGGCCATGTGCGCCAGGAGCAGCCGCATCGGGACGTAGGCGAGCGCGAGCGCAAGGACGACCGCAGCGGCGGCGATGACGAGAACAGTAATGGTGGACATCTCACCGTTACGAAGAGCAATTTGCAGGCCGTGTATTCGGGGTCACATCTGACACTTTGACTTTAGCGCCGCTAAAGTCAAAGTGTCAGATGTGACCCCCAAGGATTACATCCGGATGCCGGCGATCGCGCCGCGTCTGCGCGCGCCGCTTGCGGCGGCGTTGCGCGGCGAGCGGACGGTATTCGCGGAGCTCACTGACGATGAGCTTGCTGCATTCGAAGAGCACGGCGTCGCGCCGCTGGCGTTTGCCGCGTCATCAGCTCCGCAACTTCGCGGAGCGGCGATGCGGGCGAGTGTCATCGAGCCGCTGCGGCTGACCGAGCTGCGCCGCGTTCTCGCCGGACTGCGTGTGCAGCCGCTCATCCTGAAAGGAACAGCGCTGGCGTATTCGCGTTACGAGCGTCCCGATCTTCGGCCGCGCGCGGATTGCGATCTGCTGATCGCCGAGTCGGACCGCGCGGTGGTCGCGGAGTCGCTCGCGGCGCTCGGATACGAGCAGGCAATCGACAGCGGCGACGAGCTGGCGCTGCGCCAGGCGTCGTTCTCGCGCGTAGACCCGTTCGGCATCACACACGTGCTCGACGTGCACTGGGCGATCACGAACACGCCGGTCTTCGCGACGGCGCTGACGTACGACGAGCTCACGCAACGCGCCGTCTCGCTGCCGCGGATCTCCGCGAACGCGCGCGGGCTTTGCGAGGCCGACGCGCTGCTGCTCGCATGCATCCATCGCATCGCCCATCATCACGAAAGCGAACGGCTGATCTGGCTCGTCGACGTCGATCGCTTACGGCAGCGGATGACGTCCGATCAGCATCGCGAGTTCTGGCACCGCGCTGCCGAGCGACGAATCGTCGCGACGTGCGAGACGATGATCGCGCTCGCCGACGAGTGGCTGGAGCGAACGCCGCACGATCGCGCGAACGACTGGCTGCCGTCCCACGAGCAGCACGATGAGCGACGTTTCCCCGATCGCCATCAGCGTCGTGCCGCGGTGCTCGTGGCGAACGTCGCCGCGCTGCCAACCTGGCGACAGCGCGCGCAGCGGCTGCGGCAACTCGCCTTTCCGCCGCCCGCGTTCATGTTCGAAAGTTTCTCGACCCATTCGCGCGCGGCACTGCCGTGGCTCTACGTATGGCGCGGATTGCGAGGGATGGCGCGGCTCTTCCGCCGCGTCGGCGAGTAGCGGCGCAGTCAGTGGAACCAGCTTCCTCCGTTGACGTCGATCGTGACGCCGTTCAGGTAGTCGGCGAGCGGGGAGGCGAGGAAGAGAATCGCAGCCGCAACGTCTCCAACCGTGCCGACGCGGCGCAGCGGGATCTGGCTGACGATCTCTTCGTAATGCGCGGCGAGCTCGTCACGAGCCATGTCGGTATCGATGAAGCCGGGGGCGACACAGCTGGCGACGATGCCGTCCTTCGCGCAGGAGCGCGCAATCGATCGCGTGAGATTGACGAGCGCGGCTTTGGAGGCGCCGTAGTCGGCGAACTCCGTCTCGCCGCGGAAGGCGGCGCGCGAGGCGACGTTGATGATCTTTCCGCCGCCGTTCGCGCGCATCGAGCGCATCGCGAGATACGTGACGTTCGCGGCGCCGAAGACGTTCACGGCAAACGTCGACTGCCAGCCGCGCTGCCACGCTTCGTAGTCGTCGCGCTCGAAGAGGTTCATGTCGAAGGTGGCGGCGTTGTTGACGACGATGTCGATCCGGCCGAAGTGGGCGACGACGGCGTCGACGAGTGTCTCGGCATCGCGCGGATTGCCGACGTCCGCCTGCACGGCGAAGGCGCGCTCTTCACCGAGCTCGCGCACGAGCGATTCGGCATCGGCGGCGCTCCGCTGATAGTTGATGGCGACGCGTGCGCCGGCCGCGGCTAGCCGCGCGGCGGTTTCGCGTCCGATGCCGCGCGACGCGCCGGTGACGAGCGCGACGCGTCCGCCGAGATCGATGGTTACTTTGTCGGTCATGTATGCTCCTTTCCCGAGTCTATGCGATGAAAACGGCCGAAGTAACGCTCTACACGCGCCGCGATTGTCCGCTCTGCGACACGGCGAAGAGCAACATCCGCGCGGCCGTGCAACTTCACCGGCTGCCGGTCGTGCTCTACGAGTGCGACATCGATCTCGATCCCTCGCTGCAGGCGCGTTTTACCGACGACGTGCCGGTCATTTACGTCGACGGCGTCGAAGCGTTCCACCATCGCGTCGACGCCGACGAGTTCGCGTCATACATTCGCAACTGCGGAGGAACCGGTATGTCTTCACCGAAGCTCGCTGACGACAAATGCATCCCGTGCCGCGGTGGTGTGCCGCCGCTCGAACCGGCCGCGCGCGAAGCGTTGCTCGCGGAGCTCGGCAATGGATGGCGCGTCATCGATGGACATCATCTGGAGAAGGAGTTTCCGTTTCCCGATTTCGCGCAGGCGCTGGCGTTCACGAATCGCATCGGTACCATCGCGGAGGAGCAGGGACATCATCCCGACATCCTCCTGCGATGGGGCAGCGCGCGCGTGCAAATCTGGACGCACAAGATCGACGGGCTGACGCGAAGCGATTTCGTCCTCGCGGCGAAAATAGAGAATGCAGCCTAACCGGCGCACGCGCTGCTCCACGTCATGATCCGCCGCGAAGCCGTTCACTGACGCTGTGCGAAGCATCGCACCGGCGCGTCGCCGGCGCCGCTACACAAGACCGCGTTCGCGCAGCTCACGCTTCACGAACGCGTAGATGATCGGCGCCATCACCACGCCGGACACCCCGAACGCGCTCTCGCCGATGATGATGGCCAAGAGGATTTCCCATGCCTGCGAGTCGGTCTCGCCGCCAACGATGCGGGAGTTGATGAGGTATTCCAGCTTGTGAATCAGCACGAGAAACACGAGCGACGCGATCGACGTCCCGACCGAAACGCCGAGCGACAGCACCACGATCACGGTGTTCGAAATGAGGTTGCCGACCACCGGAAGCAGTCCGCAGATGAACGTCACCAGCACGATCGTCGAGGCGAACGGAATGTGCTTTCCGAAGAGCGGCAGAATCACCAGCAGATAGATGCCGGTCAGCGCCGTGTTGACCGCGGAGATCTTGATCTGCGCCGTTGCGATGCGCGAGAACGCGTGCGCGAAACGATCGACTTTCTCGACGAGGCAGTGTGCGAGCGGACCGCGCGTCTCGCCATGCTTCGTGACGTGACGGAAGAAGACCAGCACCGCCAGCAGCACACCCATGATCGCGTGCACGACTCCCATCGAGAACCAGCTGCCGGCATGTTTCACCGCCTCGGCGTGCTCGGTGAGCCAGTCGACGACACCCGCTTTCAAATTTTCCGCGTCGACGAGCACTTCGGGGATGAGCTCTTCGCCGATGCCGCCAAGCCATGCGCGCGTCGACTTCAGGATGTCGGCCATCTTCGTCATCATCGCGGGCACGTTGCCGGCGTGATGGCGCATGAACGAAACGCTCAGCGCAATCGCGCCGACGATGATGCTGGTGCCGATGACGGTCACGAGGAGCATCGCCACGGTTCGCGAGGCGCTGCCGAGGCGTTTGCGGAAGGAGAGCGCGAGGCGATCGAGGATCAGGTAGAGCGCCAGTCCGGTGACGACGGCCGGAACCAGATGGAGGAACAGCACGAAGAACATCGCCGCGACCATGACGACCCACGCCACGATCTCTTCGACCGCCGGACGGCGGCGAACGACTTCGATGGGCGCAGCTTCTTCGATCGGTACAACAGGAACCGGACTCGTGCTCATTAAGCGCGATTGTACGCGCGACGATCAGCGGGACCGTGACCGGGAACACGCGTTAGTGGAAATCGTAGCTCGGAACGCTGTCGGTCATCTCCAGCGGACGGAAGCGATCGGCCTTCACTGACGGCTGTCCTTCCAGATTCTGGAGTGTTCCTTCCACGATCAGTCCCGGCGATCCGACGATGAGCGCGCGATGTTCGCGGAAGAGATCGGGATGGACGATGGCCTGCGACAGGCCGGTCTCATCTTCGAGAGTGAGGAAGACGAAACCTTTCGCGGTGCCGGGCCGCTGCCGGACGATGACCGCGCCGGCGGTCGTGACGCGCGAGCCGTTGCGCAGTTTCTTCAGCTCGCGCGCGCTGACGACGCCGTCGCGCGTCAGCTGCCGGCGGAAATGCGTCAGCAGATGCGGTCCCGCCGTCAGCTGCATGGCGTCGTAATCGGCAGTCGTCTCTTCGAAGCGCGACATTTCGGGAAGAGGGGACTGCGCCTCCACACCAGACTTCTCAAACAGTTCGCCGGCCGGTTTCGCCGCCTGCGATGCCTGCCACAACGCGGCACGGCGCGTGACTCCGAGTGAGCCGAGCGCGCCGGCGTATGCGAGCTTCGTCAGCTGATCGCCGCGAATGCGGCAGCGCACCGCGACGTCATCCGCCGACGTGAACGGCGCCGCCTGCTCGATCGCGCGCCCCGTCACTTCACGCAGCCCGCGCACGAATCGCATTCCGAGCCGTACGCCGCCGCGCTCCCAGCGACACTCCCATCCGGAGTGATTGATGTCGATCGGAAAGACTCTGATGCCGTGCCGCTGCGCATCTTTGATGAGCGTCGCCGGATGATAGAAACCCATCGGCCACGCGTTGAGCAGCGCGACGTAAAACGCCGCCGGATGCCGCGCTTTGATGTACGCGCTGGCGTACGCGATTAGCGCGAAGCTCGCCGCGTGCGACTCCGGGAATCCGTAGAGCGCGAACGACGTGATCGACTTCACGATCTGCTCCTGCGCCGCGACGCCGATGCCGTTCTTCGACATCCCTTCGCGGAGCCGCCGCTCGATGTCGACCATCCGTTCCATCGAGCGCTTGAAGCCCATCGCGCGGCGCAGCTCTTCCGCTTCGCCTCCGGTGAAGCCGGCCGCGACCATGGCGATGCGCAGCAGTTGTTCCTGAAAGAGCGGGACGCCGAGCGTGCGCGCGAGAATCGGTTCGAGGCAGGGATGCGGATATTCGACCGGCGCTTTTCCCTGACGGCGATCGAAGAACGGTTTGATCATGCCGCCGACGATCGGGCCGGGACGGATGATCGCCACCTGCACGACGATGTCGTAGAAGTTTTTCGGTTTGTGCCGCGGCAGCGACGCCATCTGCGCGCGGCTCTCCACCTGGAACATGCCGATCGTGTCGGCTTCGTTGAGCATTTTGTAGACGAGCGGATCGTCGGGCGGGAGATGCGCGAGATCGACGTCGATCCGTTCGTGCTTTCGAATGATCGGGATCGCTTCCTCGAGAGCGGAGAGCATGCCGAGGCCGAGCAGATCGACTTTGATGATGCCGAGATCGGCGCAGTCGTCTTTGTCCCATTGAATGACGACGCGGCCCGGCATCGATGCCGGTTCGAGCGGCACGATCTCGTCGAGCCGTCCTTTCGCCATGACCATGCCACCGGAGTGCTGACCGAGATGCCGCGGGAGATTCTGGATGGAGCTGAAGAGGCGGATGAAGTGCTGGACGCGCAAATCTTCGGCGTCGAAGCCGGCGATGCCGAGCTGCTCCGGCATCGAGTCGATCTTTTCGCGGATCTCGCCGAAGTTCCAGGTCGACATGCACTTCGAAAGCTTGTCGGCCTGTTCGAGTGAAAAGCCGAGTGCTTTCCCGACTTCGCGCGCGGCGGATCGATCGCGGTATGTGATGACGTTCGCGGTCATCGCCGCGCCGTGCACGCCGTACGTTTTGTAAACGTGCTGAATCGCTTTCTCGCGCTGATCGCCCGACGGCAGATCGAGATCGATGTCCGGCCACTCTCCGCGCTCCTCGGACAAAAACCGTTCGAAGAGCAGATCCATCTTCACCGGATCGACCGCGGTGATGCCGAGCGCGTAACAGACCGCGCTGTTCGCCGCCGAGCCGCGGCCCTGTACGAGGATTTTTTCTCGATTGCAGAACTGCACGATGTCCCAGACGATGAGGAAGTAGCCGGCGAGGTCGAGCTTTTCGATCATGGCCAGCTCTTTCTCGATCTGCCGCTGCGCCTTCGCGGTGAGCGGGCGGAATCGCGCGGTGGCGCCGTTCCACGCGATCTTGCGGAGGAACGACATCGGCGATTCGCCGTTCGGCAGCGGATATTCGGGGAAGCGATAGCCGAGGTCGGCGAGAGTGAAGTCGAGCGTGTTGGCGAGCTCCCACGCGCCATCGATCGCTTCCGGGAGATCGGAGAAGAGCGCCGACATCTCCGCTGCACTTTTGATGAAGCGCTCGCGGTTCGCGCCGAGCAGGCGGCCGGCTTTGTCAACGTGTTGACCTTCACGAATGCACGTCAGGACGTCGAGCAGCTCTTTGTCTTCGGCACGCGCGTAACGGACGCCGTTCGTGGCGACGAGCGGCAGGCGCAGGCGTCGCGCCATCGCAACCAGCGCGGCGTTGCGATGCGCCTGGTCGCGGCGGCGATGGCGCTGCAATTCGACGTGCGTCCGATCTTTGAAGATGCCGGCGATCGTCTGCAGCACTGTTTCGGCGTCGTCGGTGCCCGACTCCATGAGCGTTCGCGCCAGCGGACCTTCATCGCCGCCGGTCAGGCATCGCAATCCTTCCGTGTGTTGTTCGATCAGCTCCAGCGTGTAACGCGCGTCGCCTTTCGGCCGCGTCATCGCGCCGGCGGTAATCAGCCTGCAGAGGTTGTGATAGCCGGTGCGGTTCTCGACGAGCAGCGTGAGGCGCGTGTTCGCGTCGTCCAGGACGAGCTCCGCGCCGACCAGCGCGCGAATCCCGGCTTTTTTCGCCGAGCCGTAAAACCGCGGTGCGCCGTAAACGCCGTTCGTGTCGATGAGCGCCATCGCCGGTACTCCGCGCGCGGCGGCGTGATAGATCAGATCTTCCGGCAGGCTCGCGCCGTCGAGGAAAGAGAAGGCGGATGCCGCTCGCAGCTCGGCGTAGGGGCGCGTTCGATTCGGCAGCGACGGCCAGGTCCGCTTGCGCGCCTGTTCCTTGCGCGCGCCGGCCGATCGGTGCGTGGCTTTGAAGGTTTCGTGGGAAGTGGGGTCGCTCACGCTGGTCAGAGCAGTTCGGCGAACTCCTCGATCCGGCGAACGCCGATCACTTCGACGTCGGCCCGGATTTCGGAAACGTTCATGTGAGGGACGATGACGCGGCGGAAGCCGAGCGCAGCAACTTCGCGTGCGCGAAGGTCGGCCTGTGAGACGCCGCGCACTTCGCCGAGGAGCCCGACTTCGCCGAAGACCGCGACGTCGTAGGCGATCGGGCGGTTGCGTTGAGAGGAGATGAGGGCCGCGAGGATGCCGAGGTCGATGGCCGGCTCGTCGATCTGCAGGCCGCCGGCGAGGTTTACATAGACGTCATTGGAGAGAAAACTGCCGCCGTTTTTCTTTTCCAGTACAGCGAGCAGAAGCGAGACACGGTTTGCATCGACTCCCATTGCCATTCGTCGCGGCGACGGAAAATGCGTCGCGGAAACGAGCGCCTGTAATTCGATCAACAGCGGACGAGTTCCTTCGAGCGCGGCAACAATTGCGGAGCCGGCCGCCTGGCTGCGCTGTGCAATGAGCGCGGCGGAAGGATTGGGAACTTCTTCGAGTCCGTCGTCGTGCATTTGATAAATGGCCACTTCATTGACGGGACCGAAGCGGTTCTTATAAGCGCGGACGACGCGATAATTCTGAAATTTCTCTCCTTCGAAATAGAGGACGGTATCGACGATGTGCTCGAGCGATTTCGGTCCGGCGATCGTTCCTTCTTTGGTGATGTGGCCGATGAGGAAGATCGGAATGGAGAGCCGCTTGGCGGTGGTCATCAGGATTCCGGCGGAGTCGCGGACCTGTCCAACGCTACCGGGTGTAGAACTGTTCGAGCCAGTGTAAACGGTCTGAATCGAGTCGACGATGGCGGCGACCGGCTTCATCTGCTCGATGGCGGCGACGATCCGTTCGACGGACGTCTCGGTGAAGATGTGGATGTTGGAGCTGACGGTGCCGAGGCGCCGGGCGCGCATGGCGATCTGTCGCGGCGACTCTTCGCCGGAGACGTAAAGAACGGGACCGCGGCGCGCAAGCCGTTCGGCGGCCTGGAGCAGGAGCGTCGATTTGCCGATGCCCGGCTCGCCGCCCACGAGAGTAACCGCTCCGAGAACGAGCCCTCCGCCGAGGACGCGATCGAGGTTGGGGAGGTCAGTGGAGATGCGCGGCGAGACGTCGGCATCGATGGCGTCGATCGGTACCGGCGCGCCGCCGCCCATCGCGCCGGGCTGCGGGTTCACCGGCGCCGCTGTTTCCTGCACGTACGAGTTCCACGCGCTGCACTCCGCGCATCGCCCGATCCACTTGCTCGCCTGCGCTCCGCACTCGGTACAGGAGTAAACCACCGCCGGTTTCTTCGCCATCGCGGGAGCATTGTATGGGGAGGAGGCGAGTCCTACGCGGGGTGGAGATTTGGCGGCGCGTTGATTCCTTCACCATTGTCCTCGCTTCAGCTGGCGCCCCTGAACGAGCAAGGATCGCAGCCGAACTACTTTCCAGCCTCGAGGAGAGTGACGAGGATGTTAAGGCCGCCTGGGCAGCCGAAATCGAGCGGCGCGCATCTGACGCCGATAGCGATCCGGACGACGAGCAGGATTGGCGAATCGCGCTGGCCGAAGTCCGTCGCGAAGTGCTTTCGAGGTGATGCCGGTTCGCCGTCGCCTGGTACCGCGATCGCGATGCTGAGCTGGCGAATCGATTCCTCAACGCCCGTACCAGGTAGTCTTCAGAAGACTGAAACACAGAATCGCTGTTCTTGCGATTGCGCATGAGCGCAAGAAGCCCGGCTACTGGGACAGCTGATCACTGCTGGGCCGCCCGTAAACCGGCGCGCGGTTCACATTTACCGACGCACGTAAGCGCGCAATGCCCGCAGCCAGCGTTTATATCGGGCCGGCGACACGGGACGATGAATCGTGTCGTAATGAGCAAATGTATTCTCGTTTCGCGCCGCCAGAATTTCCATTCTGTGGTGATTCGCCGCAACTCGCCGTGTGAATCGCAATCGCGTATGCGGAAATCCGCACCACGCCAGCAATTGGCGCATGACGCCCTCGCCGCTCGGCCACCACGCCAGTCCGTGTACCCCGGACATTACCTCGGTCATACTTTCCGGATTCAGGATTAATGCGTCTTTCTTCGATGGCCTGAAGGCCGTATTCACAATGAGCAATTCTCTCGTGAGATCGGCGGCAATCCGAAGGCCGGCAATGGGATCGGGCAAATGATAGAAAATACCCATGAACAGGGTGATATCGAACGGTTCCAGGCGTAGGGCGGGAAGAGTCTCGAGGTCGCGCGTGTCGAACTCCAGGTCCGAGCTCGGAAGATGGCCGGCGAGAAATCGCGCCTGCCGGATCCAGTGATCGCGTACGTCGAACCCGAAGCCGCGGCCGGCGCCGAGGCGTTTTGCGGCGAAAAGGTATCCGCCGGCGTTGCACGCACAATCGAGGATCGAGCGTCCGGCCAGACCGTTCGGAAAGAGCTCACCGGCGAGTCTGGTGAAACCCGACTCCGGCTGAATGACTGTCGGAACACCGAGCTCGCTCGCGTAGACCGCCGAACGGGTGATCTCGCCCGTACGCAGCCCGGGCGCCACTTCGACGTCGTGATGCCACGGGCCGAGGCGAATGATTTCAGCAGTCAGCTCTTCAGGGCTCAACCGATTCTCTCCTTGCACGGCAAAGGCTGATTAACGTTCTCCGCGTCGATGGAGAAACGTGCCATCGAGCGGATTCGCGAATCCAAATGCATCGTCGCGCTGAATCACTTCGGTCGTCGTAAATACGCTTTCGCCGAGCTTCCCATCGACGACCTCGGTGACCGCGCATTCACGCGATGACTGTCCGCGCAGCGTCGAGTAATGAACGACGAAGCTTTTGCGCGTTCGATGTTCGTCCGTCGGCATCGCACCGCCGTGCATGAGCGCTGAGTGCCAGATCAGCGCCTGTCCGCGTTTCGCAACAAACTCGTGTTTCTTCAGACCGCTGCGCTCGAGCTCCTGCGAATAGAACGTCATGGCGCGCTCGACTTCCGCCGGCGTGTGACGCGAGGGATCGTACGTGAACTCATTCGTACCGAAATCGAAGAATGGGAGTCGCTGCGATCCCGGCACATACGCGAGCGGACCCGATTCGGGCGCGATGTCTTCCAATGCAATCCACGCCGCAACGAGCCGCCCGAAATGCGGCGTCGGGACGACCGTCGAATCGCGATGCAGCACCTGCTGGCTGCCGTATTCGAAATAAAGCGACTGCGTTGCGACGGCCGGCTCGCCGAGAATCAACGACGCATAGCGATGCAGCGTCGGATGCAGATACAGCCGGAGAGCCTGTTCGGACGCCGCGTGCAGCTCGTGAATCCGATAGCGCGGCTTTCGATCCTGCTGCGGCTCCGCGGAAGTGAAGCGTTTCGGCGGCGAGTCGTATGCGAACGCGATATTCGATGGCCGTTCGCTCCAGAGCCGGTTGACGTCGCTGTCGATCGCGGCCGCATCCGCAGCCGAAAGATCGAGCTGGATGATGAAGTAGCCGTCGCGCGCGAATTTCGTTAATTGCGCTTCTTCCTCGGCCTGGATTTTTCCCGCGCGGACGTCCGCCGTGATACGGCGCTTTGCGCTCCGCTCATCGAGCCAGATCAGTCCGGGATTGGCCGGCTTTCGGAAGAACGAAAACATGCGCGCGAGTATAAGGGCCGGTCAGCGATCCCATAAGACTCGCGCGTCGAGCTCGCGCAACGAGGCACAGCCGAGCAGCGCCATCGCGGTCTCCAGCTCTTCTCGCAGGATGGCGATCACGCGCGCGACGCCGTCCGGTCCGGCGGATGCGAGTCCGTAGACGTACGGTCGTCCGATCAGGACGGCCGATGCGCCGAGGGCGATTGCCTTGACGATGTCGGTGCCGCGGCGAATGCCGCCATCGACGAGGATCGGAACGCGGCCGGCGATCCGTTCGACGACTTCCGGCAGCGCATCGATCGTCGCCGGAACCGTGTCGAGATTGCGCGCACCGTGATTCGAAACGACGACGCCGGCGGCTCCGTGTTCGAGTCCGCGCGCGGCGTCGTCGCCGGTCAGGATCCCTTTGAGCAGGAGCGGTAGCTTCGTCGTTGCCGCGAGCCAGTCGACGTCGCTCCAGGTGATCGCTTCGCGGCGGCCGCTGACGATGCTGAGCCGATCGCGTCCGGCGACGTCGAGATGCGGCGTCGGCAGCTCCGGCGGCAGCGCGAATTTCGCGCGCGCCTGACGATTGCGCGTGCCGAGCACCGGCGTGTCGACGGTGAGACAGAGCGCGCGAACGCCGGCCGCTTCCGCGCGCGCGAGCAGATCGCGGGTGACGTCGCGATCGTTCTGCAGATAGAGCTGCAGCCACAACTTTGCACCCGAGGCCGCGATCTCTTCAACCGCGCAGTTGGACGCGGTGCTCATCACGAATGTGACGCCGCCCGCGGCCGCTCCGCGTGCGCTGCCGGCTTCACCATCGTCGTGCACGAGCCGCTGATAGGCGACCGGTGCGAGCAGCAGCGGCAGTGAATGCCGATCGCCGAACAGCGTCACGCTCATGTCGATCGTCGAGACGTCTTCGAGCACGCGCGGGCGCAGCCGGATCCGCTCGTACGACTCGCGGTTCCAGCGCATCGTCGCTTCGTCGCCGGCAGCACCGGCGAGAAACTCGTAAACCATGTGCGGCAGGCGTTCGCGCGCAACGCGCTCGCAGTCATCGAGAGTCAGCAGTTGGTCGAGCACGACGACAATCTACGACATCGCCGGCTGCATCGCGCCGCCCGACTGCGCCGTCTCGATCAATCGTTCGAGCACCGCGCAGAGGTGGAGGCGTGTCTGCTCGATCTCGGCACGCAGCTCGGCGACGCGACGTGAAGCGGTCACGCCGGCCGCGACGTACTCCTGCTGCAGCGCATCGAGTCGCGCGGCCGCGGAGACGCGCTTTTCTTCGAGGTCGACGAGCGCGTCGTGTCCGGCGAGCTCCAGCGTCGCGCGCAGCGACGCCCAGCGAACGGCAAGTTCATCGAAGCGGCGCCGTGTCGTCTGCGTGATCGCTGCGGCCGATGCGCGGAGCCGATGCGGAACGCGTCGCATCCCCTGAACGATGCCGATCTTTTCCAGAACGAGCAGCGCGTAGTAACTGAAGTCGAGCTGCCACCAGCGGAATCCCTGCGCCGCCGAGCCGGGATGATGGTGGTGGTTGTTGTGCCATCCTTCGCCCATCGTCACCAGCGCGAAGATCATGCTGTTGCGGCTGTCGTCCGCGGTGTCGAAGACGCGCTTCCCGAAGACGTGCATGACGCTGTTGATCGAGAACGTGCCGTGCCACAGCAGCACGGTCGACAGGAAGTAGCCGTAGAAGAGACCGATCGGACCGAAGACGAGCGCCAGCGCGACGCCATACAACATCGTCGGCACGTACTGATTGCGATCGAGCCAGCGCAGCTCCGGATATTTCGTCAGATCGCCGATGCGCGAGTAATCGGTTCCTTTGCTCTCGGCGAGGATCCAGCCGATGTGACTCCACCAGAATCCGCGCTGCACGGGACTGTGAATGTCCTCCGGCTGATCGGAGTACTTGTGGTGATGGCGATGATTGGCCGCCCACCAGAGCACGCCTTTCTGCGCCGCGGTCATCGCCAGAAACGCCATCGCGAATTGCCAGAAGCGATTCAGCCGATACGTGCGATGCGAGAAGTAGCGATGGAAGCCGGCCGTGACGCCGAACATCCGCACGTAGTACGACGCAACGCACAACGCGACGCCCGTCCATGAGAAGCCGAGCGCGATGACGCCGAGCGCGCAGAGATGAACGATGGCGAATCCGATGAGTGAGACGGGATGAAAGCGCGGGCGGTTCGGCGATGCGATCGTAGTTTCCAGTGGCGGCTCCTGTCGACGCTAAGGAGATGACGGTGACGTTTCTTCCTTCGGCCGATGACGTATCCTTTTTTCATGACGACGACGCGTTTGGAAGCGTTCAGCGATGGCGTGATCGCGATCCTGATCACGATCATGGTGCTCGAGCTGAAAGTGCCGCACGGCAGCGACTGGACGGAGATGCGACACACGGTTTTCACGCTTCTGATGTACGTCCTCAGCTTCGTCTACCTGGGCATCTACTGGACGAACCATCACCACATGCTGCACGCCACACAGCGCGTGAATGGCGCCGTGCTCTGGGCGAATCTGCATCTGCTGTTCTGGCTTTCGCTCGTGCCGTTCGCGACGACGTGGATGGGCGAGAACCACTTCACCGTGCTGCCGACCGCCGGTTACGGCGTCGTCCTGCTGGCTGCCGCCGTGTCGTACACGATTCTGCAAAATCGGATCATCGCGTACGAGGGACATTCATCGAAGCTGGCGCAGGCGGTGGGAAGCGACACGAAAGGGAAGGTGTCGATGGCGTTGTATCTCTCCGCGATCGGACTGGCGTTCGTCCATCCGCTGATCGCAGATGCGATCTACGTCATCGTCGCGATGATCTGGCTCGTGCCCGATCAGCGGATCGAGAGGAAGATTGTGGAGAGGCATGAGGCATGAGTGATGAGGCATGAGTCGAAGCCTTTACTCATACCTCATGCCCCATGCCTCGTTACCGTCAACTCTCCCCGCAAATCATTCTGCATCTCCGCTTTCACTTTTTCCGGCGTCAGCTTCCGGCTGAACAGGTGATACAGCTTCGCCAGCGCAGCCTCGGCGGTCATGTCGTAGCCGCTGATGACGCCGGCGCGCGCAAGTGCGGAACCGGCCGCGTACTCGCCGAGGTTCACGGTTCCTTCGAGGCATTGCGTGCAGTCGACGATCACAACGCCGCGCCGCGTCGCCTCGGTGAGCGCGGCGAGGAAATCCGCATCCTGATCGGGACCGTTGCCGACGCCGTACGCTTCCAGCACCAGTCCCTGAAGCGGCGGACGCAGAACGTTGCGCACCAGCTCCGGTGAGATGCCGGGAAAGAGTCGCAGCGCACTGACGACCGGCGATCCGAACTCTTCGACCTTCAGCCGCTGCCGCGGACGCGGTTTGCGCACGAGCTCGTGATTGATGTCGATGTCGATGCCGACCGTACCGAGCGGCGGAACGTTCGGCGATGCGAAGGCCGCGAATCCGTCGGCGCTCACTTTCACCGCGCGGCAGCCGCGCAACAACTTCCCGCCGAAGTAGAGACAGACCTCGGGGATCGCGTAGTTCGCAGCGATGAGCAGCGAGGTGATGAGGTTTTCGCGCGCGTCGTTGCGCACTTCGCATAGCGGGATCTGCGAGCCGGTGATGATCACCGGTTTGCCGAGGCCGCTGAGCATGAAGGGGATTGCGGAGGCGGTGTACGCCATCGTATCGGTGCCGTGCAGGACGAGGAAGCCGTCGTAGTCGTCGTAGTTCGCGGCGACGTCGTTCGCGATCTTCACCCACTCGCGCGGCGTCATGTTCGAGGAGTCGAGCAGCGGCGCATATTCGTGGATGGTGAAGCTCGGCATCGAGCGATGCTTCAACTCCGGCATCGCACGCATCTGCGATTGCAGATATCCCGGCTCCGGCGAATAGCCGTCGCGCGTCCGCTTCATGCCGATCGTGCCGCCGGTGTAGGCGATGTAAACGCGTTTGCGCATCAGACGTTCACTTCGCCGCCGGACCCTTCACAATCTTCCCGTCTTTCATGACGAAGAGCACGCGCTCGGTTGCTTTGATGTCCGTCAGCGCATTGCCAGGCACCGCGACGACGTCCGCGATTTTGCCGGCTTCGAGTGTGCCGATGCGGTCGGCGAGTCCGAGGAGGACGGCGTTCGTCGAGGTCGCGGAGCGGAGGGCGGCGGCGGGCGACATACCGAGATCGGTCATGAGTGAGAACTCGTGCGCGTTGAGGCCGTGCGGCGAGACGGCGGAGTCGGTGCCGAACGCGATCTTCACGCCGGCCTTCAGCGCGTTGCGGAACATCTGTTCGTGCGCGGCATACGCGGCTTTTGCCTTCGTCTGAATCACCGCCGGGAACCGGCCGACTTTGTCGGGGCTGCCGGTCCAGTAGACGGCCATGCGCGTCGGTACGAGGTACGTTCCTTTCTCGCGCATCATCGCCAGCGTGTCGGGCTTCATGAACGAGCCGTGCTCGATGGAATCGGTGCCGGCGATGATGGCCATCTTCGCGGCGGCGTCGCCGTGGCAATGCGCGGCGACTTTGCGTCCCCAGTTGTGCGCTTCCTCGACGATCGCGTTCATCTCTTCCTGCGAGAGCTCCGGCGCGTCGACCGGATCGGAGAGCGACAGCACACCGCCCGACGGCATGAACTTGATGACGTCGGCGCCGTACTTGATCTGGTAACGAACGGCGGCGCGGCATTCGGCGGCGCCGTTGCAAACGCCGTCGATCGGGCCGAGTTGATGCGTGCGCTCCAGCGGCAGCGGATCGCCGTCGCCATGACCGCCGGTCGCGCCGATGGCGTGAACCGCCACGAGCATGCGCGGGCCGGGGACGATGCCGTTGTTGATGGCGTTACGCAGCCCGACGTCGACGTAATCCTGCGCGCCGACATTGCGCACGGTCGTGAAGCCGGCGTTCAGCGTCTTGAGCGCATACGACGCGGCGTAAAACGACTGCTCGGCCGGATGTCGCATCTCGCTGTCGAAGTGATCTTTGTACCAGTTGTCGCCCGACTCCTCGGTCAGGTGAACGTGTGCATCGATGAAGCCGGGGAGGAGCGTCGCGTCGCCGAGGTCGATGACCTGCGCGTTCGCCGGAATGGCGATGCCGGAGCCGGCAGCGACGATGCGATTGCCGTCGACGATCACGACGCCGTTCGACAACATGTTGTCGGATGTGGCATCGAAGATGTGTGCAGCCTTCAGCGCGATCGGTTTCGACGGAGTCTGCGCGGAAGCGACGGCGGCGGCGAGCGTGACGAGGAGGGCGAGCGTCAGCTTTTTCATGGGAGGAGGAAAGTAGCACACGCCTGCGCGCGGGTGGTTACTCGTCCGCAAGCGTCAGCGTTACGACGGCCGGCCATGGGAAGGGAACGATCGTGGACGTACGGTAGTAGTCGTCCTTCCGCACCTTATCGGCTGACGTTCTTTGTGTCGCCATGATCCGCAATGGTTGCGGCAACAATCCACGCAACGTCACGGTTCCATCAGGTCCGGTTGCACCGAGCGACCAGGTCGCGAATCCGGCCTCGGCGCCTGTAAGCATGCCGCGCAGGGTCAGCGTCGCGGGCGCCGGACCGGCGGTCGTTTCGTCGCGATGAACGACACGGACTACGAGCGGCGGCGCAGGCGGTGTCAGTGGGATTCTGTCTCCCGGCGACAGGATGACCTCTGTCGCCGCGTCGGGATGCCGAATGATGAGACGCATGCCTTCGAACTGTTCCGGCAGGGAGAGGTGCCCCGTTTCGTCCGCCACGGAATGCCACACCATTCGCTCACCTGAAAAAGTGGCGATCTCAGCGCCCGCTGCAGGCCGGCCGGCGATTGTGATTTGCAGTGAGTGGACATTCTCACCGCGCTTCATCGGCATCGGGACGACCACTCTGCTCGTTGTCTCATCAACGTTGATGACAACCGGTGTCGCGCTTTCGTATCCGGGGGCGAACGCCTGAATCTCGCTCGTTCCGGTCCGTTGCGGCGGCAGTTCAGTGAGTTCGCCGGTTGCGGCGACGGAGGTCACACTGGAGCTCGATCCCTTTCCGTCCACCCACTTGTTGCGAACCATGACCGTCGCCTCTGCGATCGGCTTTCCATCCGCGGCATCGAAGACGCGCGCGACGATTGTGCCGGCCGGTACGTGGATGTCGAATTTCGTCGAGGCGGTGATTGCCACGTCCTGCGAGAACGGCGGCGAAGAAGGGCGATCGGCCGGAGTCGTTTCGACGATGTAGCGACGCGGTTGCCACAACGTGATCTCGAACGCTCCGAAGTCATCGGTGTCGGTAGTGAGCGGCGTGCCTTTCTGCATGAAGCTGATCCGCGCCTTCATCGGTGTCTCGCCGCGATAGACGGTGCCGGACACGATCAGTGGTTCGAGCGGAATGCTGATCGTTGTGTCGTCGCCCGTCGTAAGGTCGAGTTGTTTCTGCAGGACGAATTCGCCGATGTGCAGATCGAGCATCAGCAGCGCCACCGGCATTCTTTCAAACGTAGAGACCTTGCCTGGTTCGACGGACATGCTCTTCACTGACGCTTCGCTGCCCGTCGCCGTGAGCTCGAGCGACATCGCGGGCGTGTCCCGAAGCTTGCGTTGAAGCAGAGAGCCGATCGCGACCTTCAGCGTCGGCAGCGGCCGCAGCGATCGCTCGATGAGAGTCACACTGCCGGCCTGCGCGTCGACCTGTTCCTGTGGGATGTAATAGTCGTGCGACTCGAGAATGAGGCGCGCAGACGGTCCGGTGAGTGCATACCAGATGGCGAAGAGCGCATCGCTGCCGTCGACGAGCTCGGAAGGATGCTGCGAGCCGGCGGAATCGGCCATCGCCACGTCGAGCGCTCTCTTCGGTGACGTCGAAGGTCGCGACAGGAACAGCGCAACGATGGTGTCGCCGCGCTTTGGCCGCTCCGGCCACAGAGTCGACGTTGCGCCCGGCAACACTGCCATTCGTGGTGAGACGCCGACTGCGCGTCCCTTCGCATCGAGAAGAATTGCCACGATCTTTGCGGCGGGCATGGCCGGTGTTTCGCGAGTCGACGTGACGTCGCGGACAAACAGCGGATGTGATGCGGCGTCAGGCTCCTGCGCGATCAACGAGATCAGCCGGATGCGCTCGCCCGGCCGGAGCTCGCGATCACCGGGGAAGGAGACCGTTCCGCGCGGCACGAGATTCGAAGCGGAGACTGTCGCGTCTTTGGTGACATCGGTGACAAATCGACTAATCAATGACGATGTCTCGACCCAGGCAACCGCGTGCTTTCCCGTGGTTTGCAACACCGTCGTACAGGGAGCACTTTGCTCCGCCGCCCCATCGTCGGCGACATGAAGCGAGCAATCGGGCGGCAGGGACGCTGCCGATGACACAGTGACCGTCGCGCTTTGCGCGCTGCCGAAACTGAATAGCGCAACTGCGATTGTCAGCGCGCCGGCGCGCATCAGAAACCGGTCGCGCCGCAACAGGGATCGCTGCTGTGATCGAAGCATCCGCAACCGGTGCCGGCATTCGACTTCATGCAGATTGAAGCCGGAATCTCATTCTCGCGGCATGCGCACTCGCCGCCGGCCGTACTGCACGAATATCCGCATCCCCACGTGTAACCGTAAGGAACGACGCATCCGGGCGCGCCCGGCGTGCTGCCGGGTGGCGGATCGGGATACTGCACCGGAGCGGGAAGCGGCGATGCCATAACGAGAAGAATCAGCGCGGTCGTTGCCACTCTTCCGATCGTTCGGTTCATGCAGGTCTCCGGAGGTATGTCGAAAACAATTTATCATTCCGCATGGGGCGAACGCCATCGATACAGCTTGATGTGTTCGCCGCACTGCTCGTTGCGATTTCCTTCCTGACTGTTCGCGTGAACGCGCAGCCGCTTGATCCAAAGACCGGAAACATGGAGGAAGGATCGCGATTGCCGCGCTGCCGCTCGATCCTCAGCCCTCGAATCACCCGCCATGTGAAGTTCATCTGGTTCTCACGACCTACGACAAAGATGAACTGGTCTACCCGTGCAACACCTGGTTTCAGCCGGCCGTGGGGCGCTATCTCTTCTGGCTGGAGCAGGGCTCGTCCATCAGCTATCAGAGCGTCATCTTTTACGGCGGCGAGCGTTTCCATCGGTCCGGGATGCTGCTTTCGAAACCTCTGTTTCCGGCGGGAAAGGTTGAAATCGAGGGAGAGACGATTCCTTCCGGTGCAACTCTCCGCGTGCTGTCGCTGCGGACCGCAGGAAATTACCGGCCATTCGACCGTGTGATCAAACCGGCGGGTGGAAGTCACGGCTTTCGAATCCCCGCGGGACGAATCATCGCCGGCGTGTTCGATGCTGCCGGCAATGCGTTGTCGCTTTCGGCGCCGCACGTTGTTGAGCAAGGACGCACACAACGTATCTCTTTCTCGAGCGCACGTACGACCGCGATGCTCCTGGTCATCTTCGATCGATTCGTGAGGCGGCCACCGCTTCCGCGTTGCGTGCCTTCGCTCACGATCGGCAAGCGTCGGCAATCTCGTCCGACTGTCGATCTGCAGGCGCACGATCGCGTCGTTCTTGTCTGGTACGACCTGGATGCCGGTGCTGCACGCCTGGATTTTCGCTGCCGATCAGGTCAGACGTTCACGCGAACGCTGCACCTCGAGGAGAGGCGCGTGGCCACAATCAGAACTCGGCTGGCCTACCGCGTCAGGCGATAAATCAGCAGCGCCGTCCGTTTGATGAGCATCGGCAGCGACTCGAGATCCATCTGTTCGGCCGACGTGTGCGCTCCGCTGCCGCGCGAGCCGAGTCCGTCGAGTCCACTGAGTAGCGGCGCGACGAATGAGATGTCGCCGGCGCCGCGCTTCGATGGTTCGAGCGGGGGAACTTCGCCGTAGCCGAGGTCGCGGCTGGCCTGATCGAGAATCTTCAACAGCGCGTAGTTGCCTTCGGTCGGCCCCATCGCCGGATATTCATCGACGAACATGATCGTTGCGGAAGCGCGCGGCAGAGACGCGGCGACGATTGCGCGCATCGCGTTCTTTACCTTTTCGCGCTGCTCGTTCGTCAGGAAGCGGAGATCGCCTTCGGCGGTCGCTTTTGCTGCGATGACGTTCGTCTTGCCGAACGCGGTGCCGCGCTTCGCCGCGCTGTCGTATGTGATTTCAGTGCCGCCGACGACGACGCTCGGATTGCCAGCTCGAAGACGGCGCCGCTGCCGCTCGATTCGCCGAAGATGCCGGAGGGGTGCGCGGTCGTCGCCGTGACCTCGAGCCGCCAGGAGCTGAAGCCGCGGCGGGCCACGGTCGCGGTGTCGCCCACAGTCTCTTCGAAACCAAGGGCGATGTCGCTCCGCTTCGCGGCATCGATCAGCTCGCGTCGCGCTACCTCGAGCGGCTGACCGGTGCGCAGCAGCGGCGTTCCTCGCGATCAGGAGAAGGAGCGCCGACACCAGGCGTTTCATCGCGCCGATGGTAGCCGCACTGAAAACAACGACGCCGGCCCTGGGGGCCGGCGTCGGGTGGAATCAGCTTTCGCGTGTTGGCGATGTCGCCGGAGCGGGAGGGGCGCCGATCGGCGGTGAGACATCCGTGGAGGCGCCGGCGCCGGGGGCGATGGTGATCTTGTCGCCGACTTCGTCCGGGTAGTACTCCTTCATCTTCACGTAGTCGGTGCCGGTCTCCTCAATCAGGATCTGGTTGACTTCCCATCCTTCGAGCGTTTCGCGCTCGAGCAGTTTGCGCGCGATCTTGTCGAGCGCGTTCTTGTTGCCGCTGATGACGTCGGTCGCGGTCTTGTACGACTTGTCGAGAATCTTTTTCACTTCTTTGTCGATCTCGACCGCGGTCGCCTCGGAGAAATCCTGGTGCTGCGCGAACTCGCGTCCGAGGAAAATCTCCTGCTCCTTCTTGCCGAAGGTAACGGGACCGAGATCCGACATGCCCCACTCGCAAACCATCTTGCGAGCCGTGGCCGATGCGCGCTCGATGTCGTTGCCGGCGCCGGTCGTGATCTCGCCGAGGAAGATCTCTTCGGCGATGCGGCCGCCCATCATCACGGCGAGGCGCGCCTCGAGGTAGCGCTTCGAATACGAGTACTTGTCTTCGGTTGGCAGCTGCTGCGTCAGACCGAGTGCGCGTCCGCGCGGGATGATCGTCACTTTGTGCAGCGGATCGGCAGCCGGGATGATGGCGGCGACGATCGTGTGACCCGCTTCGTGATAGGCGGTGTTCCGCTTTTCGCGCTCGCTCATCACCATCGACTTCCGCTCGACGCCCATCAGGACCTTGTCCTTGGCGAACTCGAAGTCGACCTGCTGCACCTTCTTCTTGTCGTAGCGCGCGGCGTTGAGCGCCGCTTCGTTGACGAGGTTGGCGAGGTCGGCGCCGCTGAAGCCCGGCGTACCGCGCGCGAGCACGGTGGCGTCGACGTCTTCGGCGAGCGGGATCGTGCGCGTGTGGACGCGCAGGATTCCTTCGCGGCCTTTCAGGTCGGGAAGATCGACGACGACGCGGCGATCGAAACGGCCGGGGCGGAGAAGCGCGGGATCGAGAACGTCGGGACGATTCGTGGCGGCGACGAGAATGACGCCGTCGTTCGATTCGAAGCCGTCCATTTCGACGAGCAGCTGATTGAGCGTCTGCTCACGCTCGTCGTGTCCGCCGCCGAGACCGGCGCCGCGATGGCGGCCGACCGCGTCGATCTCATCGATGAAGATGATGCACGGCGCGTTCTTCTTGCCCTGCTCGAAAAGATCGCGAACACGCGAGGCGCCGACGCCGACGAACATCTCGACGAAGTCGGAACCGGAGATGGAGAAGAACGGCGCGTTTGCTTCGCCGGCGATGGCGCGGGCGAGCAGCGTTTTGCCGGTGCCCGGAGGTCCCATCAGCAGGACGCCCTTCGGAATCTTGCCGCCGAGCTTCGTGAACTTCTGCGGCTCTTTGAGGAACTCGATGATCTCGTGCAACTCGAGCTTTGCTTCATCGACGCCGGCGACGTCTTTGAAGGTGACTTTCTTGGCGTTGCCGGAGAGCAGCTTCGCTTTCGATTTTCCGAATGAGAGTGCTTTGTTGCCGCCCGCCTGCATCTGCCGCATGAAGAAAATCCAGAGGCCGATCAGGAAGAGGACGGGAGCCCATCCGATGAGCGCGGTGATGAACGGAGCGTCGTGCGACTGCTCGAACTCCATCGCCACGCCTTTCTGGCGGAGCTGGTCGATGAGGTTCGGGTAATTGGCGGGCGCGTTGAGATGGAATTCTCGTTTGCCGCCGGGTGAAGCCGGTTTGGTCTCGCCGCGAATCTCTTCGCCGCGGATGACGACTTTCTCGACGTAACCCTGATTTACGCGATCGAGAAAGGTACTGAAGGGGATCTGCTCACTCGCCACCTGCGTCGCATGAAAGAGCTGCCACAGCAGGAAGACCAGCACGATGATAACGAGCCAGAGCAGTGCGGTTTTCACGGTGGAATTCAACGATTGCCTCCAGAAGGACACGCGCGATGCTTCGCGCATGCCATTCGTACACTACTTCGCGTCGGAACGTGACGGGCGTGAGGGAAATTCTGCGCGAACTGCGCTCATGCATCGACGGGTTACGCCGCGCGCGGCGGGATGTTTCAAGCGTCAGAGCCGGCCGATGTACGGCAGGTTCCCGAAGCGTCCCTCGTTCTCCAGTCCGTAACCGACGAACGTGCCGCCGTCGATGCGAAAGGCGTAGTGATCGACCTGCAGTTCTACTGTGCGGAGATCGGGCCGGTCGAGCAGCGCCACGAGACGGATCGACGCGGGATTCTTCTGCCGGAGCTGCGTCAGCAGGTAGTTCTCGATGACGCCGGTGGCGACGACGTCCTTCAGCAGGAAGACGTTCCGATCGGCGATGTCGATGAAGCTGAGGAAGTCGATCTCCATCGCGTCGGCGGCGGCTGTCGTGTCGTCGACGTCGCGCACCGATTCGATGAAGCCGTAACCGGCGTCGCCGCCGGTGGCGCGAAGGAGATCGGCGAGGAAGACCGAAGCGCCTTTGAGGACGCCGAGGAGGAAGACCGGGCTGGAGCCGGCATCGGCGCGAATGGCGCGGCCGAGCTCCGTGACGCGCGCGGCGATCGCGGCGGCGCTGAACGTTTCAGTGATGTTCGTGCTCAACCCAAACCTCGTATCGCTGCCCGGCCGCGGAGGTGATCCGAAACCGCTCGGAGATCTCGACACCTGCGACCAGGACGACGATGTCGTTCCAGAGAATCAACGGGATGTGATCGCGGGTTTCCGCCGCGATTTTACGATCAATGAAGAAATCCTTCAGCTTTTTGTCGTGCGGAAGACCGAGCGGCTGAAAGCGATCGCCGGCTCTGCGGCTCCGGACGATGAAGACCGGCTCGGCATCGGGAGGAAGCTGGATGCGCTGTCGCTCGCGATTGCCGACGCCATCGTCATCGACGGAACGAACGTGCACGACCGCGCCGATGGCCTCGATGTGCGCCTGCGCGTTGGGCCCGAGCGGCACTTCGAATGCGCAGGCCGGTGCGAGCATGCGGCGCAACACGACGACCCCGTCGCGCCGGACGAGCTCGAGGTGTTTGGTGACGCTCATCCGTCGTACGCGTTCGAGCCCGTCGACGATGCGGGCGACGTCGACGGCGGTGAGATCGCGCGCGTTCGGATCGAGGCGGCGAATGTGGCGAACGATGAGCGCTTCGCGCAACAGGCGATCGTCGGGGAGCGAGCGAAAGACGGTCGCGCCGGGAGCGTGCTCGGTATCGTCGACCTCATCGAGCCGCCGCTCCGCTTCCGTCCAGGCGGCGCGTGCTTCCTTCGTGCTGTTCGCAAGTGCGGCGACGGAATCGCGATCGAAGCCTTCGATCGTGCCGACGATTCCGCGAACGACGTTGCGGAGGAATCGCGTGTCGTCATTCGATGAGTCGCGCCGCGGCGTGATCCGCCGTTCGTGCAGGAACTGTTCGATGTCGTGCCGCGGCACGTCGAGCAGCGGGCGGATCACGCCGTCGTCGCGCACGGGATGGATGCCGCGTTTTCCGGCGAGGCCGCTGCCGCTCATCCGCCGCATCAGCACGGTCTCGGCCTGATCGTTCTGTTGATGTGCGGTGGCGATGTATTGCGCGCCGCCGCGCTCGCGCAGTTCGTGGAGGCGTTCGTAACGGACTTCGCGCGCGGCGCCTTCGATGCCGTGCTGCCGCACGAGCTCCGGCGGCAGCGTGCCGTCGGCGACGAGCAGTTCGACGTTGAGCGACGCGCAGAGATCGCGAACGAACTGCTCGTCATCATCCGATTCGCTTCCGCGCAGATGGTGATTGATGTGAGCGGCGACAATGTCGAGCCCCAGCTCGTGCAACGTGATCAGCAGCGCAACGGAATCGGCACCGCCGGAAACGGCGGCGAGGATGCGCGGACGGCCGAGTCGATGCTCGTCGAGGAAGGCGAGTGTGGCGTCGGCCGGTGACTTCAGGTTACGATTATGGCTCACCATGAAAATCAGCAAAGCGCGGGGTTTTACTCTGATCGAGCTCCTCGTCGTTGTTGCAATCATCGGCATTATCGCGGCGATGGCGGTGACGAATTACATGAGCGCGGTTCAGCGCGCCCGCCAGAAACGCACCATGGCTGATATGAAGACGGTTGCCGGCGCGTGGGAATCGCGCGCGGTCGACGTTCGCGGGTACAACGCCGCCGGCCTCACGGTGCCGCTGCAGGCGATCAGCTATCCGCAGATGCTGCTGATGCTTGCGCCGACGTACATCAAGCAGATGCCGCAGTACGACGGCTGGAATCAGCCGCTGTCGTTCACGGCCGATGCGGCGATCGGATCGTCGGCGCAGGCGTCCGAGTACGCGATTCGGTCGGCAGGACGGGACGGCGTTTTCTCGCCGACGTACGTCCCCGGAACGACGACGAACTTCGACTGCGACATCGTCTATATGGGCGGTAAGTTCGTACAATTTCCGGAAGGCGCGCAGCAAAATTAGGGCAACGCGCGGGCCTTCGGCCGCGGTCGCTCGCCGTATAGCAGCCGGCGCTTTGCGCGGCTGAATACGGCGGTGGTTTCACGCGCCCTCCTGCTTCAAATACTGCTCCGCCTCATCAATCAACTCGCACACGTTTGCGAAACTGTCTTTTCCGCGCGTCACGTAGCCCAGCGTCCAGAAGCCGAGCTGGCGGTAACTCTCGAATTGCGATTCGGTGAACCACTGATCGGCGGTCGTCTGGTGCGGGAAGGTCGGATTGGTTTGCGCGTAGTTGTAGATGTCTTTCGACTCGTGCTTACCGTAGAACGCCGGCTTGATGTAGAGCAGTCGGCCCGGTTTCGCGGTCGGGTCGATGCGCTCGTAATGGATCGTCGCGACGGCGCAGTATTTGGGATTGCTCGGATCCTCATCGGAGCGGGGAAAGATGCCCATTCGATCGATGGTGATGTCGATGCCGAAGTCGATGCGGATCTTGCGGATGGCGTTGCCGAGGTCATCGAATTGGAACGACGGATCGCCGCCGGCATCGGTGAGGACGATGCACGCGCAGCGGCGTAACACCATCTCGTAAAGGCCGAGGTTTTCGAAGTGGCCGCCGTCTGACAAATAGATGTAGGGGAAGGTGTCGTTCGTGTAGCCGGCCGCTTCGGCGAGGAAGGGGACGAGCGTGTTGGTCGGGTTGCGATTCACGTACGTCGACGAGCGCGGATTGCCGAGCCACCAGCCGAGGCGGACGTTGAAGAGCGTCAGCAAAAACGAAAGCGGCGGCGAGGAGTGATAGCCCATGTTCGGGCTGGCGGCGGCGCCGGAGATCGCGACCGCGGTGCCGAGCGAGATGCCGGACGGTCCGCCGTAATCGCGCGTCGCACGATAGCCGAGGTTCCACGCGCCGGTGTTTACCGGCGACGCGGCGAACGACATCGCTTTTCGTTCCTGCCACGCGAGATTGTCGCCGGCGACGAGATTGAGCGTCATGTTGACGACATGCATCGGCCGCTGATGCGCGGACATCGGACGGATGTGTGTCGGGTAGAGCGCTTCGAGCGCGGCACGGTTGCGAACGGACAGCGGCAGCGAGTCGTTCGCGCCGCCGAGATTCGCGGTGTCGATCGCGCCGTTGAGCTCGTGCGCGAGGAGATCGCCGGCCTGGAGGCAGAGCTTTTCCTGGTCGTGCGGGTCTTTCGCTCCGGCGATGTCGTCGATGGCGTCCCAGGTCGCGTCGCTGATGAACGGCTCGATCGTCGGATTCGCTTTCAGCAGCGGTGCGAGTCCGGCGATGTCGATGAAGCTGTTCGCCCAGAGCATCTCCGGACGGAGGCGATGCATCGGCAGGTTGTCGTTCGGATCGAAGCCGCTGAACGCGTTCGGCGTGCGCGAGAAACGTGACGCGCCGAGGTAGGCGCGGACGAGACGATTTCGATAGAGCGCGTGCATCGAGAACTGATTCACGCCGATAAAGAACGAGACGAAGACGCCGAAGAACGCGAAGCCGAAGACGAGAACCATCGCTTCGCTGACGTGCGTGTGGTCGAGGATCCAGAGGTGACGAAGGGCGTTGTATTTCGCCTCGTCGATGGCGGGGATCGCGTTCGAGCGAAGTTTCGCCGTGTAGGTCTCCGTCTTATGCGTGACCGGGTCCGTCTGCGTGATGGTGTCTGGCTGCTCGATCTGGCGCCACGTTTGGTTTGCGAGCGTAATTTTCCCGCTCGGAATCGTCTCCGATTTTTCGATCGCCAGCAGCACCTCGGATGTACAAAGCGACAGCAGCGCGGCGATGGCGATGACGAACACGGGCGCCGCAAGAGCGAGGAGGATGTTCGTTCCGGTGTCGACCGGCTTCGGCTTCTCATCTTTCTGATCGCTGCCGGAGGATGTCTTGCTGCTGCGGCCGGCGAGAATCGCGAAGAGTCCGCTGGCGCCGCCGATGGTGGTGAACGCACCCGGCACCTGGAACATCAGCACCGGTCCGTAGACGACGATGGCCGTGAAGAAGATCCAGAGCAGCGCGGCGATGAGCACCCAGCCGGCGGCGCGTCCCCACCATTCGCGGTCGTACTCTTCGCTGAACCAGCTCGCGCCGCCGACGAAGATCGCCGACTGCACGAAGAGGATGCCGAGGATGATTGGAACGGCGAAGCAGAGAAAGAATTCGCCGGGAGCCGTGGATAGATTCGGCGGTACCGACTGCCAGCTGGAAAGCTGCGGCAGGCTGACTCTCGTCTTCGGATCGCCGACGAGATGCGTCGCCGCGAAGAGGAGGCCGGTCACGACGGCGCCGGACGCTGCGGCCGCGAGCAGTTCGGCCAGGAACTTCTTTGCGATGTAGCCGGCCTTGCTGGTCGTCGGTCGCTGATTGCCGAGCCGCTCGGAGTGCGCGGCCAGCATGAATCGGATCATGTAGACGATCGATGAGACGGCACTGCTGCCGATCAACATGAGCAGCACTGGTTTCCAGTGGAAGGTCGGATCGGCAACCGACGCCCAGTAGAGCGCGAGGCTGATCGAGCCGACGAAGAGCGGCAGAAAAACGCCGAGGATGAAGCGACCATTGGTGAGCCAGCCCGGTTTCTTGTACGAGATCGGACGCGTCAGCGCGAGGACGAGCGTGCCGATGAGGAACATGACCCCGGCCGCTATCGCGTATTTCTGCGATTCGGGCTGGTCCCGAAGCAGCGCGATGGCGAGTCGCGGGATCGCAAGTCCGGAGATCAGCAGCGGCACGAACATCAGCCAGACGAGCAGCAGATTGCGGAGGTAAGAGCCGGCGAACGCCCACGTGTCGCCGCTGGTCAGTCCGACCTTCGGCGTCAAATAGTTGCTGAACGCGCGCAGCCAGGTCAGTGGTTTTACCTCGGGCTCGAGCGGGTTGCCATTCACGCCGTCGGTGCTCAGTTCCTCCGCGACGCCGGACATCCCATCCGCGTTGCGCCGCGCATACGACGAAAGCCAGCCGCCGATGTAACCGCCGCCGGAAACGGTGGAGACGTAATCGAATTTCGGGAGGACGCCGACCGATGCGAGGCGCTGAATCACGCCGAGCGCGAACGTCGCGCTGCGAATGCCGCCGCCGGAGATGCAGAGCGCCGAGCGCGGACTCTCGAGCGCATGAATCGCCGCGTAAAGCTTCTTCAGCTTCTCTTCGTCGCTGCCGGTTTCATCGGGCGGCGGCGCTCCGTGAAGGCGAACGTATTCTTCGCGCAGGACTGCGTAGAGATCGAGCGGCTGATCGGCCATGATCACTCCTTCTGTCGAATCGGGACTACAGAAGGAGTGATCGGCGGCGGTGTTTCCCTACCTGCGCTATTTCATCCGGTTGAGAAGATCGATGAGTTTGGCCTTCGTCGCAGCGTCGAGTTTTCGGTCCTGCGGCATGATGCCCGCGTCGACGTAACTGGCCAGCGTGCCGCGGTCATCGAAAACAGCCTGTTTTTGAAAGACGTGATACACGACGGAGCTGTGGCAGCGGTAGCAGTATTGATTCAACAACGGCAGTAGTTCCCGATCGACCGGCTCTTCTGCCGTCCAGTTTTTGTCTCCGGCCTGCGCGACAAATCCGCGGCGCAGCGGCGGCACGTGATGTGTGGCGTCGGCGCCTTTCGGGTCGTGGAGCTCGAGCCATTTCGACGTCGCCAGCCAAGCGAACTGGCCTTTGCCGCCGACGGCCTCGTTCTGCGTTTTGATCAACTCATTGAACTTTCGGAATGTGTCGTACGCGGGTGCTCCGTCGACGATCACGCTCTCATGTTTTACAGCCGTGAAGTCGTCCTCGGTCCGATCGATCCAGTGATCGGTATCGAGGTAGTTGATCTTCGCGCCCTTGTCGTCCGCACCGCCCGCGCCATGACACTGCGCGCAGGCGACAGGGACGAAGTACTTGCTGTTTTCACCGATGCCGGCGAGGTCGAAGCTCGCTTCGAGGAAGCCGCGGATTCGGTATGGGTTCGCTGCGTCGCGCGCTTCGAACACGAGGAAGTAGAGATCGCGGTGGCTGCCGGGATAGACCGGTTGCAGAATGCCCTGGATCTGTCCCGCGAATTTGCCCTTCGGGAAAACGGGCGTGTCTGAATTCATGTTGAAGAGCAGGAAAAACGCGTCGAGCCCGGCGCGCCGCGCTTTCGAACCGTCGAGGGCGCGAAGACGCAGAACCTTCCGCCATCCGAAGCCACCCTTCGGGACTCCGTTCACCTGAGGCGCGCCGACGTTGATGATCTTCGGCGCGAAGAAGCGCGTGCAGAGAATGTCGCCCGTTTTCACGCCGGGAATCAATCCTTCTTTCATGAGACCGGCCGGATCGAGCTGTTCGGCGAGACTCGGCCGGAGCTCCGCGTAACCGAAGTACGCAAGCATGTCGTCGAGCGTGCTGTCCTGCAGCTTCGTCTTCGGAAAGTCGGTCAGCTTCGCGCGAATGCCGTTGTAGTAGTTGTCAGCGCCGGCCTGATCGCCTTTGTCGACGCGGAGTCTCGTTGCCGCTTTGAGACTGGCGACTCCGGCGTCGTTCATGAGGTTGATGAGTTTGTGCGCTTCTTCTGTGGTCGTGGCGGCGGCTGCTGCGGTTGTGGTGTTCGGCGGTGGCTGTTGCTGCACGGCTTCTTCCTTCTTCGGACAAGCGGCGAGGAGGAGACCGGCGGCGAGGGGAAGAACGGCGAAAAGGGACCGGATCGCTGGACGCATAGCATGCTCCTTTGGCGGACGCTGTCGATTTCGCTTTCGGATGGAATGCCCGAATGGTAGTAGCGCGCTGTGGACGCCATTAGAGACATTTTTCGCGACACGCCGACACCTTCGGAGCGGCGGTCGCTCGCGCCGTTGCAGCTGGCGCTTCGCGCAGCTGATCAGCGCGGGGCGCGGCGCTTCGCCTGCCGCGGCGACACTATATGGCTTGACACGTATATGAACTGTTTTGTGGAATCGCGGATTGAGGCTCAGCGGCGCCTGTATCGACTGAGACCGGAGCCGCTCATGGAGCTCGACGCATGGCTCGTTCCGTTCCGAAGCTTCTGGCTAATGCACGTCGATGCCCTGGAGCGACACCTGGACAAACGCTCCGCGAAAGGAAAGAAAAAGAAATGACGAGCCGTGAGCGATACGAGCCGGGCGCCGCTTCCGGTGCGGAGATACAAAAGGATGGAGAGACGTGGACGCTCGTGCTCGTCCGCGACCTGGCCGATCCTCCGGCAAAAGTTTGGGAGGCGCTCACCGATCCCGAGCAGCTCCGCGAATGGGCTCCGTTCGATTCGGACCACAACCTCGGCGCCGTCGGCACCGCGAAGCTCACGACGGTGGGAACGCCGACGCCGCACATCACCGAGACTCGCGTGAAGCGAGCCGACGCGCCGCGGGCGCTCGAATATACCTGGGGTGGAGGCGACATCCGCTGGGAACTGGAGCCGATGGGCAGCGGCACGCGGCTCAGGCTGTGGCACAACATCGATCGTCGATTCATCTCGATGGGCGCAGCGGGCTGGCACATCTGTTTCGATGTGCTCGATCGACTGCTCGCCGGTCATCCGATCGGACGCATCGTCGGCCCCGAGGTCATGAAGTTCGGCGGGTGGCAGCGATTGAACGCCGAGTACGCAAAACAGTTCGGCGTCGAGATCCCGGGAGTCGAATAATGAATCGCTCAAAAGGAATCGTCATCGGTTACTGGATTGCCACCGCCCTCTTCTGCCTGCAGATCGGATTCACCGCGTACGCACAACTGCGCCTGCCGCAGGTGGCGGCGGCGTTCAAGCACCTCGGCTTCCCCGACTACTTCCGCGTGGAACTTTCGTGGGCGAAGTTCCTCGGCGTGGTGCTGCTGCTTGCGCCGGTGCCGGCGCGGATGAAGGAGTGGGCCTACGCCGGCTTCGCCATCACACTCGTCTCTGCGCTCATCGCTCATCTCTCGGTGGGCGACGGGCCGGAAGCGTGGGGCTGGGCGGCGGGCACCGCCGTGCTCTGGGCGCTCTCGTATTTCTTCTGGCGCCGGCTGAGCGCAGCGCGCATTGGTTAGCGCTTCTTCGCCGTCGAACTGTTCCTCGTCACCGCAGCCTTCACGAGCGTCTTGAACGCACGCGCGTCGATTTTCTCCCCTTCGTGGATGTCGATTGCTCTTCGCGTGTTGCCGTCCAGGCTGGAATTGAAGAGTTTCGACGGGTCCGGGATGCTTGCGCCGTGGGCGAACGTGAGCTTCACGACCTTCCTGTACGTCTCGCCGGTGCAGACAATCCCATTGTGCGACCAGACCGGAGTCCCCATCCACTTCCACTCCTCGGTGATCTCCGGGTCAGCTTTCAGGATCAGCTCGCGCATGCGGGACAGAGTCTCGCCGCGCCAATCTTCCAGGTCGCGGATTCGCTGATCGATGAGCCGGGATGCGGCTTCCCCGGTCGCCTGGTCACGAGTGCTCACAATCCGGATCTTACCCAATCACACAGGGGTTTCAAACAGAGCGAATCGCGCGGTTTCGCTGCCTCTTCGTCAGCGCCAGCCGAGAATCAGATGCAGCATCGAATCGCGGGGACCGGGTGACCCTTCGATGAAGAGGAACGACTGACCGTCGGGAGCCGACGCGAATCGCAGCGTTTCCTCGGGCGCGCGGAAGAGGGGCGTGACCGCCGGATCGCTCCAGTCATGCCCGGCGCGCGGAGTAACGCTCATGACGTCGTTTTGCGAGGAGAGGTAAAAGAGCTCGTTCGCGTCACGACGCCAGCGCGGCAGGCTTCCGCCGTGTGTCGACACGCGCACGCGTGCGGCGCCCGCATCCGCCAGACTCTGTAAATACACCTCGCCGACGCCCGAAGCGTCCGAGACGAACGCGAGCCATGTCCCGTCCGGCGAGACCTGCGGATCGGATTCGTAGAATGCGCTGTTGAGCACCGGCTCCGACTTTCGCGTGCGGAGATCGATGCGAAAGATGTCGGTACCTGTCTTCGGGAACGTCCACGTGAAGTAGACCGCGGTCGCGTCGGGCAAATAGCTTCCCGCGAATTGAAAGCCGTGGTCCGGCAGCAGCTGTTCGGAGGTGCTCGAGCCGACGGCGCGCCGAACGAGATTCGGCAGCGAGCCGGCCGCCGCCGTGGAGTAGACGATCGATCGATCGTCGGGCGCCCAGATGGGCGTCAACGCAAGGCCGGGCTCATTCGTGAAGCGATCGCGCACGCCACGCGCGAGGTCGTAAATCCAGATGTCGCCGAGACCGGTGGCGCGGTCGAGAACGGTGACCGCGGCGCGTCTGCCGTCGTTCGAAACGCCGAGGCTGAGATCCTGGAAGGGACCGTGCTCATCGATGATGCGGCGCGTTCCCTTCCGATCGGTGACGAGCAGACGACCGGTACTTGTGTCCGTGCGGAAGATGATCGCGCCGTTCGCAGCGTCAAAGTCGCCGCGTGCCGGCGGATAGAAGTACGAGACGTCGTCCGCGACCAGAGAAGGCTCGCCGATCATTGCTCCTTTCTCGAGGTCGATTCGCTGCGCGAGCAGACGCGCGTCGCGAACGTAAACGAGGCGGTCGCTGGCAACGAAGGTCGCCTGAGAGATGTTGCGAAGAAGAACTCTCGATTCCGGTGAATCGAGCGACGCGAACATCAGGCGGCGATCGAGCGTGCCGGCGGTCCCCACCGAGTAGAGGAAGTGCTTTCCGTCAGGCAGCAGATGCGGCCACGTGTGACGCCAGTCGTCCTTGTTGTGGGTCGTGACGCGAGTGACGACTCCTCCCTGGTCCGACACGCGATAGATCTCGGTTCTGCCGCCGGAGCGATCGGCAAAGAGAATCGTGCCGCCGACCCACGACGCGATCGCGCCTGCGTCCGCCACCTCGCAAAGAGGCTCGGCGACGTCGTGGCCGCTGACTTTCGTCTTCCAGAGTTTTCCGTGCGCGCTGAAGCCGATCCATTTGCCGTCGGACGACCAGAATGGTCCGCTGCCGTTAGCCGTTGCTTCGAGCTTCGTCGCGTCGTACGAATCGAGATTCCGGAGATAAAGCGCGCGGTCGGCGCCGTGCGCTGCAGCGAAACAGAGCGTGCGGCCATCGGGTGACAGCGCGAAGTTCGGCGTTTCCGGCGACCGAATCGAAGTGAGGTCGGTGGGAAAGGCGAGGTCGAGGCGCGTGAGTGGCGGCGCATTGACCGACGCGACGAAATACCGCGAAGCACCCCACGCGATGAGACCGCCGATCGCGGCAGCGATCGCGAGTCCAATGAACCCGCGCCGCGGCGCCGCGGGAACGGAATGAATCGTTTCCGTCGACGTGGACGATTCCGCGAGCCACTTCAGTTGCCGCGCGACATCGTGCGCCGTCTGCCAGCGATCGTCGGGATCCTTTTCGAGCGCGGTGAGGATGATGCGCTCGAGTGCGGCCGGACAGCCGGGCTGCAGGGAACGAACGGAAAGCGGATCGGCGGAGAGGATCGCGGCGATGACGCTGGCCTGCGACGTTCCCGGAAAGGCGCGCTGCGCGGTGACCATTTCATACAGCACGCAGCCGAGCGAAAAGATGTCGCTGCGGTGATCGATCGGCTTTCCCTGCAGCTGCTCGGGCGACATGTACATCACCGTCCCGACGATCGTCCCCTCGGCGGTGATCGGATTTACGGCGGTCGCAGGCGCGGACTCATCGGAGAAGAGGCGAGGCTGCGCCGCGAGCTTCGCCAGGCCGAAGTCAAGCAGCTTCACGCCGGACGCGCCGACGATGATGTTGCCGGGCTTCAAATCGCGATGCGTAATCCCCGCCCGATGCGCGTGCTGCAAAGCCTCGGCGATCTGCGCGCCGTAGCGAAGCACCTGGGACAGTGGAAGCGGTCCGCGCGCGAGTTTGCCCGCGAGCGTTTCGCCGTCGAGATACTCCATGACGAGGTATTCGGCGTCGCCGGCGCGCCCGACGTCGTAGAGCGCGCAAATGTGCGGATTGGAGAGGGCGGAAATCGCCCGCGCTTCGCGCTCAAACCGCGCGCGATGCTCGCTGCCGGCGGTGAGATCGGAGCGAAGGACTTTGATTGCGACGGTGCGATCGAGACGCGTGTCGCGAGCGCGGTAAACCTCGCCCATGCCGCCGGCGCCGAGGAGCTGGTCAATCTCGTACGGGCCGAGAGCCGTGCCTTTGGGGAGCGTCACGTGCCGCGATGATATCGGACGGAGGTGTGAAGTGGTGGCGGTGACTGGAGTCGAACCAGTGACCTAGCGCTTATGAGACGCCCGCTCTAACCATCTGAGCTACACCGCCATTCGGGGAGCGCGGGGCGGATTGTAGAAACGCCGCGCGGGAGGGTCAAGGCTATACTCAAACGCATGTCGGCGGGAGAAATTTCGCGGGCGTGCACGGTCTGCGGGGAGACGGATGAAACCGCGAGACTCGAGCACTGCCCGGTCTGCAGAAAAGACTTCTGTCCCGACTGCGCGTACCGCGGAACCGGCCGCCGTTTCTGCAGCGACGTCTGCGCGCGCACCTTCTTTTACGGAGACATCGATGACGACGAAGGCACTGACACCGACGACTGAGCTGGCCGGCACCGCACAGCAGGCGATGACGAATCGTCCGCGCCGGTTGCGGCGTACCGAATCGATCCGCGGCCTGGTGCGCGAGACGATCGTTCGCCCCGAGGATTTGATCTATCCGCTCTTCGTCGTGCCGAACACGCGGCCGCGCGTCGAGATCGGTTCGATGCCGGGCGTTTTTCAGATGCGCGCGCGCGAAGCGGCGGAGGAATCGCGGAAGGCATTCGATGCCGGGATTCGTGCGGTGCTGCTCTTCGGATTGCCGGAGTACAAAGACGCGATCGGCTCGTCGTCGTGGGATCCGGCCGGACCGGTGCAGTCGGCCATTGACGCGATTCGCCGCGCGGTGCCGGAGATGACGATCATCGCCGACGTCTGTCTCTGCGAATACACCGACCACGGTCACTGCGGCGTGATCGTCGATCGCAACGGCGTGAAAGATGTCGACAACGATGAGACGCTGCCGCTGCTGATGAAACAGGCGCTGTCGTTCGCGGCCGCCGGCGCGGACTTTGTCGCGCCATCCGACATGATGGATGGACGGATCGGCGCGATCCGACGCGCGCTCGATGCCCGATCGCTCAGCGACGTCGGGATCATCGCGTATTCGGCGAAGTTCGCGTCCGGCTTCTACGGACCGTTCCGCGAAGCCGCCGAATCGACGCCGCAGTTCGGCGACCGGCGCACGTATCAGATGGATCCGGCGAACGGCCGCGAAGCGATGCGCGAGATCGATCTCGACGTCGCCGAAGGGGCCGACATGATCATGGTCAAGCCGGCGCTCTCCTATCTCGACATCATTCGCGGCGCGCGCGAGCGCGTCGGTCTGCCGGTGGCGGCGTACAACGTCAGCGGCGAATACTCGATGATCAAGGCGGCGGCCGAGCGCGGCTGGATCGACGGCAACCGCGTCATGAACGAGGTGCTGACGTCGATCAAGCGCGCCGGTGCCGACCTGATCATCACGTACTTCGCGATGGAGTTCGCAACGCAGCGTCCCGGTTAGAAACGCGTCTGCACCCCCATCACGAAGTTGTGGTTCGACGTTAATTGAATGCCGTTGACATCGCGATAGAGCGGAATCTGCACGAGCGCGTAAAGCGAGCCGCGACTGCTGCTCCAGCGCAGTCCCGGCGAAGCGTAGACGAACGTGCCGCCGGTGAACGGATCGAGTCCATTCAGCTCCGACGTGAAGTCGCGCGACTTGCGGCGGGCGTTCAGCTGTCCGAGTAGCTCGAGACGCGACACGATCGGATACGCGCTGCCGGCGCTCAGCTGCCACTCGCTGCCGGCGCGAAAATCTTCGGTGCCGCGGCCGTTGCGGCGATACGTCGCGGAGATGAAGAGCGGGATCATGGCGACGTTCCCCATCGAGCCCTGAGCGGCAGTGGTTCGCAGCAGCCCTTTTTCGTACGACAGTCCGATCACGAAATCGGTTGAGCCGGTGCCGGGCTGGATCGACGGTTCGGCGAGCTCACCGTCATCGTTCGCGCGATCGTGAGCGCCGGTCGGCAGCTTGATGCCGCCGGTTGCCCAGAGCGATTCAGTCGCGCCGCGCTGCATGAGCGCGTAGCGGCCCTGAAGCATCAGATCGCCAACGCCGTGAAAACTCCAGCTCTCCGGGATGACGTTGTGCAGCGCGACGACCTCGCTCGCGTGCGTGTGGTTGCTGGCGAGATGCTCGTGAAAGCGATTGATGAATGGCAGGCCGAGGCTGAATTGGAGCCGGTCGTTGACGCCGTAGCAGAGAAGCAGATTTATGGAGCGATTGACCGTGCGCACTTCGTCGTGATGCGCATCGTGCAGCTCGCCGACGTGCGCGGAGTGCGTGCCGATGCGCGGGTGACTTTGATCGATGTACTCGAATGAGAGGTCGAGTGAGAAACCGCCGGCGACGGGACGGTTGAGAGCGTTCAGATCGAGCGGGCAGGTGGCCGAGCCACAGCTCGCGAAGACCGGTGATGTGATGAATGCCGCGAGTGCGAGCGCAATCGCGATGCAGCCATACCGCATGGGAATCCTCCTTCGTCTTCGAATGACGGAATGCGTCAGACGAAGTGGCGGCGAGGAGGATGTTCGATCGCGAACGAGGAGACGGAGGTCATCGCGATGACGGTTGCCGCCAGCGATTGCGCGGCGCCGGTCACATGCGCGAATTCGACCGCCGTCGTGAGGATCGCCGGAGCGTGCGAGCCGCGCGACATCGAATTCTGATCGGGATCGCATGCCGCCCACCGCGTGCCGCTCGACTGTTGTTTCATCATCGGGCAGGCGGTGGTGTGGCAGCAGCGTGGTGTCGTACGCATCGCCGCCGCGAGCAGCGGTGTCGTGACGCCGAAGGCGCCTGCCACGAGAAGCGCGATGGCGATCGCGCGCGCGAACATGACGTCAGTATACCGTCGCGAACCGCCGTCATCCCGAGCGTCAGCGAGGGATCCGGGTGGTAGGGGACTCGAAGATCCTGGCCCCCCGCCCGCCCGGATCCCTCGCTACGCTCGGGATGACAGGGCGGCGATTGCTTTGCGCAACGTGGCTAACGCCTCGGCGTCGGTTAGTTCATCGACGATCCTGCTGCGCACGAATGGTTTCATCAGTGACGCCTCTTCGATGACGCGCCAGTTCATCGTCCGCAGCGTCTCGAGCAGCGCCGCCTGCGCGTAGTCGCCGCCGCTCGGCGACGCGTTCAGCAGCGCCACCGGCTTGTCCACGAGCTCTCCAACGGAAACGAGCCAGTCCAACAAATTTTTGAATGCGCCGGGGACGCCGTGCGCGTATTCGGGACACGAAATGAGAATCGCGTCGGCGCCGATCAGCAGCTCGCGCAACTCGCGAACCGGCGCCGGTGGCTCGCTTTCTTCGGCGTCGAGGTCGGGATTGAAGTGGGGGAGCGAGGCGATCCCGTCGTACGCCAGGAGCTGCATCGATTCTGGCGCGACCTTCGCTGCGGCGCGCAGCAGCGCGGCGTTCGACGACCGCGCGCGCAGACTGCCGTTGAGCGTGATGATGCGCATCGCGGCAGCATCTTACGATCCCGGGCCGGAGGACAGATGCGAACGATCTCGATGTTCATGAATGTGACGGTGAATGGCTACTTCGAAGGCGAGAAGCACGACCTTTCATTCTTCAAAGGCGATGACGAGGACAACACATTCTTTCGCGAGCAGAGCAAAGGCGGCGGGACGTTGCTGTTCGGGCATCGCACGTACGAAATGATGAAAGGCTTCTGGCCGACGGCGCAGGCGAAGGAAGCGAAGCCGGAGATTGCCGAGTTCATGAACGCGATGCCGAAGATCGTCGCGGCGCACAAGCCGTTCGAACCGGGGTGGAGCAAGGTGACGGTCATCAGCGGCGACGTGATCGCCGAGGTGAGGAAACTCAAAGAGCAGGCGGGAAGCAACATCGTCATTCTCGGGAGCAATGTTCTTTGCGTCAGTCTGCTGCCGGAAGGTTTGATCGATGAGATTCAGCTGATGGTCAATCCGGTTGCGATCGCCGGCGGGACGCCGCTGTTCAGCGGCCTGAAAAAGCGAATCGACTTCCAGGTGACGAAGACGCGTGAATTCAAGTCCGGAAGCACGTTGCTCTCGTACGTCCCGAAGGTCGATGATTGATGGATGAAATGCTTCGCACGCTCGTTCTTCGCGCTGCTGCTCGTGATTGCCATCCCGCTCGCGGCGGCTGAGACGAAAGGGCCGGCGCGCAAGCGGGTGATCATCTCGTCCGATCTCGCGCTCGGACTGCAGGGCGGCTGGCGGTTGATGGATGACGCCGACGATGGCTGGGCGGTGCCGATGGCGCTCGCCGACGATCGTCTCGATGTGAAGCTCGTCGCGACGGTGCTCGGCAACTCGAACGTCGCCGCGGAACAGGTCGTCAGCGATCGTCTCCTCGGCGACCTCCTCCGTTCGCGCGTGCCTCGCCCGCGTGGCGCAGCGGTGGCACTCGACAATCCGCAGGCGACGCTGAACAGCCGTCCGATCATGCGTGACTGCGAGAACGACGCGGTGCGCGCCATGATGTCGGTGCTGCGCGCGGGACGCGCGACGATCGTCGCCATCGGTCCGCTCACCGATATCGGTTGTCTCGTGCTGAACGCTCCCGATGCGGTCGTCGAAAACATCGACGAGGTGATCGCCATCATGGGACGCGCGCCCGACGAGCAGTTCGCGATCGGAAAGATCGACGGGCTGACCGATTTCAACCTGGTGATGGACAACCGCGCGCTCGACGTCCTGCTGAATCAGAGCAGCGTGCACGTGACGTTTCTGCAGTTCGGGCTGACGAAGCAGGTCCTCGTGCCGCGATCGTTCGTTGCGGAGTTGCGCGATGGCACACCGCTGCAGCGATTCGTCTATGACGGGACGATGCCGTGGATCGATTTCTGGCAGAAGGTGTTCGATGAGGACGGGTTCCATCCGTGGGATTCGAACGCGGTCTGGTACGCATCGCATCCGGACGCATTCGCGTGCAGCGATGCGAACTTTGTGATCAAACAGTGTTCGTCGGGGAGCAGCGATCCGTACAACCGGCTCGGCGGATGCGCCGGTCATTCGTCGACGCAGAAGACGTCGCTCGATCGCGAAGCGGTGC
The DNA here is from genome assembly GCA_034667465.1 of Acidobacteriota bacterium. Classification (GTDB taxonomy): domain Bacteria; phylum Acidobacteriota; class Thermoanaerobaculia; order Gp7-AA8; family Gp7-AA8; genus JAOBAU01. The sequence goes on along the minus strand of JAXDJV010000027.1, from coordinate 203,719 downwards.
AGCTGTGGCTCGCGCCGCAGCTCTCGCAGTCGAGGAGCGTGCGGACGTGCACCGCGTATCGAAGCGCCGACGATCAGCAGCGTTTCGAGCTTGCGGTGCGCGCGTTTCTGAAGATGAAGTGATTCCCTCAAACGGCGCGGCGCGCGCGTGCAAGGAGTACGAGTCCGACTCCCGGCAGGACGGCGGCGCCGGCGATGATGAGCCGCGTCGTCAGACGTTCGTTGAGGAGTCCGACCGCCGCGAGTGCGGCGATGATCGGTACGGTGAGCTGCGCGACCGCGGCCTGCGTGACGGACAGATGTCGCAGCGCGCGATACCAGATCGCGTAGCCGAGTCCGGACGTGATCGCGCCGGAGATCAGCGCGAGGATGATTCCCAGGCTGGTCGTCGTCGCCGCGGTACGCGCAACGACGACGAGGAGAATTGCCAGGGGAGTGCTCCAGAGAAAGCTGCGCGCATTCGCGGCCAGCGGTTCCAGCGACTTTCTGCCTGCCAGCGAATAGACACCCCACGCGACGCCGGCGACGGTCATCAGCAGCAGACCGATCGGATCAGGTTGCGCCACGGACGGCACGGTCAGAAACGCGAGACCGAAACAGGCGAGGGCGATGCCGGCCCACGTCATCGCGGTCGGCCGTTCGCCGGCGAAAAGCGCATAGCCGATCATCGTCAGTTGCACGACGCCGAAGAGCACGAGCGCGCCGACCGCTGCGCCGATGCGCAGATACGCGAATGAGAACGGCGCCGCGTATGCGAAGAGCGCCAGCGGTCCGCGCAGATCGCGGCCGCGCAGCGGAGTCCACGATCCCGCCTGCGCGCGAACGATGAGCGTCAAAACGATCGCGCCGGCGGCGAGGCGGATGGCGGTGAAGGTCGCGGCGTCGATCTGATGCGTGCCGAGTGCGAGTCTCGTCAGCAACGAATTGGAGGCGAAAGCGATCAGCGCAAGCAGCGTGAGCGATGCGGTCCGGGTGCCGACGGCCATGCGCGCATCGTAGTAGTAAACTTCGCGCGATCCGAAGAAACGCGATGAGCAAACCTGCGCGAACGCTGTTCGCTTTCGGCATCTATGTCGTCGCGGTCGGGATCGCGTTCGTCGTCGCGCCGGCGATGCCGGTGTCGCTGCTGCAACTGCCGCCAGCGACCGCCGGCTGGGCGCGCGTCGTCGGTCTGCTGGCGCTCGTGATCGGCTCTTACGACATCGTCGGCGCGCGCGCTGAATGCCTGCCGTACATTCGCGCGTCGGTTTATGTTCGGGTCAGTTTCGCGGCCGGCTGCGCGGCACTCGTCGCGTCCGGACAGATGCCGAAGTCAGTCCTGCTGCTCGGCTTCATCGATCTCGCGGCGGCTGGCTGGACGGCGCTCACGCTCAGAGAAGCATGACGGACGATCCGCTCGCTGGAGCTGGTGTCGATCGAACGAAGTCATCCCGAGCGTGAGCGAGGGATCTGGCGGATGGGCGGTACGTTGCCGCAGCCTTCCGCCCGGATCCTTCGCTGACGCTCAGGATGACCGCATGCCATTCGCGATGCGCCGCTGTGGTGGCGTCTTAGCGGCTGTCGAACGTCCGGCCGCGCGCCATCAGAATCGGATACGGATTGACCGGTTCACCGCGCCACCATTCGCCGGAGGGCGGAAGGCGCTCGATCTCGAAATGAAGATGCGGCGCGTCGGGCGAGGCGTTGCCGGTCGTGCCGACGAAGCCGAGGACGTCGCCCTGCGCGACGTGCAATCCGGGCTGCAGTCCTGGCGCGTACGAATCGAGATGGGCGTAGTAGTAAACCCATGTCTTCGCCGGATCGGCGACGTAGACAGTCAAGCCGCCGGCGCGGCTGGTGAAGAGCTTGAGCACCGTGCCGCCCGCGGCAGAAACGACCGGCGTACCGCGCGCGGCCATGATGTCGATCGCGCTGTGCAGATGTCCGACGCGCGACTGGCCCCATGTATCGACGAGCGAAGTCTTCTCGATGCCGGCGACCGGAATCGCGAGCTCGTCGCCGGTCATGTCGGCCGGAATCTCAACATGCCGCAGCGACACGTTCTGCGCCGGCGATTGCTGTGTCATCGGCAGTCGCGCATCGACGGCGCGCGCCTGAGCGCGAGGCATCGGCGTGTTTTGCTGCGCGAGCGCACAGACGGCGATCACACAAAGCACGGCAGACAGAATGTTGCGCATGACCGACAGAACGATTACGCGGCAGAGATAAGTCCCGGCGAACTCAGCCGCACCACACAGCGGCCACGGCATCGGGATGATCGAGCCGGTAACCGTCCTCATCCGCGTCATACTGAATCACCGCGCCTTCGAGTCGTTTCGCCGACATGTCATCGAGCGCGACGCGAACGCCATCGAGCTCGACGATGCGATCGCCATCGACCGGCTCATCCGCGTAACTCAGCCGATAGCCACTGCCGCCACAGCCGGTCGTGAACGCGATCCGCAGCAGTCGCGCGCCGAGCTCGCTCTGCAGATGCGACGCGGCATCGGATGAGAGCGAGAGGTTCATTCCGCAGGCACGCCGTGAATGATGCGGTCGCGTGCGTCTTCGCGCTTGTACCAGCTCGCGTCGAGCATGATCAGTTCGAGCTCGCGCTCGAGCTCGACGATGTGAGCCTTTTTGCTGGCTGCGATGTAGATGAGGAACGGCCGATCGCCGATACCGGCGGACGCGGCGAGCGAACGAAGCTTCCGTTCCATCGCCTGTTCACGCGAGATGAGGAACTCGGTCTTGCCGCGATCGCTGAGATCGCCTTCGAGCATTTCCTGGAAGAGCGCGTCGGCGCCGAGCGTGCTGCGGATCGTGCCATCGGTCAGCGTAGCGATCTTCATCTCGACAAGGTCGCGGATCTCGCGCTCATCGACCGCGAACTGCTTGAACATCTGCGCGACGATCGGGTTCGGCATCCACTCGGCGAGTTTCTGGAACTGCTTGTACGCCTCGACGGTGTACTGATAGAGCTGGCCGAGCTGCTGGTTGGTCAGTTGGGAGGTCGTAGTTTCAACGGTGGTCATCTGTTCACTCCGTGCGGATTACTCGATTCGCGCCACTTTGACGACGACGTCGCCGAGGAGCTTTGCCTGGCAGCCGAGACGGTAAGGCGGATCGAGCTCTTTGTACGTTTCATCGGGCGTCGGCGGCGTCAGGTTCGCCCATCCTTCGACGACTTCGATCCGGCAGGTTCCACACGCGCCGTCGCCGCCGCAGACGTGGCTGAGGCGAACGTCCATCTCGGTCGCGCAGGCGAGCATGCTTCGGCCGGCGGCGCATTCTGCCGTCTTTGATTCATCTGCGAACGTCACTCGGGGCATGGTCCTGGACGGCGGATTGTACGGCACGGTGCGCCATATAGGAACTGCGCACGAGCGGCGCCGATTCGACGTGATGAAAGCCGAGCTCGCGGGCTTTGTTGCCGAGCTCCATGAACTCTTCGGGCGTGTAGTAACGGCGCACCGGATGATGATTTCCGGTAGGCGCAAGATACTGTCCCATCGTGAAGATGTCGACGCCTGCGTCCCGCAAATCGCGCGCCGTGGCGATGATCTCATCCTCGGTCTCACCGAGGCCGAGCATGATCGACGATTTGGTCAGCATGTTGACGTTTCGCTCTTCGTGCGCCCAGCGCAGGAGGTCGAGCGAGCGGCGGTATTTCGCGACCGGACGAACGGCCGGATAAAGCCGCGGGACGGTCTCGACGTTGTGTGCGAGCACCTCAGGCGCGGACGCGATCACGGAGCGCAGCGCGTCGCGATTGCCTTCGAGATCGGAGATGAGCACTTCGACCGCGGCACCGGTTCGTTCGCGAATGGCGATGACGGTTTCCGCCATCTGCTCGGCGCCGCCGTCCGGCATGTCGTCGCGATTCACCATCGTGATGACGGCGTGCTTCACGCCCATCGTCGCCACGGCTTCGGCGACGCGGCGCGGTTCGTCGGCATCAGCGTTGAGCGGCTTTCCTTTGCCGACCGCGCAAAACGTGCAGCGGCGCGTGCAGATCTCGCCGAGGATCATGAAGGTCGCGGTGCCGGCGTTCCAGCATTCGAAAATGTTCGGGCAGCGCGCTTCCTGACAGACGGTGTTCAGCGCCAGATCGTTCATCAGGCGCGACACCGGCAGCCGATCGAGATCGCCGGGGATGCGGATCTTCAGCCATTCGGGACGATGTCCCGCGCGACGGTTGATCGGCTTTGATTCATCGGCGCTCATAGCATGTCTTCCAGTTTCTCCAGCGCTTCGCGGTCATCCGTCCATTTGATGCGCGCGTACGCTTCTTCAAACGAGAACCACCCGTACTCATCATGTTCCTCGGCGTCCATTCGGATCGGCAGATGCTGGCTGAGCCGCGCGTGAAAGCCGATCTCGCTGGCGATGATCGGCGTCGGGAAACGCGCCGCGAGGTAATGCGATTCGATCATGAACGACTGGCGAAGGTCCATCTCGCTCGGCTCGCTGCCGTTGCCGGTCTCTTCGACGATCTCGCGCCGCGCTGTTTCGAGCGGCTGTTCGCCGGCTTCGATGGACCCGGTGATCGGCTGCCAGAAGTTGCCGCGCTCCGGGCGACGATGAAGGAGCAGCACGCGATCGCCGTCGTGGATGAGAACTTTCACGAGGCGGATGGTGTCGTCGCGCGGGATGAGCTCGCGCTCGAAGACCTCCGCGAATTTCGCCGTGACGATGGCGCGCACCTCATCGATCGGAACGTGACGCCCGAGGAGATGTTCGATGGAGGTGACGCCGGTGCCATGCAGACCGCACGGCGTGATGAGTCGGAAGTGCTCGAGGTTCGTGCTGACGTTGAGCGCGAAGCCGTGCGAGGTGACCCAGCGCGCGATGCGCACGCCGATCGCCGCGATCTTGTCGTTGCCGACCCAGATGCCGCGCTTGCCGTCGACGCGCTCGGCGGTGATGCCGTATTCGGCGACCGTGCGGATCAGCACTTCTTCGAGGTTCGTCACGTACTTGCGGACGTCGCGCTTCCCTTCGCCGAGATGCAGGATCGGATAGCCGACGAGCTGACCGGGACCGTGATAGGTGATGTCGCCGCCGCGCGTCGTCTCGAAGAAACGGACGCGATTCGAGCGAAGGACGTCGTTGCTGGCGAGGAGATGATCGAGCTTTCCGCCGCGGCCGAGGGTGATGACGGGCGGATGTTCGAGGAGGAGAAACTGGTCGGGAAGCTCCTCGTTCTGGCGCAGCTCGACGAGCTTCTGCTGGAGCCGTAATCCGTTCTCGTACGTGACGAGTTGCAGGTTGCGGAGCTCACAGGTACGCATCGCCACCGGTAACGCGAGGGACGGCGAAGGTGTTCCGTTACTTCACTTTCGCGAGATCGGTTCGCAGTTTCTTCGCGTCGCGGACGACGTCGGGATCGGTTGCTTTCGCGAGCAGCTCGTCCAGCGTTTTGCGCGCGTCGCGGTACCTGCCGGCGTTCACCATCACGATCGCCTGGTTGTAGATCGCGATCTGGCGATTCGTTTCGGCGACCTGTTCGATGCCGGCGGCCTGGCGTTCGAGATCGCGTTTTGCGGCGGGATCCTTCGTGATGGCCGCGAGGCCGCGGACGATGGCGGCGGCTTCATCGAGCCGCTGTTGTTTCGTCAGCTCATTGGCGCGATCGAGCTCGATTCTCACGAGAGCGGCGCGCGCGGCGTACGCGACCTGCTCGTCGCGCGCGCGATCGAGTTGCACGAAGAGGGCGTCGGCTTTCGTTATGTCGCCGCTGCGCCGGTACATCGCGAAGAGGTGCAGCGCGAAGTCGTACCGCGCCGGCGCAAGTTCGCCGGCCTTTTCGAGTGCGGCGATGCCGGGAGTGAGATCGGTCTCGACGATGTATGTCGTCCCGAGGTCGCCGTATGCGCGGCCGTCTTTCGCACCGAGCGCGATGGCGCGCTCGATGAGCGTGCGCGCTTTGCGGAAGTTCGTCGCGGCGTCGGCGGGGAGATCGGTGACGCCGGCGAGGCGGCCGAGTGGATGGCCGAGGAGTGACTCGGCGTAGAGCAGATGGACTTCGGGATCGTCGGGCGTTGCGGCGATCGCTTCGTCGTAACGTCCGAGTGCGGCGATGGCGCGGCCGTGTTTCGGATTCGCGGCGACCGCCGCCTCGAAGTGCCGCATCGCTTCGCCGTAGTTTTCGTTGACGCCTCGGAGGAAGCGGCCGAGCTGATAGAGGACTTCCGCGCGGTCGATCGGCTTCGAATCAATCGATGGGCGCACGTCCGGAACTTTCTGAATGACGCCGTTCCAGTTTCGCTCGAGCATCGCGACCGAAGTGATGGCGGTTTCGAGATCGCGCAGGGTGCGGTGATAGCGCGTCTGCAGCGCGGCGGAAGGATCGACGCCCGTTTCGACGTCGCGAAGAAAATCGTAGAAGGCGTCGTGATCGGTTTGCATCAGCCAGTTCACGGCCGCCCAGCTTTCCGCGTAGAAGATCGCCTGTCCCGATGGAACGTTGTACGCGTCGGCCTCGCGTTGCACTTTGAAGAGACCGGCGATCGGCATCGACGTGCGCCGCCGCAGCACTTCGAGATGCTCCTTGATCGGCATCCCGGCTCTGATCGATCCGTTCCCGACCTCCGCGTTGCTGAAGTATTCGGCGAGCCCTTCTTCGAGCCAGAGCGGCGTGCGGTCGCCGCCGATGGCGAGCAGGTTGTGAATCAGCTCGTGGTACGGCGTTCGATCGGCGCGCCAGTCGCGGCTGTCATCGATCAGCATCGTGCCGCCCTGCCTCTGCGCGACGAAGACGCCGGCCGCATGCGCGTTGTTTCGATTCAGCAGCAGATCGAAATACGGCTGACACTCTTTGCGGCGACTGAAGACGAGCACGCGCGTCGGAGTTGCGGCGGTGCGAAAGCGGGGATGGAGCGCTGCCAGTGTTGCGGCCAGCGTTTCGAGATTCTGCGCGATCGTCCGCGTTCGCTTCTCGCTCGCTGCGCTGATGACAACGAAGTGCGGCGTGTCGGCGCGCGTCCACCGCGTCTTCGCGTCGGGAAACGCGATCGGTCCGTTCGAGCGGCGACCGCTGCCGGCGTCGCGCACGCCGATCAGCACCGGCGGCGTGTAAACGTCGCCCGCGAACGCGCTCGCGGAGATGAAGATCAGGATGAGTGCGATGCGCCGCATCGATCGAAAACAACGCGTGCGACCTCATTACAATGCCCGACCGTGACGACGACGATCACGCGCGAGGAAGCGCGGCATTACCTCACCGGACAGCTGCTGCTGCGTCAGCCGCTGAAGCGCACCGGACTCGCCGGCGCGCGTGCGCTGCTGGAACAGTTGCGCTGTATCCAGCTCGATCCGCTCGACACGATCGGAACGAATCCCGATCTCGTCACGATGGCGCGTGTCGATGACGTAGCGCGCGGCGATCTCTTTCGCGCCGTCTATCCCGGACGCGGATTCGAGCATTGGGCGAAGGAGCGCTGCCTGCTGCCGGCGGCGGCGTTTCCCCGTTATCGCGATCGCGCCGCGGAGGCGCCGTGGTGGCGACACGAAGAGCGGCTGAAGCGACTGCCGGAAGGGGTGCTCGAGAAAGTGCTCGCAGAGTCGCGCGCGCATGGTCCGCTCACCGCGGCGCAGCTCACCGATCACGGCGGCGTGGAACCGATCGACTGGAGCGGCTGGAAGGGAACGGCGAAGGCGCAGTCGATGGCGCTCGAAGTGCTCTGGACGCGCTGCGAGATCGTCGTCTGTGGACGCGAAGGAAACACGAAGCTGTACGACGTACCGGAACGTGCGCTGCCGAAAGTCGCGTCGGTGCACACCGATCCGGAAGAGTTCTTCCGATGGGCGCTGATCGAGCGGGTGGAAGCGGCCGGATTGCTGTCGCGCGCCGGCGGCGCAACGTGGTCGATGCTCGAGCCGGCGCGCGCGACCGGACTCACTGGTCAACTTATTGACGAAGGGGTGCTCGAAGAGGTGACGGTCGAAGGATCATCGCGGCCGTATCTCGCGCCGGCCCATTTTCGTCGGCGGCGTTTTCCTGATTACGACGGCCGCGTGCGCATTCTCGGGCCGCTCGATCCGCTGATGTGGGATCGCGCGCTGATCCGTCACGTCTTCGATTTCGATTACGTCTGGGAGGTTTACAAACCGGCGAAGTTGCGGCGATGGGGCTGGTACGTCTGTCCGCTGCTGCAGGGCGATCGCTTCATCGGCCGGCTCGAGGGAACGGTCGATCGCGCGCTGCGAATTCGCAACCTGTGGGTGGAGGAAGGCGTGACGATCGATGACACCGCGCTCGACGCCGCGCTGATGCGGCACGCCGAAGCGTGCGGCGTCTCGAAGGTCGTGAAGCCGCGAAAAGTCAGGATTTCCTGATAGCGAGCAGGAAAAATTACGTTGCGGGCTCTCCTTACTTATAAGGAGAAGCTCTATGAAACCTGGACTCGCAAGGAGCAGTCAGTTCGATCTCAGCAACGTCATTCGCGCGCACGGGGTCGGCACCCGCGGCCTGGACGTCCCCCGCGGCTCGGAACAGTACGAAGGACGCTTCGGCCGGATGTTCCGCACGCTGCCGGCCGCAAATCACACCGACGCGGAGTTGAAAGCTCTGGCCGTCGCGATGGTCGCGGAGAAGGAAGCTTGCAATCCCGATCCCGACGCCGAAGAGAATTCGGGGATCACAGCGGGCTATACCTATTTCGGGCAGTTCATCGATCACGACCTGACGTTCGATCCAGCCAGCAGTCTCGAAAAGACAAACGATCCCGACGGGCTCACCGACTTCCGCACACCGCGTTTCGACCTCGACTGCGTTTACGGTCGCGGCCCTGACGATCAGCCGTATCTCTATCGCGACGGCGGTCTGCGCATGCTGCAGGGACGTCCGCTCACCGGCACGTCCGACACACGCACGCGCGATCTGCCACGCAACAATCCGGATGGAGCCGGCGCGCGCAAACGTGCGCTGATCGGCGATCCGCGCAACGACGAGAACGTGATCGTCTCGCAGTTGCAGGGGATCTTCCTGCGCTTTCACAACGCGGTTGTCGACCGGGTGACTGCAGACGCCGGCGGCGTCGCACCGCGCTTCGCCGACGTGCAGCGTCTCGTCCGCTGGCACTATCAGTGGGCCGTGCTGCACGATTTTCTGCCGACCATCGTCGGACAGCCGGTCATCGACTCGATCCTGCCGCATCTGCACAGCGGCAAGTCGATCTACGAGGACACGCCGAAGCTGCGCTTCTTCCACTGGCGCTACGCGCCGTTCATGCCGATCGAGTTCGCCGCCGCGGCGTATCGCTTCGGCCATTCGATGATCCGGCCGTGCTATCGCCTTTCTGCTCCTCTTCCGCTCTTCCCGATCCTCGGCAACCCGGCCGTCTTCGGCAGCGACCTGACCGGCTTCGGCGAGTTTCCCGGCAACTGGGCGATCGACTGGACGCTCTTCTTCCGCTTCAGGAAGGACGCGCCGACCACCGGCCCGTCACGTGTGCAGCCGGCGTACAAAATCGATACGTCGATCGTGAATCCGCTCGGCAATCTGCCGGCGGTCATCGCCGACAAGATCCCGTCGCTCGCGGAGCGCAATCTGCTGCGCGGACTACGAATGAATCTTCCGTCGGGACAGACGATCGCGCGGCACATGGGACTGACGCCGATTCCGGATGACAAGCTCGTCGTCGGGAAAGCGACGCAGGAAGACAAGGCGACGAACAAGAAGCTGACGACGTTCTCAGCGAACTTCGCCGACAACGCGCCGCTCTGGTACTACGTGCTGGCCGAGGCGCAGCAGCAGGCGACGTCGGACACGGCGCCGATCCATCTTGGCGACGTCGGCGGACGCATCGTCGCGGAGGTTTTCGTCGGGCTGCTGCTTGGCGACAACCACTCGTATCTCGCGCAGGAGCCGAACTGGAAGCCGCTGTTCGGCCAGGGCGGGAGGTTCGGGATCAAAGATCTGATCGAAGTCGCGCAGACGGCGTGAGAGTGACAACGGAGGCGGCCGGGAGCGGCCGCCTCCACACTCAATCACGCTACATCGTGAACTGACCGGACTCGATGATCTGACGGATGCGCGCCATGAACTGGTCGGCGACGGCGCCGTCGATCAGGCGGTGATCGAACGTCAGCGAGAGGATGCACATCGAGCGGATGGCGATCGAGTCGCCGTCTTTCGTTTCGATGACGACCGCACGCTTCTTCACGCCGCCGACGCCGAGGATGGCGACCTGCGGCTGGTTGATGATCGGCGTGCCAAACAGACCGCCGTAGATGCCGGGATTCGTGATCGTGAACGTACCGCCCTGCACTTCATCGGGCGAGAGTTTCTTCGTCCGCGCGCGCTCGCCGAGGTCGGCGATCGACTTCGAAAGCCCGAGGACGTTCTTCTCGTCGGCGTGCTTCACGACCGGGACGATGAGACCCCATTCGAGCGCGACGGCGATGCCGATGTTGAGATCGGCGTGATAGGTGACGGAGTTCTCGTCCATCGACGCGTTGATGATCGGGAACTCGCGCAGGCCGGCGATGACCGCCTGCACGATGAACGGCAGGTAGGTGAGTTTCGCGCCGCGCTCGGCATAGCTCTCTTTGTTCTGCTTGCGGAGCTTCTCGATCGCAGTGAAGTCGACTTCGAACACGGTGGTGACGTGCGCCGATGTCTGTTTCGACATCACCATGTGGTGCGCGATCTTTTTGCGCATGACCGAGAGCGGCTCGATGCGATCGGTGAGCGCGGCGGATGGACGCGGTGCGCTTGCCGACGCGGCAGGCGCAGCTGTCGGTGCTGATGGCTGCGCAGGCGCGGGCGCCGGTGCACCGCTGCTCATGAAGCCGAGGATGTCGTTCTTGGTAACGCGGCCGGAGACGCCCGAGCCCTGGATCTGCGAGATGTCGACGTCGTTCTCTTTCGCGATTTTGCGAACGAGCGGCGACGACTTCGTGCGGCGGCGCTCATCGAGCGACGCGACGTTCTCTTCTTCAGCGGCAGGCGGCGGAGCGACCGGTTCTTTTTGTGTGGGGGCGGGCGCTTCGCCCGCCGCTGCGGCCGGAGCGGCCGGAGCCACACTCGGAGCCGGAGCAGCTTCACTCGGAGCAGCCGGAGCCACAGTGGCTTCGCCTTCCGCGGAAATGCGTGCGACGACCGAGTTCACCGGAACGGTCTGACCTTCCTGCACGAGGATCTCGGTGAGCGTTCCGGCGGCAGGTGAGGGGATCTCGGCGTCGACTTTGTCGGTGGAGATTTCGAGAAGCGGCTCGTCGCGCTCGACCGTATCGCCGACCTTCTTGATCCAGCGCGACACGGTTCCTTCCGCGATCGATTCGCCCATCTGGGGCATGACGACATCAATGGCCATTTGCAACTCCTTCAGGGATGAGGCATGAGTAATGAGGCATGAGGGTTTTCACTCATACCTCATGCCCCGTGCCTCGATCAGTATTCAAGCAGTTCCCGCGCCGCCGCCAGCACTTTCGCTTTGTTCGGAAGCGCATACGCTTCGAGCGGCGGCGAATAGGGCGTCGGGACGTCGAGTGCGGCGACGCGCTTGATCGGCGCGTCGAGATAGTCGAAAGCTTTTTCGGCGATGCGCGCGGCGAACTCCGCGCCGGCGCCGCCGGTGAGCGGCGCTTCGTGAAGAATGATCACACGATTCGTTTTCGCGACCGACTCGAGGATCGCCTCTTCATCGAACGGAATGATCGAGCGAAGGTCGATGACTTCCACCGACACGCCGTCCTTCGCGAGATCGTCGGCCGCTTCGTCGGCGACCCAGATCATCGAGCCCCACGTGATGATCGTCAGATCCTTCCCTTTGCGCCGGACGTTGGCCTTGCCGATCGGGACGATGTAATCCTCTTCCGGCAGATTCTCTTTGATGCGGCGATAGAGGTACTTGTGCTCGATGAAAAGCACCGGATCGTCATCGCGAATGGCCGCTTTCAGCAGACCTTTCGCGTCGTACGCGGTGCCCGGCGCGACGATCTTCAGTCCGGGGCGATTCATGAACATCGCTTCCGGATTGAGCGAGTGATACGGACCGCCATGCGTGCCGCCGCCGGCCGGACCGCGCACGACGATCGGACAGGCGCGGCCGAACAGATATCGATTCACCGCCGCGAAGTTGACGAGCATGTCGTACGCGCAGGTGATGAAGTCGATGAACTGCATCTCGGCGATCGGACGCATGCCCATCAGCGCCGCGCCCGATGCCGCGCCGGTGATCGCGATCTCGGAGATCGGCGTGTCGATGACGCGTTCCGCGCCGAACTTTTCGAGCAGCCCGGCGCTTGTGCGGAATGCGCCGCCGTAACCGCCGACGTCTTCGCCGATGAGAAAGACACGCTCGTCACGCGCCATCTCTTCCGACATGGCCTGGGTGATTGCGTCTATGTAAAGCGTTTCAGCCATTAGATTCCTCGGCATGGGGGATGAGGCATGAGGGATGAGTGCTCCGCATCGCGGTACTCATGCCTCGTAGCTCATGCCTCATGCCTGTGTGTCCCAATAGCCGTCGCCCGCAAACAAACCCTTTGCCGCATCCTCGGGATTCGGCATCGGTGAGCGGTCGGCTTCGTCGGTGGCGGTGTCGACCTCGCGCTTTACGCGGGCCTGGATTTCTTCAAAGTCTTTCGCGGAGGCGACGCCGATTTCCTGCAGCACGCGCTCGTAGCGCTGAAGCGGATCGCGTGCTTTCCACTCCTCGATCACTTCCGGCGGAACGTACGCCTGGTTGTCGTGCTCGGCGTGTCCCTTCATCCGGAACGTTTTCACTTCGAGGAGCGTGACGCCGCCGCCCGAGCGCGCGCGTTCGATGGCGCGTTTCGCGGCGCCGTACGTCGCGAGAACGTCGTTGCCGTCGACCGTTTCTCCGACGCAGCCGAAGGCGTACGACTTGTCGGCGAGCGTTTTCGCGGCGGTCTGTTTGTACGTCGGCGTCGAGTAGGCGTAGCCGTTGTCTTCGACGACGACGACGAGCGGCAACCGCTGCACCGACGCGAAGTTCATCCCTTCCCAGAACGCGCCGGTCGACGATCCGCCATCGCCGATGAAGGCGAGGCCGACCAGGTTGCGCTTCTGCATCCGACCCGCGAGCGTGATGCCGGCCATGACCGGGATCATGTCGCCGAGCATCGAGATCTGGCCGATGAAGCCGTCCTTCGCCGGGTTGCCGAAGTGAATGTTCAGCTCGCGGCCGCGCGTCGGCGAATCGGCTTTCGCCATGTACTGCTTGATGATGTCGCCCGGCTTCGCGCCGGCGACGAGAATCGAGCCCATGTTGCGGATGAGCGGCTGCACGACGTCGCCCTGTTTGTAGTCGAGCGCGTACGCGCAGGCGACAGATTCCCCTTCCTGACCGAGCGAGCGATAGAGCCCGCCGATCACTTTCGCCTGGCGAAAGAGCGCCACCAGACGCTCTTCGAGCGTACGCGTGAGGCGCAGGAAGTAATCGATTTCGAGGAGCTGCTCTTTCGAGAGTCCGTGCGTGTCGCTGCTGGTGAGAATGACTTCGCTCATTGATGGATCGAGTGGCCGGCGACGTCCTCGGCCGCTTCCATCATCGCCTCGGAGAGCGTCGGGTGCGCATGAATCGTCTTCGCGATCGACTCGCTCGTCGCTTCGAGCTCGAGCGCCGCGCACGCTTCCGCGATCAGCTCCGTCGCTTTCGGTCCGACGATGTGTACGCCGAGGAGCTCGTCGTACTTCGCGTCCGAAACGTACTTCACCATGCCGCCCGCTTCGCCGATGATCTTCGCCTTCGAGTTGGCGGTGAACGCGAACTTGCCGATCTTCACTTCGTAGCCGCGCTCTTTCGCCTTTGCCTCGGTGAGGCCGACGGAAGCGACTTCGGGATCGGTGTACGTCGCGTTCGGCACGTGGTCGTAGTTGATGCCGCGCACTTCGAGACCGGCGATGTGCTCGACGGCGAGAATGCCTTCGGCCGAGGCGCAGTGGGCGAGGGCGGGCGTCGGGACGATGTCGCCGATCGCGTAGACGTTCGGCTCGGCGGTGCGCATGAACTCATCGACCTGCACGAAGCCGCGGTCGATCTGCACCTTCGTGTTTTCCAGTCCGCAGTTTTCCGTGACGCCTCGGCGTCCCGTCGCGGAGAGGACGACTTCGACGTCGAGCTCCTGCTGCTTTCCTTTCGATGAGACGACGACCTTCACGCCGTTCTCGTGCGGCGTCGCCGACTCGACCTTCGAGTCGGTCATGACGTCGATGCCCTTCTTTTTGAAGATGCGCGTGAACTCTTTCGAGATCTCCGCGTCTTCGATCGGAAGAAGCTGCGGCATCACTTCGACGATCGTTGCTTTCGTGCCGAAGCGCTGGAAGATTGACGCGAACTCGCAGCCGACCGCGCCGGCGCCGATGACGAGCATCGTGGCGGGGACGCGATCGATTTTCAGGATGTGATCGGAGTTGATGATGCGCACGCCGTCAGCTTTGATGTGCGGCAGATCGCGCGGGACGGAGCCCAGCGCGAGAATGATGTTCTTCGTCTTGATCTGTTTGCCATCGATGTCGACGGTGTTGCGATCGATGACTTTTCCGAAGCCGGTGATGCGCTCGACTTTGTTCTTCTTGAAGAGGAACTCGATACCTTTCGCGTTCTGATCGACGACGCCCTGTTTGCGCGTCTGGACGACCGACCAGTCGAGGCGAGCGTCACCGATGGTGATGCCGAACTCTTTTGCTTTCTGGATCTTTCCCCAGACGTCAGCGTTTTCGAGCAGCGACTTCGTCGGGATGCAGCCGCGGTGAAGGCAGGTTCCGCCGAGGAACGGGTCCTTTTCGATGACGGCAACCTTCAAACCGAGCTGCCCGGCGCGGATGCCGGCGACGTAACCGCCCGGGCCGCTGCCGATGATGACGACGTCGTACTGTTGTGATTCAGCCAAGTGAAACCTCCGAAGTTTTCGCGGCGCGCATTATATGCAGATGACGCCACTCCGCCGACTTGAAGGCTTCCTCGTAAAGTCAACATCGGGGGTCGGACCCCCGATGTTGACTTTAGCGGTTACTGCGCCGGAACGTAGGTGGGGTCCTGCGTGATCTGATCGATCACCGAACCGTAGGTGGTGACTTTGCCGCTGCCTTCGGTGACGCGGACGGTGACGCGGGCGTTGTAGACGGTTCCGAGCCCGAAGTCGCCGAGTGAGAACTGGCGGAACTCGTTCGCGGCGAGCGGGATCGAGATCACCGGAATCACTTTCGAGTCGGGCTGGATCACCGAGACTTCGACAGTCGCGGCGTTACCGGTCGTTTCGGAGAGTCCGATGTTCGTCCGGAAGCGATCGGAGTGCTCGAGTTGCAGCAGCTGGAGCGAGCGGCCGTCGACGGCTCCGACCGATTCCGCCGGCGTGACTGCCGGGATGAACTGGCCGAACGTGCCGTTCGCGGTCTGGTTGTACGTCCGCGCGGTGACGATGAGGTTCGTGCTCGACGCCGAAACGATCGTGATCGCGCCGCCGGAGTTGGTGAGGTTGTAGAGCGACTGCAGCGAGTTGTCGATGGCGCGCACTTCGCCCGGCGCGAGCGTGACCGACTGCGTCACCGGCGCGCCCGGATTTCCCTGCGGGTAGAAGTTGAGCGATGCGGTCGCGGGCAAAGTCGAGTCGTTGAAGATACGCAGATCGGTGCGCCAGCTGGCGAGGCCGTTGTTCAGATCGGCGACGCCCGGAACGACGTACCGCGTCGACGACGTCGCCCCTTTCCGCACCGGCGAGACGAGCAGCGGATCGTTCGTGGCGTTGTCGACGACCGACGCGTACGCGGTGACGCGTCCCGTCAGCGACGTCACTTCCACTTCGATGCGGCCGTCATTGATGCTGACACCATTCGTGGCGAGGAAGCCGTTGAGCTGCCGATGCTCACCCGCCTGCAGCGAGATCGGAATCTCTTTCAGCTTTTCGTTGGCGTTGTTGAAGACGCTGACGAGCAGGTCGGCCGGCTCGCCCGATGCTTCGACGACGCCGAAGTTCGTTCGATACGCGGCCGACTGTGCGATCTGCTGCAGCGACAGCACCGATTTCGCGGCGCCGCTGCCGGTGTTGCCGATGAAGCTGGAGAACGGGATGGCCGGGATGAACTGGCCGAACGTGCCGGTCGGCGTCTGGTTGAACGTGCGGCTGGAAGCGACGGTCGACGGCGAGACCGCGCTGACGGTCGACTGCGAGAACGCCGACGCGCTCGACGACGAGGTGAGCGGACGGATCTCGAGCACGCCGCTGGTGCTGGCGTCGGTCGATGAGCCGAAGAAGGTCGTCAGGATGTCGTCGAGCGCCATCGTTGCACCAGGCTCGACTTCGATCGTGGTTGACTGTCCCGACTGCGTTGCGTTCACTCCCGACAGCGTGAAGTTGAGCTGATACTTCTGCGTCTGCGCGCCGGTGTTGCTGACGCGAACGTCAGACTCGAACATCGCCGAGTTCGCGCCCTGCGCGTGCGCGACGGCGGGGATGATCAGCGAGTCGGGCGGCGGCGTGTTCTTCGGCGTCGGCGCGACCGGCGTGACGAGGCTGATCGAGATCGGGAAGTTGAAGCCGCCGGCGTTCGCTCCCATTTTTCCGGAACTGCCGTAGGTGAGGATGATCGTACCGATCGTCGTGCCGACCGGCAGCGTGCCGGCGGCCGACGTGATCGTGAACGTCAGTCCGTCGGGGCCGATCGTTCCGGACGACGGAGTGACGGTCATCCACGGCTTGTCGCCGCGCGCGGTGAACTGCGTCGGCGTGGCCGGGCCGGGGATGAAGACGGTCTGCACGACGGAGCTCTGCGTGCCGACTTCGACGGAAGGCTCGGAGCTCGGCGGCACGATTGTTGTGCTGACGACGTCGGAGTACGGTCCGCGTTCGTCGTTGCAGTTACTGACGCCGCGTACGCGGTAGTAGAAGACGGTCGGAACGGTGACGGTGCGCGTGAACGGCCACGTGACGCCGGTCGACGTGCGGGTGGTGGCGTTCGAGAAGTCGGCCTTCGTCGCTTCCTGCACTTCGTACAGTTTCGTGTTCGCGACCGCGCTCCAGCGGACGCCGAACTGCGTGCCGGAAACGGTGCGGCCAACGACGGTCGTCAGCGGTTTCTCCGGCGTGCCGCATGCCGGTGCGGTGCGTGTTGCAACGAAAGTGCTGATCGCAGAACGGGTCGACGGGCAGCCGTCGAACGTTGCTTCGACGAACCACGCGATCGTGCCGGCGGGAACGTCGGCGACGAGCGCGGTGGTCGTGGTGGTGCCGAGGACGCTGGCGCCTTCGTGATCGAACGCCACCCACACTTTGTAGCTCTTCGCCTGCGCGACGGCGCTCCACGAGAAGTTGACCGGCGAGAGGATGTGCGTTTCACCGTCGAGCGGCGTCAGCACGACTGGGCGCTTGTGCAGACAGGCGTCGGACGATTTCGTGTCGAACGTGAAGTGCGACGATTCGACGGAGTTGCAGCCGGAGATGAACCCGACCACCCACCATTCGAATGCGCCGTCGGGAAGGTTGCGATCGAGGTCGGTGTCGTTCGTCGTGCCGATAACGGCAGCTGCGCCGTTGCGCGGCTTCACCCACACCGCGTAACCGACGGCGCCGCTGATCGGATCCCAGCCGAAGTCGACGTCATTGGAGACGCCGGCCGATTTGTCGGCAGGCGAGTGCAGCCGCGGCGCTTCCGTCGAGCAGTTCTGACGCTGCGCGACCGTGAAGGAGCCGCGCGATGAGCGGGTCGAGCTGCATGCTTCGAAGACCGCTTCGATGGCCCAGATGTAGTTGCCGGGCGGCAGCGGTTTCTCGAATGACGTGTCGGGCGTCGTGCCGAGGTAGACGAGCTCACCGCCGGCCAGCGCGCCGAAGATGCGATAGGCGCGCGCGCCGTCGACGCCGCTCCAGGTGAAGACGACCGGCGAGCCGGCGTTCGTCGTCCCGTCGGGCGGAGTGATCAGCGCCGGTGCTTCGCTGCTGCAGCGCGGCGTCGGACTGGTGATCGTGAAGTTCGTCCGCGCGGATGCGACCGGCGGACAGCTGTCGAAATACGCTTCGACGAACCACGACGCGGTGCCGGGCGCGAGCTCGTGCGTCAGCTTCGTATCTTTGGTGAAGCCGATGTCGACGACCGGCTGATTGTTGAGCGCGATCCAGACGCGATACGCGACCGCTTCCGGTACTGCGCCCCACGAGAACGCGACCGGCGAGTTGCTGCTGCTGCCGGCGGCGGGAGCGATCGGCGGCGGTGCGATGTGCGTCGCGCAGTTCGCCGCCAGCGCGACGGTGAACTTCGCTTTCGGCGAGACGATCGGATCGCAATCGGTGAAGAGCGCTTCGACGTACCACTCGATGACGCCGCTCGGCAGCGAGACCGTGGCGGTTGGCTGCGTCGTGCGCGCCACGATCGTCGGCGAGCCGCCATCGGCCGCGGCGTAAACGCGGTAACCGGTTGTGCCGGTTACCGGCGTCCATGTCAGCGTGACCGGCGATTGCACCGGCGCGGTCGGCAGCGAGGTGAGTTGAATCGAGCCGGTGCCGCAAATGCGATCGGCGAGTGCGGTGAAGGTGAAGGTCGACGAGCGAACGTTCGCGCAGCCGGCGTAGATCGCTTCGACGAACCAGGTGACCGTGCCCGCCGGAATGATGCGCGTCGCTTCGGTCTCGGTCGTCGTCGCGAGGAGATCGGGCGTGCCGCCGTTGATTGCGACGTAGAGCTTGTACGCGCTCGCGCCGGTGGCTGCGTTCCATTTGAACTCGACCGGCGAGTTGACGCTTGCGCCATTCGCGGGCGACGAGAGGATCGGCGCCGTGTTGTTGCACGCAGTTCCGGTGGTGATGGTGATCGTGGCGCGTGTCGAGAGCGTCGACGACGGACACTCACCGAACAGCGCCTGCACGACCCACGTCAGCGAGCCGGCCGGAACCTGTGCCGTGAGTTGCGTCGCGGTGGTCGTACCGATGATGAACGAGTCGGCCGCGGCGGCGCTCGTACCGATGACGCGATACGAGGTCGCGCCGCTGACTCCGCCCCACGAGAAGGTGACCGGCGAGGTGAGATTCGTCGTGCCGTCGGCGGGAGCGATGAGATGCGGCGAATCGGGATTCGACGGACAGCCGGACGCGGCGGTCGAGAATTTGAAGTGTGTTGATTCGGTCGCACAGTTGTCGGCGGACGCGACGACGTACCACTCGACGGCCGTGCCGGCGGGAACCGATGCGGTGAACTCGGTTTCACGCGCGAAATTCAGCGTCGTGAAGCTGCCGCCGTTGAACGATGCGAAGAGTCGATAGAACGTCGCGCCCGAAACGGAATCCCAGTCGAAGTGAACGCTGGTGGTGTTGAGTGTGGCGTTGTTGGCAGGCTCAGTCAGACGCGGTGACGCCGTAAAGCACGACGTTTGCGGCGCTGCAACGGTGAAGTGGCCGACGTCGGAGCTGGTGGTCGGACAGGCGGCGAACGTTGCACGGACGAGCCAGTAGTAGCTGCCGGCGGTGAGCGTCGCGCTGAGTGACGTTGCCGGTGCCGCGACGGTGCCGAGCGTGCGCGAGGTCGCGCCGTTGTCGTCGGAGATGACGATGCTGTAGTTCGTCGCCGTCGGGACCGCGGTCCACGAGAAGGTAACCGGGTTACCGTTCGTGAGCGTGGCGTTTGATGCCGGCGCGGTATTCGCCGGCTTCGCGGTCGGACAGTTGTTCGTGATCGTGAAGGAGCGGACGCTCGTGCTCGAGCGCGCGCCGCTCGTGCCGCACGACGGAAGCGCATCGACGTACCAGTAATACGTTCCTGGCGCCAGCGTGCTCGGCGTGAACGACGTGTTGGTCGTGCCGGGATCGTTGGCGTTGACCTGCGGCGGATTCTGCGTGCCGAGGTGAATCTTGTATGCGGCGGCGCCGGACGACGGAGCCCAGGAGAGCGTCGGCGTGGAGCCGGTGCTGTCGTTGTTCGCCGGCGCGAGGAGATCGAAGATGCCGGCCTGCGCGCAACCGCTGGCGGTCGTGAACTTCACGCAGCTCGTGGTTGTGCCGGGACAGCCCGTCCTGCGTGCGAGGACGCGCCACTCGTACATCGTGCCGGCCTGCAGCGTCGGCGGACTGAACGTCGTGCCGGTGGCGGTGCCGACCGGAGCGCCGGCCGTGCAGCCCTGACCGACGAGCCCGAGGAAGATGTCGTAGCTGTCGGCGCGCGGAGCCTGTGTCCAGCTGAGCGTGACGCTGGTCGGTGTGTTCGTCGCCTGATCGGTCGGAGAAGAGATGTTCGGCGCGGAGAGTCCGCAGCCGACGGTGAAGTTGCGCTTTGCCGAATCGACGCCGGTCGGGCAGGTGCTGGTCATCGTGTTGACCACCCATTCCCATTCACCGTCGGCGAGCGAGGCTCCGGTGCAGCTGGTTCCGGGGGCCGACGCCGTGCAATAGCCGGAGGTCGTTCCGGAACCGACCTTCGAGACGTAGACCACGTAGGTGGTGACGTTCGCCGCGGTCGCGGCGGTCCAGCTGAGCGAGATCGGCGTGCCGCTGGCGAAGTTGGTTCCGTTGTTCGGCGATTGCGGACTGGCGATCTGTCCGGCCGTCGGACATTGTGCGTTTGCGTGCAGCGCCGTAAGGCTGATGCAGACGGCCAGCGCAAGCCGGACGGACAGGGGCGTCGATCTCATGAAGCTCTCTCCTCGTGTGGGACCCGGTGAATGGACGTCAATCTACGTCCATTCGTTGACGCACGCGGTGATTGTGATCACGAGGCTGGCACTACCGTGAAGGCCGGTTCCTCAGGAACGTCAGGCGCGGCGGTTGCGGTGGTGCTGCGTCTGCGCGAGGAGCGGTGGCTTTGAGGCGTGACTTGCGGCGCAGCCGGTCAATGGTACTTGTCGCCGCCGGTGTTGAAGACGACGACCGTCTCGCCATCTTTCACGCTGCCATTCGCGCGGAGCGCATCGAGCGCGAGAAACGCGGCGCCGCCTTCCGGTCCGACGTCGACCCCTTCGCGTTTGCGCGCTTCCGCGGCAGCCGGCTCGATCTGCAATTCGTCGACGGCGATCGCGCCGCCGTGTGAATCGCGCAGCGCGCGCAGCATGAGCCGATCGCCGATTGCGCGCGGTACACGCAGTCCCCACGCGCCGGTGTGCGGCGATTCCCATTCCGGGGCATTCTCGAGCTGCTGATCGAATGCGCGAACGATCGGCGCGCAGCCGCTCGACTGCACGCTGAACATCCGCGGACGCTCGCTGCCGATCCAGCCGAGCTGCTGCATCTCATCGAACGCTTTCCACATCCCGATCAGCCCTGTGCCGCCGCCGGTCGGATAGAGGATGACGTCGGGCAGACGGCCGAGATCTTCGAGCAGCTCGTAGCCCATGATCTTTTTTCCTTCGACGCGATACGGTTCTTTCAGCGTCGAGAGATCGAAGCCGCCGTGCTCGGCGAGATACTGCTGGACCCGTTTTCCTGCGTCGGTGATGACGCCGGCGACCAGCTCGACGGTCGCGCCGTACTCGCGGCATTCGTCGATGATCGACCGCGGCGTGTCGCGCGGCATGGCGACGAAGACCGGCAGTCCGGCGCGTGCGCCGTACGCGGAGAGAGCCGCGCCGGCGTTGCCTGCGGTCGGCGCCGCGAGCGACGTTGCGCCGAGCTGCTTCGCCATCGTCACCGCCGCAGCCATGCCGCGGCACTTGAACGAACGCGTCGGATTCTTCGATTCGTCTTTGATGAAGACGTTCGCGTAACGCGTGGACGGAAGGAGCGGCGTGACCCCTTGGCCGAGCGTGACGATGTCATCGCCGGCCGGGAGCACTTCCGCGTAGCGCCACATGTCGGCGCGGCGTTTCACGATCTCCGCACGCAACTGCGGCGCGGGCTCGAGGTCGTAAATGACCAGGAGCGGCGCGCCGCAGGTACGACAGAGATTGATCAACTGCTTTGCATCGAATTCCGCCTTACACGCGGAGCAGGTGAGGCGGAATGGAAAGCGGCGCACGTTAATGCTGTTTCCCCGCGTCGGTCTTTGCTTTGTCGAGATCCTTCTGCCACTGCTCCATGCCCTTCTGCACCTCGCCCGGCTTGTCTTCGTACTTCGACAACTCCTGCGTGTAGGCGTTCAGCGTTCCTTCGTATTTCGAAAGGAGCTGGCGGTTGTAGGCGATGGCCGGATCTTCCTGCTGCTTCTGCGCGGCCGCTTCCGCTTTCTGTTTTTCAAAGCCGGCCAGCATGTCGGCGTACATTTTCTTCGTGGTGGCGTCGGGCGCCTCATCCATCGACTTCTTCATCTGCGCGTAGCTGGCGCTCATCTGCGCGTTCATCGCTTCGCTCATCTTCTCGACCATCGCCGTGCTGCTGGCGGCGAGCACCTGCGACTTCACCCAGAGGTACTCCTGCGTGTTGTATTTGAGGTCTTTCGCAGCGCGGATGTCGGCGGTGGCGAAGTCGGCGGCGGAGCCGAGGGCTTTGAAGCCTTCAACCATTCCGCTGAGCGATTTCTCGCCGTTCTTTTTCGACTCTTCCGAATGCTGCTGCAGTTGCTGCTTCGCGACCTGGGCGATCTGCTTCTCGTGCTCGCGCACCTTCAGATACATCTGAATCTGTGAGTCGGTGAGCTTGCCGTCTTTCGGCGCGTCGTACTTGTCGTTGGCGACGTCCTTCATCAGGTCCATCGTGCCGTGGTTGTCGAGGTCGCTGGCGATCTTCGCCTTGTCCATCGCTTCTTTGGCGCGGCAGCCGCCGAGCAGAATGACAGCGGAAACAATGAGAGAGAGTGTGCGGCGCATAGTTCTTCCTCCGAGATTAGGTTTGAAAGACCGCAGTTTAGATGGCGTACAGCGATGCACGCGTGAGCGGCGTCACGCGTCGAATTGCATGCGAACGCGACCGCGAAGCTCGTCGAGATCGCGAAGAATCTCTTCGAGCGCGGCACGGTGCCGATCCTGCGTGGAAGCGAGCTGCGCGTGGAGCGAGGCCACTTCCGCTTCGAGCTGTCCGACACGGCCATCATCGGCGACTGCCGCCGGCGAGGGCTCGTCCATCACCGCCACCGCAACCGGCTCCTCGGCCGGCATCAGCGACTCGGCGCCGAGCTCTTCGATCTCATCGATGATCGGCACGGCGATGTTGCCCGACATCGTCATCGGACGCTCGCGTCCTTCGCTGACGAGTTGCTCGAGCGACACCTCTTCCATCTTCTCGTAGCCCTGATCCATCGACAGCGATTCGGGGAACGGGACGGAGTCGGCGAACGGATTCGGCGCCTCCGCGATCGGCTCGGGCTCCGGCTCGGGCTCAGGCGCTTTCGGCGCGGGAGCGGCGACCGGAGTCGCTTTGATCGAGCTTTTCTTCCTGTCGATCGGCTCGTTCGATTTTCCCTTGAGCCGGTTCATCAGATGCTTGGCGGTGATCTTCGAGACGAGCTTGAACGTCTCCATCACCCCTTCGCCCTTGAGCGCCGACGCTTCCGTGTACGGATAGCCTTCGAAACCGAGCTGTTCCTGCAGCTCTTCGACCGGCAGGACGCCGGGAATGTCCCGTTTGTTGTACTGCACGACGATCGGCGTGTCGTTCGGATCGATCTGGTTCTGCTCGAGGTTCTCCATGAGGTTCGCGAAGCTTTCGCGAGTGGACTCGACCATCGACGGCTGCGAATCGGCGACGAACACGACCGCGTCAGCGCCCTTCAGCACCAGCTTGCGCGTCTCGTTGTAGAAGACCTGGCCGGGAACGGTGTAGAGCTGGATTTTGAGGTTGAAGTTGCCGACTTTGCCGATGTCGACCGGGAGGAGATCGAAGAAAAGCGTGCGGTCGGTCTTCGTCGCCAGCGACAGCATCTTCCCTTTCTGCTTCGGGTCGAGCTTGTCGAAGATGACCATGAGGTTCGTCGTCTTCCCGCAGAGTCCGGGACCGTAATAGACGATCTTCGCCGTCATCTCTCGCGTCGCGTGATTGAAGAGAACCATGAGTTCCTCGCGGTGGTTTTGAGCGGGGAGAGTATCGCATAGAATTTCCGGCGTGGACGACGACCCGGTCGAGATCCCGATCGAGGAGGTCCTCGACCTTCACCCCTTTCGTCCCAACGAGATCCGCGACGTCGTCGGCGAATATCTGCGCGAAGCACACGCCCGCGGATTCCGCGAAGTGCGACTCATTCATGGACGGGGAATCGGAGTACAACGGGCGAATGTGCAGGCGGTTCTGGCGACGCATGAACTCGTTCTTTCGTATTACGACGCGGATGCGCATCGGGGGGCAACGGTCGTAGTTCTCAGGCATGAGGCATGAGTAATGAGGTATGAGTAGAACCTTGCCTTTGCCTTTACTCATGCCTCATCACTCATTCCTCATGCCCATGGCCCTGATTTCGCTAAAGTACGCACCAGCATGTCAACCCTCTTCGAAGAACTAAGCCGCGTAACCACCTACGAATACACGCGCGAAGACGTCCGCGGTTTCGAGACGTTGTACGAAGAGATCCGCGCGCTGAAGAAACAGCGCAACGCGGTGATCGTGGCGCACAACTATTACCGGCCGGAGATTCTGAAGGTCGCCGATTTCGTCGGCGATTCGCTCGAGCTGGCGCTGATGGCGGCGAACGTCAAAGATGCCGACATCATCGAGTTCTGCGGCGTCCACTTCATGGCTGAGACGGCCAAGATCGTCAATCCGTCGCGAACGGTGCTGCTGCCGAATCTGCTGGCCGGTTGTCAGCTGGCAGACTCCGCTCCCGCCGAACAGCTTGCGGCGCGCATCGCGGAGCTGAAGAAGCAGTACGACGATCTCGCCGTCGTCAGCTACGTCAATACGACCGCGGCAGTGAAAGCGCTCTCCGACATCATCGTGACGTCGGCGAATGCGGCGAAAGTCGTCCGAACCCTGCCGAACAAAAACATCCTCTTCGTTCCAGACCGCAATCTCGCCAATCACGTCGCCGAGCAGGTGACCGACAAGAACATCATTCCGTGGGAAGGCTTCTGCTACGTCCACCAGCAAATCACGCCGGCGGAAGTGCAGCGCATCCGCGAAGCCGATCCGGAGTTGGAGATTCTCGTCCATCCGGAATGTCGTCCCGACGTCGCGAAGCTTGCCGACGCCGTGCTGTCGACATCCGGAATGGTGAAGTGGGCGAAGGAACGGCCGGCGTCGCGATTCCTCGTCGTGACCGAATGCGGACTTTCCGATCGCCTGGCGATGGAAGTGCCGGACAAGACGTTCGTGAAGGGTTGCAAGCTCTGCACGTTCATGAAGGTGACGACGCTCGAAGACGTGCGCGATTCGCTGCGCGACGTGAAGTACGAGATCGAAGTGCCGGAAGAGATTCGCCTGCCCGCCGATCGCGCGCTGCAGCGGATGTTCAGGGCGATCGACTAACGGCACGCCAACCGGGCTCTGCGCAGCGGCTTATACTTTGCGCATGTCAAACGATCCTGCATTCCAGAACGACTTCCTTTCCGTGAAGGCACATCTTGACAGGCTGGTGGACGAGACGCGCCTGAGGGGTGACATGCTCGCGCAGGTCCAAAAGCACCTCGACAAAATGTCACGGCAGGATTCGATCGCAGTCAGCGATATGTTCGCGCTGCAAATGCAGATGAACAAGCTCTCGCAGATGAGCGAGATGAGCCAGGGCATCGTCTCGGCGACAAACTCCGCAATTTCGTCGATGGCGCGAAATATCAAAAGCTGAAGCGGGCAACCGCCTGAATCGCGCGTATTCGTATAGTTGCTACGATCCGCCGCGAAGCTGGTGGCCGACGCTTGCGATGCCGGGCAGCGGGCCCTGCCCGCCCGCCTACCCGCCGCAGATCAGCTGATACACGCCGATGACGTCATCGCGCACGTCGTCGAGATCGCCTTTGATCTTCGCGACGAGCTGCTGATATTCGGGATCGCCCTGCAGCGCCACCAGCCACGGATGTTTCACCAGCATGTACCAGCTGTGATTGCCGAGCTCCGCGGCGCGGCGCATCCAGCGCACCGCTTTGTCGCGATCGCCGAGCTTCGCGTACGTCAGCATCTGGCGCAGCGCCGCCCAGTGATTCCGTTCCGCGTCCGCTTCGAACGTCTTCAAAAAACCTTCGGCCTCGGCCCGATCGCCACGCGCCGCCGCGACCATCGCCTTCACGCTCCTGCCCGTGTAATGCGTCGGATAGAGCGCCGTCATCTTCTCCGCTTCCGCCGCTGCGGCATCTGGATTGTTCTGCAGCAGAAACGCGAACGCGCGCATGTCGTGGCCGGCCAGTTCCGTATCCTTCGACGCCAGCGCGTATTGCGCGTTCTTCAGCGCCCCTTCGGCATCGACGGCGTTCACGTACCAGTAGCCGCGCGTCTTCGCGTCGGACGACGACGGATCGAGTCGAATGAGATGATCGCCGGCGCATTGCGCATTGCGCAGATCGCCGGTGGCGACGAAGTAGCCGACGATCGTGTAGAGCGCCGGCGGATCGTTCGGCGTCAGTCGCACCGCCGCGAGGTTCTCGCGCGTCGCTTCGCGGAAACGATCCTGGGATGAGCGGACGAACGCACGGCCGAGCGCGAGATGCGCGGCCGCGAGGTTTGGATCGAGACGAACGGCCTGCCGCGCATACCACTCGGCGCGCTCGTTCGCATCCTTGTCGGTCATCAGTCCGCGCGCGAGTCCGAGCGAGTAGGCGATGCTGAGATCGGCATACGCGGCCGCAAAGTTCGGATCGATTTCGACGGCGCGCCGCAGCGACGCGATCTGATCGCGATACTCCTTCGGCACCAGCGTGCCGTTCAGCGCGCGGGCGCGCAGATACTCCTCGTACGCTTTCGGACTGGTCGACCGCGCTTCCGATCCGGTCGCCGTCTGCTGCACGCCGAGCTTTTCATTGAGGCCGGTCACCGTGCGCGCCGACACGTCGTCGATCAGCTTGAGCAGATCCTCCCGCTTTCCGTCGACCGTATCGGCCCAGACGCTGTAGCCGGTGCGTGAATCGGTGAGCTGCAGCGTGACGCGCACCAGATCGCCGGCGGCCAGAAAATGACCTTCCAGGATTCCGTCGACCTGCAGCTTTTTGCTCGCCAGCTTCGGATCTGTTTTCTGATTGCGGAACTCCATGACGGCCGACGTCGGCCGCACCTGGAGCGACGGAATCTTCTGCAGCTTCGTCACGAGCGCGTCGGCCAGGCCGACCGAGAGAAAGTCGTCGCGCGTGTTGTTGGCGATGTTCTCGAGCGGCAGCACCGCCATCGAACGGATCGGTCCCTGCGTCGTCGTCTGTCCTGCAGTCGCCGCGGGATCGTCGTCCTTCGTCCGGTTCTCGCGCACGAAGTAGATCGCGGTCGACACGACGGCGAGCGCGATGACGATCACGACGACGCGAATCCAGTGCGGGCGGGGGAGGGTGCGGCCGATCGCCGTGCGCGTTCCCTGCGTATGTACAGTGACGCGCACCGTCGGCGATTCGATGTCTTCGAGATCGCGCAGCAGCGTGCCGGCGTTCGGATAACGTTCGAGCGGATCTTTCTGCAGCAGGTGTCCGATGATGCGCGGCACCTGCGGCGGCAGCGCCGCATCGTGCGCGACGAACGGCTCCGGCTCCGCTTCGCGAATGCGCTGCAGGATCATCAGCGGCGAATCGCCGTTGAACGGAAACTGTCCCGTCGCCATCTGAAAGAAGATCACGCCGAGCGCGAAGAGATCGCTCCGTTCGTCGGCCGGAAATCCCGCCGCCTGTTCGGGCGAGAGGTAGTGCAGCGTTCCGAAGAACGTTCCGGTCGCCGTCTCCATCGACGGCATGTCGACCGTCGCCGCGTTTTCGCGCACGACGAATTTCGCCAGTCCGAAATCCAGGATCTTCGCGGTGCCGTTCGGCTCGATGATCACGTTCGCCGCTTTGATGTCGCGATGAACGACGCCGTTGTCGTGCGCGGCCGCGACTCCTGCCGCGAGCTGCCGCGCGATTGAAACGAACTCGCCGGCGTCGAGCGGACGGCGACGCATCCGCTGCGAAAGCGTCTCGCCTTCGCAGTACTCCATCACGATGAACGGCTTGCCATCCTCGGTCTCGTCGACTTCGTAAATCGTGGCGACGTTCGGATGGCGGATCGATGCCGAGGCGCGCGCTTCACGCAGGAAACGGGAGCGGCGATCGTCGCTGGCAAGGTCATCCGAATTGAGAACTTTCAGCGCAACCTGGCGCCCGAGGCGCTCGTCGCGCGCGAGGTAAACCGTCCCCATTCCTCCCTTGCCGAGAACGCGGAGGATCTCAAAGCGGTCCAGATGATTGGGTACTTCGGACATGGAGCGGCGTCATTCTACCGGTAAGTACTGAGGAATGAATGTGTCAGAACGGCGGCCAATTCTCTGACCCCCGCCGGTTACAGATGGGTTATATTCTCACCCCAACCCTGAAAAACATGACGACGACCGAAACGCTCGCTCCTGAACTTCAGCTTCCGCCGCGATACCAGGTCCGCGCCGTCCTCAAAGAGACGCCTGCAACGGCCGTCTATCGCGTGTTCGACGTTCCGGACAAACGTGACGAAGCGATCAAGATTCTTCGCCACGAACTGTCCGAGCCGCAGCAGCTACTCCGTTTTCGCACGGAGTTTCAAACGCTGGCGTCGCTCGAACATCCGAGCATCATTCGCGTCTTCGATTACGGTCTCCTGCACGATCGCTTTCCGTACTTCACGATGGAGTTTTTCTCCGGAAAGCGGATCAACGAGTATTTCGACGGACAAAACTGGACGGCGCTTTACGACGTCATCCTGCAGATCGCCGCGGCTCTTCATCACATCCATCACCTCGGCATCATCCATCTCGATCTCAAGCCGTCCAACATCCTCGTCAACGACGCCGGCCAGGCGAAGATCATGGACTTCGGCGTCGCCATCGAAAGCCGCCAGGTCCTCGATCGGCAGATTCGCGGCACGCTGCAGTACATGGCGCCGGAAGTGCTGCGACAGGATCGCGTCGACTCGCGCGCCGATCTCTACGCGCTCGGCATGACGCTGTACGAGACGGTCACCGGCGCGCTGCCCGGCTACGGCAAGGCGGCGATCGACGTCATCCGGATGCATCTCGATGAAGAGATCCGTCCGCCGTCATCGATCAATCCGCGCGTGCCGCACGCGCTCGAAGAGATCATCCTCAAGCTCCTCGAAAAAGATCCGCGTCATCGTTACGCGTCGGCCGCCGCGATGCTGCAGGCGGTTGCACACGCCGCTGGAAAAACAGCGCCGGCCGGCGAGCTGCTGGTCGGACGCGGCGAGTTGTACGCGGCGCCGCTCATCGGCCGCAAACATGAAGTGACGCAGCTGATGGCGCTCATCAGCGAAGCGCGCGACGGCAACGGCAACGGTGTGATCGTCGCCGGTACCGAAGGCCTCGGCAAGAGCCGCATCGTTCGCGACGCCACGCTTCGCGCGCAACTCGATGGCGCACGCGTCTTCTGCGGACGCTGTCCGATCAATCGCAAAACGATCTACGCGCCGTTCTTCGACATCTTCCATCAGATGGTGCTGGCGATGAATCCGGAAGCGGACGTCGCCGAAGAGATTCGCCGCATGCTGCGGCCGGTCGTCGCGCCGATGGTCACCGACGATCTCGGACGACTCGCGCACGGCCAGAAATACCGCCTCTACAACCGCATCGTGCAATCGATGCAGGACATGTACGGTTTCCTCGCCGCGTCGGGCGACTCGAGCGGCTCGCCGCTCATCATCATCATCGAAGATCTGCAGTGGGCCGATCCGTCGACCGCCGAGCTCTTCGCGTTTCTCATCGGCGAAGCGCGCTCCAACAAGCTGCTCGTCATCGGAACGCTGACGCTCGAAACGGGGAGCGAGGCCGCGGTCGAAACGCCTTCGCCCGGACTCGCGCACTGGGAGCAGCGCGCGAAAGAGGTTGGCTTCCCGATCATCCGCGTCGAGACGCTGACCGAACCGCTCGTGCGCGAGCATCTCCAGTCTCTGCTCGGCGAACAAAACGTTTCCGATGAACTGGTGCGGTGGATGTTGTGGGAGTCGGCCGGCTCGCCGCTGGCGATTCGCCGCGTCGTCGACTATCTGATTGCGCACGGATTCCTGCACTGGCAGCCGACCGGCTGGGTCGCGGAGATGGATCGCATTCGCGGATTGCGCATTCCGGGCGGCGCCGCGTCGATCCTGATGGAACGCGTCGAATTACTGACGCCGGATCAGCGCGCGCTGCTCGAAGCGGCCGCGGTGTTCGGTGAGATGACCGAAGTCGGAATGCTCACCGGGATCGGCGATCACGGCAACGAGGCCGCGTTTGCGACGATGCGCGAGCTCGTAGCGCTCGGGTTGCTCGATGAGCCGCCGAGCGGCAAGACCGTCAACTTCCCGCAGATCCATCTGCGCGACGCTGTCTACAACACGATGAGCGATCGCCGCCGCAGCGAACTGCACGGCCGCGTCGGCAACGCGCTCGAATCGGCGATGCAGGCCGGCTCGTCGCAGCTCATCGGACAGATCGCGTATCACTTCGCGCGCGCCAACGAAAACGAGAAAGGCATTCGCTACTCCGTCGAAGCGGGCGACATCGCCACGCGCACGCTCGCGCATCAGGAAGCGAGCGAGTTCTATCGCATCGCGCTCGAGCAGATGGACCTCGGCGGCTACGACGAGAAACACAAAGCGGAGATCCGCGAGAAGCTCGCCGATTCGTATTACCGCGCCAGCGACTATCGCGGCGCCATGCAGGCGTATCAGTTCCTGCTGAAGAGCATCCAGAGCCGCCGCAAAGACGAAGCGGCGAGCGCGGACCTCGGCCGCGTGATGAAGAAGATCGGCAAGGTCCTGGGCAAACGCGGCGAGCAGGATTCGGCGCTCTCGTATTTCCAGAACGCCATGGCGCATTTCGAGGAGCTCGGCGAAACGCTGCAGGTCGCGGAAACGCTCAATCGCATTGCGTGGATCCATCGCGAGAAAGGCGACCTCGAAGCGGCACGCGCATCCGCCGACAAGGCGATGAAGATGCTCGAAGGGATGGAGCCGAACATCGTCTACGGCTACATCAAGAACATGCTCGGTATCGTCGAGTACGGACTCGGCAACTGGACGTCGGCGCGCGACATTCTTCTCGAAGCGGTGAAGATCGGGGAGACGGTCAGCTCCGAACAGCTCTGCAAAGTCGCGTCGACGAACCTCGGCAACACGCTCTACAAACTCGGCGACTGGAAGACGGCGCTGCAGTATTACAAGATCAACGTCGCGCTTTCCGAAGCCGAGGGCGATCTGTGGGACCTGATCACCGCGTACAACAATGTGGGCGTGGTCGAGTTCGGACGCGGGAACTTCCACGCCGCTGCCGAATACTTCGAGAAGAGCGTCAACATCGACGAGAAGATCGGCGCCGTCGATTACGAAGCGCTGGCGCGCGAGAACCTCGCCGAGTGTCTCGAGATCCTCGGACGCTGGGACGAAGCGATGGAGCATTTCCACCGCTGCCTCAGCATGGAAGGCTTCGATGAAGCACGCGCGTCGCGCATCAGCGTCTATCTTCCGCTGGCGCGACTGACGCAGAAACGCGGCGACATCGCCAAGGCGCTCGAGTACGCGCAGAAAACGCTCTCCGCCGCGGAACGTGCGCGCGATGAAGATCTGATCGCCGAGGCTTGCTATGTGCTCGCGGCGATCGAAGACGATCGCGAGAACCACGCCGAGTCGAGCAGGTTCCTTGCGCGGGCGATGGCGATCTTCGAAGCGAACCACACCGTGCAGGGACTGGCGCGCGCCAACACCGCCGCCGCCGCGCTGGCGTTGCGCGAGCAACGTCTCGATGATGCAGTCCGCCACGCGGAGCTCGGCGAGAAATACGCGCGCGAGCTCGACGATCGTTTCACGATGGCGAAGAACGACTGGGCGTGGGCAAAGATCTATTCGTTCCGCGGCGAGCGTGAGGCGGCCAACGCGAAGTTCGAAGAAGCGCGCGCGCTGTTCGAAGAGCTCGACACGCCGTACGAACTGGCGCGGCTCCTCTTCGACATGGGACTGCTGCGCGAAGAAGCGGAAGAAGCGACACAGACGATTCGCAGCGCAATTCGGATCTTCGAAAAGCTCGACGCGTCGGGCGATCTCGAACGTGCGCGCGGCGCGCTCTTCCGCATCAAGCCGGCCGGCAAAGCGCCCGACTCGAGCGTCGTCGGTCTTTACGAAGTCGTCAAGATCATCAACTCGACGCTCAACCTCGAGGAGGTGCTCAACCGCGTCCTCGACGTCGCGATCCGGCGCCTGCGCGCCGAACGCGGCATGATCCTGCTGCTCGATCCGATCACCAGCGCGCTGCGAACGCGCGTCGTCCGCAACATCAAGGAAGGACTCGACGCCGGCTCGAAACGCTCGCCGCAATCGATCGTCAAGGAAGTCATTCAGACCGGACAGGCGGTCATGTCGGCCGATGCGCGCGCCGACGAACGCTTCAACGATTCGGAATCGGTCATCGCCGAGAACATCCTCTCGATCCTCTGCGTGCCGCTCATCATCAAAGAGCGAATCGCCGGCGCGATCTACATCGATCATCGCCAGGCGCGGCATCTCTTCTCGACGAAAGACCGGACGTTCCTCGAAGCGTTCGCCGATCAGGCAGCGATCGCGATCGAGAACGCGCGGCTTTACGAAGAGCTCGAAGAAGCGCGCACGCGCCTCTCGCTCGAAAACGAATCGCTGCGCAAAGAGGTGCTCGTCGAAAAGCATCTCGACTCCGTGGTCGGCCAGTCGGAAGCGGTGGCGAAGATTCAGTTCGCGATCCGCAAAGCGGCCAGCGGCGCGTCGACGATTCTCATTCGCGGCGAGTCGGGAACCGGCAAGGGGCTGGTCGCGCGAATCATTCACAACATCTCCGGCCGCCGGAACGGACCGTTCATCAAATTCAACTGCGCGGCGCTGCCGGAAACGCTCGCGGAGTCGGAGCTCTTCGGTCACGAGAAGGGGGCGTTCACCGGCGCCGATCGCCGCAAGCTCGGACGCTTCGAGCTCGCCAACAACGGCACGATCTTCCTCGATGAAATCGGGAAGATCAGTCTCTCCATTCAGGCGAAGTTGCTGCGCGCCGTCGAAGAGAAAGAGTTCGAGCGCGTCGGCGGCACGCAGACGATCAAGACCGACGTCAAGATCATCACCGCGACAAATCTCGAGCTCGAGAAGGCGATCGAAGAGGGCACGTTCCGCGAAGATCTCTTCTATCGACTGAACATCATTCCGCTGATGCTGCCGCCGCTGCGCGATCGGAAGGACGACATCCCTCTCCTCGCCGAGCATTTCATCCGCAAGATCTGCAAGGACCTCGGCGTCGACACGAAGCGTCTCGAACCGGGCGTGCTCGATCTCTTCCTTCGCTACAACTGGCCGGGCAACATTCGCGAGCTCGAAGCGACGCTGCATCGCGCCATCGTCATGTCGAACGACGACACGATCACCCGCAACGATTTCTACGGACTCTTCACCGACATCACGGCCGGCTCGGTGCCCGACCTGGTCGGCGGTCCGATGCCAATGCCGAATTCGCTGCTCAATCCGATGGTGGCCAAGATGGAGATCACCAGCGAGGTGTACGACGAAGTGATGTCATCAGTCGACCGGCAGCTGATCGAGCGTGCGCTGGAGACGTCGGGCGGAAGAATTCGCGAAGCAGCGCGGAGACTCGGGCTCGCGCGGAACACGCTGAAGTCAAAGATTCAGAAGTACAACATTTCGGTGAGGGAGTAGCGGCGTCAATTACTGCTCAGGACGACGCCACAGACGCCGCCGAGCAGAGCGATCATGCAGCCGCCGACAAACATCCCGCCGCCGAAATTCGGCCAGCGAGGTTTTAGCGCTGCTCCGGCAGCGACGAAGATGATTCCCGGGATCACGCCGAACAGACCCGTCAGCGGCTTGTAAACAGACATGCCGAGCAGTCCGGCGAGAACATTCAGAATCGCGCCGAGGACCAGGGTTATGAGAAGGGCACAGAGCCACGTGGCCCAGCCGTACGTCACCGTCGTCCGCTCTTCCGTCAACGCTCCGCCCATTCCCGCAACGGCGCGAGCCTCGTCGTCTCGAGCTCGTCGCGATAGAAAAGATTGTACGTATCGAACGGAATCAGCCGCCCGTCAGGATGAGCGATGTGAATGCACGTCTTCTTGATCGAGCGGAGATCGAACGACTGCGCGTCGATGAACTCGACGATCAGCAGTCGAAAGATGTTGCCGTAGGTGACGTCGCCCTGCACGTTCGGCAGACAGCAGAGCAGTTCCTTCAGCTTCTGTGGCTGTGATTCGGCGCCGATCGCGGTTGAGAAGAGCCGGAAGAACGCGCCCTGCACGGCCGGCTCGCGCTCGAAGACGATCGTGTTACGGCTACCGTCCATCAGCGCCTCGCGTCCGATCAGCGACGTCAGCGGAATCGTTTTGTCCTCGCCCTTGAACGCGTAGCCCATGCAAAGCGAATCGGGATGACACGGCACCGGCATCAGATCGTCGGGCGCGAAGACATTCGATTGTTCGAGGACGCGGCGCCGCACTTCCGAAAGCGTCAGCCGATTCGCGCCGTCGCTGTATCCGTCGGTGCGTCCGGCGACCTGCACCGGCTGCAGCGTCACGCCGCGCACGCACGGCTGCTTCAGCGCGAAGTCGATGATCTCGCCGATTTCGTCATCGTTGACGCCGCGCTGCAGCGTGACGACCAGCGTCGTCGAGATGTCGAGTTCGTTCAATCGCTCCAGCGCTTTCATTCGGATGTCGCGCAGATCGGCGCCGCGAATGATCTCCAGCGGCTGCGAGCGGAGCGAATCGAACTGCAGATAGATTTCGAAGAGCGGCTTGTACGACGCGAGGCGCTTCGCGAACTCTGCATCGCGCGCGATGCGAACGCCGTTCGTGTTCACCATCAGGTGCTTGATCGGCCGCCGCTTCGCGGCATCGAGAATCGCGAAGAAGTCGGGGTGGATGGTCGGCTCGCCGCCGGAGATCTGCACGACATCCGGCTCGCCTTCGTTTGCGACGACCGCATCGAGCATCGACTCGATCACTTCGAGCGATCGATGATGCTGACGCTCCGGACCACTCGACGCGTAGCAGATTGGGCAGCGCAGATTGCACGCGTCGGTCACCTCGATCAGCGAGATACAGCTGTGCTGTTCGTGATCGGGACAAAGTCCGCAGTCGTACGGACAGCCCCAGCGAATCGGCGTGTTGCGCCGCATCGGCATCTCGGGCGGCTTGAGGTAAACCTCGCGGCACTGGCGGTAATAGTCGACGTCGTCCGACATCAGTACGCGCTCGTTGCCGTGTTGCGGGCAATGCTTGAGCATCCAGACACGGCCGTCTTCGAAGACGATCTTGCCGTCAATCTTCCGGAAGCACGTCGTGCAAATTGACACGACCGCGTCGTAGTAGAGGTATGGACGCGTGGCGGCGGTCATCGGTGAGTACCAATGCATAGTAGCCGAGAGCGGCGAGGCACGCCCACTGGATGGCGGTCAGTCCGCCGGCGAGCGGCGGCGGATCGGGCTTCAGAAAATCGATTGCGAATCGAAATGTGAAATAGCCGCTCATGAAGATTCGGAACGAATCGCCTTCGTGCGTCAATCGCGATCGCACGCTGCGAAGAACGCCGAGCAGCACGAGCAGAAACGCGATCTCGTACAACGCGACCGGATGACGCGGGACTCTGTCGCCGATCGCAATCCCCCACGGCAGCGACGTCGGTTTTCCCGCGGTGTGATCGAGCGGCCCGGCGAGGAAACAGCCGATGCGGCCGATGCACATGGCGACGATCAGCGGCTCGACGAACAGATCGCCGGTCGAGCGCGTGATCCCTTTCATCTTCTTGGCGATCTCGACTCCGATCAAGCCGCCGAGCAGTCCGCCGACGACTGTCTTGCCGCCGAAGAGATAGTTCGGATCGGTGAGATGGGCGAGTGTCAGACGCGGGTCGCAGAGCCAGAAAAGGAGGCGCGTGCCGATCATCGCGCCGACCGCGGCGCCGGCGATGACCGTGAAGCGCGACGTGTCGTCGATCACGTCACCGCGCCGCGCGCGTTGCGTCGCGTAGACCAGTCCGCCCGCGAGATAGGCGAGCATCTCTAAGAGCTGATGCACGGCGAGGTTGCCGGTCCACTGCATTGCCGCAGGATACGTGTTAGTTTGATGATCATGCGACGTCTCGCGATCGCGTTGCTTCTCGCTGCAGTCTTCGGTGGTGCGATGTACACGACGCTCGGATGCGGTGGCTCCGCGCCAACGTCTCCGCCGCAGCAGGCGCCACCGGCAACAATCAGCGGTATCGTGACGAATGCGGTGACCGGCGCTCCGGTCGCGGGCGCGCTCGTCGCGGCGCGGATCATCCGCTCTGAATACAACACGCAGACCGATGCAACCGGCCATTACACGACGTTCTCCGACACCGGCACGATCACCGTGTTCGTCACCGCGAGCGGCTATCAGACGTTTTCGAAGGCGATCAATGTCCAGGACGGCGGCAACACGTTGAACATTCAGTTGCAGCCGGCGTCGTGACACGGCGCTACGAGCGCTTCGTCGCCATCGGCGACAGTACGGTGGAAGGGCTCGACGATCCTGACGGTCGCGGCGCTTATCGCGGCTGGGCTGATCGCATCGCGCAGCGGCTCGCTGACGAACAAGGCTCCGTCCTCTACGCAAATCTCGCCGTTCGCGGACGCACCACGCGACAGGTCCGCGACGAACAACTCGCGCCGGCGATCGCGATGCGTCCCGATCTCGCTGCGGTCGTTTCCGGGATGAACGATCTGTTGCGCGGTAGTTTCGACGCGACCGCTCTTCGTAACGACATCGAAGCGATGCAGCAGCCGTTGATTAAGAACGGCGCGACGGTCGTCACCTTCACATTGCCGGAGTTCGGCGACGTCATGCCGCTCGCGCGCATGCTGCGCACGCGCATCCATCAGCTGAACCATGCGATTCGCGACGCGTCGGCCGCCAGCGGGGCGATCGTCTGCGACTTCGCGCAGTATCCGGTCGCCGGCGATCCGCGGCTTTGGGCGGACGATCGTCTGCACGCGAACAGCACCGGTCACGCGCGCATCGCCGAGGCGCTGATGTATCACGTTGGATTGCATGAGGATCGGAGCTGGGCGGAGCCGTATCCTGAATCGGCGCGCCGTGGGTTTGGCGCCGCGGCGATCGCAGAAGCGCAGTGGATCCGCGCGCATCTCGCGCCGTGGCTGTGGCGTCACCTGCGCGGACTCTCGTCCGGCGACGGCATCACGGCGAAACGGCCGGCGCTCGCACCAGTTTTTCCATCAGCGACTCGAGAGCCGCTTCCGGATCAGCCTGCACTCCCGAATGCACCGGCGACATCTGGATGACGGTGCTGCGCGGCGCGACGAGCCAGTGAAAGCGCGCGCGCTGCGCAAGCTCGCCGATCGGGCCGGCCTCTTTGCCGCCGCGGCAGACGAGCGGAATGACGCCGAGGTGACTCTCGACGAGCGAGAGATCGAGGTCGGGCGCGAGCGCGAGGAGACGTTCGCGCGGCAGCTCGATGCGCGAGTCGAGAAACGCACGCGTCGAACAGAAGACGATCACGCCGGCGTTGACGAACTCGCCCCGCTCGACGCGCGGAACGACGCGCACGATCGCGTAATCAAACGAGCAGAGTTCGGGCACGAACCGCCTCCTCGACCCATTCACGCGGCTGCGCGACGCGGCGCAGCAGCCAGTCGCGATACGCAGCGCGATGTTCTTCGATGCTCGCAAACAGCGAGACGTCGCCGAGCCACGACTCCGGCACCTGCGCGACGATCGCATCGATCGCTTCCGCGGTGATCATCGGAGCCAGCTCCGCATCCGCTTCGCGAATCTCACTCGCCCACGGCAGCAAAACGTGTTCTCGAATTGCCGCGAACGGAGTTCCGGCGCGCGCGATCGAGCCGTCGTCCCAGTTGTGATGAAAGTAGAGCGACGCGCCGTGATCGATGAGCCACAGCTTGCGATGCCAGACCAGCAGGTTCGTGTTGCGTGCGGTCCGATCGATGTTCGTCACGAGCGCGTCGAACCAGACGACCGATGACGCGAGCCGCGCGTTTCCCTGCAGCGGCTTGTCGATGAGCGGATCGAATGCGATCGAGCCGGGCAGGTAATCGAGCGCGAGGTTCAGCCCTTCGCTGCGACGCAGCAAATCCTGAATCTCCGGATCGGGCTCCGTCTTCGCCATCCGCGGATCGAGCTCGACGAGCACGATCTCCGGAATCGGCAAACCAAGATGACGACCGACCTCGCCGGCGATCAGCTCCGCAACGAGCGCACGCGCGCCCTGTCCCGCGCCGCGGAACTTCAGCACGTACGTTCCGTCATCATCCGCTTCGACGATCGCCGGCAGCGAACCGCCTTCGCGGAGCGGTGTCACGTAGTTCGTCGCGGCAATCGTTCGCATGCGCGCGCTGATTCCAGGCGGGCTATCATCCGCGGCGCATGGTTCGCTACGTTCTCTCATGGGTCCGGCCCAACGACCATCTGTTCGACATCGCGATCACGTTCACGGCGCCGAACAACGAGCCGGTCGCACATCTTCCGGCATGGCGTCCGGGTCGTTACCTCATTCAGAACTATGCGGCGAACGTGCGGGAGTGGTCGCCGAACCTGACGAAGATCGCGAAGTCGGCGTGGCGCGTCGATGCCCGCGCAGGCGAGGAAGTCACGATCTCGTATCGCTTCTTCGCCGGTGTGCTCGATGCCGGTTCGTCATTCCTCGACGATGACGAGGCGTACTTCAACGGCTCGAATCTCTTCATGTGGATCGATGGTCTGCGCGGTGAGCCGGCGACGCTGACGATCGCCGCGCCGTCTGACTGGCTGATCGAAACGCAGCTGCCGCGCGGCGACGGCAACACGTTCCAGGCGCGCGACTACGATCACCTCATCGACTCGCCGACGATCTGCGCGGCGAAGATGACGCGGCATTCGTTCGTCGAGAGCGGCGCGCGCATCCATCTCATCTTTCGCAATGACGAAGGGATCGACACGGAGCAGTTCGTCGAGCCGGTGCGCGCGATCGTGCGCGAGCAGGCGGCGATGTTCGGTGGTCTGCCACTGGCCGACTACCGATTTCTCTATCACGTCGGCGATCGATGGCACGGCGTCGAGCACGAAGATTCTTCTTCGATCATCGTCCGCCGTTCCGCACTCCTCGGCGCAACGCCTGGCGACGAGGGCTACGACCACTTCCTCTCCATCACCGCGCACGAGCTCTTCCATCTCTGGAACGTGAAGCGGATTCTCCCGGCGGCGTTTGCGCCGTACGACTACACGACCGAAACTCCGACGCGATTGTTGTGGGCGATGGAAGGAATCACGTCGTACTTCGGCGATCTCTCGCTCGTGCGCGCCGGCATCTGGACCGACGAGCGCTACGTCGAGCACCTCGGGCACGAGATCGCAACGCTCGAGAATGCGCCCGGCCGCGAAGTGCTGTCGCTGACGCAGGCGAGCTTCGACGGCTGGCTCCAGGAACCGGCGCAGATGCACGACAAGCCGAACGCCTGGATCTCGTTCTACAACAAAGGCGAGCTCGTCGCGGCGCTGCTCGATCTGCTCATTCGATCGAAGAGCGACAAGACGCTCGACGACGTCGTCCGTGGTCTCTGGCGCAAATATGGCGAGTCGCGACGCGGACTCGAAGAGGATGCGATCGAGCGCGCGGTCGTCGAAGTGACCGGCGTCGACGTGCGCGATTTCTTCGCGCGCTACATCGACGGCGTGGAACCGTTGCCGTACGCGGAGTTGCTGCCGCTCGCAGGAATCGACGCCGGCTTCACGCAACGCGACGTTTCGCTCGGCGCGAAGTTGCGTCGCGCCGATGGACGGCTGCTCGTCGACTCCGTCGTGCGCGGCGGTTCGGCGATGGATGCGGGGCTGCTGCCTGGCGATGAACTGATCGCGATCGACGGCAATCGCACGCTGGCTGACAGCGATATCGATCCGCTGCTGCGCGATGAAGAAGCGGTCGAACTGCTCGTGGCGCGAAACGGCATCGTACGCGCCCGACCGCTCGTGCCGCGACGCGATGGCACGGTCGACGTCGAGTTGACGATCTCCGGCGACAGTGAGTTGCGCGAGCGGTGGTTGAGGAGGACGGAATGAGTGAGCTGCGCCCGGTGGAGCTCACCGAGGATCGCGTGCCGGTGGCCGGGATTTCGGAGACGATTGAAGAGCTGGTGGAGTTGTACGGCGGCGAGATTACGGAGTCGGGTGAAAACCGGCGTCAGTTCACGCTGCCGCTCCGTCGCGGCGTCGCGACGGCCGGCGCGGTGCAGTGCACATTGACCTGGGCAGCCGACGACCAGCGCGAAGGAACGGTGCGGCTCGTTTGCGATCGCGACATCGACGCGCCGAAAGGTCAGCGCATCG
Organism: Acidobacteriota bacterium; assembly: GCA_034667465.1. Taxonomy (GTDB): domain Bacteria; phylum Acidobacteriota; class Thermoanaerobaculia; order Gp7-AA8; family Gp7-AA8; genus JAOBAU01. Next base: position 163,479 of record JAXDJV010000027.1, on the reverse strand, counting down.
CCATCCTGATCGCCGGCGTGATCGGCTCGATCCTCTTCATGCTCTGGCCGTTTTTCGGATACGCGCGCGAGATGGGAACGCTGGCGTGGGTTGGCGGCATCACGGCGCTGGCCGTCTATCTGCTGACGCTGCGCAAAACGAGTGGGGGAGTGGCGAGTGATTTTCTGGCGCGGCTGGCGCGTCGCCAGCGCAGCGCGGTGACGCCGGCGGAGTGACCCGCCGGCGCGCGCGAGCTATTTTTCGTTGCGTTGAGAATCGTCGCGCAGCACCCGGTCTTCGTCGTCCTCACGCATCGCCTGGCGGATGATCTCGCCGCGCGAATCGCACGGAGGAACTGCGCGATGCCCGCGCCGAGTCTGTGCTGCCCCCGCCGAATGTCCGGCAGGCGGCGGCGGAAAAATCAACTTCACTGGTCCACCCCCTCACGCGTCACGCGTCCCGCAACGCCCATTGAATCCAGATTGAGCAGCCGTACATCGAGGAACACGTTGTCGCCGTTTGCGCTGTCGACCGGCACATCGAGCGTCAGTTCGTTCGCGCCGCCGTTCAGCGTGCGAACCGCTTCGCCCCATGCGATGCCGCGGCGTTCGCCTTTCGCATCGGCGCTCGAAGCGACGATGACGTCGAAGCGATACGCGCCGGCTACCGCGACATTCGCGTTCGCGCGAACGTGCAGCACGCCATCGGTGATCGTGGCGCGCAGCGAGTTGCTGTCGAGACGCGCGGTCGTCCGCTCGTTCATGAACGCACTCGAGCCGCTGCGCGCGAAGACTGCGCCGCGTCCATTCGTACCGCCGGCATCGTAACGCACCGACCAGAAGCCGTTCGCATTCGACGGAAGGTCTCTCACGATCGCCGCGTATTCGCCATCGTCTTTCGCGCCGTCGCCATGCGCGCCGTCGTCGAACATCGCGATCGCGTCGCCGGCTGTTGCGCCGGGCGCAGCGAGACGCGCCACGACATTCGCGCCGATGAGTGGCTCGTCGCCGTCGCGCAACGTTGCACGCAACATGACCGGCTCACCGTCGTGACGCGACAGCGGTCCGGCGGTCGTCGTCATCGTGACGCGGCTCTCCGGTTCGCCGGCGACGACGAGCATTCCGCCATCGTTCGAGAGTCCCGGAATCGCCAGCCGATAACTGGCGGCGTCGGTGCGATCGACGTGAATGACTTCCTGCAAGGAACCGCCGAGATCGAGGCCGAGCTCTTCGGATGCATCGATGACGAAACGCTGCATGCCTGCATCGGACGAGCTCCATTCGCTCGCGCCGAGCGAATCGCCCGACGGCGTTTTGAGCATCGCCGCGGCGTGACGCATGCGCGTTTTTCCGACCGGCAGCAACATGATGATCATTCCGCTGCCGCCGGTGGCCGGCAGTTCGACGCTGTCGACCGCGTCGCCGCCTTTGACCGCGCGGACGTACATCCGCGAAACGGAAGCGGGAGCGTCACGCAGCGGCTCGGCGTACTTTTCACCGGCCGCGAATTTGCCGACCGTCGCAGGCGGATCGAGCGCGAGCAGCGGCGTTGCGAGCAGAGAGAGGAACAGTGTGGCGATCGCTTTCATGATCTCTCCTCTCTTCAGAAATCGGTGGCGAGCGAGTCGCCGATCTTTCGGTAGTCGTTGCGGCGGTTGTGATGATGGTTCGCGAGCGTCGTGAACCAGACCACGCCGACCGCCTGCGCGCTGTATTGCGAGACCATGCCGTCGTCTTCACCCGGCATCCCCGCAATTCCGGACAGCGTCGCCAGTCCGTAATCCTCGGAATGGATCATGTCGTTCCAAAGCCCGGTGCCGGCGATGTTGTAAACCGTCTTCGGCAACGCCGGACGTCCCGACGTTCCCTTCAGGTAGTACTGGTTGTAGTAGCTCATCGACGACGTCGAGCAGTTCCGCGTCGAGTCGTTGCTCTGTCCGACGAGATCGATCATCCATCCGGTCAGCCACGAGCCCGACAACGTGCCGGCGAGATCGGCAGCCTCGGAACCTTTGTTCGGCGGCGCGATCGAGTTCACCCAGCGAATGCGGCTGATGATCGGCTGATATCGCGAGTCGTACGTCGGATTGGAGAGGATCCAGCGGATGACGATGCCGCCGAACGAATGCGTCTCGACGACGATGTCGTCGATGGCGTTGGCGTTCATCCAGTTGTAGATCTCCCCGGCGACGGTGTTGCCGGCCACCCACATGTATTGCGTGCCGTCGTAGTTGCAAACGAGATAGGGGATCGTGAATCCCTTCGTCGTCGCGCGGAGCATGTCTTCGCCCCAGTACGCGCGGGCGATGCTCGGCTGGGCGAGATTGGTACCGCCCTTTCCGTGAATGAACACGACGCCGGTTTTGGCCTGTGCGGCGACCACTCCGGCGAGCAAAGCGACTGTGACCGTGATGAGAATCCGTCGTTTCATCAGTCGATGCCTCCGGCGGACCGCTACTTCAATGCCGGTGCCGTACGCAGATTCAACGACTTACGTGAGTACTGGGTCGAAAGTCAGACCGAAACGGAAGGAGGGGAGTCTGAATGAGGATTCAATGTTGAGCAGCGGGGTCCGAATCGGACCCCGCTCAAGCGAGCGCAAGTGACGGCGACGTTACAGTTTGTCGGTCAGGATCGTTTTCGCGATCGTGGCGAGCTGCATGTTCGACGTTCCTTCGTAGATCTTCCCGATCTTCGAGTCGCGCCAGAACTTCTCGACCGGATACTCTTTCGTGTAGCCGTTCCCGCCAAAAATCTCGACGGAAATGGACGTCACGCGCTCGGCCACCTGTGAGGAGAAAAGCTTCGCCATCGCTGCTTCCCGAAGGAAGGGCCGCCCGGCATCTTTCAATCTTGCGGCGTTGTAGACGAGCAGGCGTGCCGCCTCGAGGTCCGTTGCGGCCTGGGCGATCTGAAACTGGACGCCCTGGAAGTCGGCAATCGGTTTCCCGAACTGCTTGCGCTCTTTGGCGTAGGCGATCGCATATTCGAGTGCGCCGCGCGCGACGCCGAGCATCTGCGCGCCGATTCCGATGCGTCCTTCGTTGAGCGTTTCGATGGCGATCTTGTAGCCCTTGCCGACTTCGCCGAGGACGTTCTCTTTCGGGACGCGGCACTCTTCGAGAATTAGTTCGCATGTTGACGATGCGCGGATGCCGGTCTTGTCTTCTTTCTTGCCGATGGTGAAGCCGGGGAAGTCGCGCTCGACGATGAAGGCGGTGATGCCTTTGTAGCCGGCGTCGGGATTGGCGTTCGCGAAGATGATGAAGACGCCCGCTTCGGCGGCATTGGTGATCCAGAGTTTCTGGCCGTTGAGCATCCAGTGATCGCCGCGGTCTTCTGCTTTGAGTGAAAGGGCGAAGGCATCGGATCCCGATCCTGCTTCGGACAGCGCGTAGGCGCCGATGGTGTCGGACGACAGCATGTTGAGGTAGCGCGATTTCTGCGCCTCGGAACCCCAGCGGAGGATGGCGTTGTTGACGAGGGTGTTCTGCACGTCAACGAGCACACCGACGGACGCGTCAACGTGCGAGAGCTCTTCGACGACGAGGACCGCGGTAAAGAACGTTGAGCCGGCGCCGCCGTACTGTTCCGGCACTTCGATGCCCATGATGCCGAGCTCGAAGAAGCTTTTGATGAGGTCGGAGTCCATCTTCGCGTCATGGTCCATGCGATGGACGAGCGGACGAATTTTCTCGATGGCGAAGTCGCGCACGCTCTGCTGAAACATCTGCTCGTCTTCCGAGAGCAAAGTCAGCGGCGTGCCGGGTGTGAGATCAAGGGTAGCGGTGGTCATTTGGGAGTTCTCCTCGGCGGGCGGATCATTGCACGCTCTTCGCCGACTCTCAAGTGTGTGGTGCCCCGAGCCGGACTCGAACCGGCACACCCTGTTAAGGGCTGCGGATTTTAAGTCCGCTGCGTCTACCAATTTCGCCACCGGGGCGGGGCGGGCACGGCCCGCTGCGTTAGTTCGCGCAGCGTCAGTGTACGGCTTCGCGGCGGATCGTTGCGCGATTCGCGTTTGCGTTGAAAACCTGTGCGGGGATTTTGTTCGGGGAGGAAGGTACGCTGAGGCCGGGCCAACCAGCGAAGCGGCACGTTGCCGCAAAAAGGGCGCCGTTTTACGGGCGCCCTTGGGGTGGAGAACTAACTCGTCAGGTTACGAGCTCGCCCCCTCAGGTTTACTAGAACAATGCATTGAAATTTGTACCTCCTCCCCCATAAATTTCCGGCGGACCCGCAACAAGCGTCACGTTACGTACCGTGACCCACCTCGCCTGACGTCGCGGACCGGATCGGCCGCTCCTACTCGCCCCGTGGTGGAGGGGAGGAGCGGGATCTTGAGTTCTTTTTCAAACTGCGATGCGACCAGTTGTCGCACCCATTCGTACACCGTTACGAAAGGAGCATCCGCTCGCATTTATTGCAAGCCCGCCCGCCCCTGATCGTGTACGGCATGTTCATGAGAGTACGTTTTTCGCGTCGAAATGCAAGGCTAAAAGTGAGCGTGTTTCATTACTTCAACAGCCGTGCCGGTCGCACAGATTCGTGTGCTACCATCTTTGGTTCCCGGGAGCTGACTGATATGAAACGACTTCCGATCGCGCTCGTCGCGATGTTGCTCTTCTCCGCACCACTCCTCGCTGCATCCCTCAACGGAAAGATCGCCTTCGTCTCCAAACGCGGCCAGACGCCGACGGTCGGCGAAACGCTGGTCTGGCTCGAACCGGTTACAACTCCGAAAACAGCGCCGAAGCGCGCGCCGGTCAACGCACAGCTGACGACGCGCAGCAAGTCGCTCGTGCCGCACGTCCTCGCCGTGCCGGCCGGTTCCACCGTCGCGTTTCCGAACGACGATCCGATCTCGCACAACCTCTTCTCACTCTCGTCCGGCAACGCCTTCGATCTCGGCCTCTATCGCAAAGGCGCCGGCAAGACTCACAAGTTCGATGCGCCCGGCGTCGTCAATGTGTATTGCAACGTCCATCCGAACATGTCGGCCGTAGTTCACGTGATGTCTTCTCCCTGGTACGCGTTCGCCGATGCGAACGGCAACTACTCGCTCGCCGATGTACCGGCCGGCAAGTACCGGCTCGTCGCGTGGAACGAGCAGGGCGGCTCGATCGACGCGCCGGTCGAAGTGAACGCGTCGGGACTGGTGAGCGGCAACCTCAATCTGACGCTCGACAGCCGCAACTACCGCGAACAGCAGCATCTCAACAAAGTCGGCAAGCCGTACGCCCCGCCGCGCACGAGGGATTACTGAAACCGTGACAGTTGAACCGGTCGACACCATCGCACCCGGCACGCTCGCCGACATTCCGAAACGCAAGCCGTACACAGTCGAACGGGCCAGGTTCCCGCTGGTGTGGAAACTGTTCGGACTGACGGCGCTGCTGATTCTGATCGTCGCCGGCGTCGCCGTCGGCATCACCATCGAGCGCGCCGACAAGATCGCGCGACGCACCATCGACGCCTCGATCTCCAGCGCCGCGAAACTGTTTCGCGATTTCGAGCATCAGCGGCTCGATCGTCTGACCATCGCCGCGGAATCGACCGGTCACGATCCGAGCTTCTCCGCGTACATTCAGGAAGGAATGCATCCGGTTCCGCCCGTCATCGCGGGCGCGCCGCCGCCTCCGCCGAATGCGCCTCCGCAGCCGCCCGACTACGCAAGCATCAACGACCAGCTGACGACGAAGATGGACACCGTCGGCGCCGATCTGATCGCGCTGCTCGACCAGGATGGCCACGTCATTTCGCGCACCGACGAGTCGACCGTGAGCGGCGGCGCACACGACATCGAATCGCCGCTGGTGCGACAACTCGTCGATGACGCATCGATGCCATCGGTGGCCGGCGTCATCGCCGCGGGCGACAAGCTGTATCACGCCGCCATCGCGCCGGTCGGCGCGGGCTCGAACAACGTCCGCATCGGCTACATCCTCATCGCGTATGCGATGAACGACAAGTTCGCGAATCGCATCGCCGAGTCGACGAACGCCGGCGTCATGTTCGTCTCCAAAGCCGGCTCGCTCGTTCGCTCCGGCAACGCGCCCGGTTTTTCGATGCAGCAGATGGGCGGCGCGCAGCAGGTCGTGAAGACCGGCAAAGTGCTGCCGCCGACGCGCGTCCAGATCGATCGCGCGTCGTACATCGTCACCGGCGAGCCGCTGCAGTCAGGCAAAGAAACAGTCGGCGCGTCGATGTTCGTTCGCTCGCTCGACAGCGAGCTCGCACCATTTCGCGAGATCGAGAACGCGCTCCTCGCCGGCGGCGGCGCTTCGCTGCTGCTGGCGTTCATTCTTTCGTGGCTGATCGCGAAGCGCGTCACCCGTCCGATCGAAGAGCTGGCCGGCATCGCTCAGGCGGTCACCGCCGGCGACTACACCGTCCACCCCGAAATCAACCGTAGCGACGAAGTCGGCATCCTCGGCCGTTCTTTCGAAAAGATGATCACCGCGCTGCGCGACAAGTCGGAGATCGAAGAGCTCTACGAGCAGATGGCGGCGAAGTCGGAGGAGCGTGAAGCGATCTCCGTTCGCGCCGTCGAACCGCCGGCGCTCGAAGAAGGAACGATCCTCGTCACCGATCTGCGCGGATTGCCGGCGACGGTAGGCGAGGGCGATGCCGCATCAGTCATCGGCGCGATCTCACGCACGATGCAAATGCAGGAGACGGAAGTGCAGCGCCAGGACGGCGTCGTTCGCGAAATCGCCGGACATCGAATGGTCAGCGTCTTTCCCGGCGAGCGCGGAATCATTCACGCCATTCGCGCGGCGCGTGCCATCAACGAGGAGCTGGCGACCGGCGGCTCGAAGATGTCGCTCGGCGTCGGCATCGCCACCGGTGAATTCGTGACCGGCTCGATCGACGTCGGCGACGAACATGGACTCGCGATCGTCGGCAACGCGCCGCTGCTCGCGCTGCTCTTCGCGTGGCACGCGCCGACCGGTTTCGCATACGTCTCGTACGAAAGCGCGCAGGCCGCGGGCGGAGAGATTCTCAGCAGCGCGCAGCGCGAAGAGGTGCGGCTGAAGTGGCTGCCGCAACCGCTGCCGGTCGCGGCGCTGCCGCTCGTCAGCCTCACCACTGGCGTGATGCGCTCGCTCAACTCATCGCTCGACGAAGCGTCGACGGTTCGCCTCGACGGCACGCAACCCGGACCGACCGCGCCGCAACTCGCGCAGCAGGATCTCGTGCCCGGCAGTCTCTTCGCGAACCGCTATCGCGTCGACCAGGTCCTCGGCCGCGGCGGCATGGGCGTCGTCTACAAGGCGACCGACACGCAGCTCGACGAGATGGTCGCCATCAAGACGCTGCCGGGCGACGTCATGAGCCGCTCGCCGGAAGACCTCGAGCGCTTCAAGCGCGAGATCCGTCTCGCGCGCAAGATCACGCATCGCAACGTGCTGCGCACGTACGACTACGGCGAAGCGGACGGCGTCTACTTCATCTCGATGGAGTACGTGCGCGGCTACACGCTCGCCGATCTGCTCACCGAAGCGGAAGGAAAACGGATGGCGCCGCGAGTGGCGATGGGCATCGCGCGCCAGATCTCGCGCGGTCTCGAAGCGGCGCACGAGCAGAACATCATCCATCGCGACATCAAACCGCAGAACGTCCTCATCGATCACAAAGGTGAAGTGAAGCTGATGGACTTCGGCATCGCGCGCATGGCGGAAGCGCACGAAGGGATGACCCAGGCGGGACTGATCGTCGGCACGCCGCATTACATGAGTCCCGAACAGGTGCAGGGCAAGCAGCTCGATCCGCGCAGCGACGTCTATTCGATGGGCGTGATGATTTACGAGATGCTCGTCGGCGAGAAGCCGTTCAACTCAACGTCGCTGACCGGCGTGCTGGCCGCGCACATCACCGAGGCGCCGAGATCGCCGATTGACGTGCGTCCGGAGATCGGACGTGAGATCAACGCGGTGGTGATGCGCAGCCTCGCGAAGGATCCGAAGGTTCGTTACAAGGATGCGGGAGAGTTGCTGGTGGATCTGGATAAGGTGAAGGTGCCGGCGTAGACGTCAGAATGGCGTGCCCGCTTACTTCCAGATCGAATCGAGCAGCGGCGCTTTGATGTAAATCGGTCCGACCTTCAGCGCGTCTTCTTCGCCTGCGTTGTCGAAGGCGAGACTCTTCAGCTTCAGGATCGGCAGCTTTTTGAAGCGGCGGAAATTCAGCTCGACGTACACCGGCGTTCCCGGGATCTCTTTCGCAACCGCCGCGGTTCCCGGCGCGATCCCGCGGACGAACTCCTCGACGATCGCGCGGAGCTGCTGGTTCTCCGGAATGACTTTCGTCGTCCAGACGTCGATCCAGGCGTCCGCTCCGTAGACGATGCGATAGCGGCTCGCGTCGATGCCGCGCACTTTGCCGGCCATCGGTTTCATCAGCGTTCCGCCGGCCATCCGTTCGTCGCCGCTGCCGTTGCCGGCGAGCTTCGTCAGCACGGCGCTGATCTGCGTGATCGGGACATCGGTATACATCCGTCCGAACGGATTCATTACGGTCACGGCCGGTGCGCCGTTGCGCGTGAAGCCGTTCAACCAGATCGTCTCGGCGCGCACGCCGCCGCCGTAGACGTGAAGCGTGACGTTGCCGAACTTGCCGAGAAATGGGAACGGAGCGGTGGGCGTCGCTTCGAGCTCGAGGTGATAGGGGCGAGAGGCGGCGGAAAGCGGAAGTGCAACGAGAGCGATAGTCAGGATGAGAGAGAGGCGTCGCAAGGATGCTCCGGAAAAAAAGGGCGGCCACATGGGCCGCCCTGAATTGTCGATACGGTTGGATCAGAACGTCGAGTCGAGGAAGGGACGAAGCTTCTTCGAACGCGACGGGTGGCGCAACTTGCGGAGCGCCTTCGACTCGATCTGGCGGATCCGTTCGCGCGTCACGTTGAACGAACGGCCCACTTCCTCGAGCGTGTGCTCGGAGCCGTCGCCGACGCCGAAGCGCATCTTGAGGACCTGCTCTTCACGCGGCGTGAGCGTGCGCAGCACTTTGCCGGTCTGCTCTTTCAGGTTCGCGACGATCACGTGATCGATCGGCGAGATGACGCCGCGATCCTCGATGAAATCGCCAAGATGCGAATCTTCCTCTTCTCCGATCGGAGTCTCGAGAGAGATCGGCTCCTGCGCGATCTTCATGATCTTGCGCACCTTCGAAACCGGCATGTCCATCCGCTGCGCGATCTCTTCCGCCTGCGGCTCGCGACCGAGTTCCTGGACGAGCGCGCGCGACGTGCGCGTCAGCTTGTTGATGGTCTCGATCATGTGCACCGGGATGCGGATCGTGCGCGCCTGATCGGCGATGGCGCGGGTGATCGCCTGGCGAATCCACCACGTTGCATACGTCGAGAATTTGTAGCCGCGGCGATACTCGAACTTCTCGACCGCTTTCATCAGGCCGATGTTGCCTTCCTGGATGAGGTCGAGGAACTGCAGTCCGCGGTTCGTGTACTTCTTCGCGATCGAGACGACGAGACGAAGGTTGGCGACGATCAGTTCCTGCTTCGCCTGATCGGCCTCTTCCTCGCCGGCGCGGATGTCGCGAATGGTCGTGCGCAGTTCGGTGTGAGTCGTTCCGTAGAACGTCTCCAGCTCGCCGAGCTTGTCCTGATACTTCTGCAGGCGGCGGCGATAGAAATCGCGGCGGGTCTTGTCCTTCTCCCGCTTGAGCGCGACTTCGTCCTTCCGGACCATGCTCATGTTCTGCGACAGCTCGTTGTCGATGTCGCGCAGCTTGTTGATCATGCGGTTGCGCGTCTGCGGCGTGAAATCGATCTGCCGCATCCGGTCTTCGAGCTCGCCCGCGCACTTCTCGACCGACTTCTCGGTCGACTTGAGCGTCCGCTCCGAAAGCTTCTTCGGGTCGGCCAGCTTCGACTTGCAGTCCTTGATCTTCTTGTCGAGCTTCGCGATCTCTTCGAAGATCGCCATGATCTCGTTGATCTTGTTGACGGTGGCGGCAGCCAGTTTCGGCTCGCCGTCGGCGGCCACTTCGATCGTGCCGTCGTCATCCGGCATGGCGAGGTCGATCATCTCTTTGATCACGCGCGGATCTTTCTTCGCGCTCTCGTGAATCTTGAGGATCTCCTCGAGGATGATGCGGTTCTGCGAGAGCGCTTTGAAGACTTTGCGCTCGCCCTTCTCGATCCGCTTGGCGATGTCGACTTCGCCCTGGCGGTCGAGGAGCTTCACGGTTCCCATTTCGCGGAGGTACATGCGGACCGGGTCGTTCGTCTTGTCGACGATGCCGCTGGCCGCGGCGACGATGTCGGCCTGAACCTCTTCACGCTGATCCATCTCCTTCTCTTCGATGGTCCCGTCGATCGTGACCATCGCTTTGGAGTTGGTGGACAGCTGCTTCTCGGCGTCTTCGACGACGTCGATTCCCAGATCGTTGAAGCGGATGTAGATTTCGTCGAGCTCTTCGGGAAGTGACGTTACTTCTTCCGGGAGGGTCTCGTAGATCTCGTCATAAAGAAGAAATCCTTTTTCTTTCCCGATTGCGATGAGCTGCTTGACCTCGACATACTTTTCTTCGATCAACTCGCCGACCCCCTGATCATCAATGTTGGATTCCAGTTCGAGATTCGCAGTCCGAAGGCGGTTCATCGTTTTTCGCTCCTCGAAGTCCCGGGCAGCTGTGAGAGCGCCCTCGCGTCCAACGGATCGAGCTGGTTTCCAGCCTCTTTCGAGACCTTTGCGCGACTGTCAAAACTTTCCTCTTGACAGTCCCGCGAAAGTACCCTTCCGAGGACATTCGCGTAATCGTCCGTGGACGATAATTATTTCAGTTGCTGCCACATACGCATCAGTGCGTCCACACGCTCACCGTCCCCTTTGCGGCTGGCTTCTGCGATCTCACGGGTGATTTCCTGGCGGCGGCGCTCGCTGTATGCGCGCTCCATCTGCGGCAGGTTTTGATCGATGATGCGGATGAGACTCTGATCCTCGATGTCCTCGGTCAGCGTCAGCTCGGATAGCAGCGTCAACTCGGCCTCGCCCCTAAGATGGGTCGCGATCTCGCCGAAATCAATAGGGTTACCGGCGACGAGGTCGTTTTTTATGATAGAAAAGAGCGTTTTGCACGCCGCGTCCTCGAAGAAGCCTTCCTGAATCCGCTCGACGACGTGCCCTCCCAGTCTTCCCTGCAGCGCCGCCGCCACCAGCAGCTTCTCCGCTGATGGGATCGGTTCCCAGCGCTGGCGCTCGGTCGTGACAGGCGTCGCCGCTCTCCCGCGGACCCGCGACCAGACCGTTTCGAACTGGAGCTGAAAAGCGTCTGCGATCCTCTGCGCCGCGTCGTTTTTCACGACCGGATCGCTGACCGCCGAAAGCAGCGGCATGAATCCTTCGATCCGCTCCGATTTCTCCCGTGCGGAGAGTTTGTTGACATCCGCGCCCCACATCCGCAACGCGAAGTCGAAGATGTCGTTGGACTGGCCGAGGAGCTCGAGGAAGCCGTCGACGCCGCGATGCTCGATGAGCGTGTCGGGATCTTTCTCGCCGGCAAGGTCGAGCGCCGAGACGGTGAGTCCTGCCGCGAGGAGCACCGGCGCCGCGCGCAACGTGGCGTTCCGGCCGGCGTCGTCTCCGTCGTATGCGATCACGACACGTGTCGCGTAGCGGCGCAGCAGCGATGCCTGTCCGGCCGTCAGCGAAGTCCCCATCGAAGCGACGACGCCCGGCACGCCGGCGTTGTCGATGGCGATGGCGTCGAAGTAGCCCTCGACGAGGATGGCGCGGTCGATCTTCCGCATCCCGTCTTTCGAGCGATGCAGGTTGTAGAGAAGCCGCGACTTGTTGAAGACGTCCGATTCGGGGGAGTTGAGGTACTTCGGATCGCTGCCGTCGAGCGATCGTCCGCCGAATCCGACCAGCGCGCCGGTCTCCGAGTGAATCGGAATCATCAGCCGGTTGCGGAAGCGATCGTAGAAGCCGTTGCCGGTCTTGCGCGGCATCACCAGTCCGGTCTTCTCGAGCTTCGCGTCGCCGTGCTTCCGCGCGAGGCGCGTGTGGATGTAGTCCCACGAATCGGGGGCGTATCCGAAGCCGTATTTCTGAACTACTTCCTGTGGAACGGCCCGTTTGCGGAGGTATTGAAGGGCGGTGTTGTCGCCGCCCCAGCCGAGCGCCTGATGGAACGCTTCCGAGGCGTCGTCGAGGACCTCGAGGAGATCTTCCTTGTCGGCATCGCGCGAGTTTCTGCGGCGGCGCGGCAGTTCGATGCCGACACGCGCGGCGATGTACTCGACCGCTTCGGGAAAGGTGAAACGTTCGGTGAGCGTGAGGAACTTGAAGACGTCGCCGCCGGTGCCGCAGCCGAAACAGTAGAAGAGTCCCTTGTCGCGATCGACATGGAACGACGGCGACTTCTCGCGGTGAAACGGGCAGAGACCCTTGTAGCTTTTCCCGGCCAGTTTGAGAGGCGTGACCTGCTGCACGAAGTCGACGATGTCGGCCGCGGAGCGCACCTGGGAAATGACCGTATCGTTTAGATCGACTAGTGCCATGGAAGCAAGGATGAAGGATGAGGGATGAAGGATGAATGAGGCGGTCTTTCATTCATCCTTCATCCTTCATCCCTCATCATTCCAGTACCGCGACGGTCGCGCCGTCCCCACCTTCATTGTCACTGCCCGGCCGCCACGACTTCACCGCCGGATGTTTGCGCAGGTATTCGCGCAGCGCTTTGCGCAGCGCACCGGTGCCGAAGCCGTGGATGATTCGCACGGCTGACTTTCCTTCGAGCAACGCCCGATCGAGAAAACGATCCGATGCTTCGATGGCATCGTCAACACGTTGACCGACGAGGTTCAGCTCCGCGCCGATCTCGCCGGACTCCGACGTCGACACCTGCGGTCTCTTCGTCGTCGCAGGCGCGGGGCCGCCGATCGCGACGAGGTCGCGCAGCTCGACGGTCATCTTTTTCCCGTTGGCGTTCAGCACCGCTTTCTGTCCGTCGATCGAAACGACGTCGCCCTTCACTTTGAACTTGCGATGCTCGACCTTCTCGCCGACGCGAACGGGACGCGTCGATTCGGCCGGTACGAACTCGATGGCGCGCTCGACCGGCTTCGTCACCGTCTTCAGCACTTCGTTCGGATTGATCTTCTCGCGCGCGCTGCGATCGAGATCGCGCAGATGTTTGATCTCCGCGCTCAGCTGGCGCGTGACGTCGTCGCGCAGCCGCTCGAGCTCTTCGCGATACGAAGTGCCGACGCGCGCACGTTCCTTCTCCAGCTGCGCCGATTTCTCCGCGAGCGTGGCCCGCTCGCGCTCCGCTTCGCGTCGCTGCGTCGCTGCTTCATCGCGCTGCGCGAGCACTTCCGACATCCGCTTCTGCAGTTCGGAGAGGAGATGATCGGTCTCTCCGTAGCGATCGCCGAGCCGCTCGCGCGCCGACGCGATCACGGAGTCGGGGAGGCCGATCATCTTCGCGACGTCGATGGCGCGGCTGCGGCCGGGAATGCCGGCGATCATTCGGTACGTAGGTTGACCAGTTGCCGAATCGAACTCCATCGAGGCGTTGACGATGCGCGTGTCGTTGACCGCGAAGCTCTTCAGCGCCGAGAGATGCGTCGTCACGATCATCAGCGCGCCGCGCTCGAGCATGTGCTCGATCACTGCCGCGGCCAGCGCCGATCCTTCTTCCGGATCGGTGCCCGAGCCGAGCTCGTCGAGCAACACGAGCGAGCGTTCGGTGGCGCGATCGAGAACGCGTTTGAGCCGGACGAGATACGCGGAGAAGGTCGAGAGATGTTCGAGCACGCTCTGGTCGTCGCCGATCAGCACATGCAGCGAGTCAATGAACGGGATGATCGTTCCCTCGGCGGCCGGCACCGGCAGTCCGCTCATCGCCATCGCGACGAGCAGTCCGGTCGTTTTCAGCGCGACCGTCTTTCCGCCCGCGTTCGGACCGCTGACCACGAGCGCCGTCCGCTGGCGATTGAGCTCGACGCCGATCGGAATCACTTTCCGCTCGGACGGCTCTTCGTCGAACATCTCCGCACGTGCCGAGGCGAGCCGTTCATCGAGCAGCGGATGACGGCCGTCGATGATGTGCAGCACGTGATCGTCGTTGAACGCCGGCAGCGTTGCGTCGACCGTTTCGTGGAAGACCGCGCATGCCTGCAGCGCGTCGAAGCTGCCGGCGATCGAGACCGCGTCGCGAATGGCCGGCTGTTCATCGAAGAGGAGCTGCGACATGTAGCGCGTGATCCGTGCGATCTCTTCGCGCTCCTGGATCATCAGCTCGGCGAGATCGTTGTTCAGCTCGATCGCCGCCATCGGCTCGATGAAGAACGACGCGCCGGAGCCGGATCGTTCGTGGAGGATTCCCTGGACGGCGTTGCGGTGATCGCTGCGAACGGGGATGCAGTAGCGGTCGCCGCGCATGACGACGAGCGGTTCCTGGATCGCGTCGGCGTTGCGGTTCATCACGTCGACGAGCGTTTTCTGAATGGCGTTGCGCTTCGCGTGGATGCGCGTGCGAATGGAGCGGAGCTCGGCCGACGCTTCTTCGCGCAGCTTTCCATCGCTGGTGAAGTACTTGTTCGTTTTCGTGAGCAACTCGCCGAGGTTCGGAATGCCGGTGGCGATGACGGTGAGTCGTGGATACGACTCGGTGCGCACGAAGGTCTCGCGGATCGCCTGCGTCGCGCGAATGGCGCGGACGATCTGCCAGGACTCTTCGAGATCGAGCACCGATTCGCGCTGGAAGAGCGGCGCGACGTCGGTCAGCCCGGCGAGCGGCAGCAGTCCGTCGGCGAGATAGAAGCGAACCATCTCCGCGAGCTCGCTCTGCGCGGCGATGCAGGCGGCGAGCGTCGGCAGCGGATGCCTCGCCGCGATGGCGTCTTTTCCGAGCGAGCTCTTCGCTTCCATCGCGATGAGCGTGAGGACGCGGTCGAGCTCGAGACTGGTGAGAGCAGGTGTGGGATTCACGACGGGTGCGTCAATGCCGCGAGTCCGTACGCTATTCCGCTGGCGTGGCGGCTCCGTTCGTGTGGCGGCGGGCGCTTCGCCCGCCGGTGACGCGGCCGAAGCGGCCGCCTCCACACCCCAAAAAAAGTGGGACTCACGACGCGTATCGTGAGTCCCGAGGGTGACCAGAGCGTTGTCTACTTATCTAGTAGCCGGCGCGGCGCTCTTCAGCGAGTTTCCGCAACACTTTCTTGCGAGCGGCAATCGCTTTTCTTTTACGCTTGGTGCTGGGCTTTTCGAAATGCTGACGTTTCTTCAGCTCGGAAAGGATTCCCGATTTCTCACACTTGCGCTTGAAACGGCGCAGCGCGTTTTCGAATGTCTCGTCTTCTTTAACGTGTACGAGAGGCATGTTTTCCCAATCCCCCCCTTCTCATGAGCGTTCTGATATGGGTTGCCTGACCCGGGAACATTTTAGGTTTCGCGACCGAAGTGGTCAACGCCGAGCACGAATCCTTCACTACAGCCGTCTTGAACCGCGGCGGACCCGTTTCTCATTCCTGAGCTTGCAAGATCGTTACAACCGCCTGAAATCAAAGGTCTTGTAGAATGCGCGTCCATGAAACGAGCGATTGTATCCGTCGTTACTTCTCTACTCCTTGTGGCTTGCGCGACGACTTCCGCGCCGCCGTTTCCGCCGCCGCCTGCCAGCGCCGTCCGGCCGGTCGTTGAAACGCTCCACGGTGTTTCCATTTCCGATCCGTATCGCTGGCTCGAAGAGCAGCAGAGTCCGGAAACTCGCGCCTGGATCGAGCAGCAGAACGCGTACACGGACAAAGTTCTGGCCGACCTTCCGAACCGCGACGCCATCGCGAAACGGGTCGAATCGCTCCTGCACGTCGACGCGGTCGGCGTTCCGATCGTCCAGGCGAACCGCTTCTTCTTCCTTCGCTGCGGTGCCAGCGAGGATCAGTACTCGATCTACATGCGCGACGGCATCGGCGGCAGCGACGTCCGGCTCGTCGATCCGACCACGATGGATGAGAAGCACACGACGAGCATCGGCATCCAGGACGTCTCCGAGGATGGGAAGCTGATCGCGTACTTCGTGCGAAAGGGTGGCGCGGATGAGGTCGAGACGCGCTTCTTCGATGTCGACGCGCGACACGACGTCGCCGCTCCGCTGCCGCTGGGACGTTATTTCGGCGTCTCGATTTCATCGGACGGCAACACTCTCTATTACTCGCGGCACAGCGAGACCGGCGATCGGGTGTACCGCCGGCCGCTCAACGGCGGCGCGGAGACGGAGCTGTTCGGCGCCGGCTACGGTCCCGAGAAGATCATCGGCGCCAGTCTTTCCGACGACGGGCATTACCTGCTGATCGAGGTTTCACACGGCTCTGCGCCGAAGAAGACGGAGCTGTACATCAAAGATGTGCGCGGCGACGGTCCGATCAAAACGGTCGTCAACGATCTCGACGCGCGCTCGTCCGCAGAGGTTGCCGGTGACACGCTCGTGATCCGGACGAACCAGGACGCGCCGAACGATCGCGTCATGACTGTCAGCGTCGCCGATCCGGCGCGCGCGAACTGGAAAGAGCTCGTTCCCGAAAACAAAAACGCCGCGCTGCAGGGATTGTCACTCGCCGGCGGAAAGGTCTTCGTCCGCTATCTCGAGAACGTGAAGCCGCGCGTGATCGCGTACGACCTCGACGGCACGCAACAGGGCGAGATCCATTTCGACACGATCGGCAACCTCGGCGACATCTCCGGCAAGTGGCATTCGCCGATTGCGTTCTATCGCTACGCGTCGTTCGCATCGCCGACGACGACGTACGCGTACGACGTCGCATCGGCGAAGAGCAGCGTCTTCGTTCGTCTCGATGCGCCGGTGAAGTCGGACGACTTCGAAGTCGAGCAGGCGTTCTTCAACTCGAAGGACGGCACGCGCATCCCGATGTTCCTGATGTATCGCAAGGGGCTGAAGCGCGACGGCAGCAATCCGACGCTGCTCACCGGTTACGGCGGGTTCAACCTGAGCCAGGTGCCCGGCTTCTCGTCGCGCGCCGTGACGTGGGCCGAGCAGGGGGGCGTCTACGCGCTCGTGAATCTGCGCGGCGGCTCCGAGTACGGCGAAGCGTGGCATCAGGCGGGAATGCTCGCGAAGAAGCAGAACGTGTTCGACGATTTCTACGCGGCCGCCGAATATCTGATCGCGCAGCGCTACACCTCTCCCAAACACCTCGGCATCACCGGCACGAGCAACGGCGGACTCCTCGTTACCGCCGCCGAAACGCAGCGTCCCGAGCTCTTCGGCGCCGTCGTCGTCGGCTATCCGCTTATCGACATGCTCCGCTATCACCAGTTCCTCGTCGGCAACTACTGGGTTCCCGAGTACGGCTCGTCCGCCGATTCCGAACAGTTCAAATGGATCTATGCGTACTCGCCGTATCAGCACGTCGTGAAGGGGACGAAGTATCCGGCAACGCTCTTCATCACCGGCGACGCCGACACGCGCGTCGCGCCGCTGCACGCGCGGAAAATGACGGCGCTGATGCAGGCGTCGAACGGCGCGTCGACGCCGATCGTGCTGCGCTACCACGTCTCCGGCGGCCATTCGGGCGGCGAGCCGGTCGCGGTGCAGGTGAAGAACGAAGCGGAGACGCTCGGCTTCCTCCTCGCGCATCTGCGCTGATCGCTGGCACGTGATGTGGAGCAGGATCGTTCCCGATGCTGCTCCACGACTCGACGATTCAAGTGACGCGCGACGAGCTGGCGCGATCGCTCGCACTTCCGCGAACTGCGATTGATGCGCTCGCTACCGGCGGCGTGCTGTCGTCGGATGAACGCATCGCATTACGCGACGTCGAGCGGCTGCTGCAGGACGCGCTGCTGCGGCTCTATCACGCGGAAGTCGCAAACCGCGCGACACAACCGACAGGCGAGGCGGAAGAAGACAGCATCACGATCGAAGCGGCGCCGGATGAACCGCAGCCGATCATTACGCGCACCATCGATGAATTTCAGCACGATGCCGATGAAGGCACCGACGCACGCATCGCGCCGCGCTACATGCCGCGTCGCTCCATCGGCGGCGTCTTCAACAAAACGAAGTTCACGGTGATGCAGATCTCATCGACCGGACTTCGCATCCGTCACGACGAAACGCTGCTGCCAGGCGAAGAAGCGCGGCTGACGTTCGCACTGCTCCAACCGGCGCAGTCGATCATCATTCGTGCGCGCGTCGTCTGGACGCGCGTGGCCAGCCGCGGCGGCGCATCGTTCTGCATCAGCGGTCTGCGCGTTACCGACCATCAGGAGCGATTGCGGCGCGCGCTCGAGCTGCTTCGCGAGGGGCGGCTCATCGACCTCGAGCCGGTCACGGCGCGCCGCGGCTCAACGCAGAACGAAGTTCCCGCCGCGATTCACGGTCTCTCCGATGACGATGTGGCGTCGATCCTTCGCGCCGCGCGCAAGCTCGCCGACGATCCGATCGAAGCGAACCGCTGGTACGCGCGAGCGCGATTCTCGAACGCCGATCCGCAGGTCCGCAGCGCGCTGCCGCCGCAAACTCGCGACCGCGATCGGATCCTCGGCGTCTGGGAAATGCTCGACCGAAAAGTCGAGCTGACGAAAGTCGCCGGCGTTTTGGCGTGGACACGCAACGCACGCGCGGCGTCGCTCTGATTCACACAACTAAACCAGCAGATGTTCGACGCGGGAGATGATCGCGTCGATCGCTACCATGTTCTCGCCGCCTTCCGGAATGATCAGATCGGCGTGACGCTTCGACGGCTCGACGAACTCCTCATGCATCGGACGGACGGTGGTCATGTACTGCTCGACGACCGATTCGAGGCTGCGTCCGCGCGTCCGAATGTCGCGCATCAGGCGGCGAACGAAACGGATGTCGGCAGGCGTATCGACAAAGAGCTTGATGTCGATCCGTTTGCGGAGCTCCGGTTCGGCCAGCACGAGAATCCCTTCGACGATGATCACTTTGCGCGGCTCGACGCGATGCGTCTCATCCGCCTTGCGCGCGTGCGTGGTGAAGTCGTAAACCGGAACGTCGACCGACGAGCCTTTCATCAGCACGTCGAGATGACGCGCGAGCAGTTCGGTCTCGAGCGAATCAGGATGATCGAAGTTGATCCGATGCCGCTCTTCGGGCGTGAGCGCGTCGAAGTTGCGGTAGTACGAATCGTGCGAGATCCACTCGATCCGATCTTTGCCGACGCGATCGTAGATCGAGCGCGCGACGGTCGTCTTTCCCGACCCGGTGCCGCCTGCGATGCCAACGATGACGGGCTTCATCCGCCGGTCTGTTCCTCGAGCTCAGCTTCGGTCATGAACTCGGAGACATCATCGGAGCCGCACGTGCCGCACAGCACGGTCGCAAGCTTCCCGCTGATGTACTCGAATTGATACGTCGGCGTCTCGCACTGCAGGCAGATCAGGTACTCGGGCTCTTCCATGAGTGCGAAGAATAAACGAACGGCGGCTACGGCGTGAGCCCGATGTTGATCGGGGAGCCCATCGACGGATTCACGAACTTCGCCGTGTTCGTCGCGTTCTCGATCACCGACGCGTAGACGTACGTGCTGCGTGACGACGTTTCGATCAGCATCGAGAAGTCTTCGCCCTTCGTAATGAGCGGGAAGAGGAACTGGATGGCGATGTGCCACAGCGTGTTGCCGGGAACCGTCACCCGAGTCACCGCAACGTTGCGGCCCGGGATGCGCTGCAGCGCGAGCGTGAATGTCGCGGCGTCGTCGCCGAGGTTCGCGAGGCCGACGTTGGTGCGATAGTCATCGTTGAACGAGAGACCGGGTAGATAGCGAATCGGAAAGTAGATGTCGGTGCGCTCGACCGTGATCGGTTCCGGACGGAACAGTTCCGCGCCGCGCACGCCGTACGCGGTCGCGCGAACCGCCACCGAGCGGCGGCCCATCGTCGAGATCAGCAGCGGCGACATCGCGCTGTCCATGCCGAATGCCTGGCCGACGATGTCGCTGAATCGAACGGTCTGGCCCGGCGAGATGTTGGTGATCATCGCCGGCTGATCGGGCGCGGTCGGCAGGATGAGCGAGACGATGGCTTCGGTCGACTGATCGTTCGTCAGTTCGACGTCGGTCTTCCAGACGACGCCGTTCATGCCGAGCGTGCTGCCGACCACCGGCACGACGACCGTCACGTTCTGTGTCGTGTCGACCGCGGAGGACGCGCTTTGCGCGAACGCCGCATTGGTGGCGGCCAGCAGGAGAGGGATCAGGAACCACTTCATTGTCGGTCGATACGACGTTTTCGCGCGTCCGCTGGTTTCAGACGAAATGTGGTCGCAGCACGCGCGAGCCGACCACCAGCACCTTCTGGAACGGCGTCAGCGAGAGCCGCTTGCGAATGACGAGCAGCGGATCTTTGCGCAGCTTCGCGAGCACCGTTGCATAAACGCCACCCATCAGGAGAGTTGGAAAACGCGCGTCGAAGTCGAGCTCTTTCAGCAGCGGCTCGGCATCGCGGAAGTAGCGTTCGGCACGCGCGATCTGAAATTCGATCAGTGCACGGACGCGCTCGTCTTCCACGCGCGCGAAAAGGTCGCGCTCGGTGAGTCCGAACTGCCGAAGCTCTTCCGCGGGAACGTAGACACGACCGCGGCCGAGGTCGTCACCGACGTCGCGCGTGACGTTCGTCAGTTGAAGGGCGGTGGAAAGACTGCGACCGTACGCCAGCGCCGCGTCGGTCTTGTAGCCGAAGATCGAAAGCGAGATATCGGAGATCGATGACGCGACGAGCTCGCAATACTGCAGCAGCTCGTCGAACGTTTCGTAGCGCGTCTTCACCATGTCCTGGCGGCAGCCGTCGATCAGCGCGATGAACGCGCTCTTCGGAATCGCGAAATGTTGGAGCGCATCGGCGAGCGCGATCGTGATCGGCTGCGAAGGCTTTCCGGTGTACGTCGCGTCGAGCTCGCGCTGCAACTCGTCGAGCTCGCGCTCGCGTCGCGCAATGTCATCCTGAGCGTTAGCGAAGGATCCGGGCGGACGGGACTCGCTGCGGCCGGCGTCCTCGCCCCCCGCCCTCCCGGATCCCTCGCTAACGCTCGGGATGACCTCCTCGTCGGCGATGTCGTCAGCGACGCGGCAGACGGCGTACGCCGCGTAAACCGCGCGGCGTTTCACGCGCGGCAGAAAGCGGAAGCCGACGGAGAAGTTCGCGCCGTGTTTGTGCGCGATCGCGCGGCAGACGTCGTACGCCTCGTCGACCGTCATGACTCCTGCACCGGTCCGAGCGGCGGCACGCGCATCTCGGTGTCACGCGCGCGGCACCAGTGCGCGCCGGGTTTGTGCAGACAGCGTCCGCGGTGATGCCACATGCGGCGGACGAACGGCGAGAGCATCGACTTCCACCATGTCGACTGATGCCAGCCGTTCAGGTAGTGATAGAAATCTTTCGCGCCGGCGGCCTGGCGAACGAACATCGAGAGTCCGAAGTTGCCGCCGGCTTCGTAGAGAAAGCGATTGACGAGGGACGTCTCCTGCTTGACGCCGAGCGTCGCGGTCCAGAGCTCGTCGAAGGAGCGACCTTCGAGAATGCTGCGTGCGGCGAGATGGCCGCTCGTCAGCGCGTAACGGATGCCGAGGCCGAAGAGATAGTCCTGAAACCCGGCGGCCTCGCCGACGAAACGTGAAGAGCCGGACGTCGCCAGTTGCTTGAGATGGAAGTTCATGTACGAGTAGCCGGTGCGCGCATCGTCCGGCATCACGAACGGATAGCGCTTCTTCGCGGCGGCGAGCGAGTGATCGAAGTAGGTGTCGATCTGTTTGAAGTCGGCGACGATCGCGCAGCCGAACGTCGCGACGCCATCGAGGATGAAAAGATAGGAGTAGCCGCCGGGCGAGAGCTTGTGATCGAAGTAAACGTCGATCCGTTCCGCGTCGCCGGTCTTCCACGTCATCTCTTTCGCGAGACCGTCCGGTGCGGCGGGACCGGTCGCGACGATGTCGGCCGCGTCGTGCGCGAGCCGGCTGTTGAAGATGACGTTCGCGCCGGCGGCGCGCGCCTGCGCGAGCAGCCCGCGGTCGAGCGTGTTCTCTTCAGGACCGCGCTTGATGAAGTAGCCGTACGGCTTCGCGCTTTTGATCATCCGGCCGCGACCGCGATGATCGTAGAACGTCGCCCAGTCGACGGGACGAAAGTAGAAGTTCCGTTCGATGCCGATGCGATCGAGGAAGTCGGGAACGAGCTCGTGCTCGGACGCCGCTTCGATGATTTGCAGGTCGCCGATGAAGCGCGTGCCGACGTCGCGCTTCGCTTCATGAACCTCGACCGCGCGTCCGTTGCGGGCGAGATGAATCGCCGCCGCCAGCCCCGACGGCCCGGCCCCTGCAATGCGAATGATCGGCTGTTCAACAGATCGAGCTAACAAGCGAGGTATCTTAACGCGCCGTGTCCGAAGCCACTTCCGTCCCAGTCACTCCCACCGCCAAACCGCGCGCCGCCGGCTTCGCCATGCTGGTGGCGGCGGGGATCTTGTTGAGCCGGATTTCAGGTCTGGTTCGGCAGAAAGTCTTCGCGCACTATCTCGGTAACTCGCCGGCTGCCGGCGTTTTCAGTGCTGCCATTCGCATTCCGAACTTTCTCCAGAACCTGTTCGGCGAGGGCGTTCTCTCAGCGTCGTTCATCCCCGTTTACGCGCGACTCATCGCAGAGGGAGAGGAAGAGCTCGCGGGGAGAGTAGCCGGCGTCGTCGCCGCGCTGCTCACGCTGGCGGTCACCGTCCTGGCGGTTCTCGGGATCGTCCTGACGCCGTGGGTGCTCATCTTCATCGCGCCCGGTTTTCACGGCGCGATTCGAGAGTTGACGATCACCGTCGTGCGAATCATGTTTCCGGGCGTCGCGCTGCTCGTCCTCTCCGCGTGGTGTCTCGGCATTCTGAACAGCCATCGCAAGTTTTTTCTCTCGTACGTCGCGCCGGTCTTCATGAACATCGTGATGATCGCCGCACTGGTGATCTTCGGCAGCAGGCTGACTCAGAGTGGTCTCGCTGTCGCAGCAGCGTGGGGAACGGTGGCCGGAGCGTTCGTGCAGTTCGCGATTCAGGTCCCGTTCGTCTTTCAGTACGATCGCAACCTCCGTTTCGTGCTCGATACGACGATCGAACCGGTGCGCGAAATTCTCCGCAATTTCACGCCCGTGCTCGTCGGGCGCGGCGTCGTGCAGCTGAGCGCGTATCTCGACAATCTGCTCGCGACGCTGCTCGGTACCGCCGCTGCTTCCGGACTCGCGTACGCGCAGATGATCTACCTGTTGCCGATCAGTCTCTTTGGGATGTCGGTTGCGGCCGCCGAGTTGCCGCAGATGTCGACCGCGACCGGCGATAGCGAAGCGATCAACGCTGCGCTTCGCCAGCGGCTGCAACGAGGTCTTCGGCAGATCGCGTTTTTCGTGATCCCGTCCGTCGTTGCATTCATCGCCATCGGCAACCAGATCGTCGCCGCGTTGTACGAAGGTGGTGCGTTCACGCAGCGCGACACGACCTTCGTCTGGTACATCCTGATCGGTTCTACTGTTGGTTTACTCGCCGCGACGCTTGGCCGCCTTTATTCGTCGGCGTTCTACGCGCTGCGGGATACAAAGACACCGCTGCGATTCGCAATGCTTCGGGTGACGCTGACCGGCGTTCTCGGTTATCTCTTCGCGATTCCGCTGCGACCTCTGATCGTGAGCGCCCTCGAAGCGGCCCACCTTCCCGTGCTCCTCGTCGGCGACGGGACCGTCGCCCTCGGCGCAATCGGCCTCACGGCATCAGCCGGCCTTGCGGGTTGGCTCGAGTTTCTGATGCTTCGAGCAGCGCTCGCGCGCAGAACCGGCGCGGTCCGGATTCCCGCGTCATATCTCGCGTCGTTATGGGGCGCCGCGATCGCCGCGGGCATCGGTGCAGTTGCGTTCGACCGATTTCTGCTCCCGACTCTCGTCGCGATGCTGCCTCGAATCCTGCGGCACCTGGGTGGTGGGTTGCTCGCGTGCGGAGTATTCGGGGTCGTCTATCTCGCAGTCGTAGCGGCGCTGCGAGTGCCCGAGGCGAATGCGTTGCTCGGTCGGTTTCGGCGGTAAACGAACATCACGGACCACAGTTCGCACACGCGAGCGACGAGAGAACATCCGTTCGCGAGTCGCCAGCGAGAGCCCCGACCCAGGCTTTGGTTACCTTTCCATCGCCATCCGTGATGATGACCGTTGGCGTGGCCGATGTATTGAAGCGGTTTAGATCGGAAGCGACGACTTCGTCTACGACGATGCCACGTCGCTGAAGGTAGCGGCGCGCTTCGTCACTCGTTTCAGGAAACACTGCGATGAGCCGATGCCGTTGATCCCGTCGCGCCGACAGCTGTCGGTAGAAGTCTGCGTCACGCGAACAGAAGCGGCAGTTTGTCGACAACATCAGCACGGCGTAGCGTTCGACGTTCGCCGACCGACGTATCGGCAGCTGGCTCCCGACCCGAGGACCTGCGGGGTGCCCTCGATGCGATACCTTGTACCCGAACAGAACAAGTGCCGCGATTGCCAGAACGATCGTTGCGATGTTTGCCGCCGTATCGAGGCGTGCTTTCACGATCAGTACGTGTCGCGGATCGGATCAGGATGGTTGTTTCCGTTGCACGTCTGCGTGCAGTAGTCGAGAAGATCCATGCAGGTGCCGCGGCAGAGGATGTTCCACCACTGGCAGGTCGCCAGACATCCGTAGTAGTTGCCGTTGCAGGAATCCTGGCATGTGTAGTAATCCGCGGAGGCAGGCATCGCAAGAGCTGCAACAAAGAGGATCGCTACGATTCCCAGTCGGATGAAACGAAAGATGCGTGCTCTCATATTTTTGCCCCCATGGCGGCAGGCATTATGACATGCGTTACGGCCAGCGGCATCAGCGTCGCTACGGCTGATCCGGATAAAAGGAGGTAACCTCTGATTCTCCTCGGACGCATCCTCTTCTCGCTCCTCTTCGCCGCGACCGCCTTCTATCTCGCGAAGGTCGCCTACCGTCTCTACTACCGCCGCCTCGATCTTTTGCGCGACGGCGTCACGGCGGAAGGGGAGGTCGTCGCGCTTGAAACGGTATCGGGGAGACGGCAGACGGTGACGCCGTATCTCGCGCCGGTGATCGTCTTCAAGCCGAACGCCGGTGCGGAATGGAAGTTCCGGGCGAGCACCGCGCGGCGGATCAATCCCTATGTCGTCGGGCAGCGTGTGACCGTTCGCTATTTGCCCTACGACCTCGAAACGGCTGACATCGACGGCGACTCGACCGGATGGGGCGGATTCATCATCGTCATCGTGATGATGACGGTCTCCCTTGCTATCGCCATCCTGCCGATCATTCTCAGTCCGCCGGCGAAGCGCTGACGACGTCTGTCACCGTTCTTGCTACGATGCCGACGCGTGACCGAGCAGCCGTATACAACGACGCAGCCGACCGGATTGCCGGGGGCGCGTGTCGCTGACGTCGACGTCAATCCGGACGAAGCGCTGCTCGAAGTCAAAAACCTCCGCACCACCTTCTTCACCGGCGACGGCGCGGTGCACGCGGTCGACAACGTCTCCTTCAACGTACGAAAAGGCGAAGCACTCGCCCTCGTCGGCGAGTCGGGCTGCGGGAAGAGCGTCACCGCCGCCTCGATCATGCGACTCGTCGCGCCGCCGGGAAAGATCACCGGGGGATCCGTGCACTTCAAGGGACGTGATCTCGCCAGCATCTCCGAGCGCGACATGCGGAAGATCCGCGGCGACGACATCGCCATGGTTTTCCAGGAGCCGATGACGTCGCTGAATCCCGTCTTCAAAATCGGCGCGCAGCTCGCCGAAGCGGTTCGCCTTCATCGCGACGTTTCGAAAAAAGAAGCGTGGAAGAAAGCGGGGGAGATGCTCGAGCTGGTGTCCATCCCGGACCCAATCAGGCGCCTGGACGATTATCCGCATCAGCTCTCCGGCGGCATGCGTCAGCGCGTCATGATCGCGATGGCGCTCTCGTGCGATCCGGAGCTGCTCATCGCCGACGAGCCGACGACCGCGCTCGACGTCACCATTCAGGCGCAGATCATGGAGCTCCTCGCATCGCTCCAGCAGCGCCTCGGCCTCGCAATCCTGCTCATCACACACGACCTCGGCGTTGTCGCCGAATTCTGCGAGCGCGTCGTCGTCATGTACACCGGCCGCGTCGTCGAAGAAGCGCCGGTCCGCCAGCTCTTCGCGAATCCCTCGCATCCCTACACGCGCGGCCTCCTCAAATCACTGCCGTCCGTTTCGAAAGGCGACGCGTCGATCACGCGATTGCCGACCATCAAAGGAATGGTGCCGTCGCTGACGGCTCTTCCGTCCGGCTGCAAGTTCAATCCGCGCTGCCCCGACGTAATGGATATCTGCCTCGGCCGCGAGCCTGCGCTGATGCCGGTCGCCGAAGGACAGTCGGCACGTTGTTACCTGCACGGCGACGAAGCCGATCCGGAGCGCGCATGAGCGTCACCACCGCCGAATCGCAACAGACTCCGACCCTGCCGGCAGGCAGCGGCGAACAGCTCCTCATCGTTCGCGATCTCAAAAAATACTTCCCGGTGAAACGCGGCGTGCTCGCGCGCACGGTCGCGAACGTCAAAGCTGTCGACGGCATCAGTTTCGGCATCAGCGGCGGCGAGACGCTCGGCCTCGTCGGCGAATCGGGCTCCGGCAAGACGACGGTCGGCCGCTGCATCCTGCGTCTGATCGAGCCGACGTCCGGCAGCGTGATCTTCGAAGGGACCGACGTCCTGACGCTCGACTCCGGCGACATGCGCCGCAAGCGCCGTGACATGCAGATCGTCTTTCAGGATCCGTTTGCGTCGCTGAATCCGCGCATGACC
Organism: Acidobacteriota bacterium; assembly: GCA_034667465.1. GTDB lineage: Bacteria > Acidobacteriota > Thermoanaerobaculia > Gp7-AA8 > Gp7-AA8 > JAOBAU01. Next base: position 136,674 of record JAXDJV010000027.1, on the reverse strand, counting down.
GTCGGCACGATCGTCGCCGAGCCGCTCATCATTCATGGCGGGATGTCGAACAGCGATCGCGCGGATCGCGTCGCAGAGCTGCTCGAGAAAGTCGGACTCAATCCCGATTACCGCAAACGCTATCCGCACGAATTTTCCGGCGGACAGCGGCAGCGCATCGGCGTCGCGCGCGCGCTGGCGACGAATCCGAAGTTCCTCGTGCTCGACGAGCCGGTCTCGGCGCTCGACGTCTCCGTGCAGGCGCAGGTCGTCAATCTTCTGCAGGATCTTCAGGCGGAGCTCGGGCTCACATATCTCTTCATCGCGCACGATCTTTCGGTCGTCGAGCACATCTCGACGCGCGTGGCCGTGATGTACCTCGGCAAAGTGATGGAGCTGGCCGGACGCGAGCGGCTCTACGAAGATCCGCTGCATCCGTACACGAAAGCGCTGCTCTCGGCGGTGCCGGTCCCCGATCCGACGGTGAAGAAGACGCGCATCATTCTGAAAGGCGACATTCCGACGCCGCTCAACCCTCCGAGCGGCTGCGTCTTTCACACGCGTTGTCCGATCGCGCAGTTCCCGATCTGCAGGGATGTGGTTCCACCGCTGGTGGAACACAAGCCGGGACAATTCGCCGCCTGCCACTTCGCCGGCGCGCCGATTCCGGAGAGCGGTTCTGCGGCGACGCACCCTGCGTCGTAGAATGCGCAGCGTCGTAACCGGCGCCTCTCACATTCGATTCGAAACTCTCACCTCGTCCTTTCGTAGAAGAGGCGTGTCTTAGGAGGAACAAGCATGACCGCTGTTTCACGGCTGATGTTGATCGTATGCGTGACGGGAGCGACGACGCTCGCGGCGCAGACGACCCAGCCCACTACACCGACCACGGCATCTTCGTCGCCGCAGCTACAGCGCCAGACGGCGCCGGTGCAGGCTGACACCGATCGCGACGTCAACGATCCACGGGCGCTCAAGCTCTCGCTCGATGACGCGATTCGCGCATCGATTCGCCAGAACCTCGGCGTCGAGCTGGAGCGCTACAGCTTCCGCGAGACCGTTCAGGATTTGCGCGGCTCGTACGGCATCTTTGACATCTTCACGACCGCGCAGCTGAACCGCAGCAACAAGGAGTCGACGGCGCTCTCCGCGTTTGACGCGAGCTCCAGCGGCGCGACGAATGCGAATGCCGATGCGCGGCAACTCCTGCCGACGGGCGGCACGTACTCGATCGGCATCGAGAATCAGCGGTTCACGCGCAGCGGTTTCGGCACAACGCTCAGCCCCGGCTACTCGGCCGGCCTGACGCTCGGGCTGACGCAGCCGCTCGCTCGCAACTTCGGCGTCGACGTCACGCGCCGCGGAATCAACATCGCGCGCAACAACCTCGGCATCAACCGCGAGCAGTTCCGCACCGCGCTTCTCGATACGACGAACGCCGTCGAACAGGCCTACCTCGACCTGATCTACACGCGCCAGTACATCGACGTCGTCCGCGAGTCGGTCTTCCTCGCCCGCGACCAGTCGCGCATCACGCAGATCCGCATCGACGTCGGAGCCTCGGCGCCGCTCGACATCCTCCAGCCACGCGTGCAGATCGCGACGACGGAAGAGAGTCTCATCCGCGCCGTTGCCGACGTTCGCTCCGCTGAAGATCGTCTTCGCGCGCTGATGAACCTTCCCGATTCGGAATGGGATCGTCCGATCATTCCGACCGAAACGATCGGCTACGCGCCGGTCACGATCAACGTCGAAGAGTCGGTGACGCGCGCCTACGAGCTGCGTCCCGAGATTCGCCAGAACGTGCTCGCGACTGACATCAGCCGCATCCAGTATCTCTACGCGCGCAACCAGGTGCTGCCGCAGTTCGACGTCGTCGGCGGCTACAACCTTTCCGGCGCCGCCGGACGTCCGATCGATTCGTCGAGCGGCCTGCCGGACCGCGGTTTCGGATCAGCGGTCGAGCAGGTCTTCCGCAACGACTTTCCGGGATGGAACATCGGCCTGAATATCGGCGTGCCGGTCTTCAACATCGGCGCGCGAGCCGACGCGAAGCGGAGTGAGCTCGAAGTGCAGCGCGTGAAGCTGCTCGGAGCGCTGACGAAGCAGAACATCGCGGTCGGCGTGCGCTCGACGGCGCGCGCGATCGACACCGCATCGAAGGAAATCTCAGCGTCGCACACCGCACGTGAAGCGGCCGAGCAGAACCTCGACGCGGAGCGCAAGCGCTACGAGAACGGCATGACCACGAACTTCCAGGTGCTGCAGGTGCAGCAGCAGCTTTCGGACGCGCGAGCGCGCGAGCTGCAGGCGCTCGTGAGCTACAACCAGGCGCTCGCCGCGTATCACCGCGCGGTCGGTGATCTGCTGGACGTTCACCACATCGCAACCGAGGAACCGGAGAAGGTCGACGAACCGTCGTTCTTCACGCGGTTCGACAAGTACAAGTCACTGACGTACGCGGCGCACGACAAGGAAGCGACGCCCGAGGATAAAAAGCAGTGAGTGAAATTGCGGAAGCGCCTCCGGCCGCGATTCCGCCGGAACCGAAACCGAACTCTTTTCAGCGAATCGTCGGGGTGCTCACAGCCCCCGACGAAACGTTTAAGAGCATCGCGCGCCGGCCCGAGTGGCTCGTGCCGCTGCTGATCATCGTGGCGCTTTCGATCGTCAGCGTTGCGATTCTCGGCTCGCGCCTGGACTTCGCCGCGACCATCCGCGACGCGATGGAAGCGCAGGGCCGTCCCGTCGACATGTCGGCCATGAAGTTCGTCGTCGGGTTCACGAAGGCGGTGTTCTACGTCTCGCCGGTGCTCGGGCTTCTGATCCTCGTGGTCATGGCCATGTTGCTGCTCGTCGCGTTCCGCATCTTCGGCGGCGACGGAGAGTTTCCGCAGGCGTTCTCGATCGTTTTGTATTCGTGGATGCCGCAGCTGATTCGCTCGGTGATCGCGATCATCGTCCTGGTGATGCGGCCCGTGATCACGCTCGCCGACGTGCAGGATCCGATTCGTTCCAACCTCGGATTTTTGTTCAGCATGAAGACGCAACCGTTGCTGTACGCGCTCTTCGCGTCATTCGATCTCTTCACGTTCTGGACGCTGTTCCTGCTCATCATCGGGTTCGCGCGCATGTCGAATTTCTCGAAAGCAAAATCGGCGGCGATCGTTCTGACGATGTGGGTGCTCGGTAAGATGCTCACGCTCATCGGACCGGCCATCGCGCAGACGAGAGTGGGGTCTGGTTCGTGAATCGGCGTGCAGTCGCCGGCATCGCAATCGCCGTCGCGCTCATTCTCATCATCTTCTTCAGCATCCGCGGCAACGCTCCGAAAGGAGTCGACGTCTACGCGGAGCCGGCGAAGGTGCAGCAGATCGAGGCGGTGGTCACGGCGCCGGGCGAGATCGATCCGCGGTTCAAGGTCAACATCAGCGCGCATGTGATCGGAAAGATCGATCACCTCTACTTCAACGAGGGCGACCTCGTGAAGAAGGGACAGAAGCTCGTCGAGCTGGAGAAGCCGGCGTACCTGGCGCAGCGCGACGCGCGACGCGCGGACGTCGCGAACCGGCGGATCGAAGTGATCCGCGCACGCGCCGCGATGGCGAACGCCGAGGCGACGTACGGACGCGCGATGAAGATGCGCGAGCAGGGGATTCAGGCGCAGGAGATCTTCGATCGCGCGCGACTCGAGCTCGACAACGCGCGCGCCGGCTACGGATCGGCAGAAGAAGGGGTGCGCCAGGCGCAGGCGGGACTCCTTCAGGCGGAAACGGATCTGTCGCATACGACGCTGCTCTCGCCGATCGACGGCAAGGTCGTGCAGCTCAACGCACGCGAAGGGGAAGTGGTCATCACCGGAACGATGAACAATCCCGGGTCGGTGATCGCGGTGATCGCCGACCTCTCCGAGATTCTCGTCGTGGCGGAAGTGAACGAAACGGAAGTCGTCGGCATCCGCAATGGCCAGGCGGCGAAGGTTCACGTCGATGCGGTGAGCGATCGCGACTATCGCGGTCACGTCAGCGAGATCGGCAGCTCAGCTGCGATCCGGCAGAACGCCGGCACCGGCATTCGCTACTTTCGCGTGAAGGTGCAGATCGACGATCCCGATGAACGGCTGCGCCCGGGGATGACGTCGCAGGTGTCGATCGTGACGAGCAGCGTCGCGAATTCGATCGCGGTGCCGATTCAGTCGGTCGTCGAGCGAGTGCCTGGAGCGAAGGCTGACGATCTCGATTCCGAGAACCTGCCGAAGAAGAAATACGTATTTGTGGTGACGAACGACAAAGTGAAGCAGACCGAGGTGACGACCGGGATCAGCGACGCAACGCGCGTCGTGATCGCGAGCGGCATCAAAGCCGGCGAGCAGGTCGTGACCGGGCCGTTCCGAATTCTGAAGAAGCTGCGCGACGGCGACGCGGTGAAGATCGTCAAAGAAACGAAGTCGTCGGACAAAGACGAGAAAGAGAAAGACAAATGAGCGCGATCCCCGTCGAACAGCACGCCGCAGCGCACCTCATCGAGATGCATGAGCTGACGCGCGTTTACCAGCTCGGACCGCAGGAGATCTACGCGCTGCGCGGCGTGAACCTGACCATCGATCCGGGCGAGTACGTCGCGATCATGGGACCTTCGGGCTCCGGCAAATCGACGCTGATGAACATCATCGGCTGTCTCGACACCCCGAGCGCCGGCCGCTACTTCCTGGATGGAATCGCCGTCGAAACGATGAACGACGACGAGCTCGCCGCCGTCCGCAACAAGAAGATCGGCTTCGTCTTCCAGACGTTCAACCTCCTCGCCAGGACCACAGCACTGCAGAACGTCGAGCTCCCGCTGATCTACGCCAAAATCCCGCGCGCCGAACGCCGCCAGATGGCCGAGGAAGCGCTGGCCGCCGTCGGACTCGGCGATCGAATGAACCACCAGCCAAACGAACTGTCAGGCGGTCAGCGTCAACGCGTAGCGATCGCACGCGCGCTGGTGAACAAACCGTCGCTGCTCCTCGCCGACGAACCAACCGGAAACCTGGACTCACAAACCGGACGCGAAATTCTGGATCTGTTCCGCGAACTGAGTTCCCGCGGGAACTCGATCATTATGGTTACGCATGAGGATGATGTGGCTAAGGAAGCGCGGCGCGTCGTGCATATTCGGGATGGGCGGATTGCGGATTAAGGCATGAGGCATGGGGTATGAGGTATGAGTCGCTACGCGTCGTAGAACATTTGGGTTATCCGGCCCAGCGCGTCAGACTGCTACCGATGCCTGCGAAGGTCACACGATTCGAAGATCTCGTAGCGTGGCAACGAGCTGCCGACCTCGCTCAGGCCGTTTACGCCGCGACCGATTGCAAACCTTTGATCAGCGACCGTGCTCTCTCCGATCAACTTCGCCGAGCTGCGGTTTCGGTTCCGGCGAATATCGCCGAGGGCTTTGAGCGGGGAACGCGAGCACAGTTCCACCACTTCCTGTCGATCGCGAAAGCATCTTGCGCAGAAATTCGTTCGCATATCCAGGTCGGTCGCCGAGTCCATCGCATCGACGATGAGCGTGCAGTAGCGCTCCTGCGCCGAGCGGAGGAACTCGCACTCATCATCGGCAAGCTGCGGTCCGTGGTCGGACGTCAACGTCGCACGCCTACTCATACCTCATCCCTCATGCCTCATACCTGACGCCGATGTTCGCAGAAAACCTAAAGATCGCACTCCGAGCCATCTTCGCGAACAAACTGCGAAGCACCCTGACGGTTTTAGGCGTAATGGTCGGCGTAGCCGCCGTCATCGCGGTTGTTTCGCTCGTCCAGGGTCTGCAGTACCAAATCTCGCAGCAGCTTGAAAACGTTGGCTCTACCTTCATCCGCGTCATTCCTGACTTTTCTGCTTCGCAGCGGAATCCGTTTATTGCGGCGCCTACGCTGACTTACGACGATGCGGTTGCTGTTCGGCGGGGGGCGACGGCGGTGAAGGAGTTCACTCCGCTATTCATCTCCAACGGCTCGCTCAAGTACGGCGACGTGCACCACGACACTTCTCTCTTTGGCGTCAGTCAGAGTTACCAGGAAGTGGTCAATCAGTGGGTCGGGCATGGGCGGTTCTTTACGCCGCTCGATGAAGAGACGAAGAAGCGGGTTTGTGTTGTGGGCGCCGAGGTGGCGAGGGTGTTGCGGTTGCCGCAGGGTGGGGCGCCGATGATTCAGATTGACGGGACGACCTTCACTGTCGTCGGGCAGATGGAGAAGCGGGGAGGGTCGATTGGGAACGATCCGGACGACGTCATCTACATCCCGTTTGCGACGGCCGCGGCAATTTACGGAACCGATCGAATGCAGCGGTTGCCGTTGCTGCTGCAGACGCACAATCGTGACGACATCGATCTCGCCAAAGACCAGGTTCGCGAGATCCTTCGCGCGCGCCATCATCTGAAAAAAGATCAGGCCGACGACTTTCAGATCACGACGCAGGAAGAGCTGATGAAGACGATCTCGACCGTGCTGATGACGACTTCGGGCGTGCTCGCCGCGGTCGTCGGCGTCGCGCTGCTCGTCGGCGGCATCGGGATCATGAACATCATGCTCGTCTCCGTCACGGAACGGACGCGCGAGATCGGCATTCGCAAATCGATGGGTGCGCGGCGCCGCGACGTGTTGCTGCAGTTCCTCATCGAAGCGATCGCACTTTCCGCGCTTGGCGGGATCGTCGGGATCATCGGCGGCTACCTGCTCGCCAACATCGCGCGACTGGCGCTGAAACGATTCTTCGAATTGCCGCCGGTGCACACCCCGATCTGGGCGGTCCTGATCGCGGTCGGTTTCTGCTCTGTTCTCGGAGTCATCTTCGGCATTCTCCCGGCTGCGAAAGCGTCGAAGCTCAATCCGATCGAAGCACTTCGCTATGAGTAACGTTCCGCGGATGTGACAACCACACGAGCCCGCCTCGTGCACACTACGCGCTCGGGAATTTGAGCCCTGTCAATGATTCGAAATGCCTTCATGAAGCGCCGTGTTGGATCGAGCGTGCATACCTCACAGCGAAATCTGCGTGTCCTCTTCGTTCTCGCTTTGTCGCTAACGGCTGCGCTCGCCTCAGCCGCGACCATGCCTCTCTCCCAGGTGAAGAAAGGGATGAAGGGTTACGGCACGACCGTCTTCGAAGGGACGAAGCTCGAGCGCTTCGAAGTCGAGATCCTCGGCGTGCTGAACAACATCGGCCCCGGTCAGGACCTCATCCTTGCGCGCGTCGACGGTCCCGTCATTCGACGTGCGGGCGTCATCGCCGGCATGAGTGGCTCGCCAATTTACATCGACGACAAAGTCATCGGCGCGCTCTCGTATTCGTGGCAGTTTTCGAAAGAGCCGATCGCCGGCATCACGCCGATCGATGAGATGCTGAAGATCGCCGACGCGACCGGCGGCAAGGCGTCGATGTACACCGCCGCGACGCCGCGAATGACCGGCGCCGAATTCCTCAACGCAATCACCAATCACAAGACCAGCGAGCTGTTCGAGAAGATGACGAGCGCCAATGGCGCCACTCCGATCTCGACTGAATTCGGCGGCGCGCGTCCGATCGCCGTGCCGCTTTCGCTTTCCAGCTTCTCGCCCGAAACCGTCGCGCGCTTCGGCAAATACTTCGAACCGCTCGGCTTCATGGCCGTGCCGAGCGGCGCCTCATCCGGCAGCGCGAAAGTGACGCCGGACGCCGATCTGAAGAAGCCGTTCGTTCCCGGCGACGCGGTCGGCGCCGTGCTCCTCAACGGCGACTTCACCATCGCCGCGACCGGCACCGTGACCTACACCGACGGCAACCGCATCTACGCATTCGGACATCCGTTCCTCGACATGGGCGAGATCAGCTTCCCGATGGCGAAGTCGGAGATCGTCACGGTCCTGCCGAACCTCGCGTCCTCATTCAAGTTCGCCAACACCGGCTCGGTGGTCGGCGCACTGCGCCAGGATCGCTCCGTCGGAATCATGGGTGAAGTCGGCGCGTCGGCCGACACGATTCCGGTCGAGCTCACCGTTGAAGGTGCCGGACCGGCGAAGAACTATCACGTCAACATGATTCGCCATCCGCAGCTTTCGCCGCTGATCCTCGCGATGGCGGCCGACACGGTCGTCGCCAGCGGACAGCGTGCCGCGGGCGAGCGGACCGTCGTGCTCGATTCCGAGATCAAAGTGAAGGGCTTCGAGCCGATTCACCTTCGCGAAGGATGGGCAGGCGCGCAGGCGCGGCAGGCCATTCCGGCGTATCTCGCCGTGATCTCCGCGTACGTGATGTCGAATGAGTTTCGCGACGCGACGATCGAGAGCGTGAAGATTCATCTCCGTCACGACGATCAGCTGAAGACCGCGAAGCTCCTCGAGGCATCGCTCGTTTCGTCCGACAAGCGCCGCCTCAATCCCGGCGACACCGTGAAGATTCGCACCGTTCTCAAGCCGTTCCGCGGCGAGCCGTTCGTCGAGACGTTCGACGTGAAGATCCCCGACGATCAGACGCCGGGCGCCGCGTACCTCATCATCGGCAGCGGCTCGATGATCAACTCCGTCGACTTCTCGCTCGTCCCGCCCGATCCGCGCACCCTCGAACAGGTGATCGGCGTGCTGGAACGTTTGCGTCCTTCGACCGATCTCACCGTCGGACTCTATTCTTCGTCCGAAGGCGCAGTCACCGCCGGCGTCTATCTCCCGAACCTCCCGCCCTCAATCCGGGCGGTCGTCAACAACGACACATCGAACGGCGCACAGGCGCCGGTGAAATACCACGCATCCGAACACCTCACCCGCCCCCTCGGCTACATCGTCGACGGCGCCGTGAAAATCGACCTGGACATACGTCCGCAAATCTAAATACGACAGGCATGAGTAACGAGGTATGAGGCATGAGGTATGAGAGCTCCAACTCATGCCCTCATGCCTCATACCCCATGCCTCGGAAGGTGTTAATGCGCATCCGTGCAGCGCTGCTGATCTGCCTCTTTACGTCCCCTCTCTTCGCCGTGGCACCCCAATTCTGGCGCGTTCGTACCGTCGAGGATTTTCTTGGCGGGGAGCTCGAAGGGTTTGCCGTTACTTCCAACGGTGAGCTGACTACCGGGCCTTCGCTGAAGAAGCTCGCTTCGTTTACCGATCCGTTCGTGCTGGCGCAGGTTTCGGCGCCGAATGGCGATCGGTTCTTCGGGACGGGGAACGACGGCAAGGTTTATCGGCTGCGCGGGACCGAGCTGAAGTCGATTTACACGGCGCCGGAGCCGGAGATTTATGCGGTCGCGTATCACGATGGCGCGCTTTACGTCGGGACGTCGCCGAATGGGAAGGTCTATCGCGTCGACGGCGAGAGCGGGAAGGCGACCGTCTTCTTCGATCCGAAGCAGGCCTACATCTGGGCGCTGACCTTCCTCGACAACGGCGATCTCGCGATCGGCACCGGCGTCGACGGAAAACTCTTCCGCGTCAACGCGAAGGGCGAAGGAAAGGTCTGGTTCGACTCGCCCGAGACGCACATCCGCTCGCTGGCGCCGCGGCACGACGGCACGCTGCTCGCCGGCGGTTCCGCGAAAGGTCGCATCTATGAAGTGCGCGCCGATGGCTCCGCGCACGCGTTGTACGACTCGGCGCTGAACGAGATCTCCGCGATCTACGTCGACGCGAACAACGTTGGATGGGCGGCCGCGGTCAGCAACACGCTGCCGTCGAGCGCTCCCGCGAAAGCGGCGGCGAAGACCACGGCAACGACGACGACCAGCACCGGCGGCGAAGCGAAGAAAGAAGAGTCGACGCCGTCGGTCGAAGTCAGTTTCTCCTTTGATGACTCGGCGAACACGTCGCAGGCCGGCAGCGGCGAGATCTACAAGATCAATCCCGACGGCTTCGTCGAGATCGCGCGGAAGTTCGAACGCGAGATGATTTACGCCATCGCCGGCGGTGCGAACGGCACGATCCTCCTTTCCACCGGCCCACAGGGCCGCATCTATTCGATGAAGGAAGGAGAGGTTTCGCTCCTCGCCGCCGTTCCGGAAAAACAGATAGTTTCCATTTCGACCGACGGCGGCCAGACGGTCGTGACGACCACGAACAGCGGCGCCGTCTATCGACTCGAGAACACGCCGACCGCGAAGGCGGAGTTTCGCAGCGTCGCCAAAGACGTCGAGCGCTTCTCACGTTTCGGCCACTTCCACATCGAAGGCCGCCAGGTTTCCGACGGCCGCGTCGCCATCGCATTCCGCTCCGGCAACACGCGCACCCCCGACGCGACGTGGAGTCCGTGGAGCGCGCCGGTTGCTGCAGCCGACGGAGCGATCGATGCGCCGTCCGGGCGCTATCTGCAGTGGCGCGTCACGCTGCCGAAACCGTCGGCCGACACCATCATCGATGACGTCACCGTCGCCTTCGTGAATCGCAACGTCGCGCCGGTCATCGACAGCGTTTCCGTCCAGGATCCGGCCGTCGTCTACATCACCGGCAGCTATCCGGCGTCGCCGCAGGTCGTCGAAGCGACCAATCCCGACGAGTACGGAATCTTCTCGAGCCTCGACACGCCGCGCGACAAGAACGAGCAGGGAAAGAAAGTCTTCCGCAAAGGCTATCGAACGATCAGCTGGCGCGGCCACGACGACAACGGCGACTCCATCCGTTACGCGCTTTCCTTCCGCCGGAAGGGGAGCGAGAAGTGGCTTCGCCTGCGCGACAACCTCGACGAGAGCTCGCTCAACTTCGACACCTCGCAGCTTCCCGACGGCGTCTATCAACTGCGCCTCGTCGCCACTGACGGCGGCGACAACCCGGACGGAGCGCTGAGCGATGTGAAGGAAGGGATCGAGTTCCAGATCGACAACACTCCACCGGTGATTACGTTCACGACTCAGGGTGAAGACGTCGTCGTCCACATCACCGACAAGCCCTCGACCGTCGGCAAAGTCGAGTACTCGGCCGACGCGCAGAAGTGGCTCCGGCTGACGCCGGCCGACGGCATCGCCGACTCCGGCGACGAGACGTATCGCATCCGCCGCAGCGCCGTCGAGGGAAAATTCGTAATCGTCCGCGCCACCGACGCCTTCTACAACGTCGCCACGGAGTCGGTCACGTTACCCTGATAGACTTGATGCAGTGAAGCGGTCCCTCTCACCGTTGATCCTGTTCCTGGCGCTCGCCTGTGCGCCGGGAAAGGAACATCCGGTGCAGCGCGCCGCGACCGACACGGCGGTCGATGAGAACATGCCGCAGGACGGCGGCACGCTCCTGCGGCGGCTCGACAGCGACGTCGCCACGCTCAATCCCGTGCTCGCCACGAGCCGCTACGACCGCCTCGTCGAGAACTACATCTTCAATCCGCTCATCTACATCGACGCGAACCTGCAGGCGACGGCGGGACTCGCCGAGAAGTGGGAGATCTCGCCGGACGGCAAGCTCTACACCTTCCACCTCAATCCGAAGGCGACTTTCTCCGACGGCGTTCCGCTGCGCGCCAGCGACGTCGTCTTCACACTGCGCAAGCTCGTCGATCCGAAAACGGAAGCGCCGCAGATCGCCGGCGGCTTCGAGAAGCTCGACCTTGCGACGACGAAAGCGATCGACGATCACACGGTCGCCATCGGCTTCAACGAAGTCTTCGCCTCGCAGCTCTCGAAATTCAACGAACTGCTCATCGTCCCGGAGCACGTCTATTCGAAGGGCGACTTCCGGAACGACTTCATCACCCGTGCGATCGGCAGCGGCCCGTATCGCCTCGTGCGCCGTGTGCCGGGCAAAGAAGTGCTGCTGGAGCGTCGCGACGATTACTGGGCGAAGAAGCCGTACATCAAAGAAGTCCTCTTCAAAGTCGTCGTCGAGAACGCCACGGCATGGAACGCGCTGCAGAAGGGCGACCTCGATGAGACCACCGTCAGCTCGGACGTCTGGCTGAACGAGAGCAACAACGTCCAGATGAAGAAGACGCTCGATTTCAAGCGCTTCTATACGCTCAGCTACAACTACATCCCCTGGAACGGACGCGATCCGATCGTCGGCGACAAACGCGTGCGCCGCGCGCTTTCGATGTGCGTCGATCTGAAATCGCTGATCAACAATCTCTATCACGGCACCGCGCGCGCGATGACCGGACCGTTCACTCCCGACTCGTGGGCGTACAACCCCGAGGTGCCGGTGATCGAGTTCAATCCAATTGAGGCGAGACGGATTCTGAACTCGCTCGGCTGGCTCGACACTGACGGCGACGGCATCCTCGACAAAGCGAAAAAGCCGCTGCGCCTGGAGATGCTCGTCATCGCCGGCAGCGGGCCGACGATGACCTTCGCGCAACTCTTTCAGTCGGAGCTGAAGAAGATCGGCGTCCAGCTGAACATCCTTCCTCTCGATCCTTCGGTGCTGATCCAGCGCGTGCTGGCCGGCAACTATCAGTCGGCGTATCTCGGATGGGACCAGGATCCCGATCCCGATCCGTACAACATCTTTCACTCGTCGCAGTTCCCGCCGCACGGACAGAACTTCATCTACTACGCGAATCCGCAGGCCGATCGTCTGATCGAAGCCGGACGCCGCGAGCTCGATCACGGCAAACGGCAGGCGATCTATCGCGAGCTGCATGCGTTGCTTGCGGAGGATCAGCCGTACACCTGGACGATTCAGGTGTCGTCGAAGTGGGCGGGCAACCGTCGCGTGCGCGGCGTGAGCGAGAGCAATGGTTACGGACTCTTCCTCTGGTATCCGGGCGAGTTCGACTGGTGGATCGCACAGCAACCGCCGCGGAGATGAGGTCGTACATCGCGCGGCGGATCGCATACGCGGTCCTGACCTTCTTCGGCATCACCGTCGTCGTCTTCGCGCTCATCCACTCCGTGCCCGGCGATCCGATCTCGTTCTACATCGGACGTGCCGGTGGCGCGACGCTCTCACGCTCGGGACTCGAAGCGATTCGAGTCGCGCATCACCTCGATCGCTCGCTCGTGGTGCAGTACGGCTTCTGGTTGAAGGGCGTCGTCACGCTCGACTTCGGGACGTCGATTCTCGATGGACGGCCGGTCGTCGACCGCATCGCGGAGAAACTGCCGAACACGTTTCTCCTGAATCTGATCGCGTTCCTGCTCGCTGCAATCATCGGAATTCCGGTCGGACTGTGGAGCGCGAACAAGCCCGGACGGCTCTTCGATCGCGGCTCCGCCGTCACGTTCTTTCTTCTCTATTCGCTTCCGAGTTTCTGGGTGGCGCTGCTGATGATGAAGCTCTTCGCGGTGAAGCTGAACTGGCTGCCGTTGTTCGGTATGACCTCCGACGATTACCTCGATTACTCCACGGCCGGCCGCGTCATCGATCGCATTCGCCACATGATTCTTCCGGTCACGACGCTCGCGTATTCGCAGCTGGCGATCTTCGCCCGCTTCACGCGCGCGGCGGCGACCGACGTCATTCGCCAGGATTTCATCACCACCGCGCGCGCGAAAGGAGCGGGCGACGGCGTCGTGCTCTGGCGTCACGCGTTCCGCAACGCGCTCATCCCGATCATCACGCTGCTCGGACTCACGGTTCCGTATCTCATCTCCGGCAGCGTCATCGTCGAGCAGATCTTTCAGTGGGACGGCATCGGCCATCTCTACTTCGAATCGATTCTCGCCCGCGACTATCCGACGATCATGGCGCTCTCCGTCGCGACCGCGGTCGTGACGCTGCTCGCCGGTCTCGCCGCCGACGTTCTCTACGCGTTCGCCGATCCGCGCATCCGGCTCGGGGAGTCTTCGCGATGAGGCGCACCGATCTCTTCTCTCCGGTCTGGCATCGCTTCCGGCGCAGCAAACTCGCCGTCATCGCGCTGATCTACATCGCGCTCGTTTCGCTGATCGCGCTCTTCGCGCCGCTCATCGCGACCGACGGAGCGAAGGCGCTCGTGCCGTACGCGCCGAACGACCCGAATCTCGTCGATCGTCTGCAGCCGCCGAACGCTGCACATCGTCTCGGCACCGACGACCTCGGGCGCGACATTCTCTCGCGCATGATTCACGGCGCGCGTGTCTCGCTGACGATCGGATTGACGGCGACTCTCATCGCGCTGATCGTCGGCTCGCTGCTCGGCGCACTCGCCGGTTACTACGGCGGCGCGATCGACTGGATCGTCTCGCGTCTCATCGAGATCGTTCTCTGCTTCCCGTTCCTCTTCCTGGTCCTCGGCATCGTCGCGCTGTTTCGTCCATCGATGGCGACGCTGATGGTCGCGCTCGGTTTGACGTCGTGGACGACCGAGGCGCGTTTCGTGCGCGGCGAGTTCCTCCGAATTCGCGAGCTCGAATTCGCGCAGGCCGCAAGGGCGAGCGGCGCGCGCGATGCGCGGATCATCTTTCGCCATCTGCTGCCAAACGCGTTCGCGCCGGTGCTCGTCGCGTCCAGCTTCGGCGTCGCCGCCGCAATCCTTACCGAATCGGCCCTCTCATTCCTCGGCGTCGGAGTGCAGATCCCGACCGCGTCGTGGGGAAGCATCCTCGCCAGCGCCGAGCAGAACATCGATTACGCGTGGTGGATGGTCGTCTTCCCGGGACTGGCGATCTTCCTGACGGTCGCAGCGTTCAACGTGATCGGCGATCGCTTCCGAGACGCGCTCGATCCAAGATTCGAGTAACGGCGGGGCCGTTTACCGCGTGCCGACCGCAACCGGCAGCCGCGCGCGCAAAGACTCCAGCACCGGCGCCGGCACGAGCCGCGCGACGTCGCCGCCGAGGCGGAACACCTCTTTCACCAGGCGCGAGGAAACGTACGTGAACTCGACCGCGGGCAGCATGAAGATCGTCTCGACGCCGGGATTGAGCTCGCGATTCATCAGCGCCATCTGCAGTTCGTACTCGTAGTCGGAAACGGCGCGGATGCCGCGCACGACGACGTTCGCATTCATTCGCATCATGAAGTCGACGAGCAGTCCGGTGAACGAATGCACTTCGACGCCGGGCATGCCGGCGATGCAGCGATGGATCAACTCCATCCGTTCGGCGACGCTGAAGAGGGGAGACTTCCCTTCGTTCTCCAGCACCGCGACGACCATGCGATCGAACAGATGCGTGCCGCGACGAATGATGTCGAGGTGACCATTCGTGAGCGGATCAAACGAGCCGGGGTATACGGCGACGCGCATGCGAGAAATGGTAGCAGATGATGTTAGTAAACATCTTGACGACCGGCGCGATGGAACCTAAGATAAGTTGCAATTCGAACGTGATGGTCGGCCGACGCAGTCGGCAACGGATGATGGGAGGGTGTGAGATGCAGCAGCGGATACCAATCAAGCGCTCGAATCCGCCGAACAGGAATCGGCTGATCTCCACACTGCTGACGTACCTGCCTGGCGCGTGGATCGATCCGAAAAACAACGAGCTGATCGCGCTCTATCGTCTTCGCTACAAGATGGCGATGGAAGAGAAGAAGTTCGACACGGCGATCATCTTCCTCAACAAGATCCTCGAGCTCGATCCGATGAACGTCGAGGCGAAGCTTTGCAAAGGCGAGATCTATCACCGCTGCCTGAACGACTACGGCAAGGCGATCGAGCAGTACAACAAAGTGATCCGCCTGACATCGGAGCGCGACAGCGAGCAGATCCACGCACGCGCGCGCGCCGCAATGGCCGAGATCATGGAGATGCTGTCCTGATGTCATCCCGGGCGTAGCGAGGGATCCGGGAGGGCGGGGCGGTCATCAGCATCGTGCCCCGCCCTCCCGGATCCTTCACTGACGTTCAGGATGACAGCTGGAACTGACCAAACTCCTCCGTCGCCACGTCGGGATCGACATCGATCCCGCAAATCGTCTGTTCGTCCGACTGCCTGATGTTCCAGCGCGTGAACGACTTCGAGCCGGCGAATCCCATCGAGCAGGTCAGCCATGCGAACGTCGCCAGGTTGCCGTCGAGGAGTGTCGTGCAGGTGAGTCCGGAGCCGTACACGCCGATCGCGTACGCGTCGCCGATCACCGCGTTCACCGACTGAAAGTACGGCACGACGCCGGAGCTGATCTCCTGCGACGTCAGATCGCAATCGACGGCGAAGTAGATCGCGCTTCCCGCCGGCTGGCCGAGCGCCTGCGCCTGAGCGAGCGCTCCCTGCGCATCGGTCGTTCCCTTCGCCGCGGTGAAGTACGGCGAGGTGTTCGACTGATTCTCGTACACGGCGACACAACTCAGTCCCGCGGCGCTGATCGCTGCAGCTTCCGCCGCCGTGAACTTCTCTTTGATCGTCTTCGTCAGGTTGAAGTAGTAGCGCCCGATGAAGCTGTAGCCGTTCTGCTTGAAACACGCAATCAGATCGGAGGTGCAGGTGAGGTAGGTGTCGATGCCGGTAATCGTGTCGCTCATGACTCAGGAGAGTCGCGAGCAGGGAAATCCCTACCGGTCGCGTTCGAGAACGAAGTCGAGCGCGAGTTCCAGCGCTTCCTTTGCCGGTGAATCGGCGAACGGCTCGAGCGAGGCGCGGGCGCGATTCGCATAGTCGCGCGCGATGGCGCGCGTCTCATCGAGCGTCTCGTACTTATTCACGATGTCGAGGATCTGCTGCGGGTTCATGCCGTCGAACGACTTCGACGTCGCCACGCGCGTGATGGCATCGCGCTCGGCCGGCGTCGCGCGCGGCAGCGCAAGCAGCAGCGGGAGCGTGACTTTTCCTTCCTTCAAATCCGACAGCGCGGGTTTGCCGAGGATCTCTTCGCTCGAGGTGAAGTCGAGGAGATCGTCGATCAGCTGGAAGCAGACGCCGAGGTTGAAGCCGTAATCGAAGAGCGCCTTCGCCGAGGCGTCGGGAAGCTCGACGAGATATCCGGGAATCCGGCAGCAGGCGCCGAAGAGCGACGCGGTTTTGCGTCCGACGATCTCGAAGTAGTCGTCGATGGTCAGATCCGCACGGCCGTTCGTTTCGAGCCCGAGGATCTCGCCCTCGATCATCCGAATCGTCACGTTCGACAGCAACCTGAGCACGTCCAGATTCCCCTCGGCGAGCGCGAGGTTCATCGAGTGCGTGTAGAGATAATCGCCGACCAGGACCGTGAGGTGATTGCCCCAGCGATAGTTGATCGACGTCCGTCCGCGGCGGAGCGCCGCTTCATCGATGATGTCGTCGTGAACGAGTGTGGCGGTGTGAATGAACTCGATCACCGCGCCGTACACGACGTCGCGATAGCCGTCGTAACGAAGCATCTTCGAGACGAGCAGCAGCAGCGCCGGGCGCAGCCGCTTTCCGCCGCCGGCCAGAATGTGCTCACCGACGTCGTGGATCGTCCGAATGGTCGACTGAAAGTTGCGACGGAGCTCTTCCTCGACGTCCTGCAGCTTCGGCGCGACCAGCTCCAGCAGTCGCTCGGAACGCGAAGCAGTTGTGCTGGTGGATGGGGGAGCCGTCACGGGTCGAAGAATAAACGATTAGGGTGGATGCCTCAACCGCGGTAGTTCGTGAACTGCAGCGGAATGCCGAAGTCCTTTTGTTTCAGCAGCGCGATCGCCTCCTGCAGGTTGTCTTTTGCGCGGCCGGTGACGCGCACCTGATCGCTCTGAATCGACGCCTGCACCTTGATCTTCGCGTCTTTGATCGCCTTCACGATCGCTTTCGCCTTCTCGATCTCGATCCCCTGAATGATCTTCGCTTTCTGGCGGACCGTGCCCATCGACGCGTCCTCGAGCTTCTGATACTCGATCGCTTTCAGTGAGACGCCACGTTTGACGAGCTTCGTCTCGACGATGTCCTTCACGCTGATGAGCTTCGATTCGTCGTCGCTGACGAGCGTGATCTCTTCGGCGGCGAGCTCGATCGAGCTCTTGCTTCCTTTGAAATCGAAGCGCTGCGCGAGCTCCTTCTGCGCCTGGTTAATGGCGTTCTGGACCTCCTGCATGTCGGTTTTCGAGACGACGTCGAACGAGAATTCCTGCGCCATGGCTGCTCCTCTTACTGCGCCTGCACGACCTGCACGCCGGCGGGCGGGGTGAATCGAAAAAGATCGGGCCGCGCGGCGCTGCCGCGATAGCCGCTGAAATCGAATGCGGTGCGATTGCCTTCGCGATCGGTGTACTCGACGCGAGTGATGAGATGCGTCGACGGTGCGATGGTGATGTCGATCGTGCGAATCATCGCCGACGCGTCGCGCGGCTGCAGCGTGGCGACGACGCTGTTGCCGCGTCGCGCTTCCTTCATCGTGAAGTACCTGCCGCGCGCCGCGACATCACCGAGCAGCAGAAAGGGAAGCTCGCGCTTGCGCGCGTCGTCGATCCGTCCGACGGTCACCTGTTTGTCAGCTGGGATGTAGAACCAGGAGTTCGCGCCGTCGAAGACGAAGAGCTTCTGCTCGGGCTTCGTGTAGCTCCAGCGCATTTGCGGCAGCGTTCCGAAAACGACCGAGCCGCTTTCGCTCTGCGCGGTTTTAAAGCCTTTCGGCGTGAAGTGCTGCGTGAACTGCGCTTCGTTTCCCGACATCGCTTTGACGGCGTTATCGAGCTCGCCCGCGGCAGCAATGCCGGCGGCGAACGTGAGGATGAGCAGCATCGAAGTGATTCGCATCAGGGTCCTTTGAGCTGAACGGCGCGCGCCGCGCGGGCGCTACTGAAGCCGTTCGACTTCGATCGACATGATCGCGGAGTTCACAACAAAGATGCGGTCGTTTTTGCTCCGGTCGGTCGGATAGAGGAAGAAGCCGTTGCGCTCGGGATTGTAGAGCGCGACGCCGCGGATGACTTCGCCGTCGGCGAACTCGACCGTGAGCATGCTGCCGCTCGCTTCCTCGACCGGTTCGTCGGGATGCGCGCGCGGATAGAAGACCGCTTTCAGCGCCGTGAACGGAACGTCATTCATTCCGCCGTCTTCGCTGTTTACAGTGAGCACTTCGCGGGTCGGATCGATTGGATCGAGCGCCGCGCGCTCGGTGCGTCCATCGCGGTATCGGAGTACGACGTTTTCAGCCATCAGAAGAGTTCGAGTCCCCAGAGATCGTGGAGGTGGATGATACCTTCGACCACGTTCGACTCACCGCAAATGAACAGTGACGTGATCTTTTTCTGCTCCATCAACTGCAGCGCCGCCGATGCGAGCTCGCCGCCTTCGATGGTCGTCGGGCTGGGATTCAGACAATCGGCGGCGGTTTTCTTCAGCAGCGCTTCGTCGCGCTGCAGCATGCGACGGAGATCGCCGTCGGAAATCACGCCCTGCATCGCGCTCTTCTCGTCGACGACGGCGGCGATGCCGAAGCCTTTCTTCGACATCTCGTAGATGACGTCGTGCATCGACGCGGTCATCTGCACGAGCGGCACCTGCTCGCCGGCGTGCATCAGATCGCGAACGCGGAGGAAGCGCTTGCCGAGTTTTCCGCCGGGATGAAGGAAGGCGAAGTCCTCTTCGCGGAAGCCTTTACGCTGGAGAAGCGCCATCGCCAGCGCGTCGCCGAGGGCGAGGGTGGCGGTCGTTGATGCAGTCGGCGCGAGGCCGAGCGGACACGCTTCTCTGGAGATGGCGGCGGAGAGATGAAAGTCGGCGCCGCGGGCGAGTGTCGATTGCGGGTTGCCGGTGATGGCGACGATCTCCGCGCCGATCCGTTTGATGCTTTGCAGCAGTCGAACGAGCTCTTCGGTCTCGCCGGAGTTGGAAATCGCGAGTACGACGTCGCCTTTGACGATCACGCCGAGGTCGCCGTGAATCGCTTCGGCCGGATGAAGGAAGAAGGATGGCGTGCCGGTCGACGCGAACGTCGCGCTGAGCTTTTTGCAGATGATACCCGACTTGCCGAGGCCCATCGTAATGACACGGCCGGAGGTCGAGTTGATGAGCTCGACGACGTCGACGAACGTCTCGTCGAGATGGTCGATGAGCCCGAGAATCGCAGCGGCCTCGACTTCCAGGACGCGCTTTGCTTCAGCGAGCGTGGCGTCGGCCGCTTCGGCTGACGCGGCGGGCGAAGCGCCCGCTGCCACACTGGATTTCTGACCGTTTGTCATTCCGCGGTCATCGTATCAGCAGACCGCGACACCGGTAACCGTGGCCTTCCAGCCGCCTTCCGTCCGGTCGAGCGCGAACGTGTACGTGGTGCCGCAGGCCATCAGAATCTCGCCTTCCGCCGCCTTCGGAACCGGACCGACGAGAAGCTTTAGCGTGCCGTGATTGCCGGTGATGTCGATCATCTGCAGCTTGGCGTAGCCGGCCGGCAGCGTTTCGCGTTCCGACTTCGGAACCTCGGCATCGCTGATCACGGCGATCTTTCCCTGAAGCGCGGCGCGCAACTCGCCGTAACTGTTCGGCCCGCCGACGACGAGCGTCGTAATCCGTTCGCCGCCGCCAAGATCGCGCAGCGCGGCGCGCACGGCCCCGGCGCGATCCTGCGCGGAGTTCGGAATCGTCGCGCAGGAGGCGAGGAGGAGGAGAGTGGGAAGGAATGTGGTGATGCGTTTCATTGGAAGAGCGTCCTGCAGGTTCCGGTGAATTCTGTCACGTCGCGAGCCTGAAGTTGATGTTCTTCACATCGCTTGCCGGGTGAAGGTTCACGCAGCGCTTTCACGCTTCACCTCGCGCAACGCGCTCCTGCGGCAACAGCAGCCGATACAACGCCGTGCAAACCGGCACCGCGATCCCGGCCGCTTCCGCCATGCGCACGACTGCGCCGAGCTGCGCATCGAGCTCGCTCGGTTTCCCTTCCATTACATCGCGCTGCAGCGACGACGTCGACTCTGCAGGTAACGCATCGAATCGCGCCAGCGTCTGCGCGGCCGCATCCTCCGCCAGCGTGACGCCGCGCGCGTTTGCGACCGCCAGCACCTCGTCGATCGCTCGCATCGCCAGCTCGCGCGTTTCCGGGATCGTTCGCCAGACGCCGACCGGCGCTCGTGTCGCGGCGCCGACTCCGCTCATCGGCGCGATGAAAAGGAACTTGGTCCACATCGAGCGATTGATGTCGGGCGGGATGTCGGCTTTGACACCGGCGGCGATGAAGAGATCGCGCAGCCGCTCGGCCGCGGCGCTCCGTCCGGGATTCAACGCCCCGAACATCACGAATGGCTCGGCGCCGCTGTGGCGAATGTGTCCCGGCTCGACGATGTAACTGACGATGCCGCACAAACCGCCGAGGATGTTCGCGTCGGGCAGAACGCGCGCGAGCTGCTCGGGAGCTTCCATGCCGTTCTCGAGCGGCACGACGATCGTTTCCGGACCGACCAGCGGGCGGATCGCTTCCGCCGCTTCAGGGATTTGCCACGCTTTCACCGCGAACAGCACCGCGTCGACGATGCCGATCGATGACGGTTCGTCAGTCGCTGCGAGATGCTCGATCGCGAAGTCGCCATTGATGCTGTCGACGCGCAGGCCGCGCGTTCGCAGCGCTTCGAGCGTTGCGCCGCGGGCAATGAACGTTGTGTGGACGCCGCTGGCGGCGAGCCGTCCGCCGAAGTAGCCGCCGACACCGCCGGCGCCGATCACTGCCACGCGCATCGCTATCGTTTCCTTTTCTTCGCCGACGTCCGGCGCGCCGCGTCGAGCGATTTTCGCATCCAGCTCGTCAGCGCTTCCTCATCTTCGAGCACGTCGGCCGGCAGCTCGTAGTACTGCATCGAATAGTTGTCGTCGCCGTAGGGCGAGAACGCTTTCGAGCCGGCGGCGATGAAGTCGGCGCGCGTCTCATCGTCGGCTTTGAAGTAGACGACGTCGTCGTCGATGAGCGCGAAGAAGATGCCGTTCGCGTAGATGCCGACGCCGCCGAACATCGCGCGCGACGTCACCGGCGAAACGCGCCGCAGCTGTTCGAGGACGAAGTCGCGAAAGTCGCTGTTGACCGGCATGTCAGAGGTCGCGGCGCATCGCCGTGCGCGAGATGCCGGGGTAGAGCTCGAGCTCGAGTGCGAGCCGGCGGCGCAATCCGTCGGGAAGCTCGGCGTCGCTCAGCCGGCGAAAACCGTGGCGCGCGTAAAACGGCGCATTCCAGGGAACGTCATCGAAGGTCGTGAGCGCGACGTACGACGCGCCGCTGCCGCGCGCGTGATCGCAAACGGTTTCGAGCAGGCGAGCGCCGAGGCGGCGGCGGGTGTGCTCGGGCTCGATCGACATCTCTTCGAGAAACGGCTGCGCGTCGATGGCGTAATGAATGACCGCGAAACCGACCGGCTCGCCGTCGCACGCCACGACCCACACCAGGCCCTGCTCCTGCTGTTTCTCCAGGAATTGCACCGGCAGCGATTCCCCTTTTTCGGAGAGCTCGGCGTAACGCGTCGTCAGGAAGAGCGATGCCGCCGCGCGCTCGATCGTCTCGAGCCGCGGCAGCTCATTGCGCTCGGCGCGGCGGATTGAATAGCCCTCGACGTTCACGGTCTCTTCCAGGCACCTTCGCGTTTATGGCTCTCAATCCAGATGTCGTCGAGCGCGCCGTCGTGCTGCATTTTCGCAATCCAGACGATCTGTCCGGTGTGATTCGAGATGTGCAGCGCTACTGCCAGAAGATCTTCGACGAGCAGCGTCAAGCGCGGATCGGCGGCCGGACCGGAGAGCCGTTCCGGCGTTAGTGAGTCGAACGTCTTCTCCGCATTCGCCAGCATCTCCTCGAACGCCGCCAGCAGCTCGGCGCGCGGAATGTTGCCTCGCTCGGCGAACTCGGCGTCGCGATCGCGCTGATATTTAAGCTTCCCGACCAGGAAGTTCAGGTAGTGATTGAGCGAGCCGGTGAGGTGAATGAGGATGTTGGCGACGGAGTTGGATGTCTCGTTCGGCCGCCACCACAACTGATCGTCGGACATCGTCGCCACCGCGGCGCGAATCTGATCCGGCATCACGCGCGTGATGCGGTTTCGGAGCACGGCGAGAGACGTTTCCGCGAGCGTTTCGGGCATGCTTCACCTCCTGGACGCGCAAGTGTAGAATCGCGGCCCGCTCCTGACGCAGGAAAATCACAAAAAAGGACCGCCCATGACTGACATCCTGGCTCCCTCGAAGACCCTGCCGGTCGAACCGAAATCGGTGATCTGGAACCCGTCACCGGAGGACCTCCGGGCCTATACCGTGGAGATGCCGAACTGCCGCAAAACAGAGTTTGGCAACGTCAACGTCGCGACGAAAGTCGTGTCGCGCTCGAAGCTCTCCACGTTCATCGCCACCGACACGCCCGAGCAGCATTCGGACAAGACCATCAGCCGCGCCGAGTACGACCGCGTCTCGAAACTGCAGAACGACTACATCAAAACGCGCGACATGCTCGTCGTCGATGGCTACATCGGCAACGATCCCGACTTCCGCGTCGCTACGCGTCTGATCATCGAGAAGGCGAACGCGAACATCGCCGCGATGCAGCAGCATCTCTACTATCCGGCGACGGCGGAAGAGCTCGAGAACTTCGAGCCGAAGCTGATCGTCATCTACACGCCGAACCTGAAAGCCGACGGCTATCCGGATGAGCGTCTGATCGCCGTCGATCTCGAGAACTACATCACGCGCGTCTTCAACTCCGACTACTTCGGTGAATCGAAGAAGGGCGGGCTGCGGATGTGGAACAAGCTCGTCTACGAGCAGGGCGGACTGGCGCTGCACGCCGGCTGCAAGGTGATTCCGGTCGGCGACAGCGATCGCGTCGGTCTGATCGTCGGTCTGTCCGGAACGGGGAAAACGACCACGACCTTCACGAAGCAGAACAACTCGTCGCCGGTGCAGGACGACTTCTGCGCGCTGATGCCGGGCGGCAAGATCTACGCGACGGAGAACGGCTGCTTCGCGAAAACGTTCGGCCTCAATCCGAACGACGAGCCGACGATCTATCACGCGTGTGCTTCGCCGGCGGCGTATCTCGAAAACGTATCGCAGGACGACAGCGGGAAGATCGACTACTTCGATACGTCGTACACGCAGAACGGGCGCGCGGTCATTCGGATGGATGACGTCAAAGGCGCATACGACGCGCGCCAGCTGAAGAAGGCCGATTTCCTCCTCATCCTCAATCGCAACGAGAACATCATCCCGGCCGTCGTGAAGCTCGAAGGTCCGCTCGCCGCCGCCTACTTCATGCTCGGCGAAACGAAGGGAACGAGCGCCGGCGGCGCCGCGGAAGCGGGCAAGTCGCTGCGCGTGCCGGGAACGAATCCGTTCTTCCCGCTGCTGCACGCGTATCAGGGCAACCGGATGAACGAGCTGATGAAGTCGAGTCCGATGGAGGTCTACCTGATGAACACCGGCAGCATCGGTGGCGACGGCAAGGCCGAAGGTTCGAAGAAGGTGAAAATTCAACACTCATCGGCAGTCGTGAAAGCGATCGCCGAGGGAACGATCAAGTGGGAACAGGATCCCGATTTCGGATACCTCGTTGCGACGGAAGTGCCGGGCATCGACGACGCCGACTACCTGCAGCCGAAGAAGATGTACGAGCGGCAGGGGAGGCTCGATGAGTACAACGAGCTGGTGAACAAGTACAACAACGATCGCCGCGAGTACCTCCGCAAGTGGAAGGGACTCGACGAGGAGATCGCCGGCGCGATCTGACGGCGCGAGCGAGCCCGGCCGGAAGGAGCGGCAGGCGACGTTTCTTTTTGCTACCCTTTCGTCATGCGTTTCGGGTTGCTGATCCCGGTCGCCGCACTCGTGGCGTCGATCGCCGTTGCCGCCGCGCCACCGGCGCGTGAGTCGACGACGACCGCGCCCGATGTTTCGGTGCGCGTCGAAGCGCCGCGTCCGGCGCCGGTGAAGCGCGCGTTTACGATCAAGTCACTCGGCGCGGAAGTCGATGCGCGCGTGCTCGCCAACCTTCTCGTCGATGTCATCCCGCGCAACAACGGCGTGATGTTGTCGGCGTCGGCTGGTGAAGTGAACCGCTGCGAGAACGGTACGTGTCACGTGACGCTGACGATCAAGGTCTCCGTGGCGACCGGACCGGTAGCGTTGACGTTCGCGGTCGCGAATGCGAAGGGCGTCCTCTCGGACGTGCAGCACGCGGAGTGCGGCACCGGCGCCTGCACGATCGATCTCGTGCTCGAGAAAGGTCGCAACACGCTTTCGCTCGGCGCGCTCGACGGCGTGGCGCAGACGAGCGGATTCAAGCTGATGACGATCAACGCCTCGCGCCCGCCGATGGCCGGCAAGCCGAAGACCGAGTGGTTCTGACGCGCGTTCGCGCCGCGCTCGATTCGCCGTTCGTCGTCGCGCTGATCGCCGCAATTCTCTATCTGCCGTTCGTCGTCGCATCGCTGCGAACTCGCGGCAACGACGTCTCGCGATTCGTAATCGCGAGCGGCAGCGGCGTCGACGCATCGAAAGTGCCGCCCGGTTTGACCGTGATGCCGGGAAGCGGCGGTTACGACGGCGTGATCTTCTATCGGCTCGCCCTGAATCCGTTCACGCGCGAAGCGACCGCGCACGGAATCACGATCGACAATCCGTCGTATCGACAACAGCGCGTCGGCTATCCGCTGCTGATCCGAATCGCGTCGTTAGGTTTTGTGCGGGCGATCCCTGCGGTGATGCTCGGGCTGAACGTGCTCGCAGTGCTCGCCATCGCCGCGACCGGCGCAATGATCGCGGGACAGTTCGGACATCACGCCATCAACGGCCTGCTGTTCGCGCTGTATCCAGGATTTCTGTTGTCGATGTCGCGCGACACTGCCGAGATCGTGATGGTCGCGTTCGCGCTCGCCGCGTTCTGCGCGTTCAACGCGCGGCGATTTATGTTGAGCGGCGTTCTCCTGACGTACGCGGTGCTCACGCGCGAGACCGCGCTGACGATCGCGATCGCACTGGCGATTGCGTACGTCATCAGGCGTACACGGATTGCGCCGATCACCTTCGCACTCCCGATCGGCGTGTATGCCGCGTGGCAATTGATCCTCGCCGCGCAGTGGGGAGTTCTTCCGCTGCGTGCCGGCGTCCCCGCAACCGCGCGTCCGTTCAGCGAGTATGTGAGATTTTTCGCCGCCGCACTTCCGCGCCACGATCACCTGCAGCGCATCTACTTCGCGGAATGCGTCTTCCTCGGTGTGATCGTCGCGACGGCGGTGGCGGCCGCGCTCCGTTCGCGAGTCGGTATCGAATGGCGAATCGCGTTCCTCGCAAATCTCGCCATCGCCGCCACGCTCCCTCATTCAATCTGGGGCGAAGACTTCGGCTTCCTTCGCATCTTCGCGGATCTGTTTCTGTCAGCGGCCGTCATGATCATCGGCACGCGCGGATGGACGCGATGGACGGCGCTCGCGTTAACGGCAGGGATGTGGTGGTTTCTCGCGAACCACGCGTGGCGACTGGCGTAAAGTCAACTTCGGGGGTCAGACCCCGGAAGTTGACTTTAGCTCCTACGTCTCGACGTGCAGGAACATGTAGACCGCGGCGATTGCGAAGAGGATGTTGGCCGCCCACGCCGACAACAGCGCCGGCAGGTTGCCGACCTCGCCGAGCTTCGTACAGGTCGCGAAGATCATCCAGTAGGCGATGCCGAGAACGAGTCCGATGCCGACTCCGTAAAGTGCGCCGCGTTTCCCGACGCGGAAGGCGAACGGGAGTGCGATGAGCGCCATGACGACGCTCAGGAACGGCCACGACGTTTTCATGTAGAGCCGCACGGTCAGCGCATCGGCGGCGTAGCCCGACTTCTTCACCGTGTCGATGTATCTCCGCAGCTGGCCGTAGGTCATCTGCTCCGGCGTCTTCACTTCCGTTTCGAAGTCTTCAGGTCGCTCCGCGTAGAAGAGCCGCACCGGCGCCGCGATCGGTGTGTAGGTCGCCGTGCGGCCGTCGTCGGAGAACGAGCGAATCCAGCCGTGCTCGAAAACCCAGCCGGTGCCGTCCCACTTCGCGCGCTGCGCGTAAACGCGGCGGGTGAGGCGGAAGACCGTCGGGTGAAGCTCGAAAACCTGGACCTGTCCGAGCTCCTTCGTGTTTCGATCGTAGGAAAGAAAGTTGATGATGTAGCGGCCTTTGCCGGAGAACCAGAGCTTCTGCTGGCTGGCCGTGGCGACCGTCTTCTTCCCTTTGATTTTGTTGCGCAGCTGATCCATCCGCTGATTCGAATACGGCAGGACGAACTCGGCGAGCAGATACGAAAGGCCACCGATCACGATCGCCACCGCGACGACCGGCAGCGCAACGCGATAGAGCGACACGCCGCCTGACTTGAACGCCGTCACTTCGTTGTTCTTCGAGAAGATGCCGAACGTCACGAGCGTCGCGACGAGCACCGAGATCGGCAGCGTCCACGAAACGATCTGGAAGAACATGAAGCGGTAGTAGGCGAAGACGGTGTGGAAGGCGATGTGGTTCTCGCGCACGTCGGCCGAGATCTGCGTGTAGTCGACGATCGTGATCAGTACGGCGGTCGAGATGACGATCATGAAGAGCATCTTCAGGAACTCGCGCAGCACGTAGCGATCGAGGATGTTCGGGAAGGTGATGTCGAGCCGGCTGAGGATCGACTGCGATTCGCTGACGGCGACGTTCGACGTTGCGGACGGCGTCGCTTTCTCGCGGCGGATCGCGCGAACGATTCGCGCGAAGAAGCCGATGTCGCTTCGCGACGCGCCGGTGTCCTGGTTCGCGCGCAGCAACAGCCAGATGCCGAAGGCGAGGAAGATGATGTTCGGCGCCCACATGCCGACGGCCGGTCCGATCGTGCCGTTGACGGCGAGCTGTTCGCCGTTCGTGATCATCACCCAGTAGCCCATGATGATCGCCAGACTTAAAGTGAATCCTGAGCTTTTGCCGCCGCGGCGATTGGAGATGCCGAGCGGTAAACCGAGAACGCCGAAGACGAGGCAGGCGAACGGAAGAGAGAACTTCTTGTGGATCTCGACCTTCGCCATTCGATAGCTTTCGCGGTCGGGCGTATAGCGAAGCTGCCGAACCTGCTCGCGGAGCTCGGGCAGAGTCATCGAACGAAACGAGCGCGCGACGCGACGCGCTTCGAGCGTGCCGCGATCGGACAAGAGGATGCGCTCGGCGTTGTTGCTGTTGAGGTCGTAGTGATCCGGTTTGCGCGGATCCCAGACGTGTGTCGTCGTCTTGTTGAGGTTCAGCCAGATCTGCTGAGCCGGCTGAATGCTCGAGACGAATCCGCTTTCAGCGACGACGATTCGCGTCCCGCCGCGGCCGCTGCCGAAGACGCCATGCTGCTCGTCGCTGGCGCGTTGCGCCGCCGCTGCATCCGCCGCGGCCTGCGGGCTGGTGTCCTGCTCGTCGGCGGATGTGCGGTTGTCGGCGAGGAAGACACCGTTCCAGCGGCCGGTGCGCGGATCGACGTCGTTCACG
This sequence comes from Acidobacteriota bacterium, assembly GCA_034667465.1. Taxonomy (GTDB): domain Bacteria; phylum Acidobacteriota; class Thermoanaerobaculia; order Gp7-AA8; family Gp7-AA8; genus JAOBAU01. Next base: position 108,504 of record JAXDJV010000027.1, on the reverse strand, counting down.
TAGATCATCACGTCTTCGTAGTTGTCGTAGAAGACACGCGGCTTGATCTCTTTGTCGACCGATGACGTGAGCAGATCGTTCTGCAGGTCTTCGAGCTGCGCGCTGCCGCGCGGCATGACGACGTTGATCAGGTAAAGCGCGATCAGAAAGACGAGAAACGTGAAGACGAAGACCGGACGGTAGATCGTCCGCATGGAGATGCCGAGCGCGCGCATGGCGATGATCTCGGAGTCGGCGGAAAGACGGCCCACGGCGATGAGCACGCCGAAGAGGATCGACATCGGAACCGTCAGGACGACGATGTACGGGATCGAAAGGAGCAGCAGTTTGCCGACGGTCTCAGCCGGAAGCGAGCGGCGGATGATCATCCCGGCAAGGAGGAAGAGGCGGTTCATCAGGACGATGAACGTGTAGAAGCTGAAGCCGAGGAGTGTCGGACCGACCATCTCTTTGAAGATGTAGCGGGTCAGGATCTTCATTCGGGCTGGATTGTAAGCGGCTTTGGAGCCATCGATTCGAGAGCGGAAACTGATTTCCTCAGAGTCCGATAAGATAGATTATGTTAAGTTGCCTGCAGAGAAACTACGGAGGACGGGCTAAAAGCCCGCCCTCCCTGAGCTCCTGGCAATCTGGATGACGTCGGACAGGACCGCAGCCGCAGTCGGCATCGAGCCCGCCCCTTTGCCGAAGAACAGCAACTCGCCGGTGGCGCGCGCGTTCACGACGATCGCGTTGTGCTCGTCGCGTACGCGCGCCAGCGGATCGTCCGCGCTCAATCGCTGCGGTTCGATGCGCAACGCGACGCCAGCCGGAACGCGCGTGGCCGTGGCGACGTGACGAATCACGCAACCATCGGCACGCGCTTCCTCGATCGCTGCGCGCGAGACGCCGCGAATGCCACGCACCGCGGCGCTGACGATCGGCTCGTCGAACGCCAGCGATGCGAGGATGCGCAGCTTCTGTTCGGCGTCGATCCCGTCGATGTCGAGCGACGGTTCAGCCTCGGCGAACCCGCGTTCCTGCGCGAGCCGCAGCGCGTCGTCGAATGTCATCCCGTCTTCCATGCGCGACACGACGTAGTTCGATGTGCCGTTGAGGATGCCGCGAATCGACGTCACCGAATCGCCGGCCAGTCCGCGCGTCAGCGCCTGGACGATCGGAATCCCGCCGCAAACGCTCGCTTCGAATCCGAGCGCGACGCCGCGACGATCGGCATCGTCGAACAGCTCGCGGCCGGTCGTGGCCAGCAGCGCTTTGTTCGCGGTGACGACGTTGTGTCCGTTTCGCAGTGCACGCCGCACGTACGCGCCGGCGCAATCGACTCCACCGACGAGCTCGACGATGACGTCGCAGTCACCGTCGAGCACGTCGAGCGCGTTTGTCGTGAACGTCGTGCGCGCCACGTGCGGACGCGTCTTCTCGCCGTCGCGAACGAGAATTTGGCCGAGGTTCAGCGTGACGCCAAAACGTGAAGTGATACGTGAGCGTTCGTGCGCGAGCAGTTCCACGAAGCCGGAGCCGACGACGCCGCAGCCGAGGAGACCGATGCGAATACTGCGCGCGCTCATGCGCTCTTCTCCTGGAGTGTGATCGCGGAAAGCGCCTGTTCGAGATCGTCGATCAGATCGTCGACATGCTCGAGTCCGATCGACAGTCGCAGCAGTCCATCCGCGATTCCCACCTTCCTCCGCACCTCGGGCTCAACCGACGCGTGCGTCATCGTCGGCGGATGACAGAAGAGACTCTTCACGCTGCCGAGCGATTCGGCGAGCGTCCACAACCTCAGGTTCTTCGTGAACTCCCGCGTCGTCTCGACGTCGGCATCAAGCTCGAACGAAGCGATCGCGCCGAAGCCGGGATAGTGAACGCGCGCGACCGCTTCGTGTTGCCGGAGGTATCGCACGATCCGTTCGGCGCTCGCCGACTGCCGCTCGACGCGCAACGCCAGCGTGCGAATGCCGCGCTGAATGAGGAAGCAATCCTGTGGACCGGGAACGGCGCCGACCGCGTTCTGAAAGAACTTCAGCTCCGCGAACAGCGCCTCGTCGTCCGTGATCACCGCGCCGCCGAGTGCATCGGAATGTCCGTTGATGAACTTCGTCGTTGAGTGGACGACGATGTCGGCGCCGAGCGCGAGCGGCTGTTGCAGCACCGGTGTGGCGAAGGTGTTGTCGACGACCGTGATGACGCCGCGCGCTTTCGCGATCGCCGCGCAGGCAGCGATGTCGGTCAGTTTCAGCAGCGGATTCGACGGCGTTTCGAGCCACAGCAGTTTCGTTTCGGGACGCAAAGCCTCCCCTGCCGCGTTCGCATCGCCGGCGTCGACGAACGTGAAGTCGATCCCGAATTTCGCGAAGTACTTCGTGAAGATGCGCCACGCTCCGCCGTAGAGATCCTGCGTCGAGACGACGTGATCGCCGCTGCGGAGAATCGACAGCACGTTGTGAATGGCGGCCATGCCGCTGGCAAACGCGAGCCCGTATCGCGCGCCTTCGAGTGCCGCGAGATTCTCTTCGAGCGCGCGCCGCGTCGGATGATCGGTGCGCGCGTAGCCGAAGCCGCTCGTGACGCCCGGCTCCTGCTGGCGAAAGGTCGAGGATTGATAGACCGGCGTGGTGACGGCCCCGGTCGGATCGTCGTAATTGTGACCGGCGTGAATGGCGAGAGTTTCGAATCGGTAGGACATGCTTGTAGCGCCTCCTGAGCGCCGCGTTCATCGTGGTGATGAGAGAAACGCGGAGGACCCGGGTCGCAGACCGGAATGACGCGCGCGAAAAAAACTACGCGGTCAGTCCACGCCCGGGCGACGCATCATCATTCGGCCCGTGAAACCGGCCGGCGCATTGCTGCTCATGATGATGCTGCGGTGCATGTTGGGGCGGAACCTTACGCGCGCGCCGCGCGGCTGTCAAGGACGGGACCGGCTTTCGGAGATCTGGTCGGGACCGTCGCACTGCTCGTCGGCCGGACAGAGCGCGACGTCGACGTAAGACGGCGACAGCTCGAACATCGCGCCGCTCGCCGCGTCGGTGGCCATGCCCGCGCCGGTAAACACCGCGCCGATGGCGCTGACGAAGAGCAGATCGCCGAGCGAATTGCAGTTCAAGTCGTCGGCGCAGAGATCGACGGTGGCGGCGACGTTGCCGACGAACTCCGGCGCGACGTGACGCGAGAGCTTCATGGTGACCGGCCGATAACCGAGCTTCGACACGGTGAGCGTGCACTGCGTGGAGCGCCGGCTCACCCACACCGTCGCCGGCGTCTTGTCGTAATCGGTGGCCATGACGCCGCAGTTCGCGAGCTCGATCAGCGCCCCTTTCGGCTCGCTGTCGACAGTGATCCGCTGCATCGGCCCGTGATGCGCGGTCGCGCAGGCGGAGAGGAGGATGACGCCGAGTGCTGGAACGATACGCTTCAGCATGCTGTGAGTTTACGGCCGGAACGCTCGACGCATCGAGACTTTTGTATAGATGAGCTCGACTCCGCTGCGTGCGACGTTGCGATGCGAGCCGCTGCCGGGAAGTGTCGTCACCATTGCGAGGTCGCAGCCGCTTTCTGCGGCGTCGGCGAGACGGCGTTCGAGCAGCGCGGCCTGCACGCCGCGATTTCGAAAACGTTCGCGCGTGCCGGCGCCGAAGAGTCCGACCAGTCCGCGTCCCGGAAGTGCGAATGCGCTTGCGGATCCGGCTGGCTCACCGTCGAGGTATGCGATGTAGTTGCGCGCGTGTTCGGCCTAGCCGAAGGGCGTCATGATGTCGGTGAGGGTGTCGGCGCTCGTCCCTTCCGTGGCGAACGCTTCCGCTGCGATTCGCGCCCAGGTTGGGATCTCATCCTCTGTGATTTGCACGACTTCTACCTCTGGCCGCGCCGCCCGCCCGGATCCCTCGCTACGCTCGGGATGACGGGTGGGACGCACGAAGACGTTCTCGAATTCGTGAATCGCGTAGCCGCGCTCCGCGAGTTTTGCGGCGAGCGACGGATCGCTCCACGGCGTCACGTGCACGATCGAATCGGCGCCGCGCGAGAAGTAGAGCTCTTCGATCGCCGACAGCTCGTCGTCATCGATCGGCGCGGAAAGCGCGAGTCCGATTGCCTGGGTGAGCGGCGAGCCGGCGCCGGTGAACGCCGCGTTTCCGTCGCCGGATACGAGCATCGTCGCGCCGATCTCCGGCCGCATCCGCTGCATTGCCACGACGACTTCGCCGTGCACCGCGGCCTGGAGCGACTCCACTCTCCGCGCCAGCGCGGCGTCGGCGATCACTCGGCCTCGAGGCGCCGCAGCATTTCGCGCAGCGCGTCGATCACTTCGCTCTTGTCGACGTTCGGCTTTTTGAACGCGAGGTTGAGCGAGAACGGCAGCGCTTTGTCCTTCACTTCGAAGACGAAGTTCTTCGGACGGCCGGCCTTCTTCGGATCGGGCTTCGACGCGGTCTGGCGGCGGACGTCATCACGCGTCAGCTCCCCTGCCGCGTACGCGCGTACGACCTGCTCCATCGCTTCTTCGCTGCCGGCCCGCGCGATCTGCACGAGCACCGATTTGTTCGAGATGCCGGCTTCGCGGCACATCACGCGCACGCGATCGGGGATCTCGTTGATCGAGAGCGTCTCGGTGATCGTCGTGCGCGATTTGCCGATGACCTGCGAGATCTTTTCGTGCGTGTAGCCGAACTTCTGCTGCAAAGCTGCAAAGCCTTCCGCTTCTTCGAACGCGGTCAGGTCTTTGCGCTGGATGTTTTCGATGAGCGCGATCTCGAGTTGCTCTTTGTCGTCGACGTCGAGCTCGATGGCCGGGATCTCATCAAGTCCCGCCAGCGATGCCGCGCGGAAGCGGCGCTCGCCGGAGATGATCTGGTATCGATTGGTGCCGAGCGTTCGCACGAGGATCGGCTCGAGCACGCCCTTCTCGCGGATCGACGCCGCCAGCTCTTCGATGTTGCCGAGGTTCGTGCGCGGCTGTTCGGCGTTCGGCTCGATCAGCGTGAGCGGCAGCATCGACCCGATGTGTCTTCCGGAGCGGCGTGTCAGCTCCTCGACGTAATGCGAGTCGGCGCGCATCATCGGGCGCTCGGGTAGTCCGCGTTTCATGGCCATGGTTTGAAGGATGAATGATGAAGGATGAAGGATGAATAAGACCGCCGGCATTCATCCTTCATCCTTCATCCCTCATCCTTGTTCCTCCGTATGCCGCGCTACACGCGCGACAAAATCTCCTCACTCAACGAGTAGTACTCCATCGCGCCGCTCGAGCGCGGCGCGAAGGTAAAGATCGATTCCTTGTACGCCGGGCTTTCTTCGAGTCGGATCGATTTCGTGATGATGGTGTTGAAGAGCCGCTCGCCGAAGACCTGTCCGATCTGTTCGTGAATGTCTTTGGCGAGCGTGGTGCGCTTGTCGTGCATCGTGATCACGACGCCGAGGAGCTGCAGATTCGGGTTCGGCCGCGCTTTGATCTTGTCGATTGTTTCCAGGAGATCGTCGGTGCCTTCGAGTGCGAAGTACGACGACTGGATCGGCACGAGGACGTGCGTCGACGCGACGAGCGCGTTGACGGTGATCATGCCGAGCGTCGGCGGCGTATCGATGAAGACGTAGTCGTAGTTGTTGGCGACGTCTTTCATTTTGTCTTTGAGACGGAACGGTCCGTCCATCTCGCCGATCAGTTTCGATTCGAGCTTGGCGAGGGCGATGCGCGACGGCGCGACGAAGAGATTGTCGACCGGCGTCGGGACGATGACATCTTCGAAAGCCAGCTCTTCGCTGACGAGAACGTCGTACATCGAGCGCGTCACGGAGCGCGGGTCGATGTAGCTCATCGTCGAATTCGCCTGCGGATCGAGGTCGATCAGCAGTGTTTTCAGACCTTTATTCGCAACCGCGGCAGCGAGGTTGATGGTGGTCGTCGTCTTGCCGACGCCGCCTTTTTGATTGGCAACGGTGATGATCATGGGGCCAGCGCGATTCTAAGTGCGGGGGGTGGGTTTGAGAAGATCAAAACGAGTATGCGAGGTCGTAGAAATGCTTTCCGTCGCGAATGTCGATCTTCATCGAGCCGCTCATCCCTTCCAGTTCGCCGGTGCCGGAGTCGGGAACGACAGTCACGGTCAGGTGCGGTTCGCCGCGCGTCATCGTGCCGCTGTGCTGCAGCGCGAATGAGCCGCTCCGGCCGTGCAGCGTTCCGCTGACGCGTTCCATCGCCACGTAGCCGGCGGAATTCGGAATGCTCGTCCCGACGGCGAGCATCTCTCCCCTGCTGATCGCCTCGAGATCGCCGTGAAACTGTTTGTCGAGCGCGAGGCGCGACAGGAACGGCTCCGCGGCCGGATCGGCCTGCGGTGTCAGCTTTACTTCGAACGTGCCGGATGCAGTTTTGAGCTCGCCCATCGTTTACATCTTGTACTTGCCCATCTCGTCCGCGTCGAGGTTCTCGAACCACTTCTTCGATTTGTCCTCGTCCGTGTCATCGGGCGAGATGGTTTGCGCCTGTTCGAGCACCGACTGCGCGACGAAGATCGGCGCCGCGGTGCGGAGCGCGAGGGCGATGGCGTCGGACGGACGCGCGTCGAGCTCGAGAGTGCGATCGTTCGTCTCCCCTTCGTTGACGATGATGCGGATCTGCGCGAAGAAGGTGGAGTCGCGCAGGTCGTTGATGACGACGCGCGTGACGCGTGCATCGAGCTCGGAGATAAAGTTGCGCAGCAGGTCGTGCGTCATCGGACGCGGCGTGGAAACGTTCTCGAGCTGCAATGCGATCGCATTCGCTTCGAAGATGCCGACCCAGATCGGGAGGAAGAACTTTTCCGCGTCATCTTTGAGGACGACGATCGGTGAGTTCGACACTGGGTCGAGCATGAGGCCCTTGATCGACATCGGAACAAGATTCGTCATGCGACAATCTCCCCGCGCAACGTGTGGTGCTGCGCCTGATCGATGCGCACCCCCAGCATACTCCCCGGCCGCGTCGAGGGATCGCCGCTGAAATTCACGACGAAGTTGTCATCGGTTCTGCCCGCCAGCATCTCGGGATCGTGGCGGCTCGGTCCTTCGACGAGCACCGGCAGCACGCGTCCGCGATAGCCTTCGAGCCTCTCGCGTTTGTGCCGTTCGTGCAGGTCGAAAAGTCGCGTCAGTCGTTCCGATGCGATGTCGTCATCGACCGGGTGTCCGATTCGCAGCGCCGGCGTTCCGGGACGCGGCGAATACTTGAACGCGAAGAGCGAGCCGTAGCGAACTGCTTCGATGAGACTCAGCGTCTGCGCGAAGTCGTCTTCGGTCTCGCCGGGGAAGCCGACGATGAAGTCGGTCGAGAAATGAATCTCCGGAATCGCATCGCGCAGCCGCGCGATGATCTCGAGGTATTTCTCGCGCGTGTACAACCGCTTCATCCGCCGCAGCACGGCCGACGATCCCGACTGCACCGGCAGATGGAGATAGCGTGAGATGTTCGCGTGATCGCGCATCGCGGCGATCATCGAATCGCTCACTTCGGCCGGATGCGAGGTCATGAAGCGCAGCCGCTTCACATCCTCCAACTCGGCGACGGCGCGGAGCAGCGCACCGAAGTCGCGATGGCTGACAGGACAGCGATACGCATTGACCGTTTGTCCGAGCAACTCGATCTCGACGCGTCCCGTTGCGAGCGCGGCGCGCACTTCGTCGAGCACATCGTCGAACGGCCGCGACACTTCACGTCCGCGCGTGGTCGGCACGATGCAGAAGGTGCAGTTCTTGTTGCAGCCTTCGATGATCGTGACCTGCGCTTTCGTCGCCGACGGCCGATCGATTGCCAGGTAGTCGTAATGCCGATCCTCGGGGAAGTCGACAGCCACCGTTCGTCCGCCGTCGAGCACGGCATCGAGATGTCCGACGTTGCCCGGCCCCATCACGAAGTCGACCCACGGCGCGCGCTTCAGAATCGCTTCGCCTTCCTGCTGCGCGACGCAGCCGCAGACGCCGATGGTCAGCTCGCGCTCGCGCTTCATCTCGCGGAAACGCCCGAGGCGTGAGAAGACTTTGTGCTCCGACTTCTCGCGGATCGAGCAGGTGTTGAGGAGGATGAGATCGGCGGCCGTCTCGTCTTCGACGCGCTGATAGCCGCGCAGTTTGAGATTGCCGGAGAGACGCTGGGTGTCGAGATCGTTCATCTGACAGCCCCACGTTTCGATGAAGAAAGTTTTGGACATGGTCGTTGTGGCGACGCGCGTTACGAGCGTGGTTTCTCGGTCACTTTCGTGAGCGCCTCGCGCGCGTCGGTGAGCTCGGCGCGTGCGGCAGCGAGTTGCTTCTTCGTCTGCTCGAAACGCTTCGCCAGCTCTTTGTCGCGGCGTGTCGGGTCGTTCTCCTCGTAGTAATCCTGTTCGACACGCGCGATCTCTTTCTCGAGATCGATCACGTGCTTTTCAGCGGCAGCCACTTTGTCTTCCGCGGCGTGCTGCACTCTGAGTTGCGCGGTCCGCTCGTCGGCCGGATGGGCTTTCACTTCGATGGTGCTGTTGCCCGCGGACGGCTTCGCCGCCGGCTTGTTCGACGGCTTTTTCAGGTCGGCGTTCGTGATGATGTGCTTCGGCTTCGCTTTCTTGCGATTGCTCGCCTTCGACGCTTTCACGATCGCCGAATCTTCCGCCGGCGCGGTTGTCGTCGTGGTCGCCTCCTGCGCGAACGCGGTGGCGGAGACGAGCAACAGCGCGATGGCGAGAAGTTTCATGGGGCGTTCGTACCGGTGCGTCCGTATCGATCTTCGAGCCGGACGACGTCTGTGAGCTCGGGGGTCGAGACTTCGGCGACGTCGGTGTCGACGATCGCTTCCATCCGATGAATCAGCCGCGGACGGATGTGAAACGACTCCCCTTCCCGCAGGCTGAGCTCGCGGCGATCGCCTTCCCACTCGAGCGTCAGTTTCAGTTCCCCGCGGACAACAAAGAGCGTTTCGTCTTTCATTTCGTGGTATTGCAGGCTGAGGCTGTGACCCTGATTCACGTGCAGGATCTTGCCGACGTACCGCTCGGTCTTCGCGAAGATCAGCTCGTAGCCCCACGGCTTCGGGACATGCTGCACTTCACGATGACGAAAGACATCTTCGTTGGTCATGAGTTCTTGTTTACCAGCCCTTCGGGGAACCGCATGGCCACGCTCTCGATGATGAACTCTTCGATCTCCTGCGCGGTTTTTTTGGTCATGGCGACGTCGGCGATGCGGCGGCAGTCTTTGTAACGTACGGACCGGACGACGTTCTTGATGATCGGAATCGACGACGGATTCATCGAGAAGTTCTCGAGGCCGAGTCCGATGAGCACGATCGCGTAAAGCGGATCGGACGCCATCTCGCCGCACATCGAGACCGGGATGCCGGCTTTCTTTCCCGCGTCGATGACGCCTTTGACGAGACGCAACAGCGCGGGATGCAGCGGTTCGTAGAGATAGCTGACGTTTTCGTTGGAACGATCGATGGCCAGCGAGTACTGAATGAGATCGTTCGTGCCGATCGCGAAGAAGTCGGCTTCGGTCGCGAGGATGTCGGCAATGACGGCGGCCGACGGCACTTCGATCATGATGCCGATCTTCAACTCCGGGTCGTACGCGATCCCTTCCCGATCGAGATCGGCTTTCAGCTCGCGGACGAGCGTCTTCACCTGACGCAGCTCCTGCACGCCGGAGACGAGCGGGAACATGATCTTGATGTGGCCGAACGCCGACGCGCGCAGCAGTGCGCGCAACTGCGTGCGGAACATGTCGCGATGTTTCATGCAGAGCCGCAGGCCGCGCAGGCCGAGCACCGGATTGTCTTCTTTGCTGCCCATCACTTCGCGCGCGAGTTTCTTCCCGCCGAGGTCGAAGGTCCGGATGACGCACCAGTTCGGCGCGAGTGCTTCCGCAAGTTTCTTGTACAGCTCGAAGTGTTCTTCTTCGGACGGCAGCAGCGGGCTCTTGGCGATGTAGAGGAACTCGGAACGATAGAGTCCGATCCCTTCCGCGCCGAACTTCTGCGCGTCTTTCAATTCTTCGACGAGCTCGATGTTCGCCTGCAGCGAGATGCGGCGCTCGTCTTTCGTCATCGCCGCGAGGTCGCGGTTTTGCAGCAGCTCGCGCTCCTGCTCTTCGTGACGCGATACGCGGCTCACATACTCGGAGATCATCGCCTCGGTCGGATTGACCACGACCGTTCCTTCGTAGCCGTCGATGATCACGACCTCGTCGTTGTCGATCATCTTCGTCAGCCGCGGCACGCCGATGACGGCCGGCATGAACATCGACTTGGCGATGATCGACGTGTGCGACGTACGTCCGCCGGTCTCCGTTGCGAAGCCGACGATCGGCCGGCGGTTGAAGTGTACGGTGTCGGACGGCGTCAGATCGTCGGCGAGGATGATGACGTCGTGTTTGATCTCGGAGAGGTCGTGATGCGCGATTCCCTGGAGGTTGACGAGGACGCGCTCGGCGACGTCTTTCACATCCGCAACGCGCTCGCGCAGGTACTCATCATCGAAACTGAGGAACCGCGCCTGCAGCTCTTCCTGGACTTCGGACATCGCCCATTCGGCGTTGACCTGTTCCTCTTCGATCTTCTGCAGCACTTTGTCGGCGAACGACGCGTCGCCGACGATCATCGCGTGCGCTTCGAAGATGGAGCCGTATTCGTCGCCCATCGAACGGCTGACGCGCTGCTTCAACTCGTGCAGCTCGTCCTTCGTTTTTTCGAGCGCTTCGAGGAAGCGGTTCACTTCCCCTTCGACCTCTTCATCGCGAATGGGAACGCGATAGATCGACGCGACGCGCTTCTCGATGATGACGGCCCGGCCGATAGCGATGCCGGGCGAGACGCCGATTCCTTTATAGGTCCGAATGGCGTTGCGCGAATGCGCGGCGTGCTTCGTGGCGGGGTCGGTGAGCACCGGAAGTCATTCTACTTCATCGAACTTACGGTCGATCAGCTCCTGGATGCCGTCGATGGCGGTGGCTTCATCCTCGCCGTTTGCTTTCACCTGGATGACCGAGCCGCGGCCGGCCGCAAGCAGAAGGATGCCGAGGATCGATTTGCCGTCGACCTCTTCCTCCCCTTTGCGGATCTTGATGTCGGACTTGTAGCGCGCCGCGGTGTGAACGAGCTTGGCCGCCGCACGCGCATGCAGACCGAGCTTGTTTTTGATCTCGATGTCTCGCTCGATCAACGCACGACCTCGGGTGTGCGACGCTCGCTCGACAGCAGATCTGACGCGACGCGGATTGCTTTCGAGCCCTTCTCGCTGATCACGTGCGCGAGCGTGGCGACGTCGGTGGCGTCCTGCGCGAGCGTCGCGAACTTCACGACCATCGGCAGGTTCACGCCGGTCACGATTTCGACACGGCCTTTCTCGAGGAACGAGAGGCTGATGTTGCTCGGCGTGCCGCCGAACATGTCGGTGAAGATGATCACGCCGTTGCCGTCGCTGATGCGCTCCAGCGCCTGACGGATTTTTTCACGCGCCTCGTCGACGGTATCCGTCCATTCGAGCGGAACCGCCTCGACGCCGGAGACATTCGTCTCGATTTTCTGCGCGGCATTGAGCAGCTCGTAGGCAAGCTTGCCGTGGGTAACAATGAGGGCCCCGATCACGGGGCGCATGATACATCTCAGCGCTTGTGATCGCGGTGAACGATGTCGACCGCGTATCCGTCCGCTGCCAGGTCTTCGCCCAGCCGCTGGCCGATGGCGACGCTGCGATGTTTGCCACCTGTGCAGCCGACGCCGATCGTCAGGTAGCTCTTCATCTCTTTCCGATACTCCGGGAGGAGATAGCCGACGAAATCGCGCAGCCGTTTGTAGAAGACTTCGTACTCCGGCTGCTCTTTGAGATACGCGACCACTTCGGGATCGAGTCCCGTCTTCGGCCGCAGCTCATCGATGAAGTGCGGGTTCGGGAGAAAGCGGACGTCGAAGAGCAGGTCGAGGTTGTACGGATGGCTGTGCTTGAAACCGAAAGTGATGATCGTGACGAGCATCGTCACGTTCACGTCCGGTCCCGAAAGCTGGAAGCGTTTCATCACTTCCGCTTTCAGCTCATGCACCGAGAACTGTGACGTGTCGAGCACCAGATTCGAGAGCGACTTCACTTCAGCCAGCGCTTCGCGTTCGCGCTGAATCGCTTCGATGATCGGCAGGTCGTGCGCGAGCGGATGCGGACGGCGCGTCTCGGAGTAGCGCCGCAAAAGCACCTCGTCGCTCGCCTCGAGGAAAATCAGCTGCACGTTCGGGACGAGCTCGCGAATTCGTTCGCGATAGAAGTTCGGGAAGACGTTCGCGAAGTCGTGAGTCCGGACGTCGACGACGATGCCGACGCGATTCGCTTTTTCGTGCGACGCCACCTCTTCGAGGAAGGGTTCGATCAGCTCGATCGGCAGGTTGTCGCAACAGTAGAAGCCGAGGTCTTCGAGGGTTGACTGGACGTAGCTTTTCCCCGAGCCGGAGAGGCCGGTGATGATGACCAGATATTCGGGGCCGCGTTTGTGCTGACTCAGCGCTGCCTCCGAATACGTTCGAGGATGTCAGGCGTGAGCCGCGCGCGCGAGGTCATGCTGCGATGTTCGGAGCTCGTCAGCTCTTCGCGATTCGTCGCCGGCAGCGCGTTGACCGCTTCCATCGCTCCCTGACGTGCAATCTGTTCGTCGATCCGTTTCGTGAACTCGCGCGCCGAGTCATAACCCTGCAGTTTCATCAGGTGATTGCGCGCGGCGATCTCGACGAGCAGCGCGAGGTTGCGTCCCGACGCAACCGGCAGCCGGACGTACGGTTTCGGCACGCCGAGCATTTCGTAGGTTTCGCCGGCGATGCCGAGTCGGTCGTATTCGGTCCCTTCGACCCACTTCTCCAGTTTCACGACGAGATCGATCGGCTTCACGTCACGCGTTGACGCGACGCCGAAGAGATCTTTGATGTCGATGATGCCGATGCCGCGCAGCTCCATATGATGGCGGAGCAGATCGTTCGAGTAGCCGAGGAGAACGTCGTTCGGATGACGGCGAACGATGACCATGTCGTCGGCGATGAGTCGATGTCCGCGATAGACGAGATCGAGCGCGCACTCGCTTTTCCCGATGCCGCTGTCGCCGAGCAGCAGGACGCCGATGCCGTAGACGTCGAGGAGACCGGAGTGCAGCGTGCTGCGCGGCGCCATCGTCTCTTCGAGGAAGTACGTGGTGCGAATGATCGACGTCGACGACATCGCCGGCGTCGAGAAGAGCGGCACGGAGCGCTTCTCGCACTCCTGGCGAAACTCATCGAGCGGCGTGATGCCTTTCGTGACGATGAAGCAGGAGACATCGAGCGCCGCGACGTCGCGAACGCGCTTTTCGCGGAGACGCGCCGGGAGCGACTGCAGGTACTTCGTCTCCGACTCGCCGATGATCTGCACGCGCCACTGCTTGATGTATTCGTAGTAACCGGCGAACGCGAGTCCCGGCTTCTGCACGCGCGGACGAAGGATGATGCGATCGAGCCCGTCATCGCCGGTGACGATCTTCAGCGCCAGGTCCTCGAGCTCCGGAGAAAGGAGCGACTGGACGGGCGTCTGGTTGAAGTCGTCCTGCTGTTTGTTCACGGGACGTATGTTAGCGCGCTACGAAGTGTGGTGGCGGGCGCTTCGCGCGCCTGGTCGGTCGAAGCGGCCGACCCCACACCTGATTCATGGCGTCCATGGCGTGAACCGCGGAATCAGTCGCGGCACGTTCGCGCAGTACTCGCGATACGCCTCACCGAACCGTTCCAGCAGCTGCGGCTCCTCGAGCAACGGGATGTATACGCAGTTGATCGCGGTGAACGTTGCTGCCCACCAGAGATGCGGGCGCGAGTGCAACATGAGCGCTTCGCCGATCAGGATGCAGACGACTCCGGAGATCATTGGATTGCGTACGAATCGATACGGACCGCGCACCACGAGCTCGCGCGGCGGATCCCACGGTGCGAGCGTTCCGCGGCCGCGCGTGACGAACTCGTAGAGCGACGAGACGAAGAGCGCCACTCCGGCGGCGAGGACGAGCACACTCGCCACCGTCCACGGCAGCGTCTGTGGATACGGCAGCGTGATGCCGCGGTTGCGGGCCATCACGAGCGGAATCACGACGGCTACCGTGAACGGCAGCAGCAGAAATGAGACGAGATGGCGGACAGCCATCAACGTTCTAGAACTCCGGGGCGATCAGTCCGAGGTTGTTGTCGCGGCGTTTGTAGATCACGGAGACGCGATCGTTATCGACGTCGCGGAAGACGATGAACTCGTTTCTCGAATCGTCGAGCCGCAGCGCGGCTTCTTCGATCGACATCTGCCGGATCTGCAGATTGGTGCTCTTGATGATGCGATGCGCGCCGGCATCGCCGCTGTTCGCGCCGTTGCCGCCTTTGGTCGGCGGAACGCGAAGGTTGCCCGGCTCGAGGACGTTCACGGTCCAGTCGGTGACTTTGGAACGGTCGCGGTGATGGTCGCGGATCTTCTCGCGATTCTTCTGCGCCTGGCGTTTGATGTGATCGAGCGTGGCGTTGACCGCGTCCTGCATCGACTCGTCGGATTCCTGCACCGACTTCACGTCGTGCTCTTTGCCGACGATGATGATCTCGCAAATGTTTCGGTACTTCTGCACGTCGAGCACGACACGCGTCTCGATGACGTCATCGAACAGCTTTTCCTGAATTTTGGAGAGCTTCGTTTCGATCAGAGAGCGGATTTCGGGGTTGATCTCGAAACTGCGGCTGGTGATTTCGGTCGACATGCGACACCTCGCCTTCATCGTACTGCTTCCGGCTGTTGATGTGGAGGCGGGAGCCTCCACACGAAAGCGGAATCAGCGCGTGGTGCCGGCCGCGGTCTCGTCGGTCTCCGGCTCCGCGAGGCGCGAGCCATCATTTTTGTGATGGTCGCGGATCTTCTCGCGGTGCTTTTGCGCCTGACGTTTGGCGTGATCGACGGCGGCGTTGATCGCGTCCTGCATCGACACATCGGATTCCTGCACGGCCTTCACGTCGTGATCTTTGCCGTGCATGAGGATCTCGCAGATGTTGCGGTACTTTTGCACCTCGAGCACGACGCGCGTCTCGATGACGTCGTCGAAGAGCTTCTCTTCGATCTTCGAGAGCTTCTTCTCGAGGAGCTGGTGGATGTCGGGTGTGACTTCGAAGTTGCGGCCGGTGATTTCAGTGCTCATGTCGTTGGTCTGGCCCTTTTTTCAGAAGATCTGTTTGCGATCCGTCGACGACGGGATGTTCAGCTCGTCGCGGTACTTGGCGACGGTTCTTCTCGCAATGTTGATGCCCTCGTCGTTGAGGATCTTCATGATTTTCGAGTCGCTGAGCGGTTTCCTTGGATCCTCGGCGTCGATGAAGCTCTGAATCTTTTTCTTCACCGTCAGCGACGAGATGTCTTCGCCGGTGTCGCTGTCGATCCCGCTGTGGAAGAAGTACTTCATCAGGAACAGGCCGCGCGGCGTGTGCATGTACTTGTTCGAGACGACCCGCGAGACCGTCGACTCGTGCATCTGGATGTCGTCGGCGACGTCGCGCAGCACGAGCGGACGCAGGAAGTCGATCCCCTTCTCCAGGAACTCGCGCTGATGTTTGACGATCGACTCGGCCACTTTGTAGATGGTCCGCTGGCGCTGATCGAGTGATTTGATCAGCCAGACCGCGGAGCGGATCTTGTCTTTGATGTAGTTGACGGTCTCGCCGTCCGACTTCGAATCCATCGAGTTCAGCATCGCGCGATAGCTGCCGTTGATGCGCAGCTTCGGCATGCCGTCTTCGTTGAGGACGATGATGTATTCGTCGCTGACCTTCTGCACGTAGACGTCCGGCTCGACGTAGATGGCGCGCTCGTTCGAGTATTTGCGGCCCGGTTTCGGATCGAGATGCTTGATGACTTCGACGATCCCTTCCAGCGTCTTCATGTCGATCGACAGCGACTTCGCCAGCTGCACGAAATGGCGCTGCATGAACTCTTCCCAGTGATCGCGAATCACGATCTCGACGAGCGGCACGTCGAGCTCGAGGAAGGCGAGCTGGAGGAGCAGACATTCGCGAAGGTCGCGTGCGCCAACGCCGATCGGATCGAGCGACTGCACGGCGGCGATCGCTTTCTCGACCTCTTCGCGTTCGTACGAGCCGGACGAGATGATCTCGTCGTCCGTGGCGCGGAGATAGCCGTCTTCATCGATGTTGCCGACGATGAACGTGGCGATCTCTTTCGTGCGCGGCGAGGCGTCGCTCATCGCCAGCTGCCAGGTGAGGTGGTCGGTGAGATTCGGCGGACGGGTGAGCGTGTTCTCGATGGGGAACTCTTCGTGTTCCTCCCCCATCCCGCGCGGGTTGTAGCCGTACTCGATGTAATCCTGGAAGTAGGCGTCGTAGTCGATTTCGTCGAAGGAGTCTTTCTCCTCTTCCTTCGGCAGCTCGGCGGCTTTCGCCTCTTCCTCGGTCTGCGTTTTCGTTTCCTGCGCTTCGGCTTCCGCTTCTTCCGCTTTGGTCTCTTCGGCTGTCTCTTCGAGCAGCGGGTTTTCGAGCAACTCCTGGTTGAGGACTTCCTGGAGCTCGAGCTTGGAGAGCTGCAGCAGCTTGATCGCCTGCTGCAGCGACGGGGTCATGATCAGCTTCTGGCTGAGTTTGAGATGCAGTTTTTGTTCTAGTGCCATTTGTCGATTCGCGAGGTTCCGGCTCAGCTCAGGTTGAACGACTCACCCAGATAAATCCGCCGGACTTCCGCATCCGCGGAGAGGCTCTCAGGAACTCCCTGACGAAAGATCTCTCCTTCTTTGATGATATAGGCGCGATCCGTGATCTTCAATGTTTCCCGTACGTTATGGTCAGTAATAAGAATCCCGATACCCCTCTGACGGAGCTGGGAAACTATTCGTTGAATCTCGAAAACGGCGATCGGATCGATTCCTGCAAAGGGCTCGTCGAGCAAAATGAATGCCGGGTTTATGGCGAGGGCTCGCGCGATCTCCACGCGACGCCGTTCACCCCCCGACAATGAGTACGCCCGGTTGCGCGCGATGTGCGTTACGCCGAACTCCTCGAGGAGCTGCTGCGTGCGGCGCTGACGTTCGGCCAGCGGCAGGTTCATCGTCTCGAACACCGACATCAGATTCTCTTCGACGGTGAGTTTTCGGAAGACCGACGCTTCCTGCGGGAGATAACTGATGCCTCGCTGCGCGCGGATGTACATCGGCAGCTCGGTGATCTCGTCGTCGCCGAGCGTGACCACGCCGTCGTCGGGCCGAACGAGTCCGACGATCATGTAGAAGGTCGTCGTCTTGCCGGCGCCGTTCGGCCCGAGGAGACCGACGATCTCGCCCTGGCGAATGTCGACGGAGACGTCGCGCACGACTTTACGGCCGCGATAAACCTTTACCAGATGTTCGGCCGCCAGTCGGAGCGGCGCGCTCGTCTCTTCGGACATGTCGCCGCGGAATGTAATGCAGCGCGCCTTCGCACGCCAGTCCGAAACGCGATCACGAGGGACGTCGATCGCTATGGCTTCTGCTTGTACGTTCCCTTCGTCTCGCTCGTGGAGCCCATCGCTTCCACCTTGTTGCGCGCGAGGTCGACCGAGATCTGCTGGCTGTTGACGTTCCCGTTCGGGTCGGTCACCGTCGCCGGCGCGCCGGTCATGTAGATCATCTTCTTGCCGACGAGGTAGGTGACTTTGTCGCCGGTCCCCTTCCGCTGCGCCGCCTTATCGATCAACACCACTTTCCCCTCGGCATCGATGCGCTCGATCTTCCGATTCGCGTCGAAGAGGAACTGCGCTTTCTCGGACGTCACGTGACGCTGATCGTCGTCGATCTTCACGTTGCCGGCGAGGTCGATCTTTCGATCGTTCTTTCGCGCGAAAAGTTGATCGCTGCGCGACAGCACCGGAGTCCTGCGCACCGGTTCGCCGGGTGACGGCGCGTTGTACAGCGTCGCGCGAACGTTGCCGCGCGCGCTGATCTGATCGCCGGCGCCGAGGACCTGGAGCTCCTGCGCGAAGAGCGTGTTGGTCTCCTGCCACGCGCGAACGTTGCCGGAGAAAACCGCCGTCTTCGTCGACTGCCGCATGTTCACCGTGTCGGAGTTCACGAACACCGGCTTGCTTGCGGGAAAGACCGTGGTGCCGTCGGCCGAGACGCTGTCTTTCTTCGAGATCAGCTGCGCGATCACTTCGCCGGTCGCTTTCGCGGTGCCGGCTTTCGGCGAGAACTCGATCACCTTCGCCTTGAGCGTCTGACCATCGCTGATGACTGTCGGGTCGAAGCCGAGTTGCGCGGTGAGGACGATGCGGTCGTTGACGATGTCGTAGTTCGCGCGCACCGCGGTCGCGCTGTTCTTCGGATCGGTGTAGCGGAAGTTGCCGTCGATCGTCGAGCTATACGCGCGATGCGTGGTCTGATCGAACGAGACCACGACTTTGTCACCGTGCACTTCGCGCGGAATCTCGCCGAGCTCTTTCATCACGACGTTGTCAGCGGCCGCGAATTCGGAGACCGCTTTGTTCATGACGCCGATGCGGAACGCGCGCGCGACGAGGTCGCGTTTCGGCGGACCATCGAGGATTGCGTGCGCCGGTCCCTGCTCGCCCACCGCATTGATCGCGCTGATCTGGCCGGCCGGCGTCACTTCGCTCCAGAAGCGATCGCAGAAGATTTCTTTTTTGCCGCCGAGGTCCGAACCGGATTTCGCGACCGCGGTTGAATTGCCGGCCATCCGAATGATGATGTGACCGATCCCTTCGAGCCCGACGATCGACTTGCGATCGGCGGTGAAGCGGCCGACCATCTTGTCGCCTTCGAGCAGATCGGCGTCGCGCGTCATTACGACCTTCTCGGTGAACTCCACTTCGTTCAGGCGGCGGCGAAACATCCCCTGCGCCGCCTTCAGATTCATCGGCGATTCGCCCGGCTGCGACGGCAGCATCGTCGCGTCCATCTTTTCCCACAGCCGCAGCGTTTCATCCTGCACGTCGAGATCGAGCGCGCCGGCGTTGCCGGTCCAGCGATCGATTTTGAATTGCACCGGGATGTGATTCGTCAGCCGGTTTCCGTCGAAGTGAATCTCGGCGGTGATGATCTCGACGCCGTCGGACGAGGTGACGTTCACGCCGCCTTTCGCGTCCGCTTCTTTCGTCTTCGAGTTGAACTGCGCGGTCGGACAAACGAGCTCGTACGTGAGCCCGGTCGGACGATAGATCGTCAGGTGGACGTTCTCGAGCGTGTTCCAGCCGGAGTTGTAAGCGACGACGCGATCGGCGCGAATGTGCGAGGCGATGCGGCCGGCGACCGTCTGCGTGTCTTCGAAGCCTTTCGATTCGACCGCCGCTTTTTCACCGGTGCGCGTGACGACGACCGGCGCGACCTGCGGCTCCGCCGGTTTGTTCGGACGCCGGAAATTGACCACGATCACCGCGAGAAAGGCGAAGAAGGCGATCGGAAGAGCGATGCGCAGAACGCGTATGGTTTTCTGCATGAGCGGCGGCGGCGATGCTGCCAACTCACTGTATGCGAAGGCTATTCCGCGGGCGCGGCGCCCGGGCGCGCGTCGACGATGGAGAGCCTCGCGCCGGAAGGCGCATACGAATCGGGCTCCACATGAAAGAGGAGGTCGACCGTCCCGCCGCCGGAGAAGTCGCCGAGCGCGCGGCGGACCGAAGGCCAGACGACGGCGTTCGCACGTCCGTCGCGATCGCTGACGACGAGCTCGTAACAGTCGTCGGCGAACTGGCGCGTCGAAACGATGTCGAGATCGCGCGCGACGAAGAGCGGCTGCGGATTGCCGGCGCCGAACGGCTGCAGCATTTCGTGCGCCGCGAGAAACTCGCGATCGATGGCGTCGAGCGTCAGCTCCGCGTCGGCCGCGGCGTGGCGGACGAAGAGAGCGTCGTCGAGCTCCGCAAACTGCGCGGTCAAGCGCGTGCGGAGCTCATCGAGATTTGCGAGCGGCAGCGAAAAGCCGCAGGCGAATTCGTGTCCGCCGAAGTGCGTGAAGAGCTCCGCGACGCGGTCGAGCTGCGCGTGAAGGTTGATCGTCGGGATGCTCCGTCCCGAACCGACGCAGCGATCGCCGTCGATCGTCATCACGAGCGTGGGTCGATAACGGGACTGCGCGATTCGTCCGGCCGTCAGGCCGAGCACCCCTTTGTGCCACTCGGCGCCGGCGAGGATGAGGATTCGTTCGTCGCCGCCGAGCTGCTGCTCGGCCGACTCGCGCACGAGAATCTCGATCTGCTGGCGCTCGGCGTTCATTCGATCGAGCTCCGCACAAAGCGGCCACGCGATCTCTTCGGTCGCTGCAGCGAACAGTTCGATCGCGGTGTTCGCTGACGCGAGCCGTCCCGCGGCGTTGATGCGCGGTCCGAGCTTGAAGCCGACGTCGCTCGCGCGGAGCGGACGGCCGAGCAGACCGAGTCGCCGGATCAGCGCGCGCAACCCGGGATTGCGCGGATCGGCGAGTCCGTCGAGGCCGAGACGGGCGATGGTGCGGTTCTCGCCGATGAGCGGCGCGACGTCGGCGATGGTGCCGATCGCCGCGATCTTCAGCAGCGAATCGATGGAGATTTTCTTGTCGCTGCGGCGGATCAGCTCGCAGCAGAGTTTGAAAACGACGCCGACGCCCGCCAGCTCTTTGAACGGATACTCGCAGCCGGGCTGCTTCGGATTGAGCACCGCCGCCGCTTCGGGAAGTGTGCCGGGCGGCAGATGGTGGTCGGTGATGATGACGTCGATTCCCTGCTCGATGGCGCGGCGCACCGGCTCGACGCTGGTGATGCCGCAGTCGACGGTGATGACGAGCTTCACGTCGCGCTCGACGAGCACGCGCTCGATGACTTCGATTTTCAGGCCGTAGCCGTCGACGAGTCGATGCGGGACGACAAAGCCTGCATCTGCGCCAAGCGTTCGCAGCACGGTTTGCAGGAGAACGATCGACGTGACGCCGTCGACGTCGTAGTCGCCGTAAATGAGGATGTTCTCGCGATCGCGAATGGCTCGCGCGATCCGCTCGCAAGCGTAATCGATGCCGTGAATGGTGGCCGGATCGTGCAGATCATCGAGCGACGGAGCGACGAATCGCCGCCACTCCTCACCGCTGCCGATGCCGCGACGGATGGCGATCGCGCGCAGCGCCGCGTGCGACATCGGAATGGAAAGATTGTCCTGGGGCGGCTCGGCGATGAGCCAGCGATCGTGAATCGGCATCGACGCCATCGTACGCGAGCGGAGCCGACTCTACGTATGGTGGAGCGCAGGCATTACGCCTTTTCGAAATGCCCCATCTTCCGGAACTTTTTGTAGCGCTCGTCGGTGAGCGCCGGCGGCTTGAGCTTCACCAGCTCTTTCACCGCTTTTTCGAGATAGGGCGTGAGGATCTCCGCCGCCTGCGCAGCGTCGGCATGCGCGCCGCCGACCGGCTCGGGGACGATCTCGTCGATGATGCCGAAGCGCTTCAAATCGGATGCGGTGATCTTCATCGCCGCGGCGGCTTCCGGCGCAGCCGTGGAGCTCTTCCAGAGAATGGCCGCGCACCCTTCCGGCGAGATGACGGAGTAGACGGCGTGTTCGAGCATGAAGACGCGGTCGCCGACGCCGAGCGCCAGCGCGCCGCCGCTGCCGCCTTCGCCGATCACCGTGACGATGATCGGCACCGTGAGCGCCGCCATCTCGCGCAGGTTGACGGCGATCGCTTCCGCCTGGCCACGCTCTTCCGCGCCGAGGCCGGGATACGCGCCCTGCGTATCGATGAACGTGAAGACCGGGATTTTGAACTTCTCGGCGAGCTTCATCACCCGCAGCGCTTTGCGGAAACCTTCCGGGCGCGGCTGGCCGAAGTTGCGATAGATCTTCTCTTTGGTGTTGCGTCCCTTCTGATGTCCGATCACCGCGCACGCCTGGCCGTGAAAGCGGCCAAAACCGGCCACGATCGCCGGATCGTCCGAGAACTTCCGATCGCCATGAACTTCAGTGAATTCTTCAAAGAGGAGACTTATGAAGTCGAGGGTGTAAGGGCGCTGCGGATGGCGCGCGACGAGGGTTTTCTGCCACGGAGAGAGATTCGCGTAGATCTCCTGGCTTACTTTGGTAAGCTTCAGTTGAAGTTCCTCAATCTGAGCGGCGCGCGCCGGATCGCCTTCCTCCGTGGCGGTGATCTCTTCGATCTCGCGCCGGATCTTCAGAATCGGCTCTTCAAATTGAGTTGGGTCGCTGCTCATGCGGCGTGACGCTAACAGATGAACAGCATGCTCGCAACCGAACTAACCACCAGCACTCCCGCCGCGACCGCCGAAAAGCCGGTCGCTACCCACCCGTTGCTCGAAACATGGGCAAAGAACGAGCGAATGCGCCACATCCCCTCGATCGAGTGGATCACGCAAAAGGTCGATGTCGAGGTCCGGAAGGCGTTCGAGCATCTCTGGTCGCCGTTCACCGCGCTCGCCGCGGATGACCCTCGCCGCGCCACGATCGAGGAGGAGTTCCGCGGGCTTTGCCGCGCCATCGATCGTCTTTCCGAGATCGCTCGGCACTCGCGCAACGGTCACGCTCCGAACGACGTCGGCGAACGAATCCGCCAGGCGATCCAGCATGCCGTGACCAATCTACGCTCTGTAGATCCGAATCTCTTCGGTCGCCGTTTCCCGTTCCAGACGCTGGAACGCTCGAAGGGCGAGCAGGTTTACGGCGCGCTGCTCGTCGTGCTCCAGCATCTGGCGCGGACGAAAACGCTGGTTCGCACAATCGATCCCGGCCTCGATGAGCGCCTGCTCGAAGGACTGGTCGTGCTCGCGAATCCGGTCGACGCGCGGATGCTGAAGCCGATCGCGTAACGCGATCGGCTTCCACATCAGTGTCCCGCGACGCGCCCTCGCCGCAGGCCGTCGTCGTTGAGGATCAGACCGTGCGCGCTTTCGTTGCCGAGCCGCGCATTGACGGGCGCGGTGAGCGTGACGAAGAAGTCTTCGTCGGGCTCGACGATCGTGTCGCCCTTCACTATCACGACGATCGCCGCCTCGAGCTGGCCTGGCGCGAACGTGACTGAGCCGCCCGACATCGCGTAATCGTCGGGCGACGATGCAGTTCCATCGGACGCAGACCACATGACGGTGACCGGATCGGTCGACGGCCTGTCGAGATGCAACCGGAACGTCGCCGCGGTTGCGCCGCTGTTTGTCTCGATCGCGACGGCGTCGTCAATAGAGACCACCGGCGTCGGAGAGTCGTCGTCAACGATCGTCACAGTCGCGGTGCCGTGATCGACGAACGCGCCGGTTACGGACGAGAGCACGATGCGGAACGTCTCGTCTGGCTCGATGACGTCGTCGCCAACGATCGTGAAGGTCTCGGTGACGCCGCTGGCGCCGGCCGGAATCGTGGTCGTCGCATTGCGCGGGAGGTAGTCGCTGCCGGTCGTCGCACTGTCATCAACCGTTGCGAATCGAAGGACGACCGGCTCGGACGATACCGGGACAACTGATATGCGAACTTTCACCTGGCTCGTTGCGGAGTTGCCTTCCGTTACACGCACATCTGCGATCGAGACGGCCGGTGTGTCGAGAATCGTGCCGGTTGCGGTCGTCCGCGAAAGCGTCGCGCCGACGGGCGAGGAGACGACGAGTGAGAACGTTTCTCCTTCCTCCTGAATGGAATCCTTAATCAGCGGCACTTCGACGGTCAGGTCTTCTCCTTTCAGGATGTAGTAGTAACGGTGCAGGCCGGCGAAGTCCCTTCCCTCGATCGCGGTACCGGAAACGGTATCGACCCTGATGGTCACGTCAGTCGGCGCGGGAGTGTCGAAGCGGATCGGGAACTTCATCGTTCCGCCCGACTCTGATGCTGAGGCGTCGCCGGGAGTAATCGACGGCAGCGTGTCGTCGTCAAGAACCTTCACCGTGAAACTTCCAGGGCTGCAGTCCGTGTACGTTGCAACGGACAGCGCGACCGTGCGATCTCCCTGCACGAACTTGTCGCCGTTGTACGTGAACGCGACGGTCCTGCTGGTCTCCCCCGGCGCGAAGATCACCGGCGCTGAAGAAACCGGCGTGAAGAATCCTGGAGCGAACGAGATAGACGCGGGCAGGGTGCTTTGACCGGTCAGCCGTAAGGTCAAGTCCACGTGCTGACCGGCTGCATCGCCCTCCCTCACGGAAGCCGTCTCGAGGGAGATGGCCGGCGGCAGATCGTTTTCGATGAGCGGAAAGATGAACGGAGTCCCGGCCTTGCTTCCGTCCGGCGCGTAGAGCTGAAACGAACCGGAGCCGTTCGAACCGGACCACACGTGATCATCCGTTGACTGCAGCGAAAAGTCTTTTACGCGGATTCCGCCGCCGAATGAGATTGTGCCGGGAACGATTCCGACTCCGCTGTACGTGAACGTTGCGGCATCCCAGCCGTCCACGCGAGCGATGCGCGCGTTCGTGACGCCGCCCTCATAGACGGTCGACCCGCTGATCGTCAGCGACGCGAGCGTCCCCGGACCGGTGACGGTGGGACGAACATCGCCGGCGAAATAGTGCAGATCCCACGCTTCTCCCGCAATGATGTCTGTGGCGGCGAACGTCGCTGGCGTCGGAACAAAAGTATCGCGACCGAGAAACCGAAAATTTTGCGCCGAAAATGTCGCGGATCCGTCCTGCAGGCCGTCGAGATCGACCAGACCGGGCGTCCACATGCTGAGGTACCACGAGCCGACACCCGGACGCACCCAGATCAGATCGACAGCGTCTGCGATCGGAACCGTGATCCGTGTGAACTGTCCCGCCTCGTCGCGAGCGAACACCGCCGATACCGGTCTCCGGTTGCTCGCGGCCAAACCGGCCGTCGGCGAGTCGGCCTGGATCGCGCCGGTCGTGCCATCGACGACGATCCAGATGGACTGGGGTTTGATATCGAGATTCGACGTGTAGATCGATTCACCGGCACCGTTCGACGGCTCTTCGCTGAACCGAGCTGTCAACGGTTCGTGCGCGAGCCAGACTCCTCGCGCATTCGGGCTGATTGTGGCGGTCGCCGTTCGCGGACCGAAGGTCATCGAAGCGGTCGCGGCCGTTTCAGACAGCAGAGAAATCGCACAGAGAATGAGGAGGAGTCGACGGATCGTCATCAGGAGCGCCTAATAACATCCGGCGGCCGCTGGTCCTTCCTCCCTACAGAATATTGATCGGATCGACGTCGATCGCGTAGTCGACACCCTTCCACTTGCGGCCGAGCATCACCGCTTCCACCGCTTTGCGAAGCGCGTTGCGATGCGGGGAGCGGATCAGGATCTGGTAGCGATAGACGGCTTTGATGCGAGCGAGCGGCGCCGGCGCCGGTCCCTGCATTCGCGTTCCGGTTAGCGGCTGAATCGCTTCCTCCAGTTTGCGACCGCTTTCGATCGCGGCTTTCTCGACGTCGGCGAGCTGCTCGCCGCGAAAGAGAATGGCGATCATCGCGGTGACCGGCGGGTAGTGAAACGTTTTGCGGAACTGAATCTCCGCTTCATAGAACGCTTCGTAGTCGTGATGCATGGCGTGCTGGATCGCGTAGTGCGTCGGGAACGCGCTCTGGATCAGCACCTTGCCGGGAAGCTCGCCGCGTCCGGAACGGCCGGCAACCTGCGTCAGGAGATAGAACGTTTTCTCGGCGGAGCGGAAGTCG
This sequence comes from Acidobacteriota bacterium, assembly GCA_034667465.1. Lineage (GTDB taxonomy): Bacteria > Acidobacteriota > Thermoanaerobaculia > Gp7-AA8 > Gp7-AA8 > JAOBAU01. The sequence goes on along the minus strand of JAXDJV010000027.1, from coordinate 82,887 downwards.
GGATAGCCGAGGATCGAGTCGGCGTTGAGGACCGCGGTCAGAGTAACCGTCGGGAAGTGATGTCCTTTGCTGAGCATCTGCGTGCCGATCAGCGCCTGCGTTTTGCGCGCGCGAAAGCGGTCCAGGATGCGCACCATCTCCCCTTTCTTGCGCGTCGAATCGCGATCGAGCACTTCGACAATGACGTCTGGAAAATCGCGGCGGAAGCGCTCTTCGACCTTCTCCGTTCCGATGCCGATCGGCTGCAGCACTTCGCCGTTGCACAGCGGACATTTCGCCGGGATCGGCTTGCGCAGTCCGCAGTAGTGACAGACGAGCATTCCTGCGCGGCGATGCACGGTCAGCGTCACGCTGCAGTCGCGGCAGCGGAACTCGTGACCGCATTCGCGGCAGAGCAGATACGGCGCGTAGCCGCGGCGATTGATGAGGATGATGACCTGTTCGCCGGCGTTGAACGTGGCGCGCATCGCTTCTTTCATCGCGCCGCTGAAGATGACGAAGCCGCGGTCTTCTTTCTCCGCGCGCTCTTTGCGCAAGTCAATCACTTCTACTTCGGGCAGAGGCCGCGCTTCGACCCGGCTCTTCATCCGGAGCAGCGTGTACTTTCCTTTGGCGGCGTTTTCGCGCGATTCGAGTGACGGCGTCGCGGAGCCGAGGACGACCGGGATGTTGCGCAGCCGCGCGCGAACGACAGCCATGTCGCGAGCGTTGTAGCGCGGCGTCTCTTCCTGTTTGTAGGCGCCGTCGCCTTCCTCGTCGACGACGATGATGCCGAGGCGGTGGAACGGGGTGAAGAGCGCGGAGCGCGGACCGATGGCGACGTCGACCTGTCCGCGTCGCGCACGCCACCACTGGTCGTAGCGTTCGCTCGCGGAAAGACTGCTGTGCAAAATCGCGATCCGTTCGCCGAATCGTTCTTTGAGTCGCGCCGCGAAAACGGGCGTGAGCGAGATTTCAGGAACCAGCAGCAGCGCCTGTTCTCCACGTCTCACGACTTCCCTCATCACCTCGACATACACCTCGGTCTTTCCACTGCCGGTCACTCCTTCGAGCAGAAACGGCGCGAACGATCCGAGCGATGACGTGACCGCGTCGATGGCGTTGCGCTGTTCTTCCGAGTAGCGGATCTCCGCGACCGATGCGGAGTCGAGTCCGGCCAGAAACGCATCGAGCGTGTGCCGGCGTGCGCGTCGTTCGATGCGAACGATTCCTTTCTTCGCCAGCGTTGAAAGCGTCGATGCGCCGACGCCCGCGTGTTCGAGCGCGGGCACCGACAACTCGCCGCTCCGCGCGCTCAGCAGCTCGACCGCTTCCTGCTGCTTCGGCGGCAACGCGCCGCCCGCGGTCTCGAGGACGACGAAGCGATCGTAGCGAACGCCGACTGCATCGCGGAAGCGCTCATCGATCGTGACCAGTCCCGCGTCACGCAACCGCGCCACCATCGCTCGGCTGCCCTTCATCTCCTCGTAGACATTCGCCAGCAGCAGCGGACGTTTTCGCAACTCTTCCACGAGAGGTAGATCGGTCGCGAGGATCTGTTTCGATGTCAGCGCGGCTTCGACGAGCGCCTCGTCACCCGCGAGCCGCACTTCCCGTTTGCTGCGCGCGGCCATGTTCGCCGGCAGCGCGACGCGCAGCATTTCGCCGAGCGGCGCGATGTAGTACTCCGCCGCCCATTTGCACAGCTCGATGACTTCGGGGATCAGCGCCGGCTCTTCGTCGTCGAGGACGCCGCGGATCGCGCGCATCTTCGCGACGTCCGGTTTCACGTCGGTGAGCGCGACGACGAAGCCGGTCGTTACTTTCGTACCGAGCGGCACTTCGACGCGTGAGCCGAGGCGCACGGCGTCGGCGAGTTCCGGCGGAATCGCGTACGTGTATGTGTCGTGCACCGCCACCGGCAGCGCAATCTCGGCGAACCTCGCGATCCCGCTCAGAACGCGATCCCCAGCTCCCCCATCACCTGCTTCATGTCGGCCCACACGTCCTTCTTCGCCGCCGGCGTCCGGAGGAGATACGCGGGATGCAGAGTCGGCATCACCTTCACGCCGTGATACTCGAGCCACTGCCCGCGCGTGCTGGTGATCGAGTAGCTTTTTTCGAGGAGACTCTGCAGCGCGAAACGACCGAGGGTGACGATGACTTTCGGCTGGATCAGCTCGACCTGGCGGCGGATGTACGGGCGGCAGGCGTCGAGCTCGTCGGGCTCCGGGTTGCGATTCTCCGGGGGCCGGCACTTGATGACGTTGGCGATGTAGACGTCGTCGCGCGTGAGGCGCATCGCTTTGATGATGTCGGTGAGCAGCTGGCCGGCGCGCCCGACGAACGGCTCTCCTTTCAGATCTTCATCGCGGCCCGGCGCTTCGCCGATGAACATCAGATCGGCGGTCGGACTGCCGGTACCGAAGACGACCTGCGTGCGACTTTGCGCGAGGCGGCAGCGGACGCACGCGGAGGCGATGGCGCCGAGCGATTCGAGCGTTTCTTCGTTCGGTTGCAGTTCTAACGATTCGGTTGCGAGACCTGCTTCGACGGCGGCCGATTCGCTCGCCGGTGCGCTGAGATCGAGATGCGTGAAGCCGAGGTCGCGAAGAAGCGCGAGCTCGGTACGGAGGTCGTCATTCATTGGGAGTAAGTATCTGCTATGCGCGACGGCATTTCTCGCAGTTGCGACTCATAACTGGCAATTGCTATATTCTTATTGCGATGCCGCGCTGGTACGTCCTCATTCACCACATCCCGCCGAAGCCGCTCTATCTTCGCGCGAAGGTTCGTCAGCGGCTGGCTCGCGTCGGCGCGGTCGCGCTGAAAAACTCCGTCTACGTGCTGCCGCAGTCTGCCGACGCGCTCGAAGATCTGCAGTGGATTGCGCAGGAAGTGATCGCCGGCGGCGGCGGCGCGCACATTTTCGACGCCGGCTTCGTCCTTCCCGCTGACGACTCGCAGGTCATCGCACAGTTCAACGAAGCTCGCGACGCTGACTACGCCGCGCTGATCGCCGATGCACGCGCCGCCGTCAAAGGCGGACGCGGGGCGCTGCCGCTCGATGAACTGCCGGCCGTCCACGAAAAACTGGCACGGCGATTCGACGAGATCGTGCGCATCGATTTCTTCGAAGCGCCGAATCGCGCAGCTGCCGTCGACGCGATCACCGCGGTCGAGCAGCGGATGCACAGCGAACGGAAGGAGGAGGCCGCGATGTTGAAACGACAGCCGGAGCTGCGCGGAAAGACCTGGGTGACGCGTCCGAAGGTGGGAATCGATCGGATGGCGTCGGCGTGGTTCATTCGCCGCTACATCGATCCGAAGGCGCGCTTTCGCTTTGCCGATCCGGCGACCGCTGCTGCGTCGAACGAGCGCCGCTTCGACATGCTCGGCGGCGATTTCACACACGAGGAAGATCGCTGCACATTCGAGACCCTCGTGCGGCGCGTCGGCCTTCCCGACCGCGGCGTGAAAGCGCTCGCGGAGATCGTCCACGATCTCGATCTGAAAGACGACAAGTTCGGACGCGCCGAAGCGTTCGGCGTACAGAAGCTGATCGAGGGGTTAATGGCGCGTCACGACGATGACGACCTCCGGCTCGAGCGGGCATTCGCGCTCTTCGACGATCTGCATCAGTCGCTGCTCCCACGCAAACGGTCATGAGCCGGCACGGCCGGCTACGTATGTGGCAGAGCCTTCGCGGTGTTTCCGATTCTTCCGGCCTGGGTGATTGGCATGCCGCCGACGTTGCGCCCCCTTCACTCGCGCAACTGACGCTCTACTTCCTGCACCTCGGCGCGACCGGTTTTGGCGGACCGATCGCGCTCGCCGGACGGATGCAGCGAACGCTCGTCGATGAACGGCGATGGTTCTCTCGCCGTGACTTTCTCGACGGCCTCGCGCTCGCGCAACTCGCTCCCGGTCCCCTCGCCGCGCAACTCGCGATGTACCTCGGCGCCGTGAACTACGGCGCGATCGGCGCGACGATCGTCGGTGCGGCGTTCGTCCTCCCCTCCTTCGCGATCGTCTGGCTGCTCGCCGCCGCGTATGTGCGATTCGGCGGGATGACGTGGCTCGGCTCCGCGTTCTACGGCGTCGGCGCGGCGGTGATCGCGATCATCGCGCGCGCGGCGTGGAAGCTGGCGTCGACGACCCTGCGTCGCAGCCCGCTGTTGTGGACGATCTGGAGCGTGATGGCGATCGTCACCGCGTTCAGCGGACGCGAGATCATCTGGCTTTTTCTCGCTGCCGGCTTCGCGCCGCTCGTCGCGCAATGGCTCCGGCGTCCGCGCGTGACGGCGACGATGTTCGTGCTTCTCCCTGCGCTGATCGATGCGCAGGCGCTGCGGCTCTTTCTCTTCTTCGCGAAAGCGGGCGCGTTCGTCTTCGGCAGCGGACTCGCGGTCGTACCGTTTCTCTACGGCGAAGTCGTGCAGCGCTATCACTGGCTGAGCGATCGGCAATTTCTCGACGCGGTCGCGGTGGCGATGATCACGCCAGGTCCCGTCGTCATCACCGCGTCGTTCATCGGATATCTCGTCGCGCGCGAGCCGGGGATGATCGCCGCATCGATCGGCGTCTTTCTGCCGGCGTGGCTGATCGTGCTCGCGTTCGCGAAACGATTCCGCGCCGTGAGCCATCGTCCCTCGGTGCGTCTGTTCGTCGACGGCGTCACCGCTGCCGCCAGCGGCGCGATGGCCGGCGCTGTTTTCCTCCTCGGGCGGCGCGCACTCATCGATGTCCCGACTGTCGCAATCGCACTCGCCGCGCTCCTGCTGCCACTGCGATGGAAACGACTCGGCGACGTGACTCTGATCGCAGCCGCTGCGATCGCCGGACTGCTGCTGAAAGGAACGTGATGAACGTCGAAGACGCGCTTGCGGAAGTTGAACGGAACTACGATTCCTTCGAAGCGACGCTCGCGGAGCTGACGCGCATCGCCGGCGTCTCGGCGCGTTCGTTTCCCGCTGCGGACGTGCGGCGCTCGGCGGAGGCGACGGCCGGCGTGCTGCGCCGCGACGGCATCGAGAACGTGCGACTGCTGGAGCTCGACGGCGCGCATCCGGCGCCGATGCGATGCGGCAATCACGCGTCGTCGTCGATGTGCTCGAGCAGGCGGCGACGATGGGCGATCTGCACCACGCGCCGGGTGTCGTCGTGCATGGAGAGCTCGGCGACGTCATCGCGGGACGCGTCGCCGCGCGCACCGATGACGCGCAAACATTCATCTTCGATTCGACCGGCACCGCGCTGCAGGATGTCGCCGCCGCGTCGATCGCGGTGCGTCGCGCACGCGAGCGCGGGCTGGGCCACGACGTCATCCTGAGCGTTTAGCGAAGGATCCGGGTGGGTGGGGCGCGCTGCGGTTGCGAGTCCCGCCGCCCGGATCCTTCGCTAACGCTCAGGATGACCGGGGCGGTCACAGCCGCGCGAGGACGAGGTCGAGAATGCGGTTCGCGATGACGAGCTTCGACGCTTTTGCGAGCCGCGTCGTCGAGCCGTCGCGGGCGAGGACGAGCACTTCGTTCTGCTCGGAATCGAATCCGATCGTCTTGTCGGCGACGTCGTTCGCGACGATCAGGTCGGCGTTCTTCTTCAGCAGCTTCGTCCGCGCGTTCGATTCGACCGCATCGGTCTCCGCGGCGAACGCCACGACGAACGGTCTCGGCGAGCGCTCGCCGATCGCGGCGAGGATGTCGGGCGTCTTCTTCAGCGTCAGGGTGAGCTCGTCTCGATCGCCTTTCTTGATCTTGCGATCGGAGACTTCGACCGGCGTGAAGTCGGCGACGGCCGCGGCTTTGATCACGATCTGATGCTGCGGCAGTGCTGTCATCACGCGCTCATACATTTCCGACGCGGAGGAAATCTGCTGCAGTGAAACGCCGGCCGGCGTCATCAGCGACGTCGGTCCGCTGACGAGCGTGACGTTCGCGCCGCGACGCGCCGCCGCTTCCGCAAGCGCATAGCCCATCTTTCCCGACGAACGATTCGAGAGATAGCGAACGGGATCGATCGCTTCACGCGTCGGTCCGGCGGTGATGAGAATGTTGCGGCCTTCGAGATCGCGTGCCGCGAAGTGCGTACGAACGCGCTCGACGATCACCGGCACATCGGGCAGACGCCCGGCCCCTTCATCACCGCACGCAAGCAGACCGGTGTCGGGCTCGAGGATGATCACGCCACGCGCGCGCAGCGTCTCGACGTTCGCGACGACCGTCGGATGCTGCAGCATGAACGTGTTCATCGCCGGCGCGACCATCACCTCGCCGCGATGCGCGACGGCATACGTCGTCAGCGCGTCATCAGCGATTCCGGTTGCGAGTTTCGCGAGGATGTTGGCGCTGGCGGGAGCGATGAGCAGCAGCTCGGCCCAGCGTGCGAGCTCGATGTGATCGACACCGCCGTTTCCCGAATCGCCCCACTGCTCGACGATCACGCCGTGTCCGGAAACCGCGGCGAGCGACAACGGCGACACGAATCGCGCCGCGTTCGGAGTAAGGATGACGCGAACCTCAGCGCCGGCGTCCTGCAGGCGCCGCACGAGATCGGGCGCTTTGTACGCCGCGATGCCGCCGGAGACGCCGAGGACGATCTTCATTGGGAGAAAGGCATGAGGGATGAGCAATGAGGCATGAGGGCGACTTCACTCATGCCTCATACCTCATGCCTGAGAAGTTACTCCGCTGTTTCCAGCGCAGTCGGTTCTTCAACCGGCGGGCTGAGCTGCCACTTCACCTGGTTGCGATCGATCTCTTCCATCGCTACGCGCGTCGGTTTGGCGTGACGCGAGCGCATTTTGGGCATCGAGCCCTGGATCAGCTGCTCGGCGCGTTTCGCCACCAAAAGCACGTAGCGGAACTTGCTGTCAACGTTTTCCGGTAATCCTTCCATCGCGTTCCTCCCTGAAACGCTCGGCCATCCTGGCGATGGATTCGAGCGCCGTTTTCGTCTGAAGCTTTTTCGCGATGACCGCCGCCTTGAGGCATTCGGTTGCCTCCGGCAGATCATCGTTGATGATCACGTAATCGTAAAAATCCTTGCCGGCGTCGATCTCGTCGATCGCCTTCTGCATCCGCGTCTCGATCTCCTGCTCGGTGTTGAGGCCGCGATCGCGGAGCCGCTGCTCGAGCACGTCGAGCGTCGGCGGAAAGATGAACACGTTGAGCGAGCGCTCGTTCAGATGCTCGTCCTGCGCGATCTGGCGCGCCCCCTGGAAATCGATGTCGACGATCACATCCTGACCGCGATCGAGGCGTGAAACAACCTCATCTCTGGATGTCCCGTACAGCTGCTCGTGAACGTGAGCCCATTCGAGAAATTCCCCTCCGTCGATCATGGCGCGGAAGGTGTCGCGAGTGACGAAATGGTAATTGCAGCCGTCTTCTTCGCCGGCGCGCGGACGGCGCGTCGTATGCGAGACGGAAAAGTAGAGCGTGATGCCAAGTGGTTCGAGCTGCTCGCGGACGCGATTGATCAGCGTCGTCTTCCCCGCTCCCGACGGGCCTGACACGATGAACAACGTCCCGTCCGGATGGAAATTACTCGACATTCTGCACCTGCTCGCGTATCCGCTCGACCTCCGTTTTCAATTCTACAACGGCGGTTCTGAGCGCCGCGGAACGCGACTTCGAGCCCATCGTATTGATCTCGCGCAGCATCTCCTGCGACAGGAAGTCGAGTTTCTTGCCGGCCGGCTCCTTCGCTTCCACCGCTTTCACTGTCTGTTCGACGTGGTGCGCGAGCCGCGTCAGCTCCTCGGCGATGTCGCCTTTCTCCACCATCATCACCACTTCCTGAGCGATGCGATCGTGGTTCACGTCGACGCCGGCCTTCGCGGCGATCTCCTGCACGCGCTGCTGATACGACTGCAGCAACTCGTCTCGAACGCCTTCACGCTGTTCGGCGACGCGGCCGTGCAGTTCGCGAATCGACGCCAGGCGCGCGGTGATGTCGGTGAGCAGCGACTCCCCTTCTTTCACGCGCATCGTCTGCAGTTGTGCAAGCGCTTCGCGCACGAGTCGCGCAAGCTCGTCTCGCTCGTCGTCCTGCACTTCGAGCTCGATCGCTTCGACGTGCAGCAGATCGGGAACGCGAAGGAGATCGCTCCCGGTGAACGTCGAGCCGAGCCCGAGCTCCTCCGCGATTGCTTTCAATCGCGGAATGACGGTGTTCGCAATCTGCGTGTTGATGCGCACGTCGTAATCGGGTTGCGACGTTCGCTGCACGCGAATGGAGATGTCGACCTTGCCGCGCGACAACGCTTCCGATGCGATCGCGCGAATCGCCGATTCGAGCTCCCAGAAATACTCTGGCAGTCGCACCGACAGCTCGAGGAAACGGTGGTTGACGCTTTTGATGGTGACAGCGACGAAGTAGCGCGGCGACAGCGCGCCGGCGGCGCGGCCGAATCCGGTCATGGATGTGATCATGGTTGTGGGAAGGATGAAGGATGAGGGATGAAGGATGAGTGTCCACATTTACTCATCCTTCATCCTTCAGCCTTCATCCTTGTTCCTTCTCCTTTCCAAAGCTCTTCAAATTCGTTCTCGACGCGACGGGCCAGGTCGTTGAGCGTCGATTCGACTGTACGTGAGGCCGCCTCTGCATCGGCGTCGCGCGCAACGCTGATCGGCTCGCCGTAAAGAAAGACGGCGCGCGTAAAGGGCATCGGCACGACCATGCGATCCCACGAACGAAGCCGCTTATATCGCGCCGCGCCGAACGCAACCGGCACAATCGGCAGGCCGGTCATCTGCGCGGCGAAGACGACGCCTTCCTTCACGACGTGCGGCGGACCTTTCGGCCCGTCGGGGGTAAACGCGAGATTGGAGCCGTCGCGCGCGCGGCGGATGACGCCACGCATCGCCGATTGCGCGCCGCGCGTAGACGAGCCGCGCACCGTATCAACGCCGTATGTGCGATACGCGGAAACGGCGATGTCGCCATCGCGCGACGCTGACGAGAGCACGGTAATCGGATACTGAAACTTCGAATGCAGCATCAGCATCAAATGCTCGTGCCAGAACGCGAAAATGTGACGGGGCGTGCGGAGCGCGGCATCGACGTTCACGTGACGGACGCGCAGCGTGAAGTGCAGCGCGCGAACGATCATCGACAGCAAAACGCCGGCGACTCGCCTCATCACGCGAGCGCTCCGGCCGGCTCTTCCTCGAGGAACTGCAGATCGTGCAGCTTGCGGTAAACACCGCGCCGCTCGATGAGCTCCTCATGCCGTCCGGCCTCGACGATCTGTCCTTTGTCGAGCACCACGATTTTGTGAGCGCTGCGAATCGTCGAGAGCCGATGCGCGATGACCAGCGTCGTGCGGCCGCGCATCAGATTGTTGAGCGCCTGCTGCACGAGCCGCTCCGATTCCGTGTCGAGTGCCGACGTCGCTTCATCGAGCACGAGGATCGGCGGATCCTTGAACAGCGCGCGTGCGATGGCGAGCCGCTGCCGCTGGCCGCCCGACAGCAGCACGCCGCCTTCGCCGATCTGCGTGTCGTAACCGTTCGGCAGCGCGGAGATGAACTCGTGCGCGTTCGCCGCCGTCGCCGCATCGATGACGCGCTGCTCGTCGACGTCCGCGCGGCCGTACGCGATGTTGTTGCGCACCGTGTCGTTGAACAGCACGACTTCCTGCGTGACGAATCCCATCAACGTGCGCAGCGAATGCAGCTGGACGTCTCGGATGTCGTGACCATCGATGGTGATCCGTCCCGCCTGCACGTCGTAAAAGCGCGGCAGCAGATTGACGAACGTTGATTTGCCCGAGCCGCTGCCGCCGACGAGCGCGACGATCTCGCCGGGATTGACGGTGACGTCGACGTCGCGCAGCACCGGCTCCGCGCCGTACGCGAACGTGACGTGCTCGTAGCGAACGCCGCTGCCGACCGCCGCGAGCCTTTGCGCGTCCGGCTTTTCTTTCACTTCATTGTCGATGTCGAGCATCCGGAACACACGCTCCGCCGCCGACAGTGCCGTGTTCACGGAAAGATTCACTTTGTTCAGCTTCTTGATCGGTTGATACATCGCCGCGAGCGCAGCGAGGAAGCTGATGAACTGGCCTGGCGTCAGCGTGCCGTTGGCGATCCGGCGCGACGCGTAGAAGAAGAGCGCGATCATGCACGAGCCGGAGATCAGCTCCATGATCGGCGAGTTGATCGCCTGGATCCATTGCGCCTTCAGGTTCGATGCGAGATGGCGGCGCGTCGCTTCGTGGAAGCGGGCGATCTCGAACTTCTCCATCGTGAACGCTTTCACGATGCGCACGCCGCGGATTGTTTCTTCGAGCAGCGTGGCGATGTCGGCCATCCGCTCCTGCGAGCGATGCGTGGTGCCGCGCAGACGGCGTCCGAAGTGGACGACCGGATAGACGAGCGCAGGCGCGCCGACGAGACAAATCAGCGCCAGCTCAGGATTCGAAACGAAGACGAAAATCATCAGGCCGAAGAGCGTGATCGATTCCTGAAAGAGATCGCCCATGCGCGTCGACACCGCGGCCTGGATGGCATCGGCATCCGACACGACGCGGCTGACCATCTCGCCTGTCGATCGTTCGGAGAAGAAGCGATGACTTTGATAGATCAGCCGCTCGTACAACTCGTTGCGCAGATCGCGCACGGTCGAGAGTCCGACTTTCTGGAAGCCGTACTCCGACAGAAACGACGCGAAGGCGCGGACGATGAAAACGATCAGCAGCGCGAGCAGCACCTTGCGCGATTTGCCGGCCGGATCGCCGTTCCACCACGTGAGAAAGCGTTTCGATTCGCGGTCGATGTTGTTGACGACGAAGCCGCGCTTTCCCTCCGGACGATCGCGGTTGAGAAGCGAATCGATGATGCGCTGCTTGGCGCTCTCTTCACGCGACAGATGCTTCCGTTCGACGACGACCCGTTTGCCGGGCGGCGTCAGGACGTCATCGAAGAGCGGCTGGCTGAGGCCGATCATCACCGTCTGCGCGACGGCGAAGATGAGCATCGAGCCGAAGGCGACGAAGCCCCAGACACGGTATTTGCCGAGGTAGCGGTAGAGGCGGCGGAGAGCGGTCATCGAGTCGCCAGCATTCTAAAGATTTCCTCGGCGGCGCGACGGCTGGCGCCGTTTCCGCCGAGTCGTTCGCGCACGACGCCGAGCTTCGTGATGACTGCGTCGTAGTTTGCGAGCAGCGCGCGGACTTCTTTCGCGATGCGCTCGCCGTTGACGTCGTCCTGAATGAGCTCGGGCACGATCGGTTCGCCGGCAACGATGTTGACGAGACTGAAGTGCGGGACTTTCACGAGCCGACGCGCGAGAAAGTACGTGGCGGATGAGAGTCGATACATCACGACGACCGGCGTGCCGAGGATCGCGGATTCGAGCGTTGCAGTGCCCGACGATGAGAGCGCGACGTCGGCAGCGGCGAGCGCTTCGCCGCGATCGTGCGCGACGATCGGTACGAACGTTTCGGACGCGGTCATGTGCGTCAGCAGTTCCGCCGAGGTGATCGTCGGCGCCTGAATGACGAACGCATCGACGGGACGCGTGCGCGAAAGCGCGGCGACCGCGTCGAGCATCGGCGGCAGCAGCGACGACACTTCGCCGCGGCGCGAGCCGGGCATCAGCGCGATGCGCAGCGGCGTCGTATCCGACGGATTCGATTTCGCGCGACGCTGGATGTGTGCGAGCTCGTCGACGAGCGGATGGCCGACGTACGTCACAGGCACGTCGTGATCGCGATAGAAGTCCGCTTCGAACGGAAAGATGACGAGCATTCGCGCGACGTTTTCGGCGATCTGTTTCACGCGTCCGCGCCGCCACGCCCAAACCTGCGGCGAGATGTAATAGACGACCGGAATGCCGAGCGCGCGACAACGCTTCGCGACGCGCAGATTGAAGTCGGGATAATCGACGAGCAGCACGGCGTCGGGACGCTCCGCTTCGATGCGCGCGATCAGCTCGTCGAAGATGCGGCGGAACATCCGCAGATGACGGAGCACGTTGAAGAGACCGACGATTCCCATCTCTTTCGCGTGATGAAGAAGCGTCATTCCTTCGGCGGCGAGGAGATCGCCGCCGATGCCGAACAGCTCGAGTGTCGGATCGAGCTTCTTCAGCTCCTGCACGACCTCGGATGCGTGGAGATCGCCGGAAGCTTCGCCGGCGACGATGGCGAGCTTCATTGTTTGAACTTTATCCTGAGCGCAGCGAAGGATCTCAGGTCCGGCAGCCGCAACTGGCGCGATGTGCGCCGCACATGGCTACACCTCAGCTGTTGCACCGGAGATCCTTCGTCGCTGCGCTCCTCAGGATAAAGTGCGAACAGCTTCATCGCAGCGGGAACGGATACATCAGCCACGCGAGGGCGATTCCGCCGAAGAAGAGCGAGCAGAAGATGATCGCGAACATTTTGATCTGCTCCCTCTTCTCGCTCCGCCACAGCAGCGCGAAGTAGACGCCGGCGCAGACCGCGTAGATGAACATCAGCACGATGTGATTGCGGAGCATTACTCTTTCCGCCCTTCGGCAATGTCGAACACATCGACGATCAACAGGAGATTCATCAGTCCCGCGGTCAGCGCGAACGCGGTGCCGTACTCGAACGTCATCGAACGGTAGTCGCCGGCGATCGAGTAGCCGAACAGCGGCACATGACCGAGCGCGCGCGTGACGAGATACAACACGCCGCTGCCCATCGAACCGAGCGCGGCGAGCGCTGCGAGTGCTCCCGGGTCGTCAGTCGTGTAGAGCCGGCCGTCGAGCCCGAGGCCGGCGATGAAGAGAAAAACGATGATGATGAAGAACGTGGCGGCGCGGCCGCGGCGTCCGAGGTAGAGATGCCCGGCGCCCGGCACCAGCAACGCGAACAGCATGGCAGTGATGGTGCGGCGATTCACGATTGGAAGAGTTCCTTGCGGATGTTTTTGAAGTGCGGCACGAGCTTGTCGAACGTCACGTCGAGGTCCTCGGGGACGAGGCGCGTACGCGCGGTCACGGTCATGAAATTGGAATCGCCGCTCCAGCGCGGAACGACGTGCATGTGGTAGTGATCGGCAACTCCGGCGCCGGCGATCTGTCCGAAGTTCATGCCGACGTTGAACCCGTCGGGATGATACACGTCGGAGAGGATGCGCTGAGACTCGGCAGTCAGTCCGATCAATGCACGGAGCGAAGCGTCGGTGCTGTCGTACAGCCGCGCCTCATGCGCGCGCGGCGCGATCATCAAATGACCGTTCGTGTACGGATAGCGATTGAGCATCACCAGACCGAGATCGTTGCGGAACAGCGTGTGGGTTTCGCGCGGATTCTCTGACGTGAAGGCGACGCAGAAAATACAGGGCTGCGGCGCGTCGGACTTCGGAGCGGTCAAGTAGGGATACCTCCAGGGAGTGAACAGGACTTCCACGTCACTCCGCCGCGTCCCCGGTGCCCGTCTCGCTCTCGACCGCGCCCTCCGCGAGCGCTTTGTTGATCAGTTCTTTCAGTTCTTTGCCCGGCTTGAAGTACGGAATCTTCTTCGACGGAACTTCGACCTTCTCGCCGGTCTTCGGATTGCGTCCGGTGCGCGACTTGCGGCTGCGCAGGCGGAAGCTGCCGAATCCGCGGAGCTCGATCTTCTGTCCGGTGCGAAGCGAGTCGACGATCGAGTCGAAGACGATGTTGACGATCGTCTCCGCCTGCTTCTTCGTCAGTTGAACCACACGGGCCACTTCGTCGACGAGCTCAGCCTTCGTCATCACGCCGGCTTTGGCGATGTCGTTCAGATCGTTGTCCGACTGGTGGTCCAATGTTTCCTCCTCGGTCATGACTCTTTACGGGCGTTGATCCGCGATGCCGGAGGGACGGCAACGCCGGCGGAGGCTGACCGCGCACGCGCTGCCCTCACCGGCATTTCGACGGGATCACAAAGGAACATGTTTCGGCTCAGCTCTGCGGCGTCTCATCCGGCGGTGCCGGCGCGCCTTCGTCCGCGCCTTCGGTCGCGGCGGTATCGGAATGTTCTGCGGACGGCTCCGAATGCGCGGCTGCGCCTCCGGTAGCGGCGTGCTGCTCGCGCTCGGCGTCGCTCAACGGCTCAACGTCGCGCGTGGTCAGCCCGATCTTCTTGTCGGTCCAGTCGATCTTGATGATGCGCGCGCGAACCGGCTCGCCGAGGTGAAAGACCTTGTCGAGCTTCACCTTCATGTCGCGATTGATCTCGGAGACATGCGCGAGACCTTCAACGCCTTCAGCGAGTCGGATGAAGAGACCGAAGTCGGTGATCTTCGCAACGTGACCGATCAGCTCCTCGCCGATCTGATGCGACTTCGCGAAATTGTCCCATTCGTTCGGCAGGAACTCTTTGATCGACAGCGACAGACGCTGATTCTCGCCGTCGACGTTGATGACGCGCGCGGTGACGGTGTCGCCCTTCTTCAGCACTTCGTTCGGATGCTTGAGCCGGCGGTTCCACGACATGTCGGAGATGTGAATCAGTCCGTCGATCCCCTCTTCCACTTCGACAAATGCGCCGAAGTCGGTGAGGTTGCGGACCTTGCCGGTGATCGTGGCGTTGACCGGATAGCGCTCGGCGATCGTTTCCCACGGGTTCTGCTCGAGCGCTTTGAGCGAGAGCGAGATGCGGCGATTCTGCACGTTGACGTCGGAGACGACCGCTTCGACATGCGTGCCGATCGAGAGCAGCTTCGACGGATTGCGCACTTTGCGCGTCCACGACATTTCGGAGACGTGAATGAGTCCTTCGACCCCTTCTTCGAGCTCGACGAACGCGCCGTAGTCGGTGAGCGAGACGACCTTGCCGGAGACTTTCGTTCCGAGCGGATAGCGCTCGACGACGTCGACCCACGGATCCTGCGACTTCTGTTTGTAGCCGAGCGAAACGCGTTCCGCGGCCGGATCGAATTTCAGGACGATGACTTCGATCTCATCGCCAACGTTGAAGTATTCGCTCGGGTGATTGACGCGGCCCCACGAAATGTCGGTGATGTGCAGCAGACCATCGACGCCGCCGAGGTCGACGAACACGCCGTAGTCGGTGATGTTCTTGACGACGCCGTGAGTCAGTTTCCCTTCTTCGAGACGGGAGAAGGTGTCCTTCTTCGCGGAGGCCTGTTCGACCTCGACAATTGCACGACGCGAAAGAACGATGTTGTTCCGTTTCTTGTCGAACGAGACGATCTTGAACTTGTACTCGTGCCCTTTCAGCGCATCGAGATTCTTGACCGGCTTGGTATCGATGAGTGATCCGGGAAGGAACGCCTTCACGCCGCCGACGTCGACGGCCAGCCCGCCTTTGACCCGGTCGACGACGCGGCCGGTGATGGCCTGATCGTCTTTGAACGCCGCTTCGATGCGATCCCAGATCAGCATGCGCTGCGCTTTTTCGCGCGACAGCAGCACGTAACCGTTTGAGCTTTCGAGACGTTCGACGTAAACCTCGACTTCGTCTCCGACTTTTACCTGGACCTCACCGTTCCACGAAGTGACTTCGGTGATCGGCAGAAGTCCTTCCGATTTATAGCCGATGTCGACGACCGCTTCCGCCGGTCCCACCTTCAGGATCTTCCCGCGGACGATATCGCCCTCGGCAAAGTTGGACATCTTCTTCTCGTACATGTCGAGAAGCTGGTCCATCCCAAGACCTTCGAGGTCGCCGGTGTCCCCGTCACGGAGCCTGGAGTTGTTCTTTTTCGGATCGTCGCTCGACACCATGAATCGGGGGACCTCCCTGGAATCCCGGCAGTCTGCCTGGGGCTCTTGTTCGCGCTAAATTGTTGATACGCGTCGAAATGGGGAGTGTAAGGGCCGCGATTGCAGTGAGTCAAGGCAAGCCAGCAGAGCGGTTGCCGGAGCGTGCGCTGACATGCCCGGCGATGGCTTCGACAACTTCCTCGATTGACCGGTCCGAGGTGTCGATGACGGTGTAGCTGTCGTCGAAGGAAAGCGGCGAATCGGCACGCGTCGAATCCTGGGTGTCGCGCTGGATCGTCTCGGCCAGAACCTGCTGCAGATCGGTGGCGGTTCCTTTTGCCAGCAGCTCTCTGTACCGGCGCTGGGCGCGCACTTCGGGACGAGCCGTCAGAAAAAACTTGTGCGGCGTTTCCGGAAAGACCTTCGTGCCGATGTCGCGCCCTTCGAGCACTCCCCCTTTGCGGCGGCCCATCGCCTGCTGCAAACGGACGAGCACGCGGCGAACGGCGGGAACGGCCGAGACATGACTGGCGGCCATGCTCATCTCCGGCGTGCGGATGAAATCGGTGACGTCTTCTCCATCCAGTAGAACGCGTGCGCGCTCGCCCGGGGTGAAGTCGATCGTAGCCGCGGACGCAAGCGCGTCGAGCTTCGGTTCGTCATCGAGCGCGACGCCTGCGCGCTTCGCAGCGAGTGCGATGGCGCGGTACATCGCGCCGGTATCAATGTGCGGAAGATGCAACGCGCTGGCAACGAGCCGGCTGGCCGTGGTCTTGCCGACGCCGGACGGGCCGTCGATGGCAACGATGAGCGGCTCCTGCGACGTCGCGCTCATCGGATGCGATCAGCCGCGGCGTGCGGTGCGCGCGGTACGAGCAGCAGGTTTACGTGCCGCCGGTTTGCGCGCCGGTTTGTCGGACGACGTGCGGCGCGGCGCGGCTTTCTTCGACGACGAGCCTTTCGCTTTCGCAGCGCCGCTCGGTTTTTTTCGCGATGAAGGGGTGACCGGCGCGCGCCGCGGCTGCCGCGGTTTCGGGATCGCCTTCGGCTTCAGCTCTTTCATCGATGCGAGCTGCTTCACTTCCTGTTTGGTCAGCTCGCGCCACACGCCGGGCGTCAGCTTCGGATCGGAAAGCGGTCCGATGGCGACGCGGCGAAGTTTCGAGACCGGATGTCCGACCGCCTGGAACATCTTGCGGATCTGATGCGTGCGCCCTTCGCGCAACTTCACTTCGAACCAGCTGTTCCCTTCGTCTTCATTGCGGCCGGTTGTTTTCAGCCGCTCGATCTCACACGGCAGTGTGCGTTTGCCTTCGATGGTGATGCCGCGGCGGAGCTTGTCGATCATCCGCTCTTCGGGAACGCCGCGCACTTTCACGTGATACGTCTTCACGGAACCGTGCGTCGGATGCGAGACCTTGAAGGCGAGCTCGCCGTCGTTGGTGAGCAGCACGAGACCTTCGCTGTGATAGTCGAGACGGCCGACGGGATAGATGCGTTCACGAATGCCGCGAACGAGATCGATGACGGTGCGACGACCCTGCGGATCTTCGACCGTGGTCATCACTTCCTTCGGCTTGTAGAGAAGGATGTAGCGATGCTCCTCGGCGCTCGAGATGAGCTTGCCGTCGACCTTGATGTGATCGCGCTCGGCGTTCGCCTTCGTGCCGAGCTCCGTGACCACGCGGCCGTTCAGCGTGACCCGCCCCTCCCGAATCATCGCTTCCGCTTCGCGGCGTGACGCCACGCCCGCGTGGGCGATGATTTTTTGCAATCGCTCTTCCTGCATCACTCGTCGTCGCGCATCTGTTGCGGTTGATCGCGATCATCGTACACGACAACATCGGCGTTCGCTTCCGACTCCGTCGCCGTTGATTCGATTTGCGTTCCACTCTCTTCGACGGGCGGCGCGTCTTCACCATCGAGCGCGGCGATCGCGGCAGCAGTGATCTCCCCTTCGCTCGCCGACTCATCGGTGGCGATCACTTCCGACTCCGGCGTCTGCGGCGCGTTTGCGATGGCCATGACGAGATCCTCGTTCATGCTCTCGCCGATCAGATCGCCGAACTCTTCGAGACGCGGCATGTCGCGAATGTCGTTGAGTCCGAAGTGGACGAGAAAATCTTTCGTGGTGCGATAGAGAAACGGACTGCCGACGACGTTCTTGCGTCCGGCGACGCGAATCATTCGCCGCTCGAGCAGCGTGCGGATGACGGCCGTCGAGTTGACGCCGCGAATGTCGGAAACTTCCGGCGCGGTGATCGGCTGACGATAGGCAACGATGGCCAGCGTTTCGAGCGCGGCGAGCGAAAGGCGGTTCTCACCTTTCTTCGAAAAGTACTTTTTGAGAATCGGGTCGTGCTCGGCGCGCGTCGCGAAACGCCAGCCGCCGGCAGTCTGTTCGAGCATGAAGCCGCCGATGCTGGCATCGAGCGTTCGCTTGATCTCGTCGAGCTGCGCGACGACCGCTTCTCTCCCTTCGTCGGAAAACGCTTCGACGAGATTGTCGACGTTCACCGGTTCGTTGGAGATGAAAAGGATGGCCTCGAGTGCGGCCCGTAATTCAGTGGCTTCCATTCGTTTTTCCTTATGCGGAGTCGAAGATCGCGAACGTCTCTTCATCGATCGCCTGCTCGGTGCGGCCGATGAGGATCTCGCCGAAGTTGTCGCTCTGCTGCAGCGCGATGCCGCCGAGGCGCACGAGCTCGAGCATGCCGAGAAATACGGCGATCAGCTCGTTGCGTCCGCGTCCTTCCAGAAACCACTGCAGGCGGATCGGCGACTTCTCCTGGAGCTTCACGTACAACTCCCGCATCTTCTCGGAGACTTTGTGCGTGAGCCGCTGCAACTCGACCGACTGCGGATGATTCTGTCGGTAGCGATTGAGCGCGGTGCGGAACGCGTCGATGAGATCGAAGAGCGAGACCTCGCTCATGTCGAGCTCCGGCGGTTCGTTCTCCGGCAGTTTCACCGGCGGCCGCGACCAGACGCCCATGCGAACGACGTCGAGCTCCGCGAACGTTTCCGCGACCGCTTTGAACCGCTGATATTCGAGCAGACGATCGACGAGCTCTTTGCGAGGATCTTCGATTTCCTCGGCGGTCTCGTCACGCGGCAACAGCATTTTCGATTTGATGTGAATGAGCAGCGCCGCCATGTAGATGTAGTCGGCGGCCACTTCGAGATTCAACTCCTCCATCGCTTCGAGGTACGCGTTGTACTGCTGCGTGATCAGCAGGATGGGGATGTCGTAGATGTCGACCTTGTGCTGCCGGATGAGATGCAGCAGCAGATCGAGCGGCCCGTGAAACGACGGCAGCGTCAGTTTGTACGCGGACTCGTCGAGCTCCGGTTCGGGAGTCGTCGCGTCGGGAGTGTGGACGACGGGCGGCGCGGTCTCCGCACCTTCCGGCTCAACCGTCGTCGCTGCACTTTTCTCTTCTTCGGTCATCGCAGTTCCGGATATTCGACCTTCATCGCCTTGCGGACGAGCTCGAGCGTTTCGCCTGCCCGCTCACGCGCGGCGCGGTTGCCTTCGCGCAGCGTGTCCCAGACGATCGACGGATCGCGATCGATCTCTTCGCGCCGCGCCCGAATGGGACGAAGGTGCTCGATGATGATCTCCGCGAGCAGCTTCTTGTCATCGACGCAACCGATCTGCGCGGTCCGGCATTCGCGGTCGACGCGCTCGATCGTCTCCGCATCGGAGAAGAGCTTGTGGAACTGGAAGAGATTGCAGATGTCGGGATTGCCCGGATCCTTGCGGCGAATGCGGTTGGGGTCGGTGAACATCGTCATCACCAGCGCGCGCACTTCGTCGGCGCTGGCAGTGAGCGGGATCGTGTTGCGATACGACTTCGACATCTTCTGACCGTCGAGTCCGGGAACTTTCGGCGACTCGGTAAAGAGCGCCTGCGGCTCCGGGAAAACATCACCATAGAAGTTGTTGAAGCGGCGGACGATCTCGCGTGACAGCTCGAGATGCGACGCCTGATCTTCACCGACCGGCACGCAGTTCGCGCGGTAAACAATGATGTCGGCGGTCTGCAGCAGCGGGTAGCCGAGGAAGCCGTACGTGTTGAGATCTTTGTCCTCGAGCTTCTCCTGTTGATCTTTGAACGTCGGCACGCGCTCGAGCCACGGCAGCGGCGTCGTCATCGACAGGAGCAGATGAAGCTCGGCGTGCTCCTTCACTTCCGACTGCAGAAAGATCGTGCACTTCTTCGGATCGAGTCCGGCCGCGAGCCAGTCGGCGACCGCTTCGAACGTCGACTGATGGATGAACGAAGGATCGGCGTAGTCGGACGTCAGCGCGTGCCAGTCGGCGACGAAGTAGTAGCAGCGATACGTCTCCTGGAGACGCACCCAGTTGCGCACTGCACCGAAGTAGTTGCCGAGGTGGACGCGCCCGGTCGGACGGAGTCCGCTGAGGACGAACTGCCCAAGCCGCAGGCCGGGCCTTTCTACATCTGGTTTGCTCAATGGAATTTCACCCGTAAAAAAGACGCGCGAGTGTAGCAGAAGTGATCTGCGCGCGATGTCAGTCGCGTGTGGCTGTCGCCAACCGCACGCCGAGGATCTTTCGTGCGAGCTCTTCCGCGCGCACCGGACCTTCTTTCCCGATCACCTCAATGGCGACGTCGCGCGCTTTGTCCATCAGGTCGTGATCGCGCAGGATGTTGCCGAAGCGGAAGCGCGCCACGCCGGACTGCCGCGTGCCGAGAAATTCGCCGGGACCGCGGATTTCGAGATCGCGCTCGGCGACTTCGAAGCCGTCGCGGGTTTTCGCGAAGACGGCGAGGCGGTCCTTCTCGTCATCAGAGACCAGGATGCAGTACGACGCGCGCGTGCCGCGGCCGACGCGTCCGCGCAGCTGATGCAACTGCGACAGTCCGAAGCGATGCGCGTCCATGATCAGCATGATCGATGCGTTCGGGACGTCGATGCCGACCTCGATGACGGTCGTGCTGACGAGGATGTCGATCTGCCCCGCCTTGAAGCGTTGCATGACGTCTTCCTTTTCCGCCGCGCTCATCCGGCCGTGCAGCATTCCGATGCGCCGCTTCGGAAAGCGCTTCTCGGTGGCGTCGAAGCCGGCGGTCAGCGGCTTGAGGTTGAGCTTCTCCGATTCTTCGATGATCGGATAGACGACGTAGACCTGCGCGCCATCGTCGATCTGTTCGTCGACGAAGCGCCAGGCGCGGTCGAGCTGCGACGATGCCCGTACAGCCGTCTTAATTTCCTGCCGTCCGGGCGGCAGCTCATCGATGACGGAAAGTTCCAGATCGCCGTACATCGCCAGCGCCAGCGAGCGGGGGATCGGTGTCGCGGTCATGACGAGGATGTCGGGCGTGTCACCTTTCGCGAACAGCTTCTGGCGCTGCTCGACGCCGAAGCGGTGCTGTTCATCGACGATGGCCAGTCCGAGCGATTTGAAGACGATGCGATCTTCGAGCAGCGCGTGGGTGCCGACGACGAGCTGAATGTAGCCGTCGCGGAGTCCGGCGATGAGCGTTCGCCGTTCACCCGCCGCCATCGAGCCGGTCGCTTTCGCGGTGACGACGCTGTGGTCAAGTAGTTGACGAATGCGCTGGAAGTGCTGCTCGGCGAGGATCTCGGTCGGCGCGAGCAGCGCCACCTGATGTCCGTTGCGGATCATGATCATCGCCGCGATCAGCGCGACGATGGTCTTCCCGCTGCCGACGTCTCCCTGGAGCAACCGGTACATCGGCTTCGTCGCGCGCAGGTCGTCCGCGATTTCCTTTAGCACACGTTTCTGTGCACCCGTCAATCGGAACGGCAGGACTTTCTTCACCTCGGCACGCAGCTCGTCGCCGATCTCAATCCGCCGCGTCTTCTCTTTGACCTCTTCCGTTGCGCGCCGGACGCGCAGCGCGAGCTGGAAGACGAAAAACTCCTGCATGATGATCCGCAGGTGAGCCGGTGAGCGGAAGCGGGCGAAGTCGGCCGTGAGCTCCTGCGGCCGGTGGATGGCGTCGAGCGATTCCGCGAGCCCGATGACTCCGAGTGTTTTCCGAAGCTCGGCGGGAAGCGGATCGTCGATCGACGGAATCGCCTGCAGTGCCGCGGCGACGATCTGTCGCAGCGCCTTCGGCGGGACGTTGGTGATCTTCGAGTAGATCGCGACGATCGCCCCTTCGTCATCCTCCGTTCCGCCGAACTTCTCCCAGTCGGGACTCTCGATCTGCAGACCATTCCGCCCGAGGCGTGGCGTGCCGTAAATCGCGAGGTTGTCGCCGCGCTCGATCTGATCGGAAAGATACGGCTGGTTGAACCAGACGAGTCGAACGGCGCCGGTCCCGTCTTCGACAAGCGCTTCAAACAGTCGCATCCGCTTGACAGGAGAGACTTTAGCGCCGGCGGACACCACGCGTCCGCGCAGGACGACCGGAGTATCGACGTTACGGCCGAGGTCGGCGATGCGGGCTGGGTGGCGCCGGTCTTCGTAGCGGAAGGGAAAGAACCAGAGAAGATCGCCAGCGGTCTCGATCCCGGCAGCCGCGAGCGCTTTCGAGCGGCCGGGACCGACGGATGGGAGGAACTGGACGGGAGTGTCCGGCGAGATCGGCACGCTTCGATTATGCCGCGACACCCGTGGTCAACGGCGTTCGTCTACGAGAGGTAGAAAGGATGAAGGATGAATGCTGAAAGATGAATGGAGGCTGGGTTTCATTCATCCTGCAGCATCATCCTTCATCCTTCAGTCAAACACGGCTTTCATGGAGATCAGCCCGATCTTCACCAGATCGCCGTTGTGCATCGTCACCGGCACGCCGGTCGGGATGCGTTGATCGTTCACGTACGTCCCGTTCACGGTTCCGACCTCTTCGAGCACGTGATACTCGCCGCCGGCGTGAATGATCTTCGCGTGGCGGCGGGAGACGGAGCGATTGGTGTCGACCGGCGTCAGGTCGATATCGGGAAGGATTCCGGTCACCGGATCGGCGCGGCCGATCGTCGTCTCATCGCCCTTGCTGAAGAAGAACGACGTTCCGGTCGCTACATCGACGAGACGATGACGGGTTGCTTTCTCGGTGGGTGCAATCTGGGTCGAGTCGAGCGAAACGTGATCCGAATCGACCTCGCGGCCAACGAGACGCTCGAGCAATGCGTTCGCTTCGCGGAGACGCTTCGAATACTTGCGGATGATCCGGACCGCGACCTCCGGGTTCTTGCGGAGCATTTCATCGAAGCGCGAGCCGTTGATCGCCAGGAGGCGGACATCGGATGCGGCGACCGCGTCGGCCGTGCGCGCGACATTTTCGAGAATCGCCATTTCACCGAAGAAATCGCCCTTCTCGAGTTTCGAGAGAATGTGCGACTCCTCGTTGATGTGCTTGACGATATGGACTTCACCTTCCTGGATGATGAACATCTCGGTACCGAGCTCACCCTGCTGGAAGATGACGTCGCCGGACGTATACGTGACAGACGAGTCCTTCACCGGATCCTTTCCGCCTGTCGTTTTGAACACCGCTTTCATCGACTTTGCTGACCCTTTTTAGCGAACGACCGCAGGTTCCGTGATGGTCAGCGAGCCGTCGTGAGTATCGAGTTGGACGGCTGCGCCAATCGGCATCAGGAGATTGTTGCCATCATGCCCGAACGGAAGATCGCGAACAACCGGAATGTCGGCGGCGGCGAAAAAATCTCGCAACAACGCGTTAATTTCCAGTGGCTCTCCGCAAGCTTTTAACGTACCGACTACGACTCCCTGGATGCGCCGCAATCTACCAGTGAGGCGGAGGTGCGTCAACATACGGTCGAGGCGATACGGCGGCTCTTCGACGTCTTCCCAGAACCAGATTCCGTCATCGATCCAGTAGTCGTACGGCGTACCGACGAGCGAGTCGGTCAGCGCGAGGCAACCGCCGAACAGGACGCCTTTCGCCTTCCCCTCGCAGACAACCTGCGAGCTCGCAAAACCGTGTGTCATCGGCGCCGTGCCGGAGAGCATCGACCAGAGCCACTGTTCGCGCTCGGGAGTGAGTCCCGCGTGGAAATCGAGATTCAGCATCGGACCGTGAAACGTCGCCACGCCTGCGTGAACGGCGATCGCCTGATGGAGCGCGGTGACGTCGCTGAACCCGACGATCGGCCGCGGGTTACGGAGGATGGCCGCGTAGTCGAGGCGATCGAGGATGCGCATCGCGCCGTAACCGCCGCGCGCGAAGAAGTAGGCGTCGTAGTCGTCGGCGGCGAAGAAACGGTTCAGCGTGTCGGCGCGTTCGTCGTCGTCGCCGGCGAGATAGCCGCGGTGACGATGATCGACGTTTGGCGCAATCGTGACGCGATGTCCGCGCGATTCGATCGCCTTCGCCGCCTCTTCGATCCGCGCTCGTTCCGATGGACCGGAGGCGGCGAGCACGGCGATGTGAGCATTTTCAGGAAGGGCGCGAGGAGGCGTGAGCATCGCCCGCGATCGTACCAAATGAAAAAAAAGCGTGGAGCGGATCTGTAAGCCGAATCCTGTTCTCGTTGCCGAGTGAGGATCATTCGTCTGTCACGCGCGTTGCCGCGGTGATCGAGCAACCTACCCGGAAGCTTGTAGCGGTAACGGGCGGTACCATCGCTTCCCTATTTGGTCTTGCTCCGCAGGGGGTTTGCCATGCCGTCGCCGCTCACGCGGGACGCGGTGCGCTCTTACCGCACCATTTCACCCTTACCTCCGACGCGCTTGCGCAACGCCGGCGGCGGTATCTTTCTGTTGCACTTTCCGTCGCCTCACGACGCCTGGACGTTATCCAGCCTGCTGCCCGTAGGAGTTCGGACTTTCCTCCGGCCTTGCGGCCTGCGATCCTCCGATCCGCTCCACGCAACCGACTCTAACACCGGCTGTCGACGTGAAAATTCTGCGCGCTAAATGGTTGTCGTTTCAGAGCTTGGAATGATTGTCGGCGTGCCGACATCAAAAACCGTCGCGGTTTTTCGGGTCCTTGAACCACGCCGCCCAGTCGTCCGCGGAAGCGCTCCCTCCCCTTCCGACGGCAGCCGTTCCAGCTCCTGCGCGAATGCTCCCGGAGCGACGATCGTGACGCGTCGTCCGGCGACTCGCGCGGCCAATGCCTGATCGGAGGTAACGACGGTCCATGACGTGCCGCTCGCGACGCGCGCGACGATCAGATCGTCGGCCGATCGCTGGCCGCTGAAGACGACCGACACGCTGCCGAGATTCTTTCCGAAGCTCGCCGGCTCCGGTCCGTCGAAGTAGCAGGCGACCTTCACTCGTCGAGCGCGCGCGAAGCGCGACAGTAACGTGACCAGCTCGCGTTTCGCGGCATCCGACTCGCGCGGCAATCGCAATCGTCCGAGGACGTTGCTGCCGTCGATCAGCCAGCTCATGCCGGGCGGCGACGGCTGATGTGGACGAAGTAGAGCGTTACGAGAAGCGCGACGACGAGGACGAGCAGCGGAGCGAAGATCGCCAGGATCGCGTTGACGAACGCGAAAACGTCTTCGAGCAGCGAGAGGATCGGATTGCCGAGGCCACCGGTCGTCGCGGTGCTGACGCCGCGCACGGTCGCTTTGACGAGATGGGAGCCGAGCGCCGCGCTTCCGGCGATCACTGATGCGACGATCACCGCGCCGCGCGGAATCTGATCGGAGACCGCAGCCCACGCGACGAGCGCCCCCGCGGCCGGCCGGATGAAGGTGTGGATCACATCCCAGACGTGATCGACGGCCGGCACTTTATCGGCAAAGAACTCGATCGTGTAGAGGACGCCGAGCGCGATCAGCACCGGCGTCGACGAGAAGAAATGCGCGAGATCGTCGGGGAACATGCCGGGACGAAACCGCGCCAGCAACCCGAAGACGAGCATCGTCGCATACGCGTTCACTCCTGCGCCGACGCCGAGGCCGGCCGACGTCAGGAGCGAAGCGAGGATCGCGGTCATGAGCGCGGGATGCGAATGACGACCGGCGTCGCACCGCCGCGGAGATCGCGCGGAACTTCGCCCGCCGCTTTCGCGGCTTCCGGCTGGCTGTTGTATCGGCCCCAGAAGACGCGATAGCACGGCTTGCCGCGATAGCTCATCGTTGTGAACCAGACGTTGTTTCCGCCGGCCTGGATCGCTTTCGTGAGCGAGGCGGTCTCGCAGACGAGCTCGAACTGCACCGCGAACGTACCGGCGGGATTCGCCGCAGCCTCGCGCGCCATTGCGTCGTACTTCGCCCGCAGCGGATCATTCGCTGCCGTCGCCGCTGCGGCTGCAGCTTCCGCCGCCGCTGCCTCGTTGGTGATCTTGATCGGCCCCTTCCCGCGCTCGAGCCGCGGCGTGCTTCCGGCTGGTGCCGCCGACGCAGTGTTCGGCGGCTGAGTGGTCGTCGTGATGGTCGTTTGCGTTCCCGGCCCAGCTGGCGGCGCCGGCGGCGCAGTGATCGTAAGTCCGGCAGGCGCGGTTCCGGACGTTGTGGTGGCGGTTGGCGTAATCGCTCCGGCCGTGACGACGGTTCCCGTCGTTCCGGTCACCGATGGTGGAATGGGCGTTGGCACCACAGGTTGCGGTTTAATGCCTCTCCGCGTCGCCGCCGCAGCCGGAGTCGCTGATTCGACGGACCGCGGCGTGCGGTTCTTCCACCAGTTCAATCCGCCGAGAATGACAATCGCGAGCACGAGTCCGACTCCCGCTGCGCGCAGCAGGTTGCCGCCGCCACCCGGTTCCTGACCGACGGGAACGGTCGGCAGTTCCTCAACACGATTCGCCGAGTGCACCGGAACGGCGGCACGTCGTGCGGTCTCGATCTGCGCCTCGTCGAAGCCCCACTGCTCTTCGCGTTTTGGTGCCGAACTGGACGTCGCGCTGATTGGCGCCGGTGCAGGCTCCGCGACCGGCATCGCCGGAATCGGAACCTCAGTCGTCTCTTCCCAAAGCGGTTCATCCGCGACAGGCGGAACGACAGGACTCGCGAGCGGCTCCTCCGCGTCGAACGACATCGCCGGCGCGTCATCGTCCGCGGTGAAGTCGTATTCATCGGTCGCAGCCGCCGGCTCGAACGCCGCGATCGGTTCCGGCTCAGGCGTCGAAGCGGGCTGCGTCGGCCAGAGATCTGCCGCATCGCCCACCGCGAGATTCGCATATTCATCGACGAGATCGTCGTCGCCGAAAACCTCACCTGACACTTTAGGTTTTGAGGCGCGCGACAACACACCGACAAGCATCAGCGCATGCAGTAGTTTGTAGACGTTGAACGCGTCTTTGCCCGAAATCGCTACGACCTCAGCCGCCGTGTTCGTTCCATCCACCTGCGCTACGATCTCCTCGGCATCCCGATTGAGACCGAGCCGGCGATAGACGTCATCGAAGTCGGGAGTCTTCGCGAAAACCGCCTGCCCTTCGTCGAGGAGCTGCTCGAACTTCGAGCGATCCTGTTCCGTGACGATCAGCTCGACGAGGATCTGCTGCAGCGAGAACACCGTTCCTTCGTCGCGCTTCGGCAGGTAGTCGGCGACGATCGTGAACGAACCGGTCGTCCATGTGCCGATTGAGCGGAGGATGCCGATGACCTGAACGCGTCGCGCCCACGTCAGTTCTTTGCGGGTGATGAAGCCGAGGTTCAGGAGCGCGTCGCCGAGCGTCTCTGTTTCCTTGCGCTTCGCAAGCGCCTGCTTCACATGCTCGCGAGTGACCTTGCCGGCGCGGAGGAGGATCTCGTCGATGCTGTCGGTCCGATCGTTTGTGCTTGCCGAAAGGACGTCGCCGCCCTTGAAGTAGACGATCTTGATGATGCCGTCGCTTTCGAATCGGATCGCGCCGGTGAAGTGGTCGCGGCCGAGCTCGACCAGTCGGCCGATGAGATCGATCTCGCCGATTTCCCCTTCGAAAGTCATTCCCCCACCCCTTTAGCTACTGTGCGTTGAATTTCTCGCGATTATCGCACGCGTGTGTTAGGCGGTGTGGAGCTCGTCGTAGAGGTTCTGTCCCACTTTGCGTCCGAGCACGTTGACGAGATCCTGCGCCGACGCCTGCTTCACGCCGGAGAGGCTGCCGAAACGCTCGATCAGCAGACGCCGGCGCTTGTCGCCGATGCCCGGCAGATCGTCGAGCTCACTGTGCAGCACTCGCTTCGAACGCCGCCGGCGATGCGAGGAGACGGCGAAGCGATGCGTCTCGTCGCGCACCATCTGCAAAAGCTGCAGCGCCGGCTCGCGCTTCTCCAGGCGATACGGTTCGTCGCGATCGGGAACGTAGATCTCTTCTTCCCTCTTTGCGAGACCGGCGATCGGGATCTCTTCGATGCCGAGTTTGTTCAGCGCCGCCAGCGCCGCATTGAGCTGACCGCGACCGCCGTCGATCAGGATCATGTCGGGCAGCGACTTCCCATCTTCCAGCAGGCGCCGATAACGCCGATCGACCGCTTCGGCCATCGAGCGGAAATCATCCGCGCCCACGACCGTGCGGATGTTGAAGACGCGATACTGTTTCTTGTCGAACTTGCCGCGATCGAGGACGACCATGCCGGCCACCGAGTCGCTTCCCTGAATATTCGAGATGTCGAACGATTCAATGCGCTGGATCTCGCGATCGAAGCCCAGGATCTGCGCGAGACGCTGACCGGCGATCTGCAGACGATCCTGCTGCGCCTTCCGGAATCGCGACTCGTGCGACAGCCGTGCGTTGCGGTTCGCGAGCTCCAATCGATCGACGCCGCGGCCGCGCTGCGGGACGCGCAACGACACTTTGCGGTTCGCCTGCGTTGCGAGAAATGCTTCCGTCAGCTCCGGCTCTTCGATCTCGAACGGGATCAGGATCTCCTGAGGAATGAACAGGTTATCCTGGTAGTAACGCTGCAGCACTTCGCCGAGGAAGTAGCCGGGCCGGTAATCCGGAAGCTTCTCCCAGAAGAGCTCGCGACGATCGACGATGTTGCCATCGCGCAGTACGAAAAGCTGCACGGCAACGTCGCCTCCTTCCTCGTACAAGCCCCAGACGTCGAGATCTTCCTGATCGGCAGACGCCACCTGCTGCTCCGCCTGAATGCGTTCGACGGTGCGAATCAGATCGCGGTAGTACGTCGCGACCTCGTAGTTCTCTTCTTCGGCTGCGCGATACATCCGCGCGCGCAATCGCTCGTGCAACTCCTTCGACTTGCCGCCGAGGAACAGCACGACGTCATCGACCATCTCGCGGTACACGGGGCGTTCGGTGAGACCGACCACGCACGGCCCGAGACACTGATGCATGTCGTAATAGAGACACGGCCGCGGCAGCGCGTTCTTCCCTTCGGTGATGTCGAGATCGCAGCTTCGCAGCTTGAACTGATCGCCGACCAGCTTGAGGATGCGACGTGCGGTGCCGGCGAAGAACGGCCCGTAGTAGAGGTCGCCCTTCTTTCGATCGACGCGCCGCGTGAAAACCGCGCGTGGGTAATCCTCCGACATCGTGACCTTGATGTACGGGTAGCTCTTGTCGTCGCGAAGAAGGATGTTGTAGCGCGGCTGGTGCGTCTTGATGAGGTTGTTCTCGAGGAGGATCGCTTCCAGCTCGTTGTTCGTCGTGACGAAATCGATGGTGTCGATCTCGTTGATCAGCGACATCGTTTTCGTGTCGCGGGCGCCGCGGCCGACGATATAGGAGCCGACGCGATTGCGCAGATTTCGCGCCTTGCCGACGTAAATCACTTCCTCTTCGGCGTTCTTATGGAGGTAGACACCGGGACGCTCGGGAAGCTCCTTCAGCCGCGCCCTGAGGCGTTCGAGACGGGATTCGTGCTGCGAAGACATGGACCCCGACATAACACGCTACTGACGCGCCGTCATCCTGAAGGCGCGAAGACGCCGAAGGCTCTCAAAATGCGCTGCCGAGGAACTCACCGGCCGCGGCGCGAAACGCATCCGTCCACTCGTGCCCGCCATCGAAAATGACGGTTGTCGCACCCGGCAGAAAGCTCAGGTCTTTCTCGAGCTTTTCTGCGGCAAACCACTCGTCGCGGCTGCCGCGTCCGACCAGCGCCGGCGGCAGAGCCGTGGCGTCAACGTCCGGCGGCAGATCGCCACCGAGGACGATCACGGCGTCGGATTTGATTGCCGCGGCGGCGCGATACGCCATCGCTGCTCCCTGCGAAAAGCCGAGAAAGACGAGCGGGCGGCGCACGGAAACAGCGGCAACGATCCGCCGAACGTACTCGAGATTATCGGCGATCGCCTCGTCACGGTTGAGCTTCGTCATCCAGCTGGCGACGACCTCTCCGGTCTTCGGCACGTAGAACGAATGCAGCGCCTGCACGGCGATTACTGACCAGCGCTCGATTCCGGGGATGCGAACCAACTCCGCGAAGTTACGTTCCGCGTTCTCGGCGTAGCCGTGAAATCCGATCAAAGTGCCTGAACCATCGTCAATTAGCCGCGACAGATACCGGCCATGTGCACGCACTTCGATGATCGACTCCGTGAAGTCATTCGACTGACTCGTCAACATGTTGTCCGGTCGGACGGGCTCTGCCATGAGCACATTGTAGAATGCGCGCCCGTGTCGCGAGTCGAGATCGTCGTTCCCTGTTTCAATGAAGAGCACCGCCTCGACGTCGACGCGTTCCGGCGCTTCCACCTCGCCGGCGACGAGGTGACCTTCCTCTTCGCGAACGACGGCAGCACCGACGGCACCGCGCGCATCCTCGATGAGCTCGCCGCGTCCGATCCTTCCCGTTTCGCCGTGCTCCATCTCGAACAGAACAGCGGCAAAGCGGAAGCGGTTCGCCGCGGAGTCGAAGCGTCGTTCACCCGCGGTCCCGACTTCGTCGGATTCTGGGACGCCGACCTCGCCACGCCGCTGACCGAGCTTCCCGGTTTCATGCGCGTCTTTCGCGACCGTCCTGAAATCCAGATGGTCTTCGCCGCCCGCGTTCGTCTCCTCGGGCGCGAGATCAGCCGCCGTCCGTCGCGCCACTACGTCGGCCGCGTCGGCGCCACACTCATCTCATCCAGCCTCGGGCTCGCCGTCTACGACACGCAATGCGGCGCGAAGCTCTTCCGTGTCAGCGACGACATCCGCGCCGCCTTCGCGCAGCCGTTTCTTTCGCGCTGGATCTTCGACGTCGAGATCATCGCCCGCTACGTGCAGCGCTGCGGACGCGACGCCGCGTCACGCGCGATTTACGAGCTCCCGATCTTCCACTGGCGCGACGTCGGCGGCTCGAAGGTGCAGTCGCGCGACTTCATCCGCGCGCTGCGCGACCTCTGGAAGATTCATCGCGCGTACAATTCGCGCCGATGACTGTCGCCAGCCTGCACGACGCCACCGCCCTCTCCGCCCTCGCCCAGGGACTGACCGGCTCGGAGATCCTGAAGATCTCCGGCGAGATCCGCGCGCTCGCGGAATCGGGACAGGAGATATGCAATCTCACCGTCGGCGATTTCTCGCCGAAAGAGTTCCGCATCCCGCCCGAGCTCGAGCAACTCATCGGCGAAGCGCTCGCCGCCGGCGAAACGAACTACCCGCCGTCGGATGGCGTGAAGGAGCTGCGCCAGGCGGTCGTGAAGTTGTACGCCGAAGAGCTCGGCCTCACCTATCCGATCGAAGCGACGCTGATCGCCGGCGGCTCGCGGCCGATCATCTACGCTGCATACGCGGCCGTCGTCGATCCCGGCGACACCGTCATCTATCCGACGCCGTCCTGGAACAACAACCACTACACATATTTGATGAAGGGTCGCGCGGTCGAACTGGTCGTCGGTCCGGAGACGAACTTCCTTCCGACCGCCGCGCAACTCAAACCGCACGTTCGCGACGCGCGCCTCATCTGTATCTGCACGCCGCTCAATCCGACCGGAACGGTGATGGCGCGCGAAGAGGTCGACGCGATCGCGCGACTCGTCGTCCATGAAAACGAGCGGCGGATCGGTACCGGCGAGCGACCGCTCTTCATTCTCTGGGATCAGGTTTACTGGACGCTGACGTTCGGCGACAACCGTCATTACGCGCCGCCGCAACTCGTGCCTGAGTCGATGCCATACACGATCTTCGTCGACGGCATTTCGAAAGCGTACGCCGCGACCGGGCTGCGCGTCGGCTGGACGGTCGCACCGCCTTACGTCACCGCGCGCATGCGCGACATCCTCGGCCACGTCGGCGCGTGGGCGCCGCGCGCCGAGCAGGTGGCGGTCGCGAAGTTCCTCGGCATGTCCGACGCGATCCGCACCTATCGCACGAAGATGCTGCACGACATTCAGCTTCGCCTCGATCTGCTCCACGACGGACTCGAAGCGATGCGCGCCGACGGACTGCCGGTACATGCCATCGCACCGCAGGGCGCGATCTATCTCACCGCGCACTTCGACCTCATCGGCCGCGCCGGATTGAAAACCAACGAAGACATCCGTCGCCTGCTGCTCGAGAAAGCCGGCTTCGCGGTCGTGCCGTTCCAGGCGTTCGGACTGACGCGCGAGACCGGCTGGTTCCGGCTGTCGGTCGGCGCCGTTTCGCCCGATCAGATTCGCGCAGGACTCGATCGCGTTCGCGCGGCGGTGAGTGCGTTATGAAAATCTTCGTCGCTGCGATGCTGCTCGCCGCGTCGGCGCAGGCCGCGGATGTCGTCGCGCTTGGCGTCGGCGCATCGAAGGCGAATGAGGTCATTGTGCGGATCGGTGGTGAAGCGACGCACGTGAGACTCGACGGAGTCCCCGACGCCAGCGACGCCGCGCGCGATTTTCTGCAGTGCCTCGTCGCGGGACGCGTCGTGCGCGTCGACGTCGCGCGCGGCCGCGTAACGATGCTCGACGGCAACACCGCCAACGATCACGTGCTCGAGTATCTGCAGACGAAAACGAAAATCGATCCGTGTCAGCTCGGCAAGGCCGCGTACGTGAAAGGCGGAACGCCGGCCGCGACGACATCGGCGGAGATCGAGCCGGTCGTCAAATCGGAACCGCTGCCGCCGCCGGTGAAACCTGCCGCGAAGCCGCGCCCGAAACCACGACCGAAGGCAAAAGCGAAGAAGCCGTAACGCGATTACGCGCTGGCGCTCATCTCCGCCATCGCCATCTCCAGCGCGGCGCTCTTCAGCTGCTCCTGCTCCGACAGATCTTCAACCTCGATTTGCCGCGCTGCGTTTTCACGCATCTCGCGCGTCGCCAGCGCGCACGACCAGATCAGGAAGATATCCTCGAACACCACCCAGAATGCGTGCTCGAGAAATCGCCACCACTCCGCGTTGACGGTTCCGTAGACCGATTCCGGCCAGAAGACGCCACGCAGAAAATGATCGGCAGCGACGATGATCGTCGCGGTCACGAGGACCGGCCAGTCGAGATAGAACGCGAGGAATGCGAGCGAACCGAAGACGTGGAAGTGCGTTTCGATGCGGCCGCCGCTGAGATGAATGAGCAGCGCCGATGAGAGCATCTGCGCGGCGGCGATGACATGCCGCGTGATCGGCGCGCCCGGTTTGAACCACGCCAGGAGAATGGGCAGCAGGATCAGTCCTCCGCCACCGACGACCGCGATCCAGACGTGAATGTGAATCGCGCGCTCGCGACCGGCCCACGCGTACGGCGAGAAGAACACAGCCGTCGCGATCGCAGCCAGCCATTGCACGACGAGCAGCACCGCAAACATCCGATCGACTCGAACGCGTCGCGCGGTCAGTCGCTCATTCGTGAGCGCATCGATTCGTGAATCCCGGTCGTCACCGTTCACTGGTTCCATGCTGTCTCCCTTCACGACTTGCCGCCGATCGCACAACCGAATACTGAATGCGTGCTGAATCCGGCCGAGGTGTTCGCGAGCCTGATCACCGAATCGCGTCCGCTGTTTTCACCGCGATGTCCGCGCGCCGAAGTGATGCCGCCGGAGAAGCGCAGCACGCCGGCGCGGTCATAGAGAAATGTCTGGCCTGAAGTGATCGCGCCGAATCGGCGCGCCGCCGCGCCGTCGATGTCGACGACGACGCGAGTGTTCGGCAGTTTCGCGGCCGCATTCCAGACAGCCGTCCGCTCCCACCCCGCCTGAAAATCGTGCGGACGAAAGACGAATACAACCGTCTGCAGATTCCGCGGTCCGCGGGCGATGATCTCGGCAAGCTCCGCGACGCTCGCGCGGCTGCACGAGCAGTGAGGATGCGCGAGCATCACGAGCGTCGGTCCGGAGAGATTGCGCTCGACGCCGGCATTCGCCGGCCAGCTAGCGCGCGCATCGGCAGGCGCGCCCGGCGTGCTCTCGAACGCGCGCACCGACCGATACGAGATCAGCACCGTCGCGACCCAGATGATCGCGGCGAGAGCGATGACGAAGTTTCGGCCCCGAGCTCGCATCATTTCTTCTTCAATGCATCCATCGGCGAGATGGTTTCGCTGTTGCGCCGGAACGTGATCCGTTTTCCCGTGAGGAGCTGGATGCGGTCTCCGAGCGGGATCGCGTAGAACTCGGTCGGATTGAGATTCCGGACACTCCCGTCCGGGAACGCAACAACGGCGATGTCGAAGTTCACAGTCGTCTCACTTCTCGCGGATTGGGGGAACGCGATAACTGTAGGCGAATTCGCGCCGGATTGCG
Organism: Acidobacteriota bacterium; assembly: GCA_034667465.1. GTDB lineage: Bacteria > Acidobacteriota > Thermoanaerobaculia > Gp7-AA8 > Gp7-AA8 > JAOBAU01. Next base: position 48,724 of record JAXDJV010000027.1, on the reverse strand, counting down.
TCGAATCCTGCAAATTTCTTCGTCGACGCCTCTGCAGAAGTGGAAGCGGTACTCAGACGAAGATGCGGATTTCCTTCAGCTCGCGCAGCTTGTCGCGGATCTCGGCCGCCTTCTCGAAATCGAGGTTCTTCGCGGCGTCCTTCATCTCTTTCGTCAGACGAGAGATCGCTTTGTCGAGATCCTCGTCCGGCCCGAGATTCAGATTCGCGCGCGTAGTAGGTCCACCCGGAATCTCGAAGTAATCGAGATTCGACATCTTCACGAGATCGGAATCCATCGAACGGATGACCGTCGCCGGCTCGATGCCGTGCTCGATGTTGTACGCGTGCTGAATCTCGCGGCGACGATTCGTTTCGTTGATCGCGTAGTTCAGTGAATCGGTCATGTGGTCGGCGTAAAGAATGGCAACGCCGTTGACGTTGCGCGCGGCGCGGCCGATCGTCTGAATCAGCGACGTCCCCGAGCGAAGGAATCCTTCCTTGTCGGCATCGAGAATCGCGACCGTCGAAACCTCCGGCAGATCGAGCCCTTCGCGTAACAGATTGATTCCGACGACGACGTCGTAAACGCCGGTGCGGAAATCGCGGAGGATGGCGATACGCTCGAGCGTCTCGACATCCGAGTGCAGGTAATTGACCTTGATGCCGAGCTCCATCAGATACCGCGTCAGATCCTCGGCCATCCGTTTCGTCAGCGTCGTGACGAGCACGCGCTCGTTCTTCGCGATCGCGGCCTTGATCGCGCCGATCAGATCGTCGACCTGACCCTTCACCGGCCGGATCACGATCTGCGGATCGAGCAGCCCGGTCGGACGAATGACCTGCTCGGCGAAAAGGCCGCCGGTCTTCTGCAGCTCGAACGGACCGGGAGTCGCGGAAACGTAGATGATCTGATCGAGCTTGCCTTCGAACTCATCGAACGCCAGCGGACGATTGTCGATCGCGCTCGGCAACCGGAAGCCGTACTCGACGAGCGTGTTCTTGCGCGCGCGGTCGCCGCCCCACATCGCCTTCACCTGCGGGATCGTCTGATGCGACTCATCGACGATCAGCAGAAAATCTTTCGGAAAGTAATCGATGAGCGTCGGCGGCGGCTCGCCCTGCGAACGGCCCGACAGATGTCGTGAATAGTTCTCGATGCCGTTGCAGTAGCCGAGCTCCGCGATCATCTCGAGATCGAAGAGCGTTCGCTGCGAAAGGCGCTGCGCTTCGAGCAGACGATCGTGCGCGCGCAGTTCGGCGACGCGCTCGTCGAGCTCGACGCGGATGTTCTCCATCGCCTGCATGAGCCGCTCGCGCGGCGTGACGTAGTGCGTTCGCGGATAGATGGCGAGCCGGTCGTACGTTCGTCCGGCGCGTCCCGTGATCGGATCGATGCGCGTGATCTTGTCGATCTCGTCGCCGAAGAATTCGATGCGGACGGCATCGTCTTCATACGCCGGCCAGACTTCGAGCACGTCGCCGCGAACGCGGAACATGCCGCGGCCGAGATCGTATGGCGTCCGCTCGTACTGCAGCTCCGTCAGCTTGCGCAGATACTGCGTCATCGGCTGCTCGGCGCCGCGCTCGAAAAAGAGCAGCATCCCGTAATAGAGCTCGGGATCGCCGATGCCGTAAATGCACGAGACCGAAGAAACGATGATGACGTCGCGACGCTCGAACAGCGACTTCGTTGCAGCGAGCCGCAACTTGTCGATCTCTTCGTTCTTCGTCATCTCCTTTTCAATGTAGAGATCGTTCTGCGGGATGTACGCCTCGGGCTGGTAGTAGTCGTAATACGAGACGAAGTACTCGACGCGATTCTCCGGAAAGAAGTTCCTGAACTCCTGATAGAGCTGCGCGGCGAGCGTCTTGTTGTGACTGAGAACGAGGGTCGGGCGATTGATCTGCTCGATCACTTTCGCGACGGTGAACGTTTTTCCGGAACCGGTGACGCCGAGGAGCACCTGGTCGCGCAAACCTGACTGGACGCCCTCGATGAGTTGCGCGATCGCGGCGGGCTGATCGCCCTGTGGCTCGAACGGCGAGGCGAGTTTGAAATCCATCACGACTTCTTCTTCGGCCGCGGCTTCGCAGCCTCGGCGTTCGCTTTCTGCATCTCACTCATCATCTGCTCGGTCTCGGACGCGTTCACGAGCTTGTCCGAAACGGCTTCCTGTATCGTCGCGATGAGAGGTTGCAGCAAACGCAGATCGGACCTGCCGTTGCGAATGTTCGCGCGCGTCGCCTGCATCTCCTTCGTGAATGCGGCGCGCTGCGCCGGCGAGACGTCGGAAGCGAACATCCGCGCAATCTCCCCTTCCATCGTGTTGAACGTGAAGTCGAGCAAGCCGGAAATCGCGCCGCTCGAAATCATCGTCGCGCCGGCGAACAGGACGACGAGGAAGAGGAGCGCGGCGCCGCCGCAACCGAACGGAACCCAGGACGGCACGAGCGGCTTCGCCACGACAGGCGCCGCGTAATACTCCGCCGGCAATTGAAACGACGATTGCGAAGCGGTGGGCGGCGGCGGTTCGGGTGCTGCGAATTCAGGGTCGGAAGGGAGCAAGGAATGTCCTCAAAAAGCGGTTCGCGCGACTGCGTGGAAAATGTATCATGGCGGCCGGAAATCGCCCCTGCTCCTCAATCGCGGAAGGAACTCTGATTCGGAAATGACTACGCTGTCGAAGGTTACGGTACTGATCCTCGACGACAACCCGCTGGTCCTGAAGCTGGGCCGCGCGTTGCTCGAACGAGAAGGCTGCACCGTGTTGACCGCTTCGAGCTGGATCGAGTTCAACCACGTGCTCGCGGGAAACACGCCTGACATCATCTTCCTCGACGTCAACCTGCCGAGCATCAAAGGCAACCGGTTGAGTGAAGTGCTGAAGTCACAGTCGAACAAGAAGGACATCCCGATCGTGCTCATCTCCGACCTGCCGGAAAAATCGCTGGAAGAGATGTTCCCGAGCTCCGGCGCAAATGCCTGGATGCGCAAACCGCTCACGCGCGACAAGATGGTCGACATGATCACGCGCCACGTCGCCGGCTGAGTACAATTCCCTCCCAGAGGTTCCCGATGCGAGTGATGGTCGTAGTGGCGATGCTGTTGTCGTCGACTGCCGCGCTGCGCGCAGGCGAGTTTGCACCACGTGAAATCAACGTGCAGTTCAGCGGCGGCCAGAATCCGCTCAACTGGCACGGCCGCTCGGTCTTTCGGACGTTCCACTTCGAGCTCGTCGCCGATTCGAAGCACATGTCGAAGTGGCTGCCGAACACCGACGTCGGTCTCGCGCTGAGCTACAGCAAAGTGCGCCAGGCGCGCAGCTGGTTCGGCTACACGTACGGCGATCCGAACGATCACGTCCGCGCGGAGACCTCATTCTTCTTCGCACGGCATCACTGGCTGACGACGTCGAGCGTCATGCCGTACTTCGAGATCGGCAGCGGTCCGATGTGGTCGAATCGCCGCGTCCCGGCTGCCACGTCACGCTTCAACGTTTCATCGCAGGCCGGCTTCGGAGTCACGCTGTTCCCGCAATCGGAGCGGCCGCTGATGATCGGCTATCGCTTCTCGCACATCTCGAACGGCGGAACGGCGCAGCGCAATCCGGGACTGAACGTTCACTCGATGCTGATCGGCGTGCGCGCGTTCAAGCTGAAGCGCTAGTAGAAGCTGATGATCCAGAACGTGACGTACTCGACGCCGCCGCCCTGCGGCCCCGCTTCACCGATGTACGTTCCCTGGTGACTGTTTCCCGCGGCGACGTCTTTGCCTCCGCCTGCGCCGAACGAGCCCCAGATCCCGCGCTGACTCGCTTTCGCCTTCGCTTCGACGCGAATGAGATTGTCGCGAAATTCCGATTGCACTTTGCGGTTCACGACGCCGAAGCCTTCGGCGATCAGCTGCTCATTGATGAATTCACTCTGCTTGCCGCCATAGACGAATCCGTCGACGACACCGTCTTTGTCTGCGACCGGGCTGCCGGTCGGGAACTCCACATACACCCAGCCCGACTTCACGGACTCGCGCAGAAACTCCATCGCTTCGACGCCGAGCTTTTTCAGGATCGGCTTCGACGAATCGTTCGGATCGGGCGTCGCGATTCCGTAGAGGCGCAACATCGTTTCCTGTCCGCGAATCTGCACCTTCAGCGTGTTGCCGTTGACTGTGCCGAGGACCTTCGCCATTACGCCGGAGCCGGCGAAGGCGGATTGCGAGACGAGGATGCAGACGAAAATCGCAGCTGCGTGAATGAATCGACGCATGGAAAGCTCCTGGGAAACGATTGTGGTGGAAACCGCGCGGATTCTACCCGAAGTAGATTGCTCGGGTCACTGCGGCGGCGGCTGCGTCGTCGTCTCCGGCAGCACTTTCGGTTCGTTCACACCAGGCGCCGGTGATTCCGCCCCCTCGCCCGCCTGCGCCGCCGCATCCGTCGCGGCCTGCGTCGGCTCCAGCTCCTTCGGCTGATAGTACGGACGCTGCAGGTAATACGGGAGCTTGCTCACCGCGACGCTGGCGCCGCTGCAATCGCGATCGGGTTCCTGTCCGGCGATGAACGCTTCCATGACGACGCGACCGCACGGACCGATTCCGCGGCGTCCGCTCTGCAGATCCATCGGGACGATGACGATGCCCGGCGGCTGATCGAAGTCGGGCCGCGGCGTACGCAGCTTCTGCTCATCGATCTTTTTGAAGATGTCGATCCAGATCGGCAGCGCCACTTCGGCGCCGGTTCCGCCTCCGCCAAGCGAGCGGCTCGGATCGTCGTAACCGACCCACACTCCGACGCAATACTCCTGCGAGAAGCCGATGAACCACGCGTCGGTGTAGCCGTTCGTCGTCCCCGTTTTTCCGGCGAGCATCGGCGGCAAGCCGTGGGCCTCATACGCGGTTCCGCGCTGAATCGTTCCCTTCATCACATGCGCAAGCACGTATGCGACCTGAGCCTGCGTCGCTTCGGACAACTCCGGCAGCTGTTCTTCGAGCACGCGATCGGTTTGATCGGTGATCTTCCGAATGAGACGCGGCTTCACGTAGACACCCTGATTGGGGAAGACGTTGTAAGCGGCCGTCATCTCGATCGGCGAAACGCCGGCGGCGCCGAGCGCGGTCGACGGATAGCGCGGAATGTCGGAGGTGATGCCGCAACGCCGCGCGAAGTCGACGACGCGATTCGCGCCGACCATCATCCAGGTCTTGACCGCCGGCACGTTGATCGACAGTTCCAGCGCGCGCTGAATCGTCACGATGCCGGCGTATTTTCCGTAGTAGTTCTTCGGTGAGTAGATCTGATTGCCGACCGGAATGGCGATCGGCGCGTCGAACAATGTGTCCGCGGGCGTGAGCCCCTTCTCGAACGCCGCGCCATAGACGAGCGGTTTGAATCCCGATCCAGTTTGCCTGCGCGACTGCGTGGCACGGTTGAACTTCGACATCTGGAAGTCATAGCCGCCGACGAGCGCGCGCACTTCGCCGGTCTTCACATCGAGAATGACCACCGCGCCCTGAACCTGCGGCAGCTGATCGAGCATCCACTTCTGTGCTTTCGTTTTCGGATCGGTATCGACGCGGACGAAGATCTGATCGCCGCGTTTCAGCGTTCCTTCCATCGACTTGCGCTGCGTCCATGCAAACGAGGACGGGACGAGCGTGATCTCGTCGCGATTGATGCGCGCCTTCACGCCGGTTTTGTCGACGGTGGTAACGATCGCGGGATAGAGCTTGTCGGCGTTGTATGGCTCGTTGCTCCAGCTCGGATCCTTGTACGTCGCGATGTCGATGCCTTCCGCGACCAGGTTGCGCGCCGGCTTGCGGAAGCCGCGACGCCGATCCCACGCGCGCAGTCCGCGCTGCAGTGATGCCTCGGCCGCCTGCTGCATGCGCAGATCGAGCGTCGAGTAAACCTTGAGCCCGCGCTGATAGAGATTTTCAACGCCGTACTGCGGCGCGTTCTCGATGTACTGGCGAATCGATTCGGAGAAGTACGCACCGGTCTTCGGCGCTTCTTCTTTGAAAGTCCCTAAGACGATCGGCGCGTTGACGGCGTGCTCGTAAGCGTCGCGCGTGATTTTCTTTTCGTCGCGCATGCGGCGCAGCACGTGGTTGCGTCGCGCCAGCGCGTCGGCCGGATGCGAGATCGGGCTCGACGAATTCGGCGAGCGCATCAGGCCGGCGATCATCGCCGCTTCGGGCAGCGTCAGGTCTTTCGCATGTTTGCCGAAGTAGAGCCGCGATGCCGCTTCGACGCCGTACGCGCCGTGGCCGAGGTACATCTGATTCGCGTAGAGCTCGAAGATCTGATCCTTGGTGAAGTTCTTCTCGATGTCGACGGCGAGGATCGCTTCATTGATCTTGCGGCGCAGCGATTTCTCGCGCGTGAGGAAGAGCTGCTTCGCCACCTGCTGCGTGAGCGTCGATGCGCCTTCCACCCGTTTGCGCGCGACGATGTCTTTGATCAGCGCGCGAACGATGGCCTTCGGGTTGAACCCGCCATGTTTGTAGAAATCGGCATCCTCGGTGGCAATGACAGCGTCGACCAGCGCCGGCGCCATGTCGCGCTTCGTGACGACGATCCGCTTCTGAATCGAGTATTCGGCGAAAGGAATCCCCTGCCGATCGTAGATGCGCGTGATGATGGCCGGCTGATAGTCATCAAGTGACTTGACGGTCGGGACGCGGATGGCGTTCGCGACGATGAAGCCGGCAGGAAGTCCAAGCAAAGCCGCGATGAAGAGCAGCACCACGGCGGTGCGACGACGCGAGCGCGGACGCTCGGGAACGAGTTGATGTGACTCCGCAGATTCCGACACGCAAAGAATTCTATCCGCGAACCGCTACTGCCCGGAAAGCATCCGCCGCGAAGCCGTACAAAGACGCTTGCGAACACACGCAGCCGGTCGTACCGGCGCTAGAATGCGCGGCGAATGGCATCGATCCCTTCTCCCAAGGCGCCGCCGTCGCCTGAATGGAGCCGACTCGTCGGCGACTCTCTCAAGCAAAACGGCGTGTGGCACACCTGGCTGAAGTTGATGGAAGCCGCGAAAGCGTATCCGTCGGATTTGTCGCTGCGCGGCTACATCGAGATCGTTCGCAACGCCGTCGTGCGCGACTTCGTCGGCCATGCCAAAGGAATGCAGGCGGTGCCGAAACTCTCCCCCGAGTTCCTGACGAACTTCGATCGTTTCAACCTCAACGCCCAGGAAGGCTATCTCGTCTCGCTCATCGACGGACGCCTCGACCTGCAGAAACTCCTGATCCTCAGCCCGTTCGATACCTTCACGACGCTCTTCACGCTGGCCAAGCTGCAGTTCGAGCGCGCCATCACGGTGCCGCAATGATTCCGTTCGCCGTATCGCTGCTCGACCGGCTCACGACGCCGATCGCCGTCATCACCGAGACCGGGCTGATCGAATACCGCAACGGCGCGTTCGACGCGACGTTCGGCTCCGACGCCACTTCGTGGCTGAAAGACGCGTCACGAACCCTGGCCGGTGAACGCGGCTGGCTGCAGGGATTTTTCGTCGACGGCGACGAAGAGCACAAGACGCTCGACGTCGAGATCGAAGGACGCGTCTATCGCGTCGATCGGATCATGGCGGTCGCGCGGGAAGAGTCGCGCGCGGTCGCGCTGTCGTTCGACGACGTCACCGCGCAACGCGAGATGGAGCAGGCCAAGTCGGACTTCACGTCGATGGTCGTGCACGACCTGCGCGGTCCCCTCTCCGGCATTCAGGGAACGCTCGAGTTCGTGCTGTCGCAGGAAGGGACGCGGCTCGACGCGATGTACACCGATCTGCTCAACGAAGCGCAGCGCGAGTCCGAGCGGATGATGGGACTGATCAACGAGCTGCTCGACTTCTCGAAGATCGAGTCGGGCAACTTCGTCGTTGAAAAAGAACCGGTGCGCATTGCCGGCGTCCTGAAACGCGCCGTTCGTTCACTGCAGACGGTCGCGGCGCGCGACGAGATTTTCCTCGTCACCGCGCACGGCCGCGACGTGCCGATGATCATCGGCTCCGTCGAAAAACTGACGCAGGCGGTCATCAATCTCGTTTCGAACTCGCTGAAGTTCACGCCGAAGAAAGGGATGATCTCGGTCGGCGCGCAGGTCGTGCGCGTTGGTGACGCGCCTGATTCGATCGTCGTCACGGTGACCGACAGCGGGATGGGAATCAAAGCCGCCGAGCTCGCGCAGATTTGGGAGAAGTACAAGCAGAGCGGCAACAAGTCGCTGCGCGGCGGCGGCGGAACGGGACTTGGCCTTTACATCGTCAAGCAGATCATCGAAGCGCACGGCGGCGAGATCTCGGTCGCATCGATCGAAGGGGTCGGCACGAGCATGGTGCTCAAGCTGCCGGTGAAACGTTCGTCCGGCGCGTCAGGCGGCTGGCCGGCCGTCGGCTAAGGCAGCCCCGATCCCGAACGCAATCTCGTCTTCGGTCACGTCGCTCACGACGTCGCAAACTCCGATCTCGCGCGGCAGCACCATGACGCGCTGCGTGCCGGTGTTCTTCTTATCGTGTTCGGTCGCAGCGAGAACCTGGCGTGCGTCGAGCGGCGGGAGTGGTGACGGCCGCCACGCCCGAATTGAATCGTTGATGCGCACGCTGATCGCCGCCGGAAGAATCCCGCGCCGCACCGCGATCGCGTTCGCGCCGATCATTCCCCACGCCACCGCTTCGCCGTGCGTCAACCCTTCGTAATGGAGCGCTGCTTCGATGCCGTGCGCGATCGTGTGGCCGTAGTTCAGCAGACGGCGGACGTCGGATTCTTTTTCATCGGCGGAGACGATCTCCGCCTTCACGCGGATCGCGCGGCGCACGACGTCGTCGACATCGATCTCGCCGGCGTGCTCGAGCAGTTCAAACAGCGCCACGTCGCCGATCACGCCGCCCTTCAGCGCTTCGAAGATCCCGCTGAGATACTCGCGTCGCGGCAGCGTCGCCAGCACTGACGTATCGCTGATGACGGCGCGCGGCGGATAGAAACTGCCGATCAGGTTCTTGCCCTTCTCGTGATTGACGGCGAGCTTCCCGCCGATCGAACTGTCGACCTGCGCGAGGAGCGTCGTCGGCACGTGCACGAGATCGATCCCGCGCAAAAACACAGACGCCGCGAAGCCGGCCGTGTCGCCGATCATCCCGCCGCCAACAACGACCGCGAGCGAATCGCGCTTCGCCCCACGCTCGAGCAGCGCCGTCACGACGTCGTTCGCGGTTTCCAGGGATTTATGCGCCTCCCCTTCCGCGATCGTGATGACGTCCGCCGCCGCGAACGACTTTGCGACGCGTTCGGCGAACCGTTCGCGCAACTGTTTCGAGGTGATGACGAACACGCGCCCGCGAGCACGTACCAGCTCGCCGACGCGATCGAGCAGCTCGCGTCCGACGAAGACGGGATACGTGGCCGACGCCTGGCGAATGGTGAGGAAGGGATTCATCGCGGACCGAGAAGGATCACGGCTGCACCTTCTGTCGAATCGACAGCGCGAGCTCCTCCAGCTGTTTCTCATCGACCGTTGACGGCGCGTCGCACATCAGATCCTGCGCTCTGGCGGTTTTCGGGAAGGCGATGACGTCGCGCAACGACTCCGCTCTGGCCATCAGCATCACGATGCGGTCGAGGCCGAGGGCGATGCCGCCGTGTGGCGGGGCGCCGTAACGGAAGGCATCGATGAGGAAGCCGAAGCGGGACTGCGCTTCTTCCGACGAGATGCCGAGCGCGGCGAACATTCGCTGCTGCACTTCGGGCTTGTTGATGCGGATCGAGCCGCCGCCGAGCTCGAGGCCGTTCAGCACGACGTCGTAGGCGCGGGCGAGGACGGCGCCGGGATCGCTTTCGAGCTTGTCGAGTGCGTCGACGGCCGGCGACGTGAACGGATGATGGCGCGCGAAGTAGCGCTGCGATTCTTCATCCCATTCGAACAGCGGGAAGTCGGTGACCCAGAGAAACTTCCACGATTCTTCGGGGATGAGTCCCTGCTCTTTCGCGACGCGCAGCCGCAGCGCGCCGAGCACGTCGAAGACGAGCTGCGGCTTGCCGGCGACGATCAGCGCGAGATCGTTCTCGTTCGCATTCAGTACGCTGCGCAGCGATTCGAATGCGGCGTCGTCGAGGAACTTTTTGATCGACGAGCCTTTCTGCGCATCGAACTTGATCCAGACCAGGCCGGTCGCGCCGAGCTTCTTCGCCTCTTCGGTCAGCTCGTCGATCTTCTTGCGCGACAGCGTCGCGCCGCCGGGCACGACGATCGCGCGAACCGTGGCGGCGTCGCGGAACGGCGCGAAGTCAATCGTCTTCGCAGGCGTTGAGATATCGATCAGTTCCATCGCGAAGCGCGTATCGGGACGGTCGCTGCCGAAACGCTCCATCGCTTCCTGCCACGTCATGCGCGGGAACGGCGTCGTCACCTCGATGCCGGCCAGCGGAAAGATCTCGGTGAAGAGTCCTTCGATGAGCTCGTAGATGAACTCCTCGTCGATGAACGACGCTTCGACGTCGATCTGCGTGAACTCCGGCTGCCGATCGCGGCGCAGATCTTCGTCGCGGAAGCAGCGCGCGATCTGGAAGTAACGCTCGAGACCCGAAACCATGCAGAGCTGTTTGAAAATCTGCGGCGACTGCGGGAGCGCGTAGAACGTTCCCTTGTGCACGCGGCTCGGCACGAGGTAATCGCGCGCCCCTTCCGGCGTCGACTTCGTCAGCATCGGCGTCTCGATCTCGAGAAAGCCGTAGCGATTCATGAAGTCGCGCACCTTGAATGCGACGTTGTGACGAAGCATCAGATTTTGCGTCAGCGGCTGACGGCGGAGATCGAGATAGCGGTATTGCAGGCGCAGCTCTTCGGCGGCGTCGGTATCGTCTTCGATCGCGAACGGCGGCGTGTCGGCACGATTGAGAATCTCGACGGCGCGCGCGACGACCTCGATGTCGCCGGTCGGCATCTTCGGGTTACGGCTTTCCGCGGAGCGCGTCACCACTTCGCCTTCGATGCGGACGACGAATTCCGAGCGCAATTCTTTCGCGCGCTCGACGACGCCGGCGGCGGTGCCGCGTCCGAGGTCGACGACGATCTGCACGACACCGCTGCGGTCGCGGAGGTCGATGAAAACGAGGTCGCCGAAGTCGCGGCGTTTCTGCACCCATCCGTTCAGCGTGACGGTAGTGCCTGCGTGCTCGTTGCGAAGAGTTCCTGCGTACGTGCGAGTGATCATCGTTCCTTCAGATACTTGTCTTTGTATTCAACGTAGTGCTGCCATGAGCCTTCGAGCCGCGCCAGCTCTTCGGCGGTCAGCTCGCGTTTTACTTTCGCCGGTACTCCGACGACGAGCGTGCGCGGCGGGACGTGCATCCCTTCCGACACGAGCGCTCCCGCTCCGACGAGCGCGAGCTCGCCGATGACGGCGCCGTCGAGCACGCGCGAGCCCATTCCGATCAGCGCTGCCCGTCCGATCGTACAACCGTGCGCGATGACGCCGTGACCGATCGTCACTTCATCGGCGATCTCGACCGGCCACGTGCCGTTCGTGACGTGCAGCGTGCAGTTGTCCTGGATGTTCGTTCGCGCGCCGATGCGGATGCGATGAACGTCGCCGCGCAACACGGTACCGAACCAGATCGACGAGTCGTCGCCGAGCTCCACGTCGCCGATGAGCGTGGCGTTTTCAGCGACGAAAACGCGTGCGCCGAGGCGGGGCGATCTCCCTTCGAAAGGGCGAATGAGCATGGCGGCGGACTTTACCAGCAGACGTTACAATCCCGCCATGCCGCAGCAGATCGAGTTCCGTCACCGCGCGCACGAAGTGTCGCGCATCGAAGCGTTCAGCGACGTCATCTTCGGTTTCGCGATGACGCTGCTCGTCGTGTCGCTCGAAGCGCCGAAGAATTACGAAGAGCTGATGGAGATGATGCGCGGGATGCTGCCGTTCGCGTTCTGCTTCGCGATCTTCATCGACATCTGGTTCGAGCATCACAACTTCTACCGCCGTTACGCGCTGCACGACAACGTCGTGCTGGGGCTCAACACGGCGCTGCTTTTCGTAATGCTCTATTACGTCTATCCGCTGAAGTACATGTTCACGCTGGTCGCCGATCAGATCACCGGCCACGTGAACCTCGCCAATCGCGGCAACGCCGCGGTGCTTTTCGCGATTTACGGCCTCGGCTTCACGGCGGTCTTCTGGCTCATCGGGGCGATGTACTGGCGCGCGTACGCACGCCGCGATCATCTCCGCCTGAACGAAGTCGAGCGGATCGACACGCTCGAGAGCATGGTCGACAACTTTTGCGGAGGAGCATTCGGCGTGTTGTCGATGATCCTCGCGCAGTCCCAGCCGACGCTTGCCGGCTTGATCTACTTCGGAATCGCCATTCCGAAGACGCTCGTGCCGATCTACTACGGTCGCAAGCGGCGGGTCGCGGAGCAGCAGATGCTCGCGCGGTCGCTCGACGCCGACGCGATTCCCTCACCGGCCTGACGGCTTCCACAGCTTCCACGTCCACGCGGCCCACGCGGTCGCCCAGACGATGCAGATCGCGGCGACGGAGGTCGTCGCGATGACCGGTCCGACGTGATCGGACGCGATGCCGGCCACCATTCCGGAGATGCCCATCGTCAGCGTGACGAAGCCCCAGTCGGCGGAGAAGACGCGGCCGCGGATCCAGTCGGGCGTCTCGCGTTGTAGTCCATATGTTGACGTTTGCCATTGCGCGCCGCCACCGAGGTGCGCGAGGAAGATCGAGCTCGCGCCGACGATCAGCGAATGGGAGAGACCGAGGCCAACGTAGCCGACGCCGAAGAGCAGTCCGCAGAGACCGATGAAACGGTATTGCCGATCGTTGTCCCCTTTCGTCATGGCGCGAATGATGAACGGCCCGACGAGCGCGCCGATGCCGCGCGCGGCGAAGAGCATTCCGATGCCGAACGCGCCGGAGTGAAAGACCTCTTTGCCGAAGACGCTCAGCATCGCCACGACGCCGGCGCCGAGGCCGTAACCTCCTTTCACGGAGAGCAGTGCGCGGACGCGCGGGTTCTCTCTCGCATAACGGAGCGTTTCGCGAATCGACTCGCCGAGCGGCGGATATTTGTGCGAGGAGTCGCGCTCTTCCGCGAAGCGTCCGCGCATTTGCGCAAGGATCAGCGCCGACGCGACGAAGCTGAGCGCGTCGACGACGAACGAGACGTCGCGGCCGAATCGCATGGTCACGAGGCCGCCGATTCCGGCACCGGCGGCGAGCATCGTTCCCCACGTCGAGCCCATCAGCACGTTCGCCGGGCCGAGCTCCTCGTCGCTGACGATGTTCGGCAGCGACGCCTGCGAAGCCGGCTCGAAATACGCGGCGCCGATCGAGATCAGAATGACGCCGGCGAATGCGAACGGCAGCGTCGCCGGTGTGCGCGCGAGGAGCGGAAGCAGGCAGGCGCCGGCGCGGATGACGTCGACGACGATCATCAGCTTCCGGCGATCGACCTTGTCGACGACGTGTCCTGCGATCGGCGTGAAGAGAAAAATCGGCAGCGACTGACAGAGCAGCATCAGCGACGCGAGCGTCGCCGAGCCGGTCAGCTGCAGCACGAGATCGAGCAGAGCGACGGTCAGAAACCAGTCGCCGCCGAGCGAGATCAGCGTGCCGAGGAAGAGCAGTCGGAAATCGCGATTGCCGCGGAGAAGGTGCCAGTACATTGCGTACTTTGTACTAGCCGTCTTCGGCGACCGGATGTCCGGCGGGACCGTTGCGCTCGTACGTCAGGAACGAATACGGATAGTCGTTCTTCTCGTCGGCTTCGAAGTGCTCGGCGTCGACGAGCTTCCATTCGTTGACGTCATCGAACTCGGGGAAAAACGTGTCGCCTTCCGGCTCGGCGTGCACGCGCGTGATGTACATGATGTCGGTGCGCGGCATCGCCTGCTCGTAGATCGCGGCTCCGCCGCAGATGAAGATCTCTTCGTCACTCGCAGCCATCGCGATCGCTTCTTCGACCGATGACGCGTGTTGCACGCCGCCGGCTGCGAAGTTCTCATTGCGCGTCACGACGATGGTCGGACGACCCGGCAGTGGACGGCCTCCGATCGAATCGAACGTGCGCCGTCCCATGATCATGTGATGGCCCATCGTCAGCGTTTTGAATCGCTTGAGATCGTTCGAGAGTCGCCACGGCAGACCGTTGTCGCGGCCGATGACGCCGTTGGTCGCGACAGCGACGAGGATGGCAACGCGCCCGTGCACGTTCATACGGCGATCGGCGCCTTGATCGACGGATGCGGATCGTAGCTTTCGAGCGTGAAGTCGCTGAAGCGGAAATCGAAGATCGATTCCACGTCAGGATTGAGCGTCATCGCTGGCAACGGCCGCGGCTCGCGCGTCAGCTGCAGTTGCGCCTGCTCGAGATGATTCGAATAGAGATGCGCGTCGCCGAGCGTGTGGATGAACTCCCCTGCTTTCAGGTCGCAGACCTGCGCGACCATCATCGTCAGCAGCGCGTATGAGGCGATGTTGAACGGGACGCCGAGGAAGACGTCGGCGCTGCGCTGGTACAGCTGACACGAGAGGCGGCCGTTGGCGACGTAGAACTGAAAGAGCGCGTGACACGGCGCGAGCGCCATCTGGTCGAGCTCACCGACGTTCCAGGCGCTGACGATCAGGCGCCGCGAGTCGGGAGTGCGTTTGATGTCTTCGATGACGCGGGTGATCTGGTCAATATGCTGACCATTTGCCGCCGGCCACGAGCGCCACTGGTAGCCGTAGATCGGCCCGAGGTCGCCGTTGGCGTCCGCCCATTCGTCCCAGATCGTGACTTTGTTTTCATGGAGCCACGCCACGTTCGTTTCGCCGCGCAGGAACCAGAGCAGCTCGTAGATGATCGAGCGGAGATGGAGCTTCTTCGTCGTCAGCATCGGAAAACCGGCGCCGAGGTCGAAGCGGAGCTGATGGCCGAAAACGCTGCGGGTTCCGGTGCCGGTGCGGTCGGTTTTCTCCGCGCCGTGGTCGAGGATGTGGCGGACGAGCGAGAGGTATTGCTGCATCGACTGATTATCGGCGGCCCTGCGTCGCCGCGCCAGAGTTAAACTCTCGCGCCGATGAACGTCCGCAATCGCGTCCTCCACATAGGCGAGCTTTCCGTCACCGACATCCTCTCCCGCTACGGCAGTCCCGTTTACGTTTACGACGCCGCCATCATCCGTCGCCAGATCGAACGCGTTCGTTCCGCGTTCTCGCGACTCCCCTTCCGTCCGTTCTACGCGATGAAGGCGAACAGCAGCCTCGCCATCCTCGACCTCGTGCGCAAAAGCGGCTTCGGCTGCGACGCCGTGTCGCCCGGCGAAATTTACATCGCGCGCCAGGCCGGCTACACGCCCGACAACATCTGGTTCACCTGTTCCAACGTTTCCGATGACGACCTTCGCTCGATCGGCGATCCCGAGATCGTCATCAACGTGAACTCCATGTCGGAGATCGATCGCATCCTCGCGCTCGACCTGCCGAATCCGATCGCGCTGCGCGTCAATCCCGACATTGGCGCCGGCCACCACGCCGACGTCGTCACCGCCGGCGCCGGCGTGAAGTTCGGCATCGACCTGGCCGAGATCGACGAAGCGCGAACGGTCGTCGAAGACTCGGGACGCCGCGTGGTCGGACTGCACGCGCACATCGGCTCCGGAGTCGACCAACTCGCGCCCCTGCTCGAATCAGCGCGGCGGCTGCTGGAACTGGCCGGCTCGTACGCGAATCTCCGCTTCATCAACTTCGGCGGCGGGATGTCGATCCCCTATCGTCCGGGCGAAGCGGAGTTTCCGATCGAGGAGTACGGCGAAGAGCTGACGCGGATCGCCGCTCACTTTCTGCGCGCGCGCGATCTCACCGCCATCCTCGAGCCGGGACGTTACGTCGTCGCGCAATCGGGTGTGCTGCTGGCGACGGTGACGTCGAAACGGATCAGCACCGGCACGGAGTGGATCGGCGTCGACACCGGCTTCAATCATCTCGTGCGGCCGTCGAAGTACGGCGCGTATCACCACATCATCAACGCTACAAACGCGAGCGACGGCGCGCTGCGCGAATCGTTCGACGAATCGCAGCTGAGCGAGGAGTGCGTCGTGGCCGGCAACATCTGCGAGTCGAGCGACGTCTTCACGCGCAGCGCGTCCGGCGCGCCGGAGACGCGTCGCATCGACCGGACGAAAGTCGGCGACGCGATCGCGTTCTGCGATGCCGGCGCGTACGGCTTCTCGATGGCGTCGCATTACAACGCGCGACTGCTGCCGCCTGAGGTGCTGGTCGACGGCGCGTCGATGCAGCTCATCCGCGACCGGCAAACGTTCGACGATCTTGTTCGGGGACAACGATGAAAAAATCAGTGCTGAGTGCTGAGTGCAGAGTGCTGAGTCTTCTTGCTGCGCTCGTTCTTGTTTCGAGTTGCGCGACGATGAATTCGAAACCGGCGCTCGATTTGAAAATCACCAACGGCCGCATTCTCGACGGCACCGGTGCGCCGTGGTTCCGCGGTGACGTCGGCGTGCGCGGCGACACGATCGTCGCCATCGGCGATCTGCACGACGTTCCCGCGACCGCGACGATCGACGCGCACGAGCGGATCGTCTCGCCAGGCTTCATCGATCTGCTCGGGCAATCGCAGAACTCCGTCTTCGCCGATCCGCACCTCGAGCCGAAAGTACGACAGGGTGTGACGACCGAAGTGACCGGCGAAGGGAAATCGCCCGGCCCTTCGAAGGATGGCAAGTTCCTGTCGCTCGGCGATTACTTCGCGGCCGTCGAAAAGAATCGCAGCGCCATCAACTTCGCGCTCCTGGTCGGCGCCGACAATCCGCGCGAGATGGTCATCGGCGACATCAATCGCAAGCCGACCGCCGACGAGATGCGCGAGATGGAGCGGATCGTCGATCAGGCGATGCGCGACGGCGCCATCGGCATCTCGACCTCGCTCATCTACGTTCCCGGCATGTTCTCGACGACCGACGAGCTGGTGAATCTCGCGCGCGTCGCAGCGGCGCGCGGCGGCGTCTACTTCACGCACATGCGCGATGAAGGCGATCAGATCGACGACGGTCTCGACGAAGCATTCCGCATCGGACGCGAAGCGAAGATCCCGGTGAACATCTGGCATCTCAAGACCGCCGGCCGCGCGAACTGGGGCCGCATGCCGCACGTCATCGATCGCATCCTCGCCGCGCGCGCCGAAGGAATCGACGCGGCGGCGAACGTCTATCCGTATCCGGCCTCGGGCACCTCGCTGTCGACGCTCGCACCGTCGTGGTCGATGGAAGGCGGATACACGGAGCTGCAGAAGCGGCTCACCGATCCGGCCATGCGCGCGAAGATCTCCGAAGATCTCGCACGCGCATACGCGAAGCGCGGCGAGAAGGCGATCTGGGTCGGCGCGATCGGACCGGGCTTCGAGCAATATCAGAAGAAGTTCATCGAGGACATCGCGAAGGAGATGGGCGTCGCGCCGGAAGAAGCGCTGATCCGCCTCTTCAGCGGTCCGCCGTATTCGCCGCAGGTGATCTTCTTCTCGATGAGTGAAGACGACGTGCAGTACGCGCTGAAGCAGCCGTTCGTTTCCGTCGGCGCCGACTCCGGCGCGCCGCCGCCCGCCGCGCGACTGGCGAACGCGTCACAACATCCGCGCGCCTACGGCACGTTCGCGCGCGTGGCGGGACACTACGTCCGCGACGCGCATCTCTTCACGCTCGAAGAAGCGGTGCGCAAGATGACGTCGCAGGCCGCCGATCGCTGCAACTTCGCCGACCGCGGCATTCTGCGCGCCGGCATGAAGGCCGACATCGCGATCTTCGATCCGAACGCGATCAGGGACATTGCGACGTTCGCCGATCCGCACCAGTTTGCAGAAGGCGTTAGTGATGTCATCGTGAACGGAATTCCCGTGCTGCTCGACTCGAAGATGACCGGTTCGCTGCCGGGCCGCGTGCTGCGCGGCAAAGGATACGAGGCACATTGATGACAGAAGTACCGATGACAGAAGACCGGTCGCGCAGCGGCAAACTCGTTCGCACGGTCGGCTTCTGGGGCCTCGTGGCGATGTGCATCAACGCCGTCGTCGGCAGCGGCGTGTTTCTGTTGCCGTCCGAGTCGTACAAGCTGCTCGGCCCGTTCTCGCTCTGGGCGCCGCTGCTCTTCGCGATTCCGGTCTTCATCCTCGTGCTCTGTTTCGCCGAGGCTGCGAGTCACTTCTCGGAGCCCGGCGGCGCGTATTTGTACGCGCGGACGGCGTTCGGCGACTTCATCGGATTCGAGACCGGCTGGATGAACTGGATCGCGCGTCTGACGTCGCTGGCTGCGCTGTCGAACGGTTTCGTCGTTTCGCTGGCGCTGCTCTGGCCGTCGCTGCGCGCGCCAGTCCCGCGCATCGGCATCATCGTCGGCTCCCTCCTCATCCTCGGCGCGATTCACTTCGCCGGCGTTCGCTACGGCGCGGCGTCGATCTATGTCTTCACGCTCGGCAAGCTCGTGCCGCTGGTCGGATTCATCATCGTGGCGCTGATCGCGTGGCGTCACAATCCGATTCCGTCGTCGTTCACCATGCCGGTCGCGAACACGAACTGGAACGAAGCAGCGCTCTTCATGCTGTTCGCGTACGCCGGCTTCGAGAACATGGGGGTGCCGGCCGGCGAGTTCCGCAACCCTCGCAAGAATCTTCCCGGCGCACTGCTCGTCGGAACACTCGCGATCGCGCTGGTCTACGTGCTCGTGCAGCTCGGCGCGATGTCGGCGGTCGACGATCTCTCGCAGACGAAGACGCCGATCGCGACCGCGGCCGCGGCGCTCATCGGTCCGGTCGGCGCGATCATCATCACCGCCGGCGCGCTGCTGTCGATGGCGGGAACGAACTCCGGCACCGTGCTCGAAGGCTCGCGGATGTTGTACGCGCTGTCGCTCGGCCGCAAACGTATGCGCGCCGTCAGCTACGTTCATCCGCGCTATCGGACGCCCTCCCTCGCGATCGTGATTCACGTCCTCGTGGCGATCGTGATCGCCGTCGGTGCGAACGTCGTCGCCGACCCTGGCAAAGAAGGGGAAGCGTTTGCGAAGCTCGCGCTTCTCTCGGCCGTTGCGCGGCTGGCAACGTATCTGTTCACCTGCGCCGGTGTGCCGCGTCTCCGCAAACTGAACGAGGGTTTCCGTACTCCCGGCCTCATCGTCCCGATCCTCGGCACGCTCATTTCGCTCTTCTTCGTCATCACATTGAACGGTCCGAAACTGATCGGCGCGACGATTTGCATCATTACAGGCGCACTCATCTGGCTCGGAGCGGGAAAACCGGATCAATCAGTGGTGAGCGAAGCGGAGTGAGCAGCGCTTCGTGGCGCGCGCGTTGCTGCGTTCAGGGGTATGAAAGACCATGAACTTACCCTTCGCGAAACCGCCCGCGGCATCGCCGTTCGAGCCTCAATCCTCGGTGCCGGCACGCTGATTCTCACCGCTGTCGTTGCTGCCGAAGCAATGAAAGCCGCCGGGACGATGATGAAGATCGCGGCCGGCACCGGACTGCTGCTCGTCGGCGGCGGCATGGCTGCCCTGGAGATGAGGAAGATTCAGCGCCGGCTCAGCGCTCCGCGCACGCAGCCGGCACTGCTCTGATTACGCGAACATCCGGGTGCAGACGGCGACTGCGACGATCGCGGCGACCACATCACCGACGAGCGCGGCCGGAATGGCGTGCCGCGTTCGTTTGACGCCGATCGCGCCGAAGTAAACCGCGAGCACGTAGAACGTCGTCTCCGAGCCGCCGTACATCGTCGCGGCCGTTCGTCCCGTCAGCGAATCGGGTCCGTAGTTTTTGATGATGTCGGTCGTCAGCGCAAGTGAGCCACTGCCGCTCAGCGTTCGCAGCACGACGAGCGGAAAAAGCTCGGTCGGAAATCCGAGCGCGGTCATCATCGGACGAAGCGCATTCGTCAGGAGATCCATCGCGCCCGACGCGCGGAACATCCCGATCGCCACGAGGATCCCGACGAGGAACGGAATGATGCGGATCGCGACGTTGAATCCTTCCTTCGCCCCTTCGATGAAGACGTCGTAGACCTTGATGCCGCGAATCATGCCGACGAGCGGAATGCCGACGAGCAGCGCCGGAATCGCCCAGCGCGAGATCGCAGCGAGGATCTCCCGAATCACTGCGGAACCTCCTCGACTGTTGCGCGGCGATACGGAAAGAAACGCTGCAACAGTTTCGCGGTGATGACCGCGGCGATTGCGCCGCATAGTGTCGCGGCGAGCGTCGTCGAGATGATTGCCGCCGGGTTTTTCGCGCCGGCAGCGGCGAGCACGCCGATGATCGTCGCCGGGATGAACTGAATCCCTGCGGTATTGAGGACCATGAACGTCACCATCGAATCGGACGCTGTCTCTTTCTCTTCGTTCAGCGTCTGCAGCTCTTCCATCGCTTTGATGCCGAGCGGCGTGGCGGCGTTGGAGAGACCGAGCATGTTCGCGGCGACGTTGAGAATCATCGCGCCGATGGCGGGATGATCGGGCGGAATCTCCGGAAAGAGAAGGCGGCTGAACGGACGAAGCAGCCGGCCGAGCATCGAGATCAATCCGGCTTTTTCGGCGACGCGCATGATGCCGAGCCAGAGCGTCATGATGCCGACCAGGCCGATGGCGATCTCGACCGCCGTCTTCGCCGAATCGACGGCGCCTTTCGTCACGGCGTCGGCCCTGCCGGTGAACGCCGCGACGATCAGCGCGATGGCCATCAGTCCGAACCAGATGTAGTTGAGCATGCCGGCGAATGATACAAGTACGTCGATGCCCGAACGTCGCCTGCTCGCGCTCCTGTCGCTCGCACTGATCGCCGGCTGCACAAGATCGGAGGCACCTCCGAAGCCGGCGATCGCGCTGCCTTCGATCCTGCTCGTCACACTCGACACGACGCGCGCCGATGCGATCGGTCCCGCGACTCCATCGTTCAACGCGCTCGCCGCGCGCGGACGCCGTTTCGATTTCGCGTACGCCGCGGTTCCGCAAACACTGCCGTCGCATCTCTCGATGCTGACCGGTCTCTATCCGGCGGGACACGGAGTGCACGAGAACGCGCGCAACTTTCCGGCGGATCGCGTCGTGCTCGCCGAACGTTTGAAACAGGCGGGCTACGAGACCGGCGCATTCGTTTCCGCGTTCGCGCTGGCACGGCGCTTCGGTGTCGCCCGCGGCTTCACGACGTATGACGATGACTTCGGCAACGGACGCGCGGAGCGTCCGGCGAACGAGACAACAGATCATGCGCTGGCCTGGCTGAACGCGCAGAAGTCGCAACCGCTGTTTCTCTGGGTTCACTACTACGACCCGCACTATCCGTACACGCCGCCGGAGCCGTTCCGTTCGCGTTACGCAACCAACCCTTACCTCGGCGAAGTGGCATCGATGGACGAGCAACTCGGCCGGCTCGTCGCCGCGTTCAACCGGAAAGCGCGCCGCGGCGCGGCGATCGTCGTCCTCGCCGATCACGGCGAAGGACTCGGCGATCACGGCGAGGCGCAGCACGGCAATCTGCTCTATCAATCGACGATGCACGTGCCGCTGCTGCTCGCCGGTCCCGGAGTTCCGCGCGGCGTTGTCGACGCGCCGGTGAGCACGCGCCGCGTCTTTCACACCATCCTCGACTGGGCCGGCATCGACAAGACCAACTCGCTGCGCGCCGCGAACGCGGAGATCGTCGTCGGTGAAGCGATGAAACCGTTCCTCGATTACGGATGGCAACCGCAGGTGATGACGGTCGAAGGACGGCAGAAGACGATCCTCGCCGGACGAACCACCGAGGTGTATGACGTCGTCGCCGATCCCGGCGAGACGAAGAATATTGCCGCGAACGCGAGCCTGTCGCGCGAGGTCCGCGCAACGCTGCGCGACTATCCGATTCCGTCTCTGCAGGCGGCCGCGAGCTCCACGAGCCTCGCCGATGAGGAGCGAAAGAAACTGGCGAGCCTCGGCTACGTCAGCTCCGACGTGAAGCCGATCATTCGCGCCGACGCGCCGCGTCCCGCCGATATGACCGCGCTCTTCCCGATTCTCGACAAAGCGTCAGGCTTGTTCGTACGCGAGCAGTACGCGGAAGCGATCCCGCTGCTCGAACAGATCCTCGCGCGCGATCCGCACAATCTCGACGCCGCGCTTCGTCTCGCCACCGCGCACTCCGCACTTGGCCACGACGCGGAAGCGACGGCCGGCTATCGTCGTGCGCAATCGATCGCGCCTGACTCGCCCGATGTGCAGACGTATCTCGCGCTGCACCAGGCGCGCGGCGCGGAGTGGAAGGAAGCGGAGCCGCTGCTCGAGAAGATCGTGAACGAGAATCCCAATCGTGTCCCCGCGCTCGAAGCGCTCGCCACGATTCGTGAGCGTGAAGGACGGTTCGGCGATGCGATCGCGCTGCGGCAGCGAGTGTTCGCGCTGCGCACGCCGACGCCGCAGGAGCTGGTGAAGCTCGGCAACGTCGCGATGGAAAGCGGCGACACGGCGACGGCAATCGATGCGTTCGAGAAAGCGCGCGCCGCGCAGGGCAAAGAGTTTCACAGCAACCTCGAGCTCGGCGTGCTCTATCTCTCGTCGCGCCGCTTCGAAGACGCGCGCGCCGCGCTCGATCGCGTGTCGCCGAAACATCCCGCATATCCGCTGGCGCTCTTCAAACGCGCGCAGGTCAGCGTGCTGCTGAATGAGTCCGATGCCGCGGCGCGAATCGCTGCTGCGCGCGCGGGCGCCGATGCGATGACGCGGCAGCTCATCGCGCAGGAAAAACTATTCGCGAATCGCTGACGAACAAAAAAAGGCCCGGCGTTTCCGCCGGGCCTTTCATCTGAAACGAGGTTGATTTAGAACTGGATGCGTGCGGCGATCTGGAAGCGGCGCGGGTCGTATGTCGTCTTGGCGAATGGCGCCCGTCCGATGTACGCCAGCTTTCCTTCGATGCCGGTTGCGAAGTAGCCGGCCGGGCACGGAGTGGCCGTGGCCGGATCGACGCTCGTCGGCACGCAGGTGCCTCCGAGCGATCCAACACGCGTCTCGTAGTTGTATCCGGTCTGTTTGTTGTAGACGTTGAAGACGTCGAACGCCAGCTGCAGATTCACGCTGCGGTAGATGCCGATGTTCTGCGTGTAGTTCAGATCGAGCTGATGATGCGCTGGCGAACGACGGCGTCCTGCCGGTTCCGCGTAGCGCGCCGTGTCGCTCGTGTTCGTCGTCAGGGCCGAGTACGGGATGTAGCTCTCCAGCTGATACGGCTGGCCCGACTGGTAGACGAAGAACGCGCCGACGGTCGCCTTCCACGCCAGCGACTCGATGCCGTTGAGCTTGAAGACGTTGCGACGGTCGCCGCGGAGATCGCCGTATTTGTTGTTCCAGAGCTGGCGTCCCGCGCCGTCACCGATGTTCGACGAGCCGATGAAGACCGACGCATCGTTGGCGGTGTTGAACGAGGAGTTGTCCTGGTCGAAGTTACCGTAGTAGTGGCTCAGCGTGTACGAACCGCTGATGGCGGTATTGCCGTGGCGCCATTCCGACTCCACGGTTCCTTCGTAGTACTTCGTGAAGGCGCCGTCGAGCTCCGCGATGACGTACGACGAACCGCTGCCGATCGCGCCGCGAAGACCGGTACCGGCCGGATTCGCCGTCGTCGGGTTCGTGCCGAGATTCGGAATGAAGAGCTGCTGCGGAATTCCCGGAACGCCGACGCCGAGGCGAGTGCGCGCGTCGTTGTTCGTGTCTTCCCAGAAATGCGTGCTCTTGCGCGAACGGGCGTAGACGCGGGTCGACCACTCGCTGGTGATCTGCTGCGAAGTGCCGAGCAGATACTCGACAGTCTGACGCGGCTTGATGCCCGGGACGAACAGCTTGCCCGACGAGGAGCCGACCGGATCGACGCCCATCAGCGTGCCCGTCGCGTCGTAGTACGCGTTGACCGACTGCACGAGGTTGCGGTCCCACGATGCGGCGCGGGCATCGGAGTTCGCGGCCGGGTTGTACTTCGCGTAGCTGACGTAAACCGTGTCCGAGCCGTTGTACGCCCAGGTCGTGCCGAGGCGCGGCTGGATCATGTCCTTGAACGGCGTGTCGTGCATCTTGTACTTCACGCCCGGCGAAGCGCGGAAGCCGGCGATGTTGTCGGCTTTCGTCAGTCCCTGGCCGTACAGCGTGTCATGGCTGGCCATGATGCCGAGGTTGAACGTCCAGTTGTTGAGATGCATGGTGTCGTTGAACTCGACGTTCTCCGAGTGGAACTCGGAATGGATCGACGGGATCTGCCCGGTCGACTGCGGGCTGAAGTTCGCGATGAAGAACGCCGGAGTGGCGGTACCGCATGCCGCCGCCGGGCAGTTGACGCCGCCGGCTGACGCAGGCGCGCCGCCCGGGATCGTGATCACGCCGAACCCGTTCGAGGTCTGGAAGCGATCTTCCGAATCGGTGTAGCGCTGATAGCCGAAGTGCAGGTCGTGCGAGAGTTTCGTGCCGAGCGTGTAGTTGTAGCCGAACTGTCCGCTCTTCCGGAAGAAGCTGTCGTTGTCTTCGGCGAACTGACCGTAGCCGACCGTGCCGCCGCCGGTCTTCACGCCGTTCGAAACGTAGCCGTACTGGTCGATGTAGGGCTGCACGAATGTGTTCTGCGCGGTCTGGCCTGCGAGGCGTGTCGGAACGATGAATCGGCCCGAGGTTGACAGGGCAGTGATCGGAAGCTTCGAGCCCGGTCCGAGAGAGATCGCGGTGTTGGCAACGAAGTCGGCAGCGCCGCCGCCCGGGTTCTTGAAGTCGTAAACCTTGAACGTCGCGAAGCTCTTCGGGTTCACGATCCACGAACCTTCGAGCGTGCCGATCTTCAGTTCGGTGTGCGAGCCGGTGCCGGTCGTCGCTGCCTGCGTCGAGCTGAAGGTGCCGCTCGTCTCCGTGTGATCGGAGTCGCGATAGCTGCCGTTGAAGAGAAGGTTCGACGTCGGAGTCGCCGTCAGCTTGATGTACTCCTCGTTCCGCCTGTTCTCATATCCCGGCAGGTCGCCGTAAAGATTCGCCTGGTTGCTGCGCGTGTAGTTCGGTTTGTAGTACGAACCGTAAAAGAAGAGACGGTCGGCGAGAATCGGACCGCCGAGATTGATCGTCGTCCAGTCGCGATCCTGCAGATAGGTCGAGTTGGTCGTCGATTTCAATTTCGCGACGAACGAATGGTTGCGAATCTGATAACCGACTTCGCCGAAGAACTTGTTCGTTCCTGACTTGCTGACGGAGTCGATCGTAAAGCCGCCGGAACGTTCGAAGTCGATCGCTTTCGCGCCGCCTTTGAGAATCGTCACTTGCGCGATGTCGTGCGTCGCCGGATCGGCAACCTGCACGCCGAACAGCGGCATCGTGACGTTCACGCCGTCGTAGAGATAGACGTTGTCCTGACCGCTGCCGCCGGCGCTCGGACCGCGCGTGATGTCCTGCGAGTACATGACGCCGGGGATCAGCTTCTGAATGTCTTTGTAATCCTGGCCGATCGGAAGCGCCTGGATCTGCTGGCTCGAAAGGCCGGTCTTGATCTCGGTCGATTCCTTGTTGACCAGCGTCGCCTGCGCGGTGACGGTGATGCTTTCCGACACGCCGGCCACGCCGAGCTTCACATCAGCCGGCGTCTCGATGTTGAGCAGGACCTGCGCCCTGCGAGTCGCGTTGTCCATGCCGCTGAGCGAGAAGGTCAGCGTGTAGTCGCCGGGCTGCAGCGCCGGCATTCGATACTCGCCGTTGGCGTCGGTGGTCGTGACGCGTGGCTGCGGAAGTACGTTGGATCGTGCCTCGACGGTCACGCCCGGAAGGGCCGAACCATCCGTCGCCGTGACTCTTCCTCGGATCGAGCCGGTCGACTGCGCGAATGCGGTGGGAACGATGAGAACGATGAGCGTAAGAAGGAGAAGTGAGCGCACCAAGCGTGGACAGGCCATCGAACCTCCTGAGTTTTGATTGTTGGACCGAACCGATTCGCCGCTATGTTACTGAACGTCCGGCCGGTCGGCGCGACTTTTTCCTTTTTCGGTCGGTTCATTCGCCGCCGAGAGGCCAGTCGAGGTCACCGAGGAAGCGGTCGTCTTCGCGCCAGCGCTCGTGAACGGCGACGTGCAGGTCGAGAAAAACGCGCGCGCCGAAAGCTGCTTCGAGCTCCTGCCGCGCCTCGGTTCCGATCCGCTTGATCATGTCGCCGCGCTTGCCGATCACGATCGGCTTCTGCGATTCGCGCTCGACCACGATCGTCGCGTAGATCTTCAGGAGGTTCTTCTCTTCCTCTTCTTCCCATCGATCGACCGACACCGCCGTCGTGTACGGCAGCTCATCCGACGTGTGATGCAGCAACTTTTCACGAACGACCTCCGACGCGAAGAAGCGCTCCGGCTGCGTCGTGTAGTCGTCGGCGGGAAACCGCGGCACACCTTCAGGAACGTTCTCGAAGAAGAGGCCGACCAGTCGATCGACGCCATCGCCGTTCGATGCGGAGACCGGGATGATCTCGTCGAAGATCTCGAGCGCGTGATACCGCTCGATGAGCGGCAGCAGCCGGTTCTTCTTCAGCAGATCGATCTTGTTGAGAACTGCGAAGCGCTTCGCGTCGGGATATTCTTCCTTCTGCTTCCGCAACATCGCGACGACGTACTCGTCCCCTTTCCCGAATTCCTCCGACGCGTCGATCATGACCGTCAATACGTCCGCCTCGGTGAAGCTGGTGCGAACGTGATCCATCATCCGGACGTTCAGTTTGTGCAGCGGACGATGGATGCCGGGCGTGTCGATGAACGCGATCTGTCCGCGCGGATCGTTGAGGATGCCGACGATGCGATTGCGCGTCGTCTGCGGCTTCGCGGAGACGATCGAAACCTTGTGGCCGAGGATCCGATTGAGGATCGTCGATTTGCCGGCATTGGGACGGCCGACCAGCGCAACGGTGCCGAAGTGTGTTGCAGGTGCGGTGTCGTTCATGGTGACAAATGATGAATGCGGAATGATGAATGATGAATGTGGAGCGGCCCCATTCCTCATTCAGAATTCATCATTCATCATTCTCCTCTTCTTCTCGCCGCCAGTCGGGATCCTTCGAAACCCGGACGCGGTAAATGCGGCGGCGATCGGCCTTGTCGACTTCGAAACGGAATCCGTCCTTCGTCACGACCGCTCCGACTTTCGGCACGCGGCCGAGTGTCGTGAAGATCAGGCCGGCCACGGTTTCGTAGTCATCCCCTTCCAGTTTCGCACCGAGCAACTCCTCGAGCGTGTCGACGCGCAGCAGTCCGTTGACCAGATAGTTGCCTTCGCCGAGATCGACGACGCTCGCTTCTTCGTCCTCGTGCTCGTCGGAGATGTCGCCGACCAGCTCCTCGATGATGTCTTCGATCGTCACGAGTCCGGCCGTGCCGCCGTATTCGTCGACGACGACTGCGACCTGGAGATGTTCGAGCTGCAGCTCGCGCAGCAGCTCGCTGGCTTTCTTCGTTTCGGAAACAAAGTACGGCGGACGCGCGAGCTCCGACACCGGACGCTGCTCGCCCTTCAGCACTGCATCGAAGAGATCTTTGATGTGCACGATGCCGGTGATCGAATCGATGCTGTCGTGATAGATCGGAATGCGCGAGTACTTCGACTCGCTGAACATCCGCGCCAGCTCTTCGAGCGGACGATGATCTTCGAACGCCTGCACGTCGATACGCGGCGTCATCAGCTCGCGCGCGATGCGGTCGCCGAAGTCGACGATCGACTGGATGAGCTGCCCTTCCCCACCCTCGAGGATTCCTTCTTCCTCGCCGACGTCGATGTACGCCTGCACGTCTTCGTCGGTCACTTCTTCGTCGTCATCGGCGTTCGGATCTTCGCGATCCATCCGCTGCGTCAGCATCCGAAGCGGAAAGAGCAGCGGCCAGAAGAGGTAGTAGAAGAAGTGCGAGACCGGAATGAGCAGCCGCAACGCGCCTTCGCCAATCTCTTCCGGGATCAGAGCGATGACGAACTTCCAGAGCATCGCGATCGTGATCCAGATCGCCGCCGCGGCGGTGACCGCGTAGCCGAGCGCCGCGTAGTCGAAGACCATCACGGTCGCCGAGAACGCGATGATCAGCGCGAACTGCAGCAGCGCGCCGCTGATGAGATGGAAGTTGCGCGCGTCGTACTGGAGCCAGCGTCCGCGGCCGTCGATCGGCGCTTCGCCGCTCCACTGCCGCAATCGAACGGGACTCAGCTGCTGGATGAAACTTCGAGCGGCGTCGAAGACAAGGTAAAGGATGCCGCAAAGAGTTGCGATGACGATCCAGTGGAGATGTGAGCCGCTACTTCCCATGCCTCGGTGGCCGCGGATTCTATCGGAGTTATGAGAAGAAAAGTGCCACGACCGCGGCAAGCAGAGCCAGTCGCAGCAGATTCTCGGCGCGGCGATGCAAAACGTTGAACGCCGCGCGCTGCGGATCGTCGGCCGTCATGTCGGGCGTGAGGAGCACGCGGCGCGCTTCCAGCTGCGGCTCGAGAATCACGATCTCGATGATGAGACTGACGGCCAGGAACGCGATCATCAGCCAGCGAACGACGATCCACGGCGAGATCGCGTGCGTCTCCCACATCACGTACTTCGCTCCCGCCCCGACGACGATCGCGATCAGCGCCGCGACGCGAACACGCGCGAAGCGGCGCAGGATCGTGCCAAAGATCGCGCCGGCCTGCGGTCGCGGCAACGCGCGGAAGAGAGCCGGCGCGGTGAGCGCGCCGAGCACGATCGTGCCGCCGACCCAGATCGAAAGGCCGAGGTGGTAGAGCACGTTGAACAGCAGATAAAGCCAGTTCGGCATTACTTCCTCGGACGCACGAACGCGTCGTCAAAATTGATCGTGAACGGCGGCGTGCGATGAAAGCCGGCAGCGACGACGAAGTAAAGACTCTTCGCGGTGTCGCTCGTCGTGAAGGTCGACGAATACGGCGTCCATGTGTCGAGCGGCGGATTGAGATTCGACGTCGCGTAGTAGTTGTAGCCGACCTTGTTGCAGTCGGCGACATCGTATTCGTAGACGCCGAGGATCACGCGGCCGGCAGAGTCCTGGCCGTGGGCGATGCGCGATGTCAGTCCGTACTCATATGCACGATTCGGCAGGACGTTCACGCATTGCAGCAGCTGATAGCCGAGACTCCCCTGCGTGGAACGAACGAGCGCGGAGCCGGAGACCGCGGAGCCGTGCGCGTCGAGAGTGCTCCACGACGCGTCTCCGCTGCCGGTCGAAAAGAGCGTCGACCACCCGTTGATGTTGCTGTCGAACTTTCCGTTCGTCAGGAGATTCGGATCGGCGGCTTCCTGCGTGACGGCGACCTTCGCACCGACGATGTCGATCATCGTCGCGCGGGGCGTTGCGTCGGCATTCGGCGAGACGGTGAACGTGATGACGCCGTCGCTGATCGAGATCGTGTTGATCGTGACCCAGTCAGCGCCCGGCTCCGGCGTCCATTTGCAGGGACCGCTGCGTCCGACGACGATCGTGTATGCGCCGCCGGCGGCGGGAACGCTGACCGCTCGCGGAGCGATGGTGAGCGTGCAATCGCTGGCATGTGACGCCGTTCGCTGGCGCGCGGCGGCGGCAATCGGTGCGAAAAGAGAGAGAAGCGCGACTGTAACGATTAAGCGAACCATAGGAAAGTTGCGTAGTTTAACCGACGGAAGATGCTTCAATAGCTGAGCGTTCCATTGAAACGGAGCTGACCGACATGCACGCACTGGCGACCCTGCTTCTCGTCACCGCTCTCTCCATCCCCACGACGACGCTCGTTCTTCGCGATGGTCATCGCATCGAAGTCGATGGCAGCGTTCGCATCGAAAACGGCCGCGCGACCTTCCGCGCCGGCGGCGCGCTCTTCACGATACCGGAGAGCGAAGTCGATCTCGACGCGACGAAGGCCGCCTCGATTCCGACGATCACGGTGCGCGGCGATGAGCCGAAGCAGCGGTTGAAAGTTTCGGAAGAAGAGCGCCGGCGGCTGCTGCGCGATCTCGAAGGAAAGCATGACGGCAAAACGCCGTCGACCGAACAGACGACGCTTCCCGCGGTGCAGACGAAGTCGCGCCAGGAGAAAGCGGCAGAGTCGAGTGACGAGTGGAGCTGGCGTGGACGTGCGCGCAACTACGAAGAAGGCGTGCGGCAGGCGCAGGAGAATCTCGATCTGCTCCGCTCGCAGGCCGAAGAGTTGCGCGCGAAGATCCGTAACTTCATCACGATCGGCTACGCCACGGATCGCTTCAGCTACGAGTCGACACGGCTCGCCTCGGTGCTCGAACAGATCCCGTATGCGGAGCAGGACGTGCAGCGCGCGCAGCGTTTGTACGATCAGTTCCGCGACGACGCCAGGCGCCAGGGGATCCTCCCCGGCTGGCTGCGCTAAAGTCAATTTCCGGGGTCAGACCCCCGAAATTGACTTTAGACGACGGGCGGACCGAAGCTCTCGCTGATCAGCCGCGACACATCGACGTCGAGGTCGGCGATGGCGCCGCGCACGCGCTCGAGGAACGGATCGAATCCGGCCGCCATCAGAATCGATGACGACACCGCGCGCCGGTTGCGCTGAATCAGCGTCTCGATCGCGCCGCTCTCGTGGATGATCGCGCCATCGCGCGCCAGCGGATCGAAATCGCCGGCGTACAGAATGTGACGGTGATCGGGCTCGTAGAGCACGACGATGTTGCGCTCGTCTTTGATGGCGAGAAGATGCAGCACGATGCTGCGAATCGGAGCGATGCCGGTATCGCCGGCCATCAGGACGACGTCGCGCGGATCGTCTTTCGGCAGCAGGAAATCGCCGAACGGTCCGTCGAGCGAAACGATCGCTCCCGCTTCGAGTACCTGCAGCGCAGCGCCGCCGCGTCCCGGACCAACGCGCACGCAAAGCTGCAGCGCTTCGGGTCGCTCAGGCGCGGACGCGATCGTGTACGCGCGCGAAACACCTTCCGGAAAACGGAAGTTCACCCACTGGCCGGGCTCGAACGGAAACGGCGCGTCGGGAAACGCGACCGTGATCTGCAGAACGCTCGGCGCGAGCTCGGTGATCTCGGTAACGGTTGCGCGGTGCGACATCGCGCGAGTTCTACCACATACCCGATTTGGCGAGCTTCGAGATCTTCTTCAGGATGCGATCTTTCTTGAAGCCGCGCAGGTGATCGACGAACAGCGTGCCGTTGAGATGGTCGATCTCGTGACACATCGCGCGCGCCATCAATCCTTCACCCCACATCATCCGGTCGTCCCCGTTGCGATCGACGTAGCGCAGCTTCACGCGCTCCGGACGGGTGACGATCTCGACGAAGTCGGGAATCGACAGACACCCTTCTTCTTCCGTCACTTCCCCTTCCGATTCGACGATCTCCGGATTGATGAAGACGTGCAGCTCTTCGCGGCGCTTGCCGACCGAAAGGTCGATCAGCATCAGCCGCTGCGAAACGCCGACCTGATTCGCGGCGAGACCGACTCCGGGCGCGGCGTACATCGTATCGACCATGTCGTCGATCAGCGTTTGCAGCCGCACATCGATGTCATTCACCGGTTGCGCGGGCAGCCGAAGAACCTCGGCGCCATATTTCACGATCGGAAGAACCATGTTGTTTCAAGGATGAAGGCAGAAGGATGAAGGATGAATGCTTCGCTCGTTGCGGCATTCAGCTCTTATTCATCCTTCATCCTTCATCCTTCATCCTTTCTTCTTCAAGCTCTCGATCATCGCCTCGACGGTGTGGTTCGCCCGCTTCTTGTAGAACTCATCGAGAACGCGGCGGATACCGGGATGCCGGGAGAGCGCGTTGTCGAGCTTCTCCTTGTCGAGGCGCAGCAGCTCGGTGCGCTGCGAAGCCGTGATCGTCGCCGTTCGCGGCTTTCCGGTCAGAACGCTCACTTCTCCGAAAAAATCCCCTTCGCCGAGCTTGGCGAGATAGACGGTCACGCCACCCGCTCCGCGCGTGAAGACCTTCACTTCGCCGGCGGCGACGAGGTACATCGACGCACCGGCGTCGCCTTCGCTGATGATGACGTTTCCTTCGTCGTGCGTCTCGAGGTCCATCTCGGCGATGAGCGCCGCGCGCTCTTCTTCGCTGAGGTTCTCGAGCAGCGGACTGTTCGGAACCGGCCGGCTGAACATCGGCTCGTTCTTCGGTTCTTCTTTCGGCGCGTTCGCGGCCAGTTGCGCGGCGACCTTCTCCGCCTTCTTGCGAACGGCCACCGCCTGCACGGTCAGTCCGTTGTCTTCGTAGTAGGCGGCGGTGCTGCCGTATTGTTCGACCGCTTCCTCGATCGAGCCGGAGCCGGCCAGCGCATCGGCGTACTGCAGCCGGATGCGCGGATTGTTCGGATACTTCTCGAGGTCGCGTTTGAGGAGCGGCACCGCACGCACGTACTCCTTTTTTGCGAGCAGCGTTTGGGCGCTTTCGGTTTCTTCAGCCATGTGTGGCCGTATTGTATCCGTCAGTACCGGATGCGTTTCAGCTCGAGTCTGGCGGACGCGGCCGGCGTCGAGTACGGATAGCGTTTGACGGTCTCTTCGAACGTCTGTCTGGCCATCGCCAGGTCGCCGGTCCGTTCGAAAGCGAGTCCCATCTTGAACATCGCGTCGGGCGCTTTGTTCTGATCGCCGAACTCTTTCGTGACGCGGCTGTAGAAGCGCATCGCGTTCGCGTAGTCGCCGGCGGCGAAGTACGTCTCACCGATCCAGTAGAGCGCGTTGTCGGCGAGCTCGCCGCCCGGCTCGGCGTCGAAGATCCGCTGGAACGCGGCGCGCGAATCGGCCGCGCGGCCTTTGCCGTAAAGCATCAGCGCGTTGCGGTAATCGTCGGCGAGTTGCGCGCCGCGCAGGGCGTGATCACTCGATTGAACGACGGGTGCAACGGGCGTTTCAACGGCGGCCGGCGCCGCGACAGGCGCTTCCACCGGCGCCGGTGCGGAGACGGCCGGCGCCTGCACCGGAACCGGCGCGGCGACCGGCACAGGCGCGACCCGCGTCTCGCCTGTTTCCAGTTTCGCGATGCGATCGTTGAGGACATCGAGTCGCTCAAGCAACTCCGTGAGTGACGCCTGCATCTGTTCGAGCCGCGCGTCGCTGGAGATCGTTCCGGTGTCGAGCGCGATCGGCACGAAGTCTTCCGTCTTGCTCTTCGGCTGCGAAGCGCAGCTCAAAAGCAGGAGCGCGGCGGGAAGCAGTGCTGCGTATTTGCTCATGCGGCCTTTCGCGTTTCGAGGCGGCGTTTCGCTTTCCCGGCGTAATCGCTCTTCGGGAACTCGGAGACGACGCGCTCGTAATAGAGACGCGCTTCACCCTTCCGGCCGAGCGCGTCGAGCGACGTCGCCAGCTCGTAGAAGACGGCATCGCGTCCGCTGAAGTTCGGGTACTGCTCGACGATCGTGTTGAGACGCGCGACGGCGGCGTCCCAGGTCCGGCGCTTCATGTAGTAGTGCGCGACGATCTGCTCGTGCTGCGCGAGACGATCGAGAACCTCCTGCAGTTTCTTCTCCGCTTCCGGACGAAGCGGGCTGCGCGGATGGGTCTTGATCATGTCGGTGAACTTTTCGAGCGCTTCGTGCGTCCGCTGCTGATCGCGATCGGGCTTCTGCATCTGCTTGTACGAGACGTTCGCGATCTGCAGCATCGCGTAGTCGGCGTTCTCGCTTCCGGGATAGCGATTGAGGAAGTCGCGGTATTTGTACTGCGCTTCGACGAGGCTGACGTCGTCGCCCTGCGCGTAAAACGTGTCGGCGATGCGCAGCAGGCCGCGGCGTGCCAGCGCGTCGTTCGGGAAGTTCTCGTAGACGTACGTGTAGTAGGTGCGCGCCTTCTGGAACCGCTTGTGTGCGAACTGCTGCTCGCCACGCTCGAAGACCTGTTCCTTGGTCAGCTTGACCATTTCGGGGTCGACCGCCACTCGCATAACGCGCGAGGACGAGTTGCCGTGACGACATGCGGCGAGGGCCAAAGCCATCACCAGCACGATGAAAAATCGGGTCAGTTTCAAGATGCCTCCGTTGAACTTCATGCCTGAACCACGCCGACCGCGGTTCGAATTGCCTCGATCGCCGCCGCCCGGTCTTTCTGACCGAACACGGCCGATCCGGCCACGAGAATGTTCGCCCCCGCGGCAGCGACGGCCGGCGCGGTCTTCGCGTCGATACCGCCGTCCACCTCGATGTCGACGGACAGACCTCTCTCCCGGATCATTTGGGAGATATGACGAATCCTGGCCACCGAAGGTTCTATGAACTTCTGGCCGCCGAATCCGGGATTGACGCTCATGACCAGGACGAAGTCACAAAAGTCAATTGCTGACGAAAGCGATTCGATTGCTGTTCCCGGGTTGATAGCGACGCCGGCCTTCGCTCCGCCGGATCGAATGAGCTGCAACGCGCGCTGCAGATGCGGCTCGGTCTCGACGTGAATGGAGATCATCTCCGCCCCCGCCGCGAGGAACGATTCGATGTAGCGCTGCGGCTCGCTGATCATCAGATGACAGTCGAACGTCAGCTTCGAATGCGGACGCAGCGCTTTCACGATGGCCGGACCGATGGTCAGGTTCGGGACGAAGTGGCCGTCCATGACGTCGAGATGCAGAACGTCCGCCGCCGCTTCGATGGTGGCGATCTCCTCCGCCAGCTTCGCGAAGTCAGCGGAAAGTAACGAGGGTGCGATCCGGATAGTCAATGTGTTGTCGTCGTGGTACCGAGAAGCGGACCGGCAGGCTGCGGCGCCGGCGGCTGCTCCATGATGCTCGTCTCTTCCTGGCGGCTGACGACGACCGTGATGGCGTCGCGGCCGCTCACCGGTGCGCCCCGCTGCGGAAACTGGCGGATGATAATCCCATCGCGAATGCCGGGGTAACCTTCGAACTTCACGTTCGAGACGTTCAACCCCCGCGCTTCGAGCGCCGGCCGCACTTCATCGAGCGGATGATCGATCAGGTCGGGCATGATCCAGGTCGGCGGCGTCGGCGGCGCGCCGACGAGCAGCGAGACGCCGGTCTGCGCGGGAACGACCGTCCCGTTCGGCGGATCGGCGGCGACGATTCCCTGCGGTCCGTCGCTGTCGACGTAGGCGAGGTTTCCGAGTTTCAGATTCTGCTGGCCGAGTCGCAGCAGCGCCGTGCGCGGCGTCTGGCCGTTGAGCTCCGGCACGCGCAGCACGAGCGGTCCCGCGCTCAGCTCGACTTTGATCGTCGCGCCGCGCTTCATCAGGTTCGCGGTGCCGGCCGGTTTGTTCTGCCAGACGACACTGCCGGCCGGCACTTTGTCGGAGTTGCGGCGCGAGGCCGGATCGACGGCGAGATTCAGTCCGAGGTCGGAGCAGATCGCTTTCGCGTCGGCGACGGAACGTCCGATCAGGTTCGGCGTCGGGAGCGACTTCCCCTTCACGAAGAAGTTGAACCAGAAGTACGAGCTGCCGCCGAAGACGATCAGCGCCAGAAATGCGAAGAGCAGGTTTTGCAGACAGCCGCGCGATCTCATCTCTGCTCGGCGCGCTCACTCTTCTGATGATCGGCGCGATACTCCGCCTCATCGTATTTCCGGTCGTCCGCCTTCGCGAGGAAAAGCGGAATCAGCGTTTCGCGCCAGACGTCTTCGACGCGCTCCGCGAAGATGAATTTCAATCCCTCTTTCACTTCGTCCGGCACTTCGACGAGATCCTTCCGATTTCCTTCCGGAAGGACGACGGTTTTGATGTTGGCGCGTTGTGCGGCCATCACCTTTTCGCGAATGCCGCCGACGGAAAGCACTTTGCCGCGCAGCGTGATCTCGCCGGTCATGGCGACGTCGTGACGCACCGGACGCTCCCCCATCACCGAGGCGATGCAGCTGGCGATGGCGACACCGGCGGACGGACCGTCTTTCGGAATCGCGCCGGCCGGAAAGTGGATGTGAATGTCGTGATCGGTGAAGACCTTGTCGTCGATCTCGAGCTCTTTCGCTTTCGAGCGGACGTACGAATAGGCGGCCGTCACCGACTCGCGCATGACGTCGCCGAGCTGGCCGGTGACGGTCGTCCGTCCGCTGCCCGGCATTCGCGTCGCTTCGATGAACATGATCTCGCCGCCGAACTGCGTCCAGGCGAGGCCGGTGGTGACCCCGATCTCCGCCTGACGCTCCGCGAACTCGTGCTCGAACGCAGGGAGCCCGAGGTACGACTCGATGTCTTCGGTATCGACGATGTACGGCACGCCGGTGTCGTTGCCGCTCGCCACTTTGCGCGCGATCTTGCGAAGGATCGTCGCCAGTTTGCGCTCGAGATTGCGCACGCCCGCTTCCGCGGTGTAGTCGCGGATCGTGTGCAGGATCGCTTCGTCGGTCAGCGCCACCTGCGCGATCGTCAGGCCGTGATTTTCGAGCAGCTCCGGAATCAGATGCTTCGTCGAGATATGGAGTTTTTCCATCTCGGTGTAGCCGGAGAGACGGATGACCTCCATCCGATCGCGCAGCGGTCCCGGCACCGTGTCAAGGACGTTCGCCGTCGCGATGAAGAGCGTGTGCGAAAGGTCGTATGGAATCTCGAGATAGCGATCGACGAAGGCGTGATTCTGTTTCGGATCGAGCACTTCGAGCAGCGCCGACGACGGATCGCCGCGGAAGTCTTTTCCGATCTTGTCGATCTCGTCGATCATGATCAGCGGGTTGTTGACGCCGATCTGCACGTAGCTCTGGATCAGCTTCCCCGGCATCGCGCCGATGTAGGTTTTGCGATGTCCGCGGATCTCCGATTCGTCGGTCACGCCGCCGACCGCCATCCGAACGAACTTCCGTCCGAGCGCGTCGGCGATGGCCGCACCGAGCGACGTCTTGCCGACGCCGGGCGGGCCGACGAAGCATAGGATCGGTCCCTTCAGATCGCCTTTGAGTTTCAGCACCGCGAGAAACTCGAGGACGCGCTCTTTGACTTTGTCGAGTCCGTAGTGGCGCTCGTCGAGGATCGCTTCCGCTTTCGCGAGGTCGAGCTGATCTTCGGTCTTCTCGGTCCAGGGAACCTGGAAGACGGTGTCGAGATGTCCTTTGATGACGGCGTAATCTGACGACGACGGCGAGAGTTGTCCGAGTCGCGTTACTTCGCGGCGAAGCTGGAGTTTGTGCTGCTCGGCGAGCGGCAGCGTTTCGATCCGCTCGCGATAGGTGTCGGCTTCGCGTTCGCCCGGGTTCGAGTCGCCGAGCTCGTCCTGGATGACGCGGAGCTGTTCGCGCAGGTAGCTCTCGCGTTCGCGCCGATCGATCGAGGACTGAATCTGGCGCTGCAGCTCGCGATCGACGGTTGCTTTGCCGAGGTCGCGCTGGATGTAATCGATGAGCAGCTCGATCCGCTCGATCGGATTGACGGTTTCGAGCAGGAGCTGTTTTTCTTCGAGCGGGAAATTGACAAACGACGAAAGGAGATCGGCGAAGATGTCGGGACCTTCGTTGACGTTCATCCGAAGGATGTTGAGCAGTTCGTTCGAATACTTCGAATCGCTCTCGACCAGTTTCTCGAAGAGCGACATCGATTTGTTCATCAGCGCTTCCGTCTTGACGCTCTTCGCGATCGGGCGCGGCATGATCTCGCGCAGCCGTCCTTCGAAGTACGGCTCGGTCTGCAGCATCTGCACGAGCTCGACGCGCTGCCGTCCCTGGAGAAAGAGCTGATAGCGGTCGGAGGAAAGCGGCAGCCGCTGCACGATCGCGGCGAGCACGCCGATCTGCGACAAATCTTCAGGACGTGGATTCTCTTTGTCGCCCTGCTTCTGGCAGAAGGCGGCAATCAGGTTCTGATCGTCAGGGAGTCCTTTGAGCAGGCGAACGTTTCGATCGATCCCGACCTGCAGCGAAAGGACGCCGCCAGGGAAGAGCACCGACGAGACGAGAGGGATGATCGGCAGCCGGTTTGGAACGTCTTCTTCCATCCAGTCGGATACGTTCGTACTAACTGCTTTTCCGCGTGTCGGTTGTGCCATCTGGTTTGATCCGTTGAGCTTATACTGAGCGCTCAATCCTGCGGGCACGCGAATTGTAGAAAATGCCACGCAGTTGAACAATCATCCTGAGCCATCAGCGAGTCCGATGAACGATGCGGCACCCTCGGAGCTTCTGTCGGACCCTGCTTTGCGGCGGGCCGATCTCCACTGCCACAGCCGTTTCTCAGTTTTCAAGTACTTCAAAAGAGCGAATACTCGCGACTGCTACAACGCGCCCGAGGATGTCTATCGAATTGCGAAGGAGCGGGGGATGCATTTCGTCACCCTCACCGATCACGATTCGATCGACGGTGCACTCTATCTCCTCAACAAGCATCCCGACCTGACCGATTTCTTCATCGGTGAGGAAGTCGAAACGTATTTTCCGGAGACCGGCCAGCGCATTCACGTCGGCGTGTGGGGTCTGAACGAAGAGCAGCATCGCGAGATCCAGCGGCTGCGGCGCAACATCCGCGAGCTCGTCCCTTACATGAAGCAGCAGGGGCTGCTGTTCGGCGTCAATCACCTCTTTCAGAACTACCGGATGAAGAACGTCGCGGCGACGTACATCGCCGAACTGATGACGATGTTCGACGTCTTCGAAGTGCTGAACGGCGCCATGGCGTCATTTCACAACAAGATGGTTCAGCAACTCGTCGTCGAGGTGCAGCAGCACGGCCGCCGCATCTCGATGGTCGGCGGCTCCGACGCGCACACGCTGAAGCACGTTGCGAAAGTGCACACGGTCTCGAAGGGCGAAACGCCCGGCGAGTTTCTCGAAAATGTGCGCGCCGGCAACAGCTTCGCCTGGGGCGCCGAAATGCGCTTCGCCGAGTTGGTCGCCGACATCTACCTGCTGATCCTCGCCTACCACGGCGAGACCGCGAACGATCTGCGCTCGGCGGACTACACCGCGACCGACAAAACGATCCAGCTCGCCGGCCGCCTCGCCTCGATCCCCACCGCCATCAGCGGCCTTCCGGCTGCCATTACGTCGCTCAACTATCTGAAGCAGATCGTGGTGACGAAGGGACTGTCGATGCGCTTCGCGAAACTGGTGGAGGAGATTCGTCCGGGGTTGGGCGCGCCGAAGTAGGGAACGTGTGGCGCGCGGTCACGCTCGATCTCGCCAGTAGCCAGGCTCCTTGCTCTGGTGTGCGAAGGCAATCACGACGATCGAGTCTTTCCTGACTCGATACACGATCGTGTACGGAAACCGCCACGGCATGACGAACTCGCGAGTTCCGTGCTCCCCTTCCGGATATCTCAGCGGTGACTCGCTGATCCGTGAGATGGCGCGATCGATCTCATGCGCAAATGCAACCGCCGCGAGCGGACTGCGATGACGGTAGAACGCCTTCCCTTCTTTGAGATCGACGCGTGCTTCCGGATGAAGCTTCAGCCTCATTCGTCCGCGAACAACTCCGCCCGCACGTCCTGCCAGTCGAGAAGTTCGACGGTTCCTTCATCCGTCTCGCGGACGCGTCGCTCGATCTCTCTCGACCAGGCTGCCTTCACTTCCGGACCTGTTCGCGGCTCGAGACTTTCGAGCATCACACCGGCAAGCGTGGCGCGGTCAGACTCCGGCAGTTCAACCGCTTCTCGAATGAGTTGCTTCAGATCACGAGCCATGACGCAAATATCTTATGCCCGGGAAGGAGAGCCGGTAAACACTTCCACGCGAACGCCGCGCGGAACGCTCCGCGCGAGTCGAACATCCGCCGTCAGCAGCGTGGCGTCGAGTGCTTCCGCGAGCGCCACGTACGCGGCGTCATACGCGGTGAGATTCGTTCGCAGTTGCCAGATTCGCGAAAACAATACGTCGTGCGGGTAGCGCTCGATCGGGAGGTCGAGGTGATCGCGCATCGCTTCCGTGGCGCGCTGCTCGTCCAGGTTGCCGGCGAGCAGGTAGCGGCGAATCACCTGCAGCACTTCGACATCGATGAGATGCGGCGCGTGCAGCAACTCTCCGCTGTGCAGGAGCCGGCGACGCAACGCCGGCGCGGCTGGCCGGTTCAGGATCATCTCGAGGACGGCCGACGCGTCAACGACGATCACGCTGGTCGCGCTCCGCACGGATCGCCGCAGCGGGGCTTGTGCGCGTTCGCACGGCGCTCCGTCCTTCGAGTCGCGCGCTGAGCTCGGCGGGCGTCGGCCGCTCCGCCGATTTGCGGATCTCGCGCACCAGGAAGTCCGAGAGCGACATGCCTGCGAGCGCGGCGCGCGCCTTCAGCGTGCGGTGCAGTGCGTCCGGGACATTGCGGAGCTGAATCATCTTCGCCATGCTTTCAACCTAATCACAGGTTGCGCACATGTCAACATGTGCAGCACATGCATATAACCTATACGATCGATGCGCGCGCTGAATCGGTAACGGGATACGCGCCACGCGACTTCACGAGCGCGAGAAGCGCTTCGCCGCCGTGCTGCCGCGCGAACTGCATCTCAGCATCTGTCGTCCCGACCAGTTGCAACAGCGAGAACTTTCCTGACTCCAGCTCGAGATCGTCCGTCGCAGCAGCAGCCGGACAAACCATGAGATGAGTCAGTTCTGAGCTGACTCCGTCGATTGGCCCGTTGAGCGGAATGCGCGCCCAGCTCTCGATCACTCTCGCCACCGAACCGTCCGGCGGCGAGGAGCAGCTGATACGCGAGGATTTTCGCCGTGAAAGTCACCGCCCACTCGGCGTTTTGCGGAGTCTCGAAGACGAACTCGACGCCCATACCGGACCATCCGTTCGGGTCCGGGCGTTCGGCTTCCCACGCATTCGATAAACCGGACGTGACGAAGCGCCAGGAGTGTGCGGACTCGGCCGGCGGGAACACGAGCACGCGGTGATTCAGCCAGATGGCAATCACGCAGGCCGGAAGAATCGAAAGCGACGCGAAGGCTCTGCCACATACGCAGCCGGCCGTGCCGGCCGTTCGAACCACTCTTCCCACTCGTCCA
Organism: Acidobacteriota bacterium; assembly: GCA_034667465.1. Classification (GTDB taxonomy): domain Bacteria; phylum Acidobacteriota; class Thermoanaerobaculia; order Gp7-AA8; family Gp7-AA8; genus JAOBAU01. Next base: position 7,841 of record JAXDJV010000027.1, on the reverse strand, counting down.
AAACGCGCGGCGATCTAGAAGTTCAGCGCCAGTCCGCCAATGTACTTCCGCGTCGCGCCCTGCGGCTCCAGCGTATCGAGCAGGAACGGCGAGTTTTCGGCGTGCGCGAGCTCGAGGCCGAACAGCACCTTCAGATCGAGTGGCAGGTGGAGCGACTGCGCCATGTGCACGTTCACTCTCTCGCTGCGGTAGTTCGGCTTCGTTGACGCGGTCGCGGTCTGTGGCTGGTGAATCTCGCGGAACGAGATCGCCAGCGTGGTGCCGGTCGGATTGAACGTCGACTGCAGGTCGCCGGTCACGTACACCTTGCGAATGCTCGACGGCAGTTCGGGCGTCGCCACGCCGGCGCTGCCTGACACGTCGAACGCGAACTTCGTTCCGATTACGCGGCGGTAGCCGAGGCGGAGATCGCGGCGGACGTCGCCGGCGTCGAGGTAGAGACCGTCCCAGAACGGTTCGAAGCCGTTGCTGAAAATGACTCGCTGCGGTGCGTCGACCGCGCTCACCGTTGCGATCGCCGAGAAGTTGTTCGCGGCGTCGCCGCCGTTCACGAATCCGAATGAATACGAATAGCGCGGCAGCACGCGGGAGTCGTCCGACCAGACCACGATGCTCGGATAGATTCCGTCGCGCACGGCGTCGTAGACCTTCAGCATCCCCGTCGCGACGAACGACGTCTGATCGGTCAGCTTCCACTCGATGCCGGTGCGCGGCGCCCACGCCGTTCCATCAACCCCGACCCGACTCGACACGCCATACTGCACGCTGAACGACGGCACGATCGCTACCGCCCCGTTCGCCGTGACGTCCGCGGTGCGGAACACCGCGTTCCCAGCGCTGTGCGAGCTTTCCTGCGAGACGCGCAGCGCAACGCCGAGGTCGTTGCGCTCGGTGTGGACCAGCATCGTGTTGCCGCCGATCTCGAACAGATCGGAGCCGGCCGGCGATGCGGTGAAAAGGTTCTGCTGCGCGAGGTAGCGAACCTGCACGCGCGCGTCGCCGTGCTGCCATTCGAAATTGTGCGAGCGAACGTCGGCCGTCTGATCGGGAATGTCGGCTGAATCGCGATAGCGCCACCAGCTCTTCGTCGATGCGACGCGATAGGCGTCGGTCGGCGACGAACGAAGCTCCATCGACATCACGCTCGACTCCGCGGCCGGCGTTCCGAAGCGGTTGTCGTCGGTCGGATCGTCGATGCGATGCAGATTGCCGGTGAAGCCGAGCTGCCAGTTCTCACCGATGCGGCTCTGCACGCCGAGGACGGTTTGCGCGAACGCGGGCGTCTGCTCCGCCATGCCGGTCATCGACGCCATCTCGCCTTTGAAGCGCGGCACGTCGATATGTTCGAGCGCCTGCGGCGGCGCCATCACGGCGTCGAGCTCGCGAAGGATGTCGGTGGGAAGCGAGCCGCGGATCTCCCAGATCGCGGCGCGCGCATCTTTGGCGCGCGCGCTGTTCTCGTTGCCGAGCTTGAGCGTCAGGCGCTGGCTGGCTTTGTTCGGAACGACCATCGCCATCGCCGGCGCGTAGCCGTACTTCACCGCGATGATCTTGTAGATGCCGGAGCGGAGCGGCGGAAGTGCGAAGCTGCCGTCGCTGGTCGAGAAGGTCTGGATTGCGTCGAGGTTGCCGAGGTTCAGCGCGATGACGAGCGCGTTGCCGACCGGCCGGGCAGCGCTGGTGACGTTGCCGAGGACTTGCAGCACGTCCGCAACGGTGACGTCTGCAGGGCGCGCGCTCCCCGTCGCCGAGAGCACGACGGCTGCGAACGCGATAGCTCGAATTCGACGCATGAGCTCCTCCCTGATCGCCTGGCGAGGTTAGGACTTCGCCAAACCGATGTCAAACGGGTTGCCTCGAAAACGCGTGCCACCGCGCGACTCTTCCCCGATCCGTCACGGATCGGTCTTCAAAGCGACTTCGCGACGACGCGATGAACCCGCAGCAGATTCGTCTTCGCCCGCTGATAAATCGGCGAGCCCATCAGGATGACGAGACGGTCGCCGTGACGGACGAGATCGCGATCGAGCAGAAATTCATCGACGCGATCGACGATCTGCTCGTGGAACTCGCCGAGCTCGCGCATTACGAACGGATGAACGCCCCACAGCAGATTCATCCGCCGCGCGACCCAGCTCGACGGCGTCAGCGCGACGATCGGCGCCTTCGGACGGAACTTCGACATCAGCCGCGCCGCGAATCCGGTCTGCGTGAAGACGACGATGTACTTCGCGTCGATCTGTTCGGCGGCGTAGTTCGCCGCGCCTGCCAGCGCGTCGGTGAACTCATCCGACTCGCTCGACTTGCGGAACGGCGCGCGCACCGCGGCCATCCGCCCTTCCCCGCTCGCCTCGGCTGCCGTAACGATGCGCGCCATCATCTGCACCGCTTCGACCGGATAGTTTCCCGACGCGGTCTCGGCCGACAACATCACCGCATCGGATCCGTCGAAGATCGCGTTCGCGACGTCGGACGCTTCCGCGCGCGTCGGCCGCGATGCGGTCGTCATCGACTCGAGCATCTGCGTGGCGGTGATGCCGAATCGTCCCCACCGGCTGGCGGTCGCGAGGATTCTCTTCTGCAGGATCGGCACATCCTCGGGTGGCAGTTCGACGCCGAGATCGCCGCGCGCGACCATGACGCCGTCGCTCACTTCGAGAATCTCTTCGAGTGCGTCGAGCGCCTGCGGTTTCTCCAGCTTCGCGACGACGTTGATCTCGCTGCCGCCGAACTGCTCGAGCAGCTCGCGCAGCCGTTCGATGTCGCCGCGGCGACGAACGAACGATGCCGCGATGTAGTCGAGCTGGTGCTCGACCGCGAACTTCACGTCGCGCTCATCTTTCTCGGTGATCGCCGCGACGGTCAGCTCGCTGTCGGGGAAGTTCATCCCTTTCTTCGATGAGATCGGGCCGCCGTGAATGACGCGCGTGACGACCTGCTTCTCATCGAGAGCGGTGACGACCAGCTCGACGAGTCCGTCGTTGATGAGAATGCGCTGGCCGATCTGCACTTCGCGCGGGAGCGGAAGAAACGGCGTCGAGACCATCTGCGCGTTGCCGCGCATCGCTTCGGTCGTGATCGTGAACTGCTGTCCGCTTTGCAGGTGGATGACGCCTTCGACGTCACCGATGCGCAGCTTCGGCCCCTGAATGTCGCCGAGGATCGGAATGTACTTGCCGAGGTCGGTCGCGATGCGCCGGATCAACTGAATGAGCGGGATCTTCTCCTCGGCGGTGCCGTGCGAGAAGTTCAGCCGGAAGCAGTCGACGCCCGATGTCAGCAGACGATGAATCGTCGCTTCGTCGCTGCAGGCCGGACCGAGTGTGGCGATGATTTTGGTTCTGCGCATTCCGGCTACGAGGCCGCCAGCGCCGGCTGCAACGAGCGTCCCAGCACATGCGCGATCGCGTCGACTTCACGCACCAGCTGGTCGAACGTATCGGGGAGCAGCGCCTGCGGCCCGTCCGACAACGCTTCTTCCGGCTTGTGATGCACTTCGACGAGCACGCCGTCCGCGCCGACCGCGATCGCCGCGCGCGACATCGGCACGACCTTGTTCCGCTTGCCGGTGCCGTGGCTCGGATCGACGAGGATCGGGAGATGACTGATTCGCTTCACGGCCGGTACGATCGACAGATCGACGGTGTTGCGCGTGTGATCGGAGAACGTCCGGACGCCGCGCTCGCAGAGCATCACGTTGTAGTTTCCTTCCGACATGATGTACTCGGCGGAGAGAAGCAGCTCATCGAGCGTCGCCGACATCCCGCGCTTGAGCAGTACCGGTTTCCGAGCGCGTCCCGCCGCTTTCAACAGCGAGAAGTTCTGCATGTTGCGCGCGCCGATCTGGATGCAGTCGGCGTATTGATCGACGAGTGCCAGCGACTCATGATCGATCGCCTCGGTGACGATCGGCAGATCGAACTCCTCGCGAACGCGCGCGAGAATCTCGAGCCCTTTTTCTTCGAGTCCCTGAAACGAATACGGCGACGTGCGCGGCTTGTACGCGCCGCCGCGGAACAGCTGCCCGCCGCCGCGCTTGATCCGCTCGGCGATGGTGCGCGTCTGATCGTAGGTCTCGACCGCGCACGGACCGCCGACGACGACGATGCCGTTGCCGCCGACGTCGACGCCACCGACGCTGATGATGCTGTCGTCCGGCTTCGCTTCCCGGCTGACGAGCTTGTAGCTGTGCGAGACCGGGATGACTTCCTTGACGCCGGAAAAGTTTTCGATGACTGCCGGATCGACGGCGCCGCGATTGCCGGTGATGCCGATCGCCGTGCGCTGCGCTCCCGGGATCGCATGCGCGCGCAGGCCGATCCTCTCGATGTGACGTATGACTGCTTCGATCTCTTCAGGCCGTGCGCCGGCCTCCATCACGACTAGCATGTGCAGGGTTCCTTCGCGCCGCCCGGACGGAATCACACAGGAAGGCGGCGACGTTCGGCCAGTATAATCGCAAGGTTCTCGACGCCGATCCGGAGACGACATGAAGAAAACGCTCACGCTGTTCGCGCTCGTATCGCTGATGTCCGTTCAGGCGTTCGCCACCTACTGGGTCGTGCTCAGGGACGGGACGAAGTACAAGGCGAAGGCGAAGCCGGCCGTCACGAACGGCAAAGCGCTCGTCATGCTCGAAAGTGGCTCGTCGCTGCAGCTCGATGCGTCGCTCATCGATTTCGCGAAGTCGGATCAACAGACGAAGCTCGGCCTCGGCGACGCCACCGCCTTCGGCGAGGCCGCTCCTGCGCCGGCGCCCGCGAAACCGGCCGGTCCGTCACTCGGCTCGACGATCAAGCTCCGCAAGCTGCCGTCGCAGCAGGCGCCGGCTCCCGCGCCTGGCGACACGGCTCCGGCAGTGAATGCTCCGGTCGCCGCCGCGAGCGGTCCGGCGATGAGCAACGAGGTGATCGACAAGTTCGTCCGCGCGTTCGAGAACGTCGGCATCTTCGAGCACAAAGTCACGTCGCCCGCGCCGAACACGATCCACGCGGACGTCACGGCCGATACCGAAGAGAAAGTGTTCAACGCCATCTCCGCGACCGCGTTTCTGATGGTCCGCAACGCCGGCGTGCAGGGCGCGCAGGTGGAGATGGTCGAGCTCTTCATGGGAACCGTGACCGGCGGCTCGTCGGGACGTTTCCGGATGACGCGTGAAGACGCGCAGGCGATCGACAACAAAACGATGACGCGCGAAGAGTACTTCGTGCGCAAAGTGCTGTTCTAGCGACTGCAGAAATGTGGAGACGGGCGCTTCGCCCGTCCCGGGCGGCCGAGGCGGCCGCCCCCACATCATTGCGCGACGTCGGCGCGCGCCGTGCCGCCGTACACCATCACGTAGCGGAACGATCGTTCCACCGGATCGATGATGGTCCGCTCGCCGGCCCCGAACACGAACGACTGCAGGTTGCCTTCGAGCGGCGCGAGCTCGGACGGATCGTTCGCGAATCGCACCTTCACCCGGCGCGAACGGCTCGCAGTCTCGACCAGCGTCAGCCGCGCGCGTCCCTGCGTCGGACCGAAGTCGTAGACGACGGCGCTGCTGCGCGTCGTCACCGTCACCGCGACCCCTTCGATGACGCGGACGTCCGGCAGCGCGCCGATCATCGTGCTGACGCTCTTCGGCGCAACGATCTTCCGCGGCGGCACAGCCAGCGAGCGCTCTTTCCGTTCGAGGTAGTTCCAGCGCCGCATCGGCGGACGGCCGAGCAGCATCGGCGGACGTGCGGCAATTGACGGCACGTCGGCGAGCAGCAAACGATCACTCCACTGGCGGTAGATTTTCCAGTCGCTGCCGCTTACGACCATGTTCTGGTAATCGGGAGCGATGTCGAGCCCCGCGATGAGACCACCGACCCCGTTCTCGCTGCGCACCGCGACGACGATTCGGTTGCGTCCCGTCTTCGCGATCGGCGTCACGTCATAGACGTCGAGCCAGCGCTCCTCGCCGACGCGGCGGCCGCCGATCTCCACGCCGTTGAAGTAGAGCGTGTACTCCGGATCGCCGACGATCCTGATCTTCGTGTAGTAGCGATTTGACGGCAGCTCAAAATCACGCACCGCGAAAAACGCCAGCGGATCGCCGGCCGCGAGGCGATGTTTGTCCCAGATCCACTCCGCCGTTCCGGTGACGTCGTAGAACTTATGCGAGTAGAGCAGGTAGAGCCGCGAGAGGGCGAACGTCGCGATCAAAAGCACGACGAGTGCGATCGTCAGCCGCCGCATCAACGCGCGATCGGCGGGAGAAACGAACGCGTTGGTAGAATGCGCGGCCGGCATGAAAGGCGTGATTGTAATTCCGGCGCGATACGGCTCGACCCGCTTCCCGGGCAAGCCGCTGGTCGAGATCGCCGGCGTGTCACTGATTCGACGCGTTTACGAACGGTCGATCGCATCGACGCGCGCCGCTGCCGTCTACGTCGCCACCGACGACACGCGCATCTCCGATCACGTGCAATCCTTCGGAGGCCGGGTGGTCTCGCCCGCCGGCGATTACCAGTCGGGCACCGATCGCATTGCCGCCGCGATCCGCGAGATCGAATCGCTGGAGGCGACGTCATTCGATCAGGTCGTCAACGTGCAGGGCGATGAGCCGCTGATCGACATCGGCAATGTCGATCGCCTCATCGACGCGCTGCAAAGCGACGCGACGATCGAGATCGCCACGCTCGCCGCGCCGATCTCGACCGATGAAGAGCTGGCCAGCCGCGACGTCGTCAAAGTCGTCACCGCTCTCAACGGCAACGCGCTCTATTTCTCCCGAGCCGCGATTCCGTACGGCAGCTGCGAGCTTGCGCGACGACACATCGGCGTCTACGCGTATCAGCGCGCGGCGCTCGACGCCTTCGTCACGCACGCGCCGTCACCGCTGGAACGCGCCGAGTCGCTCGAGCAGTTGCGAGCCCTCCAGAACGGCTTTACAATCCGAGTCATCGAAACCACGACGCCGCATATCGGAGTCGATCGCCCCGAAGACGTCGCGAACGTGGAACGAGAGCTTGCGAAGCATGCATAACCCGGGAGCCCATGCGTGAGCGTTTTGCTCACGACCAGCAATCACCAATCCCGCCCGAAGAGTCCCCACAATCAAAGGATGAAGCATGAAGGCAGAAGGCTGAATAGCCGCTGCCTTGCGCTTTCTTCATCCTTCATCCTTCTGCCTTCATCCTTCAAGGAGCGCGCATGAGCACGAAATACATCTTCATCACCGGCGGTGTCGTATCAGGTCTCGGCAAAGGAATCGCCGCCGCCTCCATCGGCGCACTCCTCGAAGCGCGCGGCTTCAAAGTCACGCTCCAGAAATTCGATCCCTACGTCAACGTCGATCCCGGCACGATGTCGCCGTTCCAGCATGGCGAGGTCTACGTCACCGACGACGGCGCCGAGACCGATCTCGACCTCGGCCACTACGAGCGCTACTGCTCGACGCGGATGAATCAGAAGAACAACATCACGACCGGCCGCGTGTACTTCGAGGTGATCAGCAAGGAGCGGCGCGGCGACTACCTCGGCGGCACGGTGCAGGTGATCCCGCACATCACGGACGAGATCAAACGCCGGATCCTCGACGCGTCGGAAGGCTACGACATCGTGCTCGGTGAAGTCGGCGGCACGGTCGGCGACATCGAGAGCTTGCCGTTCCTCGAGGCGATCCGCGAGTTCCGCTGGGATCGCGGTAAGGAAGACGTGCTTTACATCCACCTGACGCTCGTGCCGTTCATCTCCGCGGCCGGCGAGGTGAAGACGAAGCCGACGCAGCACAGCGTGAAGGAGCTGACCGGTCTCGGCATCCAGCCGGACGTGCTGCTCTGCCGTACCGACCGCTTCCTCGACAAGAAGAT
>JAXDJV010000026.1:0-98144 GCA_034667465.1 Acidobacteriota bacterium | reverse complement strand
CACTACCGGCTTCCCTCGCTCCACGCCTTCACGATCGCTTTGTCGGCGTCCGACAGTTTGGCGGCCGGATGCAGCGGCAGGTAAAACCACAGCGGCATGTCGCCCGATCCAACCTCCTTCCAGATTTGCTTGCGCTTCCGGTTCTGCCGATCAGGAGGCAGCTGCTGCCAGGTGCTGAAGTTCAGCTTCTTACGGCCGCCGGTTACGTCGCTGGCCAGCAGCCATGACACCGGCGCCACTCGGTTGTACCAGGGGTAGACCGTTTCGTTGGAATGGCAGTCGTAGCAGCTCTTGCGAAAAATCGCTTTGACGTCCGCGGGCGCGACGATTTCTCCGGTTACGGGAGGATTCGTTTTCGCCACCGGCACGAACTGAATCATCACGAAGAGGGCGAGGAGGATGAGGAAGATGACGCGCACGATTCGTTTCACGCGAAGAGGATAAACCGTTCTACGGCAGCGGTGGCGCCGGCCGCTCGCGGACGAGCAGCGGATAGGTCAGCACCGCGCCGAGGATGATCGCCACTCCTCCATAAAACAGCGGACCGAGCTCGCGGTGCTCGTGCAACAGCACGCTGCCGAGGATGATCGCGTAGACCGGTTCGAGATTCACGGCCAGCTGCGTGGCGAAGGCGCTGAGGTGTCGGAGCGCCATGAGTGCGAGCGTGAATGGCAGGATCGTGCAGCCGACCGCGAGGATGAGCAGCAGAATCGCGTCGTGCAGCGACGGCAGCTGAAACGTCCCCGGCCCGAGCAGCGGACCGAAGAGCGTCAGCAGCACGGCGCCGGCTGCGAGCTCGAGAGCTGTTACCGCGAGCGCGTCGGCGTGATGCACGAGTCGTTTGTTCAGCGTTCCGAAGATGGCGACGAAGAACGCTGACAGAACGCCGAGGGCGATGCCGCTGCGCATTCCGGTCGGGACTCCGCCGATGACCATGACGACGCCTGGAATCATGATCACGCCGAGGAGCAACTCGCGGATGTTGAACGGACGGCGGACGATGAACGGCTCGACGATCGAGAGAAAGACCGGTGCGAGCGCCATGCAGGTCGCGCCGACCGAGGCGTTCGACAACTTGATCGAACCGTAGAACGTCAGCCAGTGCAGGGCGATGATGCAGCCGACGCCGCTGTAGGCCGCGATCAGTTTGGGCGACATCGTTCGCAGTCCGCGCCAGACGCGCGGCACCGACACGAGGATCACGGCGACGAGCGTCATGCGCCACCAGACCAGCGGCACCGCGGTCAGCGAGATCAGCCGGCCGAAAATCGCCGTGAAGCCCCAGAGGACGACGCAGAAGTGAATCTGGAAATACGCTTTGCGAACGGGATTCATTGTGACGTCCGGCGGATGATCGCTTTCACGATCGCAGGAAAGAGCTTCGCCAGCCGGAGCGGCAGCGCAAGCGCGCGGACGATGCTGACGGCGATGCGGTAACCATCCTGACGCGGTGCTTCCTCGTACACGTCATCGAGATCATCGACGGTTCGAGCGAGCGTGAAGCGTTCGAGCATGAACGCGCGGCCGGCGGCGCCGAGTTGTGCGGCGAGCGCTCGGTCATCGAGCAGTCGAATGATCGCATCCGCCAGCTCGTCGCTGTTCGACGGCTCGACGAGCAGGCCGGTTTTTTCGTGGATGACCGAGTCGACGAGACCACCGACACGCGTGGCGATGAGCGGACGTCCCATCAACAGTGATTCGATGCTGCCGCCGAGGTTTTCGCAGAGGGAGCATTGGAGCGTGACGTCGCAGGCGGCGAGTGTGTCGGGAATGTCATCGCGCTCGCCGGCGAAAAGAATCGCATGCGCGAGACCGGCGTCGTGCACGGCAGCGCGAAGCTGCTGCTCGTACGCGGCGCCGTCGGAGGTTCCTTTGCCGACGAGGACGAACTTCGCGTCGGGGTAACGCTCGAGAACTTTCGGCGCGGCCGCGAAAAGCACCTCGTGTCCTTTTACTCCTTTGCCGCGCAGATATGCGGGCGAATAGGCGCTGCGCATTGGCGGATAAAAGTACGCGACGAATCCGATCACCGGCTGCGTGTCGCTGAGCTCGAGATCGCGGCGGAGTGTTGTGGGATTGGCGTTCGCGGGATCGAAGGCATCGGTGTCGGGCGTGTAGTACGCGAGCCGAACGTTCTCCGCCGGCACACCACGTGACGCGTAGAGCGCCCGCGTTCGTTCGCACGTGGCGATGATTCGCGTGTCGGCGAACAACGTGGTGAGCTCGAGATCGCTGAGGATCGGACTCTCGAGAAAGAGCGGTGACGGAATCATCGAGATGCGGATCGGAACATCGGCGATCCACGATGCGAGACGCCCGACGATGATCGACGTGAAGAGATGGTAGTGAACGACGTCGGGACGATGACGGCGCAGGTAGCGCGCGATCCGCAGCAGGCGAAACGCGAACGTCAGCGCGCGCGATGGCGGCGGGAGCTCGATCGGCAGCACGTCGAACGGAATTCCGCTCTCTTCGAGCAGACGCGGCACGCTGCCGCTGTCTCGCGGCAGAACGACGCGCACGTCGTGACCGCGGCGCGCCTGTTCGCAGACGATGTTCGTGAGCCACGGCACGCCGTCAGTCGAATCGGCGATGTGGATGATCCGGAGCCGTGTCAACGCGCGCGATTGTAGAGCGTCGCGCGCATTCGCGTTCACGATGCGGTTCGCCTACACTCCGCCGCTTCTGATGCTCGTCACCCGGCCCCTTCGCATCGTGCACGTCACCCCGACCCCGACCGGTGCGCCGTGGATGATCGCGATCATGGCGGAGCAGAAGAAGCTCGGTCACGACGTTGCCGCGATCGTTCCCTCGCTCGACGGCGACATCGCGCCGAAGCTCGCGGCGCTCGGCATTCCATGTCACGCGGAAACGGTCAACATCGTCAATGCGACGTCGCATCGTGACCGGATCGCCGGCCTTTTGAAGCTGGTGAAACTGTTCCGCCGGTTGCGGCCCGACGTCGTGCACAGCCATATCTTCGAGGCGGTCGTCACGGCTCGTCTCGCGTCGTGGATCGCCGACGTCCCGCAGCATTTCACCGGCATCGTCGGTCCGTTGTCGCTCGAACATGAGTTCCTTCGGACGATGGAGCTCGGTACGGCATTCGCGGACACGAAGACGATCGCGTCGGCGAGTTACACGCGCGATCTGCTGCGGCAGTTCGGAGTTCCCGAGAAGCAGATCGAGCTCGTTTTTTATGCGATCGATCAGAGCGGACATCATCCCGATCTGGCCGATGGCGCGCGCGTTCGGCGCGAGCTCGGCATTCCGCCGGACGCACCGGTGATCGGCAAGATCGCCTACTTTTACGCGCCGATCAATGCGCCGCTCGTTTTCGGCGAGAAGCTGATGACCCGCGGGCTCAAAGGTCACGACGTCCTCATTCGATCCGCGCCGCGCGTGCTCGAAGAGTTTCCTGACGCGCGTTTCGTGCTCGTCGGAAAAGGTTGGGGGCCGCAGGGCGAAGCGTACCTCGAGAGTCTTCACGCTCTTGTGAAGTCGCTCGGCGTCGAGCATGCGATTCTTTTTCCGGGAGAGCGGCGCGATATCCCCGACACGCTGGCATCGTTCGACATCTCGGCGCAGTGCTCGCTGACCGACAATCTTGCCGGGACGGTCGAGGCGTTGCTGATGGAGCTGCCGCTGGTCGTGTCGAACATCCCGGGCTTCCGCGACACGGTGCTGCACGAAGAAACGGGACTCGTGGTTCCGGTCGACGATCCGGCTGCGCTCGCGGAAGCGATTCTCCGTCTGCTGCGCGACCGGGAGTTTGCGCGTCAGCTGGGAGAGCGCGGACGGCAGTGGATGCTGGAGCGATTCACGCTGCAGCGCACCGTCGCCGACCTCGATGCCATTCTCGCCCGCACGACGAAGCGCGCCGAGCAGCACTATCGATTGCGCCGGTCGTTCGTGCGCGCGCTGCTGCTTCCCGCGCGGCTTCTCCCGATCGAGCGCGACCTGCGGCGCATCCTTCGCCAGCCGACGATGCTGCGGAGTCTCGCGTCGCGCGTGGCGCGGATTCCGCGCAAGCTTGCGCGCATCGCGATCGGACCGTTTCGCAGACGGAGGGCCGCCGTATGACGACCGCGTACGATTACGATTCCGATCGCCGATCGCCGCGCGCACTCGAAGAGCTGCGCGAGCTGCTTCGCAGCGGTCCGCTGCTGCGCGCGCTCGTGGAGCGGAACATCAAGATTCGCTACAAGCGCTCCGTCTTCGGACTGCTCTGGACGATCGCCAATCCGATGCCGATGCTGCTCGTCGTCTCGCTCGTCCTCAGCCGGCTGCTCTCGAAGTACACGCCGGCGTATCCGCTCTTCGCCTGCGCCGGTCTGCTGCTCTGGACGTTCTTCTCGCAGACGACGACGATCGTGACGTACGAAGTCGCCTCCGGAATCGATCTCTGGCGCCGCACGCGCATTCCGAAAACGGCGCTCGCGCTGGCGACCCTTGCGACGAGTCTCTTCAATCTGCTGGTTGCACTCGTCGTGCTGATCGTCATCATGTTGATCATCGGGCGTCCGCTCGGCGCACCGCTGCTGAGTCTCGTCCTCACGCTGTTCCTCACCTCGCTCTTCACGTTCGGCGTGTCGCTGCTCCTCGGCACGATCGCGCTCTCGTTCCCCGACATCTCCGATCTCTACACGATGCTGCTCCCGGCACTGATGTTCACCTCGACCGTCATCTATCCGGTGGCGATCGTTCCCGACTCGATTCGCTGGCTCGTCGCATACAACCCCGTAACCGCATTCATCGAAGCGTTCCGCGCGCCGCTGTACGCGAACGCGTGGCCGTCCGCGAGCTCGTACGCCGTGATGACCATCGTGTCGCTGACGACAGCCGTCGCCGGCTGGCTGCTCTTCAACCACTCCGCTCATGACGTCACTGCCCACGTCTGATTCCGCGGTGATCGTGCTCGATCACGTGTCGGTCCGTTACCGGCTGTCGGTCGAACCTCGCGTGTCGCTGAAGGAAGCGATCGTTCGCTTCCGACGACGCAAATGGATCGACTATCCGGCGCTCCGCGACATTTCGCTGACCGTTGCAAAGGGCGAAATCCTCGGCATCATCGGGAAGAACGGCGCCGGCAAGACGACGCTGCTCAATCTCCTCGCGCGCGTCATCGATCCGGCCGCGGGACGCGTACGCATTCGCGGCGCCGTCTCGCAGCTCATCGATCTGATGAGCGGCTTTCATCCCGATCTCACCGGCCGTGAGAACGCCTATCTCCGCGGCGCGTTCCTCGGACTCACGCGCGCTGAAATGCACGCGCGCATGCCTGGCATCGAAGCGTTCGCGGCGATCGGCGACTTCTTCGATGCGCCGCTCCGTTCGTACTCGGCGGGGATGATTCTGCGCGTCGCGTTTGCCGTCGCGACGACGGTCGACTCCGACATCCTGCTGATCGACGAAGCGCTCGGCGTCGGCGACGCGGAGTTCCAGCAGAAGTGCGCCGCGCGCATCGCGGAGTTCCGCGCGCGCGGCGTGACGTTCATCGTCGTCTCGCACGATCTGCAGCGCCTGAAGCAGCTCTGCGATCGCGTCGCATGGATCGACGGCGGCGCGATCCGACAGCTCGGAACGCCGGCCGACGTCATCTCCGCGTACATTGCCGCGTACGCATGAACCGGCTGCCTGCCGCTGTCTGCTTCTCGATCGACGACGTCCATCCGGCGCCGGTGGCGATCGAGGCGCTGCGGCACGTGCGCTGGCTGCAGGAACGTCATCCGCGGTTGCGCGTCACGCTCTTCACGACGCCCGACTGGCAAACGCTCGATCCATATCCGACGCGGCGCCTGCTCGCGCGCATCCCGTGGCTGCGCGATCGGTTCTACACCGTTCGCGTCCATCCGCGCGGCACGTTCCGGCTCGATCGGCACGCCGCGTTCTGCGACTTCCTCGCCGAATGGCGCGGCGCAGAAATCGCGATGCACGGTCTGCATCACGTCACGCGCGGGATGCGGCCGGTGCTCGAGTTCGCGAATGCGAGCGCCGCCGAATGCCGGCGGATGATCGATGAAGCGGATGCGATCTTTCGCGCGGCAAAGCTGAAGATCGTTCGCGGCTTCGCGCCGCCCGGCTGGCACGTGACGCCCGCGCTGTTGCGGGCGCTTCGCGATTCGCAGATCCGATTCTTCGCGTCGGCGCGCGATCTCGAAACGGACGTTGCGAACAATGCCGTCGCGGCAGGAAGCGGACTGCGCGGTGTTCCGTTGTTCGCGCCGGCCGAATACGAAGGGCTGCTTCACATCCCGACGAACTTCCAGGCGACGTCGACGATCGATCGCGCGCGGAACATCCTCGCGTCCGGCGGACTGCTGTCGATCAAAGCGCATCTGCTCGCGGAGTCCGGCGGCTATCGCGCGCTCGACGGCCTGACGATCGAATATCGCGATCGGCTCGACGAACTGTTCTCGACGATCGAACGGGAGTTTGGCGATCGCGTCTTCTGGACGTCGATGGGAGAGATCGCGGAGCGGTGGACGTCGTGAACATCCGTCGCGTGCGCGCGGCCGATGCCGATCCGGAGGAGTATCTCCGCGGCGCGAACGAGTCGTTCGGCGACTGGGGCGACGCTGCGACGTATCGCTGGGCGTTTCGCGACGACGCGGAGTTGCTGTTCGTCGACGATGGCGGTGTGACGATCGCCGCGTCGGCGATTCTGTATCGAACACTCGCCGATGGTGGCCGCGCCGCAATCATCGCCGGATCATGGACTCTTCCCGCGGCGCGCGGACGTGGCGTGTTCGCGCGAGTCCTCGAAACGACATCCGCGATTGCGCAGGAGCGAGGCGCACTCCTCCTCGGCTTCGGCCGCCGTGAAAACGCGAGCGCTCGCCGCTTTGACGCCGCCGGCGCGGGAATGCATCGATCGTTCTATTGCCGGTCGACCGGCGGTCGTCCAGAAGAATTGATCACATCCGTCGAGCCCGACTTCGCATCGTTCCGCAGCTCGTTCCGCTACACGATCGATGAGTGGCAGACGCAGTTTCTCTTTCGTCCACACGCGCAGATCGAGTGTGTCGGCGTCGGAGGCGAGTGGTCCGCGATCGTCGAACGGACGCGCGACTTCGATCGCGTTCACGCCGTCACCGACGCGATGAAACTTCCGTCACTTGCCGCCCGCGCGCACGCCGCCAATCGCCGGCTCTTCTGCTATGTCACGCGAGCGGCCGACGCGGAGCTGCTCGCAACGCACGGCTTCGAATGGACGGAAGGCTTCGTCTCCACGCTTCCGGCGTCGCCGATCACCGATTGGGAGTTTCAGAACGGCGATCGGATGTAACGCGAGCGGGCACGCCGAAGGCGATGACGTCGTCGGGAATGTCGCGCACGACGACCGCGCCCGCACCGATGATCGTCCGCGCTCCGACCGTTCGCTCCGACGCGACGCTGGCGCCGAGCGCGATCAGCGTTTCATCGCCGATGCGCACGTTCGCGCCGACGGTCCCGCCGGCGGAGACGTGAGCGTAGTCGCCGAGGATCGAGTCGTGATCGACGGAAGCCTTCGTGTTCAGAAGCGTGCCGCGGCCGACGGAACAGCGGGGGAGCAGCAGCGCACCCGCGGAGATCATCGTTCCTTCGCCGATCGTCGCACTCGGCGCGATCGACGTGAATGGATGAATCGCGGTCGCCAGTTTTTCACCACGTGCAACGAGACGCTCGGTCATCGTGCGGCGTCCGGTGTTGTCGCCGATCGCGACCACGATCGCGTCGTGCTCGATCGCTGAGAGCGAATCGATCGGGCCGAGCACCGGCAGGCCGAGAATCGTCTCGCGATGAAGGGATTCCGTGTCGTCGACGAAGCCGATCACTTCATCGCTCGCGCCTGCTTCCCGCGCACACTGAAGGATGTCGGCGACGATCGCTCCCTGCGATCCCGCGCCGACGATGACGATCCTGCGCGGCAAAGAATCGACCGGCAACTTCACTGACTTACGGTATCGTACTTTCCCTTCAGCATGACGCCCCCTGCCCGAACGATTCCCCTCGCCGCTCCCGACATCGGACCTGAAGAATTGCGCCTCGTGCAGGAGGCGCTGCAATCGCAGCGTCTCGCCAGCGGTCCGATGCTCGTCCGCTTCGAGGAAGCGTTCGCGAATCGCTTCGGTGCGCGCTTCGCGATCGGCGTTTCAAACGGCACCGCGGCGCTGCACCTCGCGATGATCGCGGCGGGAGTGCACGACGGCGATCTCGTCATCACGACGCCGTTCTCTTTCATCGCTTCCGCCAACGCCATTCTTTACGAGCGCGGCATCCCGATCTTCGTCGACGTCGATCCCGAAACGCTGACGATCGATCCGCAGAAGTCACTCGAAGTCATCGAAGAGATCGTCAATCGCAAGCCGGGCTGGCGACATCTGTTGCCGCGCAACTGCAATCCGACTTCGGCGCAGCTTCGCGCGATCGTGCCGATTCACATCTTCGGACGTCCGGCGCAGATGAAGGAGATCGTCGACTGCGCGCACACGCATCAGATCGCGGTCGTCGAAGATGCGTGTGAAGCGATCGGTGCGGAGTCCGACGGTGTGTTTGCCGGTCGCTGGGGCGATGCGTCGGCGTTCGGTTTTTATCCGAACAAGCAGATCACGACCGGCGAGGGCGGCATGCTCCTCACCGACAACGAAGAGTGGGCGCGCCTGTTCCGCAGTCTGCGCAATCAGGGCCGCGCGCACGACGATCAGTGGTTCCGTCACGATCGCCTCGGCTTCAACTACCGTCTCGATGAACTGAGCGCCGCACTCGGTCTCGCGCAATTCAATCGCCTCGACGAACTGCTCGCGCGTCGTGAAGCGGTCGCGAATCGCTACAGCAAACTGCTGGCTGACGTCGACGGCGTTACGCCGCTCGCCGCGCCGCGCGCGGGAATGCGGCTGAGCTGGTTCCTCTATCCGGTGCGGCTCGCTCCCGATCTCGATCGCGATGAGATGATCGCCGCGCTGGAGAAGCAGGGGATCATGTCTCGGCCATACTTCTGGCCGATTCATCTGCAGCCGTTCTATCGCGAGCGCTTCGGCTTCCAGCCCGGCGACTTCCCGCATTCCGAAGCGGCCGGCCACTCGCTGCTGTCGCTGCCGATGTTCCCGGGCCTCACGCCGGAAGAGATCGGATACATCGTGAGCGTCGTCGGCGACGAGATCAAACGCGCGCGCAGCAGCCGGCGCGGCGTTGCGATCGCCCGTTCGTAGAAGAAGACGTGAAGCGCAAACAGCAACGCGGCACTCCTCCTCCGATCTCCACCACGCCGACGCGCATCGTGCTCATGATCGTCGCCGGTCTCGCCGCCGGCGCAGCGTCCGTGGCGTTGCTTCGTTACCTGATGGCCGTCGCGTATGCGGAGCTGATGCGGACGAACAGCGGGCCGTTCGACTGGGCGATCGCTCCGGTGATTGCGGTGATTCTCACGCTCGTGCTCTTCCCATATCGCGGCGTGAAGCGGCTGCCGGGACTTCCCGCGGCGGCCGTCGCATTGATTGCGGCGATCGCCGCCGGCTTCGTGGTGCACGCAAACCAGCCGCCGGTCGCTGCGCGGCACATCACCGTGCTGCTCGCGCTTTGCGCATTCACGGTGGCGGTCGTGTTGAAAGCGATGTGGGCGACGATCACGTTTCGCGCGCCGACGCGGAACGAGGTCGTCGCGGGGATCGGCGAGGCAGCGGTCAGCGTCCTGTTCAGCGCGATCGGATCCGCGTTCGGAGGAGCTGCAGGCAGCTCCTCCGATGGCGGTCTGACTGCGGGCGGCGGATCGTTTGGCGGCGGCGGTTCCTCCGGATCGTGGTGACCTTCAGCTCGCGTTTTTCGGCATCAGGTACTTCGCATACCAGTTCAGATAGCGCTCCAGTCGATCGTGAACGTAACTCGGCGTGGTGATGCCGTGGTACTGGCCGGGATAGATGACGAGCTGCGTGTCGACGCCGAGGGAACGCAGCGCCTGGTACATCTGCTCGCTGCCGATGATCGGGACGTTGAAGTCTGACTGCCCGCCGAGATAGAGCGTCGGCGTTTTGATGCGGTCCGCGTGCAGGAACGGATACGACACCTTGAGCCACGGCTCGACGCTTTTCCACGGTGGTCCGAGCTCGAGCTCGTACTGCGAAATGTACTCGTCGCTGCCGTACATCGAGAGTTGCAGTGCGCTGCCGGCGCCGGAGATGGCGGCTTTGAAACGGGGATCGGTTGCGGTCGTGTAGTCGGTGAGAATGCCGCCGTAGCTCCAGCCGCCGATGCCGAGGCGGTTCGGGTCGGCGACGCCGGACGCGATCGCGTAGTCGACGGCGGCGAGGAGATCGGCAACTTCCTTGTTGCCCCAATCGGCGAAGATCGCCTTCTGATACGCGTTGCCGCGGCCGGCGCTGCCGCGGTAATTCACGGCGAGCACTACGTAACCGTTCGCGGCGAGCAACTGACGCTCGAAGCTGAACGTGTGCTGGTCCTGGCCGTTCGGTCCTCCGTGAATGTTCAGCAGCGTCGGATACTTTTGCCCGGCGACGTACGACGGCGGCTTGAACATCAGCCCGTGTACTTCGGTGCCGTCTTTCGCGCGGCAGGAGAAATCCTCGACCGTCGCGAGCTGCACGTTCGCCAGCCACGCGTCATTCTCGTGCGTCACGCGGCGGAGCTGGCCGTTGTCGAATGCGTGCACTTCCTCGGGCTCGGTCGCTGTCGCGGCCAGCAGCGCGAACGCGCCGTCTTTGCCTGGCGAGATTGCCGACACGACGCGGCGTCCGTTCGTTAGTTTTTCGATTGCGCCGCCGGTCGCCGCGATGCGCGCGGCGTATGTGATCCGATCGTCCTGCACCACGAACGTGAGCGTCTTTCCGTCCGCGCTCCAGGCGATCGGATCCTGCACGGCGCGATCGAGAGCGGCCGTCAGCAGCCGCGCCGTTCCGCCGGCCGCCGGAATGACGGCGAGCTTGTTCATGCCGTACGCGCTGTACTTCGGATCATCGCCCTGCAGGTACGCGATGAATTTGCTGTCGGGACTCCAGGCCGGTTTCGAATCGTTGCCGATGAACGTCGTGATGCGACGCGCTTCCGCGCCGGCTTTCGGTTCGACGACCCAGATGTCGCTGTTGTCGATGCGATCCGGATCCTTCTCGCGATTGCTGACGAACGCGATCAGCCGCCCGTCCGGCGACCAGGCCGGATTCGTTTCTTCGAACGATCCGGAAGTCAGTACGACAGTCGTGCGCGCTTCGACATCGAAGAGCTGGAGGTGGGAGCGGAGCTCGCCGAGATAGCCGTCGCGATCCTGTTTGAAGTGGTAACGATCGATCACGATCGGCGGAGCGGTCTTCCGCTTCCAGCCTTCCTTCTTCTCGGGGTCCGAGCTCGAATCGAAATCGTCGACGACCAGCACGAGTCGCTTGCCGTCCGGCGACCATGCGTAGTCGGACACGCCGCCTTTGATGTCGGTGAGCTTTTGCGCTTCGCCGCCGCGCCGGTCGAGCAGCCACACCTGGCCGCCCTTCTTCTTCTCGTCTTCGTCGCCGCGGGTGGCGATGAATCCGAGGTATCGGCCGTCGGGACTCCAGCGTGGCTTGCTCTCGCTGCTCTCGGGCAATGAAGTCAGGCGGACGCGATCCTCGCCGTTCCAGCCGATCATCCAGAGATCGGAGTCGCGTTTGTCCTTCTCGGCGTTGACGGTGCCGACGGTGTAGGCGATCCACCTGCCGTCCGGCGAGAGCTGCGGGTCGCCGACGGAGCGCTGCTTCGTCAGATCATCGAGTGAGAGCGGATGTCTGGTCTCGGCGGCGGTGACGATTTGCGCGAGGAGGAGGGTTACAAAAACAATCGATCGTGTACGCATACGGCGACGGATTCTATGTCTCGCTGACACGAAACCAATTGATTGACTTCGCCACCATTGCGGCGACGCCATCAGTCGTGAGCGTGTTTGCTTTGAGTCGCCGGTGACGCTCGCCGTTGTTTGCCGACGCCGATGCCTGCGACTGCCGCCAGCGCTGCCAGCACCGCGCTGACGACGGTCGTGACACGAAACGAATGAACGAATGACAGCTGCACCGCTTCGTGAACCATGCGGGCATCGCTGCCGGTCGGCGGTTGCGCGGCGGCGAGGCGAAGGCTCTGCGCGGCCATGGCGCGACGGAGCGTCGCGGGAGCGTGCGCCCCTGCGAGTCGCTCATCGAGAGCGCGCGAAAAAACGGAGACGGCGAGCGCGCCGAGAATGGCGATGGCGAGGAGTCCCGCGGTTCGCGCCACGGCGTTGTTGATGCCGGATGCCGCACCGGCATGCCGCTCGTCGTCGATCGAAGTCATGACCGTCGTCGTCAGCGGCGCGACTGTGATCGCCATCCCGAAGCCGAGCACGAACACTCCCGGGAAGAAGGTCGTCCAGTACGATCCGCCGACGCCCGGTGTGGTCATCAGCGCGAAACCGATCGCCACGATGAGAGGTCCCGCGATCAGCAGCGGCCGCGGGCCGACGCGATCCGCCAGCGCACCGGTCCAGCGCGACATCATCGACATCGTTGCAACGAACGGAAGGAACGCGGCGCCGGCCTGCGCGGGAGAGTAGCCCTGCACCTGAATGAGATTGAACGGCAGCAGAAACGTCGCCGCCGAAAGCGCCGCGTACAACAGCAGCGTGAGCACGTTCGCCGCCGTGAATGCGCGCGAGCGGAAGAGTGCGAACGGCACGATCGGATCGCTCGCTCTCCGCTCCACGGGGATGAATGCGATCAGCGCAACGACGCCGGCGATCGATGCGGCGACGACCGGTGTCGATGACCAGCCGCGAGCTGGTGCCTCGATGAACGCGAAGACGACGCCGCCAAGTCCGACGGTGACGAGCAACGTGCCGAGCCAGTCGATCGCACCGGCGCGCTCGCCGGCATCGCGCGGCACGTGCAGCCGCACGATCCAGAGAACGGCGATGGCGATCGGCGCGTTGATGAGAAACACCGCACGCCACGAGATCGTCTGCACGAGCACGCCGCCGAGCAGCGGTCCCGCGATGACCGACAGTGAGGTCAGCGCCGACCAGGTGCCGATGGCGCGTCCTCGCTCTTCGCGCGGAAACGTCGCCGCGATGATCGCGAGACTTCCCGGTACGAGCAGCGCCGCTCCGCCGCCCTGCAGTGCGCGCGCCGCGATCAGTTGCGCCGTCGTTTGCGCCGCACCGCAGCAAAGCGACGCTGCAGCAAAGATCGCGACGCCGGCGGCGAAGACGCGCGCGCGCCCGAGCCGGTCACCGAGCGAGCCGCCGGCGAGGATCAGGGCCGACAGCACCAGCAGGTACGCATCCGCAATCCACTGCACCTGGGCCGTCGTCGCGCCGAGCTCGCGCTGCATGACCGGCAACGCGACATTGACCACCGTCGTGTCGATGAACGCCATCGAGGAGCCGAGGACTGTGGCGGCGAGGACCCAGCGCTTCATGAGAGTTGAGTATCATCCTCATGTTCGGAATCCCCCAACATACTTTCGAGCAGGAGAACCCCAATGCGTAAATTCGCACTCTGCGTGAGTCTCGCCATCGCTGCCTCAGCGGCGGCTCAGTCGCCCGCGATGAAGCCGTTCGATCTCAACATGGACCGCGTGAAAGTCTCGACGTTCGGCGGGAACTTCGCCATGACGAAGTCGTACCTCATCCCGACCTACACGATTCAGGTCTCGTCCCTCGGCTCGGTCTGGGCGAAGGCCGGCAGGACGAAGGCGCATGCGAAGTACTACGTCTACGGTCTCGACAAAGCGCTCCTTCAGGGTCTCTCGAAAACGCTGCAGGACGATCTCGTCACGAAAATGCGCGCCGCCGGCTATTCGGTGCTCACGTACGAAGACGTGAAAAACGAACCGGACGTGACCAGTCACGCTCTGCTCAAGGTCGACAGTCGATACGGATTGCCGACCGGCGGTGGACTGGGAGCGCCGGTGACGTTCGTCATCGCGAATCCGAGCGATGCGCAGGCGTTCGAGAGTCCGATTCAGGGTCCGGCCTGGTGGCTGCGCGGCATCTCGAAAGAGAAGGCGCTCACCGTCATCGTCCCCGAGCTGACGTTCACGACGCCGCAGATGTTCGGTGAGGCTTCGAGCACCGAGCACGTCGACTCCGCAGGAATCTCAACCGATCCGCGGATGATCTTCGAAGGCGCAAAGATCGTCGGCATGAACCCCAAAGGGGGACAGCCGGCGATTCAGGTCCAGAAGCACGGAATGCGTACCGCCGCCGACGTTGCCGGGAAAATCACGAAGGTCTCCGAGGATCGCACGACCGTCAGTCATGTCTTCGAGACCAGCGTGGACGACTACGTCATGCAGCTCGATGCGACGGTCTTCAGCGACGGCATTCTGCGCGTCGGCTTCGCCGTGAACGACATGATCGTGGCGGAGATTAAGAAGGAGAAGTAGTCCCGCAATCAGTGTCCCGTCGATCGTCTCCTGTCGATCGGTGCGTCGTCGTTCGTAATGAGGCATGGTGCCGCGGCTCCGCTGACGCGCGCATTCACGGCGTTGCCCAGGACGAGCGTGAAGTTCTCATCGTTCTCGAACTGCGGATCGCCGATGACGCGGACGTCGATGTTTTTCGACGTCTCGCCCGGCGCGAACGTCAGCGTTCCGGAAGCTGCGATGTAATCGCCGGGCGCGGTCGCGGAGCCGTCGGCCGTCGTCCACTGCACGGTTGCCGGCGTCGACAGAGGCCGTGAGAGATCGACTTTGAATCGCGCCGTCGTGAAGCCGCCGTTTCCTTCGACGACGGTGGTGCTGTTGACGACGAGCGTCGCGGCGGAGGGATCGATTCCGTTCGGATCGGTGTCCAGGATCGTGCCGGTCACCGTCGGTGTCGCGACGGTCGCTCCAACCGGCTCGGAAAGCACGAGCGTGAACGTTTCGACCGGCTCTGTGTCCGACGATTCGCGCAGTCCCACATTGACGTACGTATCGGTGTAACCAGCGCGAATCGTGAAGACGTTGTCGAGCGGCCTGAAGTCGGTCGTGTCGGATGCCGAGCCGGCAATCGTCTGCGCGCGGAAACGAACGTCGCTCGCCGCCGGAAACGAGAGCACGACGTGGAACGTTGCGCTGGAGCTGTTGCTCTCGGCTGCGACCACCGGTGCGACGGAGAGGACGGGCAGGCGCGCCTCGCCGTCGTCGTCGAGAATCACGATCGTCGCCGCGGAACGGGCGAGCTTCGCGCCCCTGACGTTCGACAGCACGAGCGTAAAGGTCTCGTCTCCCTCCGCCGTCGTGTCAGCGATCAGCGGAATCAGGATCCGCGTGAGGCCGAACGGCTGCGACGTGAGCGTGCCGCTGGTCGTTTTGAAATCGACGCCGGCGGGTGCGAGCTCCCCGACAAACCGCTGCGCGAGGGGACGCATTTCGCCGCTGCTCAATTCGGCCGCTGCCGGCTGCCGCTCGTTCAATCCCGGGACGCACCAAAGCGTGACGTTCGTCACGCCGGCCTGTGTCCGCCGTCGCACGTCGTTGCGACCGCTGCTCGCACATTGACTGTGGCGCAGTGGGAGGCCGACAAATGCCATCTCCGTACAACCTCGACATTCAAAACAACTGCGGCGATTGCGCGCGGAGCGCGGAGCGGGATTTCTGTCGCATGTCTCCGGCGACGATGCAGGCGCTTGATTCGATCAAGTTCACCGGGATCTATCCGAAGTCGTCGATCCTGTTCGTTGAAGGGGAGCAGCCGCGTGGCGTGTTCATTCTCTGCAGCGGGCGCGCGAAGCTGACGACTTCATCGAGCGAGGGGAAGACGCTGATCGTCAAGATCGCGGAGCCGGGCGAGGTGCTCGGCGCCAGCGCTTCGATTCTTGGCCGTCCGTACGAAGTCTCCGCGGAGACGATCGAGCCGGCGCAGTTGAACTTCATCAAGCGTGAGGACTTTCTCCGTTTCCTGCGCGAGCACTCCGAAGCGTGTATGCACACGGCGCAGCAGTTGAGCGAGAAGTATCAGGCGGCGCAGCGCGAGATCCGCTCGCTCGGCCTGGCGCAGACCGCATCCGAGAAAGTCGCGCGACTGCTGCTGAACTGGTGCGAGCACGGCGGCGAAACGACGGCGAAGGGCGTGCGGCTCAAGGTGCTGCTGACGCACGAAGAGATGGCGCAGATGGTCGGTACCACGCGCGAAACGGTCACGCGGCTGCTCGGCGAATTCAAGCGCCGGAAGATCATCGAAGTGAAAGGCTCGACGGTGCTGATCACGAACCGCGGCGAGCTCGAAAATCTCGTCAGCATCTGAGCTCGCGATGGAGCACGAACATACCGCGGAAGCCATTCGCACGCGCCTCGCCGCCGGTCCCCGCCTCAGTTACCTGCGCGACTGGATCTACGGCGGGATCGACGGTTCGGTGACGACGTTCGCGGTCGTCACCGGCGTCATCGGCGCCGATCTCGCCCCCGCGATCATCGTCATCCTCGGCGTCGCCAACCTCCTCGGCGACGGTTTCTCGATGGCCGCCAGCAATTACCTCGGCACGCGCACCGAACGCCAGGAAATCGAAGCGCTTCATGCGCAGGAGACGCGTCACATCGCCGTCGCTCCCGAAGGCGAGCGTGAAGAAGTGCGGCAGATCTTCGCGGCGAAGGGATTCACCGGCGACGATCTCGAGCGCGCCGTGTCGGTGGTGACGTCGGATCGCGAGCGATGGATTCGTTTCATGCTGTCGGAAGAGTTCGGATTGCCGCTGCAGGTTCGTTCGGCGTCGACGGCCGCGCTCAGCACGTTCAGCGCGTTCATCATCTGCGGACTCGTGCCGCTGCTGCCGTTCCTGCTTCCGGTGCCGCATCCGTTTGCGGTGTCCGTCGCAATGACACTGGCCGTCTTCTTCGCGGTCGGATCGGCGCGCAGCAGATGGCTGGCGATGTCGTGGTGGCGCGCCGGAATCGAGACGCTGATCGTCGGCGGGATCGCGGCGACGCTGGCGTGGGCGGCTGGTGTGTTTATCGCGCGGCTGGTGCGCTGACGAAAATCTCGCGCCCGACTTCATCCTCGAGCGCGACCGACGACGATCCGCATCCGACCACCACCGCCGGTCTGCGCGCGATGAGCCGCACTTCGCTGCCGGCGACGATCCCGAACGAGGCGAGGCGGCTGAGTCGCGATGCCGACGTCGGCGTGATGTACGCGACCTCGGCTACCGATCCGACCGGCATCTCGGTGATGCGCATCGTGGCCGACGGTGCCGGAATCGCCGGCGCGCGGCGAATCCATCGCCGCAGCATGTCGACGAAGCGTCCGCTCTCCACGAATTCGTAGCCGCAGTGCGGGCAGCGCACCATCGTGCAGCCGCGCGACATCGGACACGATGAACGACATTCCGCATGCGCGAAATCGGTCCCGCAGAGCGGGCAGTCGTACGAGCGTTCCTGGTTCATACGAGCCTCACGTTGAAGATGTGAAACACGGCGTTGAGCAGCGCGCCGATGCCGAACGCGTAGACCGTGATGAAGGCCGCGATCGCCAGCGCGGCGCGTTTGCCGCGCTCGCGAACCATCACCAGAAAATTCGCGACGCACGGTACGAAGAGCGTGATCGCCGTCAACGCGATGACGGTCTGGTTCGGATTGAGCGCGCCGTTGCGCTGCATCGCGAAGAGACCGGCGGCACCGTAGTCGCGGCGCAGGAATCCGATCACGAACGCGTTCGCCGCTTCGGCGGGAAGACCGAGCGCGCCGACGACGATCGGAGACAGCGCACGCTGTAACACGGTCAGCAGATGCGTCGCGTCGAGCACGTAGAGAAGCAGTGTGCCGACGATGAAGAGCGGCACCGCTTCCTTCAGATACCACTCGGTGCGCGCGAGCACTTTGATGAGGATGTTCGAGAGTCGCGGGATACGCATCGGCGGAATCTCGACGATGAAATCGCCGGTCGTGCCGGGGACAACCTTCGATGCGAGGAAACCGACGAGGAAGATGGTGAGCAGCGTGACGCCGAGCCAGATCGAAACGGCGGGGGCGCCGAGGCGGCCGAGCATCGCCATCAGCACGCCGAGCTGTGCGGAGCAGGGGATGCCGAGTGCGAGAAGAATCGTGACGATCACACGCTCTTTCTTTGTTTCGAGCACACGCGTGGTCAGCGTCGCCATCGTGTCGCAGCCGAGGCCGAGAACCATCGGCAGAACTGCCTTGCCGTTCAGTCCCATGCGGCGGAACGTGCGGTGCAGCATCACGGCGAGACGCGGCAGATAGCCGGAGTCTTCGAGGATGCCGAAGAGCGTGAAGAACGTGATGACGACCGGAAGGACGATCGCGATCGCGTACGTGAGCGCCATCGTGATCACGCCGTACGGTCCGACGAGGAGGTCGCGCATGAACTGGAACGGAACGATGAGATTCACGAGTCGTGTCGCCCACGGATTGACGAACCCTTCGAAGATTGTCGTCTCCACGAAATCGACGAGCGTGCCGGCGCCGAGCTTTCCGACGAACAGCCACGCGACGTAAAGCACCGCGAGAAGAATCGGGACGCCCCAGATGCGATGCATGCAGAGCGCGCCGAACGCTTCGCGGCCGCGCACCGTGTAGCCGGTGGCCATCACCTGACTGATGATCTCGTCGACGACGGCGAGCCGCGCCTTGGCGACCTGCGTGGCGATTTCCGGCGAGGCATCGGAGGCGCTCAGTTGCGACAGCGCGTCGATGCGTGACATGCCGCGAAAGCGCAGCTCATCGATTGCCGCTTCCACTTCGATCGGATACTCGACGCTGATTCGCGGCCGCGTCGGGCGCACCGCATGCCGTTTCAGTTTCTCGAGATTCCAGCGCCGCAGCGCGGAGACGGCGACGACCGGGACGCCGATCAGATCGGCCAGCCGCGCCAGTTCGATCGACGGCGCGTCGGGCTCGTCGCTCATGTTGAGGCAGAGCGTGAACGCGATCTCGTGCTCGGCGAGTTGCAGCGAGAGCATGAGCGTGCGGCGTAGGTTGCCGATGTCGCCGACCTGCACCACGTCCGCGTCGCCGCTGTCGAGGAGCAGATCGCGCGTGACGCGCTCTTCGAACGACTGCGGTGCGAGCGTGTTCGTGCCGGGTGTGTCGACGATCTCGCGCAACTCGCCTTCGATCTCCGCGAGTGCGCTCGTGATTTCGACGGTTGTGCCGGGATAGTTCGAGACGGTCGCGTAGCGATTGGTGAGCCGCGTGAAGATCAGCGACTTGCCGACGTTCGGCTGGCCGACGAGCAGGATCCGGCGCGCGGGAGAGGGTGAAGAGCTGAGTGCCAGTTGAGACATGGTCTCAACGATCGTCGATCCGGCGCGATCGTGCCCGGGTGATGACTGTCACTCGCCGTTGTGACGTGCCGCATCGCTCCCGTTCGCCCTCCGCGCAACGCTGTTGACATGAAAAACGAAGTCACTCTCTCCATCGTTGGCTCCGGCGGAGACGGCGCGGTCGTGGCCGGCGATCTGGTGGCCATGGCGTGCGCCGGCCGCGGATTGCACGTCATCAAAACAGAGGCGTACGGGCCGCAGATCCGCGGCGGCGAATCGTCGTGCACGATCCGGATCGGCACCGCGCCGCTGTTCGCGCAGGCCGACGCCATCGACGCGCTCGTCGTCTTTCGTTTCGCCGATTTCGCGCGATTCCGAAGCGAGATTGCGCTCGTCGATCGCTGCCTCGTGCTGCACGAACCTGACGACGCGCCGCCGGACGTGCTGACGTCGACCGGCGCGACATTCATCAGCGTGCCGTTCGCGCAACTCGCGAAGGACGCCGGCGCGCCGGCCGCGAAGAACATCATCGCACTCGGATTGCTCTCCGCGATCTTCGGACTGCCGCTCGACGGACTGCGCGGCGCGCTGCGGAAACGGTTCGCGAAGAAAGCGGCGACGGTCGTCGACGCGAACCTTCGCGCACTCGATGCCGGCATCGCGCATGCGGCGACGCTGAACGTCGACGTTGCGAAACTTGCGGAACATTCGGAGCCGCCGCGTTTGCTGATGTCGGGCAACGAAGCGGCGGCGTACGGCGCGATGCACGCCGGCTGCACGTTCTTCGCCGGCTACCCGATCACGCCGTCGTCGGAGATTCTCCATCTGCTTTCGGAGTGGTTGCCGAAGAGCGGCGGATCGTGTGTGCAGACCGAGGATGAGCTGTCGGCCATCGGTGCCGTGGTCGGTGCTTCGTTCGCGGGCGCGAAAGCGATGACGTCGACGTCGGGACCCGGTTTGTCGCTGATGTCGGAGATCCTCGGCCTCTCATCGATCGCGGAGATTCCGTCGGTCATCGTCAACGTGCAGCGCGGTGGACCGTCGACCGGACTGCCGACGAAGAGCGAGCAATCCGATCTCGCGCATGCGCTGTACGGCAGCCACGGCGACACGCCGCGCGTCGTGCTCGCGCCGTGCGATGTCGAAGACGCGTTTCACTGCACCGTCGAAGCGTTCAACATCGCCGAAGAGTTTCAGCTGCCGGTGATCGTGTTGTCGGATCAGCTGATCGCGCAACGGCGCGAGACGATCGAATCGTCATCGCTCGTACATGACGTTGCGGACCGGCGTGTTGCAGTGCTGAGAGAAGGTGAAGATTACCGGCGGTATGCCGAGACGCCCGACGGCGTGTCGCCGATGGCGATTCCCGGCATGCGCGGTGCGACGTACCAGACCAACGGTCTCGAGCACGACGAGCGCGGCCGGCCGGCGTCGCTGTTCATCGTGCACGAACAGATGAATGCGAAGCGGTATCGCAAGCTCGATGCGGTCGCGCAGCGCTATCCGCTGTTCCGCCGCTTCGGCAGTGAACAGCCGGAGCTCGGCATCCTCTGCTGGGGCTCGTCGAGCGGACCGGTGCGCGAAGCGATCGCGGAGATGAATGCAGGCGGAGCGCGCATCGCCGCGTTCGTGCCGCGCATCCTCGCGCCGCTCCCTGCCGCCGAGCTGCAGTCGTTCATCGACAGCTGCGAGCGGATTCTCGTCATCGAGCTCAGTTACTCGGCGCAGTTCCACCACTACCTGCGCTCGATCGTCGACCTCCCGCGGCAGCGGACGGATGTGTTGTCGCGCTCGGGTGGCAAGTCGTTGTCGGTCTCTGAAGTCATTCGCGCGGCGACGCGGCTGGTGCGCGCCGAGACACTCCGGGAGGTGCTCGCATGAGCTGTGACGTGACGTATACCGCGGCTGATTTCAAAAGCGATCTGAAGCCGGTGTGGTGTCCCGGCTGCGGCGATTTCGCCGTGCTCAACTCCGTCCATCGCGCGCTCGTCGCGGCCGGCTGCGCGCCGCACGAGACGGTCGTCGTTTCCGGCATCGGCTGCTCCTCGCGGCTGCCGGGTTATGTCGAAACCTACGGATTCAATTCGCTGCACGGACGTGCGCTGCCGATTGCGACCGGCGTGAAGCTGGCGTCGCCGCGGCTGACCGTCGTCGCGGTCGGCGGCGACGGCGACGGACTGGCGATCGGCGGCAATCACTTCATGCACGCGGCGCGGCGCAACGTCGACATCGCGTACGTGATGCTCGACAACGAGATCTACGGATTGACGAAAGGGCAGGCCGGTCCGACGACGCCGACCGGCGACAAGACGAAGTCGACGACGTACGGCAATCCCGATCCGTCGATCGATCCCTGCGCGCTGGCGCTGGCTGTCGGCGCGTCGTGGGTCGGCCGCGGTTTTTCCGGCGACGTGAAAGGAACGACCGAGCTGATGGCGCAGGCGATCAGGCATCACGGCTTCGCGTTTCTGAACATCATCTCGCCGTGCGTGACGTGGCGCGGCGAAGAGCAGCACAAAGAGCTGCGCACTAAGATGCGCGCTGTGCCGGCCGATCACGACGTGACGGATCGCGACGCGGCGCGGCAGTTCTGCGATGAGGGAGAGGGGCTGACGGTTGGCGTGTTGTACGACGTCACGGGTCCGTCGCTGCTCGATGAGCTGGCGGAGATCGAGCGTCGCGCACGCGCAACGGGAGCTGCCGACTTTCTCAAAGCATTCCGTCCCGCGGCGGCGTGATGAAGGTGTCGATCTTCGCCGGCGACATTGCCGATGCGGCAGCCGACGCCGTTTGCACGTCGACGAATCCGCGCCTGTCTCTGATGATGGGGACAGGCGCGGCGATCCGCGGCCGCGGCGGCTTCTCGATTCTGCGCGCGTGCGAAGCGATCGTCGCGCGAGGTAAACCGCTGGCGCCGGGCTCGGTCCACGCGACATCGGCCGGCGTTCTTCCGCACAAGCTGGTGATTCACTGCGTCGCCAGTGACGCCTCGCATCGTTCGTCGCCGTCGGTCATCACGGCGTGTGTGCGGAATGCGATTGCGTGTGCGCGCGCCGCCGGTTGTACGAGCATCGCCATGCCGGTGTTCGGGACGGGACATGCAGGCGTGAAATTCGACGTCGCGCTCCGTGCGATGTTCGAGGCGCTTAACGGGATCGACGTCGTGATCGTCGTGAACGATTCCGAGCGCGCCGAGCGCGCCAGCCATCAACTCACCGCGATGCTGAGCAGTGCCACCGTCACGACGCCGTAGACCACCTCGCGAATCCCGATGTCCCGCGCGCGCATCTCCTCCGCCGGCGGCCATGCGCGCGCGAACAGCATAAGCATCGGCAGCGCGGCGAACAGCGCAAGCAGTGCGGCGGCGACGACCGCTCCCGCGTGTGCGGCAAGCATCGACGCGCGCGATCCGCCGCGAAGCGCCGTGCGTACGTAGAGGATCGACGGCACCGTGCGCAGTGCCAGCAGCGCCCAGAGCGTGAGCGCGTACGCGAGCGGCAGCGAGGCAGCGAGCGCGATCGCCGTTGCGGTTGCGCCGGCAGCGACTCCGCCGCAGAGCTCCGCGGTGAGCGTTCGTCCGTGATTGCGCAGATCGAGCGCGAACTGGATTGCCGCGAGCGGCAACGCCGCGATCAGCGGAAGCAGCGGCGCGATGCCGGCCATCGCAAACGCGATCGCGGCAACCGTTCCATAGGCGAGAGTCAGCGCTTCACACGCGGCCGTTCGCGGATAACGCTTCCGCTGCAGACGATCGCGCATCGCGAGCCGCAGCGGCTGGCGGACGAGGAACGCGGCCACGATTCCGATCGCGATATATGCGCCCTCCCGCGACGGCGCGACGAGCATGCCGAGCGCGATCGGCTCGAAGAGAAATCCCCAGGCGCCGTGTTCGAACGGCAGCGCGAGCGGACGAAGAGCCGGTTCCATGACGCGATTACACGTGTCGCGCAAACGAGGGACGGTGACGATCGCCACACGAAGCGGTGCGCGCCGTCGCCGCCGCGCGCGGTGAACGACGCCGACACTTCTTTGATGCTCACACTTGCCATCGTCTCCGTCGCGATCGCCGTCGCCATCGTTTTCTATTTCGATCAACGTGTTACTGACGCCGGGTGATCGTCGTCACGTGCGTGCGTGAGGTGTGGTCCCGCCATCGCCGCGCGCGAGACACAGGATGACGTTCGTCATGAGCACGCGCCGCTTCGCAGTCATCGCCATCCTCGTCGCAGCCGCCGCCTTCGCGGTCATCGCCGGCAGCGGCATCAACAACAACCTCGTCTACTACTGGACGCCGACCGACCTTCACGCCGCCGGCGAGAAAGCCTTCGGCGCGACGATCCGCCTCGGCGGCATGGTCGCTCCCGGCTCGATCCGCCGCACGGGAGCGACAGGCGTCGAGTTCGACGTGAAAGATGCCGGCGCCGTCGTGCACGTGAAGTCGTCCGGCGTTCCGCCGCAGATGTTCCGCGAGCAGATCGGCGTCGTGGTCGAAGGGACGATGACGCGCAGTGGCGCATTCGAGAGCAGCCGGCTGATGGTCTCGCACAACAACCAGTACCGCGCGCCGAAAGCGGGACACCCGGTCGAGAAACAACAGATGGAGAAGTACATCAGGGAAGCGCAATGACACCTTTGCTCGGACGTCTGCTGATCCTCGCTTCACTCCTCGTCGCCACCGCCGGCGCCGTCACCGGATTCGCGAACAACCTTCGCTGGACGCGCCGCTTCGCGTACGCATTCGCAGCGCTGATGGCGTTCGCGACGCTCGTCATGGAGCATGCGCTGCTGACGCACGACTTCAGCGTCGGCTACGTCGCGCAGGTCGGCTCGCGCAGCGTGCCGATGTGGGTCACGATCGTCAGCCTCTGGTCGTCGCTGGAAGGCTCGATCCTCTTCTGGGGATTCGTGCTCGCGATCTACATCGCCGCCGCCACGTGGCTGACGCGCGATCAGAACGAAACGATGCCGTACGCGATCGGTACCTGGCTCGCCTGCGGCTCGTTCTTCAGCTTTCTGATCGCCGGTCCGGCCAATCCGTTCGCGACGATCTCACCCGTCCCGCTGGACGGTCCCGGTCCGAATCCGCTGCTGCAGAACCACATCCTGATGGTTGCGCATCCGCCGCTGCTTTACCTCGGCTACGTCGGCATGTGCATTCCGTTCGGCTTCGCCACCGCGGCGTTGCTGCGCGGACGACTCGAAGCGCCGCTCGTCGCGTCGATGCGCAAGTCGCTGATGCTCTCGTGGATCTTCCTCACGCTCGCGATCATGCTCGGCGGCTGGTGGGCGTACGAAGTGCTCGGCTGGGGCGGTTACTGGGCGTGGGATCCGGTCGAGAATGCGTCGCTGCCGCCGTGGCTCACCGCGACCGCCGCGCTGCACAGCGTGGTGATGATGGAACGCCGCGGAGTGCTGAAAGGATGGACGGTCACGCTCGTGCAGGCGTCGTTTCTTCTGACGATCCTCGGCACATTCATGACGCGCTCCGGCGTCTTCAACTCCGTTCACTCATTCACGCAGAGCGCGATCGGCCCGACGATCCTCGTGTTTCTCGCGACGGTGCTGATCGGTTCCGTCACGCTCCTCGCGCTGCGCATCGACACGCTCGCAACGCATGACTCGATCGACGGCTCGATCGATGGCGCGGTTAGCCGCGAAGGGACGTTCCTCCTCAACAACCTGCTGTTCGTGCTCTTCACCTTCACGGTGCTGATCGGCACCGTCTTCCCGCTCGTGGTCGAAGCGATCAACGGACGGCAGATGAGCGTCGGCCGTCCGTACTTCGACGCGATGGTCGTGCCGGTGGGCGTCGCGCTGCTCTTCCTCCTCGGCGTCGGACCGGCACTGCCGTGGGGCCGCACGTCGCGTGAACAGATGAAACGCGCGCTGCTGCCTCCGCTCATCGGCGGCGTCGTGCTCGCGCTGATCGGATTGCTCGCCGGCGTGCGCAATCCGTGGGCGATCGTGACGCTGATCTTCGGCGGCTACGCGCTGCAGGTAACGATCGCGAATCTGTTGCTGCCGATGCGCATCACGCGCGCGGGCGGCCGCCGGCGTTTCGGCGCGTACGTCATTCACCTCGGCGTCGCCATCGCGATGATCGCGATCGGCGTCTCCGGCACGATGCGCACGCAGAAAGAAGTCGTGCTGACGTCGGGACAATCGGCGTCGATCGGCAGGTACTCCGTTACCTTCACCGGCACCGAGCAGCGCGACGAGCCGCATCGCGCATCGACGCTCGTCCGGCTCGAAGTCGCAAAAGGCGGCAAACGCGCCGCGATCCTCGAGCCGCGCATGAATCAGTACGAAGCGATGCGCGAGCCGATCGGCAGTCCGGACGTGCACTCGACCCTCGGCGGCGATCTCTACGTGTCGATCTCCAGCCTCGAACACGATCGCGTCGCGCTGCTGCTCATCATCACGCCGCTCGTGTCGTGGATCTGGGGCGGCGTCGTGCTGATGGCGCTCGGCGGTCTCATCTCACTCATTCCGGCGCGACGGCCCAGGACAGCTGACGTCCTCGTGACCGAGCCGCGCCTGAGGTTGACGACGCCATGAACCGCGTCGTCGTGAATTTCCGGGCGACGTGGTGCCGCCCGCGGATCGTGGCGAAGCACTCCGGTCCGCTGACGGTGGAACAACTCCGGAGCTGCGTCGCAAAGGTGACGGTCAAATGACGAAACGAATCGTGATGCTGATGGTCTTCGTCGCGGCAACGGCGTTTGCCGCGAACGTTCCCGATGCCGAGCAGCTCATCGGCAGGCCGGTGGGAACGCCGCTCGCCGGCGACGCGCTCGCGCAACGTACGCAACAGGTGGCCGCGGAAATTCGCTGTCCCGTTTGTCAGGGACTGTCGATCGCCGATTCGCCGTCGGAGATGGCGATCAACATGAAGGCGCAGGTGCGGGCGATGCTCGCGCGCGGCTACACGCAGCCGCAGATCGAAAGGTACTTCGAGCGTTCGTACGGCCAGTTCGTGCTGCTGCGGCCGAAATTCGAAGGGGTCAATTCACTGGTCTGGATCCTTCCGATCGCGGCACTCGCGGCCGGAGCTCTGGTCGTCGTCATGACGATGCGAAAACTAAAAGAGGTGCAGCTATGAGCAACGCGACTGACTGGACGCCCGCGCTGGCGGTGCTCGGCTCCGGATTGATCATCGGCATCGCCGTCGTCTTCGTGATGAAGTTTCGCAGGACGACGACGCCGGAACCGTCGACGCCGTTCTTCGCGCGCCATCCGGTCGCGAAGGGATATCTGTGGGGAATCATCTCCGCCGCCGCCATCGGCATGCTGACGTATTACGGAAGCCTCTACTCCGCGCCGCGCGCGCCGGCTCCCGTCGTCGCCACTGCGCCGCAGGCGGAGCCGGAGCTGGCGCAGCTGCAGGAAGCGGTGAAAGCCGATCCCGAAAACATGGAGCATCACATCGCGCTCGCGAAAGCGAACTTCAGCCGCGACGATCTGATGGGCGTGTACAACGAGACGAACATCGTCCTCGCGAAGCAGCCCGACGAGCCGCGCGCGCTGACGTACAACGCGGTCGTGCGCATGGCGATGGGGAAAAACGACGAAGCGCGCACGATGCTCGAGCGGGCGACGAAAGCCGATCCGAACCTGATCGACGCCTGGGTCGCTCTCGCGTCCATCCGTTCGCAGGCCGGCGACAAAGCGGGCGCCACCGCGGCGATCGATTCGGCAATCGCACAACGTCCGGAAGACGAAGCGCGGCTGCGTGAAGTGTTCGCGAAGATGCAACTGCCGCCGGAAGTGCGCACGGGCAAGGTTGCCCATCCGCCGATCGCGAGTGAGAAGGCCGGCGCGCCGATTCGCATCACGCTTGCCGTCGAGGATGGAGCGTCCGTGAAGAGCGGCATCGTCTACATCATCGCGCGCGCCGACGGACAGGCTGCCGGACATCCGGTCGCGGTCAAACGCATCCGCACCAATTCGTTCCCGGTCGACATCGAGATCGGCGCGAGCGACGCGATGATGGGACAGCCGTTCCCGTCGCTGCTTCACGTCGAAGCACGGCTCGATTCCGACGGCGATGCCGGCACGCGCGAGCCGTCCGATCCGAAGGCAGCAGCCGATCGCGTTGCCGCCGGCGCGGCGCTCACGCTGACGCTGAAATAAGGGCATCCCGCTGCAATGACAAATGTGTCGGGTGTCACATGGGCAGGTTCGCAACGTCACGGCTGCCTGTTCGCCTCCGGCCGATGATGCCGATGCGGAGGATCTGATGATCAGCGTGACCAAACTTCTCGGCGGTGCCTCTTACTTCGGCGATCGCCTTCGTTATGACTCGCAGTCGTCGAAGCAGACGACCGGAACGCGGCCCGGATGGGGTCCCGTCGTCGTCTGGAACGCGACCAAAACCTGCAATCTCCAGTGCATCCATTGCTACGCCGACGCGGAGCCGCGCCGCTTCAACGGCGAGCTGACGACGGCGGAAGCGGAAGCGATGATTCGCGACCTCGCCACGATCAACGTTCCCGCGCTGCTGATCTCCGGCGGCGAGCCGCTGGTGCGGCCCGACGTGCTCGATCTCGCCGAATACGCGATGTCGCTCGGCATCCGCGTCACGTTCTCGACGAACGGCACGCTCATCGATGAAAAGAAAGCGGCGCGCATCGCGAAGATCGGCGTCGCGTACGTCGGCATCAGCGTCGATGGCGCGGAAGCGCGGCACGATCTCTTCCGCGGCCGCGACGGCGCATTCAAAGACGCGATCCGCGGCATCCGCCACTGCCGCGACGCCGGCATTCGCGTCGGCGTTCGTTTCACCGTCACCAAAGACAACCTCGGCGAGATCGACAGCATCTTCCGTCTCGTCGAAGACGAAGGCATCGGCCGCCTCTGTCTCTATCACCTCGTCTACTCCGGTCGCGGTTCGTATCTCTCCGGCATCGATCTCGAGGTCGACGAAAAGCGTGCGCTGATGAACAAACTGATCGCGCAGGTCGACCGCTGGAACGGCGAAGGACGTGAGATCGAAGTGATGACCGTCGACAATCACGCCGACGCGCCGTACGTCTATCTCTGGCTGCGCGAGCACGACGAGCCGCGCGCCGAGCATGCGCTGTCAATGATCCGCAACAACGGCGGCAATCGATCGGGAATCGCGATCGGATGCATCGACAGCTTCGGCAACGTGCATCCCGATCAGTTCACGTCGAATCACACGCTCGGTTCGCTGCGCGAACGGCCGTTCTCGGAGATCTGGGGCGACTCGCGTATTGGGCTGCTGCACGGATTGCGCGATCGCAAGCCGCTGCTGCAGGGTCGTTGCGCGACGTGCAACTGGCTGCCGATGTGTAACGGCAACTTCCGCGCGCGCGCCGAGGCGGCGACGGGCGATTACTGGCAGTCGGATCCGGGATGCTATCTGTTCGATTCCGAGATCGCGGTCGAGGTGGCGCAATGACGGTCATGCTCGAAACGCGCGTGCCGGTGTCGCCGTACGATCCGCTCAATCGCGAGATTCTCGAAGTGTCCGAAGATCGGATTCGCGGATTCGTGCGCGAGCCGTTCGCGGAGATCGCGCGCCGCGCCGGTGTCGACGTCGACGTCGTCGTGGAGCGCATCCGCGCGATGCTCGAAGCGGGGACGGTTCGCCGCGTACGGCAGACGCTGCTCGCAACGAACCTCGCGCAGGGCGCGCTCATCGCGTGGAAGATCGATGAGTCGCTCGTCGGCGCGGCCTTCGCGTACATCGCCGCGCGCGATCCGTTCTCCGGCCACGTCGTGATCCGCAACAGCGAAACCGGATCGACGGAGTGGCGCCTCTGGACGACGCTGAAAGTGCCGGCCGGATTCTCGGTCGATGCGCACTGCGAATTTCTGCGCCGGCAGATCGGCGCGGAGAAGTTCCGCATCATGCCGGCGCTGCGCGCGTTCGTGCTCGGCGTCGGTCACATGCGCCGCAAAGGAATGGTCGCCGGCGAGATGTCGCCGCAGCGCGCCGAGCCGATGCAGTCGGCGATCGTGGAGCTGTCCGATCGCGACTGGGAAGTGCTGATGGTGCTGAAACGCGACCTCGACCCGGCGGAGCTCGGACTCGGATTGTGGGAACGCCGCGCGCGCGCGGCCGGCATCGATCCGGAGACGTTCTTCGAGATCGCGGAAGACCTCGATCGGCGCGGCGTCATCGGGAGATTCTCGACGTTTCTCGAACACTCGAAGCCGGTCGCCGGCGAAGAGCGGCTGGCGAGCTTCAACGGTCTCTTTCACTGGGCGGTGCCGGCCGGACGCGAGATCGAGGCGGGATGCGAGATCGGTCGCTTCGCCATCCTGACGCACTGCTACTGGCGCGATGCCGGATCGGAACTGAACGACGTCAACATCATGGCGGTCGCGCATGGCGAGACGAAGGAAGAAGTGCTCGCGCACAAAGCGGCCATGGATGCGCATCTCATCGCCACCGGCATCGGCTGCAACTACACGAACGTCTACTGGGGCAGCCGCGCCGAGATCAAACCGTCGGAAGTCTCGCCCGCCGAATATCGCCACTGGGCGAGGACCGTGGGGTTGTCATGAACGGAGTCGATTTCAACATCAGTCCATTCGTCGTCATCTGGGAGAGCACGCGCGCGTGCGATCTCGCATGCGTCCATTGCCGCGCGGCGGCACAACCGCGGCGCAGCCGGTACGAGCTGACCACCACTGAAGGGTTTCGGCTG
Source organism: Acidobacteriota bacterium (assembly GCA_034667465.1). Lineage (GTDB taxonomy): Bacteria > Acidobacteriota > Thermoanaerobaculia > Gp7-AA8 > Gp7-AA8 > JAOBAU01. The sequence goes on along the minus strand of JAXDJV010000026.1, from coordinate 68,275 downwards.
ATCGATGAGATCGCGGCGATGAAGCCGAAGGTCTTCGTCATCACCGGTGGCGATCCGCTGAAGCGTTTCGACACGTACGCGATGATCGAGTACGCGCGCAAGCTCGGCCTCGAGCCGTCGCTCACGCCGAGCGCGACTCCGCTGCTCACCGAAGAAGCGGTCTCGAAGATGAAGCGCCACGGCCTGGGACGCATCGCCGTCAGCCTCGATGCATCGACTGCGCATGCGCACGACGAGTTCCGGCGCGTCGAAGGCTCGTTCGATCTGACGATCAATGCCATTCGCGCCGCGGTGCGCGAAGGAATCCCGGTACAGGTCAACACGACCGTGACGCGCCGCACCATCGACGATCTTCCGCGGATGGTCGGCCTGCTCGAAGAGCTCGGCATCGCGATGTGGAGCGTCTTCTTCGTCGTGCCGACCGGCCGCGCGAAGATGAGCGATCTCGTGTCGCCCGAAGAGGTGGAGGAGCTGTTCGGATTTCTGCACGACACCAGCACGCGTGTGAAGTTCGCGATCCGGACGACGGAAGCGATGCACTACCGCCGCTTCATGCTGCAGCGGATGATGGCGGAGCAGGGCATCCCGATGAAGCGCGATGAGGTCACCGGTCTCATCGACGCGTCGACGCTTTTCGTGCAGCGTCCGATGCTCGGCGTGCAGCCGCAGCCGAACGCGGTCTCGCGCGCGCCGCGCGGTGTGAACGAAGCGAAAGGATTCGTCTTCATCTCCCACATCGGCGACGTCTATCCAAGCGGCTTCCTCCCGCTCAAAGCGGGCAACGTGAAGGAGCAGTCGCTGTCGGAGATCTATCGCACGAGCAAGTTGTTCGTCTCGCTCCGCGACAACAACAACCTGAAGGGGAAATGCGGCCGCTGCGAGTTCCGCGAGCTCTGCGGCGGCTCGCGCGCCCGCGCATGGGCGGCAACCGGCGATGTGTTCGCGTCCGATCCGTTGTGCCTGTACCAGCCGGGCGCGTAAGGCGAAGGCGGCCCGCTGCTATCCTGCTCGATTCGAGGACGTTTTCAAACGTGGGAATCGACGTACGTCTTGAGGTAGTCAGGCCGCGCACACTCGCCGCTGTCCGGCGTCAGGTGGCCGCCGGCGCCGTCGCCTCCGCGTGGCGACCCGCCCTGGACCAGGTGTGGGGCTTTCTTCGCGGCCAGCCGGGACTACGCACGGACGGCCACAACATTTTTCTCTATCACCACGCGGCCCGCCCGGGCGATCCCATGAATGTGGACTTCGGTGTCGAAGTGACGCGAAGCTTCACTCCTTCCGGCGAAGTCCGTGAGACGACGACTCCCTCCGGCGAGGCCGCCATCGCCGTTCATCGCGGCGGTTACGATCAACTGTACGGTACGCATCAGGCGATCCATCAATGGGCGAAATCGCACCACCGAAGCTTCGCTGGTACTTCGTGGGAGATCTACGGCGACTGGTCCGACGATCCGTCGAAGCTTGAAACGATCGTCGTGTATCTCCTGGCCCCGGCGTGCACCGCCTGACTGCTCAGCGGAGACGTTCGTAATCGACCTCCCGGCCTTGTCGGGTAATCGTGATTTCGCTACAGCGTCCTGATCTTCAGCGCCAGCGGCGCTGGTTGCCACCGCGGCATGCGCTGCGATCTCGTTCGTGCTCATCCCGCAGCACGCGACAATCACCCGCACCACAATGCTCGCGATCGCGACCATCCTCGCAACCCTTCAATCCACCGCTCGCACTCACGTCGCTGCACCGCAGTCTCATCCTCGCGGCCGCGGCGATTCTGCTCGCGCTGGCGGGTTATGGAATTGCGATGCTGATCGTGGCGCGGCGTCGCGTCACGGCGTGAAGCGGAGAAAGAGTCCGTAGCGGTTCGCTTCGTAGTTCGCGGCCGTGTACGCCTCCTCGCGATACGTATCGCGTGACCACTCGGCGGCCATCCCGAACTTCGCGTAGATCGGGAACGTTGCCCGTCCGGCGGTGCGGTTGATCCGGAACGGCAGCGTGCCGCGATTCGTGAAGCGCGAGACGTCGCCGTCGATCGTGAAGCGCGGCAGCGCGAGACTGAATCCGCCCTGCAGCGCGCTGCCGCGCTCGATGTGGACCGACTCGTCGATCGTGAAGTTCTCCGGACGCCTGAAGAAGATGTTGCTGTCCGAACGGAACCGCGATGCGGATGCGCGAAGCGACAGCACCTCGAGCGGCGTCACTTCGACTTCGCCCGTGTACTCGCGCAGCTTCGCGTCGTAGCTGGTGTCGGGACGATCGTTGTCCTGCCGCGTTTCCTGCGCGCTGACGCCGGCGCGAACCCATTTCGGCGCCTGCCATCCGGCGCGGAGACGAATGCGATCGCGGTGCAGGAAGTCGGTGCGCAGAATCGGATCGTCGGCATTGGAGCGTTTCCACGCCGCGCCAGCCGTGAAGCCCGCTTTCGCGAATGCGCCGTCGACGTCGAACGTGTTGACGCGGCGGTTGAACGTGCCGCCCTGATTGCCGGCGAGCACGATCTCGGCAAGGTCCGGCGTCACGGTCACGTCCTGCTTCGAGGTGCTGAAGCCGGCGCGCAGCGAGAACGGTCCGAGCGAACGCGCGGAGAACGTGATGCTGCCGGCGTCCTCTTTGCGGTCGAGCGAGTTCGACGAATCGAGCACCGTCTGCACGTCGCTCGGATCGGCGCCGCCGAACGTCACGCTCTGAATGAACAACGTGTTGACCAGTGCGGTGCCGGAAAGCTCGCGCGATTCACGCTGCCACGAAACGAGCATGTCGATCCCTTTCCAGAGCTCGACTTCCGCACGTGCGCCGCCGCGCCAGGTCGTGTTGTTCGCGCGCGCCGTCGTCTGTTCGCCGAGGCCGTTGAAGAAGCGCGACAACGCGAAAGAGGCGAGGGAGCCGGTGAGGTCTTCACTGCTGCTGCCGCTGCTGTCAGCGGCGAAGCGAACGTAGTTGCCGATCAATCGGACGCGCGACGTGGCCATGCCGGTGATGAACAGATTCGTGAACGGCGTACGGACGCTCGTCCGCTCATCGCCGGCGAAGTTGCCGATCTCGATCGGATGCCCGAGGACCGGCGGAATGTTGTTGCCGGACGTGCCGCCGGGCGCCAGCGTCAGCGTCTCGCTGCCGCGGAAACGACGCCATCCCTGCGTCAGCTGACCCTGCACCGGACCGAGCTCGAATCTGGTGCCGATGCGCACTTCGCGATCGTGGTCGTGCAGGCTTTGCTGCAGCAGGAACTCGTCCTGGCCGACGTGATACGTCGTCGTGCCGGGACCATCGTAACGATTGTCGGAGTAGCCGATGAACGGGGTGAATTTGCTGAAGCGGAGCAGCTCGAGATCGACGTCGAGCGCTTTGCGCTGACGGTCGATCGTGTGCTGCCCGAGTGCGAATGTCGGGATCGCGCTGAACGCATCGGCACGCCGGTAGTGAAGGTTGAGACGATACGAGCCGGTGCGGCCGGTCTCGAGGCGCAGCGATCCGGCGGGACCGACGCCGAGGTCGGTGGCGTCGAGCCGGAAACGATCGCCGAACGGAGTCTCGGTCGTGTTGTAAGTGAACGAACGGAGCAGCAGTCCGCTGCGCTCGTTGATCTGCGAGCGATAGACGTCGCTGTTGCCGTTGAGGTCGAGCCAGCGATAGCCGATCTCGATCTGCGGGACGACGGTCTGCGCGTTCGCCGTCAGCGCGAGGGCGAGCAGCGGGATGAGGAGCCATTTCGTGTTTGCCATGTCGTTCTCCTCGTCCTCACTTCAGCAGTTGCGGATCGCGATTCGATCCATGCGCTGCGACGTGGCAGGTTGTGCAGTTGCGGTAGCGCGGACTGGAGAGGTTGTGGAACGACGGTGGCTGCGAGCCGAGAGTCGCGGAAGTCGGTGAGTGGCATTCGATGCAGACCTGATAGACGTTCGCGCGGCGAAGCTGCATCGGATTCGAGGAGCCGTGCGGCGCGTGACACGTCGTGCAGTCGGCGACTTCGTTCGCGCCGTGCGGGAAGACGAACGGCCCGCGCTTTTCGGCGTGGCAGCTGAGGCATGGAGCTTCGCCCGACGTGCCGGTGCGCAGATGTCCGGTCAGCGCGAGCGAGCGTTCGCTCTTCTGCGCGCGGCCGTGCGGTTCGTGGCATGACGAGCAGGCCATGCCGCCGCGATCGAGCCGATGTGCGTACGGTTTGTTGCGCATCTCCGCCGACTGCGTGTGACAGGTGCCGCAAAGCGTCAGCTGCGGTTTCGCGACGAGCTGCGGGTTCGTGGTGTGGATTTTGTGGCACGAGAGGCAGCTCACCGCCGCCGAGTTCGCGTGCATGCCGCCTTTGCGCGACATGCGATCGGTCGCCTTGTCGTGGCAGAGCATGCAGGTCTCATCGGATCCGGCACGTCCGCGCGGCACGGTGATCTTCGTCTTGTCGCCGCCGTTGGCGATGTGCTCCGCGCCGTCGCCGTGACACGCGGTGCAGGCGTCGTTCGACACTTCGCCTTTGGTCACCGCGCCGCGCGCGTGAGGGTTGGTCGCGAACTGCTTCGCCTGTTCGTGACAGTCGGAGCAGGCTGCTGTCGGTGCGGCCTCAGCGGCCGGAGCATCCGTGGTCGTCGTTGCGGCAGTCGTCGTCGCAGCAGGGGCCGTCGACGTGGCGGGCGGCGGCTCCTGCGGCGGCGGTGGGTCGTCCGCGGCCGCCGCCGATGGCGAGCGGCCGAGGATCATCAGAAGGGCGAGAGCGCCCGTGGCTAACAGTTTGTTCGGCATGAGGTCCTCTTCGCATCGCTCGCTTAGTGAGCGTGGACCTTTTCCACCGCCCAGTCTTTTCCGGTGCCGTGACACGTCGCGCACGCTTCCGCGGAATTCGTCGCGCCGGGGAATGTCACCGTGTTCAGGTACGCGTGTGCGGCGGCGTCGCGGCCATCGTGACAACCGAGACACGCGGCGGTGCCGGGACCCTGCGGTGTGAAGTAGTCGCGCAATGTCGTGACGTTCGAGATCGTCGTCTGCTGCAGCGGCAGCGTGAAGCCGTTCGCCGTGTGGCACTTCGCGCAGTTGCGGCGATCGCCCGGGTACCGCACTTCATTGAAGTTCGTCGCTACGCCTCCGAACGCGAAGACCGTGAAGTCCTGCGTCAGCTCTTCGCCGGTGTGGATGCGGTGGATCATCCGCTGGAACGAGACCGACTCCGGCGCGCCGGCGCTGGCCGGACGGCGGGCCGCGTCGTTTTCCTGCGGGTTGTGGCAGATCACACACTCTTCGATGGCGTTGCGCTGTCCGCCGTGCAGCGACAGCGAGTCATGACAGGTATTGCACTGCGCCATCGTCACCGACGTGCGGCGCGGGCTGATCGTGCCGGTGATCGCGACGTACTTGATCGGGTTGATCGTCGATTCCTGAACCGCCACGTCGGCGCCGCCGTCGCCGCGTTTCAGCGACACGTTGCGGCGGATGTCGGCGCTGACCGTCCAGGTGCCGTTGGCGTCGGCCGGGAGCTCTTTCGCGAAGGTGTAGGTCGTCGTTCCGGTCGTCGCGTCGTAGATGCCGAGCGTGCGGCCTTCCTCGCGGCGATAGTCTTTCGTGTAGCTGAGCGTCGGGCCGGCGAGGATGGGGGAGAACGTCGCGAGCTTCGTCGCATCGATCGGCGTTCCGTCGGCGTTCTTCAGTGCGAAGACGGCCGTCGGTTTCTTCCCCGCGATCATGTTCGTCACGCTGACGATCGTTGCGGTGATTCCTTTGAGCTGTTTCGATTTCAGCGGGATGGTGTGCGCGCCTTTGATCGAGGCATCGAACTCCGTGCCGCTCTCCGGCTGATGGCAGGTCGCGCACTGGCTGCTGTCGGCCTGCGCGCCGCCGGCGTGATTCTTTCCGGTCACGAAGTTGACGTCGTCATGGCACGAGCCGCACGCCTCGGCGCTCGGTTTCGTGTACCAGACATCCGCCTGCGCCGGCTTCGCCGCCGCGTTCGATCCTTCGTGACAGTTCTGGCAGTTGCGCGCGTCCTGCGGGAATGCCACCGACGAGAAATCGTTCAGCGAATTCGCGTTGCCGATGATCTGGTACGGCGTCCCCGCTTTCACGCTCGGCAGCTGATCGCCGAAGTGGATCTTGTGCACCATCACTTTGAAGTCGACGGTGTTGCCGGTGTCGGGATCGACGGTCTGCGGCGTGTGACAGAGCGCGCAGAGCTTCACGTCGCGGCGGGAGCCGCCGTGCGCGGAGAGTGGATCGTGACAGCTGTTGCACGTCGCCGCCTCGCGCATCTTGTCCCACTTGTCTCTGACGGTGCCGCCGTCGGGACGGAAGTCGAGCTCCACGTTCGCGTCATAGTTCTTGCCGAGGATGTCGGTGAGGTTGCGCGTGGCGTAAATGCCGAGTGTGTGCGTCCGCGTCTGATCGAAGCCGGACGGCAGCACCGTTTTGAACGTGTATTTCGCGTGTCCGGTCTCGAGATCGGTGAACACACCGCCCGAGTCGGCGCCCGCCTGCGTGACGGTCACTCCGGGATGCGGACTCGTCGCCGCCGACGTCGCGCTGCGTGTCGTGTACGAGGTGTACTGGCGTGTGGCCGGATCGTACCAGGCGAGGACCAGACTGATCGAGACTGCACCCGGCGTCGTCTTGCCAAGGCGGTCGATCGGCTGATCGAAGTCATCGGTGATCGAGAGATCGACGACCGGCACCCGATTCGTGCCGATGGCCACCGAGTTGACCTTGATCTTGAGGCCTGGCCGGATGTACCCGATCGTGTCCTCGGTCAAATATGCCTCGATCTGATTCGGGGCGAAAGCCGGCTTTGCCGGCGCCGGAGGACTTGCCGTTCGCTGCCGGCCCGTCGTCGCCGCACCCGCGGTGGCTACTGTGAGCGATGCGGTCAATGCGATCAGCAGCAGATTGCGAAGCAGGCGTCCGTGCATTCTCATCGTGCGTCCTTTGTCATCTCTCGATTCGGAGATCCGCCTCCGAGTGATGACGTCACCCTAAGGCCGGGGAGGCGCGCGAGACCATGCGCATGACCACTACTGTGGTGTGACACCTGTCACAGGCTACGGTGTGGAAGGTAACTCCGAAAAAGGAGCTATGCCGTTATGGTGCCGTTTTATGGAAATTTTTCCGAAAAACGAGAGGCACCTTCCAATTAGGTCGATCGTGATCGGCAGCCTGCTGCTGATCGCGGGCTCGTATTGCGGGCTCGCTGTTGCACCAGCTGGAAATTTCATGGGCGACGTACAACGAATCATGTACGAGCGACACGCCATCGCTGCTGACGACGTGGATCCGCCGCATCTACATCGTGCCGATCGTGCAGCATTTCCTGCTCGTGCTGAGTTTCACAGCGCTGGTCATCAGCGGTTTTGCGCTGTCGTGGCCGGAGTCGATTTTTGCGTATCCGTTCGGTCCGGGTGAGGCAATACGTCGAATCGTGCATCGCGCCGCGGCATTGGTCATGATCGTGCTTGGTCTCTATCACCTCGGCTACATGACTCTCACCGCGGAAGGGCGCCGAGGCCTCCGCGATTTCTGGTTCCGCCGCTCGGACGCACGCGATCTCGCCGACGTTCTCCGCGGCAAACATGCGCACATTGGACGTTTCAGTTATGCCGAGAAGGCCGAGTACTGGGCTGGCCTCCGGGGGACGATGGTCATGGCCATCACCGGTTTGATGATCTGGTACTTCGTCGAAGTGGAGAGCTCTTTCGCAAAGAACATCCCGCCGCTGACGAAGAGGAAGGGAACGATTAATGACTGACTCGAGCAAGCCGCTGCGCCTGTCGCGCAATCTCATCAGCGAGATCGGCGCAGGAATCGCGATCGTCGCTCTTACGAATCTCGTTTTTCTTATTTACCTCGACGTATCGCGGTCGCACTCGAATCCGTATTTCGGAATCCTGACGTGGATCGTCGCGCCGGCAATTCTGGTTTTCGGCGCCGCGATGTTCATCGTCGGAATTCTCATCGAGCGGCGCAGGCGCCGCAATGCGGCGCCTGGAGATGTTCCGCATTATCCCCGCATCGATCTGAATGACCGGCGAACGCGAATTACCGTCGTTTCGACCGCGCTCGGACTGATCGTCTTCGTGATGATGACCGTCGTCGGCAGCTATCAGGCGTACCACTACACGGACTCCGATGCGTTCTGCGGGACGATGTGTCATCAGGTCATGCATCCCGAATATACGGCGTATAAGGAATCACCGCATGCGCGCGTCGGCTGCGCCGGTTGTCACGTCGGGCCGGGAGCGGGCTGGTTCCTGCGCTCGAAATTGTCGGGTTCTTATCAGCTCTATTCGGTGCTGGCAAAGAAATACCCGCGGCCGATTCCGAGCCCGGTCGAAAATCTCCGTCCTGCACAACAGACGTGCGAGCAGTGTCACTGGCCGGAGAAATTCTTCGGCATGCAATTGAAGATATTCGATCACTATCAGTACGACGAGGAAAGCACGCCGAAGGAAGTGCGGATGCTGATCAAGACCGGCGGCGGCAGTCCGGACAATGGTCTCGTTTCGGGAATTCACTGGCATATGAACATAGGAAACGAGATCACCTACTTCGCGAGCGATCGCCAGCGCCAGGTCATTCCGTGGGTGCGGGTGAAAAACCGCGCCGGGAAGGTCACGGTCTACAAGGCGGAAGACGCGAAGCTGACGGACGCGCAGATCTCGACGGCGACGAAACGGCGGATGGACTGCGTCGACTGCCATAATCGCCCGACGCATATTTACGTGTCCCCCGATCGCGCTGTCGATCGCGCATTGAGCACGGCGCTGATCGATCGCTCGCTGCCATTTGCGAAACAGCAGGCCGTCGCCGTACTGGCGAAAGATTATTCGTCGACAGACGCCGCATTGAAAGGCATCGCCGCCGATTTTCCCGCCTGGTATCAACAGAATCAGCCGGCCGCCTTCAACGCGAAGAAAGCGCAGATCGCCGGCGCCGTGAAGACGCTGCAGCAGATTTTCCAGAAAACGCGCTTCCCGGAAATGCGCGTCGACTGGCGTACGCACCCGAGTAACGTCGGACATCTCACGTCAAAGGGATGTTTCCGCTGTCATGACGATCAGCACGTGAGCGCCGACGGGAAACGGATCAGCAAGGACTGCAACATCTGCCATACCGTCATGGCCGACGGCAAGAGCGATGCCGTATTCGAACATCCGATCGACCTCGGCGATCTCCGAGGCGTCAACTGCGCCGACTGCCATACCGGCGGCGGCATGTAAAAGGAGGTAAATCATGAATAAAAAGACTCTCGTCATCGTTGCCACCTTCGCGCCGCTCCTTCTGAGCAGGAGCAAGTTGAATGAAGCGGAACTGAATGCCGTCGTCGCCTTCATGCGCACGCTGGCCAGAAAATAAGGAGAAAAAATGAAGAGGGTTCTCGTACTGCTTGCAGTAGTCACAATTGCTGCCGGCACCCTGCCGGTATTTGCAGATGCCGCGGCGGTCTACAAGGGCAAATGTGCAATGTGCCACGGCCCGGACGGCGGCGGACAGACCCCGACCGGCAAGACGATGAAGGTGCGCGACCTCCGTTCACCGGAAGTGCAGAAAATGTCCGACGCGGACCTGACGAAGGTCATCTCCGACGGCAAGGGCAAAATGCCGGCGTACAAAGCGAAACTGAGCGCGGCCGAGATCACCGACCTGGTGAAATTCGTCCGGTCGCTGAAGAAGTAGCAATTGGGAGGGCGGGCTCACAAAGCCCGCCCGTCCGCCGATTAACGCCGCGTACGATTCGCAAGCACTGTTTCATGCTGTTCGTGCCCTGATAGTTTCTTCCAACCCGAGCCGAGAAGATTGGTTCGGGTGTCTGAGCGCGTTTGAAGTGAAGACTCGGATGCGATCCCCAGTCTGGTGATTCTGCTTGAGACGTCCGGCCGTAAGCCTCCCTCGATGGGCGATTCGCCGGACCGTCTCGTGTCACGTGCCTCCCGCGGAATTCGACCCGTGCTAGTCTTGGGGAGCCATGCCCCTCTCGGATACGTCTTCTGCAGCGGCCGCGCGGCACCTCGAACTTTACCGTCAGATCGGTACGGCGCGGCGGGCCCAAATCGCGGCAGATCTAAGCGACGCAGTCCGAGCAACTACGATCGCCGGTATCAGGAGAAGGCATCCCTCCTACTCCGACGGGGATGTCGCGCGCGTCTTCTTGAAGGCCGTCTACGGAATCGAACCGAAGGAATGAGTGCGACCGCGATCTTCAAAAAGCTTCGTGAAGCACTGGACGAAGCGAGAGTGCCGTACTTCGTGACGGGATCATTCGTGAATTCCGCTCACGGCGTACCAAGGTCAACCAACGATATCGATATTGTGATTGCGCCAACGCGCGAACAGCTCTCGGCGCTGCTGAAAGAATTTCCCGAAGCCGAATATTACTCCCGCGTCGTTTCCGCGACGGCGCGCATCATCGGTATCGGACCGATGGCGAGCACGTAATCGACGTGCTGCCTCACGATCAGCGAGCGCAGTTTATCGGTGACGAGTCCCTGCTCGCCGCAGCTGCCGTCATCCGTCATGACGAACAGCTCGTCGGTCGCGGCGCGCACTTGGTCCCTGAGGATGAGCAGCTTCGTCCGTTCGCCGAGGATGGCGATGACGTGATTGCCGGCGTCGCGCAGCGCCTGCGCGGACGGCACGGCGATGGCGCTTCCGTCGCCGGCGCCGAGCGCGTTGAGCATCGACGTCGTTTTGCCGACCGCCTGCACGACGAGCGTGATCGTGTCGCGCTGCGCGTCGGATGCTTTGATCGTCAGCGGAATGCGCTCACCGGTTTCATTCACGCGGATGATGACGAACTGGCCGGGCCGCTGTTTGCGTGCGATGCGCCGCGCGTCGATGACGAACTGCTTCACCCCGGGGCCGAGCGTCGCCGCTTCGATGATCGGGAACATGAAAGTCTCCTTGCCTCAAACGCAGACGCGCACCGGCAGCGGCTCGAAGCGCGCCGTGAAAAAGCGGAGCGTCGGCGGCTCGTACGTCATCGACAATCCGGGGATCTCCTCGCGCCGCTCGAACAGCGACTTCACCGACCATGCGACGACGTCCATGTGGCGATTCGTGTAGACGCGGCGCGGGATCGTCAGCCGCACCAGCTCGAGCGACGATTTGCGATTCGCTCCGCTGACCGGATCGCGTCCGGACGAAACGATGCCGCGCTCCATCGAACGGACGCCGCTGTCGACATAGAGCGCCGCCGCGAGCGACTGCGCCGGAAACTGCTCCTGATCGAGATGCGGCAGAAAACGCTGCGCGTCGAGAAAGACCGCGTGGCCGCCGATCGGCAGCACGATCGGGACGCCGGCGTCGGCGAGTTGCGCGCCGAGGTAGCGCACCTGCAGAACGCGGTTCTCGATGTAGTCGTCATCGACCATCTCATAGATGCCCTGCGCAACCGCTTCCATGTCGCGGCCGGCCAGTCCGCCATACGTCGGCATCCCTTCGAAGATCACGACCTGTTCGCGCGCCGCCTGCAGGATGGCGGGATCGTTCATGGCGAGGAAACCGCCGATGTTGACGAGGCAGTCTTTCTTCGCCGACATCGTGCAGCCGTCGAAGAACGACATCATCTCTTTGAGGATCGCGCGTACCGGCGTTTGCGCGTAACCGGCTTCGCGCTCTTTGATGAAGTACGCGTTCTCGACGGCGCGCGTCGCATCGCACCACAGCGGGATTTCGAACAGCTCGCACACATCGCGTACCGCGCGCAGGTTCGACATCGACACCGGCTGTCCGCCGGCGAGATTCACCGTGCAGGCGACGCTGACGTATGGGATGTTCGCGGGGCCGACACGCTCGATGAGCCGGATCAGTTTGTGGATGTCGACGTTCCCTTTGAACGGATGCTCGTTCGTCGGATCGTGAGCTTCATCGATGATGATGTCTTCGAAACGGCCGCCCTGCAGCTCGAGATGCGCGCGCGTCGTCGTGAAGTACATGTTGCCGGGAATGACGTGGCCCGGCCGGATGAGGATGCGCGAGATGAGATGTTCGGCGCCGCGACCCTGGTGTGTCGGCACCATGTGTTTGAAGCCGTAGATCTCGCGCACGGCCGCTTCGAGTTTGTAGAAGGATCGCGCGCCGGCGTAGGCCTCGTCGGCCTGCATCATGGCCGCCCACTGCTTGTCGCTCATCGCGTTCGTGCCGCTGTCGGTGAGCAGATCGATGTAGACGTCGTCGCTCTTCAGGAGGAACGTGTTGTAGCCCGCTTCCGCCATGGCGAGCTCTCGCTCCGCGTGCGTTTTGATGGTCAGCGATTCGACGGTTTTGATCTTGTACGGTTCAGCGGTGGGACGCATGTGCAGCACCTCGCCGCGAAATTAGCAGCGGCTCCGAACCGGTGCGTGAGAGCGTCCGCACACGTATGGGTGACGATCGTCACGACCTTCGCGCCGCGAGCGGGCGTCTCCTTCATGCGTGAGCAGCCGAACGACATGGAAGCGACGCGCGATCGCATACTGCGCGGCGGTGCTGCCGCTGCTGCTCTCGATCTCGCTCGGATGCGCCGCGGCGTTTCAGCCGGCGGCCATGCAGCAGGGATGCTGCAAGGGTCACTGCGCGATGGCGGCGTCCGCGACACCTCTCGTTGCCGTCGCCCCCGCGAAACAGCGCCTCGACATGACCGTCCTCGCGGCCGCGGCCTTTCCGCCGCGCGACATCACGTTCGATGCGTTTTCAGTGTTGCCTCACGCCGGTGAAGCGATGCCGGCGACGTTCGCGCCGTTCGAAACGATTCCGCTGCGCATTTGATACCCCTCCGATCGCCCGTTCACGTCCATCACACGAACGACATCACGGAGGATTTCATGCGTCGCCTTTCGATTCTCTTCATCGCAATGCTCGTCGCGTTCTCATTCTCGGCAATCCCGCTGATCGCCGGCGGCCATTCCTGCGACAAAGCAGCGAAGAGCTGCTGCGTCAAAGATGCAGCGTGCTGCAAAACCGCCGACGCCGCGTGCTGTAAGGATTCGGCGGCCTGCTGCGATGACGCCAGCTGCTGCACGACGTCGGCGGACGGAAAGCACGTCTGCGCGATGACGCACAAAGACGGCTCCGCCTGCGCATCTTCGACCTGCCGCAAAGCGAAGAGCTGCAGGACTGAGAAGAAGTCGTAGATCACAAACAGGGAGGCGGCCGAAGCGGCCGCCTCCCCTCTGTGACAACGCTCACTTCCACTCGTGACACGACCGATGTTCCCGCCTCCGGACCGCCGCTAATCTCCAACCCGTGAGCGAAGCATTTGCACTCGACTACACCTCGATCCCGATGCGCGAGAGCGCCGCGGCCGCCGAGCGAATCGCTCCGCTTCCTCTGGTGCTCGTCGGGCTCAATCACCACACGGCGCCGGTCGAAGTTCGCGAGCGGCTGAGCGTTCCGGAGTCGAAGCTCGCCATGGCCGTGCAGTCGCTGGCGCAGCTCGACGGTATCGACGGCGCGTGCGTCATCTCGACGTGCAACCGCGTCGAGGTGATCGTCTCGTCGGGATCGGAGACCGTCGTCGATCGCATCATCGACTGGCTCGCGACGTGGTCAAACACGGCGCGTGAATTGCTCGAGCCGCATCTGCGCATCCTCTGTCATCAGGAGGTCGTCGATCACCTCTACCGCGTCGCATCCGGCGTCGATTCGATGATCGTCGGCGAGCCGCAGATCGCCGGTCAGGTGAAGAAGGCGTTCCTCGCCAGCCGCGACGCCGGCACGATCGATCCGCTGCTGCATCGCGTGTACGAACAGACGATGCGCGTCGCGAAGAAGGTCCGCAGCGAGACCGGGATCGGCGAGCACGCGGTCTCGGTGCCGTACGCCGCGGTCGAGCTGGCGAAAAAAATCTTCGGCGATCTGACCGGCCTCCGCGTCCTGCTCCTCGGCGCGGGCGACATGGGAGAGCTGACCGCCGAACATCTCGCCTCGCACAACGTGAAGCAGATCTTCGTCGCGAATAAAACGTACGAGCGTGCCGTCGATCTCGCGGAGCGCTTCCACGGCGAAGCGGTTCGGTTCTCGTCATTCGAATCGCATCTCGCCACCTGCGACGTCGTCATCGTTTCGACGGCGGCGCCGCATGTCGTCATCACCACCGATCAGGTCGAGCGAGCGCTCGAAGCGCGGCAGCACCGCGGTCTCTTTCTCATCGATCTCTCAATGCCGCGCAACATCGATCCCGCCATCGCCCGGATCGCCGGCGCGTATCTGTACGATCTCGACGATCTGCAGCAGGTCGCCGCCGCGAATCGCGAGTTGCGCGAGCAGAAGGTCGCGCTCGCGAGCGCGATCATCGGCCGCGAGACGGAGACGTTCCGCCTCAGTGTCGCGGCGCACACCGCGGTGCCGGCGATCGTCGAGCTCCGCTCGCATCTCGATCAGATCCGCGCCGCGGAGCTGGAGAAATGTCTGCGCCGGCTCGGACCGATGACTCCCGCGCAGCACGAGGCCATCGAACAGCTGACGCTGCAGCTCGTGAACAAGATCCTCCATCACCCGATCGCGCAATTGAAGGAGTCGTCGCGCGCGCCGCGCGAGCACGAGTCGCTGCAGCGGACCATTCGCGCGATCTTCGGACTGACATGAAAAATCTGCGCATTGGAACTCGCGGTTCGCCGCTCGCGCTCTGGCCGGCCACCGAGGCCGCCGCGACGTTTCGCTCGCGTCGATCGGCGGCAAAGGGCTCTTCATCAAAGAGCTCGAAGAGGCGCTGTCGGCGGGTGAGATCGACGTTGCGGTGCACAGCCTCAAAGATGTCCCGTCGATCATTCCCGACGACTTCGCGCTCGCTGGGTTTCTCGATCGCGGCGACCCGCGCGACGCGTGGCTGATCGACGCGCTGCTCGTTGCCGAAGCGAAGACGGGCAATCGCGTCGTGCGATTGAAAGGTGAAGATCCGTTCGTCTTCGGTCGCGGCGGTGAAGAAGCGCAGCAACTCGCGGAGGCCGGCGTGCCGTTGGAAGTGACGCCGACCGCGCACGAAACGGAGTCGTCGTCGGGCATTCAGCGGCCGGCACTGGCGATGCTCGACGGCACCATCGTTTTCCCTAATGGGTTTCGCGAACCTCGGCGCCATCTCGTCGAAACTTCGCGCGCGTGGCCGGCACGTTGCGCGAGTCGCTGAACTGGCTAAAGTCAACTTCCGGGGTCTGACCCCGGAAATTGACTTTAGTACGCCACCCTTCGCGACGGCGCCGCAAACTCCACCTTCTCCACCCGCACCCGCGCGTCGAGCGCTGACACGCCGTGCTCGAGCACCTTCAGCGGATTCAAATCGAGCTCGCGGATCTCGGGACAGATCGTCAGCAGCGCCGACAGGCGCAGGATCGTTTCGCGCAGTGCGGGAACATCCGCCGGCGCCGAGCCGCGATAGCCGCGCAGCAGCGGTGCGCATCGCAATCCGCCGATCAGGTCATCGGCATCCGCGCCGGTGAGCGGGTGAATGCGGAGCGCCACGTCGTTCAGCAACTCGACGAGCGTGCCGCCGGCGCCGCATGCGATGACGTGGCCGAACGCCGGCTGCCAGGTGGCGCCGAGCATCATCTCCACGCCACGCGCAATCATCGGCTGCACGATCGCGCCAGTCATCTGTGTTCCGAGTTTCGCAGCGAGCTGGTCGTACGCGGCAACGACCGCGTATTCATCGGCGAGATTCAGTTTCACCGCGCCGAGCTCGGTTTTGTGCAACAGCTCGGGGCCGTACGCTTTCAGCGCAACCGGAAAGCCGAGCGACATCGCCGCTTCCATGGCGCGGTCGGAAGACGTCGCGAAGATCGTCGTCGGCGCGGCAATGCCCGACATCGCCAGCAGCGCCGACACTTCGCGCGGATGCAGCCATCCGCCGCCACGCTCGCACACCGGGTCGATGATGCCGCGCAGCCGCTCCGCGTCGATATCCGGGAACATCACCTCCTCGGCATCCGGTCGCCGTCGCCACTCCGCGTAACGCGTCGCCATCGCCAGCGCGTTCACGGCGCGCTCCGGGAACGGGAACGCGGGAACCGGTGCAAGCACGGCGGGCGTTCCGGCGGAGCTCATGAACGTCGTCAGCGTCGTCTTGCCGTTTGCGAGCTTCGATCCTTCGCGAATCGCGGCGCCCACCACGTTGAAGTCGCCCGCGATCACCGGGATGTAGATGACGACCACCGCATCGACGCCTTCGTCCGCATACAACAACTCGAGCGAGCGGCGATACTGCTCGGGGCTCGCGGACGCGATCATGTCGATCGGATTTCCGACGCTTGCCGCGACCGGCAGAAACGCGCGCAACGCCGCGGTCGTGGCGTCGCTGAGTTGTGCGAGCGCGAGGTCCTGCGCTTCGCACGCGTCGGCGGCAAGGATTCCGGGACCACCTGCATTCGTGAGGATCGCGACCCGTCTTCCTTTCGGCAGCGGCTGATTCGCGAGCAGCGACGCTACGTCGAACATTTCTTCCAGAGTGCCGGTGCGAATGATCCCCGCCTGTCGGAAGAGATCGTCGACGACCGCGTCGCTTGTCGCGAGCGCGCCGGTGTGCGAACTGGCTGCTTTCGCGCCGGCGGACGAACGTCCCGCCTTCACCGCCACGATCGGCTTCGACTTGCCGACGCGGCGCGCCAGCTCGCCGAACCTGCGCGGGTTTCCGAAGCTTTCGAGGTACAGCAGGATCACGTCCGTGTTCGAATCCTCGGCCCAGTACTGAATGAGATCGTTGCCCGATACGTCCGCCTTGTTGCCGACGGAGATGAAGGTCGAGAAGCCGATGTTCAGCGACTTCGCGTAATCGAGAACGGCGAGCCCGAGCGCGCCGCTCTGACTCGACATCGCCACGTTGCCGGCCGGCGGAAATGCGGCCGCGAACGTGCCGTGCATCCGCACCGCGGGATCGGTGTTCAGCACACCCATGCAATTCGGACCGACCATCCGGATGCCGGCAGAGCGCACTTTTTCGAGCAGCCGTTCTTCACGCGCGCGCCCTTCCGCGCCGGTCTCCGCGAAGCCGGCCGTGATGACGACCACCGCCGCGACACCTTTCGCGATGCAGTCGTCGAGTGCCTGCTCGACGAGCTCCGCCGGCACCGCGATGATCGCCAGCTCGACCGGCTCCTCGAATGCGCAGAGAGACGGATACGCACGCACCGAATCGATCTCAGTCGCATTCGGATTGATCGCATACAGCGGACCGGTGAAGCCGGACGTGCGGAGGTTGTGCACGATCGAATGTCCGAGCTGTCCGGGCCGGCGGCTGGCGCCGATCACCGCGATCGATCGCGGCGCGAAGATCGGACGCATCGACGCATACGCGGCGGTCTGCGAGCGCTGCATCGCAGCGCGCGCGGCCGCGGCCGTCGGCGCGATCGGAAACGAGAGCTGGACGCTGCCGTCGGCGGTACGGCTTTTGATCTCGAAACGCATGCCGAGGAAGACGTCGAGCATGACCTGGTTGCCGTCGAGCACTTCGGCGCGGAATCGCTCGATGCCGTGCTCGCGAGCCGCTGCGACGAGCATCTCGAGCAGCTTCGTGCCGGCGCCCGTTCCCTGCGACGCGTCGCCGATCGCGAACGCGACCTCCGCGACGTTCGGCTTCACGCGCGACGCGAAGTAGTGCGCGACGCCGGCGATCTCGCCGCCGAGCTCCGCCACCGCACCGAACTCGCGGTCGTAGTCGACGCATGCCGGCGAGCACTGCACGGCGAGCTCCGGCGAACGGAGATCGAAGAAGCGCGCGTGCACGCTCTCCGGCGACAGGTGTGCGTAAAAACGGAGAAGCCGGTCGGCGTCATCGGGGCGGATCGGGCGGATGTGCAGCGTCCGTCCGGTACGAAGCACGATGTCGGATTCGAACTGCGCTGGATAAGTGGTTGCGGACATGACGGCCTCCGACAGCGAATGTATTCGCACGCGGATTTCGCCACCGCAGGGGTGATCACACCGCGGTGTGACGGTCGTCACTCGTGCGCAGCTCGGAGAGGAAGCACGACAGATCCTCGTCGGTGAAATCGTCCCAGCCGCCGCACGTGTCGTGCTCGATCTGCTGCGCGTCGCACGACGTCGGAACGTTGTCGACGTCCTGTCGCGCCATCTGCCAGCGGTCCGCGACCTCTTCGAGCTGCTCGCGCGAGATATCGCGATTGCGGCTGACGATCCAGCTGTAACGATCGCGCAGTTCCTCGTCGGAGTAACGGCGCATTCCTTTGCAGAAGATTCCGCGTTCGGCCGCCAGGCGGCAGATCGACATCTCGCCGTTCGCGCGCCGCGCCAGGTCGCTTCGCAGCGCCGCAATCAGCGTTTCACGCGACATCACCTTCGGATTTTCCTGCAGCTTTGACATGACCGCCTCCGTCTTCGGATTCAGCATCGGTCGAGCACGGACATCCAGCCGTACGGGTGCTCACATCGACGTGTGATGCGTGTCATAGGTCGAGCGGCCGCGTTGCCGTGTACTCGCGGCGTGCTGAAACCTGTCGAGCTCGAGATCGAACTGTTCTGCCGCGGGATGCGGATCGATGAATCCGCATTCGATGGCGACGGACCACGCATCACTCGTACGCGCGCCGGTCTCGGCTCCGGACTGGAAGTCGTGCTTCGCGGTACGACGAAAGACATTTGCGTGAACGTGCCGGTGGCGGAGGCGTTCGCGCAGCGCTCGCCATTCCTGCTGCGGCGCGATGACGATCAGATGTACATCCTCGACGGACGCAGCGGCGAGATGTACGCGGTCGACGCGCCGCCGGAGCCGAAGTGGTATTCGCGCTACACATCAGCCGACGTTCAAATGTCCCGTGTCGGCGTCATGCAGGGCAACTACCTCGGCATCTACGTTTCGAACCGCTGTCTCTACTGGGCCGGCCGATTGTCGTCGCTGGCGTGCAAGTTCTGCACGACCGGAGCGAATGTCGGCGCGGCGGAGGAATCGCGCAAACGCGTCGAGGATGTGATCGAAGTTGCGCGTGCCGCGCGCGACGAATCGGGCTGCATCTTCACGCACTTCAACACCGGCTATCACTTCGAAGAGCAGGCCGAACGCGAAACGAATCATGGACTGCGGCAATGCGAACCGTACGTGCGCGCGGTGCGGCAGTACGTCGGCGGATTCATCGGCGTGCAGGCAGTACCGGTGCTGCGGCAATCGTTCCATGAATACGATCTGCTCATCGAAGCGGGCACCGATCACTTCTCGTTCTGCTACGAGTTCGAAGATCCGAAAGTGTTCGCCGAGCTCTGTCCCGGAAAGGCGAGCACGGTTGGTCAGCACGCGTTCTTCGACGCGATGGAGTACACGGCGAAGAAGCTCGGACGCGGCCGCGTGTCGGGCGAGATCATCGCAGGCATCGAGCCGATCGAGGCGACGAAGCGCGCCATCGAGCGGATCGTGAACGCCGGCGCATTTCCGACCGTCTGCATCTTCCGCCCGACCGTCGGCAGTCAGATGGCCGACGTGCCGCCGCCCGATCCCGAGGAGATGAAGGAGGTCTTCGCGCACGTGTACCGGACGTGTCGCCGCGCGGGGCTGCCGATCGGCGTGCTGCCGATCGAAGTGTCTCTCGTCGTGCAGCCGGAAGAGACCGCAGACCTCGTCGCGCCGAATTTCGCGAGCGATCTCTATCGTCTGCGGAATCGCGCGCTGCGATTGATAGCGCGGCCGTACGTCGCGTGGAAATGCCGTCCGCGCGCCGCGTGAACGCCGTCAATGTGACGAGCGACACATGCCTGCATGTCGGCAGTCATCGGCACCGGCGAGATCGCGACCGAGAATGCCTGTGGGGGTGCCGTATGTGCCTTGGATTTCCAGGTCAGATCATCAGCATCGAGGGCAGTTCCGCGGTCGTCGATTTCTGGGGTACGCGTAAAGACGTTCGCATCGATACGCTCGAAGAGCGCGTGGAGTGTGGCGACTTCGTGATCGATCACGCCGGGTTTGCGGTGCGCCGCATTCCGCCGGCGGACGTCGACAATACGCTCGCGCTGTACGAGATGATTCTCGTGGAGTGCGGCGAGCCCGCGTGAGCGACGTCATGGACGCTTATGAGCCGCATCCGACCGTTCTCTGGGAGCTGACGCGCGCGTGCGATCTGCACTGCCGCGGATGCCCGACCGCATCCGATGAACGCCGCGGGCCGAACGAGCTGTCGACGTATGAGGCGTACAAGACGATCGATCAGATCGCGGCGCTGCAACCTCGCGAACTGATCGTCACCGGCGGCGATCCGCTCGCGCGTCACGACGTCGGTCAGATGATCGATTACGCGCGACGCCGCGGGCTGGAGCCGGCGCTCGTTCTCAGTCCCGGCGACGCGCTGACGTTCGATGCGCTCGCACATCTGCAGCGCGACGGACTCACACAGGTGATCTTTTCGATCGACGGCTCCACGGCCGCGGTTCACGAATCGATTCACGGAGTCGCCGGAACATGGGGACACACGCTGCGTGCAATGCGCTGGGCCGGCTGTGCAGGTCTGCGCATCGATGTGAACACGCTTGTTTGCCGCCGCAACGCCGGCGACCTGCCGGCGATCGCGGAGCTCATCCGGCCGTTCGGAATCGCTCGATGGAATCTGCATTTCCTCGTGCCGGCCGGTCCTTCGAAGAACATCGAAATGCTCACTGGCTCGGAAACGGAGGCGATGTTCGGAGTGATCGACGATATCCGCGCCGCGGAGCAGTTCGCCGTGCGCGTCGTCGAGGCGCCGCACTATCGTCGCTGGCGCCTGCAACGCAGCCTTCGCGAAAAACTGCGTGATGCGGAGCTGTGGTCGGACTTCGCGGCGTACGAAGGCGTTGACTCGTTGCGTGACCTGAACGACTGTGCGCGCCGAGGCGCGAACGGATTCGTGTTCATCTCGCACGCCGGCGACGTTCGCCCGTCGGAGTTCGCGCCGCAGAGCGCCGGCAACCTGCGCTATCGGTTGCTCGGCACGATCTACCGCGGCAGCGATCTCTTCGTCGCGCTGCGCGATCTCGACAATCTCAAAGGCAAGTGCGGCCGCTGCGACTTCCGCCATCTCTGCGGCGGCTCGCGTGCTCGCGCGATGGCGATGACCGGCGATCTGTTCGGCACCGATCCTCTTTGCGCGTACGAGCCGCCGGGCGGAGCGACCGCGTGAGCAATCCGCGGAACGTCGCCGCCGTCTGATCGCCGACGATCGGACGCCGCGCCGCGCGTAAACTCCGTCATCCTGAGCGAAGCGAAGGATCTCAGGATGCGAAACAGTCGCGCATTTTGAGATCCTTCGCGTCTCCTCGCCTCAGGATGACGTGGCCGGTTTCATTGCGGCGAGGTGCTCGTACATCCGGCGGCGGGCGTCGACGTCGTGCTTCGCCGATGCGATCACTTCCGGCGGCAGTTTGCCGAAACGATCCTCGGAGCCGAGGAAGTCTGCCAGCGGCGTGGTTGCGGCACGTGAATCGAGCTGCAGCGGATTCTCACCGCGCGCCGCGCGCGCCGGGTCGTGTCGATAGAGCATCCACTGTCCCGATCCGACCAGCGCTTTCTGGTGCTGCAGCGCCGCGCCGATGTCGAATCCGTGCGCGATGCAGTGGCTGTACGCGATGATCAGCGATGGCCCGTCGAACGCTTCCGCTTCGAGAAACGCCTTGAGCGTCTGCTCATCGCGTGCGCCCATCGCGACGCTCGCGACGTAGACGTCGCCGTACGTCATCGCCATCAGGCCGAGATCTTTCTTCGCGACCTGACGTCCGGCGGTTGCGAACTTCGCGACGGCCGCGCGCGGCGTCGCTTTCGATGCCTGGCCTCCCGTATTCGAATACACCTCGGTATCGAGCACGAGGATGTTGACGTTGCGGCCGCTCGACAAAACGTGATCGAGACCGCCGAAGCCGATGTCGTATGCCCAGCCGTCACCGCCGACGATCCAGACGCTCTTCTTCACGAGCACGTCGGCGATCGCGAGCAGTTGCTGTTCGTCCGTCGGATCGAGTTTGTGCATGCGTGTCATCAGTTCGAGACGGCGCAGCCGGATTTTCAGCAGCTCGATCCTCTGCCGCTGCTCGAAGATGTCGGCTTCCGTCTTCTGCGGACATTCGATGATCGCGGTGGCGAGGTCTTCGCCGATGACCGGAGCAACGCGCTTCAGCAACTCGGTTGCGAACTCCTGCTGCTTGTCGATCGAGACGCGGAAGCCGAGGCCGAATTCGGCGTTGTCCTCGAAGAGCGAATTGCACCAGGCCGGACCGCGGCCGTCGGCGTTCTTGGTCCACGGAGTCGTCGGCAGATTGCCGCCGAAGATCGACGAGCAGCCGGTCGCGTTCGCGACGATCATCCGATCGCCGAAGAGCTGCGTCGCCAGTTTGAGATACGGCGTCTCACCGCAGCCGGCGCATGCGCCGGAGAATTCGAAAAGCGGTTGCTGCAGCTGCTGATGACGAATCAGCGACGGCGTGATCTTCGTCCGGTCGAGCTCCGGGATGCCGAGGAAGAACTCCCAGTTCGCGCGCTCGGCGTCGAGCAGCGGACGCTGCGGCTGCATCGCCAGCGCTTTCTTATCCGGCACCGTTTTGCTGCGCGCAGGACAGACGTCGACGCAGATCATGCAGCCGGTGCAGTCTTCCGGCGCGACCTGAATCGTGTACGCGAGCCCCTGCCAGTCTTTGTGGATCGGCCGCAGCGACTTGAAGGTCGCCGGCGCGCTCTTCACGAGATCTTCGTCGTATGCCTTGATGCGAATCGCCGCGTGCGGACAGACCATCGCGCACTTGCCGCACTGAATGCAGGCGGCCGTTTCCCACACCGGGATGTCGAGCGCGAGATTGCGCTTCTCGAATCGCGCCGTGCCGGTGATGAACGTACCGTCACACGACATCGCACTGACCGGCAGGTCATCCCCGCGACCCGCAAGAATTTCAAACATCGCGTAGTCCTCATCCTTCTCCCTGCGGGAGAAGGTGCCGCGAAGCGGCGGATGAGGGGCGACACTGATCGGCAACTCGTGAAGATTCGCCAGCGCCGCATCGATCGCGCGCAAATTCTTCTCGACGACCGCGTCGCCCTTGCGCGCGTACGTCTTCCGCACTGCATTGCAGATCGCGTCGAGCGCCTCATCGAACGGCATCGCATTCGAACAGGCGAAGAAACAGACCTGCATGATCGTGTTGATGCGCCCGCCCATGCCGCACTCGCGCGCGACGCGCGACGCATCGATCACGAACAGCCGCGCGTTCTTCTCCGCGAGTTGTGCGCGCAGTGCGTCGGGCAGCTCATCACACGATGCGACCGGCGCATTCAGCAGGAACGTGCCGCCGGTCCGGAGATGCTTCAGCACGTCGTTCTTCTCGAGCAGCGACGGGTGATGACAGGCGACGAATCCAGCCTCCTCGATGAGATACGGCGCGCGAATGGGACGTGGCCCGAAGCGAAGATGCGAAACGGTGATCGCCCCCGACTTCTTCGAGTCGTAAACGAAGTAGGCCTGCGCGAAGCGGTCGGTCTCGCCGATGATTTTGCAGCTGTTCTTGTTCGCGCCGACGGTTCCGTCGGAGCCGAGGCCGTAGAAGAGTGCGCGGACGACGTCGTCGCTCTCGATGGAGAAGTGCGGATCGTACGGAATGCTGGTGTGCGTCACGTCATCGTTGATGCCGACGGTGAAATGCGTGCGCGGATGTTCGACCGCCAGCTCCGCGAAGACACCGCTCGCCATCGCCGGCGTGAATTCTTTCGATGAAAGGCCGAAGCGTCCGCCGGTGACGACCGGCACCGTCACTCCCGCTTCGCGCAGCGCGGCGACGACGTCGAGGTAGAGCGGCTCGCCCATGCTGCCGGGCTCTTTCGTCCGATCGAGCACCGCGATTGCGCGGACGCTCCGCGGCAGGCATGCCGCGAATCGCACCGCGTCAAATGGACGATACATCCGCACTTTCACGAGGCCGACGCGTTCATCGCGCGCGTTGAGCGCGGTCACCGTTTCATCGAGCGTCTCGCACGCGGATCCCATTGCCACGATGACGCGCTCGGCATCCGCGGCGCCGCGGTATTCATATGGCGCGTAGCCGCGGCCGATCTTCTTCGCGAAGAGCTGCATCGTGTCGGCGACGATCGTGGCGCAATCGCGGTAGAACGGATTGGCGCGCTCGCGTGCCTGGAAGAAGACGTCGGGGTTCTGTGCGGTGCCACGCAGCACAGGATGATCGGGAGTCAGTGCACGCGAACGGTGATCGAAGACGAGCTCGAGGTCGATCATCGAGCGGAGCTGCTCGTCGGTCAGCAGCGTCACCTTCGCGATCTCGTGCGACGTCCGGAAGCCGTCGAAGAAATGTAAAAACGGGATGCGCGATTCGAGCGTCGCCGCCTGCGAGATCAGCGCGAAGTCGTGCGCTTCCTGCGCGCTCGCGGAGCAGAGCATCGCCCAGCCGGTGGCGCGCGCGGCCATGACGTCGCCGTGATCGCCGAAGATCGACAGCGCGTGCGTTGCCAGCGATCGCGCGGCGACATGAAACACGGTGGGCGTCAGCTCGCCGGCGATCTTGTACATGTTCGGGATCATCAGCAGCAGTCCCTGCGACGCGGTGAAAGTCGTCGCCAGCGAGCCGGTTTGCAGCGCGCCGTGAACCGCGCCTGCCGCTCCCGCTTCGCTCTGCATCTCGATCACGGAGGGAATCGTTCCCCAGATGTTCGGACGTTTCGCGGCCGCCCACGCATCGGCGAGCTCGCCCATCGATGACGCGGGCGTGATCGGATAGATGGCGATGACTTCGTTCAGCGCGTACGCGACGCGCGCGACCGCTTCATTTCCGTCGAGCAGTGCGGTGGAGGACTCTGCGATGGTGACCATGAAGGCAAGCTACGCCGCGCGCAACCATCGAGGCATGACCGGCGTCAGTCAGCCGCGTGACGTCTGTCACCTGGCCGACATTGCGCGGATGTCGTCATAGGCGGCGTTGACGTCGCTGCTGAGGAACCGCAGGACGCTGAACCAGGTCGCGGGGCGTTCGTCGAGCTTGCGCAGGAAGTCGTCGCGGCGGACGAACGCGGTCTCGCATTCGGTTCGTGCCGTCGCGGTGCAGTCGTGCGGACGATGTGTGACGACGCAGCTGAGGCCGAGGACCTGACCGGGCTGGACGCCGCGCAATGCTTTCGGCTCGCCGTTGCGCGGCGAGAAGATCAGATCGACCTCTCCCGATTGCATGATGAACACGCCGTTCGCGTCGTCGCCTTCGCGGAACAGCGTCTCGCCCGGCGCGAATCGCCGCGGTGTTTCCGAAGTCGCCAGCTCGGACTCGATGATCGATTGGCTCACGACATCACCATAGGAGCGCGCGGTGAACGCCGCGGTGATGCCTGCTACACCGCGTCGTGAGCCGCATCTCTCAAATGCTGACCATGTCCTGCATCCGTTGCTGTCCAAGCACGAAGAGATTCGAGCCTTTCACGCTGATCAGCTTCTTCCGTTTGAAGTCGCTGAGAAGTCGCGTCACCGTCTCACGCGTCGTGCCGATCATCTGTGCGATCTCTTCATGAGTGAGGAGTATCTGCAGCCGCGTTCCCTCCGAGGTCGTTTCTCCGCCCGGGACCCAGCCAAGGATCAGCTTCGCCAGTTTTTCCGAAGTGGTTTGGGCGAGGCCGAGCGTGCGGATCTCGCGCTGTGCCGACGCGTACTTCTCGCTCAGCGCCTGCGCGGTGTGCAGGCACGCCTCGGGGAACGAGCTGAGAAGGCGCATGAAATCGTCGCGGCGGATGAAACTGATCTGCGATGGCTCCAGCGTTTCGGCGGAGACTTCGTACGGCCGGCCGAGCAGCGCGGCGCTGGCGCCGAGCAGTTCGCCCCCCTGCGCGATCTTCAGAATCAGCGTCCGTCCTTCCGTCGACGTCGTGGTCAGCTTTGCGCGGCCGCTGCAGAGCATGAAGACGCCGCGCGGCTGTTCGCCTTCGACGAACAACAGCGATCCCTTCGGATAGACGCTCGAGTACTTCGAGGCATCGAGCGCTTCGACCGCGGCCGGAGCCATATCGCAAAACGGGCGGCTGCCGCGATGCGAGCAGGTTGTGCAGTGGTCTTCCATCTTCAGGTTGTAGGGCGTCGGCATGGTGGTCTCCTTCGTACGTACTCAGGATGGGGCCGGAGCTCGCGATCCGGCCCACCCCGCGGGGTGGGAGCCGTGAACATCAACGGGTGATGTCTGTCACAGCGAGCGGGTGCGCATCGCACGGCGCCTTCCGCGAAACGGATGCATTCGTGCATGGGAGGCGACCATGACCACAACATTCGCAGTACAGGAAAAGATGCTTTCCCTCGGCAGCACGGCGACGATGCGTGCAGCCGTTTTTCACGGCGTCGACGACATTCGCATCGATGAAGTGCCGCGGCCTCATGCCGGTCCCGGCGAAGCGGTGATTCGCGTGACGATGACGACGATCTGTGGAACGGATCTGCACATCGCGCGCGGCGAGTATCCGGTCGCACCGGGGCTGATCATCGGTCACGAGCCGGTCGGCATCATCGACGAGCTCGGAGTCGGCGTCACCGGGTACAAGCCTGGAGAGCGCGTCATCGTCGGCGCGATTACGCCGTGCGGTCAGTGCAACGCGTGTCTTTCCGGAACGCTGTCGCAGTGCGGTCACGGCAGCGGGTACAAAGCGATCGGCGGATGGCGATTCGGCAACACGATCAACGGAGCGCAGGCTGAGTACCTGCTCGTTCCGAATGCGCAGGCGAATCTGGCGAAGATTCCCGACGGCGTCACAGACGAGCAGGTCGTGCTGCTGACCGACATCGCATCGACAGGACTCGGCGGCGCGGAGTCGGGAGCTGTAAAGGTCGGCGATGTCGTCGTCGTCTTCGCGCAGGGACCGATCGGAGTCTGTGCCTCGCTCGGCGCGAAGCTGATGGGCGCATCGCTCGTCATCGGCGTCGATGGCGATGACAATCGCATCGCCATGGCAAAGCAGATGGGCGTCGACGTGCTGCTGGACTACCGCGAGGTCGACGTCGTCGATGAGGTCCATCGTCTGACCGGCGGCATCGGAGCGGATGTCTCCATCGAAGCACTCGGAACGCAGGAGACGTTTGAAAACGCGCTGCGCGTGCTGCGTCCCGGCGGCACGTTGTCGTCACTCGGCGTCTACTCCGGCAAACTGCAGGTTCCCTACGACGCATTTGCCGCGGGTCTCGGCAATCACCGCATCGTTACGACGCTCTGTCCCGGAGGCAAGGAACGGATGCGCCGCCTGATGGAGCTCGTTCGTCACGGGAAGCTCGACCTGCGGCCGCTGCTGACGCATCGCTTCAAGCTCGAGAACATCGGTGAGGCGTATCGACTGTTCGGTTCGCGCGCGGATGGCGTGATGAAGGTCGTCATTACGCCCTGAGGTTTTTTCGCGGAGTTGTTAAGGAAACGACCACCGTCACGGTGGCCGTTTTCATTACGATCGAGCGGTGAACGATCGACGCTAACGCTGACGGGTCGGCTGCTCGATGCCCGTAAAGCGGCGGTGATGCCGGATGAAGCCGCCCTTGCGGCCATGACGAATGAACATGCCGAGCGATGATGGGTGGATACCGAGCACGATGAGCAGGTTGTAGACCGGGCGCGCGAGCAGTCGGGCGATCGCGCCGCCGGGAGCGTGGTGGCGAGTGCTGATCGCCGTTTGCGCGGCGTCGATGGCGGCATTCTCGAGCATCCGCGACGGGAACCCCGCGTCCTCCCTCATCCACCGAGCCAGCAGCTCGTGGTCGGGACTCTCACGGATCGCGTAGCTGCCGGGTCTGACGCCGCTCCAGATGACGACGACTCCGACGCGCGACAGAAAGCGAAGGCGAGCGCCGGAGCGCCAGGCGCGGAACAGCCAATCCTGCGACGGCGTCACATAAAGAGAGGAGGCCTCCTTCCATCGTCCGACCGAGCCTGCCAGCTCACGTTTGAACATCCACGTTGACGCGCTGTAGAACGCGAACGGACTGTATCCGCCCGCGGGCGGCACGCCTTCGAGCGCGAACGTGAGAGGGTGCGCTGTCCGCGGCGACGCGTGCGCGACCGCCGCCGCGACCCAGACCAGATCCGCCTCGCCGCGATCGAGCTCCGCGACGCACGCCGTTAGATGGTCGGGAAGATAAAAGTCATCGTGATTGAGGAACGCCACATAGTCGCCGCGGGCGAGCGTGATGCCGTGGTTGTTGGGGGCTGATTGTCCGCCGCTGTTCCGAGGCAGGTTGACGAATCGGATTCGCGGATCGCCGAACGACGCCACGCGCTCTTCCGTGTCGTCTGTGCAGGCGTCACCGACGACGATCATTTCCCAATCCGTGAAGGTCGAGGCGAGCACGCTGCGGATGGCGTGCTTCAGAACCTCGCTTCGGTTCCAGGTGGCGACGACTACGGAGACGCGCGGCGTCTTCAGGAGACTCCCAGAATCCTCTCCGCCGTCTTCATGCCCATCCATGGCGTCATAGTGTATTTGCCGGTGTTTACCGTGTGGTAATTGCCGTACGAGTGCACGCCGATCTCGAAACGCTCGTGCAGCATGCTCTCCGGATCATCGACGCCGGTGTCGCCCCACGCGAAGATGATTCCGCCACCCGGATCAGCGTCGCTCGGGCGGAACCGCAGAGCGCGCAGCGGCGGGCAGCGCTCCATCCATGCCTCGTAGCTCCGTCGAAATACCTCGTGACGGCGCTCGGGAGTGAGCTCGCTTTCCCAGTCCGGCGGCTCGAGGGCGCGCGACGTAGCGATCATTCCTTCCGGGTACCAGGAGAGGAACAGGCCGTTAGTCCCGTAGTTGACGATGTCGCCGAACGGACCGAGCACGCAGGTGATCGACGGGATTTCCCCGTCGATCGGCACGAGGACGCGGTTCGCAAATTTGTAGCGGTACATCCATGGATGCTCCTGTCCCAGTCCCATTGTGGCGTCGATGCTCAATCGTCCGTGCCACAGGGTGTTCGCGACCTGGTCATATGCCTCGACGTAGTCCTCTCCATCCTTTCGAAATGAAACCGCCAGCCTTCCGCCGTCAATGATGTTCACGGCCGAAATCCGCGCACCCCAGACTCCGTGAATTCGCGGATTGGCTAATGCGGCCTCGCGCAGTAACGCCGCAACGGTGCGCGGATCGACGGCCCGTTCTGAAGTGCGGAACATCGCCACGAAATACTCGCGCGAGACGAGTGAATCCATCTCCGACGCGTTGAGCTCTTCGATCTGCAGCGACTGATCCACGCCGAGGTAACGCTGACCGGAGGCGACGTGAAGGTCATGGAAAAGGCGCTGGCATTTGGCGTAGTGCGCTTTGAGCTCGTCCATACTGACCATCGTTCCGTTGTGCACGCCGTAATGGAACGGAGTGGAGATCTGCAGCCGGCTGCTGTCGAAGCCAACCCAGCGATCGAGCAGCGGCGCAAACGCGAGGGCGCCCCGAATCATCAGCTCGGCGGTCCGCAACGAACGATCCTTTGCGTAAAGGATCCCCACATGCACTTTGCCTTCGTTGTGAAAGCTCGCCATCCGCACGGGAGCGTCTGACTGGTCGTAAAGATCGACGTGATGGCCGCGACCTGCCAGTTCGAGCGCGGCGCACGTTCCCGTATTGCCGGCTCCCAGGATGGCAATCCTCATCGTGTTTTGGAAGGGGAGTTTAGCGCAGCGGATTCGGAAGCCGATACCCGCGCAAAGCTGTTGATCGCGCCGATTCCCGGCACCACGAAACTGCACCGCCTCGAAGAAAACCTCGGCGCCGTCAATGTGGAACTGACGGCGGATGATCTGCTCGAGATCGACGATTCGTCGGGTTCGAAAGTCACCACGTCCGTCGTCGGCATCTCATCGCGTGTGCCGATTCATGGCCGTGTCGAAACGAGCATGTCGTTCGGTGATTCGTGGGTTCTGAAGCGAGTTCCCAATCCGACTCGCGCCAATCGCAGGTCGTCCGACTGCTCCTGCGTCACGCCGTCCGGCGTTATCTGCGCGGAACCGGTCTTCTCGTCCTTAGTAGCCCCCGGGCATCGATGGCGTGGCAACTTGACACAGCTGGTGCCACAGGAGCATACCCGGCCAGCCCATGACTCTCAGCTCTTGCGCGGCGCGAGGTGCGCCGCCGTGCCCGATCTCCCCTCAACTCGTCCAGACCAGCGGTGGGAGATCTGAATGAGCGCCGAACCCCGCTCGTACGCATCCCCGTCTGCGGCAGTATTCGCGCGCGGCACGAGTGTGGTCGCGATTCTCATCGGCTCATTGGCTCTCGGGGCGTGGCTCTTCAACCTCTCGCACTTCAGGAGTCCTCTGTTTGTGGCCTTCGTGCTGTTGTCGGTCGCTCTCGTTTTCCTGAACCGCGAGGCATGGGCGCGATCGGGCAGACAAGTGCCTCCCGGCGAAGCCGAATCGCTGCATTCAACGCTGGACAATCTGATGGAAGGGTGCCAGATCGTCGACCGCGACTGGCGGTATGTCTACTTGAACCGGGTTGCCGCCGAGCACGGGAGGAAATCCGTGAAGGAACTCGTCGGACGCACGATGCCGGAGGCGTATCCGGGCATCGAACAAACCGGGATGTTTCGGGTGCTTCGGGAATGCATGGAGAGCCGGAAGCCCGCAACGATGGAGAACGAATTCGCGCTACCCGACGGATCGAAGGGATGGTTCCAGCTGGTCATCCAGCCGGTCGCCGAGGGGTTGTTCATCCTCTCGCTCGACATCACGGAAAGGAAACGAACGGAGACCGCCTTGCGCGAGACGCAGGCGTTGTTCAACGCATTCATGGAGTCGAGCCCGACGGTCAAATGGATGAAGGACGATCGCGGCCGCTACATCTACGCCAATCGGGCGTGGAGCGAGGCCTTCGGTCTGGAACGAGAGGAAGCCATCGGCAAGACGATCGTCGATCTTGCGCCCGGTCCTTCCGCCGTCGGAATCACGGAAGCGGAGCAGGAAGTCCTCCGGCGCAACGAGCCGATCGAGACGATCGACGAAACGAATTCCGGAGGAAAGAAACGCATCTGGAGCAGCATACGGTTTCCTTTCCGGAACCCGTCGGGAGAGCCGTTCGTTGGCGGAATCGCCGTCGACATTACTGCGCGCACACAGGCCGAGGCGGCGCTGCGCGCGAGCGAAGCGCAATTCGAAGTGGTGATCGAGAATCTCCAGGAAGGTCTCGTCATTGCCGACACGGCGGGAAATATCCGGCACCTGAACCCTGCGGTTTTGAGGCTCTTCGGACTTTCAGGGTCCGAGGACTGGCGTCGGGCTATGTCGCTGTTTCCCGAAACGTTCGAGCTCGCGACGCTGGACGGGACCGTGCTTCGTTTCGAGCAGTGGCCGATCAATCGGATTCTGGCGGGCGAGACTCTGAACAATATCGAGCTGCGGGTACGACGCAGGAACGAACCGTGGGAAAGGTTCTTCACTTTCACCGGCGCAATCGCTCGCTACCCGGATTACGAGTCACTGGCGTTCGTCACGATCAACGACGTCACCGAACGGAGGAGGGCCGAGGATCAGCTCCGGGAGACGCACGCACAGCTCCGCGAGTTTCTCGACCATAGCCCTGCAGTGCTTTACGCATTGAGGATCGACGGAGAGAGAATCGTTCCCCGGCTGGTCAGCGAGAACATCACTCGCCTGCTCGGATACGAGAAGGAAGAGACCCTGAGCATGGAGTGGTGGACCGAACAGATCCATCCGGAGGATCGCGCGCGCGCAGAAGCCGGGATGTCGGAGGCGCTGTCGCGGGGAACGAGCCAAACCGAGTACCGGCTGCGGCACAAAGCCGGATCGTACAGCTGGGTCGAGGATACGCGAAGGCTCGTGCGTGATGCGTCAGGCCGGCCCGCTGAACTGGTCGGTGCGACGCTGGACATCGACGAGCGCAGGCGGGCTCAGGACGAACTGCGTGAGAGCGAGCGGCGGTTCCGCGACATGCTCGGGAATCTCGATCTCATCGCCATGATGCTCGACCGCGATGCCTGCATCACGTACTGCAACGACTACCTTGTGCAGCTGAGCGGTTGGCGCCGTGAAGAGCTACTGGGAAAAGACTGGCTCGAAACGTTCATCCCGCAGGAAATCTCGCTCGACCTCCACGCGGCGTTCGCTTCGTTGCTTTCCGATGCCCCGCAGTTCTGGCACCACGAGAACGAGATCACCACGCGATCGGGCAAAAGACGAGTCATCCGGTGGAACAATTCGCTCCTCCGCTCCGCCTCCGGGAACGTCATCGGTACGGCGAGTATCGGCGAAGATGTTACCGACCAGAAAAATCTCGAGAAGCAGATGCTGCGCGCACAGCGGCTCGAGAGTCTGGGGGCGCTCGCGGGAGGGATCGCACACGACATGAACAACATGCTGATGCCAATCCTCATGGGCGTCACGCTTCTCAGGAAATTCGAGCCGAGCGAGCGGAGCCTGAAGGCGATCGAGAACATCGAGCAGAGCGCGAGGCGGGGCCGCGATCTCGTCAATCAGGTGCTCTTGTTTGCACGCGGAACCGATACGGCGCGCAAGCCGGTGAACCTCAACGAAGTCGTGCGCGAGGTTGCGGCGATCATCACCCACACATTCCCCAAAGACATCACTATCGAAGTCTCGATACCGGAGGACCTCGCGCACGTAACCGCGGACTCGACGCAGTTGACGCAGGTTCTGCTCAACCTCTGCGTCAACGCGCGCGACGCGATGCCCGGCGGCGGCGAGATCTCCATCTCCGCCGCGAAGACCGAAATCCCGGAGCAGTACGCGAACGCCCACGGCGCGTCGGCGGGACCCTGGGTCGTCCTGACGGTGAGCGATACCGGTGAGGGCATTCCGAGCGAGATCAGCGATCGGATCTTCGACCCGTTCTTCACGACGAAGGAAGTCGGAAAGGGAACGGGAATCGGACTCTCCACCGTGCAGGGCATCGTAGCCAGCCACGGAGGATTCATCACGGTCTCGAGTACCGTCGGCGCCGGATCGACGTTCAACGTCCACCTGCCAGCCGAAGCGGCCGGACCTGCCATGGGCCCGGTCGGGGAAAATGCCGAGCCGCTTGCCGGCGGACACGGCGAATTGATCATGGTCGTCGACGACGACGCGTCGGTTCTCCTGATCACGAAACAGGCTCTGGAGGCGTTCGGGTACCGGGTGATCACCGCCGCGGATGGAGCCCAGGCGATCGGACTCTTCTCGCCTCGTCATTCTGAGATCGCCGCTGTGGTGACCGACATGGTCATGCCGGTCATGGACGGTCCGACTCTCGTCGCAGCTCTGCAGAGCATCGACCCGAGCGTGCGGGTTGTTGCGACCACCGGCAGTGGCTCGCCAGCCTGCCAGCGCAAGCTCGCGAAGGCGGGCGTCAGACAGATTCTGCACAAGCCCTACACGGCGGACGACCTGCTCCGCATGGTTGCTGACATTCTGGCGGAACCGTCGCGCACAAGGGACGGCGAATGAATTCCTTTCGCTCGTCGTAACGTCATTTACGCGATGGTCCCGCGGAGGCAGAACGAGCGGTTTGGGCGGACGGGGACCAATTCGCAAACAGCCGGGCTGGGCGCCTCGCGACGGCGGTTCGGCGCGTGGAGCTCGACCGTTCGCTGACGCTGCCCTGGCCGGTCGACCTTAATTTTCTCTTAATTTAGCGCAGATTCGCGAGTCGCGCTAAAAGCAAGCGGGCCAGCTAAGTGCTGGCCCGCGGGGCAGTTTCAATTGGTTGCGGGGGCGGGATTTGAACCCGCGACCTTTGGGTTATGAGCCCAACGAGCTACCAGACTGCTCCACCCCGCGACAAGGTGTCCTGGATACGACGAGGAGGGCGCATTATCTGCATCGACCTGCCCCGCGTCAAGGCTCCTCTCAACGGGCGGGTGGCGGGGTGTATTCCTTGCTGGCATGATTCGTTCTTCGGTCTCCGCTCCTGATGAAGTCGCTCTCTTTCCTTCTCCTCGTTCTTCTCGTTTGTGGCAGTGCGCCTGGTGCGGCGCTGCCGGGCTTTCGCGTGCAATCGCTCGGCGTGACGAAGGGCTTTGCGAGCTCGGTCGCGGTCGATTCGCGCGGGACGCTTTACTACACGACGACCTCCGGCGATCTCTTTCGATTCGCCGGCGGAGTCAGTGACAAAGTTGCGCATCTTCCGACTGAGGCGATCGGTGATTCGGGGTTGCTCGGGATGGTGTTGCGCGACGATCGAACCGCAGTCGTGCATTACGTCAGCATCGGACAGACGGCGGATGTCGTTTCTGAAGTCGATCTGGGAACGGGCGATGAGCGGGTACTGCATTCGTTCATCGGCGACGTCTCCTTTCCGGGACGCAGCGTGCCGGTCGAACATCACGGCGGCAATCCGACTGTCGCGGCAAACGGCGACGTCTTCGTTGCCATCGGCGATTACGGCGGCGGTGCGATCGCGGCGCTGCCGGAGTGGAACGGCGGCAAGATCTGGCGCATCGCTCCCGACGGAACGGCGACGCAGTTCGCGCGCGGCTTTCGCAATCCGTTCGATCTCGCATGGGATGCCACGCGGCAGCGCATCGTCATGACCGACAACGGTCCGGTCGTCGACGACGAGCTCGACGTCGTCCATGAAGGCGACTACCAGGGCTGGCCGTACACGGTCGGCAATCAGCCGCCGATCGACGGCGCGGTCGCGCCGCGCTACGTCTTTCCGAAAGTCGTCGCGCCGACGGGACTCGTCGCGCTCAGCGGACGCAACCCTGTGCTCTCGCACGGATATCTCATCGGCACCTTCGTGTCGAAAGCGATCTACTGGGTTCCTGATGTTGATGCGATTCCGATCGAGCCGGCCGCGCTCGTCAGCGGTGAAACCAGTTTCGTCATCGATGTCACGGAATCCGCCAGCGGGGAGATTTTCTTCGTGACCGGCAGCGCGATTTACAAGCTCATCGTTCCTGCGCGCGGCGACTGCAACGGCGATGGTCTGGTGAACGCCAACGACATCGGCGCGCTTGCGCTCGAGCTCGCCGATGCCAACGCATTTCGTGGCAGTCTCGGCTGTGACGTCAACGGCGACGGCGTCCTCAATGCCGACGACGCGGCCGCGCTCGCTACCATCGTCCGCGGGAAAACTCGATCGGTTCGAGCGCGCTGAACGGCATTCAGCGTGCACTTGATGGACTCCGTGAAAGGAGCCCATGTCATGAATCAATCCAGAGATATCGCCGCGCGTCCCGTCGCGGCACTGTTCGCTGCGCTGATGCTGGTGACTGTCGCCGCCGGCGCGCAGACGAACATCAAAGCGGGATACAACGTCTTCAGTCCGGAACAGGATGTCGAGATCGGCCGGCAGTCGGCCGCGGAAGCCGAACAGCAGTTGCCGATCGTCCGCGATTCGCAGATCAACGATTACGTGAATCGCATCGGCCAGCGGCTCGCCGCGAACGCCGGCGGTCCGCAATTCCAGTATCAGTTTCGCGTCGTGAACTCGACCGACATCAACGCCTTCGCGCTGCCGGGCGGATTCGTCTACGTCAATCGCGGCGTGCTCGAACAGGCGCGCAATGAAGGTGAAGTGGCCGGCGTCGTCGCGCACGAAATCGCGCACGTCGCACTTCGTCACGGCACGCACCAGGCATCGAAAGCCTATCTGGCGCAGGCCGGTCTCAGCATCCTGGGCGGCATCCTCGGTGGCGGCAGCGGCAACACCGCGAACGTCATCAACGCCGTCGGCGGTGTCGGCCTCAACGTCCTCTTTCTGAAGTACAGCCGCGATCTCGAAACGCAGGCTGACGTGCGCGGAGCGCAGATTCTCGCGGCGACCGGCTACACGCCGCAGGACATGATCGGGTTCTTCCAGACGCTCGAGAAGGTCGACAGCTCGCGCAAGACGAGCTTCCTCGCCGATCACCCCGCGCCTCCGGATCGCATCGCGCGAATTCAGAAGGAAGCGCAGGCGCTGCGTGTCTCTGCAACGCCGACGACGAACGTCGCCGAGTTGAACGCGATCAAGGGACGCCTCGGCGTCGCCGGCACCGCGAACAACACGCAGGTCGCGACACGCACCGCTCCGACGACGCCCGCGCGCCGCCGCTCGACCACCGGCGCAACCGGTTCGGCCGTGCAGGTTGAAGCGCCGTCATCGACGATGCGCAGTTACACCGCGCCGTCGGGCGTTTATCGCGTTTCCTATCCCGCGAACTGGGCGGTCTATCAGCAGGGTGGAACCGGCGTGACGATCGCGCCGCAGGGCGGCGTCGCCAGCGTCGGCGGCCGCAATGAAATCGTTTACGGCGCGATCATCAGCCACTACGAACCGTTCGGCAGCATGTCGTCATCGAGCAAGGGGTTTCGCGGTTCGACCGGCAGCGTCTATGACAACGTGACGCTCGAGTCGGCGACGAACGATCTGCTGGCGACGCTGCAGAACGACAGCCCGCATCTGAAGGTCATCGGCGGCACGGGACAGCGCGTGCGCATGGCCAGCGGCACGGCGCTCGCGGCGTCGATGCGCGGCGTGAATCCGAATACCGGAATCAACGAGCGGGTGACGGTCGTGACGCGGCAGCTCGCCGACGATCACCTGGTCTATCTGCTCTTCGTGACGCCGGAGAAGGACGCCAGCAGGTACAGCGATGTGTTGAACTCGATGGTTTCGTCGATGCAGATCGACCCGTCGCATCAGCACTGAGCTCTGCAAGGGAAGGCCGGATGGATTGCGTCCGGCCTTCCTTTGGTTATCATCCGCCACGGAGGCTCACCCAATGTATGACGAAATGATTGTTGCGCCGATGCGTCACGAGCTCGCGCGACTCGGAATTCAGGAAACGAAGACGGCCGCGGATGTCGATGCGGTGCTCGGCGAAAAGAAGGGGACGGTGCTCGTCATCGTCAATTCGGTTTGCGGATGCGCGGCCGGCAACGCTCGTCCGGCAGTCACCGCCGCGATGCAGCACGGCGTGCTGCCCGACAAAGTGATCACGGTGTTCGCGGGGAACGATCGCGAAGCGACGCAGCGCGCGCGCGAGTACTTCGTCGGCTATCGCCCGTCGTCGCCGTCGATGGCGCTCATTCGCGACGGACAGGTCGTGAAGATGCTCGAGCGCTGGAACATCGAAGGTCGCAACTCGACCGAGATCGCGAAGGAACTGGTCGACGCGTTCGATCAGTACTGCGCAAAAACCACCGCGTAAGCGGCCACGTTTGTCATCCCGAGCGTAGCGAGGGATCCGGGCGGGCGAGGCGCGACAGCCAGGCGCTCCGCCCGCCCGGGTTCCTCGCTACGCTCGGAATGACCTTAAGCGCGCGGGCGGCGACTCTTCTTCGCCGCCGGCACAGCCGGCTCCTCGATTCCGGCCGGCGCGTAGAACGACATTCCGCGTACGTTCTCGTCGATCGTCAGCCGATGCTGCAGCGGCGGAAACGCGCGCTGTTCGCAATCCATCCGCTCGCACAGACGGCACGACGTTCCGATCGGCACGGCTGCATCGAGATTCTCGAGGTCGTAGCCTTCCGCGTAGACGAGCTTGCGCGCGTCGCGCACCGGACAGCCGATGCCGACCGCCATCAGCGTGTCGGGCGCGCGATAGCCGCCGAACGATTTGCGCACGGTGCGCGCGACGCAGAAGTACGCCGTGCCGTCCGGCATCTTCGACAGCTGCGTGCGAATCCGTTCCGGCGTCAGAAACGCCGCGTGTACATCCCACCGCGGACATGAGCCGGAGAAGCGCGCGAAGCGAATCCCGGTGCCCGAGTAACGCTTCGAAATGTTGCCGGCGATATCGACGCGGACGAAGTGGAACGGGATGCCGACCGCGCCCGGCTTGCGCATCGTCGTCAGCCGATGGCAGACCTGCTCGAAGCTGACGTCGAAGCGATGCTGCAGCAGCTCGATGTCGTAGCGCATCTCTTCGGCGGTGCGAAGGAACTCGTCGTACGGCATCAGCAGTGCCGCAGCGAAGTAGTTCGCGAGCGCGACGCGGCAGAGCGTCACTGACTCGGGCGTCGTCAGATTTTTCTGCGCGCGTTTGATGATCGCTTCGATGACCGGCTGCGTGGCGAGGAAACCGATCTGATGTGCGAGCTGGAAGTTGCGGCTCGACGGCGTGAGCAACTCGGAGAGCGCGAGCGTTCGTTTGTCGCGATCGAAACGGCGAACGGCGCCGCGGCCGAGGATCACTTCGACGCGATGACGGTTGCGCAGGTACTCGATCATCGAATGATAGAGATCGCGTCGATCGAGCTCGGTCGAGATCACTTCCGCCGCCGCTTCGAGCTCGGCGAAATAGTTGATGTGGTTCTGGATCACGTCGGAGACTTCTTCGGAGGGAAGGTGCGCGGGATCGACGCCGAGGAAGTCGCTGCCGTCGTAAACCTTCGTGGCGAGCGCGCGCGTTGATTCGAGTGCGCTGCGGTATGCCTGATAGAGCGCAATGACGGCGCGCGACGCCGACGGATTTGTGGCCAGCTCGCGCACATCCCCGGTCGTCAGCGGATGCTCTTCGAACATCGGGTCGCCGAAGATCTCCTGCAGATCGGCGGCGACGCGAGTCTCGTTGTCGTCGGCGAAGCTGTCGACGCCGAGGCCGAGGACCTGGGCCGCTTTGACGAGGAGATGCGCGGGGAGCGGCCGCTGATTGTGCTCGATCAGATTGAGATAGCTGGCGGAGATCTCGAGCTTCGCGGCGAGATCAGTCTGCGAAAGGTTTTGCTGGCGGCGAAGGCTGCGGACTTTGGCGCCGAGATGCGAGCTGGCACGCATGATTCATTGTCCCCCGATGAAGGTGCGCGGAGCGCTGGGAGCAGTTTACAGTTCTTTACAGTTTTACCAATTCACATTTACTGATTGCGACAGTCTAACCCATTGTTGAGCCTCAACTTATTGACTCTGGCAGACTCCGTGCTCATCATTTTACACGTATGAGCGAACTGGCCGTAGCTGCAGTTGAAGGCGTAGAGATTGTCGGCGCGATGAACGCCGATCGCGAGTCGGTGCTGACGCCCGACGCGATCCGTTTCGTCGCCGCTCTGCATCGCGAATTCAATCCCCGCCGCGAAGAGCTGCTCGCTCGCCGCGAAGCGCGCAAAGCACGACTCGACGCCGGCGAGCTGCCGAATTTTCTGCCCGAGACGAAAGACGTCCGCGATCGCGAATGGACGGTCGCTTCAATTCCGCCCGACCTGCGCGATCGCCGCGTCGAGATCACCGGTCCCGTCGATCGCAAGATGATCATCAACGCGCTCAACTCCGGCGCGAACGTCTTCATGGCCGACTTCGAAGACTCGAACGCGCCGACGTGGGCGAACAACCTCGATGGTCAGCTCAATCTGCGCGATGCAGTGAAGCGAACGATCACCTTCGCCTCCGGACAGAAGCAATACAAACTAAACGAGCAGACCGCTGTGCTGCTCGTCCGTCCGCGCGGCTGGCATCTCGTCGAAGCACACCTCGAGGTCGACGGCGCGCCGGTCTCCGCGAGCATCTTCGACTTCGCGCTCTACTTCTTCCACAACGCGAAGGAGCTGATGTCGCGCGGCAGCGGACCGTATTTCTATCTGCCGAAGATGGAGTCGCATCTCGAAGCGCGGCTCTGGAACGACGTCTTCGTCCGCGCGCAGGAAATGCTCGGCGTGCCGAACGGCACGATCCGCGCGACGGTGCTGATCGAAACGATCCTCGCCGCGTTCGAGATGGACGAGATCCTTTACGAGTTGCGCGATCACTCGGCGGGACTGAACTGCGGCCGCTGGGATTACATCTTCTCGTTCATCAAGAAAATGCGCGCGCGCCGCGACTTCGTGATGCCCGATCGCGCGTCGGTGACGATGGACAAAGCGTTCCTCGCCGCGTACGTCGATCTGCTGATCAAAACCTGTCATCGCCGCGGCATCCACGCGATGGGCGGCATGGCGGCGCAGATTCCGATCAAGGACGATCCCGACGCGAACGAGCTGGCGATGACGAAAGTGCGCGCCGACAAAACGCGCGAAGTGCGCGCCGGTCACGACGGCACGTGGGTCGCGCATCCGGGACTCGTCGCGATCGCGAAAGAGATTTTCGACGCGGCGATGCCGGGACCGAATCAGATCGAGAAGAAGCGCGATGACGTGCACGTCATCGCCTCCGATCTGCTGTGGGTTCCGCAGGGGGCGATCACCGAGAAGGGCGTGCGACAGAACATCAACGTCGGCGTTCTCTATCTCGAAGCGTGGCTCGGCGGCCTCGGTTGTGTGCCGCTCTACAACCTGA
Source organism: Acidobacteriota bacterium (assembly GCA_034667465.1). Taxonomy (GTDB): domain Bacteria; phylum Acidobacteriota; class Thermoanaerobaculia; order Gp7-AA8; family Gp7-AA8; genus JAOBAU01. The sequence goes on along the minus strand of JAXDJV010000026.1, from coordinate 28,239 downwards.
TGGAAGACGCGGCCACCGCGGAGATCTCGCGCACGCAGCTGTGGCAGTGGCTGCAGCACGGCGCGACTCTCGACGACGGCCGCACGCTGACGCGCGAGCTCTACGCGCAACTGCGCGACGAGGAGCTCGCCTCCATTCGCGAACGCCTCGGCGACGCGCGCGTCAACCAGGGTTTTCTCGCGCGTGCCGCGCGCATCTTCGACGAACTGATTCTGGCGAGCGAGCTCGCCGACTTTCTGACGATTCCCGCATACGCGGAACTGATTTCAATCGAACGCGAACAGTGAAGGAGCATCCGATGTCGAGACTCAAAGCAGTGCGTGAGCCCCGGGAACTGGAGAACGACTGGGAAAGCAATCCGCGGTGGGAAGGCGTCCGCCGCGACTACCAGGCCGATGACGTGGAGCGCCTTCGCGGCTCGATCGACATCAAGTACACGCTCGCCGAGCTCGGCGCGGAGCGGCTCTGGCAGTTGCTGAAGACCGAGCCGTACGTCGGCGCGCTCGGCGCGCTGACCGGCAATCAGGCCATTCAGCAGGTGCGCGCCGGCTTGAAGGCGATTTACCTCAGCGGCTGGCAGGTCGCGGCCGACGCCAATCTGTCGGGCCATATGTATCCCGATCAGAGTCTCTATCCCGCGAACTCGGTGCCGCAGGTCGTGAAGCGGATCAACTCCGCGCTGCAGCGCGCCGATCAGATCGATCACAGCGAAGGGAAGAGCGGCACGCACTGGTTCGCGCCGATCGTCGCCGATGCCGAAGCAGGATTCGGCGGCGCGCTGAACGCGTTCGAGCTGATGAAGTCGATGATCGAAGCGGGCGCCTCGGCGGTCCACTTCGAAGATCAGCTCGCGTCGGAAAAGAAGTGCGGACACATGGGCGGCAAAGTGCTGCTGCCGACCGCGCAGTTCATTCGCATTCTGACGTCGGCGCGACTGGCCGCGGACGTGATGAGCGTGCCGACGCTGGTCATCGCACGGACGGACGCGCAGAGCGCGACGCTGATCACGAGCGACGTCGACGAGCGCGATCGTCCGTTCATCAAACCGGAGCGGACTGCGGAAGGCTTCTTCCATATCAACGGTGGACTCGACATGGCGATCGCGCGTGCGATCGAGTACGCGCCGTACGCCGACGTGCTGTGGTGCGAAACGTCGACGCCCGATCTCGAGGAGGCGCGGCGCTTCGCGGATGAAGTGCACGCGGTGCATCCCGGAAAGCTGCTCGCGTACAACTGCTCGCCATCGTTCAACTGGGCGAAGAAGCTCGATGCCGCGACGATCGCGAAGTTCCAGCGCGAGCTCGGAGCGATGGGTTACAAGTTCCAGTTCGTCACGCTCGCCGGATTCCACGCGCTGAACCACTCGATGTTCGAGCTGGCGCGTCAGTACAAAGAGGAAGGGATGACGGCGTACTCGCGGCTGCAGCAGGCGGAGTTCGCAGCCGAGAAGCACGGCTACACGGCCACCAAACACCAGCATGAAGTCGGCACCGGTTACTTCGACGAAGTGGCGAAGGTGATCAGCGCCGGCAATTCATCGACGATCGCGCTCGCCGGCTCGACCGAAGAAGCGCAGTTCTGAGGAGAGCTCACATGGAAGACATTCGTTCGTATCGGATTGAAGAAGAAACGAAGCAGCGAAACGACGAGGAGTATGGCGCGGCTCCCGAGGATGAAGTGCCGTTTTACATTCCGCGCGATTAGTCATCCCGAGCGTAGCGAGGGATCCGGGTGGGCGGCGTACAGCAGCGCGCCCCACCCGCACAGATCCCTCGCTGAACGCTCGGGATGACATGCTCACTGTTTCAGCGCGACCTGCGCTCCTTCACCACTCAGCGACTTCGACGTCTCGATCATCCGCAGCAGTTCTTCGCGGTAGCCCTCGAAGTCTTCGCCGCGCATCGCGCGTGCAAGCGCCAGCGCGTCGGCGTATGTCGCGTGACCTTTGAACTTCGAGCCGCGCAGCAGCATGCCGAGCTCCGCGACGGCGGCGGCGAACTGCGTGTCGGGTGACGCTTCGTACGCGTTCTTTCCTTCGTCGACGATCGTCGATTCGATCAGCGAGCTCGTTTCGCCTTTCGGCTCTTTGTAACGCAGGCGGAGAGTGGCGATGCGACCGATGGTCGCGTGCGTCGGGACGATTTCGTAGAGCGCGGTGACGGAGTGGCCGGAGCCGAGCTCGCCGGCGTCTTTCGTGTCGTCTTTGAAGTCGGCGTTCGCGAGCGCGCGCATTTCGTAGCCGATCTGGCGATACGACTCGACGAGCGCCGGATCGAACTCCAGCTGCACTTTCACATCTTTCGCGATGGCGACGAGCGTTCCGCCGAGCTCATTGACGAACGTCTTCTTCGCTTCCGCGAGCGAATCGAGATACGAGTAGTTGCCGTTCCCTTTCACCGACAACGTCTTCATCAACTCGTCGTTGAAGCCGCTGCCTACTCCAACACAGGTGAGGAAGACTCCGGTGGCGCGTTTCTCTTCGATCAGTTTCTGCAGCGACGGCGTGTCGTTGACGCCGACGTTGAAGTCGCCGTCGGTGGCGAGAATCACGCGGTTGTTTCCCTGCGCGTTGAAGTTGTCGCGCGCGACCTTGTACGCGAGCTCGATTCCTTCGCCGCCCGCGGTCGAGCCGCCGGCCTGCAATGCATCGAGCGCGTTGACGATCTTCGCCTTGTCGGCGCCGGACGTCGGAGGAAGCACGAGTCCCGCGGCGCCGGCGTAGACGACGATGGCGACGGAGTCCTGCACGCGCAACTGATCGACGAGCATGCGCAGCGCCGACTTGATCAGCGGCAGCCGATCGATCGGCTGCATCGAGCCGGAGACGTCGAGCAGGAAGACGAGATTGTTCGGCGCCTGGCGCCACTGCTCGATCTGCTGTCCCTGAATGCCGATGCGGACGAGACGATGCGCCGGTTCCCACGGGCAGCCGACGACTTCACTCGACACCGCGAACGGGCGGCCGTCGGCCGGCGGCGCGTAGTGATAGGTAAAGTAGTTGACCATCTCTTCGATGCGCACGGCGTCGGTCGGCGGGAGCTGGTTCGCCGTCAGATAGCGGCGCACGTTTGCGTACGACGCGCGGTCGACGTCAATCGCGAATGTGGTCGTCGCTTCTTTCGCAGCGGCGATGAACTCGTTCTCTTTGAATTGCGTGAAGCGCGATGCTTCCTGCACCGTGTCCTGGATGTACATCGGCGGCGGTGAATACGACGACGGCGAGGGCGCGCTGCGCGGCGGCGTGTAGCCGGACGAGCCGCCTTTCATTTGCGAGGAGCTGAATCCGACAGACATCGTCTCCATCACTGACGGGGCCTCGGCGGTGACGGTGATTGATTCGGCAACGCTGTTGACGTGCAGATCGGTCTCGAGCCTCAGGACAGACGTCGCGGCGATCGTCACTTCCTTCATCACCATCGCCAGTCCCGAAAGTTCGAAGCGAAGCCGGTAGCGGCCGGGAGCGAGGCTAACGAAGGTGTACTCGCCATTCACGTCGGTGACGGCGGTGTGGCTCGCTCCGCGCGGCGGCGTCAGCGTCACCGTGGTGCCGGGGAGTGGGTTGCCGCCGGTCGTGACTTTTCCGCGGATCGCCGCGGGGTTCGCACCTCCGAGCGACACCGTCGACACGATCTTCGTCGTATCACGCGCGGTGCACGCGACGTACAGCAGGAGCATGAATGTGGCTGCGATTCGTTTCATCGTTCCCTCCTCATTGCCGGACGGAAGCGACTGCACCGCGGCTGCCGCGATGTCATGCGAGTCAAGTCGCATCGTGTGAACGGGATGACCGTTTCGTAACAGCGCGGGAATGGCGCGAATGTGGATTTCGTCGTCATTTTCGTGAATCATCGCGCGCCATGAACCTCGCTCCTCTCGTCCTCGCTCTCCTTTTCGCCAACGGGCCGCAGCCGCAACCGCTGCCGGTCGCGGAGCTCTCGAATCCCGCCGCCGACGCGACGCGCAGCGTCACCGGTCTCTATTCGAAGCAGCTCGCGCCCGGTACCGGCAAAGCGACTCCGAACGAAGACTCATTCGTCAAGATTCGCTACGCCATCTGGACTTCGGAAGGAAAGCTGATCGATGCGATCGAGCCGCCGAAAGTCGCACTCGTTCCGCTCCCAAAGATGATGCCCGGCATCCGCGAAGCGCTCCTCGGCATGACCGAAGGCGAGAAGCGACGTCTCTGGATTCCGGAAGACCTCGGCGCCCGCGGCCGCGTTCCGGCAGGCGGAAGACTCATCGGCGACGTCGAGCTGGTGGAGATCGTGAAGTTGCCGACCGCGCCCGTCGATGTCGCACAGCCGCCCGACGATGCGATCAAAACGCACAGCGGCCTTGCGTACAAGGTGCTCCGTCCGGGCACCGGAACGAAGCATCCGAAAGACAGCGACTACGTCCGCGTGAACTACAGCGGGTGGACGACGAACGGCAGTCTGTTTGACAGCACGGTGCTGCGCGGCAATCCGTCGGAGCTCGCCGTTCAGGGCGTCATCGCCGGCTGGCGTGAAGGTCTGAAGCTGATGACGGAAGGCTCGATCGTGCGGATGTGGATTCCGTCGAAGCTCGCGTACGACCGTACACCGGGCAAGCCGCAGGGGATGCTGGTGTTTGACGTGGAGCTGGTGGATATCGAGTAAGACGGCATGGGGTATGAGGCATGAGGTATGAGTGATGAGTCCGAGGCTCTTACTCATGCCTCATTGCTCGTGCCTCATGCCTGTGCTCCTAAAACACCATATCGTCGTCGTGCAGGCCGAAGTAGTGGCCGAGCTCGTGGATTACGGTTTCGCGAATCTCGTCGATCGCTTCGCGGCGCGTGCGTGAGATGCGCAGGATCGGGCCGCGGAAGATTGCGATGGTGTCGGGGAGCATCGGCAGCATGTCGTGCCTCCGGTGCGTGACCGGAACGCCGCGATAGATGCCGAGCAGCTCGTCGTCGGTTGACTCGTCATCGAGCGCGTCGAGATCGTCGTCGGACGGTTCTTCCTCGATCACGATCGCAACGTTGTCGAGCAGATCGGCGAAGCGTCGTGGAAGACGCGCGATTGCGTCTTCCACGAGCGCTTCAAACTCCGGTTCGTCGATTACCACCCCGGAATGATATTGAATCCGAACTGCCAGCCGGCATTGGGGCGCTGGAACGGCTTGGCGTAGTAGAACTCGAGCGGGATGTAGGCGAGCAGGATTCGCGCGGCGACGCCCACGCTGACGACCGGCACACGCTCATTCGTGTTCGTCGCGAAGCGGAACTTCGGCGACTCTCCTTTGTTCCACGCGGTGCCGGCGTCGATGAAGCCGGCGATCTCCGTCGGCAGGAAGCCGGTCGCCAGTCCGAACTCGCGCGTGCCGAAGAGCGGGACGCGGACTTCGGCGCTGCCGACGAGGATCTTCGAGCCGATCAGGCGATCGAACGCGGGACAGATGCTGCCGGTCGGCGTGACGCATTCGCTCGCGACGTTGAACGAGCCCGGATCGTAGCCGCGAACGAGATCGCCCTGCCCGAGGTACAGCGGATAGAGCAGACTGTTTTCCGCGTCGGTGCCGTAGCGGCCGTAGTGCAGGCCGCGAATTGCGAACGTGATCGGCCGGAAGAACCAGTACTTGCGCCAGTCGGCGAGTGCGGTCTGGAACTTCAGGTCGCCGGCGAGCGATTCGACTTCGTAGCGATAGCGCGTGCCGCGCACCGGTGAGACGAAGCCGAAGACGGCGCTGTCGCCGACGAATGCCGCCGACGCGCGGCTGAGCGAGAGACTCAGGTTGTTGCCGAGGTTCTCGCGCGTCTCGTCGATGATCGTGTCGCCGACGACGTAGAACGTACGGAGCTCCGCTTTCTGCGACTGCTTTTGAATACCGACGCTTCCTTCGATGCGGCGCGTGGTCGAGAACGGATACTGCGCGATCAGCGACGCTTCATCGAAGCGGAGGATGTCGACTTCCTGCTGATACACGTCGGTCTGCACGCCGTTGTGCACGGCGGTGCCGAAGCTCGTGAAGCCGGTGATGTACGGCAGATGCGATGCGGTGACGCCGTAGTTGAAGCGATGGCGCTGATTCAGATAGAGGAACTGCGCGCCGATTTGATCGGCGAGCGTGCCGTATCCCGATGTGCCGCTGCCTTCGATCGACACGCCGAAGTTGTGATAGCCGAGAACGTCGCTGAAGTAGGCGCTGATGCTGCCGCCGAGACCGACGCCGTAGCTGCTCACGCCCGCGCCGAGCGTCGGCGGTCCGAGATAGGCGAGATGCAGCGCCGGAGCGTAGCCGCTCGTTTTGAACACCGTTCCTTCCGGCGGCAGACCGGCTTCCGGCTGGCTGAGATATTCGGTGATCGTCGAGCCGGTGCCGCGCAGCGGCGGCAGTTGTGCGGCGCGCGGCGCATCGGCGACGGTGGTGTTCGTCACGACCGTGCCGGTTTGCGGCGCGGCGATTTTGTAGATGTTGTAGTTGTCGTCCTCATACATCGAGAACGCGATGTCGCCGGTGCCGGATGCGACGCTGAGCGCGGGCGACATCTCGACGATGCCGGCGACGCCGGTCTGCACGTGCGTGAGCCGCTCGATGCCGCCGCCGTTGAACTTGTAGCGGAAGACGTCGGGAACACCTTCGGGGTTCGCGATGAAGTAAAGGCTGCTGCCGTCGGGCGAGTACATCGGATTGATGTGTCTCGCGTTTTGGAACAGCGCCAGCGGCGTGATCGTGCCGCTCTGCACGTCGATCGTCGAGATCGACATTTCGTTGAAGCGAAGCTGCGGCAGGTTCGAGCCGGCGCCGCGATCGGAAACGAAGACGATCGTCTTTCCGTCCGGCGACCAGGACGGCTGCAGGTCGGCGTACCGATCGTTCGTCAGACGGCGCACCTGTTTCGTCTGCAGGTTGTACGTGAAGAGATCGCTGACGCCGGTGGTCTGTCCGGCGATGGCGATGGTCTGTCCGTCCGGTGACCAGGCCACGTTGTTGATGGCGTCGAGGCCGGGAACGCGAATGTGATCGATGCCGCGGCCCTCGACGTCGACGATGCCGAGGAAGTTGTCGCCCTTTTCGAAGACGACGAACGCGAGACGTTTCGAGTCGGGCGACCATGCGCCGGCCGAGTCGATGAAGCGCAGCGCTTCGAAGTGCGCGTCGCGATCGGAGGAGACGAGACGGCGGATGACCTGGCCGGTGTGCGCGTCGGCGAGGAAGAGATCGATGTCGAAAATCTCGCGCGTCGAAAGGAACGCGATGTATTTGCCGTCGGGACTGTAGGCCGGTCCGACGTTCAGGCTTCCGCGCTGTCCGCGATCGGCGCCGATGAGCGGACGGCCGGTGACGGCGGGACGATCGATGACGACCGGGTTGTAAAGCTCGCGCGCCGATTCGCGCCAGTCGATGAAGAGCTGTTTCGCGGAGATGCCCAGCGCGCGATCGACGCCGCTTTCGATGCCGGACATGCCGGCGGCGAGGAAGTAGCGGATCACGGCGTCATCGCCGAAACGTCCGCCGATGTATGCCATGACCGACTCGCCGTAGCGATAGGGGAAGAAGCGCGTATCGCGCGTCAGCTGGCGGATGTCGGGCATCCGATTGTGCACGGTGGCGTCGCGGATCCACATCGACGTGAGCGGATCGATGCGTCCTTTCGAGAAGTACTCCGCCATTCCTTCGACGATCCACAGCGGCATCTGCTCGAGGTTGAAGCGGCGCCGGTTGTTGTTCATCGTGTTGGCGACGTCGAACTGAAAGACGTGCACCATTTCGTGGCCGAGGACGTGATCGTTCTCCGCGTAATCGCCGGTGAGCGGCAGCACGACGCGGTTCATGAACGGGTCGGTGAAACCGCCGGTTCCCTGTCCGATGAGCTCCGTCGTCGTCGTGGTCTGCTGGAAGTCGGCGGCGTTCGCGTAGAGCACGATCGGCTTGCGCGTGAACGTGTGGTTGAAGACACGCGAGAGGCGCGCGTACCAGCGCTCCGCCATCCTGCCGACGTCGTTCACGACATCCGCTTCCTGATCGTAGTAGTAGATGTCGAAGTGCTCGGTGTGGAGCGTCTTGAAGTTGAACTGCTCCCACTGGACTTTGTTTTTGCCGAAGTACTGCGCGTGGGCGGCAGGGGTGAGGACGAGAAACAGCAGCGCAAAAACGACAATCGTTCTTAGCAGTCGCATCGATTTCACCTCGAAGATGGCGAGCGGCGATTCGTGCAAATTGGCTGCCGGGCGCGAGCGCGGCAGGAGGAGTACGACCGGGGCCGGGCAGATGCTTAAGGCGCGGAGTTTATTTTCGGAGGAGTTTGAACGCGTGGTTCCAGGAGCCGTTGCGGATGCCGTAAAGCACCCAGACCATGCACATCGGCTCGAGCTGACGCGAGCCTTCGATACCGCCGAGGTCGACGACGCCCCAGCCGAAATGTTCGCAGATTTGCGACACGATCTTCTTCGCGTCGTCGTCGTTGCCGCAGATGAACATGTCGGGCGGACCGTTCGGAAAGTCGGGATTGACGAAGTACGCGTTGCCGACCGTGTTGAATGCCTTGACGACGCGCGCGGACGGAATGAGCCGCTGGACCTGCTCGCCGAGTGAATCGGTGTGGCCGACCGACAGCTGCGGTTTGCCGGTGCTGAAGTCGAGCGGATTGGTGGCGTCGATGACGACCTTGCCGTTGAAGTTCTCCGTTCCGGCGAGACCGATCGCTTCTTCGGTCGCGACGCCGTGCGTCGCCAGCGCGATCAGGTCGCCGAATTTTGCCGTCTCGGCAAAGGTGCCGGCCGAAACGCGGCCGCCCATCTCCGCAACGAAATCGTTCAACTTCTCCGGAGTGCGGGATCCGATCTTTACGTCGTGGCCGAGTCCGGCAAAACCGCGGGCGAGCGATTTGCCGACATCACCGGAGCCGAGGATTCCGACGGTTACTTTTGCCATGGCGCTGAGTGTAGCTCACACCTCGTAACGCTCGCGCGGCAGCGAGCGCGCGAAGCCGATGAACGCGAGCACGAACGTCGGCAAATACAGACGCCAGTCTTCTTCGACGAACGCGACGACGAGGCCGATGACGCAGATGCTCTCGAGAATCGCGAAGCGGATGATCGCAGCGCGGCGAATGGCCGCGTCGCCGTGGCCGCGCCGTTCGATCCCGCCGGCGATGATGAATGCCGCGAAGTAGAGGACGATCGCGATCCCGTACGCGGCCATCGTTCGGGGATCGCGCAGCGACTGTTCGAGCGCTCGCGTGAACGGCCGGTTTCGCAGCGACGTCCAGAGCACGACGAAGTAAATCACCGTGCTCATCAGGATTGCCGCCCAGATGATTCGCAGCTGATTCATCGTTTTTCCGCCTTTCGGAGCGTTTCTCGCATTAGCAGGAAGTCTAACCGGAGGTTTTGATGCAAAAGCTCGCTTTCGTGCTGTTCACCATGCTGCTCGCCGCACCGATGTCCGCGCAACTCGTCGCACCGCGCGGCGCCACTCCCGAACTGCTGATCCCCGCTGCGGGCGCGGTTCAGGGCGCGAACGGAACGTTCTTCCGTTCCGACATCACGCTCATCAATTACCGCTCCACCAATCAACTCGTCCGTCTTCGCTGGCTGCCGGAGAACTCACCGGGAAGCGACCTCACGCCGACCGACGTCACCATCGGCGCATCGAGCGGGATCGTCTCGGAAGATTTCGTCACGACGATCCTCGGCCGCAGCGGACTCGGCGCGATTCTCGTGACGGCCATCAACAGCGACGGCAGCGTCGACGAGAACGGCCGGCTCTTCGCGACCGCGCGGATCTGGACTCCGCAGGCGGGGACGACGAACGGCACGACGTCGCAGACGTTTCCGACGCTTTCGACGGGGGACATTCCGCAGACCGATCGGCTGGCGATCATCGGCCAGCGCCGCGATGATCGATATCGTCTCAACGTCGGCATCGTGAATCTCGGAAATTCGCGGGCGCAGACGTTCATCGTCACGGTGTCGGCGGGAAGCGCGCAGACGGCGGAAACGGTCGTGGTCCCGCCGTATTCGATTCGGCAGATTGCGCTGCCGGGTACCGCGACGTCGACGCTTCAGATCACGGTGCAGAACGTGACGTCCGGTACGCAGCTCCCGTTCGTCGCGTACGGATCGAGCGTCGACAACGTGACCGGCGACGGCTGGTCGTCGCTCGGGTTCACGCCGTAATGTGTTGACTCTGTGTGGCGGCGGGCGCTTCGCCCGCCGGGGCGGTCGGAGCGGCCGCCCCACACACACCTGCCTACGTCGTGAAGCGGAAGCGTCCGACTTCGCTCTCGAAGTCGCGGCCGCTCGTCACGAGGTTTTGCACGGTCGAGTTGAACTCGCGCGCGATGGAGTCGTTTGCCAGCGCGAAGTCGAGCATCATCCGGCTGGCGTCGGCGATGCTGTCGGTCTCCTGCAGCTGACGATCGAGCAGATCGCGCATCGCGCGCGCGTCGTCGGAGATTTTTTCGAGCGCGATGGTGATGCCGTGACCGGCGGTCGACTGTTCGTCGGTCGCGTTCTTCACCTGCGCCGCGATCTCGCGCACGCGATCCGATTCCTCGGCGAGGAGCTGCGTACCGCGCGCCTGTTCGCGGCTGGCGCGGTTGATCTCCGCGATGTGATCTGACATGCGCGACGCTACTTCGTGCAGATGGCGGCTCGCTTTCGCCTGATCGTCGAGCGCGCGCGAGATCTTCGTCGCCATCTCGTATGACGTCGACGAGCTCTCGACGATCTGTCCGAGCGACGACGATGCGTTCTCGGCGAGCCGCACGTTGTCGACGATCAGCTCGACGCCTTCGTGCGCTTTCGCAACCGCGGCGCGCGAGCTGTTCTGCACCGCTTTGATGATCGTGCTGATCTCTTTCGTCGAGCCGCGCGTCCGTTCCGCGAGCTCGCGGATTTCGTCGGCGACGACGGTGAAGCCGAGGCCGTGCTCGCCGGCCTGCGCCGCGATGATCGCGGCGTTCAGCGCGAGCAGGTTCGTGCGGTTCGTGACCTCTTCGATGACGTTGAGGATCTGGCTGATCTGGCCGACGCTTTTCTGCAGATCGTCGAGCACCGTGGCGGTGCTGTTCGTCAGCTCCTGCGACAGGTTGATTCCATCGACGGTGCGCGCGACCGCGGTGCCGCCCTTTTCCGCGTCCTCGCGGACCTGACGCGAAATCTCGGCGGTCGACTGCGCACCGGCGCGCAGCTCTTCGATCGTGGAGTCCATCTGCGAGACGAATGACAGCACTTCGTCGCCGATGCCGGCGAGGACGTCGGTGCGCCGCGACATCTCGCTCATCGATGCGTTCATCTCCGTCGTCGATGACGACGTTTTCTCGACCGACTGGAAGAGGTAATCCATGCTCCGCGCAACTTCCTCGGCGGACGCCTGGAGCTCGAGCGCGCGGCTCGACGCGTCCTGCGTAAGCTCGGTGACGGTGTCGGCGGCGACGAGCACGCTGCTGATTCCGCCGCGGACGTTCTCGACCGCCATCGATGAGCTCTCGGTCAGCTCGCTCTGTTCGCGCGAGCGGGTGAGCAGCGATTCGGTTCCGTCGGTGATGACGCGAACGCCGTCGGTGATCGTCGTGCCGCTGCCGCCGATGCGTCCGAGGAGGCGGCGGAGATTCGTCCGCGTCTCGATGAAGCTCGTGACGACTTCGCCGACTTCGTCGTCGGCGAAGACGCGCGGCGCGACGTCGAAGTTGCCCTGCGCCATTTCGGCGGCGAGCGCGCCCAGTTCGCGCAGCGGCGCGGCGACGTCGCGCGCGAGCAGCCACGTCGCGAAGGCGAACATCACCGTCGTGAAGAAGGCGATGACGAGCGTGTAGACGGTGATCTGCATCGGGATCGCGCGCATCCGATCGGCCGATGCGGTGGTGGAGATTTCGGCGAGCGCCGCCTGCACTTTCGACGACACGAGCAGCACCGTGACGAGCGCGGAGATGATGAAGGAGCCGATGAAGACAATGGCGATCTTACGGCCGAGCGGAAGTCTGCGGCCGGTGAAGTGAATCCGTTCGGCGCGCTGGCCGTTTTCGACGAGCCGCTGTTTTCCGGCGGCATACGCCCACGCGATCGACGGAAACGCGGCGATCAGCGCCGCGACGAAAAAGCAGGTGAAGCCGAATGGCGTGCTGAGAACGGTCAGCGTTCCGACGAGCGCGAAGATGAGCGCGCCGAGCGACCAGAAGATCGTCGCGTAACGCGTCGTGTGCGCGAGCGCGTCCGACATCAGCGTCGAGATGTCGCCGTGCAACTCCGCGGCGGAATCGAGCGAGTCGAGCTCCGAGGCGAGGACGAGATGCAGTCCCGCTCCCGCCGCGGCGTAGAGCACGACGAGCATCGCGAATACCGCCGTTCCGCTGCCGAGCGAGAAGTGCACGACCTGCGACAGAAAGACGAATGCAAGCGGCAGCGTGACCAGCGCCGGAGGCACGGTGAGCCAGAGGAGATACCGGTTTCTGAATGACATGGAGGAGCCGGATTGTACCGCCGCGCGCGCTACACTGCGGCGATGCCGCATCGCCGCTCTATCATCCTCAGCGCATCGGAAGACCGATTGCAGAAGCTGATCGACGCGCGCCTCGCGCCCGGCGCCGACAAGGAACTGATCGATCAGCGTCTCTGGGATCTGTTCGGCGAAGAGTGGTGCGTGATGTTTACCGACCTCGCCGGTTTTTCACGCAGCGTCGCGGCATTCGGGATCATTCACTTTCTGCAGACGATCTATGAGTCGGAGCGGCTGCTCATTCCGCAGATCGAATCGCACGACGGAATCATGCTGAAAGCGGAAGGCGATTCGCTGCTGATCATTTTCCGCAACGTGCAAAAAGCGATTCGCGCGGCGATCGCGATGCAGCGCGCGACCTTCGAGTACAACGCCACGCGCGCCGCCGAGGATCAGGTGCTGCTCTGCGTCGGCCTCGGCTTCGGACGGATGCTGCGCATCGGCGACAGCGACGTCTACGGCGCGGAAGTGAATGCGGCGAGCAAACTCGGCGAGGACATCGCGAAGGCGGCGGAAGTGCTGGCGACGAAAGCGGTGCGCGACGCCGCGAGCGACTGTCAGGGCGTCGAGTTCGTCGAGATCGAGGAAGTCCCGCCCGGCGCCGAGAAGGCTTTCCGGATCGTGTACTGATCGAGGTTCGCGTTCGTGACGTGTCCGACTTCGATCGAGATCAGTGACGTCGCCAGCTGCTCGCCGTTGAATCGCGCCGTGACGCGATAACGGCCAGGCGTGAGATGCGGCGCGCCGTAGAAGCCGTTGCCGTCGGCGATGATCTTTCGTGCGGTGCCGGTCGTGAGATCGCTGATCGTGACTTCGGCGCCGTCGACCGCGTGCGCTTCGGAGTCGCGCACCAGTCCCATCACATAGCCGCCGTGCTCGACGAGTTGCGGCGTCGACGCGGGAGTGCGAAACGCGCGCGTGCCGACCGCGGAGAAGAAGTCGGTGGCGTCGCTGCGGACGGAGTTCGTCGACGCGAGCGAGTAGAAGATGACGCCGTCGGAGCGTGCGAGCGCGCGGCGGGTCTGGCGCAGCGTGGCGTCGAGCGGATTCATGAACGCGCCGACGCCGATGAGCGAGATCCGTCCGTTTTCGCGCGCCGTGTCGGCGGTGAAGCGCAGCCAGTCATCGAACTGTTTCGCCTGCGCGACGAGCCGCTCGCGCTTGTAGTTCATCGGCGCGAGGATGTCGATGATCCCTTCCTCCGCCCACCCGCGCCAGTCCTGGAAAACGCGCTCGTACGCTTCGGTGTGCTGAAAGCCGCCGTTCGCGGTCGGGCCGGTGCCGTAGCAGATCGCGGCCGCGGAGACCTTGACTGAAGGCCGGATCGATTTCACGGTGAGGTAGAGACGGCGGAGAAATGCGGTGACCTGTTCGCGGCGCCAGTCGTTCCACTGCGGATCGTTCGGCAGCGGAAAGCCGGCGTCGTCGTATCCCGCGGTGTCGCCGACGCGAGCGCGGAAGCGTGCGACGTTCGTGGCGTTGTAGCCGACGTTGATGCCGCCGCGCGGCGCGGACGGAGCTTCGGGATAGCGGATGCGATCGAGGTGCAATCCGTCGAGGTCGTATTTGCGGACGAGATGCGCGAGGACGTTGACGGTGTACGCGGCCGCTTCGGGATGCCCGAGGTCGATGTACCACTCGGTGCCGAAACGCTGGCCGTCGAATGTGGTGCCGGAGTTGCGCGGTGGCAGCGCGCGCGTCGCCCACTGCGCGGGCGATGACGCGTCGATGTTCGCGATGTGCTGCACGAACGGATGCGTCGGATCGCGCGGCATCGCTTTGCGCGGATCGCCGGCGAAGATCGAGCCGACGATCACGAAGGCGTGCACTTCGATGCCGCGCGCGTGCGCTTCATCGATGAGGTAACGCAGCGGATCGAAGGTCGGACGGCCGGTCGGGTCGGGCTCACCGACGCCGTCGGTTTCCGTCAGCGGCTCGCGCGCATCGAGATACCAGGCGTCGCCGCGTCGCCGCACCTGCGCGAAGATCGCGTTGGCATTCGCGCGCACCGCGGCGGCGATGACGCGATCGACGGCGTCGTGCGTACCGAGCGGCGTGTGGAACGTTTCGACCCAGAACGCGCGATACTCGGCGCGCGACGCGGGAGGCGACGGCTGCGCGTGCGCGGTCAACGCGCACAACAGCACCACACCGGCGATCGCGCTTCGGAACACTGCAATGATTGTAATGAGAGAATCGCCGCGGTGCTGCCGATCCTTTATCTGCACGGTTTCGCGTCGTCACCGCGGAGCGGCAAAATCGAGCTGTTGCGGCCTCTGCTCGAGCGCGACGGAATCGAAATGGCGACGCCCGATTTGAACGTGCCGTCGTTCGAGAAGCTCGACTTCGAAGGGGTGGTCGAACATGCGGTGAGCGAGGCGAAACGGATCTCGCCGCGTGCGATTGTCGGCAGCTCGCTTGGTGGTCTCGTGGCGCTGGAAGTCGCGCGCCGCGGCATCGATGCGCCGCTGGTGTTGATCGCGCCGGCGCTCGGCGTTTCCGATCACTGGCTGGCTCGCATTCCTGACGGCGATCCGGTCAACGTCTTCAATTACGCGCGGAACGCGGAGGTGCCGATTCACCGGTACTTTTTCGAGCAGATGTCGCGCGTCGATGCCGATCGCGAACCACCGCGGCAACGAGTGATCGTGATCATGGGAACGGACGATGAGAGTGTCGGCTTCAAGCCGGTGGAACGAACGTGGCGTTCGTGGTCGCCGCGGCTCGCTCCCGGTTCACGGTTCGTGCGCGTGGAAGGCGGCGATCACGGACTGACCGCGCACGTCGATGGGATCGCGGATGCGATTCGCGACGTCACGCTCTAAGGAAGCGCTTCGCATCGCCGACGCGCGGAACGTTGTTGAACATCACGTACGTCTCGTTCTTCGGATCGATCCACGCGCGAAGCTGCGCGAGCTCAGCGTCCGTGTAAACGGCGTACGCGCTGCCGTTGCCGTGCAGCCGCCAGTACGTAACTTCCGGCGTCAGCGACGGCCGCACGAACGGATCGACGGCGTGGATGAGGTCGAGCTCGCGGCAAACGGCGAGCACCGTGTCATCCGGCCACGCACCACGCGGCTCCCAGAGAAAACGAATGTTGCCCGGACGCTCGATCGCCGCGAAGAACGCGCGCATGTTCGCGATGTTCTCGTCGGTCGCGCGAAAGCTCGCCGGACATTGAAAGAGGATCGCGGTCGCGCGAAGAATGCGCGCGCAGTCGCGAGTCGTCTTCCACGCGCGCATCGTCGTGTCGTTCACGCGAAAGCCGCCGACCTCGGCGCGCTCGGCATCGGTGAGCGGCGTCTTCATCCGCCGATACGTGCTGCTCGTCGATGCATGCGTGATCACCTGCCACGCCTTCATCGTGAACTCGAATGATTCCGGCGCGAGCGCGCGCCACCGTTCGAGCGTCGCCCGCTTCGGCGGCTCATAAAACGTCTGCTGCACTTCGACCACCGGGAAACGCTCGATGTATTCGTCGAAGCCGATCGAGAATCCGCAAAGACCGACTTTGATCACAGGAGCTCCGGCCCGGCGATCGGTTCCCCTTCCGCGAATCGCGACGGACGCAGCGGATGGATATCGATCGACGGCCGCTCGCCGGCGATGAGTTGCGCGAGCAACTGGCCGAGCGCGGGCGCGTGCATAACGCCGTGACCTGACGAGCCGTTGGCGAGAAAAAGATTCGTGAAACCCGGCGCGCGGCCGAGGAGAGCGTGGCGGTCGGGAGACATTTCGTACAGGCCGGCCCAGCTCTTCTCACGATCGATTGGAACTGTTGCGGCGATCGGGACTCTTGCTCGTGCGCGCTCGACGACGTCCGCGATCCACGCATCATCGAGCGAGTCGTCGAATGGATCGCTCGTGCGCGGTTCGTCGGGACGGAGTAGCAGGATTCGCCGGTCGCGGACGCGCAGGTGGAAGCCGTCGTCGATCCAGATCGTCATCGGCATCGTCTCCGGCAACGCGTCTGTTTCGACGGTGCATGCGACCTGGCGTCGCAGCGGACGAACCGGATTGTCGACGCCGAGCGTCGATGCCCAGGCCCCGGCGGCGTTCACGAACACGTCTGCTTCGATCGCGCCGTACTTTGTTTCGATGGCGACGACACGATCGCTTTCAACACGCCATCGCACGGCGTCGACGCCGTAGTCAAAGCGGACGCCGAATCGTTTCGCGGCGTCGGTGTAGCCGCCGAGGATCTGCATCGAGCGAATGAACCCGTCGCGCGGACCGTATGCGCCGCCGGCGATCGCGTCATCTTCAATCGCGGGATTGATGCGGCGCGCTTCGCCGGCGTCGATCAGCTGCGCTTCCGATACACCGTTCGCGTGCTGCAGCGCGTTCGCGGCGCGCAGCGCATCCATCGCCGCTTCCGAGCGCGCGAGGAAAAGGTAACCGTGCGGACGATAGCCGCTGTCGACGCCGAGCTCCTCTTCGAAGCGCAGCAGTTTTTCTCGCGCGAGCAGCGAGAGCGCGATGTTGATCGCGGTTCCGAACTGCACGCGAAACCCGCCGGTTGCGCGCGGCGTGCTGCCGCCGCCCGGCTGCTCTGCGCGGTCGAGCACGACGACGTCGTGAATGCCGCGCGATGCGAGGTGATACGCGACGCTCGCACCGACGACTCCCGCTCCGACGATCGCGACGCGCATCAGCGGATGCCGGTGTCGATGCTGATGTCGAACGGCGTCGTCAGGTTCTTCTCGATCGTCACGACCTTCGGGACGTCCGACGATCGATCGAGGCCGACCTTCTTAATGTCGATGAGATAGCGGCCCGGCTGGAGCGCGATCAGGTAGACGCCGAACGTGTCGATGTCGACGCTGAAGAGCAGTTGCGTCCCCGCTTCGTTGTAGACGAGCACCTTTCGCTCGCTGTACGCGGAAGGCGGCGTCGGACAGGGCTGGGTCGTCGTGACCGGACAAAACGGTCCGATCGTCACCACGCCCGCCAGCCGCCCGCGCGTCCCGAACTCAGTCGTCGGATCGGTTGGACTGTCGCCCTTGCAGCCGGCGAGCGCGATGAGAACGAAGAGAACGGCGATTCGGCGCATCGCGCCATTTTAGTGACCTTACTTCGAGCCGAGCACGAACGTGTTGCCATCGGGGTCCTTGAAAATCGCCGATGTGCCCCATTGTTCGGTCTTCGGCTCCTGCACGAACTCGACGCCGCGATCGCGCATCTCCTCGAACGTTTTCTGCACGTTGTCGCACTGGAATGACAGATTCACGAACGAGCCGATGCGATCTTCGTGGCCGGGCGGCGTGAAGAGGACGACACCGGTTTCGGCGCGGCCGACCTTCAGCTCGATCCAGCGCTGTCCCGGTCCCATCGGCTGGTCGGTGAGGACTTTGAAGCCGGCCTTCTGCGTGAAAAAGTCGAGCGAGCGCTGCTGATCGCTCACCGGGATGCCGACGAATTTGACCTGCGTGATCATCGATGACTACCTCCGCGCCGCAATGTAGGCGGAGCGTTCGCGTTTGTCGACGGTCCTTGAAATCGCTATAGTGATTATCCCTACAGTAATGAAAATAGACCCCTACGTGATCGAGACGCTGATGCGCGATCTGACAGGCCACGACCACTCGCCGGCCGCGTTCGTCGTCTATCTGTTTTTGTACAGCCGGACGATCGCCGCGCGCGCGAAAGCGTTGCGGATCAGTCATCAGGGGATCGCCGATGAGACGGGATTGTCGAAGAGCGCGGTGCAGGCGGCGCTGCGGCTGCTGTCGCGGCGGAAGCTCGTTCGTTCGGTGCGCGAGACGGTGACGGCGACGCCGGAGCATTTCGTGCTGCGGCCGTGGATTCGCCGATAGTTCGCTCGCAACTAATTAGCTAATGTGTTAAATTGCGAAGCGTGAAAACCGCTGCGCGAACCTTTCAGGCGCTGGCCGATCCGACCCGGCGCCAGATTCTTCAGGAGCTCAAAGACGGCGAGCTCGCCGCCGGCGAGATCGTGGCGCGCTTCAGCATCTCCGCTCCCGCCATCTCGCGGCATCTGTCGATCCTCGAGACCGCCGAGCTCGTGACCGAGCGCCGCGAAGGAAACCGCATTTTCTACGCGCTGCAGCCGGAGACGCTCGCCTCCGTGCTCGGCGATTTTCTGAGTGCCGTCTGTCCGACGCAGATCGTGCAGCGGCGGAAGTCGAGGAGGACGCGATGAGGATCGCTATCACCGGTGGCAGTGGGTTCGTCGGCTCGCATCTCGGTGCGGCGCTGAAGAGCGAAGGAATCGAAGTCGTGGCGATCGCGCGCGGTCAGCGCGAAGGAACGGGCGTGGTGCGGGCGTCGGTCGATGACGTCGACGCGCTCGCGTCAGCGTTCACCGGTTGCGATGCGGTTGCGCATCTCGCCGGGATCAATCGCGAGCTCGGGACGCAGACGTATCAGCGCGTGCACGTCGACGGAACGCGCGCCGTCATCGAAGCGGCGAAGCGGGCCGGCGTCCGAAAGATCGTGATGCTCAGCTTTCTGCGCGCGCGGCCGGATTGCGGCTCGCCGTATCACGAGTCGAAGTGGGCCGCCGAGGAGTTGGTGAGGGCGTCGGGACTCGATTACACGATCGTGAAGGCGGGGATGATTTACGGACGGGGCGATCACATGCTCGATCACCTCAGTCACTCGATCGAGACGCAGCCGCTCGTGCTCGCGGTCGGGCTGCGGGAGAAATCGATCCGGCCGCTGCCGATCGGCGATCTCGTTCCGGTGCTGCGCGCGGCGCTCGTCGATGCAAGGATGTCGCGCGAAACGGTTGCGATCACCGGCGCGGAGGAGTTGCTGCTGACCGATGCCGTGCGCCGCGTCGCTCACGTCCTCGGGCGGCCGGTCTTCATCATTCCGGCGCCGCTGTTCCTGATGCGCATCCTCGCGCGATTCTTCGAGCTGACGATGCATGTGCCGCTCGTCGCGCGCGCGCAGATTCGCATTCTCGAAGAAGGGGTCGTCGAACCGCTGCCGTTCGCGCCGCCGGTGCCGGATGATCTGACGCCGCGGCTGCCGTTTTCCGATGCGCAGATTCGCGCCGGGCTGCCGGCGCGCGGGCGGTTCACTCTTCGCGATCTGCGGTGCGCGCCGTCATCCCGAGCGTAAGCGAGGGATCCGGGCGGGTGGGGAACGGAACGGCAGCGCGCACGCCCGCCCGGATCCCTCGCTACGCTCGGGATGACACTACGCCGCGGTAGACGTACGCGATGCCGAACGTCAGCGGCCGATAATCGATCGACGCGAACTTCGCGCTCTCTTCCATCATCGCCACGAACGCGGCGTCGCTCGGGAACTTCGCGGTCGACGACTCGAGATATTCGTACGCCGCGCGATCGCCGGTCACGGCGCCGCCGAGCAGCGGCAGGAGCGTGCGGCGATAGAGATCGTAGATCGTCCGGAACAGACCGCGCGGCGGCCGGCCGAACTCCACGACGATCACGCGCCCGCCGGGACGGACGACGCGCGCCAGCTCGGCAATCCCTTTGCGCGGATCGCCGACATTGCGAATGCCGAACGAGATCGAGGCGACGTCGAACGAATCGTCGGCGTACGGCAGCGCGGTGACGTCGGCGACTTCGAACGCGATCGACGGCGCTTTCTGTCGCGCGATCGCGATCATCTCCGGAACGAAGTCGGTACCGATGACTTTGCCGCTCTTACCGACAGCCGCGGCGAAGGCGATGGCGAGATCGCCGGTGCCGGTCGCGCAGTCGAGAACGCTGTCGCCTTTACGCACGCCGGAGAACTCGACGGCGGTGCGGCGCCAGAGATGATGGATGCCGCCCGACAGCACCGTGTTGGCGCGATCGTAGCGCCCGGAGATGGCGGCGAACATCGAACGGATGCGCCCGGGATCGGGACCGGTGTAAGTCATTGGTTATGATCTGCGCGATGACTCGCGACTTCGCGTTCGTCCAGATCGCACCCGAGCGCGTGTTCGTCGGATGGGGTCCGTTCGAGCAGCTGCCGTTTCGCCGTCCCGAGAAGCCGGCGTTTTTTATCACAGACTTCTTCCTCGACGATCCTCACCCGTGGCGCCATCCGGCGTCGTGGGAAGAGCTGACGTTCGCCCAGCTCGCGGAACGCTTCCCCGATTCCGGACCGCCGCGCATCGAGTGGGAGCCGCTGTCGATCGATGACTTCGCGCCGATCTTCGACTCCGCGCGCGCCGGTTTCGAGCGCGGCGACTTTCGAAAGATCGTGCCGGTGATCTTCGAGCGTGGCACGCTCGCCGATCGTCGCGACGTGCGCCGTTTTCTCTTGTCGCGACTGGCGTCGTTTCCGCCGGCGATGCGCGCGTACGGCTACTCGTATCAGTCGCACGGCGCGATCGGTGCGACGCCGGAGCTGCTCTTCGAAGCCGACACGCGCGGCTATCGCACGATGGCGCTGGCGGGTACGCGTCCGCTCGCGACGGCGGCGGAACTGTTCAACGATCCGAAGGAGCTGCTCGAGCATCGGCTCGTCGTCGACGACATCGTTCGCCGCCTCGCGCCGTTCGGCAACATCGAAGTCGGTTCGCTCGACGTGCTGAAGATGCCGACGCTCGCGCATCTGATGACGCCGATGCGTTTCGAAGAGAACGGCGGCAACGAAAAGATGTCGTTCGCCGAGATGGTTCGACGCCTGCACCCGACCGCGGCGCTCGGCGTTTCGCCGCGCACGGAAGCGGGCGAGCGCTGGCTGCGCGAAGCCGACCGCGGCGTGAAGCGTCGGACGTTCGGCGCGCCGTTCGGACTGGAGCGCGAAGATCGTCGCGCGGTGGCGCTGGTGGCGATTCGCAATGTCCAGTGGCAGGCCGACCAGGTGCGCGTCGGCAGCGGCGCCGGCCTCTTGCCGGAGAGCCGCATCGATCGCGAGTTCGAAGAGCTGCGCGCGAAACGGGAGCAGGTGAAGGCGCTGTTCGGCATCGACGTGCCGGCGGCCGCCGTCGTCGCATGACGAACATCGAGACGGCGCGGCAGACGCTCGCGCTGGCGCGCTCGCTCGGCGCCGTCGACTTCTGCGTCTGCGCCGGCTCGCGCAACAGTCCGCTGCTGGTGGTCGTCGGCGCCGGAGCGACGTCGTTCGTCGATGAGCGGGCGGCGGCGTTCTTCGCGCTCGGCCGGGCGAAGCGCGATCGAAGGCCGGTCGCCGTGATCACGACGTCGGGAACGGCGGTCGCGGAGCTGCTGCCGGCCGCGATCGAAGCGTATTACTCGTCGACGCCGCTGATTTTCATCACCGCCGATCGGCCGGCGAGATATCGCGGGACAGGCGCACCGCAGTCAATCGAACAGCTCGGGATTTTCGGCGTGTACGCGGAAAGCGATCCGGAGACGTGGAGCCGAACGCGCGCTCTGCATATCAATGTGGAGTTCGACGAGCCGCTGATCGACGCCGTCATCCCGAGCGTGAGCGAGGGATCCGGGAGTGTGGGGCGGCAGATCACCAGTTCCGAGCCCCGCACGCCCGGATCCCTCGCTCACGCTCGGGATGACATGCGGCGGCCGCTTGTCCTCATCGGCGGCTTGTCGCCGCATCACCGGGACACCGTAACGCGCTTCGTCAACAAGTTGTCCGCTCCCGTTTACGCCGAACCGCTCTCCGGTCTGCGCGAAACGCTGGGCGGCATCCGCAACGAACGGATGCTTTCGCGGGGCAACTTCGATGGCGTCATCCGCATCGGCAACGTGCCGACGCTGCGCTTCTGGCGCGATCTCGATGAGCATTTCCGCGAGCTGCCGGTCATGCACTTCAGCGATCTGCCGTTCACCGGTCTGCCGCGCGGTGACGTCTATCCGATCGAAGCGCTGCCGGAAGACGTCACGCCGCGTCCTCGTGAAGACGATTTTGCTAAGCGCGATCGCGAGCTTGCGGAGCGCGTCACCAAACTCCTCGACGACGAACCGCAATCCGAACCGGCCATGCTCCGGGAGCTCGCGAATCGCATCCCTCCGAACGCGCGCATCTACCTCGGCAACAGTCTGCCGATTCGCGAATGGGATCTCGTCGCGCCGCGCGATCCGCGCGGGTTCGAGCTCGACGCGAACCGCGGCGCGAACGGCATCGACGGCCAGTTGTCGACGTTCTTCGGCTGGTGCATGCCGTCGGCGAGTAACTGGTGCATCGCCGGCGATCTCACCGCGCTCTACGACCTCAACGCGCCGTGGGTCGTGCCGCAGCTCGACGCCGAGTTCCGTCTCGTCATCATTAATAATGGCGGCGGCCGGATTTTCTCGCGCGTTCCGTCGCTCGCGCCGCTGGCGCGCGACGTTCGCGAACGGATCATCGAGAACGCGCACGACCTCCGCTTCGATGCGTGGGCGTCGATGTTCGGCATCAGCGATCGCGTCATCGAACTTCGTCCCGACGCCGAAGCGACGTCGCGTTTCTGGTCGCGTTACGACGAGCTGTGGCGATGATCGTTGCGCTGCACGGTTTCCTCGGCCAGCCGTCCGACTGGAACTTTCTCCGCGATTCCGGCTTCGAAGTCCGCGCACCAGATCTCTTCAACGGCGAACCAATTGGCGACGGCGACACGCTCCTCGGCTATTCGATGGGAGGCCGCCTCGCGCTGCACGCGCTGCTCGACGGCGCGAAGTTTTCACGCGCCGTGATCGTCTCCGCCGGTCTCGGTATCGAAGGCGAAGCCGCGCGCGCCGAGCGCCGCGCGAAGGATGAAGCGTGGGCGCAACGATTCGAGCGTGACGAATGGAGCGACGTCGTGCGCGACTGGAACGCGCAGCCGCTCTTCGCCGGCAACGAATTGCCGCGCGACGAACGTGACTTCGATCGCGCCGCGCTTGCGAAGCCGTTGCGCGAATGGTCGCCCGCGGTGCTGCCGCCGATCGCGTCGCGCCTGCACGAACTGCGGCTGCCGATTCTGTTCGTCGCCGGTGAGCGCGACGCGAAATACGCCGGCGCGGCGAAGCGTGCCGCGGAGCTCGTTTCGGGATCGGAGTTGTGGATTGCGCCGGGCGCCGCGCATCGCGTTCCGTGGGAGGCGCCGCGTCCGTTCGCGGAGCGATTGCACGCGTTCATCGATTGACATAAGTTGCCCGGCCTATGGCTGAAACCTGGCGGAAACTGCACGACTTCGAAGACATCAAATATGAGCGCACCGAGGATGGGATCGCGAAGATCACGATCAATCGTCCGGAGGTGCGCAATGCGTTCCGGCCGTCGACGGTCGCGGAACTGAAAGCGGCGTTCGACATGGCGCGCGACGACGGCGAGATCGGCGTCGTCATCCTCACGGGCGAAGGTCCGGACGCGTTCTGCTCCGGCGGCGATCAGCGCGTCCGCGGCAAAGGCGGCTACGTCGATCCGAAAGAAAAAATCCCGCGCCTCAACATCCTCGATGTGCAAAAGCAGATTCGCAGCATGCCGAAGCCGGTCGTGGCGATGGTGGCCGGATACGCGATCGGCGGCGGCCACGTGCTGCACGTCGTCTGCGATCTGACGATCGCCGCCGACAACGCGCGCTTCGGCCAGACCGGACCGCGCGTCGGCTCGTTCGACGCGGGACTCGGCTCCTCCTATCTCGCTCGCATCGTCGGTCAGAAAAAAGCGCGTGAGATCTGGTTTCTCTGCCGGCAGTACGACGCGCAGCAGGCGCTCGACATGGGACTCGTCAACACCGTCGTGCCGCTGGCGCGTCTCGAAGAAGAGACGCTGCAGTGGTGCCGCGAGATGCTGGCGCTGTCGCCGATGGCGCTCCGTTTCCTGAAGGCGGCGATGAACGCTGATTGCGACGGCCAGATCGGGCTGCTCGATTTCGGCGGCGACGCGACGCTTCTCTATTACCTGTCGGAGGAAGCGGAGGAAGGGCGCAACGCATACGTCGAGAAGCGCAAACCGGACTTCTCGAAGTTCCCGCGCTTCCCATGAATCGCTGGCTGCTCGCGGCGCGGCCGAAGACGCTTTCGGCCGCGGTCGTGCCGGTGCTGGTCGGGACTGCGTTCGCGTGGAGCGATGTCGACTGGCTGATGTTCGCGTGCGCGCTTGCGGGCGCGATCTTCATTCAGATCGGCACGAACTTCGTGAACGACGCGCTCGATTTCAAAAAGGGAACGGACACCGCGGAACGTCTCGGGCCGCTGCGCGTGACGCAGGCGGGACTCCTTTCCGCTGATGCGGTGATGCGCGGCGCGTATCTCTGTTTTGTCCTCGCAGCGCTTTGCGGGATTCCGCTGATGTTGCGCGGCGGCTGGCCGCTGCTGGCGATCGGCATGGCGTCGATCGCGGCGGCGTACGCGTACACGGGCGGTCCGTATCCGCTTGCGTACAACGGACTCGGCGAGCTGTTCGTCCTCATCTTCTTCGGCTACGTCGCCGTCGGCGGTTCGTATTACGTGCAGAAGCTGATGATGCGGCCTGAGGTCATCGTCGCCGGATTTGCGATTGGGCTGCTGGCGATCGTGCTGCTGGCGATCAACAACCTGCGCGACGTCGCGAACGATCGCGCCAGCAACAAGCGGACGCTGGCGGTGCGATTCGGCGAGACGTTCGCGCGGATCGAGATCGCGTTTTGTGCGTTCGTGCCGTTCGTCTGCATCGCCATCATCAGCAATCTTCGCGAGCAGAGAACGGTGTTGATCGCATTGCTCGCGCTGCCGCTCGCGATTGCGGTGGTCTTGCGCGTGATGCGAAGCCGCGGCGCGGAACTGAATCGCTGCCTCGCGATGGCCGGCGCGCTGCAGTGGGCGTTCGGCGTGTTGCTGGTGATCGGACTGGTGCTGTGATCCGTTACGCCCCGTACGAGCTCGTGGCGCGGCGCGCGTTGAATGCGCGCGCGACGGAGCTGCGGCGTCGCGGCGCGCTGATCAAAGTCGACGGCGGATTCGCCGACGTTCATCCGTGGCCGGAGCTCGGCGACGCGCCGCTCGAGGAACAGCTGGCGCTGCTGGCTCGCGGTGAGACGACAGCGCTGACGCGTGCGTCGCTGCGATTCGCGACGATCGATGCCGCGGCGCGCGCCGAGGGCCGGTCGCTGTTTGACGGGGTGACGATTCCGGAGAGTCACTGGCCGGGAGCGGAAGCGCCGGCGGGATTCGACACGGTGAAGATCAAGTGCGGACCGGACTTCGATGTGTCGTCGCTGCCGGGCGGTGTGCGGATTCGGCTCGATTTCAACGCGACGCTCGATGCCGAGGCGTTCGTGAAGATCGCGGCGACGCTGCCGGCGGTCGAGTTCGTCGAGGATCCGTGTCCCTACGATCCCGTTGTGTGGCGCGAGCTTCGCGAGCGAACCGGTGTGCGGCTGGCGCTCGATCGTGGTGATGAAGGAGAAGGAGTCGACGTGCTCGTCATGAAGCCGGCGGTGCAGGAACTGCCGCGCACCGCGCGCGAGCTCGTCATCACTTCATACATGGATCATCCGCTCGGACAGCTTGCCGCGGCGTACGTTGCCGCGACGACGGCGACGAGCGATCGCTGTGGTCTCGTCACTCATCTGTTGTACGAGCCGAATGAGTTCAGCGAGCAGCTGCGAATCGAGGGTGCGCGGCTCGTTCCTCCGCGCGGCAACGGCTTCGGCTTCGATGAGCTGCTCGACGCGCAGCCGTGGAGAACGCTGACGTGATCGACTTCACCAGCGACGAGACGCATCTCCTGCTCAATCCGCGAATGCCGGAAGAGGAGCGGGTGCGGCTGGAGCGGCGGGCGGCCGAGTTTCCGTTGCGCGGCCACGTCTGGATCGCCACCTCGGGGACGAGCGGCGCGCTGAAGCTGACGGCGCTGTCGAAAAAAGCGCTGCTCGTTTCGGCGGAAGCGGTGAATCGCCATCTCGAGAGCGACACGAATGATGTCTGGTCGCTCGTGCTGCCAACCTTCCACGTCGGCGGCCTCGGCATCCACGCGCGTGCGTTCCTCTCGGGTGCGCGGGTGATCGAACGTGAATGGGACACACGCCGCTTCGCGGAGGAAGGCGTGACGCTCTCATCGCTGGTGCCGGCGCAGGTGAGCGACCTCGTGCGCGAGCGACTGCGTGCGCCGCGCTCGATGCGGGCGATTGTGGTCGGCGGCGGCGCGTTACCTGACGAGCTTTACCGCGCGGCGCGCGAGCTCGGCTGGCCGGTACTGCCGAGTTACGGGATGACGGAGTGCTGCTCTCAGGTGGCGACCGCGACCGGAGATTCGCCGGCGCTGCGGTTGCTGTCGCATGTCGAAGTACGGACAGACGAGGATGGTTGTCTCGCCATTCGAAGCGACGCGTTGCTGACCGGATACGCCGCGGAGGGACGATTTCTCGATCCGAAAGCGGATGGCTGGCTGCAGACCGAGGATGTGGGGGAAGTGAGAGAAGGTGAGCTGCGGATTGTCGGAAGGCGGGGTGCGTTCATCAAAATCGGCGGTGAATCGGTCGACCTCAGCCGTCTCGATGCCGTGCTCGAGCGGGTTCTGCGAGAGCGCGGAGGCGATGCGGCGCTGGTCGCGGTGCCGGATGACAGGCTCGGCCATGTCATCAATCTCGCGTATGTCGGCGGTGAGATCGAGGTGATTCGCACGTCGTTCGACGCGCTGGTGCTCCCGTTTGAGCGCGTGCGAGCCGTCCATCGGGTGGCCGAGATTCCGCGTACTCCTCTCGGGAAACTGAGGCGCGGGGCGCTCCTGGAAGCGGTCGTGCGGGCGTCTTTCTGAGTGCGGGAATGCGAGGTGGGGGAGGTGCGTTGCGCACGATCCCGGCAGCAATCGGGGTGGACGTCAAAAGTAGTGGAATAGGTATCCGCCCCTCTGAGTTATGGGCGGTCCCGACGAACACCGGGATCTTTGAAAACCGAAACGGTAACTCGAAGCTGCACAACAGGTTGTGCAGCGAAAAGCGAAGCCGGAATCGTTGGAATAGAGTCGAGGGAGAGGCCGTTGTGGGCGGTCCCTGGACGGGAAGCAGTTCCTTGAAAACGACGACGGCAACGCGAGCAGAGCTGGAAATAGCGATGCGGGCGACAGGGTTGTAGAGAATCCCGAATGCGGAGTTGACAAACAAGCGAGTCTCACCTAGGATTCGCGTCCCCGAGCGAGTCTCACTTGGGATTCGCGACCCCGCAGCAGGCAGTACGATCTTTCGAATCTCCAGCAAAGCGCGTGAGTTACCGGGTCCGGGTCAACCGGAATGGGTTCTACGCTGAAGCCAAAAGGCAGAGGCGGAACGGAAACATTTCGCTTGACACGGACGGAAGGGTTCTGGCAGACTTGCCGCCCTTTCGACGAAAGTCGGTTCCTTGACAACTGAATAGGATAGCAAGCAGCAAGACGTGATTCCTTTAGAGATTTCGATCTCGACAAGAAACACAGTGCTCGTGAAATGCGAGCAAACCGAATAGCAGCAACAGACGTCACGTCTGTTGTCAGTAATCAGCTCACAGTTAACAGCCCGCGGCGCAAGTCGTGTCGGCTGTAGCAAGATAAACTGGAGAGTTTGATCCTGGCTCAGAATGAACGCTGGCGGCGTGCTTTACACATGCAAGTCGAGCGAGGCGGGTAGCAATACCCAGTCGAGCGGCGAACGGGTGAGTAACGCGTGGATTATCTGCCCTGAGGTGGGGGATAACCCGGGGAAACTCGGGCTAATACCGCATATGACCGGGAGGTCAAAGGGGGCCGCAAGGCTTCCGCCATGGGAGGAGTCCGCGTTCGATTAGCTAGTTGGCAGGGTAACGGCCTACCAAGGCGACGATCGATAGCCGGCCTGAGAGGGTGATCGGCCACACTGGAACTGAGACACGGTCCAGACTCCTACGGGAGGCAGCAGTGGGGAATTTTGCGCAATGGGCGAAAGCCTGACGCAGCAACGCCGCGTGGAGGATG
>JAXDJV010000025.1:0-400751 GCA_034667465.1 Acidobacteriota bacterium | reverse complement strand
AGTACGGCGAGTTGTTCGACGAGATGCCGACGATCGGGATGTCCCACTCCGGATTCATCATGTGACACGAGACGATCGTGCCGTAGTCGACGCGGAAGTTCGGGTTGCGCATCATCTTCGTGATGAGTCCCGCCGCGCGTCCTTCCTCGGCGATCAGCTCGGCGAGCTCGACGTCGACTTTGATGTCGTAGTTGAAGCGGAAAAGATTCGGGAAGATCGGATCGACGCTAAGGCCGTGAAACTCCGGGACGCCGAGGAAGTGATGGCCGATCACGGTTTGCCAGTGCGGCGAGTGGACGAGGAACACGTCCGGCTTCTTCTCGAGGAAGTGTTTGCGCGCGCGCTCGTAGCCCCAGCGCAGAACTTCCCATCCGCACTCCGAGCGCGGTTCGTTGCGCCAGTGGTTCTCGCCGTAGACGATGTGCGGTGGATGCGGTGCGAGGACGCCGCCGATGATGGCACCATTGCTCATGCGGCCGATTTTACTTCTGCTCGTGGCGCTCGCGACGACCTCGCAGCCGATCACGGAGATTCATCTGCGCCGCACGGCGTGTTACGGCGTCTGTCCTGATGATGAGCTGACGATCCGCACCGACGGCACCGCGACGTTTCGCGGCATGAAGTCGGAACGCGCCGGCGACTGGCGCGGAAGGTTATCGCGGGCCGACGCAGAGAAGCTCGCGCGTACGATCGAATCGCTCGGCTTCGCGAAGCTGGCCGCCGAATACGGTGAGCGGAACATCGACGCGCCCGACTATTTCGTGACCGTGACGCGCGGCGGCAAATCGAAAACGGTCGTGAGTCACATGCAGCAGGTGCCGCAGGTTGCGCCGATCATCACCGCGATTCTCGACGTCTCCGCGAAGGTGAGATGGAAGCCGGAGCCGGCCGCGCTTGAAGGAACGCTGCCGCCGAACACACCGTACTCCGTCACCTGCGGCTCTCGCACGTACCACGCGCTGAGCGATCGCCACGGTCACTACCGGCTGCCGCTGCGCGACCCGCGCGCGTGCCGCAAGTCATCCTGAGCGTCAGCGAAGGATCCGGGCGGGCGGTGCGCGCGGCAGCAGCGAGTCCCTTCCGCCCGGATCCTTCGCTAACGCTCAGGATGACGACAACTTCACGCACACGTTCTTCGCCTCGGTGAAAAAATTGAGCGACTCGAAGCCGCCTTCGCGTCCGACGCCGCTCTCTTTCATCCCGCCGAACGGCACGCGCAGATCGCGCAGCAGCCAGCAGTTCACCCAGACCGTGCCGGCGTCGATGGCGGCAGCGACGCGATGCGCGCGCGAAAGATCGCGCGTCCAGAGCGACGCCGAGAGTCCGTAACGCGTCGAGTTCGCGAATGCGATCGCTTCCCGCTCGTTGTCGAACGGCGTGATCGTCACGACCGGCCCGAAGATCTCTTCCTGCAGCACGCGACAATCGCACGACAGCCCGGTAACGATCGTCGGCTCGACGAAGTAGCCGTTGCGATCGACGCGTTTACCGCCCGCCGCGATCGTGCCGCCTTCCTCTTTCGCGAGCTCGATGTAGTCGAGCACTTTGCGCATGTGCGCTTCGCTGTTGAGCGCGCCGATGTCGGTGGCGTCGTCGAGCGGATCGCCGATGCGCAGCTTTCGCGTCTCCGCGACGAAGCGCTCGACGAAGGTGTCGTATGCGCTGCGCTGGACGAAGATGCGCGAGCCGCAGAGACAGATCTCGCCCTGATTCCAGAAGCTGGAACGGATCGACGTCGCGATCGCGTCGTCGAGATCGGCATCGGCGAAAACGACGTTCGCGTTCTTTCCGCCGAGCTCCAGCGACAGCTTCTTGAATCGCGGCGCCGCGTTCGCAGCGACAGCGGCGCCGGTGACTGTGCCACCCGTGAACGAGATCGCGGCGACGTCGTCGTGACACGTCAGTGCGCGGCCGGCTTTCGCGCCGTAACCGTGCACGATGTTGATGACGCCGGGCGGAATGCCGGCTTCATTCGCGAGCTCGCCGAGGCGTTGCGCGGTGAGCGGCGTCAACTCGCTCGGCTTCGCGACGCAGCTGTTTCCCGACGCGATGGCCGGCGCGATTTTCCACGACAGCAAATAGAGCGGCAGATTCCACGGCGAGATCAGTCCGACGACGCCGAGCGGATGCCGCAGCGTGTAGTTGAGTGCGACGCGATCGGTGTGATGCGCTTCGCTCGACTGATGGAGGATCGCGGTCGCGAAGAAGCGAAAGTTCGCGACGGCGCGCGGGATGTCGAGGCGTCGCGCGAGCGAAATGCTCTTGCCGTTGTCGATGCTCTCCGTTCGCGCAAGCTCTTCGAGATTCGCTTCGATGAGATCGGCGAGCTTCAGCAGCAGGCGGCTGCGCGTCTCCGCGCTCGTCGCGCTCCACGCCGGAAACGCGGCGCGCGCGGCGGCGACGGCATCGTCAACATCATGACCATCGCTGTCCGGGATCGCAGCGATCACTTCTTCGGTCGCGGGATTGATGTCGTCGAAGTACGTGCCGGAGCGGGGCGGGACGAACTCGCCGCCGATGAAGTTAGCGAGCTGTTGCAACGAACTCCTCCGGATCGAACTCCCACTTGTCGATGTCGGGATCCCACGAATCCCACGGAACGATTTGCGCCATCCGGTCGCGAAGATTGGGCGGGATGACTTCGGGGACGATGAACGCTTTCTGGCGGCGCAGTTTGTATGGGTTGCGGAACTCGAATCCGAGCACGCCGAGGATGTAGCGGGCGATGTACCAGGTCGCCTGCGGATTCCAGCCGTGCGCGATTTTCACGACGACGCCGAGCCCTTCCGGATATTCGGGATGCTCGATGGAAAGACCGAGCAGTCCGTCGGCTCCTTCCTTCGCGATGACGCGGCCGTGGCCTGCTTTCAGAATCGTCGAGTCGAGACGATTGAAGCCGCCGATGAGATCGGGATGCGACGTCATCGCGTCCCAGATCCAGTCGTCATGACGTTCGGTGACGAGCACCGCGAAGAGCTTCGCGAGATCTGTGACGGTCATCGAAACGGTCGGCAGTCCGCAGCCGTCTTTGGCGATGACGCCCCGCTTCCATTCGCTGCCGAGCGCCTTGCGAATGTAGCCGAGGTACTCCTGGAAAAATTCGTGATGCGGCCAGACGTAGCCGATGCGCGACCAGCCGCGCAGTTTGCAGCCGCGAAGAATCGCGGCGTGCTCCCCGGAACAGCAGTGATACCAGCGCCGCGGACGCCGCACCTGCCGTCCGAACTGCACCAGCGGCACGTCGAGCGGCGTCTGCATCAGCCCCCACTCGCCCTGCAGCAGAATCGAGCGCGCGATGCGGACGTGTTCCGTGTCGCCGTTGTGCGACGCGCAGGAGATCGCCTGCTGTTCGCTCGTCAGCGCCTTCGCGAAATCCTTCGCGAAGACTTTCATCATGATCGGCTTCACCATCGAGCGTCCGTAGACCTCGACGTTCCCGCCGAACGAGTAGATGAGGTTGCGGCCCGAGACCCACGACACCGCGCCGTGCACGGTGTTTTCGGCGACGCCGTTCCGCCGATACTCGACGAGCGGCTGCCAGTTCGGCATCGCGCGCGCGAAGTTGACGGGAACGTGTTCGTCGAAGTGTTCGGTCATCGGCGTCGGCGCGAATTGTACGCGCCCTCCCGCCGTCATACCCAGCGTAGCGAGGGACCCGGGTGGGTGGCGCGAGCTGCTGTACCCCGCCCGCCCGGATCCCTCGCTACGCTCGGGATGGCAACACTCGCCGAAACGTGAAGCGCTGACCGCTGTAATCGAGTATCAGCGTGTCGTCGTCGACGAAGTCGAACGATGCGACGACCTCGTCCGGACTGGTCACGATCGTCCTTCCTTCGACGCGATAGCGAAGCTGCAGCTCCAGCTCGCGGCCTTCGAACGTGATCACGTACGTCATCGCGCCGTCGGCGGTGAATTCTGCGGTGCGCACTTCGGCTTCGCTCACGAGCAGCCAGCGGCCGATGAAGCGTTCGTTCATGCGAACTGCGGCGCGACTTTGGTCATGAAGTCGCTCATGTTTTTCATGACCCGCTTCGAGTCGTGGTTGTTGAAGTCGAACCAGAGCATCAGCCGATCCTCGGCGTGAAAACGTTCGCGGACCTGTTGCGCGATCGTCGCGGCGTCGCCGACGAGCGCGTTGTTCGTGGCGCGGCGCACTTTCTCTTCATCGAGCGTTCCTTCGAGGGCGCGCCAGTAGTTCGTCAGCGCGGAGCGCGCTTCGTCCGACGCCTTCGCGCCGTCGTCATCGTTGATGAAGACGAGCACCGTGCGCGGCATGAGACGGCGATGCCATCCGCCGCCTTCCGGGTGATAGCCGGTCTGCATCCGCGCGTTCGTTTTCTCGATCTCGTCGCCGGGCGTGATCGACAGATTGAAAACGCCGACCGGCATGATCGTGTTCGCGAAGAGCTGCGTTGCCGGATCGTGCGAGCCGATCGACAGCCGCAGCAGATCCATCCGCGGATTCTCGGGCACGATCTTCAGATTCGGGAACGTCCATCGCGGCGCGACCGGCACCTCGTCAACCTGTTGACCGTACGCCTCGACGACGCGCTGCCAGTCGGCGTCGCTCCGGAAATCGGCGCGGCGCAAAAAGCGAGGCACGATCATCGACGAGTTCAGCGTTTCGCCTTTCAGCAGGTGGAGAAAAATCTCCGTCGCTTCCTCGAAGATCCGCGTCTTCACGACCGGCCACGCCGCTTCCTCGACGGCGTCGCGCGGCACGATTCCGTACGGAATGTTGATGAAGGGAAAGCGTCCCGACGCGAAGCCGACCGTCAGCAGCCGCCGTTCTTCGGGATCGAGTCCATGCAATGACAGGAACGTCTTGATCCGCTCGGCGGCCGCGATCGGTCCGCCGTTGCAGAGGATGTTCATGATCGCGGAGCCCATGCTGATGTGCTGCGTCCGCGCGAAGACTTTGTGCGCGAGCTGGAGGATGTCGGTGTTGAGGCCGATCTCGCCGACGAAGTGCGGGATGACGGCGCCGGGATTGGTTTTCTGCACTTCGGTGGAGAGGTGGCTTTCGGCGACCCACGCGGTGCCGAAGCCGAGGCGATCGGCGAGCTCGATCTGCTCGAAGAAGTTCGCGAACATCGTTCGCTCGTCCGGCATGTAGCCGTCCACTTCGGTGCGGCAG
The DNA here is from genome assembly GCA_034667465.1 of Acidobacteriota bacterium. GTDB lineage: Bacteria > Acidobacteriota > Thermoanaerobaculia > Gp7-AA8 > Gp7-AA8 > JAOBAU01. The sequence goes on along the minus strand of JAXDJV010000025.1, from coordinate 395,614 downwards.
ATCGAGAAGAAGATGTCGAGCTCCATGGTCGCGATACATTAGGCGACATGCGGACGACGAGCAAACGAATCGCGACGCTACTGCTGCTGCTGGCCGCGTGCGCGACGGTCGACATCCCTCCGAATCGCTACGGCCTGCGCGTCGTTCCCGGCGTCGCGACGTATCAGCAACTCGTGGCGCACGATCGCGACAAAGAGCTGGTCGAGGTGACGTCGATCGATCCGACCATCGCGCTCGACGTTCGCTACGCGACGACGAACAACTTCATGAAGGAACAGCTCTACCCGATCGCGAAGGTGTTCCTCCGCCGTCCCGCCGCAACGTCCCTTGCATCCGCGCAACGCGAGCTCGCAAAGTCCGGCCTCGGGTTAAAAGTCTTCGACGGCTATCGTCCGTATCGCGTGACCGAGCGAATGTGGGAGCCGATCCGCAATCCCGATTTCGTCGCCGATCCGGCGAAAGGCTCGCGACACAATCGCGGCGCCGCGGTCGATGTGACGCTGATCGAGCTCGCGACCGGACGCGAGCTGGCGATGCCGACGCCGTATGACGATTTCACGTCGCACGCGCGGCAGGATTTCGATGATGTGACGCCGGAGGTTCGCGCGAACCGCGCGCGATTGCGTGACGTGCTGACGCGCAACGGATTCGAGCCGCTGCCGTCCGAATGGTGGCACTTCGACTATCGCGGCTGGGAGCGATTCGAGTTGCTCGACGTACCGCTGGAAGTCATCCCGAGCGGCAGCGAGGGATCCGCGCGGGCGGGGCGCGCGAATTGAGCGAGCTGCCTGCCGCACCGCCCGCCCGGATCCCTCGCTCCGCTCGGGATGACGGCCTCATCATGACCGCGTGTGCGGCGATCGCGGTTCGTCTGCTCAACGTGCTCTGGCTCCATCCGCTGAACTGGGATGAGATCGAATTTTTCCGCGCGACCGATTTCGTTCGCCGCGGCTTCGTTCCGTTTCGCGATTTCTTCGAGCATCACACGCCGCTGCAGTGGTTCCTCTTCGCGCCGGTCGCGGCGCTGACGCGCAGCGCCGACGGCTGGGCGATCGTGACGATGCGCGTCGCGCAGATCCCGCTCTGGATCGCGGCGTTCGCGCTGATGTCGATCTGGATGCGCGACGCCGGCATCGGCAGATTCGCACGCTGGGCCGCGATCGCGATCGCGGTGTCGAGCTCGTTCCTGATGATCGCCGCGGTCGAATACCGCGTCGACGTCCCGGGCTGCGCGTTGTATGCGGCGGCGCTGGTGATGCTGCAGCGGATGCCGGCGCGACCGCGGCTCGCATTCGCCGCCGGCGCATTCCTCGCGTTCGCCGGACTCGCGAACCTCCGCCTCGGGCCGCTCCTCGCGCTCACCGCAATCGCCGGCGTCGTCATCGCGCCGCGCGCAATCGGCTGGCTGAGCGCCGGCGTTGCGTCGGTGCTCGCGCTGTTCGGCGCGTACGCGCTGGCGACGCATTCACTTCGCGACGCGATCCGACATCTCTGGTTCGACAATCTGCTCGCCGATCGTTACGGCGCGATGGTGCCGCATGCGTTCTTTCACCGCCTGCTTCTCTCGTTCGGCGTGAGCATCAAGGCGCCGGCCGGCGATCGCTTCAATCCCGCCACGATCGATCTCGGCGGCATCGCACTTCTCATCTTTGGCACGCTCGGACTCATCCTCGCGCTGCGTCGCGCGCAACTTCGCGATCAGCGTTTCATCCTCGCGGTGCTGTCGATCGCGAACCTCGCGTTCATCGCGAAGATGAACTTCATCTACAACTATCACTTCGAGATCGTCGTGGTGATGATGTTGCCGCTGATCGCCACCGCGATCGAATGGCTCGGCCGCGAACGCGCGATCGTCGCGACCGTCATCGTCTGCGCGATCGCCTCTTCGTGCGCGGCAGTTTTTCGCGGCAAAGGGGAAGACCGCGCGTACCAGGATTTCATCATGCGCGAGGTCGATCGCCGCACGGCGCCGGGCGATCGCGTTTTCGACGGCATCGGCTGGGCGCTGCGGCGCGAGCCGGCGTATCGCTACTGGTTCGTGCCCGATCTCGTGCGGCAGCTCGAGCCGCGGAAATTGATCGAGCCGTACGACGTCGCGCAGGTGATGCAGGAACCGCCAGCGGCATTCATCGCCGATCTCAACGTGCTGATTTACATGCGCGAACATCCGCGGTTGCTCACGCTTCTGCGGCGGCATTACGTGCCGCGATGGCACGAGCTCTGGTTGCCGGCGCCGAACGCGCGACTGACGCCGTCGGCGCCGAGCGCGGAGTGGGTCGTGCCGGCGAACGGCCGCTATCGGATTTACGCGTCGCCGCGACTGGCGCAGCATCCGTGGTTCCTCGACGGCGCGCAGGCAGAGATCGCGTTGCCGCCGGTCTCACTGATCGAAGGAGCGACGCTGCAGTGGAGCGTCGACGGCGCGCCGCGCGACGTCACGAACGGCGTGTTGCTGCTCCAAAAAAAAGAGCGGCTGCGTGTCGTTGCGACGACCTCGCAGCCGCTCGGGCTGTTTCTCGTTCCGGGTGACGACCTGCGGCTGTTCCGTCAGCCGCCGCGCGGCGTGTCGCTCGACTCGCTCGCGCTGCGGACGACGCACATGCCGTCGTTTCGTCCGTTCGTGCCGAATTAGAAGCGCGTCACCATCGAGACCGAGCCGACTTTGTAGTGCTTCGACGTGTCGTACGCGAGATCGATCTGGAATCGCGGCCACGCGAATCCGGCGCCGACGGCGATGTGATTCTGCGATTCGCCTTTGGGATAGAGCAGCGCCGCGGCGACGCCTTCACCGCCCGGCAGTCCGAGCGGTCCCGCGTATTCGATCGCGTGCGCGGGGTCGCGCCAGTAACCGGCGCGGAGCGCGAACGGAATCTTCGTCGAGAAGAAGTATTCGCCGCCGAGGTGAAGCTCGATGACGTCGTTGACTTTGTACGGATCGGTGATGCCGGCGGACTGGAAATCGCCGACGGTCGTCACGAAATCATCGATGAGATTCGAGTACTTCACGCGCACGGCGTCAGCGTTGATCGTGAGCACCGGAATCGGGCGGAACGAAACGCCGAGGCCGGCGATGTCGGGAACGTGGAACGTCGTATCGGCCGCGTTTACGTACGCGAACTTCGTCGCGGCGTTCGCGCCGTAGAGCGGCGAGAGGAACTTCGGTCCCTGTTTGTAAACGCCGCCGATCGACCACTTGTCGTTCGGCGCCCACTTGAAGCCGCCGGAGAACGTGACGTCGTGCTCGTCCTTCGGTTTGATCTCGCCGTTCGGCTGCAGATCGCCGGTCGACTGGCGAAGGATGCTGTCGAAGTCGAACGTGCTGGTGACGCGGAACGTGAACGCGTCTTCTTTGAACGTCTGATACCGAACGGCGCCGCCGAGCGACAGCTTGCCGATCTGCCACGCGCCGGCGATGCCGTACGTCCGCTGCTGAATGTCGACGGCGGTGAGGAACGGTTTGACGACGAACTGCTGGCAGGCGAAGAGGTCGCCGGTGCGATTGCGGAGCGCCGTGCAATCGGCGGCGCTGATCGGATCGCCGCCGCCTTTCGGCAGATAGAAATCGGGAACGTTCGTTTCGATCCTGCCGGTGAACTCGTTGCGAACCGGCACGACCTGACCCGCGCCGATGTTGCGCAGCGGCTCGTGGTAGTAGGCGGCGATCGCGAAGTTTTTGATCGGATAGACGAAGCTGGCGAACGTCACTTCCGCGCGATTGCTGTAGTGCGTGAATGCGGTGCGCGACGTGTTCGGGAACGTACCGCTGGTCGTGAGGAGCTGCTGTTCGAGATAGTTGCGCCCTTCGATCGAGACTTCCGGCTTGCGCAGGATCGTCAGACCGGCCGGATTTGCTTCCGCGGCCGACGCGTCGTCGGCGAGGCCGAGGAACGCGCCGCCCATGCCGAGAGAGCGGGCACCGGGATTACCGAAATTGAACTGCAGACCGGAGAGGGATTCGATGTCGGTGTTCTGCGCGACCGCGGGCAGTGCGATGGCGGTGCAGAGTGCGACGAGCAAGAGCGTCCTGCGCATGTAAATCCTCCGATTTGAATCTGTCGGAAGGATAGCAGAGCGCCCGATGTCATCCCGAGCGTCAGCGAGGGATCTGCGTGGGCGGCGGGCGAAACAGTTGCCTCGCGCCGCCCGCCCGGATCCCTCGCTACGCTCGGGATGACGCTGCGTCGATCGTCTTCGCGAGCGCTTCCTCCGGCGAGAGCAGCTGCTTCACGCGGTCCTTCCGCAAACTAAATTCAACGTGGCCATTCGCGAGGCTCTTCGCGCCGACCGCGATGCGCAGCGGGAAGCCGATCAGATCGGCGTCCTTGAACTTCACGCCTGGACGTTCGTCGCGATCGTCGAACAGCACGTCGACGCCAGCGGCGAGCAGCTTCTCGTACAACTCCGTCGCCATCTTCACGACCGCTTCGTCTTTGCCGACGCTGGTGACGACGACTTCGAACGGTGCGATCGGCATCGGCCAGATGATGCCGTCGTCGTCGTGGCTCTGTTCGATCGCCGATGCGACGGTTCGTCCGATGCCGAGGCCGTAGCAGCCCATGATCATCGGCTGGCGCTCGCCCTTCTCGTCGAGATAGACGCAGTTCATCGATTCGGAGTACTTCGTGCCGAGCTTGAAGACGTGACCGACTTCGATGCCGCGATGGATCTGCAGTTCGGTGCCGCAGCGCGGGCAGGGATCGCCGGCGAAGACGACGGTGAAGTCGCCGTACTCCGGCTCCGGAAAATCGCGGCCGGGATTCGCGCCGCCGAGATGCGTGTCGACTTTGTTGCCGCCGACGACCCAGTTCGTGCGGCCTTTCAGCGATGAGTCGGCGAGCACGCGCAGGCACTTCGTGCCGACCGGACCGCAGTAGCCGATCGGAGCGCCCGTTGACGATTCAAAATCGGCGTCGCCGAGCATCTCGAGCGCGTTCACACCGAGATGGTTTTTGATTTTGATCTCGCTTCCTTCACGATCGCCGCGGACGAGCACCATGACGGCGCCGTTCTCGGTTTGAAAGACGAGCGTCTTCACGAGCTGCGACGTCGGCTTGCCGAGGAAGCGGCCGACGTCGTCGATCGACTTCGTGCCGGGCGTGTGAATCGGCGCGAGCTCTTCGACCGCTGCCGGCTGCGCATCGGCGTCGTAGAACTTTGACGTCGCCTTCTCGATGTTCGCGCCGTAGCGGCACGACGGACACGAGACGACCGCATCCTCGCCCGATTGCGCGAGCACCATGAACTCGTGCGATGCGGAGCCGCCGATGTTGCCGGTGTCGGCTTCGACCGGGACGTGATCGAGCGCGCAGCGATTGAAGATCGCGCTGTATGCGGTGCGCATCGATTCGTATGTTTCGTCGAGCGATTCGCGCGACGTGTGGAACGAGTACGCGTCCTTCATGATGAATTCGCGTCCGCGCATGAGACCGAAACGCGGACGGACTTCGTCACGGAACTTGGTCTGGATCTGATAGAGGTTGACCGGCAGCTGGCGATACGACGAGACGCCGTCGCGCACCGTGTCGGTGATGACCTCCTCGTGCGTCGGCCCGAAGATGAAATCGCGTTCGTGGCGGTCTTTGATCCGCAGCAGCTCTTTTCCGTACTTCTGCCAGCGGCCGGATTCCATCCAGAGCTCGGCCGGCTGAATGGCGGGCATCAACAGCTCGACCGCGCCGGCGCGATTCATCTCTTCGCGGACGATCGCTTCGAGCTTGCGGATGGAGCGGAGGCCGAGCGGCAGGTAGGTGTAGATACCGGCCGCGACTTTACGGATCATGCCGGCGCGCATCATCAGCCTCTGGCTGACGACGTCCGCGTCGGCGGGAACTTCGCGCAACGTATTGATGAAGTATCGGGTCCAGCGCATGTTGTTCTTCCTGCCGCCAAAAAGTGGCGAATTGTAACCGAGCGGGCGATTGCGCGCCTTTCGCCGATTTATGATTCGCGCGATGCCGCGGAAGATCCTGAAGTTCGACCGGACACCGGTAGCGCGTTTGATCTCCTGCGCGGCGATGTTCGGGTCGGCCGCGCTGGTCTTCGACTATCTCGCCCGCGGCGTCAAAGAGATTTCCCCGCTGCCGCTGACCGGACTGATTCTCCTCTTTCTCGGAACGGTTGCCGCCGCCGCCGTGCAATACGGCGATCACATCTACTTCAGCGAAGACGGCGTGATGTACGAGAACAAGCTGCTGAAGCTGTTCGGCCGCCAGGGCCGCTGGATGCGATGGGAAGACATCGTGGAAGTGCGCGAGATCCGCAAGCGCGTCCTGATTCTGCTCGGTCGCGACGGACGGCGGATGCTGGTCGACGCGATCCTCGGCTACGCGATCGCGAGGGCCGAGATTGTGCGGCGAGCGCCGAATGCGGTGTTGACGGGGACGCTGGTCGAGGAGTGAAGGTGCTGAGTGCTGAGTGCTGAGTGCTGAGTGCTGAGTGCAGAGTGCTGAGTCGCTTCGCCTCGACCAACAGTCTCGCCGTCGCGCAGCGTGACTCAGCACCCAGCACCCAGCACCCAGCACCCAGCACTCAGCACCGGGTTAGTGGTTTCACCCTTGCACCGACCCCTTCCGTTTGAGAAAGCGGATCATTGCGATCGCGAGTGTTGTCGCGATCATTGTCATCGTTGCGGTCATTGCGATTGTCGCATCGCGGCAGCGCGTGGCGCGACGCCGCGTGTTTCGTGCTGCGCCGGCCGAGACGAAGGCGAAGGCGCCGAGTGCGGAGGTGCGGCCGATCGGGGAGTGGTCGGAGCAGTTTCGCTACCTTGGCGCGGCGGAACGGTGGAGCGATCTCGATGCGCTGCTCGACAGGATCGAGGTGCAGCATCCCGACTTGTATGCGCAGAACTCGCTCGCGTATCTGCATGCGCGGGCGCGCATCGAGAATAACGATGCGAGCGGCGCGGCGAAGAAGCTCGCGCCGTATCTCGCGGCGGGCAACCGGTATCGCGATCTCGCGCTGTATCACCAGGCGGAGCTCGATGATTCGAATGACGATCATGCGGCGGCGAGTGCGCATCGGACGGAGCTGATCGCCGGCGCGCCGAATTCGCTCTATCGCGATGAAGCGCTCGATGATGAGACGGAGTGGCGCGCGTCGCTGAAGGACACGAAGCCGCTGCTGGAACTGGCGGCGCGTGTTTATGCGTCGGCGCCGACCGCGCGCCGGCGCGATCTCGATGCGCACATCGTCGAAGCGCTCGTCCGCAGCGGTGATTTGAACGGTGCGCTTACGCGTGGTCTTACGTTGCTGCGCGGCGGCACGACCGACGATCCATCCGATCGCGTCAGCCGCGCGCTCGATCGTCCCGAACTGTTGCGACGGATGAACGCGCCGCAGTGGGTGATGCTCGGCGAGTCGTTTCGTAATCATCGTCATTACGATCGCGCGGTTGCCGTGCTGTCGCTCGCGCTCGGAACGCCGCAGCCCGCGCATGCGGCGATGCTCGCGGTGAAGAAGAAAGTTCCCCTGAAGAAGAAAGCGGCGCCCGCGAAACCGAAACCGGCTGCGCCCGCGGTCGTTCGGTCTGCCGGTCCCGATCGCAACGATCTCCTCTTCGGAATCGGCCGCAGCTTGTTCGGCGCGGAGCAATACGCGAACGCACGGCAAACGTATCTGCGCGGCGCGAACGAGACGCGCGATCTGCGATGGAAATCGACCTTTCTCTGGCACGCGGCGCGGGCCGCGCAATTACAGAACGACGACGCGGGCGCGGAACAGCTGATGACGCAGTCGATCGCCGTCCCGGGACGCTTTCCGTCAACCGCGGCAGCGCTGACGCAGCGTTTGCGAACGCGGCTGAAAGCGAAACGCGTCGCGGCTGCGGCAGCCGATCTGAATGCCATTCGCGCCGGCTGGCCGCGCGATCACGCGATCGTCGAAGCTTCGCTGGCGTGGGCGATCTACATAATCGCGGCGAACAACGACAGTGCGGCGCTCGGCGCGCTGAACGCGATTCCGCCGGCGCTGCTCGACAAGTACGACGGGCCCGAGCTCGCGTACTGGCGCGCTCGCGCGCTGGAACGAACGAACCCGCACGCGGCGTTCGAAACGTATCTCACCGTGCTGCGCGCGCCGGTGCCGACGCACTTCGCATACTTTGCACGCGCGCGAATCGAAGCGCCGTCGATGGCGTCACGCGTCGCGCAGGAGCTTGCCGCGCGCGAGCAGCAGGTCGCGCAACTCATCGCCGCGAAGAAGTTCGAAGATGCCCGACGCATCGAGACCGATCGCATCCTCCTCTCATCGCGCAATCGTGACGTCGAGCTGAAACGGCTCGCATCGATTTACGAGCAGCTTCCCGCGTATCGCGCAATCCTCGAGCTCGCGCCGCTGCCGACGCCGCGGTTTCCGCTGGCGCCGAATGCCGATCGCGCAACGCAGCTGATGGCGATGGGACTGTTCGACGAAGCGATCGATGAGATTCCGCGCCGCTATCCGTTGCAACCGGCGCGCGCGGGGTTGACGCAATCGCTCGCGCTGAATCGCGGCGGCGCATCGAAGCAGTCGATTTACGCGATCGAAGTGCTGATGAACTCCGTGCCGCGCGATTACCTGCCGGAGCTGCTGCCGATGTCCGTTCGCGAGCTGCTCTATCCGCGCTACTTCTTCGGCTTCATCACCGAGGATGCAAAAAAGTACGGCGCAGATCCGACGCTTGTGCTGTCGATCATGCGCGAGGAATCGCGATTCAATCCGCGCGCGAAATCGGAAGCGGCCGCGCGCGGATTGCTGCAGTTCATCATCACGACGGCGCGTGACATCGGCCGCGACGTCGGTCTCGTCAACGTGCAACCCGAGGACCTTTACGACCCTCGCGTGATCATCCGCCTCGGCGCGAAATACATCAGCGAGCTGACGGAGAAATTCGGCGGCGATCGTTACAAAGCCGCCGCCGCGTACAACGCCGGCCCGAATCAGGTCGCGCTCTGGTCGCGCTTCGCGCCTGCCGCCGGCGAAGACTTCTTCCTCTCGTCGATCAACTTCGACGAGACGAAGCAGTACGTGCGCAAGGTGATGAACAGCTACGCGCGCTACGGCGAGATTTACGGCGGCAGCGGGCCGGTCGGCGGCGTGCGCGCCGAGCCTTAGCCGATCACCCGTTCGTAGAACGAGCGGTAGTGCGGCACGATACGGTTCTCGTCGAAGCGCTCGATCACCATCGCGCGTCCGAGCGCGCCCATCTTCCGGCGCAGCGCTTCATCGCTGACGATCTCGATGGCGCGCTCGGCCATCGCGGCGACGTCGCCGACCGGCAGCAGGAAGCCGGTCTCACCGTCGACGACGACTTCCGGCAGGCCGCCGCTGTTCGTGCCGATCACCGGCACTTCCGACGCCAGCGCTTCGAGCGCCGCCATGCCGAACGATTCCGCTTCGGACGGCAGCAGAAAGAGATCGCTGGCGCCGACGATCTCTTCGACGTTCGGCACGTTGCCGAGGAAGAAGACGCGATCGCGAAGATTCTGCTCGCGGCAGAACTGCTCGGCGCGCGAACGATCGGGACCGTCGCCGATCATGATCATCCGGCTCGGCACGCGCTTGTTCACGCGCGCGAAGACTTCGAGCACGTCCATGACGCGCTTGACCGGACGGAAATTCGAGACGTGACAGAGCATCTTCTCGCCGGCGTTCGTGAACATCGAACAGAACGAGCTTTTGTGCCGCTGAAAGCGCTGCGGATCGACGAAGTTCGGGATCACTTCGATCTCTTTCGTCGTCGAGAAGTTCCTCGTCGTTTCGTCGCGCAGCCAGTGCGAGACGGCAGTGACTCCGTCGGAGACTTCGATGCCGAACTTCGTGATCGGGAGGTAGCTCGGATCGCGTCCGACGAGCGTGATGTCGGTGCCGTGCAGCGTCGTCACGAACTTCAGCCGATCGCCGAGGATCTGTTTGGCGAGCTGTGCGCTGATCGCGTGCGGGATCGCGTAGTGAACGTGGAGGATGTCGAGCTTTTCGTAGGCGGCGACCTCCGCCATTTTCGTCGCGAGTGCGAGCGTGTACGGCGGATAGGGATCGAACAGCGGATAGTTGGCGACGATCACTTCGTGAAAGCGGACGCGTTCGTGAAGCGCGTTGAGTCGCGACGGCATCGCGTAGCTGATGAAGTGGACGTCATCGCCGCCGCGCGCCAGCGCGAGGCCAAGCTCCGTCGCGACGACACCGGAGCCGCCGAAGGTGGGATAGCACGTAATGCCGATTCTCATAAAGGCAGTGCTGAGTGCTGAGTGCTGAGTGCTGAGTAATGGCCGAGGTTTTGACTGAGCACTCTGCACTCAGCACTCTGCACCTGATGCGGGGTCATACTTCGCGACCTCCGTAGGCGTTAATTACATCATCAATCCGCGGCGGTTGTTTGGTTACAAATGCTTCTCCGTACGCGCTGCCGATCAGCGCGCCGAAGTGAATGCCGCGTGCGTCGATCATCGCGAGGAACTTCGGATCGCTGATGAACGTCTGCGGCTCCTTCGATTTCGGATCGTGAAATTGCGATTTGAACGCGGCGATCGCGCGCATTTTCGTTTTCCACGTCTTCGTGCAGTCGACGACGAATGACGGCGGGACCATGTAGTTCTGCACGTAATAGACGACCGTATGCGGGCGATGTGCCTCAACGCCCGTTTCGAGCGCGCGCAGTCCCGCGTAGAACGACGCTTCGGTGACGATGCGTCCGGTGCGCGTGTGATCGGGATGACGATCGTCGGGATACATCGCGAAGACGATCTTCGGCCGCGTGCGGCGGACGATGTCGATGATCTGCAGCTCTTCGTCGCGGCCGGTGCGCAGCGCGCCGTCGCTGAAATCGAGCTGTTCACGGAAGGAAGCGCCGAGGATGCGGGCGGAGGCCGCGGCTTCGCGTTTGCGCGTTTTCGGCGTGCCGCGCGTTCCCATCTCGCCGCGTGTGAGATCGACCATGCCGACGCGCAGGCCGTCCTTCACCGCCTTGACGATGGTTCCGCCGCAGCCGAGCTCGATGTCGTCGGGATGCGCGCCAAAAAAAAGAAGATCGACTTCGGTCATCACAGGCTCACCACCTTGAACACGTCACTGTCCGGCTCGATCTCATCGATCAACCGATCGACGAGATACCTTCCGCTCTCGCACCAACACGCGAACCAGCCGACGATCCGATCCTGCACGACGCGGTCGGGATAAAGCGTCGCGATCAACTCCTTCACGGCGGCGTAACGCTCGCGGTCCTTGCGCGCCAACCCGCGCACGGCGCGCTCCGCGAGTTTGTCGAAGTGATATTCGAGATGGCCGACCGAGCGATGGATCGAGCGCGCCAGCGCGTGATCGGCCGGCAGCGCGAGATCGGAGATCCGCTCGATCTGTTTCATCAGGTCGCGCTTCGCTTCATCGCGAATGCTGTGGATCTCCGCGACGCCTTTCGGCTCGCGCTCGGCGAGAACGTCGTCGGCGGTCGAGAAGACTTCTTCCGGCGCGATGCCGAAGCGCTCGAAGTAGCGAACGATCCGTTTCGGCGCGACGAGCACGTGTCCGCGCAGCGCGACGCGCGGCATCGGCACGCCGAGGAGCGCGTGCAGCGATCCGAGCTGCGCGTAATACGAAACTTCTGCAGGTCCGCCGACGAAGACCGCCGGCCGGAAGATGAAGTCCTGCAGCAGTGGACGCGTGAGCGCCGAGGTCGAGATCGTTTCGGGTGAAGAGACGTCGGGCGGAGAAGAGATCAGCTCACGCTCGCCGCGCGCATTCAATCGAAAGAAAAGCGTGTACGGCTCGCCGTCGCGCGGGACGACCTGCGGCGTGTAGCCGGCGTCGTGCAGTGCGGCGGAACGGGTGGCGAGCTCGCGCTGGATTGCATCCCATTGCGCGCCGATCGACACGAAGAGCGGCGCGCCGGCGCGGCGAAGTTCGGGAAGCAGCGCGTCGACGAGCACGACGCCGCTGCCGATCGCGGTCGCGATCAGCTCCGCGAACGAATCGCGAAACGTGATTCCTTCACGCAGATACGGCGGCCGCTCCATCGCCATGTACGTTGTCAGCTCGTCGATGAGCGGCGACGGAATCGGCAGCGGACCGACCGCTTCCTTCGATTCGAATCCGCGCGTGGCGCGAAGGTGAACGAGATCGCGCTGACCGTTTTTTGCCGGGAGTGAGAGGGCGGCCACTTCGTTGTAATCGTGATCTTCAGTCGCGAGCCAGAAGAAGATCGTGGCGCGGATGCCGTTCGCTTCGTACTCGCGCTTCAGCTTCAGCAGCGACGCGATTTTCGCGAGCGTGTAGAGCGGACCGCCGGCGAAGCCGACCTGCTGCCCGGCGACGAGCGCGACGCTTTCGCCGCGCGCCCATGACTCGACCTCTTCACGAACGAAGAGTCCCCAGCGCTGATTCGATTCGATGAGCGCCGAGACGAGCTCCGGCGATGCGTTCGGCGTTGAGGGCGATGGCGTCGTTTTCGTGCGCGGCAGAAAACGTTGATCGCCCGCGAGCCAGTCGAGGACGAAGCGGCTCATGCCGGGATAGTGCGCGAGCGAAACGCGCGGACAGGCAGAGTCGCTCACGCGCTCTTGCTCCCGAGCAGAATCAGGCGCGGCGACGTGCGCTCGAACGCGTTCCCCTGAAAATCGCCGAAGGCGGCGCGGATCGAGAGATTGCTGACGTTGAACATCGCTGAGATTTCGTCGAGATCGTATCCGCGAACGCGTTCCAGATATCGCTTTTGACCGATTGTTATCCGTTTGTTGAACGAGCGGTCGGAGCGATCGAACCAGCGCTCGATCTGCGAGTCGCCCATCGGTGTCGTACGTGTTTCCTTCTCGACGAGTTTCTCCAGCTCGCGGTGGACGTTGAGGTAATCGAAGAGAAAGACCGCACCGGGACGAAGGACGCGCGCCATCTCCGTGACGACGGAGAGATTCTCTTCTTCGCTTGAGAAGTAACCGAAGCTGGTAAAGAAGTTGACGAGTCCGGCGAACGTCGAATCGCAAAAGGGAAGGTGCCGCATGTCGGCGCGCGCAACCGACATCGGTCCGTGCTGTTCGCGTCCGGTGCGAAGCAGCGTGTAAGAGAGATCGCAGCCGACCGCGCGATAACCGGCGATGCTCAGCTCGAGCATGTGACGTCCCATGCCGCAGGCGAGATCGAGGACCGGACCATCGAGCGGCCCGCTCTGATCGCGAAAGAATGCGACCTGGTCGCGCGCCTCGTCGGCGTCACGATACGAATAGAGCTCGAGGTACTCCTCGCCAAACCATTCCTGGTACCAGGCCATTCAGCGCGGGAGTGTACTGCGCGCTGTCATCCTGAGCGTTAGCGAAGGATCCGGGCGGGTGGGGCGCGATTCCTGGAATTTCGTGCCCCGCCCGCCCGGATCCCTCGCTACGCTCGGGATGACAGCCGCGCGCTGATTTCCTCTTCGTGCTTTCGCGCCGCTTCCAGCGCGCGCTCGAGCGACTCGACCACGCTTCGCGCGCTCGCCAGCAGCGCGTTCATCTCATCGCGCTCGGCCGACGTGTCGTGAACCGCGGTTGCCGATGCGGCGAACGGATCGTCCGCCTCTTCTTCCGGCTCGGCGACGACTGCGAATGCGCCGAACGGATCTTCTTCCGGCTCTTCCTCGACCGCGGTCGCATGAAACGCGCTCTCGAACGGAGAGACCGCCATCGGCGCGGGTGGCGGAGGAGGCGCGGGAGCGGGAGCCGAAACCGCCTCCGTTCTCATCGACAGCTTCGGCGTTCCGGCCGAATGCTGCGCGACGCCCGACTTCGCGCTCATGTCGGGCGCGGTCAGCTCCGGCGCTTCGTACAGCGTCGTGTCGACGTTGTTCTTGACGTTGTCGAGAATCTTCGCGACCGCCGCGCGCAGCGTTGCGGTCACACCGATGCCGTCGCGCGCCGCCGCTTCGACGAACGGCACGCGATCGGGATTCATGTACTCGTTCATCTCCTCGACCGAATCGACATTCGGGAGATCGCGCTTGTTGAACTGAAAGACGATCGCCACCTTCTTCGGATCGAGCCGGTTGAGACGAAGGTTGGTCTTCAGGTTCTCGAGACTCTCGATGTTCGAGCCGCGCATCGAGTTCTGCGAATCGGCGACGAACACGACGCCGTCGGCGCCGCGCAGCACCAGCTTGCGCGTCGCGTCATAGAACACCTGGCCGGGAACGGTGTAGAGCTGCACGCGCACTTTCTGACCGGCGATCGTGCCGAGCTCCATCGGCATGAAGTCGAAGAAGAGCGTCCGATCGGTCTCCGTCGACATCGAGATCATCTTGCCCTTGTTCTCGAGCTTCGGATTGCCGTAGATCTTCTCGAGGTTCGTGGTCTTGCCGCACAAGCCCGGCCCGTAATAGACCAGCTTGACCGTGACCTCGTTGATCGCTTTGTTGATCAGAACCATTGCGACGCCTCCGTCGGACCTTGCGAAAAGCTTAGCATGCGGTCGCAAAGTAGAATGGCGCGCGGATGACGTATTCGCCGGGCACTCATTTCGGTCCCTATGAAGTGATTTCGCTGCTCGGCGAAGGCGGAATGGGACAGGTTTACCGCGGGCGCGATCCGCGCCTCGGCCGCGACATCGCCATCAAGATCCTCGCGAAAGAATCGGCGCACGACAAAGATGCGCTGATCCGTTTCGAGCGCGAGGCGCGCGCCATCGCATCGCTCTCGCATCCGAACATCCTTTCCATCCACGACTTCGGCGATCAGGACGGCACGTTCTACGTCGTCACCGAACTGCTGAGCGGCGAAACGCTGCGCGAACGGATCGGCACCATTCCGTTGTCATGGCAGGAAGCGGTCGATATCGGCGCGTCGATCGCGGAAGGACTCGCGGCGGCGCACGCGAAGTCGGTCGTTCATCGCGACCTCAAGCCGGAGAACATCTTCCTGACCGCCGACGGCCGGCTGAAGATCCTCGACTTCGGTCTCGCCCAGACCGATCCGCTGCTCGCCGGTCACCGTGACGAAGCGTCGGTTCCGACGCAGGTCTTTCAGACGGCGCCGGGAACGGTCGTCGGCACGATCGGCTACATGGCGCCGGAACAACTTCGCGGCGAGCCGGTCGACGCGACCGCCGACGTCTTCTCGCTCGGCTGCATCCTTTTCGAGATGGTCACCGCGCGACGGCCGTTTCAGCGCGGCTCGGGCGCCGCGACGATCGCCGCAATTCTCAAGGAAGACATCGAGCACGACGCGCTCACCGAAGTCGCGCCGCAGGAGTTTCAGCGCATCGTCGAAGTCTGCGTCGAGAAAGCGCCCGGCGCGCGCTTCCAGTCGTCGCGCGATCTCGCGCTGACCTTGCGCGCGATGGCGAGCAGCTCGACCGGCGTCCGCCGCGATCTGTTCGCGCAGTTGTCACGCTCGGCGCGCAAATCGAAATCGATCGACTCGATCGCCGTCCTGCCGATTCGCAACGCCAGCGACGATCCGAACGCCGACTATCTCAGCGACGGCATCACCGAAGGGATCATCAACAAGTTGTCGCAGTTGCCGAAGCTGAAGGTGATGGCGCGCAGCACCGTGTTTCGTTACAAGGGCCGCGACATCGACGCGCAGACGGTCGGCCGCGAGCTGCGCGTGCGCGCGGCGCTCAGCGGACGGCTGCACGAGATCGGCGACCGGCTGATCATCAATGTGGAGCTGGTCGATTGCACCGACGGCTCGCATCTCTGGGGCGAGCAGTACAACCGTCCGCTCGCCGATCTGATGACGCTGCAGGAAGAGATGTCGCGCGAGATCGCCGACAAGCTGCGGCTGCGACTCACCGGCGCGGAGAAGAAACGTCTGCGCAAGCGGAGCACTGAAAGCAGCGAGGCGTATCAGCTGTATCTGAAAGGCCGCTATCACTGGAACAAACGGACCGAAGAATCGCTGAAGAGGGGAATCGCGCTGTTCGAGGAAGCGATCGGCAGCGATCCGTCATTCGCCAGTGCGTACGCGGGTCTCGCCGACAGCTTCCTGACGCTCGGCACCAACGTGCCGCTGCCGCCGCGCGACGCGATGCCGAAAGCGAAAGCGGCGGCGTTGCGCGCGATCGAGATCGATGACGGCCTCGCCGATGCGTGGGCGTCACTCGCCGCGGTGAAGTGGTGGTTTGACTGGGACTGGAGCGGCGCCGAGGCGGACTATCAGCGCGCTATAGCGCTGAATCCGAACTACGCGACGGCGCATGACGGCTACGCAATGCTGCTCTGCGCGCGCGGGCGATTCGACGAAGCGATCGAGCAGATCACGCGCGCCACGGAGCTCGATCCGCTCTCGCGCATCATCGCCGTCCACAGCGGCTGGCCGTTTTTCTTCGCGCGCGATTACGAGTCCGCCGTGAAGCGTTTCCGCAAGGCGCTCGATCTCGATGAGGATTTCATCCCCGCGCACGGCTGGCTGAGTCTCGCGCTCGGACAGCAGCGCCGTTTCGATGAAGCGATCGACGCGATTCAGCATGCGCTGCGCGTGAATCGTTTGCCGATTCTCGAAGCGATGCTCGCGCATACGAACGCTATCGCCGGCCGGCGCACGGAATCGCTCGAGCTGCTGGCGTCGATTCGCGAAGCGGCGAAGTCGCGCTACATCTCGCCCTACGACATCGCCGTCATCCACACCGGCCTTGGCGAACGCGACGCGGCGCTGCGCGTGCTGCAGGTCGCGTTCGACGATCGCTCCGCGTGGATGGTCTTTCTCGACGTCGATCCGCGCCTGGAACCGCTGCACGATGAGCCGATGTTCCGCGAGCTCGCCGCGAAACTCGGATAGTGACGCCAACCCTGATAAATTACGTCCCCTCATGCCACGCAAAGAACACCTCCTCCGCGTCATCAAAGAACAGATCATTGGCGTCGTCCGCGAGGACACCGTGGAAGCCGGCGAAGCGGTCGCCGATGCGTACGCGAAACACGGCATCAAATTCATCGAGATCACGCTCACGACGCCCGATGCGTTCGAGCTGATGGCGCGCGTCGCGCAGCGTTACGTTGAGAACGATCTCGTCATCGCCGCCGGCACGGTTCGCAACACGAACGACGCCGCGCTCGCGCGTCGCGCCGGCGCGCAGGTGATCGTCTCGCCGCACACCGACGTTCGGGTGATCGAGTACGCGAACGAGAACGATCTGCTCTGTGTCGCCGGCGCCGCGACGCCGACCGAGATCATTCGCGCGTGGGAATCTGGCTGCGACATCGTCAAGGTTTATCCCGCGCACTTCCTCGGCGGTCCCGATTACATCCGCACCATTCGCGGTCCGATCCGCGACATCCCGATGCTCGCCGGCGGCCCCGTTCCGCTCGATGAGATCGAGGAGTATCTGAACGCCGGCTGCGTCGCCGTGAACCTCGGGCCGTCGCTCGCCGTTCCCGATCTCGTTCGCGCGCAGCAGTGGGAAGAGATCGGACGACGCGTCATTCTCGCAACGTCGATCATTCAGTCGCGCCGCACGGAGATCGTCCCGGATTCCTACGTGCACTGATGAGCGATTTCATTCAGAAGGCGTACATCGTTCCGGGCCAGCCGCACGTCCTCCTCGGCGGCGATCGCAATGAAGGCTGGGCGTCGCTCAAAGCAAATTACGAAGCGATCGGCCGCGAGATCGCGGAGTCGGGCGCGGAGCTGATCCTCATCTATTCGACGCAGTGGTTTTCCGTCATCGGACATCTGATGCAGGTCGATCCGCAGCCGAAGTGGGTGCTCGTCGATCAGAACTGGTACGAGCTCGGCGAGATCCCGTACGAGTTCCGCATCGATCCCGAATTCGGAAAGCTCTATTGCAGCATCGCCAAGCAGGCGGGGATGCAGGCCGCGACGGTGAACTATCACGGCTTCCCGATCGATACCGGAACGGTCGTCGCGCTGAAGCTGCTCAATCCCGACAACGTCATTCCGGCGTCGATCGTTTCGTGCAACATCTACGCGGAGCGCGATGAGACGCGCGCGCTCGGACGGGCCGCGCGCGCCGCGATCGATCGCTACGGAAAGAAGACGATCGTCGTGATCGTGACGAATCTCTCGAATCGTTACGAGGTGGCCGACATCGATCAGGCGAATGACCGCATCTCGTCGATGAAAGACGATGAGTGGAATCGCAAGATCCTCGAGATGCTCGGTGAGGGAAGACTTGAAGACGTCGCGCAGGTCGCGCGAGATTTCGCACGCGAAGCGAACGCGGACATGGGCTTCAAGGCGATCTGGTGGCTTGGCGCCACGGCCGGCGAGCACAATCTCTACGACGGCAAAGTGTGGGATTACCAGCCGGTGTGGGGAACGGGAAGCGCGATCGTCGAGCTGACGCCGGCACCGAACAAAGAACTCGATTTCGAGAAGGAGTTTGATGAAGGTCCGGCCGAGCTCGGAAGCGGTCTCGAGTCGCATAACGCACCGGAAGTCATCCCGAGCGTGAGCGAGGGATCGGGGCGGGCGGTGCACGACGACGAAGGCAGCGCGCCCCTCCCGCCCGGATCCTTCGCTGACGCTCAGGATGACAGCGGCAGCGATCGGGATCGCGCGATTCTGACCGAGCGCGCAGCGCCGCCGGTCGGTCCGTATCCGCACGCGCGGCGCGTCGGCGATCTGCTGTTTCTCTCCGGCATCGGACCGCGGCGACCCGGCACCGGCGAGATCCCCGGCATCCTGCGCGATTCCGCCGGCAGTGTCCTCGATCACGACATCGAAGTGCAGACGCGCGCGGTGTTCGACAACGTGAAGGCGATCCTCGAGGAGGCCGGCAGCTCGCTGGATAAAATCCTCGACGTCACCGTCTATCTCACTGACATGAAGCGCGACTTCGCGACGTTCAATCGCGTCTACGCCGAATACCTTGGCAACGTTCAGCCGACGCGCACCACGGTCGGCGTCGATTCACTCCCGACCCCGATCGCAGTCGAACTTAAGATCATCGCGGCGGTCTGATCATGCTGATCGATATCTCGCCGCTCGTCGGCCCCGCTACGAACGTATGGCCCGGCGATACGCCGTTCGTGCATACGGTGAATCTCGACATGGCCGCTGGCGCGAACATCACACTTTCGGACATTCGTACGTCGGTACATGTCGGCGCACACACCGACGCACCGAGCCACTACAGTGCGGATGGAGACGACATCGCCTCGCGCCGTCTCGAGATGTACCTCGGCCCCTGCGTCGTGATTCACGTCGACGTCGAGCGCGGCGACCGCATCACCCCGAACGACATCATCGGCAAGCCGATCACCGCGCCGCGCGTACTGTTCCGCACGAATACGTTCCCCAGTCACGAAGCCTGGAACAACGACTTCGCCAGCCTCTCGCCCGAGCTCGTCGACCACATGTACCAGCACGGCGTAATCCTCCTCGGCATCGACACACCATCAATCGATCCCTTCGATTCGAAGGAGCTTGAAGCCCACCGCGCCATCGCCCACAACGACATGGCCATTCTCGAAGGCGTGGTGTTGGATGACGTGCCCGAAGGCGAGTACGAACTGATCGCTCTCCCGCTGCGATTACAGGGCGCGGATGCGAGTCCGGTGCGCGCGGTTTTGCGGACGCTGGATTAGCACACGTCACGGTTCGAGGATTCGAAACAGCAGCGAATCCATCGCCCAATTCTCAAGACGCGGCCGACCGTTTCCGACGATGCTGCGCGAATAGCTGCCGTGGATTCTGAGAGCGTTCGCGGATTCGTCATCGACGGCAGGCCAGGTGGACTCGAGGTTCAATGCTTCGATCTGGCATTGATGCAGCGGTCCATGCTCGCCAGGATCGCAGACGCCGTCGTGATTGCGATCGATCCATACGCGCAGCCGTTCCCATACAGCGTCATCGGCGGATATACGACCGTCCGCGTTGCCTCCGTACAGCGGCATGTCGTACATCGCCAGTGCCTCGAAACCGTCGCGCGCTTTGACGCCCGATGGCAGATCGGTTCCGATACCGAACAACTCCGAGCCGTCATCGACGCGGCCATTGTGGTTCCGGTCAATCCAGAGAAAGCCTTCTTCGGTCGTTGGGTTTGTCCATGTAATGAGCTCTCTTTTGCCGTCGCCTTTGATGTCGAAACGAACCGGTGAGAAGACGTCGGAGGTGTGGACGCCGTCACCGTTCAGGTCCAGCACCATCGGATCACCGTACACGGTGATCGCGTCCCCGCCGCTGGTGGGAGTTTGTGTTTCGCCTGTTTTCGGCGCGCCTGTGGTCGGGGCGAATGCCGCTCGCGCGCCGGACTTGTCGCATGCAGTAAGAGAACCGAGCCACGGCCCGGCGGGACTGATCGTCGAGAACATGACCGTCTGCCCCTTGCATGCGAAACCGGTCACATGGTCGAAGCCGAGACTGTGACCAAATTCGTGGAGGGCTGAGTGTTTGATGAAGCCGTTTCCGGTATTCGCGAAGTCGGGATTAAGTCCGACTTTTCCCTTTCCGTTCCCCGGTTCGTGCTTGTTCAGCATTCCGACCTGCGTTCCGACCAAACCCTGATCGGTAAATACCGTGATATCTCCGCCGCTTGCGACGAACGTGAATGGTACTGGAAGGCCGAGGTTCGTGAAGAAAGCGTTCCACTGATTTACTGCGTCGCGAATGGTGTTCTGGTCTGTCGTCGAAATGTCCGTGTCGATCGAGACGGTGTAAGTCATCGCATCGGGCCAGCCGTCTTTCTGCACCGGCGAACAGCTGCATTGCGCGTAGACATTGGAAGACGCCAAACAGAAAAACATGATGGCGAAGACGAGACCGGCGAGATGCGGCGCGGGTCTGGTTTTCACTGCTCGACCTTCGCCGGACGTCGTGCGACCGCGCGCCGCAACTCCTGAACAAACCGCTTCTCGGAAAGGCCTTCGCGTTCGGCTGCGATCATTGATTCACCCTGGGGATCGATCGCGCCTCGACATACTTTGAACACGCCCTCGCGTTCGCCGGTCAACGCGTAAATACCCCGCGAAGGGACGTAGCGAAGGAAGACGACGTAATCGGCATCAACGGCGAGCGGTTGGGCTCCTGCGACGCGAACGATGTTGTTCGCATCCTCGTACTCGCCGCAAACCTGCATGAACGTGATCTGTTTTCCAGTACGAATGGATCCGCGGAACGCCTCGGTGACGCTCGCCCTGTATTCCGTGAAGATGGTCGGTGGATTACCGCCGGTAGTCGGAGTCGCGCGAACGCGTGAGGCGTTGATGTGAACCCGGGCGATAACCGGCGAATCGGAAACGAGATCTTCGTATGTGTCGGGAGCCGCGACGACCAACTCCTGAATCCATACCTTTTTCTCCGCGGCGAGCGACGTGGAGACGACGGAGACAGACAGAAAAATCGCGAGGGCGATGTGAGCAAACTTCAAGCGGCTTCTCCTTAGGGGGCGGTTAAAAAACTGGGAGGCGCGCACGGTAGTGCACGACCGTAATTACGTCAAGATCGCCGCTGGCTTAACCGAATCGCAGTGCGATGCCGCCGATCCACGAGCCGGCGCATGCTGCGATCGACATTGACGCGAAGAGCACGATGAACATCACCGGCATCACACGACTCCATGAGATCTCGTTCGGAAGAGATGCACGTCGCAATACGCCGAGCAGCAGGCGTCCGCCGATCGTCCAGACGAACCAGATCGCGGCGATGGCGACGACGAGCGCGATAACCACGGCGCGCACAAGTGGAGCGCGTGATGCGTGAATGTGGACAGCGGGCGCGATCGGCGCCGCCGAAGGCCGCGGCCCCGGACATCCACGAAATCATGCTCCAGAGAATGCCGAGGTCGTTGCGCTCTCGGGCCGGTGCGGCCGCCCTCATCCCGCAGCCTGCCCGATCGCTTTCTGCGCCATCACGTAAGGCTCGAGCTCTTCCGCCGAGAGTGGGGCGCTGAAGAGATATCCCTGGATGCGATCGCAGTGGTGGCGTTGCATGAAGTCGAGCTGTCCTTCCGTCTCGACGCCTTCCGCGACGACTTCCAGGTTGAGGCTGTGGGCCATGGTGATGACGGCGCTGACGATGGCGGCGTCGCTTTTGTCGGTCGTCACTTCGCGCACGAACGACTGGTCGAGTTTCAGCGTGTCGATCGGGAATCGCTTGAGGTAGTTGAGCGACGAATAGCCGGTGCCGAAGTCGTCCATCGAGATTCTCACGCCGATCGCTTTGAGGTCGCGCAGCGTGTAGATCGTGTTCTCGGCGTTCTGCATCGCGTTGCTTTCGGTGATCTCCAGTTCGAGGCAACTCGGATCGAGTCCGCTTTCCTGCAGGACGAGGTGCACCTGTTCGACGAGATCGGGTTGCGAGAACTGGCGGGCTGAGAGATTCACCGACACCGTCAGGTCGTAATCGAGTCGCTTGTGCCACGCCTTCACCTGTTTGCAGGCCGTGCGCAGCACCCAGTTGCCGATCGGGACGATGAGTCCGGAGAGCTCGGCGACCGAGATGAAATGCGCGGGCGACAGCAATCCGAGTTGCGGATGGTTCCAGCGGATCAGCGCTTCGACGCCGACGATCATGCGCGACGTTGCATCGATCAGCGGCTGGTAATAGACGACGAGCTCTTTCTGCGTCAGCGCCTTGCGCAGCATGTTCTCGAGCGCGAGCCGTTCGAGCGCGTGCGCGTTCATCGCCGGCGCGTAGAGCTGATAGTTGTCGCGACCCGAATCCTTCGCGCGGTACATCGCGGTGTCGGCGTTGCGAACGAGCGTGTCGGGATCGGTTCCGTCGATCGGATAGAGGCTGATACCGATGCTCGTCGTGACGAAGAGCTCGCGTTCGCCGAGCGTGAACGGGATCTTGAGCGTCTCGATGATCTTCTGCGCGATCTTCGCCGCGTCTTCGACGTTCTCGATCTTCGGGATCATCAGCGTGAACTCGTCGCCGCCGAAACGAGCGATCGTGTCGCCTTCGCGCACGCAGCGGCGGATGCGATCGGCCACCGCTTTGAGCAGCGAATCGCCGACCGTGTGGCCGAGCGAATCGTTGATGTCTTTGAATCGATCGAGATCGAGGAAGAAGACCGCGAGCTTTTGATTCGCGCGCGCCGCCTGCGCGAGCGCGACGATGAGCCGGTCCATGTACAACGGCCGATTCGGCAGGCCGGTCATCGAGTCGTGATAGGCGAGGTGCTCGATCTCAACTGTTGCGAGCTCGGACGCTTCGCGCTCGTCTTCGAGCAGACAGGTGATCATGCCGGTGCCGAGCATCGTCTGGATGACGAAGTCGGCGAAGCCGAGGTATGCGCTGTAGCTTTGCTCCTGTCCGGTGATCAGCCAGGCGACGCTGATGCCGAAGTAGTGAAGCTGTTCGATTCCGTAGAGCAGCAGCGCGCCGGTGATGAGCGTGAAGCCGATGCTGCCGCGGCGTTTCGCGTTGCGCCAGACGCCGGCGGCGGCGACGAGAAGAACGCTGGCGCCGATGAAGCCGTGCACGCCGTCGGCGACGAAGTAGCGGACGGCAGGCGACGGGCCGAACGATCCGAGCGACGTGATGAGCCCGACGCCCGCGAGGCCGATCAGGATCAGTTCCGATTCGCGAATGCGCACCGGCCGCCGGCGTACGAGCTCATAGACGCCGAACAGCAGCCAGCCGAACTGCAGGTAAGCGGCGGGACCGGCGATCAGCGTCGTGGCGATGCGAGCGGGATGCAGCGGACCGAGATGGCGAAAGATCGCCAGCGCAGCGCTGATCGCCGCGGCGAGGTGATAGACGGCCGTTGCCGTCCACGCAAGCGTCCAGTGCAACAGATACGACTTGCGGTACTCACGATAGAAGCCGAGGAGGAGCAGCGCCATGACGGCCGCACCTGCCGTCAGGACGGAGAAGAAAGCGAAGACAATGAGGGTTTCGTCGCGCATCACGGGGGAACGGACCGCATTCGATTCTGCTCGGCGTTTTCGTCATTTGCAACGCCGCGGAAGAAAGGTCACTGGTTGTCATCCCGAGCGTGAGGGAGGGATCCGGGAGGGAGGGGCACGAGGACGTTGCGTGTCGCCCCTCCCTCCCGGATCCCTCGCTCACGCTCGGGATGACGTTACATACGCGGCGATCAATCGTTCCGCTGCACGGTCATATGCAAATTCCTGCGCACGTGACCAGACCTCGCTGCGGAGCGTGTCGGAGTTGTCGCGGAGAACGGAGAGCGTCAGCGCGGCCAGTGACTCCGGCGTCGCCGCCGGCGAGATGAGCGGCAGCTCGCCGAAGAGCGCGGCGATGCCGTCGATCGGAAACGACAGCGCCGGCGTCCCGCACGCCATCGCTTCGAGGACGGCGCGATGTCCTTCGTCCGATCCGCGCGCGGTGAAGAGCAGCACATCCGCGGCGCGGTAGTGCTCGGCGAGGTCGTGCTCGTGATAGCCGGCCCAGACGACGTGGTTCTCGATGCCGAGCTCACCCGCGAGCGCTTCGAGATTCGGACGATGCTCGCCGTGACCGATGATCATCAGCTGCGTGTCGTCGAGCGACGCGCGAACGAGCGCGAACGTTCGCAGCGCATCTTCGAAGCCGCGATCTTTCGACAGCTTGCCGATGACGGCGACGAGCCGCGTGTTCGGCGCGATGCCGTACGACGCTCGCGCATCAGCGCCTTCCGGCGTGAACTGCTCGACGTCGAGTGGTGGCGGCGTGAAGAACGTTTCGCGTCCGCGCAGCAGCGGCACGTTGCGGAACGTGTCGTTGACGACGAACAGCGTCGCGGTGCGGCGCACGAGCGAGCGGGTGAGCGGATCGCCGCGCAGCACGCGGCGCGCGTGGAACGTTCGCGCAATGGCGGTACTTTTGTCGCGCGTCGCCATTCGTGCCAGCCAGTGGTCGTATGTCAGATGTGCGTGAAGTACGTCGAAGCCGTGATGATCGATGAGCCGTTCGATCGCGCGCGCGCTGCGAGCGAACGAGATCGGGTTCTGCGCTTTCTCGATGATCGGGTGTGCGTACGAGAGGTGTCCGATCTTCTGCTGCAGCTTGTATCCGCCGACATATGCGTAGTGCGCGTCGACGCCGGCGGCGCGCAGCGACTCGACTTCCGCGAACGCCGGAGCCGCTGCGCCGGTCCACCGATTTCCGGCGGCGAGGTGGAGGATTCGCATCATTGTTGTGATGCTACACTTGCCCGCGCCAATGGCGGTCGACAGCGAATTGCTCGAAATCCTTGCCTGCCCTCTCTGCAAAGAAGAGGTGCAGCCGGTCGCGCTTTCGGCTTCGCGCGCCGCATCCATCCGCGACAAATACCGCGAGAAGTTTCGCGGCGAAGAGCCGGTCGTCGAGCAGGGTCTCCAGTGCGTCAAGTGCCGGCGGATCTATCCGGTCGTCAGCGACATTCCGGTCATGCTCGTCGAAGAAGCGTTCGAGGAAGCGTGAGCCGCGACCGTGTGGCTTGCGCGCCGTCTCACACTCCCTGAAAACACGCCGTTCTACGTCGCGCTGACGACGTTTTTCTACGTCGGCCACATGGTCTTCGCCGGCCAGGTCATTCCGTCCGAACAGGGCGTGCTCTGGACGCTGGTCTTCGGCATCGTGGCGATGGGGCGTCGGGAGTTGCGGCCGTCGTTTCACATCCTCCTCTTTCCGCTGATCGTCTACGGCATCGTTTCGACGGTCTCGTCGTTCGCCGCCGGCGAGTCGAAGCATTTTTTCGGAGAGAGCTCGCTGTGGGGAAAGATGGCGCTCTTCCCGATCGCGATCGCGCTCTATCGACAGGTGCCGCGCGTCCGTCAGCTCGCGCTCGCCGCAATCCTTTTTTTCGGTTCGTACATTTCTGCCTACGGTCTCTATCAGTACGTTTCGACGGCGCGCGATCTCGAGCATCGCATCACCGGACCGGCGTCGCATGTGATGACGTTCAGCGGTCTGCTGCTGCCGATCGCGCTGATCTTTCTCGTGCTCTGGCTGCACGAGCCGCTTCGCTGGATTCTCGCGGCCGGGACGCTGCTGACGACCGCCGCGCTCTGGCTGACGCTGACGCGCAGCGCATGGATGGGCTGGCTGGCCGCCGTGCTCGTGCTGCTGCTGGCGAAGCGTCCGCGCTGGATCGTTTTCGCGGCGCCGCTGCTCGTGCTGTTCATCGACTTCATGCCGCTGCCGCTCTTCAGCCGGCTCATCTCGACGTTCGATACGAAGCAGTCGTCGAACTTCGACCGCATTCGCATGTGGGAAGGCGGCATCGAGATGATCAAGGACTATCCGGTCCTCGGCGTCGGCCCTGCGAATGTCAAGGAAGTCTACCCGCTGTATCGGAAGCACGATGCGCCGCGTTTCCGTATCCCCCATCTGCACAACAACGTCATTCAGCTCTGGGCGGAACGTGGCGTGCTCGGCCTTGCCGCCTATCTCCTGCTGCTGGGGCTGTTTCTGCGCGAATGTATTCGCGGCTGGCGCGGGCCGAACAGCCGCTTTGCTGAGATCGGCATCGCCGTGACCGTGGCGCTGACCGTTGCCGGGATGTTCGAGTTCAACTTCGGCGACACGGAAGTCTTCTTCCTGATGCTCGACCTCTTTGCGCTGGTCGTCGTCTCTCTCGAAGCGAGCCCGGCGGTCCAGGCGAATGCGGAGACCGGCGCGGCTGTTCCGTAACCTTTCAACCATGTCACCGTCACAGCAGAGAGAGACCGGGAAATGAAGCACCTGAGCGATCAGGAGTTGATGCGCATCGTTCAGGCGGGCGACTACTCCCCGGCCTCCGAGATCTACGAACGGTATAGCGGCCGTATTTACAACTTCGCATTCCGGTTTCTGAGGAACAGCGAGGCGGCCGAGGATGCGGTACAGGAAGTCTTTGTAAAGATGATGAAGCATGCGAGCCAGTTTCACGGCGACGCGAAATTGTCGACCTGGCTTTTCTCGATCACGGCGAACTGGTGTCGTGACTATCTGCGGAAGGCGGACAACAAAGCGAAGGAAGCGGATGACGTACTGATCACGCTGCCTTCGCCGGAACAGGGCGCCGATCGCGATCTCGAACAACGTGAAAACGAAGCGCTGGTTCGCAAGGCGCTCGCGACCCTGACGCCGGAGCAGCGTGAAGCGATTCTGCTGTCGCGGTATCAGGGGTTGTCGTATGCCGAAATTGCACAGATCGCCGGCTGCTCCGAGGGAGCGGTGAAGACGCGAGTCTTCAGGGCGATGGAGACGTTGAAGAAAGCGCTCACCGGCGAAGGGCGCGGAGGATCCCAATGGTCGAATGTGATGTCGTGAAGGAGAGTTGGCCGCTGTTGCTGACCGAGTCGCTTGACCCGGCCACGCGCGAGCGGACGCTCCAGCACATTGAGCAGTGCGCGCTCTGCAATGCGGAGTGGGCTGCGTTCCGCGCGACGTGGGCGATGCTCGGAGATCTTCCGATCGTCGAAGTCCCGGCGCGCGTGAAGGAGAAGTTCCTCGCCACGATCATGCCGCAGCAGGTCGTCGCCGCGCCGGCGACGAACGTGATTCCGTTCCAGCGCCGGCCGGCGTTCAAGTGGCTCGCGCAGGCAGCGGCCGTGACCGTCATCGCCGGCGGCTCCTGGTTCGCAGGTCATCGCTCGACGACCGTGCAGCTCGCGCCGACGCAGGCGATCGTCTCCGAGCCGCGTCCGATCCAGAACGTCTCGATGCCGTACTCGATCGCCGAGTCGCGCGTGCTGCCGGCCAGCCTCGTCAATCCCGACATTCAGGGACGTCCCGACATTCAGAACGTACAGTTCTCCGACAACGCGACGAACGGCGACGTGAACCTCTCGTTCGACATCACCTCGCACGTCACCGTCACCGGCAAGCCCAATGATAAGAGTGTCGTCCGGCTGCTCGCGTACGTCGTCCGCAATGAAGACACCATGTCGCCGTCGCGCTCGCGTGCGATCGACTGGATCCGCCGCGTTTACTCGAACCCGCAAACGACCGATCCGGAAATCGCTACCGCGCTGGCGAGCGTGCTGCGCACCGATGAACATCAGGGCGTTCGCATCAACGCCGTCGACACGCTGAAGACGCTGCAGCCGAACGGCGCAAATGAAACGACGACGCAGGCGCTGATTGAAGCGCTTCGCAGCGATCCGAATCCGGCCGTTCGCCTGAAGGCTGTCGAAGCGCTGGCGAATCTCGCCCGCTCCGGAACGCAGCTCGATGCGATGACGCTCGACACGCTGCGCCAGAAAGCGGCGCAGGACGATGAGAACACCTACGTTCGCGTGAAAGCCGCGGAGGCGCTGAGCAACGTTCACCCGTAATGATTAACAAGAGTCCCATTCTCGCGGCGGTCATCGCCCTGATTGCAGTCGCCGGTTTCGCCGATCCGGTGACGAAGGTCGATCGCTTTTCGCGCGAGTTCACGCTCGACGTCGGCGGCTCGTTCTGGATCGAAAATCCGACCGGAACGATCGAGATCATCGGCACCGACACGCCCGGCCTGCGCGTCGGATGCGTGAAGACCGTCATCGCCGACGATCCGCAGTCGCTCGCGCTCGGCATCGAGCAGACGCACGTGATGATGGAAGGGAATCAGCAGGTTCGCATCATCAGGACGGTCGTGCCGGTCGTGCGCGCCGGCAAGTGGAGAAGCTCCGTCGCATATACGGTGCGCGTTCCGCGCAGCGTGCACGTGAAGATCTCCTCGAGCTCCGCGGAACGGATCCGCGTGCAGAACATCACCGGCAACGTGACGGTGAAAAACTTCAACGGTCTGATCGTGTTCGACAACGTGGTCGGCTCGTCGATCGTTGATACAGTGAACGGCAGCGTTGTCTACGAGTACGGCGCGAAGCCGACCGCGAATGCGCAGTTGTCGACCGTCAACGGCAACATCGAAGTACGCGTGCCGGGCGACTCGAACTTTACCTGGGTGGCCGACACGATTCAGGGCGAGTTCCTGACGACGATGCCGGTGCGCGGCGGCTTCAGCGGCTCGACGTTCCGCGGCAGCGTGAACTCGACCGGCGGGCCGACGCTCACGACCGCGTCGCTGATGGGACGAGTGGTGTTGCTGCGCAAGGGAACGCGCGTTGAAGAAGCGCGGTCGGTGCAACAGACACCGCGCGTCAGTCTGCCGATTCCGAGCGCCGGAAACACGTGGGAGACGAAGTTCCAGGCGGCGAAGTTCGACGGCAATCTGGTGATGTCGGTACCGATCGGCAGCATCGAGGTCGGCCGCATCGAAGGATTCGCGCGCGTCGAAACCGGCGCTGGCGCCGTGAAGCTCGACAGCGTCCTCGGCGAAGCGAACGTTCTTTCACTCGGCGGTCCGCTCAGCCTCGGCGATATCTATCGCGCGGTCACCGCGCACACCGACGCCGGCGACATCATCGTGCGCGGCGCGCTCGATGGCGGCAACATCTCTACCGGCGGCGGCACGATTCGTCTGCTTTACGCCGGCGGTCCGACGACGCTCCGTTCCGGCGGCGGCGACATCATCGTGCGCCAGGCGTCGGGACCGATCGATGCCGAGACGACGTCGGGCGACATCACGATCACCGCCGATCCGAACGCGAAGACGGAGAAGTTCGAAGCGAAGTCGCTGCAGGGAAATGTCGCCGTGAATGTGAATCCGCACTTCGGCGCGGACATCGAAGCGACGATCATCACGAGCAATCCCGACGCGAACGCGATTCACTCGGATTTTCCCGGACTGACCATGCATCGCGATCAGATCAACGGAAAGACGCGCATCCGCGCGACCGGCAAGATCAACGGCGGCGGTCAGAAGATTCAGCTCTACGCGACGGAAGGGAACATCCACATCACGTCGCAGACCGCGAACCCGATCACGGTCGTGAATCCGTAGCGGGGCGTCGTCCGCGTGCCGGGCTCGGCGTTTGCTTACCCGCTGCGCCGAGGTAGCACGCATGAGCAGACGGGTTCTGACCCTTGTATTCGTGTTCGCAATTGCTGCGCGCGTCATGGCGCAGGACGCGGCGACCGCCGCGAAGCCGTGGACCGGCAGCATCGGCGCCGGTCTCGCGCTTACGAGCGGCAACACGGACACGCAAAATTACAACTTCTCCCTCTCAACAAAGTACGACCCGAAGACTCGCTTCGTCTTCAAAGCGGACGCACTGGTTTTGCGCGGTTCGGCAAACGGCGACACGCAGGTCGATCGGGCCACGGCAGCAGTGCGCGGCGAGTACACGCTCTCGGATCGGACCTTTGCGTTCGCGGAGGTCTCGTACCTTCGTGACCCGTTCAAGGATGTGAACTATCTCGTCGCGCCGGTTGTCGGCGCCGGATACCGCGTGATCAAAAGCGATACGCGCAACCTGACGATCGACGGCGCCGCAGGCATGCAGGTGGAAAGCAATGATTCGCTCGGACGCTCGAGCGGCGCGGCGTTGAAGGCCGGCGAAGACTTCGACTGGGCACTCTCAAAGACCAGCAAAATCACCCAGAAATTGACGGGACTCTGGAAGGCGAGCGATTTCGGCGACGCTCTCTACCACTTCGACGCCGGCCTCGGCACCTCTGTGATGAGAAGGATCGAGTTGAAGATTACCTACGCGTACGACTACAAGAGTCGACCGCCATCACCGAGTATTAAGAAGGGAGACAGCGCGTTGTTCGCGGCGTTGCTTTTTAAGTTCTGAGTCACGCTGCGCGGGATAGTCAGGCCGCGCTCGGATTCGAACGTGCCAGGACCTTTCCGTGGCCGACGATCTTCACGAATCCTTCTCGGATGGTGAACGATGTGCCGGCAACAAGCGGCACGTATTGTTCCTCCGGATAGAACGGGAGGAGCATGTGTACGTTGTATTCCGTTCCGGGTTCAGCATAAGCGGGTCCGTCACTGAAGATGACGCCGTAATAGATCTCTTTGAACTCGCTGCCCACCACAATCGCCTGACGCCGATCGCGCGGCTCGACGACCAGATGTGGGCGGTACTGGCGGCTGGACAGTTCCCGAATGGGTTGTGACCGGCCGCCTTCTTCGGCCCCGATGAAAACGACTTCACATTCGAGTTGAGGCATCGGTCGCCATTTGGTTGCGGGTTGTTCCGGTATTTCGCGCACCTCTGAACGTCGCTTCTGCCAAAGCAAAGGTTGGTTCGGCGGGACGCGCCGCCGATAACGCGCTATCCCGAACGCCAGACCCACAGCCGCCGCTGCAGGTAGCACGTACGTAATGATTGCGAACACGGATTCAGGCATTGAGTGTGACCGACCCGAAATGCTACGCGACATCTACTGGCAGGCCGAAAAGACCGGAGGCCGGGCGTGCTTGTTGGCTTGGTTTCGACGCGGCCGGCTCCGCTCCCCTACGAGTTCTTCGGCGCGCGACGTCTGCGTGCGTGCAGACGATCGATCAGCTTCGTCGTCGATCGCACCTGCTCGAGGATCTTCTCTTCCAGTCCGGCGCCCTTCGTCTTGAAGCTCTTTGCGCGGCGGAACACTGCGCGGGCGCGATCCTTTTGACCGCTTTCGAGGAGTGCCATGCCGAGGTGCATGAGGTTTGTGGCAGTCGGTCCGAGCTCGGCTGACTTCGCGAGGAAGTCGACGGCGTTGCCGAAGTCTTTCCGCTTGAAGTAAACCCAGCCGAGCGCTGCGAGCGGGAACTGCTTCAGTTCTTTCGGCGAATAGCGGAGCGCGAGCTGCGCGCTTTCGAGCGCTTCGTCGAGGTTCTCTTCCATCTCGGCGAGGTTGTATGCCTTCTCGTAGTACGCAATCGACTTCGCGTAATTCGACGTGTACTCGCGCAGCATCTCTTCGAGCGCGCGGTTGGCTTCCTTGAAGTTTCCTTCGGCGCGAAGTGCTTCGACGAGCGTCGTGTACGCGGCGGCTGCGACGACTTCGGTCGGCTTCTGGTGCAGCACGCGGCGCGCGGCGGCGATCGCTTCTCCGTTCTGATCAAGATGCGAGCAGAGCAGCGCGTACGGCATGAGGATGTTGACGTTTTCCGGATCGGCCTGCGATGCGCGGCGATAGTGATCGAGCGCTTCGCTGTAGTTTCCCTGCGTGACGAGCAGCTCCGCTTCGCTGAACTCCGCGGCGGCCGGACCTTCGAGCGGAACGTGTCCGGAGATGCCGTCGTAAATCTTGACGGCCTGCTGATATTCGATCTTGTTCGGATTGAGCTCCAGCGCTTCCTGGAAGCAGTCGATCGCTTTGCGGTTCCAGTTGCGATCGAGATAGCAAAGCCCGAGGTGATAGATCGCCTCTTCGTATTCAGGATCGAGCTTCAGCGCTGCCTGGAACGAACGGATGGCGCGTTCGAGCTGACCCTTGTCATAGAAGATCGTGCCGAGCAGGTAATACGCCTGCGGGATCGCTTCGAGCTCAATCGCTTTCTCGAGGAACTTCTGCGCGCGAAGGAGTTTTCCTTTGCGCGCGTAAATCGCGCCGAGCGAGAAGTAGGGGAGAAACGATTCCTGTGAGATCTGAATGGCGCGACGCAGCCAGCGCTCGGCGCCTTTGAGATCCTGGCGCTCGTGCAGCAGCACGCCGTAGAAAACGGCCGCGTCGAAATGATCGGGCTGCACTTCGAGCGTCCGCTCGAGATAGTGCTTGGCGCGATCGAGATCGCCGTCGTTGAAGAACATCTCGCCGAGGAAGAACGAGAGCTCGTAGTTGTCGCGATCGAGCTTGAATGCTTCTTCGAGCGCCTTGATGCCGCGATCGGGATCGAACGCGTCGATCGCTGCTTCAGCATCCGCGAGAAACTGCAGGAAGCGATCGCGCTTCTCGCCGCGGAACAGCGACATGATCCGGTCTTTGCGCTCGGTGAAGCGCTGCTTCTTTTCGAGAGCGAGCATCTGCTCGCCCATCTTCGATTCCCACAATTCGACGAGCTCGTCGGCAGAAACGACGTTCTTCTTTTCGAGCAGTTCTTTTACGGAGAGGAGGCCGGTCTGATTGACGAAGATCGCGCGCTCGTGCTTTTGCACGGCGTCGACGACGCTGCGCAGTGTTTCGGCGGAGCGCTTGACGATCTCTTCAAGAGCGGAGACGCGCTCGAGCAGATGCTCGTCGAGCGAAAGCTCTCCCTCTTCTTCGTAATCCTCGATGTCATCCTCTTCGAAGGCGTTGACGCCCGAGAGAACGAGGAGTTTGTTTTGGCAGCGATAGCAGTACTCGCGCTCGTCGCCGTTGTACGCGCTGCAGGTCTGACAGAGCATGATTGGTTGCCGCTTATAACACGCGACTGCTGCTCCGTCATCCTGCCCGCGTCACTTGTTATATGAGTAAAAGCCGCGACCGCTTTTGCGACCGAGCCAGCCTGCGTCGACCATCTTCACGAGCAGCGGACACGGGCGGTACTTCGGATCGCCGAAACCATCTTCGAGAACGCGGAGTATGGCGAGACAGACATCGAGGCCGATGAAGTCGGCGAGCGTCAGCGGTCCCATCGGGTGATTCATGCCGAGCTTCATCACGCCGTCGATCGATTCCGGCGTGGCCACGCCTTCGAACAGCGCGAAGATCGCTTCGTTGATCATCGGCATCAGCACGCGATTGGAAATGAAGCCGGGATAGTCGTTCACTTCGATCGGCGTCTTCCCCATCTTCTTCGACGTCTCTTCGACGAGGCGATAGGTTTCGTCCGACGTGGCGATGCCGCGAATCACTTCGACGAGCGTCATGACCGGCACCGGATTCATGAAGTGCATGCCGATGACTTTCTCGGGCCGCTTCGTTGCGGCGGCGATCTTCGTGATCGAGATCGAGGAAGTGTTCGACGAGAGGATGCACTCCGGTTTCGTCAGTTCGTCGAGGCGGCGGAAGAGATCGGTCTTCGCGGAGACGTTCTCGATGATCGCTTCGATGACGAGGTCGGCGTCTTTCGCATCATCGACATTCGTCGATGCTTTGATGCGCCCGAGCACGCCTTCCTTCTCCTCGGCGGTCATCTTTCCTTTGTCGACGCCGCGCTGCAGGTTCGCGGAGATCGTCGACATGCCGCGATCGAGGAATGACTGCGCGACGTCGATGAGGGTGACGTCGAAGCCGGAGGCGGCCGCGGTGTGTGCGATGCCGTTGCCCATCGTGCCGGCGCCGATGACGACGATGTTCTTCATGTGCGCAGTCTATCCTGAGCGAAGCGAAGGATCACCGGTGCGTCAGCTGCGGCGGCGCCACGTGCGCGGTCCACGATGCGACAGCGCGGCTGTAGGACCATTGATCCTTCGCTTCGCTCTGGATAGACATCGGAAACCGGCGATTGCGGAGCCTGAGCCAGACGCGTAAACTCGGCGGTCCGGAGCTCCCAATGGCCCAGAAATGCTTCATGTGCGGCCGCGACATTACACAGGGCATCCTGTGTGACAAGTGCGATAAGCCGCGCAAAAAGTCGTCGTCGGATCTGCCCGCGGTCGCTCCGCCTGCGGCAGAACGGGAACCAAAGAAGTCCGCGCCTGTTGCCGCGGCGCCTGCACCTGCGCCGCGCGCGACGCAGCCGGCGCCCGCTGTACAAACCGCACCTCCTCCACCGCAGCACCAATCGAATCCGCAACCTGCATCGCGCTCCGCCGTTGCGCTCGACCCGTTCCCGAAAGCGGCGGTGCTCCCGTTCCCTGTCGAGTCAGCCTCGCCTGCGATTACGTCGATTGCCAGCGTGCTGATTGCGACCGGCGTCGCATCGATCGTCGTCGGTCCCGATCGCGCCGTGAAGTTCGTCACCGATGAAGCGAAGCGGCTCTTCGACGCGCCGGCTTCCGATCTCGCGAAGCTCTCGTTCATCGAAGCGACCGCGGGACTGCGCGTCGGCGAGCTGTCGGTGCCGGCGACGTCCGCGACGCGCATTCGTCATCGCAACGTTCTCTATTCGCTCGTCCCGCTTTCCGGCGGTGCGAGCGGCGCGGTGCTCGTCTTCCGTCCCGCCGACGCAACCGACGGACATCACGCGTCGTTCATGGCGTTCGTGCGCGAGACGATCTTCTCGCCGCTGCGCGGACTGCACGATTCGATGATCGCGGCATCGCGTACGAATCAGCACGATCCGATGCTGATGGATTTCGCGAGCACGATCGATCAGATCCTGTCATCGCTGGAGATGGCGCCGGAAGTCGAAGAAGGATCGACGTCGCGCACGCTGCCGACCGTCACGGAGCTCGTGCGCGTCGTCGCCGAACGCTTCGTGCCGTTCGCCGACCTGAAAAACATCAAGCTCGAAGTCGACGTCCCCGAGCTGACGGAAACGTTCCGCGATCATCCGCAGCTCGCTGATGCGCTGAGCGTGCTGATGGACAACTCGCTGCACTACGTTCCGCCCGGCGGGCAGGTCGTGATCGGCGTTCGCTGGATGGAGCACAAAGGAAAGCCGCTGCTGCTTTTCTTCGTGATGGACAACGGGCCGATCGTCCCCGAGCAGCTTCGTCAGTCGATCTTTGAGCCGGGGTTCGTCTGGCAGCCGGCGTCGCCGGAGCGGACGGGACGAAGCCTCTTTCGCTGCCGCGAATTCGCGGTCGCGCACGGCGGCTCGATCTGGGTGGAGTCGAAGACCGGGAAGGCGTGCACGTTCTTTTTGCGTGTGCGGCCCGATTCGGCGCGCTGAGCCGCACTTAGTGCGAACGCGGGAAGTGTCCGGCGCGCTCGGCCATCTTCATCTTCAGCTCGACGAACTTCTTTCGCTGCTCCGGCGTCAGCAACACATCGATCTCGGCGTTCGTCTCGTCGATCTCTTTGCGCACGCTCGCGCGGATCGCTTCGACGCGCGCGTGGCGGCGTTCGAGAATCTTTTCGACTTCCGTCCGCTGCTGCTGTGTGAGATCGAGCTTGCGGCTGAGGTGCTCGACGAACATCCGCGGCACGCGGCCGGCGAAGTGCGGCGGCATGATGCGCCGCTGATAGAGCAGCCACGCGTGATCGGCGGCGATTCCGATGAGGATGCCGCAGAGGCACGCGAGGATCACGGCCGTCATCGCGCGGGTGCGCGTGGCGGCGGGCCGCGGGGTGAGATCGTCAGTCGCCAAACGAGTACCCGGCCATTTCCACGTCGATGTTGCTCTGCGCGATCGTCGACTCCATCGCGACGGTTTCCTGCGATTCGTACCACGCAACGCCGAGGGTCGAGACGAGCGCGATCGCGCCGAATGAAAGAGCGAGCGGCCGCATCCAGTTTGCGAGGAGCTGCGAAACAGTCGGTGTGGCGATGCGCTCGCGAATGCGCGCCGACATCCGCGTCACCGCGAAGTGGGACGGTTCAAAGCGAAGCGACTGCGCTTCGATCCGCAGACGCTCGAGAAATCGATCGTTACTCATGGTTTGCCTCGCGGAGGTCCGACAACCTGTCCTGCAGTTTCCTGCGAGCGAGAGAAAGATGCGAGCGCACCGTTCCTTCGCTCAGATTCATCATCGCAGCGATCTCGCCGTGGTCGAACTGCTCGACGAGATAAAGCCGCGCCACGATTCGCTGCATCTCCGGCAGCGACTCGATCGCCGCATCGATCCGAGATCCGAGCTCGTGCGCGATGGCCGGAAGATCGGCGCTGTCACGTCGCTCGGCCGGCTCACCTTCACTCAGCTCCTCATGCCGGAAACGCTTCCGGTGTTTGACGACGTCGAGCCCGAGGTTCGTCACGATGCGGTAGATCCAGGGACCGAACGGCTCGCCGGAACGGAAGCGGCCGATCGATTGATACGCTTTCACGAACGCTTCCTGAGCGAGATCTTCCGCGTCCTGCGGACTGCGCACGATTCCCCACGCGATCGACGTCACTCGTTTCAGATATTTTGACACGAGGTAGTCGAACGCCGCTGCGTCGCCTGCTTTCACGCCCGTAATGGCTCGTGTTTCGATCGGATCGTCGCTCGTCACCTGCTCCGGTTTTTCTCCCGCGGGAACGAACAATAGACGATCGAACGCACCGAAAGGCCCGTTGCCGGGCCTTTCATACAGCGCTGCGAGGGAGTTGCTCATGAATGTTTACTGTGCGTCGCGCTGCTGCCGGTGCGCCTGACGCTCGGCGATGAACTGCGAAACCTTCTCGCGCTGCGCGGGCGTGAGCACGTTCGCTGCTTTCGCCGCGGCGGCGAGCGTGTTCGCTTTCAGCACGCGCTCGGCCTGGTCCTGCTTGTCCATCAACGCCTGTGCGGCGGCGAGGTCGTTCGGATTCGCGAGCAGCGCCTGGGCGACGGCGCCGAATCCGCCGTGGAGCGATTCGCGGTACGGCTTGTTCTGTTCGCGAAGTGCGGTGTGAATCGCGCGGATCTGATCGACCTGCGCATCGGAAAGATCGAGCGCCGACTTGATGCGACTGATGTGGCTGAACATCATCGCTTCGCCGTCGGCGCCGAAATGGTCGCGGTGATGGAAGCGCTCGCCAGCGATGACGAACGGCGCCGCCGCAACGGCGATGACGATCGCGGCAACAGCGAGAGTGAGTGTGCGTTTGCTCATCCGGTGATCTCCTTTCGTTACCTGCTGATCGGTACGACCGCGCCGCGGGATCGTTGAACGGCGACAGGTATAATCCCCGGCACTCTTCCATGCGATTACACATAGTCCCCATCGCGCTCGCTGCCATCGTTGTGAGCTCCGGCGGCGCGCGCGCGCAGGCACTGGTCTGTCCGCCGGCGACGACGGCCGGCTCGCAGGCGTGCGAAGTTTTTCACTATCACGTGTCGATGTATCGCGCCGACACGCGTCTCTTCGCCGACATCGATGCGACCGATCAGTTCGCCTCGCAGGCCGCATGCGAACGCGTTCGCGACGCGGTGATGAAGCGCAATCTGGCGATCGTCGATTACATGAAGCGCGTTCGCGGCGAGAATCAGTACGAGCCCGATCGCATCGGGCCGTGTCATTGCGATGCGACCATCGATCGCAACAGCACGAACTACCGCACCGACGCACAACGATTGCAGCAGCGCCGCGTGGCGGAAGAGATTCGGCAGCGCGTGCGCGAGCGTCTGCTCGACTCCGGACTGACGAGCGACGCGGAGCTGGTCCGCCCGCTTCCACCCTCCGCCTCAATCCTCGGCGGTCCGAAGCTCGTTCCGATTCCGCAGTCCGCGCCGGTGACGGCGATGAACGCGCCGGCCGATCTGCGCGTGCCGAAGCTCGCCGACACGACACCAACGACGATGGCCGGCGCCGATCTGGCGCTCGTCGACGTCAACGCCGCGCCGGCCGCGCCGGCCGTTGCGACGGTGCAACCGGTGCAGGCGCCGCAGCCGGCGTTGCAGACGGTCGTCGTCGAAGCGCCGCCTGCGCCGCTGCCGGCTCCGGCTCCCGCGCCGGCACCGGCGGAAACGACCGCGACGACGACGCAAACGCAAACGCCGG
The DNA here is from genome assembly GCA_034667465.1 of Acidobacteriota bacterium. GTDB lineage: Bacteria > Acidobacteriota > Thermoanaerobaculia > Gp7-AA8 > Gp7-AA8 > JAOBAU01. The sequence goes on along the minus strand of JAXDJV010000025.1, from coordinate 357,544 downwards.
CGCCTGCTCCGGCGCCCGCGCCGGTACCCGCTTCCGCTCCTGCGCCCGCGCAGGAACCGGCTCCGGCTCCGGCGGCGATGACTGTCGATCCGGCGACGCCGGCGGAAGATGTGGCTGAGGCGTTCATCGCGTACGAAACGCAGCGCATCGACAAAGTGCTCGATGCCAGCAACGCCATCACCGACGACAACATCAAATCGAAAATCCTGGACGCCTGTTCGCAGCGCATCCAGCTGCTGTCGAATCTCCGTCCGCTGATTCAGGTGTCGGGAATGCGCAGCAAACTCGCCGGCGCGGTCGTCGGCGCACAGGACGAGACCGAACGGATGTCGCTCGTCGCGAAACTGTTCGGCAGCGACATGCCGAAACACTGGGCGCCGAAAGATGCGACCGACGTGCTACTCGACGCCGCGCCCGATCTCGAAGCCGATCCGGAAAAAGCGCTGCGCGACAAGACCGGCCGTTTCACCGATCAGCAGAAACGCCGCGCGCTCTATCTGCTGTTGTCGCGCTCGCAGCCGACTGAAGATCAGCAGCTCTGGCTGACCACAGTGATCGACGGATTTCTGCAGGGGACCTGATGAGATACACGCTGATCGCTCTGCTGCTGTTTCTCGCCACGCCGCTCGTGGCGCAGGAAACGGTTCCGCCGCCCGCCGCGGCCGCGACGTCATCGGAAGACTTCACGAAGACCGCGCTCTTCGGCAAAAAGTATTTCGATCTGAAGGAGTACGGACTCGCCGTCGACTACTTCGCGAAAGCGGCCGCGATGCAGCCGGACAACGCCGCGGTGCTCTACGACCTCGCGCTCAGCCTCGCGCGCGCCGGCCGTTACACCGAAGCGCAGACGAAGATCGATCGCTATCTGCAGGTCTATCCGAACGGCGCCGAAAAGCCGCTCGTCGTTTCACTGCTCAACGATCTCGATTTTCAGCGCGACCTGCAGAAGAACCGGCAGATCGCGCAGGAGTATCAGGGACTTTTTACACGCGGCCGTTTCCTTTACGAGAAGAACGATCTCAATGGCGCGCTGAAACTGTTCGAACAGGCGGAGCAGCAGCGGCCGACCGATCCGAACGCGGTCTTCAATGAAGCGGTGATTTACGAAAAGCGCGGCGAGCTCGCGAAAGCTGCCGAGCGTTTTCATCGCTATCAGGAACTGGAGAGCGACGCCGATCTGAAGAGCGCCAGCGATCAGCGCATCCTCCTGCTCGAGAGCGAAGTCGAAGACATGCGAACGAAGATCGTCTGTCCGTTCTGCGGTCTGCGTTTGCTGATCGGCACGACGTGGTGTCATCGCTGCTGGCACGGTCCGTACACGACCGCGGCGCCGCTCTGGAGCTCGCGTCCGTGCATCGACGGCGCGTCGGCAACGCGCAATTCGTATTACTTCGGTGAGCGCTTCGCGAAAGCGGAGCCGCTGCCGTGCATTTCCGCCGGCGGCACGCTGCTCGACGCGATCCGCTACACGCCGTCGCGGCAGAAAGCGATTCAGGAGGCGCGGCGCGCCGAAGGATGGACATACAACGGCGACATCATTCAGGGTCAGGGAACGCAGATCCGCTATTCGCAGGGTCCGCAATATCTCGAACGAATCACCGCGCCGTCGACCGGCGAGGTGCTGACGTACACCGCGCACAAGACCGGCGATTTCTGGCTGCTCGATCGCGAGGAGATGATCCTCGAGGGACAGAAGTACGTGTCGCGCTACACGTTCGACGCGCAGAACCGGATCGCGCAGCAGCAGGTCGACTATCAGAACGTCGCCGGCTGCAACCACGTCATCTCGATGACGGCCGATTACTCATACGTGAACGACGCGCTGTCAGCAGTCGCGATCAAAGGCGGCTACGACGGCTTCACGGTCGAAGGTCTGCCGCGCGTCGACTGGAACGCGAACGTTGCGTACACCTACGACACGAACGCGCGTGTGACGAAGGAAGATCTGACGATCGCGTCGATGACAAAGATGTACATGGCCAAGCCGTATGGCGCCGCGCGCGACGAAGTCAATCACCTCTATCCGTCGATGCGCGTGAAGCGTCCGATCGAGAACATGCTCCGCACCGGCGACGTCTGCGGCACGAACGGCAATCTCATCCTCGGCAACGCGATCGATCTCCGCCCGTTCTACGCAATGTCGCCGAACGTCGCGATGCTCGTGCCGCTCGGAGTGACGACGGAGACGGTGAGCTTCACGTATCCCGATTCGTACAAAGTGCGCTGAGGTTGTCATCCCGAGCGTAACGAGGGATCCGGGTGTGAGGTGCGGCAGCCGGTTGCCCCACCCGCCCCGATCCCTCGCTACGCTCGGGATGACTTGTTCGTGAACGGCACGCAGTACGGATCGTCCGCGTCGCATTGCGTGAATTCGAACTGCACCGTCGTGTGCGCGATGCGGTACTCGTGCGCGAGCATTTCGCTCACCTGCGCCAGCAGCGCCTGCGTGTTCCTGAGCGGGACGTCGCCGACCATCAGGTGACATGAGAGCGCCGGCCGCGATGGAGTGAGCGCCCAGATGTGCAGGTGATGAACGCCGAGGATGCCGTCGATGCCGCCGAGCGAACGGGTGACGGCGTCGGGATCGATGCTGTTCGGTGTTCCTTCGAGCAGCAGGTTGATCGTCTCGCTGAGGATTCCCCAGCTGCTCCAGAGAATCAGCACGCCGATGACGATCGAGATCGCCGGATCCCACGCCGACGAGCCGGTGGTGCGAATCAGGATTGCGGCGATGATGATGCCGGCCGACGACACTGCATCGCCGAGCATGTGCTGCACGGCGCCGCGGATGTTGAGATCGTGCTTTCCTTCGTCGCGCAGCCACCACGTGATGGCGGCGTTGAGCACGAGCGCGACTGCCGCGGTGATCAGCATCAGCGAGCTGTCGACCGAATGCGGCGTGTGCAGTCGCGAGAACGCTTCGACGAAGATGAAGATCGTGAAAGCGGCGAGCGTTCCCGCGTTGATGAATGCCGCGAGCACGCCGGCGCGGTGATAGCCGTACGATTTTTTCGGATTCGGCGGGCGGCGCTCGACGCGAACGGCGAAGAGTGCAAGCAGTAACGCCAGCGCGTCGGTGAAGTTGTGCAGCGCGTCGCCGACGAGCGCGAGCGAGCCGGAGAACCATCCGATCGCCAGCTCGATCACGACGAACGTCACGGTCGCGATGGCCGCGACGAGCAGTTTGCGCGAGACTTCGGAACCGTGATGGGGGTGCGAGTGCGAATGCGCGTGCATGGGCTGAAAAACCCTAACGCGTCGATCGCTCCACGCTCTTCGACTTCTCGGCGACCGCGGCCGCCATCGTCACGCGACTCTCGCGCAGCTTCGCGGCGAGCGTCTCGTCTGACGTCGCAAGAATCTGCACCGCGAGAATGCCGGCGTTGCGCGCGCCGCCGATCGCGACCGTCGCCACCGGAATCCCGGGCGGCATCTGCACGATGGCGTAGAGCGAATCAAGCCCCTGCAGCGAGCCGGAGGCGAGCGGAACGCCGATTACCGGTTTCGTCGTGAACGACGCCACGACTCCCGGCAGATGCGCGGCCATTCCTGCCGCGGCGATGAAGACGCGCGCGCCGTCGCGCTCTGCGTTGGCGATGGCCTGCTTGGCGCGCTCCGGCGAACGATGCGCGGACGCGACGATCAGCTCGTACGCGACGCCGAATTCGTCGAGCGCAGCGCACGTGGCATCCATCGCTTTCGCGTCGGAATCGCTGCCAATGATGATGAAGACCCAGGGAGAAGGCATCTGTCGCGTCCTTACGAGCTCACGGCCGGAAGCGCGCCGCTGTCCTGCTTGCGCTGCAGCGCGAGATAGCCGATGTCGCGGCGATATCGCGCGCCTTCGAAGCGCACCTTCGGAACGGCTGCATACGCTTTGCCGAGCGCTTCCGACAGCGTTGCGCCGCGCGCGCAGACGTTGGCCACGCGTCCGGCAACGTTAATCATCTTTCCGCCCTTGTTGATCACGCCGGCGTGGAAGATCTGCACGGCTTCGTCGTCGATCGGATCGATGGCGACTTCCTGCCCTTTCGGAAAATCGTCGGGGTAGCCTTCGACCGCGACGACAACGCACGCCGCCGCTTCCTTTTTCCAGTTGAGCTTCGTGTCGCCGAGGTTGCCGCGCGCGATCTTCAGCATCACGTCGGCGAGATCGTCTTCGAGCCGGAGCATCTGCACCTGCGTCTCCGGATCGCCGAAGCGGCAGTTGTACTCGAGCACTTTCGGTCCGCTCTCGGTGAGCATCAGTCCGACGTAGAGACAGCCGGTGTACGGCCGGCCTTCGGCCGCCATCCCCTCGATCGTCGGAACGACTATGTTCCGGACGATGTCGGCCGCGGTCTGACCGCTCAGCACGACGGCCGGCGAGTGCGCGCCCATGCCGCCGGTGTTCGGTCCGGTCTCGCCATCGAACGCTTTCTTGTAGTCCTTCGCTGGTGCGAGCGGCACGAGCTTTTTCCCGTCGGTCAGCACCATGAACGACACTTCTTCGCCGGTCAGATACTCCTCGACGAGGATGCGATTCGCGGCGTTGCCGAAGCGCTTCTCTTCGAAAACGAGTCGCAGGTATTCATCGGCCTCTTTCGACGACTCGACGATCACGACTCCTTTGCCGGCGGCGAGTCCGTCGACCTTGATGACGGCCGGATACTTCATCGACTTCAGCGCTGCTTTCGCCTCGTCGACCGAGACGCAAACGGCGTAGTCGGCCGTCGGGATGTTGTACTTCCGCATGAATTCTTTGGAGAAGACCTTCGAGCCTTCCAGCTCGGCGGCGAGGCGCGTTGGGCCAAAGATGGTGAGTCCGCGCTTCTGGAATTCGTCGACGATGCCGAGCGTGAGCGGCAGCTCGGGTCCGACGACCGTGAGATCGATGCGCAGTTTTTCGGCGAAATCGGCCAGCTCGATGATGTCGGCGACGCCGATATTCACGCAGTCGGCGACCTGAGCGATGCCGGCGTTCCCCGGCGCTGCGTAAAGCTCTTTTACGAGCGGGGATTGACGGAGCTTCCACGCGATCGCGTGCTCCCGCCCTCCCTGACCAATGACCAGGACGCGCATGTGCCCGAAATTCTAAGGGTTTACGTGTGAAGTGGCAACACGGATGCGCCATGGACGCGCCGCTGAACTTCCGGCCCGAACGGGATGAAGTGAAGTCGCCTGGACGTTTCCGGTCGAGGCCGCGTACTTCATGTCACGATGGCCGCGGAACTCCGATTGATGATCCCGACAAACCAGACGATCGAGCCTGACGACCGCCAGCTCGTCGAAACGATCCGCGCGGGCGACCCCGGGGCGTTCGAAGTGCTCGTGCGGCGCAAGACGTCCAAGGTTTACAGCCTTTGCTACCGCATCATCGGCAACGCCGAGGATGCCAAAGACATCTCGCAGCTGGTCTTCATCAAGTTGTGGGAGAACCTCGAGAAGTACGATCCGCAATACGCGTTCGACACCTGGCTGTACCGGATGGTGACCAACGTCGCGATCGACTTCATGCGCAACAAGCAGTCGCGCGACAACGCCGTGAATTCGAACCTGCGGCTCGTGAAGACGTCGTTCGACGCGGAGCAGGGAGTCGTCATCCAGCGGAAGGAAGTCGAGTCGGTCTTCAATGCCGTCTCGTCATGTCTCTCTCCAAAACAGAAGACGATCTTCGTCATGAATCAGATGGACGACATGCCGTCCTCCGAAATCGCCAAAGTCCTCGGCTGCCGCGAATCGACGGTGCGCAATCACCTCTTCAACGCGCGCAAGCTGATGCAGTTGCAACTGAAGAAGCAGTTCCCCGAGTACTCAAGATTGTGGAAAGAGCAGCAATGATCTCCTGTAACGCGTTTCGCGCGAACCTCCGTCCCGGCAGCAGCGAGCCCGAGCTTCTCGAGCATCTGCGCCACTGCGATGCCTGTCTCGATCACGCCGTTGGCGTCGATCCCGATTTCCTCTTCCGCTCGATCGGCGGCGAGGAGCTCGTTCCGCCCGGCGGCGTCGAAGCATTCACGCATGACGTGATGCAGCAGCTTCACGTTCGCACGACGGAGAGCCGCCTTGCGCATCGCGTTCTGTCGTGGCCGCGTCGTCTCGCCGTTGCCGCAACGATCGCTGCCGGCATCACCGGTGCGGCCGTGGTCTGGCAGCACGAACAGCACACCTTCGAGTCGCTGCCGCCGATTGCGGCCGCGACGCCGAAACCGGTCTCTCACATGGCGGCGGCAGCGCCGCTGACGACGAAACCGGTCGTCGAAACGTATGATTCGAAAAACGCAACGATCGTCGAAGTACCGAGCGAAGGCTCGAACGACGTGAAGGTCGTCATGATCTTCGACGACCAGCTTCCGGCGGACCTATGAAAACGCGTATGTACATGGCCACCCTGCTGATCCTCCTTTGCGGGGCGGCTTTCGGGAACCCTCCGGTGGAGAAGGAGAAATCGCTCTCCGTCCGGACGTTCCAGTTCAAATACAAGGACGCCGAGAAGGCGGCCGCGATCATCAAGCCGCTCATGAGCGCCGAGGGATCGATGTCGATGCAGGGCGCCTCGAACGCGCTCGTCGTCACCGATCACGCGGAGAACATGAAGCAGATCGCGAACGCGCTCGCGCAGTTCGACTCTGCGGCGCAGACGTTTCGCCTGTCGGTGCGCCTCGTGGCTGCCGGCCGTGGCGAGCCGGGAGCGCGCGTTCCTGATGATCTGAAGGATGTCGCTCCGAATCTCGCAATGTTGCGCTTCACGACGTTCGAGAAGCTCGGTGAAGCGGAGTTCGAAGGGAAGGAAGGCGATGCAGGGATGCTGGAGATGCAGACCGGCTACCGCGCCGATTTCCACTTCGGCGAATACGATCCTTCCAGCGATTCGATCAAAGTGAGTGATCTCCGCGTCTCGCGCCTCACCGGCGCGCAACGCGATCAGCTGACGTCACTCCTGAAGACGACGCTGAACCTGAAACTCGGACAAACGGTGATCCTCGGTGCAGCGAAGGCCCCGCAAAGCCAGCGCTCACTAATGATCGTTGTGGTCGCGCGGCGCTAACGAAATAGCGCTGGTTCTCTCCTCCTCGGGCGCCGCGACTCACCCCCGCGGCGCCCACTTTTTTGCGGCGGCCACGGGCCGCTGCGTTGGATGGCAAGGCCTCGGCGTACGGCTTCGCGGCGGATCGTGGCGGCGGTTGCGTTCACCGCGCTGCTTGCGCGGCTTCTTTTCGCTTCGCGAAATGTTCGGCGATTGCTTCGACCGGCTGCGTGTTGAAGATCTCTTTTGGCGAGAGTCCGCCTTTGCGCGCGACCCAGGTGCCGGTCACGAGCGCGCCGTATTCGCGGATGGAATGCGCGTCGGGGTTGATGCTGAAGCGCACGCCGAGTGCGAGCGCGCGTTTGACGTGGCGCCAGTCGAGGTCGAGGCGGTTCGGGTTGCCGTTGATCTCGATCATCACGCCGCGCTCGCCCGCTTTCTCGAAGACGCGCTCGTAGTCCATCGTGTAGCCCTCGCGCGACAGCAGCAGGCGTCCGGTGAGATGGCCGAGAAACGTCACGTACGGATTGTCGAGCGCGTTGAGGATTCGCTCGGTCATCTCGTCCTTCGGCATGTTGAATTTCGAGTGGACCGACGCGATGACGAAGTCGAGTTTCGCGAGCGTCTTGTCGTCGTAGTCGATTGCGCCGTCGCCGAGGATGTCGGCTTCGGTGCCGCGGAACACGCGCATTGGAGCGACGGCGGCGCGATGCGCGTCGATCTCGGCGTGCTGTTGTTTCAGCCGCTCGACGGTGAGTCCGCCGGCGTAACTCGCGGTCGGCGAATGATCGGAAAGCCCGAGGTAATCGAAGTCGCGCTCGCGCGCGGCGGTGAGCATTTCGAGCACGCTGTTGCGGCCGTCGGAGAACGTCGTGTGGACGTGAAACGTCCCGCGCAGATCGCTTGCTTCGATGAGTTTGCGCGGCTTCTTTCGCGCGAGGTCGCTCCCGTCTTCGCGGCGCTCCGGCTCGATGAAGATCAGTCCTGCTTTCGCGAAGACGTCCTCTTCGCGCGGCGTCTTCACGTGACGCCCGTTGTGAAACAGTCCGTCCTCGCGCAGCTCGTGGCCGCTCTTCGCCGCGTGCTCGTTGAACGATTCGAGAAACGCGTCGGAGCCGGTGGCGCGAAGCAGCGCGGCGCCGAAGTCGTCGGGCGCGGCGAAATGAAACAGCACCGTGATGTCGCCGCGCGTCGTTCCTTTGGCGGTGCGTTCGTCGAGCGGCGCGAGCCCTTCGACGATGCTGCGGCGTTCCATCGCCGCGAGCACGTCGTCGATCGACTTCGTGGCGATGACGAGGTTCACGTTCTGCACGATCTCGAGTCGTCGCCGAATGCTGCCGGCGATCTCGGCGTCTTCAATCCCTTCAATCCCGGCGAGCTGTTCGCGAACGCTTTCCGCGACTTCGATTCCGGTCGGCAGCAGGAAGCGTGACTCGCGTTGCCGCGCGAATTTGATTCCGGCCAGGATCTGCTCCTGCGTCTTCGCACCGAAGCCTTTGAGCTTCGCCAGCTTTCCTTCGCGGCCGGCCGCTTCGAGCTCGTCGAGATTTCCGACGCCGAGCTCCGAATGCACGATCGCGATCTTCTTCAGACCGAACTTCGGGACGCGCAGCAGCTCGAAGATGCCGGACGGATATTGGGCGCGCAGCTCTTCGAGATATTGCGAGGTGCCGCTGCGCAGCAGCTCTTCGATGATTGCACCGGTCGCTTTGCCGATGCCGGACGTCTTCGTCAGCTCGCCCGACTTCGCGAGTTTCGCGAGGTCGTCTTCGAGCCCTTCAACCGCGCGTGCGGCGCGCTCGAATGCGCGCGCTTTGAACGGATTCGGCTCACTCAGCTCAATGTAACGGGAGATCTCTTCGAGTAAACGTGCAACCTGCCACTTGTCCATCGCTATCATTGTTCCATGCAAGCACGCGACCGGCTCGTCGTTGCACTCGATCGCTCGGAGCGCGACGAGATTCTCCGCCTGGTCGACGCGCTCAGCGGCTCGGTCGGCATGTTCAAGCTGGGACTGCAGGCGTTCATCGCCAACGGTCCTGCCATCGTGCGCGAAGTCGTCGCGCGCGGCGAGAAGGTGTTTCTCGATTTGAAGGTGCACGACATTCCGAACACCGCGTCGCACGCGGTTGCGGAAGCTGCCTCGCTCGGCGCGTCGATCACGACCGTACACGCGGGCGGTGGCCCGGCGATGCTGCGCTCGTGCGTACGGCCGGAACTGCTCGTGCTCGCGGTGACGGTGCTGACGAGTCTCGACGAACACGAGCTCGCCGCGATCGGCTTCGATACGTCGCCGATGGCGACCGCGATTCGCTTCGCCCAGCTCGCGAAAAGCGCGGGACTGCGCGGCGTGGTTGCGTCGCCGCTCGAGATCGAAGCGATCCGCATCGCATGCGGCGACGACTTCATCATCCTCACGCCAGGCATTCGTCCGGAGGGCAGCGATCGCGGCGATCAGCGCCGCACGATGACGCCGGCTGAAGCGGTCAGCGCCGGTGCCGACTACATCGTCGTCGGACGTCCGATCACCGGCGCGGCGAATCCTCGCGACGCGGCGCGTGCAATCGTCGATTCGCTGTAAACGAAAAAGGCGGGCTCGCGCCCGCCTTCGTGAGTTGCGATGGTGATGTCTTATCGCGACGCTGCCGTCCGCCGGCGGTTCGAGCAGTTCTGGCCCGGACCGGGGAAGAAGACGTTCGTCGACGCGAACTGACGACGGTTGCCGTTCGCATCGGTTGCGATCGCGCGCAGCGTGTGCACGCCGCGTGTCGTCGCATCGAGGTTCACGGCGACGCGCCACGTGTAGACCGGCGTCCGCGCTGCGATGTCGGTGCGCGCCGGGCCGCCCGGAATGACCGGCGGCGCCGTAAGCGGCGTGTTGTCGATGAAGAGCTCGACGTTCGCGACGCGCTGCGAGCCGGTGACCCAGCCGTGGATCTCGGAACCGCCGCAGTTGAGCGACAGCAGCGTATCGAACTCGATCCGTCCGGTGATCTGGCCGCAGGCGCCGTAGGTCTGCAATCCGGTGATGTCGCCGACGACGTAGACGTACGGTCCGATCGCGACCGGGTTGTATTTCACTTCGTTGCCGATCGTGTAGGAGATGCTTTCGTTCGGCTTCGGATCGGAACCGAGATAGAACGGCACCGTGTAATCGAAGACGTCGAAGGCGATCGTCCGCGCCGGATTCAGCGTCTGCGGATCGATCTCGTCGACCATCAGGATGAGGCGGCCGTTGGTCTCGTCGATCGTTCCCTGCGGATGGAACGCGATCGGATTCGCGCGCTCGACCTGCAGCGTGTTGATGTTGTGAATCGAGATGGGCGTGAGCGTGTTGCCGTTGTTCCCCATCACGAAGGTCTCGACCATCTGGTCGTTTCCGACGACGACGAGCTCTCTGGTGTTGCTGACGAGGAACTTGCCCGGCGTGCCCTCGAAGGCGATGCCGATCGGCAGCCGCGGGTTGCTGACGTTGTAGACGAACGTGCCGCCGACGCCGGTGGCGACGAGCATGCCGCTGTTGAAGGCGATGTCGTTGAAGCCGAGGATCTGGCTGCCGACGCTCGAGAGCGAACCGACGCGCACGGGAGCGGCGACGTTCGTGATCGAGATCAGATCGATCGTATTCGCGCAGTCCGGCGTGCCGTTCGGATAGCAGGGAAGATCGGTCGCCGGATAGAGACCGGCGAGCGTCGTGCCGTTCAGGGCAAGACGGTGATACCGAAGACCGGAAGTCCGCGAAACGAGCAGCGGGGCGTTGCCGCCGACGCGCACGTTGCGCAGGTCGAACACTTCCAGACCTGCTTCGCCGCTGACGAAGAGGTAGCCGGTCGACGAGAACGCCGTGCCGCCCTCGGAGTCGCGAGCGCCCATCGACGTGATGATGTCTTCACGAGCGGGCTGCAGATCGCCGACGTCGGTGATCGTGTATGTCGTCAGCGTCTGGCCGCGCAGCACGAAGGCCTGCGTTCCGAAACGGAACACGCCGTGCGGCGACTGCTCGATGCTGGAATTCGCCGGGGGAGCGTCGGACGCGACGTACTCGAGCGGACAGTCAGCGATGAGTCGCTGAGCGAGTACCGCGGGCGCGGCGAGCCCGGTAATGAGGATTACGACGAGAGCGATCCTTGAACAAACGCGCATACTTGCCTCCCAAAAAACCACACCCGGAACGCGCTCCGCAGAGCTGGATTCGTATTTCGTCTTGGCACTAACTATCTCGCAATCAGAGGGTTTTTTCAACCTGGGTCGTTTTTGGCAGGTGTTATCATCAAGTCGCTTTTGCGGTAGAGGAATCATGCTCGACGGCCACGTCCTCGTCCTCAACAGGGTGTTCCAGGCGATTCAGATCACCTCGGTACGCCGCGCGCTGACCCTGCTTTACAAGGGCCACGTAAAAGCCGTCGACTCTCAATATCGAACGTACGATTTCGAAAACTGGATGGACATTCCGGTCCAGCCAACCGATCACTACGTCGTCACGCCGAGCCGCAACATCCTCATTCCGCACGTCGTGCAGCTCCTCGCGTTCGACCGCATGCCGCGCCAGGAAGTGAAGTTCTCGCGCGGCAACATCTATCTGCGCGACGCGAACCGCTGCCAGTACTGCGGCCGCAAGTTCTCGTCGTCGGAGCTCTCGCTCGATCACGTGATTCCGATTTCGCGCGGCGGCAAGTCGACGTGGGAAAACGTCGTCTGCGCCTGCCTTCCGTGCAACGTGCGAAAAGGGAACAAGCTGCTCAGCGAAGGGGAGATGCGCCTGATCCGCCAGCCGGTCCGGCCGAAGTGGCATCCGCTGCATCGCCTGCAGGGACGCGCGTATCCCGACATCTGGAAGAACTTCCTCGATCAGGCCTACTGGAGCGTCGAGCTGAAAGAGTGACGCTACGTCATCCTGAGTCGAGGCACTGCGCGAGCGCAGCGCTTGATGGAAAGAAACCCCAGCTCCGATCCGGCCGTTTGTTTCCAAAATTGACAGGGGTTTCTTAGAAGCGTTAGCGAAGGATCCGGGTGGAAGGGACTCGCTGCGCGCACCACCCGCCCGGATCCTTCGCTTCGCTCAGGATGACGTCACGGCTGCGATGTCCTCGATCTCTTCCCCGGCGTTCACGAAGCGATTCACTTCGACGCCGTACTGCTTTTCGTACAGCGAGCGGTAGCGACCGCCGAGCTCCATCAGCTCGCTGTGCGTGCCGCGCTCGACGACGAGCCCCTCTTCGAGTACGAGGATCTGATCGGCTTTCCTCACCGTCGACAAACGATGCGCGATGACGAACGTCGTTCGTCCTTTCATCAGCACGTTCAGTCCGTCCTGAATGAGCGCTTCGCTTTCGCTGTCGAGCGATGACGTTGCTTCATCGAGGATGAGAATTCGCGGGTTCGCGACGATCGCACGCGCGATGGCGACGCGCTGTCGCTGTCCGCCGGAGAGTTTCACGCCGCGCTCGCCGACGATGGTCTCGAAGCCGTCGGTGAAGTGATTCGCGAACTCGTCGACGTGCGCGGTCTGCGCGGCGTGCAACACCTCTTCGCGCGACGCGTGCGGATTGCCGAGCGCGATGTTCGTGTAGATGGTGTCGGCGAAGAGGAACGAGTCCTGCGGCACGATGCCGAGGTTGCTGCGGTAGTCGTCGAGCCGGAACGTGGAGAGATCGCGGCCGTCGATCAGAATCTCGCCGGTGGTCGGACGATGGAACGCGGAGATGAGCGAGATCAGCGTGCTCTTTCCCGATCCTGACGGGCCGACGAGCGCCACCGAGGTTCCCGCCGGCGCGAAGAGGCTCACGCCTTTGAGCACGGGAACATCAGGCGAGTACGCAAAGGTGACGTTGCGCAGCTCGATGTCGCCACGAATGAGGTCCGCCGCCGGTTTCGAATTGTCTTCCGCATCCTCGGTCGTTTCATTGAGCACTTCGCGAATCCGTTCCAGTCCCGCGAATGCTTCCGACATCTGCGTGCCGATCGAGACGATCTGCACCATCGGTCCGACGACGAGGGCGAGATAGAGCGTGAAGGAGATCAGGCCGCCGACCGTCATCCGATGCGCGAGCACTTCGCGTCCGCCGACGAGCAGCACGGTCATCCCGACCAATCCGACGAGAAGCGTCGACATCGCCTGCACGCCGGAGACGACGCGCATCGTGCCGAGCACGTTGCGCAGGAGTTTGTGGACGCCGGAGGCGAAGACGCGCGCTTCGTGACGCTCGGCGCGATACGCCTTGACGATGCGAATGCCGGAGACGCCTTCCGTGAGACGGCCGGTGACGTTCGCATTGAGCTCGCCGCGTTTGCGGAAGAGCGGCCGCGCGGTCGTGAACGCCCAAACCAGCACGGCGGCAAAAAAGACGAACGCGCAGAAGACGTACGTGGCCAGTCGGGCAGAGAGAAAGAAGAGGATGCCGGTGGCGGCGATCGCGGTGAGGATGCCGCCGAAGAGTTGCAGCAGTCCGGTGCCGACGAGATTGCGGACTCCTTCGGCGTCGCTCATGACGCGCGAGACGAGCACGCCGCTTTTGGTCTCGTCGAAGTAGCGCACCGGCAGCCGCTGGATGTGCTGCTGAATGCGTTTGCGGAGGTCGGTGATCGAGCGCTGCGCGGCCATGCCGAGGAGGATCGCGAGCGCGTAGTCGGAAAGGGCGCCGATGACTGCAGTGCCGGCGCTGACCAGCGCCAGGATCCACAGCAGATCGTGACGCCCTTTCCCGATTACGTCATCGATCAGGTACTTGGTCGTGCCGGGGAGAATGATGCTGGCGGCGCGATTGACGAGCAGGATTGGCAGCCCGATGAGGAGTCGGAAGCGGGAACGCCAGACGAGCTCGCCGGCGTCGTGCAGAAGCGCGCGCATCCGCGCCCGGTCCATTTTCTTCTTCGGCTTCTTCTCGTCGGACATCGCGCGATTGTACGTGGCGGAACCGCGCTGCAACCCGGCCATTCGGGTGGCTCAGCCATAGTGGATCGGAACTTGCTAATCGGTCCCGGCAGTACACGTTTTTTTGCACGAAATGGAGTGGCAGTCATGACGTTGGTGAATTCACTTTGCGCAGAGATCAGCATCTATCAGGGCGTGGGAGAGTCGACGGGCATCGTCGTCGAGCGGAGTGCGATCCGCGGGAAGAAGGGTCTTTGCAAAAGCATGCGCGATCTCGCGATCAAATCGCGCGTGCTGGGCGACGGCTACTACTACATCCCGATCGAGCTCTGGCCGAAAGCAAAAGAGCCGGTTACCGTGAATAAACACGACTGGACGGTCATCGGATCGATCCCCCGCACGTCGCGCGCGAAACGCCCGAAGGCGGAGCTGGAAACGTAGCGCCGACCCGCGTTCCCAAATCAAAATCAAGAGTTCGGGAGTCTCTCAATGAAACGTTGTTTTGCACTGCTCGTCGTCACGTTCCTGGCGGCGAATGTTTTTGCACAGGAAGAAGGTCCCGGCACGGCCAAAGGTGCCGCGGTCGACACGACCGGCAAGGGTTACACGGCCGCGTTCGTCATCGAACCATCGACGAAACGCGTGCTCTTTGAAGAGAACGCGCATCTCCCGCTGCCGACCGCTTCGATGGCGAAGATGATGACGCTGCTCATCACGATGGAAGAGATTCAGGCCGGACGACTGAAGCTCGATTCGCCGGTGCTGATCTCGCCGCGCGCCAGCAAGATGGGCGGCTCGCAGATCTATGCGAAAGACGGTCAGACGTTCCCGGTGCAGACGCTGCTCGCGGCGACGATGATCCAGTCAGCGAACGACGCGGCGCAGGCGCTCGCGGAAAAGATCGCCGGCTCGAGCGAGAACTTCGCCGAGATCATGAATCAGCGCGCGAAGGCGCTCGGTCTCAAAGAGACGACGTTCTACGACCCGCACGGGCTGCCGAATCCGTCGAATCCGAAGATGATCAACATGATGAGCGCGCACGATCTCGCGATCCTCGGCCTGGAGCTGATGAAGTATCCGCTGATGCGCGAGTACGCGAAGACGCCGACGATGCCGTTCACGAACGGCACATTCACGTCGGGCCTCACCAATCCGAATCACCTCGTCAATCCGAAGAAGCAGAACTATTACGACGCCGCGACCGGCATCAAGACCGGTTACTCCGCTCCGGCCGGTTTCTGCGTCACGGCGTCAGCGAAGCGCGGCGACATGGAGCTGGTCTGCGTGATCATGGGCGCGAAGACGTCGTCCGGTCCGGCCAGTTCGTTCGCGCTCGCTTCGCGGCTGATGAGCGGCGCATTCGCGCAATACAACATGGCGACGGTCGTAAAAAAGGGAGCGCAGGTCGGTCAGGTAAGCGTCGCTGACGGAAACTCGAAGACGGTCGCCGCCGTCGCCGGCGCCGATGTGCGCGCACTGCTGAAGCGCGGCGAAGAGGGCAGCGTGAAGGTCGGTCTCGTGCCGACGAATCTCACCGCGCCGATCCGCGGCGGACAGCAGGTCGGAATGGTGGTGGTGACGCAGAACGGACAGCAGATCAATCGCGTCCCGGCACTCGCCGCAAGCGCGGTGGAGAAGCAGTCGTGGTGGAAGAAGTTCTGGCCGTTCTAGGCGGGCACGGCCCGCGGCGCTGGCTAGCATGTCGATTCAACGAGCTCCATCGCGGGGGTAGGGTTTTTCTCCACGGCGTCACCCCTATGTTGCGAGATGGCGGTCGATTCCCGAGACGATGTTCAGTTCGTTGCGCACGCGGATAGCAAGGGGGGACGCAATTTTCCTCTTCGCGTTTCCGTGATGTCACAGGATCACGCCGAGTTCTGGGACGAGCACGTGCAACCGGCGATCGACAGCGGTGATGCCGCGCGCGCTGATCGCGATTGGGACTGGCCGAGCCTCTGGCGACTTCTCCGCTGGCTCGGAGCTGGTCTTCGTCAGGAACCGGTTCTGCTCACGCTCGACGTCGAGCTTGCGAATGGCGATCTGATTCCGTGCGCGATGTTCGCCGGCGTGCGCAATTACCGCTTCCCGAACGCGCCGCACATGAAGAGTTGCTTCGTCTGGTATATGACCGCAGCACCTGCGAGTGTCCTCCCGGGACTGCTCGACTGCGACGTCGCAAACGTGCCGCGGCAGCTGACGCGCTTCTGTCTCGATATCGGCGTCACGCTCTCCTTTCGCCGTGGACATCGCGGCCGTCTCTGGCTGCATGCCTCGCCCGATGGCGAGGAACTGCCGAAGTGGTACGCGCGGCAGGGAATGGCAAACCTGATGCAGTCAGCGAAATTGCCATTCGGCGTGCGCGCGTTACTCGGCAATGACGGACGCTATTTCTGCTACGACGAGGAGTCGGCCGCCGAGGCGTCGCGAGCGTTGGACACGTACCGCGACGCGGTGAAATACTGACAGATGAGAACTTCGATGAAAACGCTGACCCAGCTTGCCGCGCTCCGCGGTGTCGACCTCAACGAACACCCGTCGGACAAGTCTCTCGAAGAGCGGGAGGCGCTGCTCGAAGAGGCGCTCGCCCCTCCGAAATTCGAGCCGGAGGCTCGCACGCGCCCATATGCGAAAGGATCGCGAACGCCGACCGTCCGCACCACGCAGCGTTTTCAATTCGATGAAGCGCCGGTCGTCTGCGACCTCGATTTGCTCGCGGGTCCGCGCGACGACGGTCAGCTCGTCTATCGCTTCCGGCTGAACAACTTCCACGCATGGGTGCAGCTTCTCAAAGCGCTCGTCGGCGGACCTCTCTACTTCTGCGTTCCGCTCTCCGAGGAAAGGACCGAGCGGGCCGAAGAGTTGCCGCGCAAAGAAGCGGTCTGAAACTCATATCTCCTCTTCTGCCGCGACCGCCGCGACCTGTCCCTGTTTTCGCCGGTACCACGCCATCGACTCGTGATGCGTGTGACTCGCCGCGAGAAGCTCATTGCGATGGTGTCTGTACGTTTCAAGGCGTTGGGCCGCGAGATCGCGCGGCAGGCGGAACTCTGTGGCGACGTCATTGACCGTCAGCCGCTTCTCCCGTTCGAGCTCGCGGATCCGGATAGCAGGCGCGGCGACGGCGAACGCCGTCGCCACGCTGAACTCGCGTTCGTGTTCGTAGAGCGACGGGTGCACGATGACTTTGCTCCCCGCCAGCCGGTCGGCCGTCTCCGCGCTCTGCCGGAGGAACGCGACGGCGGACAACAGCGGCTCGCGCTTTTCCCACTTCTGGCTGCGCACCTCGACTTCGGGGAGCAGGAAATCGATTCGCCCTCCGCTTGCGGAAAGCGAGAACGTGAGCGCGTCCTCCTCGTCCGTGAAGTAGTAGCCGAGGCTGAAGACACCACGCGGCGTGACGAGCTCGGACGCTTCGAGCCTCGTCAGATGATCGTGGAGAGTGCCGCGATCGAGATCCAGCTCACGTATGAGGCACCGAGCGTGGACTTCTGCGTCGACGGGGCTGATCAGGTCGTCTGGCCGAGGTAGCATTTCGATCCTCCACGCGGAATGAGGAGCTCTGCTGCTTCTTTTTGCCTGCGAACATGAACGGTATTTGCCGGGCGCCCGACTCAGCGGCCAGTAACGTTGCGACCTCTCGCTGCTGGCGCGCGTCGAGTGCACGGAACTGCTGGAGAAACGACTGGAAGATGCTTTCGAAATCGGTTGAAGGCGGCGGCAGCGTCTCGACTCGCGCCTGTTCTGCCGCGGCAAGAAGCATTTCCGCGTCGCATCCGAGCAACGCGGCAACGCGGATGATGCGATCCGGCTTGAACGGTGACCGTCTTCCGCGTTCCACGTCGGAAACGTACGCGATGGAGACGCCGATGACGGCGGCGACCTCCTGAAGGCTCTTGCTGGCTCTGAGGCGTTGCTCCCTCAGGAGATCGCCGAATGCTCTGTTCATGATCACTCTCCGAAGTGATGAGTGTCAGCGTGCGGCTGGTTGATCGTAGGGCATCTGCCGGCGGCCGCAGCCGGCGAGCCTCTGGGGCTGATGCAGTCATCACCTCCGTTTTCAGCTTAAATTAAGCTAAAGCCGCGAAGGCGCCCTGTCAAGGCAGCGCGGATACGAACACAACCCTGCGGCCGTCGATGCGATATCGGCGGCCGCTTAGTTTTTGCAGCGCCTCCACGTATGCGCCGTGCTCCTGCTCGAGGATGCGCGCCGACAGCGACGAGGCATCGTCACCATCGAGCACCGGAACCGCGCGCTGCACGATGATCGGTCCGGCATCGAGACCTTCATCGACGAAGTGCACCGTGCATCCCGACACTTTCACGCCGTGCGCGATCGCCTGCGCCTGCGCGTCGACTCCCGGAAACGACGGCAGCAGCGACGGATGAATGTTGGTGATGCGATTGCGATACGCATCGATGAACGACGCGCTGAGCAGCCGCATGTAGCCGGCGAGGACGACGAAGTCGGGATTCGCGTCGCGCAGGATGCCCAGCACTTCCGTTTCATGCGCGGCGCGATTCGCGAACGCTTTGTGATCGACGACGTGCGCCGCGTATCCGAGCTCCAGCGCGCGCGCGATGCCGGCGGCGTCGGGACGGTTGCTGATGACGGCAACGATCTCCGCGTCGAGCGTGCCGGCGGAGATGGCGTCGTGAATCGCGGCGAAGTTCGAGCCGCGACCGGAGAGGAGAATCGCGAGGCGGATCATTCGATCCACGAAGCGAAGCCGGCCGGCGGAAAGTCGTACTGCACTTTTCCGCTTCCCTTCACCACGTTGCCGATGAAGTAGTACGGCTGGGCGATGCGCGTGAAGTGCTTCACGACCGCGTCGACGTCATCGCGTCCGACGAGCAGCACCATGCCGACGCCCATGTTGAAGACGCGCAGCATCTCGTCGCGATCGACGTTTCCCTGCTCGAAGATGTAGCGGAAGATCGGCAGCACCGGCCACGCGCCGAGCTTCACGTGGACGTCGAGCGTGTCTGGAAGCACACGCGGAATGTTGTCGGTCAGTCCGCCGCCGGTGATATGCGCGAGCGCATGAATGGCGCGCGCGTCGATGAGCGGCATGAGCTGTTTGAGATACGAGACGTGCGGCGCGAGGAGCGCTTCGCCGATCTTGCCGATCTCCGGCAGGATCGTCTGGTAGTCGTGACCGAGCTTCTCGATGAGCACGCGACGCGCGAGCGAGTAGCCGTTCGTGTGCAGGCCGACCGACGGCAGCGCGATGAGGATGTCGCCTTCGCGCACGTCTTTCCCGGTGATCACTTTCGATTCGTCGACAACGCCGACGATGAAGCCGGCGATGTCGTAATCGTCATCGCCGTAGAAGCCGGGCATCTCCGCCGTTTCGCCGCCGATCAGCGCCGCGCCGTTCTCGCGGCAGGCGCGAGCCATGCCGCGAATGACGTCGGTCATCACCGGCGGGCGCAGCTTTCCGGTCGCGAAGTAATCGAGAAAGAAGAGCGGACGCGCGCCCTGCACGAGGATGTCGTTGACGCAGTGCGAGACGAGGTCGTAGCCGACGGTGTCGTGCACTTTCATCGCCGCGGCGACGCGCAGCTTGGTGCCGACGCCATCGGTCGACGAGACCAGAATCGGCTTGTCGATCCCTTCGAATGACGCGCGAAAGAGACCGCCGAACGAGCCGATGTCGGAGATGACATTCGGGGTAAACGTGCCACGCGCGATGTGCCGCACTTCGCGGAGCGCTTCATCCTGCGCGTCGATGTCGACGCCCGAGTCGCGATAACTCGTCTTGTCCGCCACGGCGCGCGAGTCTACCATTCGCCGCGCCATGGCTCAGTTCCTCCTCATCACCACTCTGCTCACGATCGCCGGTCTGATCGCTACCGCGATCGCGGGGGCGATGGCCACACCACATCACGTCGCACAGCACATCTTCTTTGCGCTCGCGACGGTCGTCATCGGTCTCTTCTCGCAGTCGATGACGATGTTCTTTTTCATCGGAACAGGAAAGGAACTGAAAGACGCCTCGCAGCAGGACGCCACCGTCGTGCAGCGAACGCGCGATTTCAAATCGCACGTCTTCCCGACCGCGTTCTACTCGATGGCCGTCCTGATGGTGACGTTCATCATGGGCGGCGGCGTCTCCCGCGGCCTCACCCCGCACTGGCTGCACACCACGCTGACGATCGCATCAATCGCAATGTACGGCCGAGCGTATTGGGTGCAGATCAAGGCGATGGAGGAGAATGCGAAACTCATGGTGAAGTACCTGAGTGATGAATGAGGGAAAGAAGGTGCTGAGTGCTGAGTGCTGAGTAAAACCGTTCCCCGACTCAGCACTCAGCACTCTGCACCTTCATGTTCTATAAAGCGCCGCCCCCCAATGCAGTCCCGATCCCAGCGCTGTAAAACAAATCAACATCCCCGGCTTGATCCTTCCGTCGGCGAGGCATTCGTGAAAGAGAATCGGGAGTGTGCCGGCGGTGGTGTTGCCGTAGCGTTCGATGTTGTGCGGGACTTTTTCCGGCGGGAATCCGAGCTGTTTGGCCACTCCTTCGATGATGCGGAGGTTCGCCTGGTGGATGAGCAGCAGGTCGATCTGCGCGACGTCGATTCCGGCTTCGGCGCAGACGGCGCGGACGGCGGCCGGCATTCGTGAGACGGCTTCCTTGAAGACGGCGCGGCCTTCCATCGTCGGGATCTGATCGCCGGCTTCGAGCTCCTCTTTGTTCACGTACGGGCGATGGCGGAAGCCGACGCCTTTTACGTAAAGCGCTTCGATGTTCGAGCCGTCGGTGAAGAGCTTCGCGCCGAGGTAGCCGCGCGTTTCGTCGTCGGACGCTTCGACGACGACTGCGCCGGCGCCATCTCCGAAGAGAACTGTGCGATCGCGGTACTTCGTGTTCTCGTCTCGCTCGGCCTGGGTCACTTCGCGATCGCTTGCGCCGATCGTCACGTCCCAGCCGTTCTGCCACGGCATGAACGGCGTGTGGACGTCGGCGCCGACGACGAGCACGCGTTTGAATTTGCGGCTCTGAATCAGCGAGTCGGCGAGATCGAGTCCGTAGAGGAAGCCGGAGCACTGCTGGCGAATGTCGAACGTTGGAATCTCGCCGAGGCCCATCTTCGACTGCAGCACCGGACCGTTGCCGGGGAAGAAGTGATCGGGCGTCATCGTGGCGAAGATCAGCGCGTCGATCTCGCTCTTGTCGCGTGACGCTGCTTTCAGCGCCGCTTCGGCCGCGAGCAGGCCGAGGTCTGATGAGCCCTGGCCGGCATCGACGTAGTAACGCTGCTCGATTCCGCTGCGCGTCCGGATCCACTCATCGGACGTGTCCATGATTTTCGCGAGTGCGTCGTTGGGCACGACGTTCTTCGGAATGCCGATGCCGCTGCCGGTGATGACGGATTTCATGGAGCCGCAAATCATGCGGCATCGCTCGTCGCGACCGCAAGTGTGGCCGCCGCCACATTAACGGAGCGTCCGCACCCGCTGGCGCAGGTCGCGGAGAAACGCGGTCGTCTCCGCGGCGGCTTTCTCGCCGGTCGTGCTGAGCAGTGCTTCGTGCGCGGCCGTCCATTGAATCCACGCGCGGCGCA
The DNA here is from genome assembly GCA_034667465.1 of Acidobacteriota bacterium. Taxonomy (GTDB): domain Bacteria; phylum Acidobacteriota; class Thermoanaerobaculia; order Gp7-AA8; family Gp7-AA8; genus JAOBAU01. Next base: position 336,097 of record JAXDJV010000025.1, on the reverse strand, counting down.
ACGTCGACTTTCCGCTGCGCGTCAGCGACAATCGTCCCGGTTTCGGACCCGAAGACGGCCCGAGCTCGACGAGACCGTCGCGCTGCAGAACGGCGAGGTTACGTGACAACGTCGAGCGATCGAGCTCGAACTGCCGGGTCACTTTGCGCAGTGTCGGCTCCTCGGCGCTGGCGATGAAGGCGAGGATCGGGAGCTGCACCGCGGTCACGCCGGCCTTCGCGAGATATCGATCGTAGTGACGCGTCACGAGGCGCTCCGTCTTCCGCAGCGCGGCGGAAAGACAGAGGCGATTCATCGCTCTGCATTCGTCCGGTCCCGGTGCCGCGTTCGTGCTCATCGTCTCTCCTCGTTACCGGTAGTGTAACTGATTCGACGCGAGCTAATTTCCAGTGCGGTGCATATACATGTCTGTAGTGATGCAGCTGCATCACAACGGTCCAAAAGGAACCCCATATGAAAAGACTCCTGCTCGCAATGACACTCCTGCTCTTCGCTCTCTCCGCCAGCGCAATGGATATGTTCGTATTCATTCCGTCACCACCGACCGGGCCGCAGTATCCGGTGTTCAGGGCCGTCATGAGCGGTCCGTGGAACGTTCCTGCAACCTGGGGCGCGCCGGCCGCGCCCGGGCTCGATTCCGTGGTGACGATCCCGCCGAACCTCACGGTCACGATCGATCACCTCGAGAGCAACAACACGCGCGCGCCGAAGTGGGTCCGCGTCGAAGGAACTCTCGCCGTCAGCACTGCCGTCAGCACCCGCTTCTACGCGGAGACGATTCACGTAGCGATGGGCGGAACGTTCTCGCTCGGTTCAGCCGCGTCGCCGCTGCCGATGGGGAAAACGGCCGAGATCATCTTCACGAGTCCCGCCTCCGATTTCGACAAAGCGTGGGACCCGCAGCAGATCACGCGCGGCCTGATCGCCGACGGCAGCGTGAAGGTGTACGGCATCTCGCGAACCTACGCGGTCGCGGTAACGAACGACGTACCGAAAAACGCGCGCTCAATGAATCTGTTGTCCGTTCCGTCGAACTGGCAGCCGCTCGATGAGCTCGTGCTGGCCGGCACGTATTTCCGGCGCAATGCCGCTCCGCAGGATGAGTTGCGACATTTCGGTTCGCTCAGCGGCACGCTGTTGACGATCCATGGCACCGACGCCGCGTTCCAGAACGACCACCTGCACGTTTCCACGTCCGGCGCCGCGCCGAATTTCCACATCGCCAACCTGACTCGTAACGTCATCTTCAAGTCAGACGTCGCGTCGCCGAATTACCGGCGCGGTCACGTCATGCTGATGAACTCCGACACGCAAATACAGTGGGCCTCATTCATCAATCTCGGTCGCACCGACAAAGCGACGCCATTGAACGACTTCACGCTCGATCGGACGAACGGCAGGACGGTGAAAACGCCGGACGCCAGCATTACGAACATTCGCGGCCGCTATCCCGTTCACATTCATAAAGCGGGTTACGGGCCGCAACCGTGGGACGGCAGCGTGCTGCCGCAGACGAATATCACCGGATGCGTAGTCGTCAATTCTCCGGGCTGGGGCTTCGTCAATCACAGCAGTAACGTCGATTTCCGTCGCAACGTCGCGTATGACTTCACTGGCGCCGGCTTCGTCGCCGAGGATGGCGACGAGATCGGGTTTTTCGTGAACAACATCGCCATTCGCGGGAAGGGCGATCCGGCCGCCGGCTACGACAAGGCGCGGATCAATTTCGGCAATTTCGCTCGCCCGCAGCCGGTGGCTGACTTCGCGTTCAATGGCGACGGATTCTGGTTCAATGGCCCGGGGCTGCACGTCAACGGTGCGATCGCAAGCGGCTGCAACGGCCGCGGTGTGATTTGGCACACCACCGGCGTCGTCAATATCCACACGTTCGATGCGACCCTGCCGTATGGCCACTACACCTTCTTCCTGAAGGACAACATTCCGCTCGTCTATGGAACCGCGGCTTCGAGCCTGAAGCCGCGCACGTGGAAATTCGACGCTACGCACAAATCGGTGGTGATCGCCGATCTGCCGATTCTCGCCTGCAGCAATATCGAGAGTTACGGCAATTTCATCGGCCTGCATCTCCGCTTCAACAATTTCGACGACATCGCCTGGTACACGGAGGATCCGTACAATTTCGACCTGCAGATCGATCCCGCGGAGTCTCAGACGTCGATCAGTCTCGTGCCGACGCGGCTGCGCGAGACGATTACCGGCGTCCAGGCCTGGAATGACGAGACGGCGTTCGCGCTCCGTTATGCAGGAGATGCCGATCTGACTTCATTCACCGCGATCAACCGCCTCGATTATGACGAGGTCAACGCCGCGCAGAATCCGAGCATTGCACCGGCGTATGGCGTCGAATCGTTTTTCAATCTGAAGAACATCACCTTCGCCGGTCTGATCGTCGACGGCTGGGACGTCGCGAATTTCTTCAACAACGTTCAGAACGCCGCCTCGGTCTCCGGCTTCAATCCGGGCACGCCGTCGACGCGCAATTACGCGCTGACCGGAACGTGGGACAAACGCGCGAACGCCGTCCCATGCGGTGCTGTAACGCTGAATACTCCGACCATTGGCGGCGGCGGTACTTCGGTGACCTTGCGCTGGAGCGGTTCCGCAACGCGTTATCTGGTCCGATATCGGATTTCCGGCGCGCAGCAGTGGACTTACGTGTCGACGACGGCGATCTCACTCGTCGTGACGACAACGGCGCTGCAGTCGTACGTCTGGCAGGTTATCGGCGGCTGCGACTCGACGCAGACCATTTCGAACTACACCGCGCAGGGCACGTTCCACACCTGACGCCCAATCCACAGCCACTGTCTGTAACAACGGAGGTCATATGACTGCTCACAGGATTTCTGTCGCCTTTTTACTGCTGCTCTTTGTTGTTGTGCTGCCGGCGGGCGCGCAACAGATCTGTACGCCGAACTTTCCCGCCGAATCACCGGTCCTTTCGGTCAGTCCCGACGACATACCGGCTACGAACATCGACATCATCACGTACACCGGCGCCATTACGAAGCCGCGAGCGAACCACAGCATGGCGTTCGTCGAGATCAGTCCGGACGAGCAGCAGGTGTGGTTCGGCGTCGATGCGAATCCGAGTCTCGGGCGCTGCTTCTATAACCGCCGCGTGCGCGACGTCATGACCGGTCAGTGGTACTGGCGTTATGCGTACAGCCCCGAAGTGATTCGGTATCAGACGCCGACTTCCGGCGGCGCCGCCGCGGTTCTTTACAGCGCGACACCGAAATACAAAGATCCGGCGACCGGGACGCTCTACAAATACGTGATGTATCAGGTCGTGCAGCCGGGCGCCTGCGACGGCGCCGTCGCGGGATTCGTCTACTACAGTCTCTCGAATACCGGCGTCTGCTGGACTGCACCGAAGGCGGCCGTTCGTCCGGGCGGACCGACGTTCAATTGCCAGTCCGTGCTTACGAATTCTGTTCCTGTTGAAGCGATGTCCGCGATCGACAACGGCAGCACGATTTATCTCCTCGGGCTCGACGGCGACATCACCAATCAGCTCGCGCCGCCGGTGACGGTCATCGATCCGAACGGCCAGCCGCGCCGTTACAACAACATGAACACGACGAAGACCGCGCTCGGCAGCGCGTCGGTGAACGATCCGGGACTCATCACGATCCTCGGCGGCGTCACGGCAAACGGGATGTTCCTGCCGAAATACGGCCCCGCAAATCCGGCGAATCCCGATCGCTACAAAGCGCACGCGTACTTCATCGACATGGATGCGGCGTGGGATCCGACGACCGGCAACTTCTATGTCAGCCGCGCCTATCCGTATCCGTATGACCGCGGTTCGCTCGTGCCGAACGGCGTCAACGATCCGCCCGCGGCGAACAACTCGCCGTTGCGCTCGCAGCTTTCCGGTTACTCGCTCACTGGACCGCAGGGACCGTCGCCTGTCGAAAGCTGCATCGATTCGCCCGGCACGCTGCCCAATCGTCTGCAGATCTATCGGATGAACATCGGGTCGCTCGCGAACATCATGCAGCTGACCACCGGAACGTGGACGCTCGTTACGGACGTCGGCGGCAGTCAGGGCTATCAGTTCGACAGCGTCATGGGGACGACGCCGCTGCTGGCCGGAATGACGAACATCAACCGCGACGTCGGCGCCGCACCGTTCCTCCGCAACAAGCGGGGCGAAGTCGTTCGGTACGGCACCACGTCGTATTACTTCGCGGCAGACATCTTCAAGCTGAAGAAATCGGTCGGCCCGTGCCGCATCACCGGTGCGGAGAAAGAGCTTCTGCGCGTTCTGCCGTAGGAAGCTGCGATGGGACGCGGGCAGTGAGCCCGCGTTCCATCGATCTCACGCTTCGTGTGTGGCCATCAGCGTCAGCAGATCTTCGCGCGTGAAGTGATACTTCCTCCCGCAGAACTGACAGACGACTTCAGTTTGCGGCTCTTCCATCATCTCGCGCAGTTCCGCCGGCGGAAACAGCGCCAGCGGCGCGAGAGCGCGCTCGCGATTGCACGGGCAGGTGTAACTGAGCGGAACGTTGAAGCTCTCATCGATTTGCTTGTAGTCACAGCCGGCGAGCACCTGCGCGACGACGTCCTCGATCGGCATCTTCTCGAGCAGCGTTGAAAGCGGCGGTGCTTCTTTGATGCGCTGCTCGATCTTCGCGATCGACTCGTCGCTGGCGTGCGGAAACGTCTGCACGATGAGGCCGCCGGCCGCGGCGACGCCATCGCGGCGATTGAGCACGCCGAGGAGGACGGCGGAGCCGATTTGTTCCGAGCGGGCGAGATAGCGCGTCAGTTCTTTCGCGACGCCACCGCCTTCGAGCAGGATCTGCGACGTATAGGGCTTGCCGGCCGGCGGCGTGCCGCGAATGACCGTCAGCATGCCGCGACCGAGTCCCTGGCTGACGTCGAGATGCTCGTCGGTCGGAACCGGATTCGATACGTATCCGCGCGCGTGTCCGGCGACATTCGCTTCGGCGATCAGCGTTCCGAGCGGACCGCTTCCTTCGAAGCGCAGCGTGACGTACTGATTGCGGATGTGTTTGTCGAGCAGTCGCGCGAGCAGGAGCGAGCCGGTGAGCGCGCGGCCGAGCGCGTCGGTCGCGACCGGCGCGAGGTCGAGCACTTCGCGCGCCGTGTCGACGGTGTTCGTGGTCTGGGCGGCGATGATGCGGAAATTGCCGCCTGCAGCCATTCCCTGGATGAGTCTGTCCTGAGTTTGCACGGCGCCTCCAACGGCCTGCAGGCGCGTTTTGTTTCGAGCGGCTCGCGCCTTGCTTGATCCCTCGTCAAACAAAAGGAGTCGTCATGAAACAGTTCCTCATCCTTCTCATCGTCCTCGCCTCGGCGTGCAACGTCGAGAAGAAGGCAGACAACACGTATCAGGTGCAGACGCCGGACGCGGAGAAGACGAAACAAAACGCGAAAGAGCTCGGCCAGGAAGTGAAGCAGGAAGCGAAAGACATCGGCACGCAGGTGAAGGAAGGGGCGCAGACAGTCGGAGAGTCGGAAGCCGCGCAGCGGATCAAAGCGGGCGCGGTCGAAGCGGGACGCGGCATCAAGCAGGGCGCCGGCGAAGCGGCCGAAGCGGCCGGTAAGAAATTGCAGCAGGCCGGGCAGGACGCGCAGACGGAAGTGAAGAAGACGCCTCCGCCGAGCACGACGACGCATTGATAGAATCGGCAGACTTCCGGTGAAGTGGCTTCGCCGGGCGATTTCATTGACACACGACAAGGAGGAGCTCTCATGGCAGTGACAACCGGGCGGACCTCCACCGCGTCGGAGACCAGCACGCTCAAAGTCGGCGATCAGGCGCCGGACTTCGAGCTCACGGGTCACCGCGGCGGTGAGCGGTTCAAGCTGAGTGATATGCGCGGAAAGAAGAACGTCGTCATCGTCTTCTATCCGCTGGACTGGACCCCCGTTTGAACGGTTCAGATGCCGGGATATGAGGCGGAGATCGCCGACTTTGAACGGTATGACGCCCAGGTCGTGGGCATTTCAGTAGACAGCGTCCCCAGTCACATTGCATTCGCGAAGTCGCTCGGCGGTATCGAGCACTATCCGCTGCTCGCCGATTTCCATCCGAAAGGCGAGGTCTCGAAAAAGTACGGCGTTTGGAAAGACGATAAAGGGATTTCCGAGCGCGCCATCGTGGTCGTCGACAAGCAGGGCAAGGTCCGCTACATCGACGTACACGATATTTCCGAGGCTCCGGACAACGCGCAAATCCTGGAAGTACTGCGCGAGCTCGATTAAGAGGTTTGATTCAGATGCTCAGTATTGCGCGGCGCTGTGTGCCGTTCACTCCGTTTGAAAAGGATCTGTCGACGGCGACGGTGACGCTCGTTTCCGCCACGGGTGTTTACCTGCAGGATCAGGAAGCGTTTCCGACCGAGGATCCGGGAGACGTGACGTATCGCATCATTCCGGCGGCGACGGAAGCGAGCACGCTTCGCATCGCTCATCATCATTACGATCACAGCGAAGCGGACGCCGATCCGAACATCGTCTTCCCGCTCGACACGCTGCGCGAGCTCGTTGCCGATGGCGTGATCGCCGCGGTGAATGAAAATCATTACAGCTACGGATTCACGACGCGGCTGCGCGAGCTGTACGAGACGACGTTTCCGGAGATCGCCGACAGGATCGAGCGCTCGAAGACGAAGCTGGTGATGCTGACCGCCGGCTGCCCGGAAACGTGTCACCGCTCGATCGCGAATCTGGCGCGCGAGATCGAAGCGCGCGGAGTGCCGACGATCATCATCAGTGCCTCGCCGGCCGCGACGGAATCGGTCCGCCCGCCGCGAGCGATGACGTTCGAAGGCTCGGAGATCGGACGCGTCGTCGGACGAGCCGGCGATCGCGCGATGCACAAAGCGGTAGTGAAAGCAGCGCTGGAAATGTTCACGCACGACACGCCGCCGGGGCGGGTGGTGATGAAGAGCGTGCGGTGATGCGAAAGGTCATCGTCTATGTCGCGAGCAGTGCCGACGGTTTCATTGCGCGTCCGGATGGCGACGTCGGCTGGCTCGATCGTCCGTGGCCGAAAGGCGAGTACGGGATGCCGGAGTTTTACGCGTCGGTCGACACGGTGCTGATGGGGCGGAAGACGTGGGAGATCGGTCGCAAGCTCGGCACGGCGTCATACGTGGGAAAGAAGAACTACGTCTTCTCTCGCATGCCGCAGGAAGAGACCGAGAACATCACGTTCGTCAGCGAATCGCCGGCGGAGTTCGTGCGACAGTTGTGCGCGGAAAGCGGCAAAGACATCTGGCTGGTCGGTGGCGCGGAGCTGATCGCGGAGTTGCTCGACGGTCACGTCATCGACGAGTTCATGATTCACGTCGTGCCGGTGTTCATCGGCGAAGGGATTCCGCTGATCGCACCGCGGCATCGCGACGTCGAGCTGGAGCTCGCGTCGACGCAAGCGTTCGAGGACGGCGTCGTGCTGCTGCACTACCGCGTCACGCGATGAAGAGCGTGCGTTAGAAGTGCGACGCAGCGTAGTCGGGTCCGCAGTGCAGGCATGATGCGCCGCCGTCATGGCGCATGAGCGGGCGGCGGCAGCGGAGACAGATGTTCGGGACTCGCGAGCGTGACCTGCCGCCGCGCAGCAGGCTGATCATGACCGCCACAAACGCGAACGTAAGGAAGATGCGCAGCGCCCACATCTCCAGCGCGGGAAACTCGGGATCGGAATCGGCGGGCACGGCCCAGCACGCGAGCGCCATGACCAGCAGCAGCACTGCACCGGCCCATTTCAGCGACGGCCGCATCCTGCGTTCTTCCGGCTTCGAGAGCGCGAGCAGCAGTTCGAGCAGCATGGGCTGCGACTTTACCGCGTCACGCGATAAATCCGATCATCGCCATCCCGCCGATCTCCGCGCCCGTCGCGATTGCTCGTCGAGAACCAGAGCGAGCCGTCGGGCGCGGCGGCGACTTCGCGAATGCGGCCGTACGTCGTGAACAACTTCTCCTCCGATACGACGCGGCGCCGATCTTTCGCGTCGAGGATGACGCGATGAACGTGTTCGCCGCGCAGACAGCCGAACCAGAAGTCGTTTTGCCAGAAGATGCCGCTGGCCGGCGCGACGGCCGGCGTGTATTCGAGCAGCGGCGAAACGAAACCGGCGCGCGACTGGCGGTGGTGGACGATCGGCCAGCCGTAGTTGCGTCCCTTCTCGATGATGTTCACTTCGTCGCCGCCGCCGGGACCGTCGAAGCCTGACGGTCCGTGCTCCGTTTCGAACAGCAGTCCGCTGATCGGATCCCAGTCGATCCCCTGCGGATTGCGATTGCCGAGCGTCCAGATCGGTGACCTCGGAAACGGATTGTCGGCCGGGATCGTGCCGTCGTCGTTCACTCGCAAAATCTTGCCGCCGAGCGACGTCATCTGCTGCGCGATCTCGCGAGTGGTGGCGTCGCCGGTGGTGATGTAGAGCTTGCGATCGGGTCCGAAGCGCAGCCGGCAGCCGGCGTGAAAGCGCGCGGCCGGCAGCCCTGCGACGATCGTCTTCGGTTCCATCAGCGAGAGTCCGGTCTCGCGATAGCGAATCACTTCGACCGACATTTCGCCGCCGCGTGACGTCGCATAGCTGACGTAGAGCAGATGGTTCTTCGCGAAGTCGGGATGCAGCGCGAGTCCCATCAATCCTTCTTCGGAATGCGAAGAGACATCGCGGAACGTGTACAGCGGCGCCGGCTGCAGCACTCCTTTCACGATTACGCGCAGACGTCCGGGACGCTCGGTGAAGAGGACGCGGCCGTCGGGCGCGAAGACGATCGACCATGGCACTTCCAGCCCGCGCGCGACTTCGACGACGCGATATCGCGGAACCGTCGCGGCGGCCGTCGTGAGCAGCAGGAGTGCGGAACAAATGAGGTTGCGCAGCATGAAAGCCTCCGGCGTACGATGCCTCGCATGGATCACACCACACTTGGTGCAACCGGCGAATCGATCTCGCGAATCGGCTTTGGGGGAATGCCGCTCTCGATTCAGGGACGTCCGCCGGAAGAGCAGGCGCGGCGGACGATCAACGCGGCGATCGACGCCGGCATCGACTTCCTCGATACCGCCGACGTTTACTGCATCGACGACTCCGACATCGGCCACAACGAGCGGCTGATCGCGTCGACGGTGCGCGAGCGCGCCGATCGCGATCGGATTCGCATCGCCACGAAAGCGGGGATGCGCCGGCCGAACGGTTCATGGACCTACGACGGATCGCCGAAGCACATTCGCGAAGCGTGCGAAGCGAGTCTGCGCGCGCTCGGCGTCGAGCAGATCTTCCTCTATCAGTTTCACGTTCCCGATCCGGCGGTGCCGTTCGAGGAGAGCGTCGAAGCGTTCGCGCAGTTACAGCGCGACGGCAAGATCCGCTACGTCGGGCTCAGTAACGTGTCGCTCGAACAACTCGACGTCGCGCGCGGAATCGTCGCGATCGAGTCGGTGCAGAACCGGCTCAATCCGTACTTCCGCGAATCGATCGACGTCGCGCGCGGCTGCGCGGAGCGGAACGTGACGTTCCTCGCTTACAGCCCGGTCGGCGGCGGGCGGCTCGCGAAGAAACTGCCGCGGTTCGAAGTGCTGCAGCGGATCGCGAAAGCGCGCAACGCGAGCGTGCACGCGGTGACACTTGCGTGGGTTCGCCAGCAGTCGCCGAGCGTCGTTCCGATTCCCGGCGCGTCGAAACCGGAGCATGCGATCGACAGCGCAAAATCGGTCAACGTCGCCCTGTCGGTGAACGAGATGGCAGAGATCGACGGCACCGAGTTTTCGCGCGACTGAAAACGCGGAATGACAGCCGGGCTGTGGCGTTCTATTCTTCGCAGTTTGGAGGGCGCCCTGAACGTTGGAAGCACATCCTGAAGAATTCGAGCCGCAGCCCGAGTGGACCGTCGAAGATTCGGCGTCGCTCTACATGACCGACCGCTGGGGCGGCGGCTACTTTGACGTCAACGCGAACGGTGACCTGACCGTCGCCCCGCTCCAGGAAAAAGGAACGGCGATCCCGATCATCGACGCGCTGCGCGAGGCGCAGGCGCTCAACCTCGACGCGCCGCTGCTGATCCGTTTTCAGGATCTGCTGCGCCATCGCGTCGAAACGCTGAACAGCGCGTTCAACAACGCCATCTCCGAGATCGGTTACCGCGGCACGTACCGCGGCGTCTTTCCGATCAAGGTCAATCAGCTGCGCGAAGTCGTCGAAGAGATTCTCGACGCCGGCAAGCCGTTCAACTACGGCCTCGAAGTCGGCTCGAAGCCGGAGATCTTTGCCGGTTTGGCCGTACACACCGACAACGATTCGCTGATCGTCTGCAACGGCTACAAGGACACGACGTTCATTCGGATGGCGATGATCGGCCGCAAGATCGGCAAGAAGGTCATCCTCATCGCCGAGAAACTTTCGGAAGTGCGCGCGATCGTGAAGATCGCCGCGGAGATGAATGTCGAGCCGTGGATCGGCATGCGCGTGCGGTTGCTTTCGAAAGGCGCCGGCAAGTGGGCGACGTCCGGCGGCGAGCATGCGAAGTTCGGTCTGTCGACCGCCGAGATTCTCGAAGCGATCGAGATTCTGCGCGAAGCGAAGATGGAGTCGGCGTTCAAGCTGCTCCACTTCCACATCGGCTCGCAGATCCCCGACATCGCCACGATCAAACGCGCCGTGCGTGAAGCGGCGATGTATTACGCGAAGCTGCACAAGAGCGGACATCCGCTCGAATATCTCGACGTCGGCGGCGGTCTGGCCATCGACTACGACGGCTCGCGCTCGTCGTTCCACTCATCGATGAACTACACGATCGAGGAGTACGCGAACGACATCGTCTACAACATCATGGATGTCTGCGACGACGAGAAGGTGCCGCATCCGCACATCATCTCGGAGTCGGGGCGCGCAATCGTCGCGCATCACTCGGTGCTCGTCGTGCAGGCGTTCGGCGCGATCGAGAAGACGCCGCTGGAGCCGCTAACGTCACGCGCGTCCGAGCACAAACTGATTCGCGAGATCATCGAGATCGACACGACGCTGACCGGTGAAAATCTCACCGAGGCGTGGCACGACCTCGAACAGATCAAGGAGCAGGCGCAGACGATGTTCGAGCTCGGTCTGCTCGAGCTCGAAGTGAAGGCGCGCGTCGAATCACTCTTCTGGCAGATCGCCGAGCGCATTCAGGATCTCGTCCGGACGATCGATCCGGAAGAAGTGCCGGAAGATCTGAAGAACCTCAACATCGAGCTCGCCGATCAGCACATCTGCAACTTCTCGGTCTTCCAGTCGCTGCTCGACCACTGGGCGCTCGGTCAGCTCTTTCCGATGATGCCGATTCATCGACTGAACGAACGTCCGATGCTCGAGTCGACGCTCGTCGACATCACCTGCGACTCCGACGGCAAGGTTTCGAAGTACATCGATCTGAAAGACGTTCGCGAAACCCTCCCCCTCCACGAGATCAAGCCGGGCGAGCCTTACTACCTCGGCATCTTTCTCACCGGCGCCTATCAGGACATCATGGGCGACATCCACAATCTCTTCGGCCGCGTGAACGAGGTCCACGTGTTCCTCGACGAAGATGAAGAGAGCGGTTTCTACATCGAGGAAGAGATCCCCGGAAACACGATCGGTGAAGTTCTGGCGATGACGCAGTACGATCCGCGTGACATCGAGAAGCGGATGAAATCGCAGATCGATGCGGCGATCAAAGCCGATCGGGTGAAACCGAATGAAGGGATGAGGCTGCTTCAGGATTACGAGCGCGGCCTTAAAGAACAGACCTATCTCGTGCTGCATTAAGGGCGAATGGAAATGCCGTTTTTGGCTGATCCGTTACATCTCCCGGTAACCAACAACAAGGAGATTTGATGATGCGGAAATCACTCGCGGTGTGCCTCCTCGCGCTTGCGTCGGTGGCGACGAGCGCCTTTGCAGTGGAAGAGGTGCGCGTGCTCGGAAAGATCACGGACACCGTTACCAAAAAGCCGATTCCGAACGCGGTCGTCACCGTGTCTGCGACCGAATCGATCAACTTCAAATCGGACTTCCCGGTGAAGAAGGATGGGACGTTCGCGTTCATCCTGCTCAAGGGAACGATCAAGTACAAATTCGCCGTCAACGCGCCCGGCTACGCGCCGTATGAAGAGACCGGCGTTAAGTTCACCATCGGTACGCCGAACGTGAAGGACGTCGAGCTGACGCCGCCAAACGCGGCTGCTGTCGCGCCGTCCGGCAAAGCCGCGGAACCGGCGAAAGCAGACCCGGCCGTGGCTGCCTTCAATGAAGGCGCCGGCCTCGCCAATGACGGCAAGGATGCCGAGGCTTTGGCGAAGTTCGATGAAGCGGTCGCTGCGAACGAGAAGCTGACGCGCGGCTGGGAAGCGCGCGCGAAGATGGCCATTCGCACGAAGAACTGGGCGAAGGCGATCGAGAGCGCGAACAAAGCGCTCGAGCTCGGCGGCGACGAAGAGGACATGAACGCGATTCTTTACGACGCGTACTCATCGAGCGGCGACAAGGCCAAAGCGGCCGAGATGAAAAAGAAGCTGCCGGCCAACGCGAGCGGTCTCTACAACGACGCGGTGAAGTTCCTCAACGCCGGCAAGGACAAGGATGCCGAGCCGCTGCTCAAGCAGGCCATCGCGGCTGATGAGAAGTTCGCCATGGCGTACTTCCAGCTCGGAATGGTTTACGCGCGTACCAGCCGAAACGCCGATGCTCGGACGAATCTTCAGAAGTACATCGAGCTCGATCCGAAGGGTCCCGAAGCGGCGACCGCGAAGGAAATGCTCGGCTATCTGAAGTAGTCACTTCAAACGATTTCGTGACAAAGGGGAGCGGCGACGCTCCCCTTTCCATTTGCAGCGAGCGCGGCGGAATGACGGTTTCGGGCAAGGGTGTTGCGAAACGGCAGATCGGAGGCAGTTCATGCGAATGAAGTCCTTTGCTGTTCTTCCGTTGTTCGTTCTCGCTCTCGCCGGATGCGCGTCGTCGTCGGGCTCCGACGATAAGGACGCGTCGAGCCTCAACCTCACCGAGCCGGTCGTGCAGCTCGCGCAGCTCAGCACCGTCGCCGAAGCGGCGCGCCACGTGACCGGCGGCATTCCGATTCAGTATCGCGTGCAGGTGGAAAACCCGTCGTCCGAGTCGATCACGCTGAAGCGCGTGACCGTGCAGTCGGTCGGCGTCGGCGCCTACACGATGCCGAACACGTCGCGTCCGTTCAGCATCGAAGTACCGCCGAACGGCACGAAGGCGGTCGACTTCTGGGCGAACGGAGTCGTGGAAAGCGACACCGTGTACGGTTCGAACGGACCGGTCTCGCTGCGTGTAACGGCGTTCTTCGAATCAGCGAAGGGTTCGTTCCAGCACACGGCGGTGGAGCAGGTTCATTACGAGCCGACCGTGGGGCACTAGATTTACGTCATCCCGAGCGTTAGCGAGGGATCCGGGCGGGCGGGGCGCTCCAGCCTGCCGCTCCGCCCTCCCGGATCCCTCGCTACGCTCGGGATGACACGGCTTCCTCTTCGTGCACGGGCTCGTAGCCGAGGTTCGGCGAGAGCCAGCGCTCCACTTCCGTGAGCGGCATCTGTTTGCGGACGTGATAGTCGGCAACCTGATCCTTCCCGATTTTTCCAACCGAGAAGTACTTCGACGCCGGATGCGCGAAGTAGAGGCCGCTCACCGAGGCCGCCGGCATCATCGCGAAGTTCTCGGTGAGATGAATGCCCGCCTTCTCCGCGTCGAGCAGCGTGAAGAGCGTCGACTTTTCCGTGTGATCGGGTGAGGCCGGATAGCCGGCCGCCGGACGGATGCCGCGGTACTTCTCGGCGATCAGATCTTCATTCGACAAGCTTTCGTCCGGTGCGTACCACTTCGTCCGCACGTCGCGGTGCAGCGCTTCGGCGAGCGCTTCCGCGAGGCGATCGGCGAGCGCTTTCGTCATGATTGAGTTGTAGTCGTCGTGATCTTTTTCGAACCGCTGCACGATCGCTTCGATGCCGATGCCGGCTGTGACGGCGAAACCGCCGATGTAATCAGCGGTCCCTTTCGGCGCGACGAAATCGGCGAGCGCGAGGTTTTGGCCGGTGTTCGTTTCCTGCTGCTGGCGGAGTGTGTGGACGACCGCGACGACGTCGCGGCGGGAGTCATCGCGATAAAGCTCGATGTCGTCGCCGACCGCGTTCGCCGGCCAGAAACCGTAGACGGCGCGCGCCTGCAGCAGACGCTTCTCGATGATCTCGGCGAGCAGACGGCGCGCGTCGTCGTAGAGCTCTTTCGCGCGCGGCTCGTCGAGGATCTGCGGATAGCGTCCGCGCAGTTCCCACGTCTGGAAGAACGGCGTCCAGTCGATGAACGGCTCGATCGTTTCGAGCGGGAAGTCGTCGATGGTGCGAACGCCGAGGAACGGCGGAGGCGGTGGCGTGGTGAATTCGAGCTTCGCACTGCGGCGGCGCGCTTCGTCGATCGTCAGCAGCGTGCGTGCTTCTTCGCGCGCCGCCTGTTGCGCGCGCAGGCGATCGTATTCGACGCGAATCCCCTGCTCGAAGTCGGGTCGTTTGTCGGCGCTCAGCAGTGAGCTGACGACGCCGACGGCGCGCGAGGCGTCGAGCACGTGAACGGTCGGCGCGCCGTAGCGCGGCGCGATTTTCACGGCGGTGTGCAGCTTCGACGTCGTCGCACCGCCGATCAGCAGCGGCACGCGGAACTTGCGGCGCTCCATCTCGCGCGCGACATGCGTCATCTCATCGAGCGACGGCGTGATCAGTCCGGAGAGGCCGATGATGTCGGCCTTCTCGGCAATCGCGGAGTCGAGGATTTTGTCGACCGGAACCATGACGCCGAGGTCGACGACGTCGTAGTTGTTGCAGCCGAGCACGACACCGACGATGTTCTTGCCGATGTCGTGAACGTCGCCCTTCACGGTCGCCATCACGATCTTGCCACGCGCGGAAACGTCGCCTGACTTGAGCTTCTCCGCTTCCATGAACGGCAGCAGATACGCGACCGCCTTCTTCATCACGCGCGCACTTTTCACGACCTGCGGGAGGAACATCTTTCCGGCGCCGAAGAGATTGCCGACGATGTTCATGCCGTCCATAAGCGGACCTTCGATGATCTCGAGCGCGGTCGGATATTTCTGCCGCGCTTCTTCGACGTCGGCATCGAGATGCTCGATGAGTCCCTTCACGAGCGAGTGCGAGAGACGTTCTTCGACGGTGCCGGAGCGCCACGCTTCTTCTTCCTTCGCGTCGCTCTTCTTCTGACCTTTCACCGTGTCGGCGTAGGTGAGCAGTCGCTCGGTTGCGTCGGCGCGGCGATTGAGCAGCACATCTTCGACGAGCTCGAGGAGATCTTTCGGGATCTCTTCGTAGATGCCGAGCTGGCCGGCGTTGACGATGCCGAGCGTCAGTCCCGCTTTGATGGCGTGGTAGAGAAACGCGGCGTGCATCGCTTCGCGCACGACGTTGTTGCCGCGGAACGAGAACGAAACGTTCGAGATGCCGCCGGAGGCGTTGGCGAGCGGGAACTTCTCGCGCAGCCGGCGCACCGCTTCGATGAATGCGACGCCGTAGTTGTTGTGCTCTTCAATGCCGGTGGCGACGGTGAGGACGTTCGGGTCGAAGATGATGTCGGTCGGATCGAAGCCGACTTCATCGACGAGGATTCGGTACGCGCGCGACGAGATCTCGACTTTGCGCTCGATCGAATCGGCCTGTCCCTGTTCATCGAACGCCATCACGACGACGGCCGCGCCGTAACGCCGGATGAGGCGCGCCTGCTCGCGGAACTTCTCCTCTCCTTCTTTCAGAGAGATCGAATTGACGACCGATTTTCCCTGCGTGCATTTGAGGCCTGCTTCGATGACCGTCCATTTCGACGAGTCGATCATCAGCGGCACGCGGGAGATATCGGGCTCGGATGCGATGAGGTTGAGAAACTCGTGCATGATCCGCTCGGAGTCGAGCAGACCTTCGTCCATGTTGACGTCGAGGATGTTCGCGCCGCCGTCGATCTGCTGTTTGGCGATGGCGAGACCGGCATCGAGATCGCCGGCTTTGATCAGCTGCGAGAACTTCGGCGACCCGGTGACGTTGGTCCGTTCGCCGACCATGATGAAGCCGGCGCCGTCCGCCTCGCCGTCCCCGCCGTCATCCTGAGCGTTCAGCGAAGGATCCGGGCGGGCGGGGCGCGCGTCGGCAGCTGCGTCGGCAGCTGCGTCCCCCTCCCGCCCAGATCCTTCGCTACGCTCAGGATGACGGTCGGCGGGGCGGCGGTGGCGTACGGTCAGCGCTTCCAGTCCGCTCAAACGCAGGTGCGGCTCGATCGTCGGCGGTACGCGCGGCGTGAGCTCTTTCACCGTCGCCGCGATTGCGGCGATGTGATCGGGCGTCGTGCCGCAACAGCCGCCGACCATGTTCAGCCAGTTGTTGTCGGCGAACTCGCGGAGCAGCGTCGCCATCGACCGCGGCGTCTCGTCGTACTCGCCGAGCGCGTTCGGCAGGCCGGCGTTCGGGTAGCAGGTCATGTAGACCGGCGCGATCGTCGACAGCTCTTCGACGTGTGGCCGCATCTCTTTCGCGCCGAGCGCGCAGTTGATGCCGACCGAGATGATGTTCGCGTGCGAGACCGAGTTCCAGAATGCTTCGACGGTCTGTCCGCTGAGCGTGCGGCCGGAGGCGTCGGTGATCGTGACCGAGATCATCACCGGCAGCCGGACGCCGCGCTCGTCGAACGTTTTCTCGATCGCGAAGAGCGCCGCTTTGAGGTTGAGTGTGTCGAAGGTCGTCTCGGGGAGGAGTACGTCCGCGCCGCCGTCGATGAGGCCGCGCACCTGTTCGCTGTAGGCGTCGACGAGCTCGTCGAACGTCACTCCGCGGAACGCAGGATTGTTGACGTCGGGCGAGAGCGATGCGGTGCGATTCGTCGGACCGATTGCGCCGGCGACGAAGCGCGGGCGTTCCGGCGTCGAGTACGCATCGGCGGCGCGGCGCGCGAGCTGCGCGGCGGCGACGTTGATCTCGTATGAGAGCGATTCGAGCCCGTAGTCGGCCATCGAGATAGCCTGAGCGTTGAAAGTATTCGTCTCGATCAGATCGGCGCCGGCATCGAGGTACTGGCGATGAATCTCTTCGATGATCTCGGGGCGCGTGAGGCAGAGGAGATCGTTGTTCCCCTTCAGATCGCGCGGATGATCGGCGAAGCGCGTGCCGCGATAGTCGGCGTCTTCGAGCTTGTAGCGCTGGATCATCGTCCCCATCGCGCCGTCGATGATGAGGATCCGTTTTTTGAGCGCGTCGAGGAGTGCTGCTGCAGTTTTGGTGGTGTAGTTCATAGGCACAAAAAGAAAAAGCCCCGCGGGGCGGGGCCGGAGTCAGTTCCGACGTTCTCGTTTCGGCTATTTAGCTTTTTTTAACCTGGTTGCAAGCCGCCCCCAAATCAGTCCAGGTGCCCGGGAATCTACTCCTCTGGTAGAGTCACGTCAAATGTCTCAGGCAGCCACGAGCGTCCCCATCACGCACACCGATCCGATCAACGCGCAGATCCTCGCGGTCTCCGAAGATCGCATCGCCGGCTTCGTACGCGATCCGATCGGAGAGATTGCGGAACGCTCGCAGCTGCCGATCGAAGTCGTGGTCGAGCGGATCCAGGCGATGCTGCGCGGCGGCACGATTCGCCGCGTGCGGCAGACGCTGATGGCGACGAATCTCGCCGAAGGGGCGCTCGTCGCGTGGCAGTTTCCTCCCGAGCGCAGTCTCGATGAAGCGTTCGACTTCATGTTTCAACACGATCCGTTCAGCGGTCATGTCGTGACGCGCTCGACGGATGCGGCGTCGCCCGGCTCGAACTATCGGCTCTGGACGACGGTGAAAGTGCCGCAGGGCTATTCGCTCGAGAAGCATTGCGCGCTGCTCGCGAAGCTGACCGGCGCGGAGCATTTCCGCGTCATGCCGGCGAACCGCATCTTCGCGCTCGGAGTCGGCCACGTTCGCCGCAAGGGGATGGAGCCGGGAAGCAAGTCCGACGAGCTCGCGGTCGTGAAAAATACGGAGAAGGTCGAGCTGAGCGAGCTCGATTGGCGCGTGCTGACGGCGCTGAAGCGCGAGCTCGACGTCGAAGAGATCGGTCCCGATCTCTGGCGCGGTCGCGCGAAAGAAGCAGGCGTTCCGCTCGATGAGTTTTTCGAGGTCGCGGAGTCGCTGAACAAGCGTGGCGTCATCGGCCGCTTCTCGACGTTCCTCGAGCACGTGAAGCCGCACGCCGGCGGCGAACGGGTCACGCGTTTCAACGCGCTCTTTCACTGGGCGGTGCCGGCGGGCCGCGAGATCGAAGCGGGCCGCGAAGTCGGACGCTTTCACATCCTGACGCACTGTTACTGGCGTGAAGGTGGCGACGAGTTTCGCAACGTCAACATCATGGCGGTCGCGCATGGAACGGAGAAGGAGACGGTGCTCGCGCACAAGCGCGCCATCGACGAGCATCTCGCGACGATCGGCATTCCGGTGAGCTACACGAACGTCTTCTGGGGCGGCCGCAGCGAGATCAAGCCGTCGGAGATCTCGCCGTTCGCGTATCGCGACTGGGTCGCCGCACGCGGCGTCGATCCCGACGACATGCGTGCGTAGCGAGCGGCGCAGCGTCGTCCTTTCCGTCGCGGTGCTCGCGGCGATGTTCGTCCTGGCGCTCGCGCAGTCGTGGGCGCGCTGGCTCGAGCCGATCATCGATACCGGACGTGATCTCTACATCCCCGAACAACTCGCACACGGCGCGAAGCTCTATCGCGACATTCGCTATCAGTATCCGCCGCTCGCGCCGTATCTCCTCGCCGCGATCACGAGTGCGATCGGCCATTCGCTGGCGTCGTACATCGCCATCGGGATCGCGCAGTCGCTCTGTGCGGCGACGTTGATCTGGTCGATCGCGCGACGTTCGGCAGGAACGGTTGCGGCGTTCGCCGCGTGCGCGATGTTCGTGGCGCTGAACGTCGCCGGCGCGACGACGTGGGGCGCGAACTGGATCTTTCCGTACAGCTACGCGGCGACGATCGGAATGGTGGCGCTGCTCGGACTGATCGCAGCGATCCGCGCGCAGCGAATCGCGCTTGCGGTTCTCGCAGCGCTCATCGCGTCATGGTGCAAAGTCGAATACGCGATCGCGGTGGTGATCATCGTCGTCGCGGCAGCGCTGTTTGAACGGCTGCCGCTGCGCGCGTTCATCGTCAGCGCACTCGCAAGCGTTGCGGTCGTCGCGTTGATCTTTCGCGATACCGCATGGCTCTCGGAAAACATCTTCAACAAGTCGCTGACGGAGGGAGCGAGCGCCAAACATTTCTACGCGCACGTCTCAGGCGCCGCCGGCTGGCCCCACAACCTCGGACTCGCCTTGCTCGGCACCATCGGACTCGTCGCCATCGCGTTGCTGCTGCGAATGCAAAACCGCGTGATCGCCACGATCGGCGTCATCGCGATTGCGGCTTGCTTCACCGGCGATACGTTCCTGCGCGCGTTCGGCGTCGTGCAGTGGCTCGCGCTGGCGTGGGTGTTCGTGAAGGATCGCCGTTCGCCGCTGGCGTTGTTCGCGATCGCGTCGTTTGCCGCCACGCTGCGGATCGCGCTCAACGTGTCGCATGCGTGGTACGGCGATGTGTTGTCCGCGCCGGTCTATCTGCTGATCGCGTATCTGCTCTTCGAGTACCTGCCTGCGCGCGGCGTGTACACGCGACGCGCAGCAATGCTCTGGCTGATTCCGATCGCATTCATCTGCGGCCGCGAGCTGTTTGAGCAGCGCGCGGCATACGCGGAGAAGCGCTTCCCGATCGTGACGAAGCGCGGGACGTTCTACGATCACAATCCCGATCGCGCCGCCGCGCTCAATGCCTTTCTCGCGAGCAATCCGACCGGCACGCTCGTCGTCATCCCGGAAGGGATCACGCTCAACTACCTCGCCGGTCTGCGGACGCCGCTGACGTTCCACACCTTCACGCCGGTCGAGACCGCCGATCCATCGGTGGAATCCAAAATCATCGCCGAGCTAACCGCCCACCCGCCCGCTCGCATCGCCATCGTGACGCGAGACGTACGCGAGTTCGGCTACCGCGCCTTCGGCGCCGACTACGACCGGCGCCTCGCCGCACTGATCGCCGCGCGATACACAATCGAGCGCCGCGAACGCGGCCCCCACTTCGAGCTGATCGTCCTAAAGTCAAACCAGGGGGTCAGATCTGGAAATTTGACTTTAGCGAGCTGTCCCGCTGCGTCGTAGCTGGACGCTAAAGTCAAATTTCCAGATCTGACCCCCTGGTTTGACTTTAGGAGGCGGCGCGGAAGGTTACGGCGGGGTTTTCCTTTTGCGCGTATTCGAGCTCCCAGGCGGACGTGAAGAGGATCACCGGTTTGCCGGCGGTGTCGATGGCGATGCGGCTCTTCGACGGGATCGTCATCTTCTCGACTTCGTGGATGTCGCGGTCGACCCAGCGGGCGATCTTGAACGACATCGTCTGAATCGTCGTCTCGACGTTGTACTCATTCTCCAGCCGCGACTGCAGCACGTCGAACTGCAGCTCGCCGACGACCGCGAGAATCGGCTCGCTCTTCAGTCCTTCGTGCAGCGTCAGGACCTGCATCACGCCTTCTTCTTCGAGCTGTTCGAGTCCCTTCTGGAACTGTTTGGCGCGCGTGACCTGCTTCGCGCGCAGCATCGCGAAGTGTTCCGGCGCGAAGCGCGGGATGCGGTCGAACTCGACCGGATCGCCGGATGAGACGGCATCGCCGATCTGGAAGAGTCCCGGATTGACGAATCCGATGACGTCGCCGGGAAAGGCGCTGTCGATCGTTTCGCGCTCGCGCGCGAAGAGGCGATGCGGACGCGTCATCCGCACCTCGCGTCCGAGGCGCGAGTGATGGACCGACATGTCCTTTTCGAATGCGCCGGAGCAGACGCGCATGAATGCGAGGCGGTCGCGATGCCGCTTGTCCATGTTCGCCTGAATCTTGAAGACGAATCCTGTGAAGACCGGCTGCGTCGGATCGACTTCGACCCGCTCGCCGTTCTTTCCCTTCGCCGGACGCGGCGACGGAGGCGGCGCGAATTCGAGCAGCGCCTCGAGAAACGGCTCGACGCCGAAGTTGTTGATCGCGGAGCCGAAGTAAACCGGAATGACATCCCCTCGGCTGAATCGCGCAACGTCGAACTCCGCGCCGGCGCCGGCCAGCAGCTCCGCCGCTTCACGCAGATCCTGCCACGCCGTCGGTCCGATCTCTTCTTCGAGCATCGGATCATCGAGCCCGCCGACTTTCACCGGCGCCATCGATTTTCCGTGTGCGGTTCGCTCGAAGCGGAGCACGCGCTGATTGCGCAGATCGTAGACACCCTGGAAATTCGGACCGCTCCCGATCGGCCAGTTCATCGGCACGGCGCCGACCTTCAGCTCCTGTTCGAGCTCGCCGATCAGATCGAACGGATCGCGTCCGGGATGATCGAGTTTGTTGATGAAGCAGATGATCGGGATGTTGCGCATGCGGCAGACGTCGAAGAGTTTTCGCGTCTGCGGCTCGATGCCTTTCGCGCTGTCGAGCACCATCACGGCGCTGTCGGTCGCGGCGAGCGTGCGGTATGTGTCTTCGCTGAAGTCCTGGTGACCGGGCGTGTCGAGGAGGTTGAGGCAGTAGCCCTGATATTCGAACTGCAGCGCGGTCGACGTGATCGAGATTCCGCGGCTCTGTTCGATCGCCATCCAGTCCGACGTCGCGTGCCGCTGACCTTTGCGCGAGCGGACTGCGCCGGCCATCTCGATCGCGCCGCCGTAAAGGAGGAGCTTTTCCGTGAGCGTCGTCTTTCCCGCGTCAGGGTGGGAAATGATCGCGAAGGTGCGGCGGCGGGCAACCTCTCGGCTGAGGTCGGTTTCGGCGAGAACTTCAGTCATGCGAAACCGGTTCAACACTCTCGGGAAGGGAAGATTCCGGCCCTACTTCGTCGAGTTCCGCCGCCGGAACATCGTCAGCTCGTACTTGTAATGCGAGTCGGACGGCGAGAGCTGCTGCGCTTCCTCAAAGTACTTGCGCGCGGATGTCACATCGCCGAGTGCTTCGCAGACGGCGCCGAGGTTGAAGTGCAGCGCGGCGGAATCGCTGTGACGTCGTAACGTCGATTCCCAGATCGCGCGCGCGTCGGCGAAGCGGCTGGCGACGATCATCGCGTACGCCTCATCGAACGCCGGCGCGGCCGCGTCGAGCTCGATCGATTCGCGGACGACGCGTGGCGTGATCGCTTCAGCGGCGCTCACGGCTGCAAAGTGTGCGGCCTGATCGAACGCGATGCCGCGTTCCTCATTCGTCAGTTCGGCGACGCGCGGCGACGTGCCTTCGCCCTTCACGTGAAACGAGTAGAGACGCTTCCCTTCGTTCGAGATGACGTCGATGCGCGCGTGACAGGTGGCGTCGATCCACTGCTGCGTGCGGCGGACGCGATCGCCGCTCGGATCGCGCTCGCTGCCGACGGCGTTGCGATCGATCGATTCGCAGGTGAACTGATTGACGCCGAGGTAGACGTCGGCGGGATTCTTTCGCCGTAGCTCGGCGAGGTCGCGCTTCGGATCGACGATCGACTCCGCGCGCAGACCGCCGAAGCGATTCGTTCGATCGAGAAAGTCCTCGAGGAAGACGGTGATCTTCTCGTTGTCGCCGATCGCGTAGATCACCGCGACCTGCTGCGCCGGGGCGAGATCGTGCGCGGCGGCGATGGTGCGGGTGAAGTTCAGCCGTTGTCCCGCGAACGCGGCGACGGACTGCAGCGCGATCGCGACTGCGATGGAAATTCTTCGCGCATTCATGGTGATTGGGGCCCTCTTCAATTTTACTAGAACCGGCCGCGCGCCCGTTCCTTCGGCGGCAGCGCTTCGAGACAGGTCGTCCACCATCCGGTCTCGATCGTTTCGATGAATTCTTCCGGGAGCCGCTCTTCGCGCATCTCGCGCGCCAGCGTGGCGTGGTCGTAATCGATCGGGATGAATTCGGCGGCGACGTTGCCGTCCGCAATCGTCAGCATCGTGTACCAGACGTTGGTACGGCCGTCGTTCGCAGGACGTCCGATGACGCCGGCGTTGACGACGTGACGTCCATCGCCGAGCGCTTTGTGCCAGTGCAGCCCGGTGTGCGTGCAGACGATGACGTCGGCGTCGTGCTCGTCGCAGAGGCGCGCGAGAAACGGATCGGGCGACGTCGAGCGCCAGAGAAACTCGTTGATCTTTCGCGGGGAGCCGTGACTGAGCAATACACGCTTCCCGTCGATGTCGAGGCGCAGCTGCTTCGGCAACGTTCCCATCCACTGTTTGTACGCGTCCGACGTGTGCTCGGACGTGTAGTCATACGAGAGTTGCGCGTAAACGTTGTCGCGCGGATCGGTGTAGCCGCAATTGCAGTCGGTCGCGCCGCTCGCGAGCGACTCTTCGTAGTTCCCCTGGATGCCCGGAATCCCGCGCTCGATGAGCAGCGCCGGAACGCGATCGGGATGCGGCCCGAACGCGCCAAGATCGCCGAGAAAATATGTGGCGTCGGCGCCGCGGCGGGCGATGTCTTTCAACGTTGCGAGTAACGCGGGGTAGTTTGAATAAACGCCGCCGATGAGGGCGAGGCGTACAGAGGTATGAGGCATGGGGTATGAGGTATGAGTCAAACCAACCCATGCCTCATGCCTCATCACTCATGCCGATTCAGGTTCTACACGACACCCCGTCAACCCAACACGTATGACACGCCCCGTACGCCAGCGGAAACGGCCGCAGCGTTTCTGCGATCGTCTCTCCCATCTTTGCGGCGCTTTGTTCGATCAGGATCGGACATACATACACGCCTTTGCTCGTCACCATTCGTGATGTGGAGCACTGCAGGACGTCGGCGTCGGCTTCGCTCATCCCGTCGATCGTCAGCCGTTCCCACGATTCGTACGCGCGCGTTCTCGTCTCCTCGGCGCCGATGTGAAACAGCGCGAGGACTTTCAGCCGCGGCTTGCTGAAGCCGAATGAGCGGATTACGTCGAGGAAGCGCGCGCGACCTTCGTTCGTGCCTACGCCATCCGCGGCTTCGGTGACGGTGATGACCGGATTGATGCCGGCGCCGGCGAGATTGCGGAGGCCGATCATCACGCGATCCCAGACGCCGGCGCCGCGAATTGCATCGTGTGATTCGCGATCGAAACCGTCGAGGCTCACGCGGATGTCGAGCGAGTATTCGCTTTCCTCCGACAATCGTCGCAGCTCCGCGCAGACTTCCCTGCGCAGCAGCATGCCGTTCGTCAGGACGGTGGCCGGTCCCTGACGCAGCGTCGCCGCGAGGATCGGCAGCATGTCGCGATTCATGAACGGCTCGCCGCCGGTGAAGTAGTAATCGCGGACGCCGAGCACGCGCGCTTCGGCGAGGCGCGTCTCGACGTCGGCGAGCGAAAGCATCTCGTGCGACCGATTTTTCGGCGAGCACGAGATGAAACAGTGCGTGCAGGTGATGTTGCAGATTGTGCCGGCCACCTGAAACCAGAGCGTGTCGAGGGCACGCATCGGGACGTGAGGAACAGCATCGTTCTGCATCTCGCGGTTTCTCAACGCGCTCCGCACCGATAGAATGCCGCGCGAATGCGACTGAATGTAACGAACGAAATCGGCAGGCTGAAGAGCGTGCTCGTCCATTTGCCCGGGCGCGAGATCGACGACATGGTGCCGCCGATGATGGCGCAGCTCCTGTTCGACGACATCCTCTACGGCCAGATGGCGCGCGAAGAACATCGCCGCTTTCAGCAGCTCATCCGCTTCATCGCCGACGACGTGTACGACATGCAGGACCTGCTCGAGGAAGTGCTCGAGGAGGAAGAGATCAAGCAGCTGGTCGTCAAAGATCTCGCGAAGCGGAACCGCTTCGGACGGCGGCTGACCGGCTGGCTGCGCGAGCAGTCGGCGAGTGTGCTCGCCGAGGTGCTGATCGGCGGCATCACGAACGACAGAAAAGTGTCGGGCGAGCTGCCGAAGTTCGATCTGAATCCCGTCCCGAACTACTTCTTCATGCGCGATCCTCAAATCGTCCTCGGCGACGGAGTCGTGATCTCGTCGATGGCGACGCAGGCGCGGCGGCGCGAGTCGCTGCTGTCGAAGTACGTCTTCCAGTATCACCGCGGCTTCCGTGACCGCGAGCTGTTCTGGGTCGACTTCATGGACGGCGAATCGAAAGAAGCGCCGGTGAGTCGCAAGGCTCCGGCGATCGAAGGCGGCGACGTCTTGATCGCGCGCCGCGACGTGCTGATGGTCGGCGCAAGCGAACGAACGAACAAAGCGGCGATCGAACAGCTCGCGCGATCGTTGCGATCGTCGGGCGCCGGCGTGCAGACGATCATCGTCGTCGAGCTGCCGAAGGCGCGCTCGTTCATGCATCTCGACACGGTCTTCACATTCATCAGCCGCAACGAATGTCTGATCTATCCCCCGGTGATTCTGCCGGGCGGCAGTCAGGCGGCGAAGGTGTCGTCGATCGATTTGCGGAAGCGCGAGATCACGTACACGGCGGAGAAATCGATCTTCACCGCGCTGAAGAAAAAGAAGATCGAGGTGGAGCCGATTTACTGCGGCGGCCAGCGCGCCGTCGATCAGCAGCGCGAGCAGTGGACGGATGGCGCGAACGCGTTCGCGCTGGCGCCGGGCGTGATTCTGCTTTACGAGCGCAACGTGCGCACCGCGGAGGCGCTCGCGGAGAACGGCTATCACATCGTTTATGAGGATGATCTGCTGCTCGGCCGTACGGAGCTCGAAACGTGGACCGACAAGAAGTACGCGCTGCAGTTGCAGGGACATGAGCTGTCGCGCGCGCGCGGCGGACCGCGCTGCATGACGATGCCTTTGGATCGCGAGGATATCTAATGCATCGCCTCGCGGTCGTCGCGTTCGGCGGCAACGCGCTGCTGCGCTCCGAAGATCGCGGCACACATGAAGAGCAGATCGCGCGTGCGAAGCAGGCGGCACGCTGGCTCGCGGAGATCGTGCGCGCCGGCTATCGGCTCGTCGTCGTGCACGGCAACGGACCGCAGGTCGGCAACATCCTCGTGCAGGCCGAAGAAGCGTCGACGAAGATCCCGCCGCAGTCGCTCGACATCGCCGTCGCGCAGACGGAAGGTTCGATGGGCTTCATGCTGCAGCAGGCCATCCGCAATCGACTCGAAGCGATCGGACAGCCGTCGGAAGTTGCGACGCTGCTGACCGAGATCGAGGTCGATCCGAACGATGCCGCGTTTCGCAAACCGACGAAACCGATCGGCCCGTTCTTCACGCGCTATCGCGCCGAAGCTCTCGAGCGCGACCTCGGCTGGACGATGAAAGAGGACGCCGGTCGCGGCTGGCGGCATGTCGTCGCGTCGCCGAAGCCGCAGCGGATTCTCAACCTCGCGACGATTCGCCACATGGTGCAGGAGCTCGGCGTCGTCATCGCCGCGGGCGGCGGCGGGATTCCGGTCGTGCGCGGCCGCGACGGACAGTGGCGCGGTATCGAAGCGGTGATCGACAAAGATTTCGCGTCGTCGCTGCTCGCCGCGGAGCTCGGCGCCGATCGCTACATCGTGCTGACCGGCGTCGCGAAAGTCGCACTCGATTTCGGCAAACCATCGCAACGTTTCATCGATCGGATGACGGTCGCCGAAGCGCAGCAGCACTTCGCAGCAGGACAGTTTCCCGCCGGCTCGATGGGACCGAAGATCGAAGCGGCGATCGAGTTCGTGAAGAAGAGCTCACGCGAAGTGCTGATCACCGACGTCGAGCATTTGCGCGACGCGCTCGAAGGAAACGACGGAACGGTCGTGGTGTCGTCCTGAGCGTAGCGAAGGATCCGGGCGGGCGGGGCGCGCCGTCGTCGGGATTCACGCGCTCCTCCCGCCCGGATCCTTCGCTAAACGCTCAGGACGACGGGGGCGCGGCGGCGGCGCTCCGGCATTCGTCGCACGGACAAACCGCGCGCAGTCGATCGAACGTCCAGATGCCGAAGGTGTGGCCGTCGGCCCATGTCGGCTGCAGCGCGTAGTTGCCCATCGGCTCGATGCCGACCAGCGCGAACGAGTTCTGGCGGTAGTGCTGCGGACCGCCGCCGGCCATCCGTCCGAAGAGATCGGGCTCGCCGCTGCAGGCGGCGCACGGACATGCGCGGCGCAGCGCTTCGGCCGGATAGTATGATTCGTGGCCGTCGTCCCAAACGACGACGAGCAGATCCCCGAGCAATTGATACGACGCTGGCCGCATGCCGACTTATAAACTCACCATCGAATACGAGGGAACTCGCTACTCCGGTTGGCAGGCGCAGGGTAACACGCAGAAAACGGTGCAGGGACACCTGCAGCGCGCGGCCGCGCAGGTGCTCGGCGACGTCGACATCGGCGGCGCGGGACGGACCGACGCCGGCGTGCACGCGGCGGGACAGGTTGCGCATTTGCGCGCAAACAAAACCGTCGATCCGCTGCAGCTGTTGCGCAAGATCAACGACCTGCTGCCGCACGACATTCACATCCTTCGCATCGATCGCGCGGGCGACAAGTTTCATGCCCGTCACGACGCGCTGTCGCGTGTGTACCTCTATCAAATTGCAACGCGACGGACGGCGTTCGCGAAATCGTTCGTCTGGTGGATCAAGGATCGGCTCGACGCCGCGGCGATGCAGCGCGCGGCGCTGGCGATTCCGGGACGCCACGACTTCAGCGCGTTCACCGACAAGCGGCTCGCGGAGGACGAGTCGCGCATCGTCGTCGTCGAATCGTGCGATGTCGTGGTTGCCGGCGATCTGATTCTCATCCGCATCGAGGCGTCGCACTTTCTCTGGAAGATGGTGCGGAAGATCGTCGCGTTTCTTGCGGAGATCGGCCGTGGCAATATGCGGCCGGAAGAGCTCGCGCAGCGGCTCGACGCGCGTGCCGAGCCGTTTCAGCCGACCGCGCCGCCGTCGGGACTCTTTCTCGAATCGATCGTCTATCCGAAAGAGACGTTCGATCGCCCGCTCGTGCCGCTCGTCCCGGTGACGACGTATCTGCCGCGCCGCGACCGATGAGCGAGCGCGACCTGATCGCACGCATTCGCGACCGCTTCCCGCGCGCGGGCGACGACGCGGCGGTCATCGGCAATCAGGTCATCACGACCGACATGCTGATCGAGGACGTCGACTTCACCCACGCGATTCCGCAGCGCTTCATCGCGCGAAAGAGCCTTGCGGTGAATCTCTCCGATCTCGCCGCGATGGGCGCGACGCCGTCGCACGCGGTGGTCGCACTCGGCGCGCCGGAATGGCTGGAAGTCGATGCGTTCCTCGACGCGATCGCGGAGTTGGCGAACGAACATCGCATCGAGATCGTCGGCGGCGATCTGTCGCGTGCGGAGAAACTCGTCATCTCGATCACCGCGGTCGGTACTGCGGAACGTCCCTTGTTGCGCAGCGGCGCGCGCGCCGGTGATCGCATTTACGTCAGCCGTCCGATCGGCGGTTCCGCTGCCGGGCTCGCGTTGTTGCAACGCGGCTGGTCGCTTGAAGCGCCGTCGACACTCGCTTACACGCAGCGCGAATTCGCAGCGTCAGCGATTCGACGTCACATCGATCCGGATCCGGAGCTTGCACTCGGTATCGCGCTCGGTGCGATCGCAGAAGTCACGTCGTGCATCGACATCTCCGACGGTCTCTCGACCGATCTTCACAACCTCTGCGAAGCGTCGAACTGCGGCGCCGAAATCGAGCGCGAGCGGATCCCGCTCTTTCCCGACTTACTCGGTTCCGGCACCGCCCTCGGCATTCGCGCGCAGGACGTCGTGCTGCACGGCGGCGAGGAGTACGCGCTGCTCTTCACGTCATCGCTGCGCGAGTCCGAGCTGAGCGCGCGCGTGCGGCGGCCGGTCTACGCGATTGGACGAATGACGGCGCGCGAAGGTGGAGTGAAGATCAATGGCGAGCCGCTGGAAGCGAAGGGTTGGGATCACTTCACGAGCGGCGGGCGCTGAGGTTCGAAGCCACGGCGCAGATGAACGCGCCGACGCCGAGCGTCGTTCGCACCGCGTGTGCGCGGCTCCAGTTCTTCACCAGCGACATCGAGCGATCGCTCGGGTAATCGTTGGCCGGCTGCTCTTCGAGCTCTTTGTTGATCGGCACGGTCACCATCACCGTCGCGGCGAGTACGCCGGCGAGGCCGACGGCTGCCGCGGCGTCGAGCAACCGGCGCGGCGTTCCCACTCCGCGCGCGGCGACGGCGAGCGTCACGGCGGTTCCGAGTGCCACCGGTCCGATCGCGTTGAAGTACGCGGCGGTCTTCAGCGCGTCGGCGCGGCTGTTCTCGCGCGCCACTTCGTTCTGCCATCCGGGCACGAGCGCGACTTCGCCGAAACCGAGCGAGCCGGCGAGGAGGCCGGAGCTGGTGAGATTCACGAAGCGGATCAGCGATTCGATGTTGCGGTTCACTTGCGGGCGTCCTCGAGCTGTTTGATGCGGCTGACGATGTCGCGGTAGTTGGTGTTCATGCCGTAGACCTCCATGAACGCCTTCTGCGCGTTGTCCGTGTCGCCGACTTCGACGTACGCCGAGCCGAGGTCGTACAGCAGGCCGACGTGTTCTTCTTCGGTGATCTCGGCGATCTCCAGTCCCTTGCGGTACCACTTGATCGCCAGCTGCGGCATTCCCTTTTCCAGGAAGCAGAGTCCAAGCATCGACGCGCATTCGACGGCGCGTTTCGGATCTTTCGACGCCAGCTGAAACTCGCCGATCGCTTCATCGATGAGTCCCATCTCTTTGTACGCGATGCCGAGGTTGTAGTGCGTGTCGTAATCCTCGGAATCGAGCTGCTGTTCGACGCCCTTCTTGAATTCCTTGAAGATCTCTTCGAGCGACTGCTCTTCTTCGCTGAGCGAGATCTGCTCGTCTTCATCGCTCAGTTCCGACTCGAGCTCCGCGGCGAGATCGAAGAAGTCATCTTCATCCGCGAAGAGATTCTCTTCGACGACGTCGGGCGCGACCGGCGGCACATACGCTTCCGCGGGCGGCGGCGGTGGCGGTGGCGGTGGCGGAGGAGCGATGCTTCCGAAGTCGTCGTCATCATCGGGAAGCGCGGAGAGCAACTCGCTCTCGATGTCGTCCTTCGACAGCGCGAACGATGACGACGATGCCGGCGCAACGACGGGCGGCGGCGCAACCGGAGGCGGCGCGGGCTTCGGAGCTGCAGCAGGCGGCGTCATCGATGCGATCGCCGCGGCTGCCGCGGCTGCGGCTTCGAGCCGATCCTTCCGCTTTTTCAGATCGGTGTTGCCCTGATGACGCGCAAGCATCAGATCGAGCTTGGTGCGCGCCTCATCGAACAGCTCCTGCTCGATGTAGAAATCGACTTCGCCGATCTCTTCGACGGACGGACCTTCGTCGAACGCGACGCTCTCCGATTCGACGCCGAAGAACGGATCGGCAGCGGCCTGCGGCTCCGCCTCCTCAACGTCATCAAACGTCAGCTCGCCGAGTGCGGGCTCCGGTTCTTCGAGCTCGAGGTCGGCAATGTCGAAAGCAGGTCCGGTCGCGGCGGGCTCGAAAGCCGGCGCGGGCTCAGGTTCCGGCGCAGGTTCAGGTTCGGGTTCGAAAGCCGGCGCAGGCTCGAAAGCCGGCGCGAGCTCCGCTTCGAGCGACATCGAATCGAGATCGAACTCCGTCTCGCCGGCTGGCGACTCGAGATCGAAACTGATCTCTCCTTCGTCGGCGAGCTCCGATGCGAGGAGCGGTTCGGGCTCGGGAGCGGGCGGCGGAATCGGACGCTCGATCGTCGGCGTGCGCGGCGGCGGTGCCGCTTTCGCGGCCGGCGCGAGCGAATGACCGCGCGTGACGAACTCGTTTTTGACGGCGGTGACCGTGTCGTCTTCGCCGCGCTCTTCGAGAATGGCGACGTACTGATTCGCGGCCGCGCGTGCGCCGTCGACGTCACCCTCATCGAGAAGAATGCGATAGAGCTTCTCGTGCGCGGCGATGTGTTTCGGCGCACGCTCGATGACGGCGCGAAGATGTTCCGCCGCTTTCTCCGCGAGGCCGTACTTCGCGAACACTTCCGCTTCGGTGAGGTGCTCGGTGATGAAGTCGAGGTCTTCGCCACCTTCGAGATCGGTGTCGAGCGACGCCATCTCGTCCATGTCGAAGCGCGGCGGCGGCGCCTGCGCTTGCGTGGATGGAGGCGGCGCTTCGGTGAAACCGCCGCCGAGGTCGAGATCGAGAGGTTCGGATGCGTCGAGATCGAGCGAGAGCGAATCGTCGCTGAAGCTGTCGAACGACGGTACCGGTTCCTCGATCTCCATCGACGGAATGGATGCCGGCGGCGGCGCCGGCATCGGCGTATCGACCGTGCGTCCGCGCGCGGGGATCGTGTCGATCCCGCCCATCTGCGAGCGGACGAACTGCAGTTTGGTTCGATGCTGCGCGTTCTGCGGCTCGCGCTGAATCAGCCGCTCGAGCACTTTCGATGCGTCTTCATATTGCGACCGCGACACGTGCGCCTCGGCGAGGCTGCTCATCGACGCGAGGATGTTCGTTTCTTCGTTGAGCCGCGTGTAGAGCAGCACCAGCCGTTCGAGCGTTGGCGTGTGGCCGGAATCGACGCGCAGCACGCGGTTCAGCAGATCGACGGCCGCGCCGCGCTCGCCGCGCGACAGCGCTTTCTCGACGAGCGGGACGACCATCTCCAGCGCCTTGTCGGGATTCGACTGGCGGAGATAGAGATCGGCGAGCGCTTCGCGAACGGAGACGTTGCTCGGATCTGCGGTGACGCCGCGCTCGAGCGCGTTGCGCGCCGCGCTCATGTCGCCTTTGGCCAGCTGCACGCGGCCGAGGAGTGCGAGGAGACGCGGATTGTCGCGATTCGTTTCGAGTGACGTGTCGACGATCTGCATCGCGTTCTCGAAGTCTTTCGCTTCGAGCAGCGCGGTGATGAGCGATTCGACCAGTTCGACGTTCGACGCGTCGATCTTCAGCGCTTTGCGGAAGACCTGCACCGCTTCGTCGAGCATGCCGCGTTTGAGCAGCATCCGTCCGACGCGGTCGTATTCTTTCAGCGCTTCGGCGGTCTGATTGTTCTGCGAGTAGAGATCGGCGAGCTTGACGTGAACGTTGATCGAGTTCGGGTCGAGCTCCGAGATCTTGCGATAGATGGCGAGCGCGTTCCCGGGATCGCCGTGCTTCAGGTAGTAGTCGGCGAGGACCTGATACTGGCTCTTCGCCTCCATCGCCAGACCCTGTTTCGCGTAGAGGTCTGCCAGCTTCGCGTAGATGTCGAGCTGTGAAGGATCGAGCTTGTTGATCTTCTTGTAGATCGCGAT
The DNA here is from genome assembly GCA_034667465.1 of Acidobacteriota bacterium. Classification (GTDB taxonomy): domain Bacteria; phylum Acidobacteriota; class Thermoanaerobaculia; order Gp7-AA8; family Gp7-AA8; genus JAOBAU01. The sequence continues at coordinate 303,766 of JAXDJV010000025.1, read as the reverse complement.
GGCTTTGAGAAAGAAGCCATCTTTCGAGTAATGCGCGGCGATCTTGCCGAAGACCTTGACCGCCTCATCGTTTCGATTGATGCGGACCCAGAGGTCGCCGATGCGATTGAGAGTATTGACGTCGTTGGGGTTGTCTTCGAGAAGGCGCTCGTATTCCTTGATCGCGGGTTCGATTTTCCCCTTCGCGACCAGCTTCTCGGCGCTGGCGATGACTTTATCTCGTTGGATCGCCATCTCTTCTCTCGACCGTCACATCGCGCCCGAATAACAGCAGTGGCTCCTCGACTCCGTCGAACGACATCCGGTGAACCGGGCTTGGCCCGTAGAGCTTCAGAGCTGCCTGATGGCTCTCGGTTGCGTAACCCCGATTGTTTCGGAAATCGTAGACGGGGTAAAGGGCATGATACGACTCCATCAGCAAATCTCGATAGACCTTTGCAACGATTGAAGCTGCGGCGATGGAGACGCTTCGCCGATCGCCCTTGATGAGGGGGATCTGCGGCATGTCCACCTCGTCGATCGTGACGGCATCGAGGAGGAGAACGTCGGGACGGACGACGAGATCGTCGACCGCCTGGGCCATGGCGAGCTTGCTGGCGCGGAGGATGTTGATCCGGTCGATGGTCGCGGCCTCAACGACGCCGACTGCAACGGCGCGCGCGCAGGAAAGGATGATCCTGCAAATCGCGAGGCGGTCTTCGCGGTCGACGAGCTTGGAGTCGTTGACGCCGAACAGAGTCGGTTCGCAGTCGAGGATGACGCAGGCGGCAACGACGGGGCCGGCCAGACAGCCGCGGCCGACTTCGTCGGTGCCGGCGATGGCGCGAAAACCAAAATCGCGGAGCCGGCGCTCGATCGCTGACATCTCAGCGACGCGCGCCAACTCCGCGAACAGACGGTCGAGCAGGCGCTCGTCCGCGTCGGGCTTTTGCTTCTTAGCGCTTGCGCTTCTCTTCGATGCGCGCTGCTTTTCCGCGGAGGTCGCGGAGGTAATAGAGCTTCGCACGACGGACCCGGCCATGGCGTTCAACCTCGATACGATCGATCGTAGGCGAATAGAGGGGAAACATCCTCTCCACACCAACGCCGCCCGAAATCTTGCGGACGGTGAACATCTGCCGCGTGCCGCCACCCTTGCGGGAAATGACGACGCCCTGGAAGATCTGGATGCGCTCTTTGTCGCCTTCCCGGACCTTCACGTGAACTTTGATCGTGTCGCCCGGATCGAACTGCGGAAGGTCTTTCCGCGTCTCCCGCGACTCGACGATTTTCATGATGTCTTCAGCCATGACAGTACCTTTTTCTTTGCTGTTGTGAAGCGAGCCGCGCATGATGCCGCGATTCCGCTGGATTAGCAAGCCGGAGATTAGCAAGCTCGGACGCGCGTAGAACCGCAGGGCCGCTCGCAGCATTCCGAAGGATGAAGGCTGAAGGATGAAGGATGAATGGCTCTGTCCTGCCTTTCTTCATCCTTCATCCCTCATCCTTCCAACCATCTTCTTCGCCTCTTCATCAAGCTCAGCCGTCGCAAGAAGATCCGGCCGTTTCGCCAGTGTCGCGCGTAACGCCTGCTCTTTTCGCCACTTGCGAATGTTCTCGTGATGTCCCGACATCAGCACGTCGGGCACTTTCATCCCGCGCAGCTCCACCGGACGCGTGTAGTGCGGGTAGTCGAGCAGGCCGTTGAAGAATGAATCCTCTTCGACCGAGCCGCTGTTGCCGACCACGCCCTCGATCATCCGTCCCATCGCGTCGGCCATCAGCATCGCCGGCAGCTCGCCGCCGGAAACGACGAAGTCGCCGATCGACAGCTCTTCCGGCTGCAGCGCCTCGTGAACGCGGTGGTCGAATCCTTCGTAGCGTCCGCAGAGAAAGATGACCTGGTCGCGGGCGGCAAGTTCTCGCGCCGCCGCCTGATCGAAGACGCGTCCCTGCGGCGAGGTCATGACGATATGTCCGCCGCCGATCGCTTCCACAGCGCGCAACACCGGTTCGGCGAGCATCACCATTCCCGGGCCGCCGCCGTACGCCTCGTCGTCGGTCGAGCGATGGCGATCGCTCGCGTATTCGCGCAGATCCCACACGCGCACGTCGATGAGTCCCGCCTTTACGCCGCGCGCGATGACGCCTTCGGCGAGGAAGGAGTCGAACATCCGCGGAAAGATCGTGACGAAATCAATCCGCAACATCGTCGATGTTCTCCAGCCCCGCGGGGATCGCGACGACGATCCGTTTGTTCGCGAGGTCGATCTCCGTGCAGATGTCAGCCGCGAACGGCAGATCGAAGGTGCGGCCGTCCGCGCGTTTCACGCTGAGGAGGATTCCGGCGCCGCCCTCGTACGCTTCGACGACGACTCCGCGCTCGCGCCCTTCGGCATCGATGAGGGTCAGTCCGGCGAGATCGTGCAGGTAGTACTCGTCGGCGTCGAGCTCGCGCGCGGCGCCTCGATCGATCTCGACCGTCCAGTTGTAGACGTCGCGCAATTCCTCGGGAGCGCCGAACTCGCGGAACTTCACGAGGGCGCGTTCTTTGTGTGCGCGGACGCTCTCGATCGTCGCGGGACGCATCGTCTTTTCGTCAGGAGAGACGAGAGTGACGTCTTTGAGCCCGGCGATGCGCTCGACCGAATCGGTCCAGACTTCGACGCTCGCTTCGCCGCGGACGCCATGCGGCTTACGGATCACGCCGATGGCGATGCGATCGGCCATGGCGCGCGTTAGTCGACGATGTCGAGGACGTAACGGCGGCGCGAACGCTGCCCGGCCGCGGAAAGGAGGGTGCGGATCGCACGCGCGGTGCGACCCTGCCGGCCGATGACTTTGCCGAGGTCATCCTGGGCGACCTCGAGCTCGAGCACGGTCTGGTCACCGCGCTCGTGGGTGTGGATTCTCACCTCATCGGGTTTGTCGACGAGGGATTTCGCGAGGAATTCGACCAGCTCTTCCATCGCGTGGCCGCCTTACGACGACGCTTTGGAAAGCTTCTTCATGATCGACTTGACGGTCGGCGAAAGCTGCGCGCCCTTCGAAACCCAGAAATCGACGCGCTCGCGGTCGATCTTCACGTCAGCCGGGTTCTTCTTCGGGTCGTAGTGGCCGATCTGCTCGACGGTCGATGCGCTCGGCGTCTTGAGCGAGTCCGACACGACGATGCGGTAGAACGGTGCGTGGGTCGCGCCCTGGCGGCGCAGACGAATCTTCAGCATTTGTGATGCTCCTTCGAGTAATGGGCCGGCAATCCTACCGGAGCCGCCCGCGAAACGGCAAACACCCTGTGAGAATTTCCTACTGCAGCAGCTCCGGAGGCAGTCCCTTCATCATCTTCCCGAACTTCCGCGCTCCGAAGCCTTTCGAGAAGGTCTTCATCATCTTCTTCATCTGCAGGTAGTTCTTCAGCAGGCGATTGATCTCCTGCACGGTCGTGCCCGAGCCTTTCGCGATCCGCTTCTTGCGGTGACCGTTGATGATCTGCGGGAAGTCACGCTCTTTCTTCGTCATCGAATCGAGGATCGCCTGCATCCGGCCGATCTGTCCTTCATCGATGTCCTCTTCATTGATCTTTCCGGCGCCAGGCAGCATTTTCACCAGCTGCGACATCGGCCCCATCTTCTTTACCTGCTGCAGTTGCTGACGCAGGTCTTCGAGCGTGAACTTGTCTTTGGCGACGCGGTCGGCGAGTCGCTGCGCTTCCTTTTTGTCGACTTCCGCCTCGACCTTTTCGATGAGCGAGAGAACGTCGCCCATGCCGAGGATGCGCGAGGCCATCCGATCCGGATGAAAGACGTCGAGGTCCGCGTATTTTTCGCCGACGCCGACGAGCTTGATCGGGCGATTGACGACCGACTTGATCGAGAGCGCCGCGCCGCCGCGCGCGTCACCGTCGAGCTTGGTGAGGACGATGCCGGTGACGCCGAGGCGATCGTCGAATTCTTTCGCCGACTTCACCGCGTCCTGACCGGTCATCGCGTCGGCGACGAAGAGGATCTCGCTCGGCCGCGTGTCGCGCTTGATCGAGTCGAGCTCCTTCATCAGCTCGTCATCGATGTGGAGACGGCCGGCGGTATCGAGAATGACGGTGTCGTAGAGCAGCGTCTTCGCTTCGGACAGCGCGCGCGTGGCGATGGCGACCGGATCGCGGCTCTCGCCGATCTCCATGAACGGCACGCCGACGTTCTTCGCGACGATGCGGAGCTGTTCGATTGCGGCGGGACGATAAACGTCGCACGGCACGAGCAGCGGGCGGCGTCCGCGCGATTTCAGATGCAGCGCGAGCTTGCCGGAGGTCGTCGTTTTACCGGAGCCCTGCAGGCCGACCATCATGATGACGGCGGGACTGCCGACCAGCGCGAGGCCGACTTCGTTGCCGCCGAGCAGCGACTGCAGCTCGTCACGAACGATCTTCGTGACCTGTTGCGCCGGCGAGAAGGCGGTGAGCACTTCCTGTCCGACGGCCTGCTCGCGGACGCGGATCGTGAAGTCTTTGACGACTTTGAAGTGAACGTCGGCTTCGAGCAGCGCAACGCGGATCTCTTTGAGGGCGTTGTCGATGTGCCACTCGTTGAGCGCCGCTTCGCCGCGGAGTGTCTTGAACGTCCGGTCGAGCTTGTCCTGCAGGTTATCGAACATGGCCTCGTGATAATCGGTCTCGCGAGGACGGCATTCCTTGCTCCGAATGTCGCGTGTCGCGCAGCCAGCGTTCGAAGCCGCGCAGCGTGCGGAATCGGAGGTAGTGGCGCGACGCGCTGACCCCGCCGCGCGCCCAGTCGCCGCCGGTGATGACGGTCGTTCCGCGCGAGCGGCAGAGATCGACGATGCGCTCGAATTCGCTGGTCTCGAACGCCATCGCCGAGCGCGCCGTGAAGGCGACGAGGTGCGGCTTCGCGGCGTCGATCGCAGAGCTGAGAGAAGTCCACGGAAGATTCGCGCCGCGATAGTCGGTGCGCCAGCCGGACGATTCGAGCACGACGCGAACGAGCCGGAGCGGCAGCTCGTGATGTTCGTCGGGCGGACAGGCGAGCAGCGCGAGACTTCCGGCGCGCGTGGCGCGCGGGCGAAGGTCGTCGATGGCGTCGGCGATCAGGTACGACGCGCGATGTTCTTCATCGACGCCGAGGTCGCCGCGCTCCCAGCGATCACCGATCTCGCGCAATGCGTCACCGATGACGCGGTCGTAAAAGGCGGCCTGCTTCGCGAGTGAATCGACGCGTGGTGTGGCGAGCTGACGGACGGCGTGTGCGTCGCCGTTGCGGAGCGCTTCATAGAGCGTGATGTCGGCGGGAAGTGGCGGCTCACTCTCGAATGACGCGTCGTCGATCGGCGGCAGACGTGTGATCGAGAGTCCGCGGATTCGCGCGAATCGGTGAATCGCTTCGAGCGCGTAGCGGCGATGTTTTCCCGGAGTCCGCGCCGCTTCGAGCTCTCCTTCGTCCGTCCATCGCTTGATGCTCGAGACGCCGACACGAAAGGCGCTCGCGACTTCCGCACTCGTCCAGAGACGGTCATTCATTCGGTAAAAGCCTACTTGATTCAAATTAGCTGCGCGTTATAGCATAAAAATCGTTCATATCGACCACAAGGAGCAATAATCGGATGATTCACAGCACGACCGTACAGGATGCCGAATCGATTGACAGGATGTCGGAGACGGAGCTCGATGCGCTTCCGTTCGGAGCCATCCGACTCGATCGCGAAGGAAAGGTGTTGAGCTACAACGCCGCGGAGTCGAAGCTGACCGGCCGCGATCCGCAGCGCGTCATCGGACGCAACTTCTTCAAAGAGGTGGCGCCATGCACGAACGTGCAGGAGTTCGCCGGCCGGTTCCGTGAAGGGGTCGCAAAGCGGAAGATGCACGTCATCTTTCCGTATCGCTTCGATTTCGAGATGGCGCCCCGCGACGTGACGATCACGCTCTTCTACAGCGAGCAGACCGAATGCGCGTGGGTGTTCGTTCGCGAGACCATCTGATCGCGGGATGATCGAGGCGGCGCGCGTCGTTACGCGTCGTATGGCACTGGCAGCACTTCGTCTTCCGGACAACGTCGAGGGCGACTTTTTCGTCGACACCAGCTGCATCGATTGCGACGCCTGCCGTCTCCTCGCGCCGTCGGTCTTTCACGATACCGGCGATCAGTCGGCGGTCTTTCATCAGCCGGAAACTGCTGACGAATTGCTGCGCGCGCAGCAGGCGCTGATCACCTGTCCGACCGGCTCGATCGGCGACGTTTCGAAGCGCGACATGCGCGCGGCGATGGCCAGTTTTCCGGAACGGATCGACGGCGACGTGCACGTTTGCGGCTTCAACTCGGAGAGCTCGTTCGGCGCGTTCAGTTACTTCATCACCCATCCGAACGGAAACGTCCTGATCGATTCGCCGCGCTTCGCCGGACCGCTGGTGAAACGGATGGAGGAGCTCGGCGGCGTGCGGCGGATGCTGCTCACGCATCAGGATGACGTCGCCGATCACGAGAAGTTCCACGAGCGCTTCGGCTGCGAACGGGTCCTGCACCGCGATGATGTTCGTACGAAAACGGCGACTGTCGAGCGCCAGCCCGCGGGACTCGAACCGGTGGAGATCGACGACGGTCTGTTGATGATTCCGACGCCCGGCCACACGCGCGGTCATGCCGTCTTTCTCTATCGCGACAAGTATCTCTTCACCGGCGATCACCTCGCCTGGAACGAGCGGACGAGCCACCTCTACGCCTTCCGCAGCGCCTGCTGGTATTCATGGAGCGAGCAGATCGAGTCGATGCAACGGCTGCTCGATTACAAATTCGAGTGGGTGCTGCCGGGGCATGGAAGGCCGGTACATCTCGATGCGGGAACGATGCAACGAGAGCTCGAGCAGTGTGTGGCCTGGATGTCATCCCGAGCGTAGCGAGGGACCCGGGAGGGCGGGGCGCCAGGAGTCAGCCACCGCCCGGATCCCTCGCTACGCTCGGGATGACATCGGGCTCACGCTTTGCTCTTCACCGAGAGCATGAAGATTCTGAAACAGACGCTCTCCGAGTTCAGTGCTGACAAAGTTCCGCGGCTCGGAGCGGCGCTCGCCTATTACACGATCTTCTCGATCGCGCCGCTGCTGCTCATCGCGATCTCCGTGGCGGGTCTCGTCTTCGGACGCGAAGCCGTCCAGGGACAGCTCTTCATTCAGCTGCGCGGCGTGCTCGGTCCGACGGCGGCGGAAGCGGTTCAGGAGATGGTGAAGAACGCGTCGAAGCCGGCGAGCGGCGTCGTCGCCACGGTTGTTGGCGTCGTTACTCTCATCCTCGGCGCGTCCGGCGTTTTCGGACAGCTCAAAGATGCGCTCAACACGATTTGGGACGTCGAGCCGAAGAAGGTGTCCGGCGTCATCGGTTTCCTTAAAGCCCGCTTTCTCTCCGTGGCGATGGTGTTCGGGATCGCCTTCCTGCTGCTCGTCTCACTCATCCTTGACGCCGCGGTGGCCACCGTCGGCAAATTCGCGCAGGACCGCCTCCCGGGCGGCGAGGCGCTTTGGCAGAGCGTACAGCTGGCGTTCTCGTTCTGCGTCGTCACCGTTCTCTTCGCGATGATCTTTCGCTTCCTGCCTGACCTGAAGATCGAGTGGCGCGACGTCTGGCTTGGTGCGACGTTCACCTCGCTCCTCTTCGTCATCGGCAAATTCGCCCTCGGTCTCTACCTCGGCAAATCTGCAGTCGGCTCGAGCTTCGGCGCGGCCGGCTCGCTCGTCGTGCTGCTCCTCTGGGTCTACTACTCCGCGCAAATCCTGCTCTTCGGCGCCGAGTTCACGCAGGTCTACGCGCGCGCGCACGGCAGCCTGAAAGACGAGACAGCCAGGGAAGAAGCCGCCGCGAAGCGCGAAGAAACGCCGGCGCCGAAACCGGTCGTGGCGGCGCCGCAGGTCGCGTGGAAGACCGCTCCTGGTCCGGGTGGCGCCGGAGTCGCGAAGATGGCGGGAAGCGGATTCGCCGGACTCGTCCTCGGCACGCTCGTCGGCGGTGTCGCGGCGACGCTTGTGGTCGTCAAGTCGGTGAAGAAGCTGATCCGCTGACAAAACAAAAACGCCCCCGCCCGTGAGGGCGGAGGCGCTTGGTTTGTTCGATCTGTTTCGATTACTGCTGCGCGACGGTTAACGACGCGGCGTTGTTGCCCGAGTTGCCGGCGATCATGTTGCTGCTGAACGCCGTCACGGTTCCGCCGTTGAGGAAGATGCCGTTCGTGGTGTTGCCCGTGATCATGCACTCGTGCAGGCGGATCTGCGGAATGCCGCCGGCGTTACCGGCGAAGATGCCGTTCGCGTTGAAGTTCAGGTCGCAGCGGGTCAGGTTCGCTTCGGTCGAAGTCGCCTGGGCGAGCACACCGCCGGCGCCGTTGAAGTTGAAGCTCGAACCGGCTGCCGACATCTTCGTGTTCGTCGCGAGGTTCACACCGTGACCGACGTTCTGGTCGATCTGCGAGTTCTCGATGACGAGCAGCGGAGTGCCGGTGCCCGGGATGCTGCCGACGCCTTCCGTGTTGCTGCGGACGATCGAGTTACGGATCATCACGCGCGGTGAGTTCACGCCGCTGTCGATGAAGACGCCGCGGTTGAAGCCCCAGATCGCGGTATGTTCGATGTTGACGTTCTTGCCGTTGATGATGCGAATGCCGAACGTGCCGGGGTTCGCGGTCTGCAGCGAACCGTTGATCGACAGGTTGCGGATCGTGACCGTGTCGGACGCGCCGGGAGTGTTGATGGTGATGCCCGGGACGCCGGCCGCGAGGATCGACGCGACGACACCGTTTCCGTCGATGGTGAGCGGCTTGGTGATCGTCACCGTGCCGAAGCCGCCCGGATCGAGCACGCTGATCTCACCGCCCGAAGCGGTCTTCGAGATTGCGCCCGCGAACGTCTTGCAGGGCGCCGTACGGCTGCACGGGTTGACGTCGTCGCCAACACCGGAAACCCACGTACGCGTCGCCTGGGCAAACGCGCTGGTCGTCATGGCAAGCAGAAGAATGGCGAAAAGCGAAAGTTTCGAAGCTGTGCGAATCAAGGTAGCCTCCATCGATTAATTGGGTCAGTGACTTATGGGTGTCTGCAGACGAGACACGTATGCAGACGGTTCTTCTCGGTCGTGATTGGACTAGCCGATGCCGGCCATTATAAGTCCGAATTCTTCCGATGTCGTGACGTAACTCACTAAATCGACCTTTCCGTGCCGTCGTTTGTTGCTTCCCCTGAGCGCGCGTGTTTGAATCCGCCTCTGTGGCCGAGTCTGCCGACACGACGAAATCGCGCGTTCCCTGGGGAAAGATCGCCATCGTTCTACTCGCGGTAGCGGGACTGATCGTTCTCTTCCGAGTTCTCCCGGTCAATCTCTGGATGAAGCAGTTTCAGCTGTACGTCCAGGGACTCGGCGCCGCCGGCTACGTTCTCTATGTGCTCGCCTACATCGTCTGCTGCGTCTTCTTCATCCCCGCCATCGCCCTGACGCTTGGCGCCGGCGCGATCTACGGCTTCGCGCTCGGCTCGGTGATCGTCATCATCGGCGGCACACTCGGCGCGACCGCGGCGTTCCTGCTCGCGCGGACGATCTTTCGAAAGAAAGTCGAAGCGATGACGGCCGGCAACGCGAAGTTCCGCGCGCTCGATCGCGCCATCGCCAAAGAAGGGGCGAAGATCGTTTTCCTGATCCGCCTCGCGCCGATTTTTCCCTTCACCTGGGTGAACTACGCATTCGGTCTGACCGGCATCAGCACGCTTCGCTACGTCGTCGCGACCTTCTTCGGGATCATCCCGGTCACGCTCGCGTTCGTCTGGGCGAGCGCCGCCGCAACCGCGGCCGCGACCGGTAGCGCCAGCACGCTGAAGACGACGATCAACGTCGTCGGCGTCATCGTCGCGATCGCCGTCACGACGTGGGTTGCGCGCATCGCCACGCAGGCGATCAAACGCGCGGGAGTCGACGCCTGAAAGCGGCGCGGGATAGCGATATGCTTACCTCCCTTTTCTGGAGGTCTCTGCATGAGCAATCCCCTCGCGGAACTCGCCAAAGTCGGACAGAGCGTCTGGTTCGACCAGATGGAGCGCAAGCTCCTCACGTCCGGCAAACTTCAACAGATGATCGATGAGGACGACCTGCGCGGTCTGACCTCGAATCCGACCATCTTTGAAAAAGCGATCGGCGGCAGTGAAGACTACGACTCGCAACTGCGCGAGCTCGCATCGAAAAACAAAACGCGCGACGAGATTTACGACGAGCTCGTACTCGACGACATCAGCAAAGCGGCCGATGTCTTTCGCCCCGTCTACGATCGCAACAACGGCGGCGACGGCTTCGTCTCGATCGAAGTATCGCCACTCCTCGCGCGCAACACCGAAGGAACGATCGAAGAAGCGAAGCGGCTCTTCAAACTGCTCGGCCGTCCGAACGTGATGATCAAGATTCCGGCGACGCCGGAGGGAATCCCGGCGATCGAAGAGACGATCGCGAACGGGATCAACGTCAACATCACGCTCATCTTCTCGAACGACGTTTACGCGCAGGTGATCGAAGCGTACCTGCGCGGTCTCGAGCGCCGCGCAGAAAAAGGAAAGCCGATCGGCGACATCGCGTCGGTGGCGAGCTTCTTCGTCAGCCGCATCGACGCGCAGGCCGACAAGCAGATCGAAGCGCGCCTGAAAGATGCAACCGACGACGCCGAAAAGAAAGCTCTCGAATCACTTCTCGGAAAAGTCGCCATCGCCAACGCAAAGCTCGCGTATCAGCTCTTCAAAGAGATCTTCGAGAGCGAGCGCTTCACGAAACTGCGCGACAAAGGCGCGCGCGTGCAGCGTCCGCTCTGGGCGTCGACCGGCACCAAGAATCCGAAGTACAGCGACGTGCTTTACATCGAGTCGCTGATCGGATCCGACACCGTCAACACGGTGCCGCCGGCCACCTACGACGCCTTCCGCGATCACGGCAAAGTCGCGCTGACGCTCGAAGAAAACGTCGATGACGCGCGCCACGTGCTCGAGACGTTCGCGGCGAAAGGCTTCTCGCTCCCGAACATCACGCAGCAGCTCACCGAAGAAGGCGTCAAGTCGTTCGACGCGTCGTTCGAATCGCTGCTGGCGACGATCGAAGCGCGACGCGATCTCGCCATTCGCGGGATGGCCGAACGCCACACCGTCCACCTCGCCACCGAACAGCTGCTCGTCGATCAGAACGTGCAGCGCGCCGACAAAGAGAAGTTCGTCGAGCGGATCTGGAAGAAAGACGCGACGCTCTGGAAGAACGACGACGCGCACAAAAAGATCATCGCGAACGCCCTCGGCTGGCTGACGGTCGTCGAGGAGATGCAGGCCGGCGTCAAAGAGCTCGTGAAGTTCGCGAAGGAGATTCACGGCGACTTCGACGACGTCGTGGTCCTCGGCATGGGCGGGTCGTCACTTTGTTCCGAAGTGACGCGGCGCGTGTTCGGTGCGAAGGAAGGATGGCCGCGCCTGCGCATCCTCGACTCCACGGTTCCATCGGCCGTTCAGAAACTCGAAGATCAGCTGAACCTGGAGCGGACGCTCTTCATGGTCGCGTCGAAGTCGGGGACGACGACCGAGCCGCATGTCTTTCACGAGTACTTCTACGATCGCGTGAAGTCGGTGAAAGGGGAGAAGGCCGGCGAGAACTTCATCGCCGTCACCGATCCGAACACGCAGCTCGGCAAAGACGCCGCGCGCGACAACTTCCGAAAAATCTTCATCAATCCTGCCGACATCGGCGGCCGCTATTCGGCGCTGTCGTACTTCGGACTGGTGCCGGCGGCGATCAGCGGCATCGACGTCGAGACGCTGGTCGATCGCGCCGTCCATGCGGCGCACGTCGCGCGCACGCCGAGTGTGAAGAAGAATCCGCCGGCGATGCTCGGCGTGATCATCGGCACGCTCGCGGAGCAGGGACGCAACAAGCTGACGCTCATCACGCCGCCGCCGCTCGACACGCTCGGTCTCTGGATCGAACAGCTCGTCGCCGAATCGACGGGGAAGGAAGGGAAGGGAATCCTTCCCGTCGCCGGCGAGCCGCCGATCGACGTCGCCTCGTATGGCAAAGATCGCGTCTTCGTTTCCGTGCGACTGCGCGGCTCCGATGAGACGGCGCGTTTGCGCGAGCTCGCCGATGCCGGACATCCGGTCATCGATCTCATTCTCGAAGACACGCTCGACCTCGGCGAAATCTTCTTCGTCTGGGAGTTCGCCACCGCCGTCGCCGGCGCGATCCTCGGCATCGACGCGTTCGATCAGCCGAACGTGCAGGAGTCGAAAGACAACACGAAAAAACTCCTCGACGAGTTCAGGACGAATGGAAAACTGACCGAGCAGGATGTGGTCGGTACGCCGGGCGACGTGACGATCTACACGTCATCCGGCAGCCGCGGTCCTTCCGGCAGCGGCGATCCGCGGTCGACGTTGTCGATGCTCCTGTCGATGGTCTCGGCCGGCGATTACGTCGCGCTCACCGAGTACTTCCCGGAAACGCCGGAACGCGATCGGCTCATCGCACAGATTCGCGAAACGATCGCGAGCGAGCTGCATGTTGCGACGACGACCGGATACGGTCCGCGCTTTCTCCATTCCACGGGCCAGCTGCACAAAGGCGGCGCCGACAACGGCGTCTTCCTGCAACTGACGGCTGACGACGCGATCGACCTGAAGATCCCCGGCGAACCGTTCACGTTCGCGACGCTCGCACGCGCGCAGGCGCTCGGCGATTTCCAGTCGCTCGCATCACGCGGCCGCCGCGCGCTGCGCATTCATCTCGGCAACGACGTCGACCGCGGCCTCGCATGGCTGGCGTCAGCAGTGAAAGAAGCAGTCGCAAAACGGACCGAAGGAGTGGCGCGATGACGCCGGGCAATGCGCAATTCGGAATGATCGGCCTCGCCGTGATGGGCGAGAACCTCGCGCGTAACGTCGAGGACCACGGATTCATGGTCGCGGTGTGGAACCGCGAGCCGGCGAAAACGGATCAGTTCATGGCCGCCAGTCCGGGAAAGAAGTTCATCCCGGCGAAGACGCTCGAAGAGTTCGTGCAGTCGCTCGAGCGTCCGCGCAAGATCATGATGATGATCAAAGCGGGCGCGCCGGTCGATCAGACGATCGAGCGCCTGCAGCCGCTGCTCGAAGACGGCGACATCATCATCGACGGCGGCAACTCCTGGTTCAAAGACACGCAGGAACGGACGAAGCGACTCGAAGCGACCGGACTGCATTTCGTCGGCTCCGGCGTTTCCGGTGGCGAAGAAGGCGCGCGTTTCGGTCCGTCGCTCATGCCGGGCGGCTCCGAGCACGCCTGGAACTCGATCAAGCCGGTCTTTGAAGCGATCGCCGCGAAGAGCGACTCCGGCGCATGCGTCGCGCACGTCGGTCCCGACGGCGCCGGTCACTTCGTGAAGATGGTGCACAACGGAATCGAGTACGGCGACATGCAGCTGATCGCCGAAGCGTACGAAATCCTGCGCAAGGTCCTCGGCGCGGGAGCGGATGAACTGGCGGAGATCTTCGGCGAATGGAACCGCGGTCCGCTCGAGTCGTTCCTGATCGAGATCACCGCGCACATTTTCCGCGTCAAAGATGACGATGGATCGCCACTCGTCGATCGCGTGCTCGACAAAGCGGGACAGAAGGGAACCGGCAAATGGACGGCGCAGGTTGCGCTCGATCTGGCGGTGCCGATTCCGACGATCGCCGCGGCCATCGATGCCCGCGTGTTGTCGTCGATGAAAGACGAGCGCGTCGCGGCGTCGCGCATTCTCGGCGGCGGCAAACCGTCGGCGTTCAGCGGCGATCGAAAGCAGTTCATCAGCGACGTGCACGATGCGCTGTACGCATCGAAAGTCTGTTCGTACGCGCAGGGAATGGCGCTGATTCAGGCCGGCTCGCGCGAGTGGAAGTGGAACATCGACATGCGCGAGATGGCTCGCATCTGGAAGGCCGGCTGCATCATCCGCGCGAAGTTTCTCGACACGATCATGCGCGCGTACGAACGCAATCGCGAGCTGCCGAACCTGTTGCTCGATGAAGCGTTCTCGAAGAGCGTCCTCGCCGCGCAACCGGCATGGCGACGCGCCATCGCGAACGCGCAGAATGGCGGAATCGCGGTGCCGGCGATGTCGGGCAGCCTCGCGTATTTCGATGCGTATCGCTCGGAACATCTGCCGCAAAACCTGACGCAGGCGCAGCGCGATTACTTCGGCTCGCACACGTATCAGCGCAACGACAAAGGAGCGGACGCACCGTTCATCCACACCGACTGGGCGAACAAGTAATGTCATTCCGAGCGTAGCGAGGAATCCGGGCGGGCGGGGAACGTTGTCGCGCCCCTTCCGCCCGGATCCCTCGCGCCGCTCGGGATGACTGGCTCATTTACGTTCCTTACAAACTCATTGCGAAGCGGTGAAGTCTGCCGGGCCGAACATTTCGAGAATGACTCTCACTGGAGGGAGTCATGCCTCGAAAACTGTTTGCTGTATTTTTCTCGACCCTGGTCGCCTTCGCCGCGCTGGCGCAGCAGGCGCCGGGACGCGGCCGCCCGACGCGTCCCGCACCGCCGCCACCGCCACCACCGGCCGTCACCGCCACGGCGGGCGATGCCATCGGCGGGCTGACCGCGTCGGAAGCCGCGACGTTCGCCGCCGGGCTCGAAGAGTTCTCCGGCGTCGAAGGGATCGATGACGGACTCGGTCCCGTCTTCAACGGCCGCTCGTGCGGTGAGTGTCACGACACGCCGGTCGTCGGCGGCGGCAGCTCGCTGCATCTCGTCACGCGTGTCGGCAGACGCGTGAACGGCACGTTCGATCCGCTGACGAATCTCGGCGGTTCGCTGCTGCAGGATCACGCCCTCGGGCCGGAGGATGGCTCGACGCATCAGTTCCGCGCCGAGACCGCGCCGGCGCTGGCGACGATCGTCGTTCATCGCCGCACGACGCCGCTCTTCGGACTCGGTCTCATCGACGCCACGCCCGACTCCGACTTCATCGCGCTCGCGCAGCAGCAGCGCGCGCGCAACGACGGCACCGCCGGCCGCGCGCCGCTCGTCGACAACATCCGCGCCGGGATGAAGACCGTCGGCAAGTTCGGCTGGAAAGGACAGGTGCCGACGCTGCTGCAGTTCGCAGGCGACGCGTATCTCAACGAGATGGGCATCACCAATCCGCTCTTCCCGAACGAGAACTGTCCGAACGGCGACTGCTCCGAGCTCGCGTTCAATCCGATGCCGGGGATGAACGACGGCGAGGACGGCATCCGGTCGCTCGCCGATTACACGTCGATGCTTGCGCCGCCGCCGCGCGCGGCGAACACGCGCGACACGAGCGATGGCGAAGCGACGTTCGAGCGGATCGGCTGCACGTCGTGTCACGTCGCGACCATGCACAGCGGCACGAGCAGCGTCGCGGCGCTGAGCGGCCAGACGTATCACCCGTACTCCGATTTTCTGCTACACGACGTCGGCTCGCTCGGCGACGGAATCGAGCAGGGCGATGCGAACGGCCGCGAGATCCGCACCGCACCGCTGTGGGGACTGCGCTTCCTGACGACGTATCTGCACGACGGCCGCGCCACCACGCTCGAAGGGGCGATCACCGCGCACGAAGGACAGGCGCGCGCGGCGCGCGATCGCTACAACGCGCTGAACAGAAACGAGAAAGACAAGTTGTTGACGTTCCTGCGATCTTTGTAGCTCACAGCTGCGGCTTGAAAAGCTCGGCGAGTTTTTCCTTCATCCGGTCGAACGCCGGACGGCGGAACCACTTGCCGAGCTTTACCTCTTCGCTGTTCGTCAGATCCTCGCGGAACATCGTCTCCATCTGCGCGGCCACTTCGACGTCGTAGACGTTCACGTTCACTTCGTCATTCAGCCGGAAGCTGCGGTCATCGAAATTCGACGAGCCGATCGTCGACCAGACGCCGTCGACGACCATCGTCTTCGCATGCATCATCGTCGGCTGGTACTCGAAGATCCGGATGCCGTGGCGCAGCAGAGATTCGTAGTGCCAGCGGCTGGCCTGACGCACGATCGGCACATCGGTGAATTCGCCGGGGACGATCACGCGAACGTCGACGCCGCGTCGCACTGCGCCTTCGAGCGCGCGAATCGTGTCGCTGTCAGGGATAAAGTAAGCGTTCGAGATCAGGATCGACTTCGTCGCGCTGACGATCGAGATGATGTAAAGCAATTTGACCGACGAGCTGCCTTCCGTCGGCGACGACTTGATCACCTGCGTCAGCTGATTGCCACGCGGTTCAACCGCGGGAAAGTAATCGAGGCCGGTCAGCAGTTCGCCGCGGCTCTTCACCCAGTTGTCCATGAACGCGAACTGCAGCTGCGTGACGACCGGACCTTCGACGCGGATCATCGTGTCGCGCCAGTGCTCTTTCGATTCCGCGTCGCCGAGCCATTCGTCGGCGATACCGGCGCCGCCGGTGAAACCGACTTCGCCGTCGACGATGAGCAGCTTGCGATGCGTGCGGTGGTTTGCGCGCGAGAGCGTGTACCAGCGCAGCGGGTGATACCACTCGAGGTCGACGCCGTTCCGCGACATGAAGTCGATCAGCGCCTGCGACATTCGCACGGAGCCGACGGCGTCGAGCACGATCTTCACCGCCACGCCGGCGCGCGCCCGCTCGGCCAGCGCTTCGGCGAATTCACGTCCGACGGTGCCGTCCCAGTAAATGTAGAACTCGAGATTGATCGTCTTCCTCGCTGTCCGGATTGCAGCAAGCATCGACGGAAAAAAGCGGACGCCGTTCTTCAGCACCTCGACCTTGTTGCCGGCCGAGATCGCGGCGCCGGTGAGCGCGTGCATCGTCTGCAGAAACGCCAGGTCCGCGATCGCGAACTGATGCTTCATGTGATAGCGCATCGGCAGCTTCCGGCGAATGATCGGAAGCGCGGCGCGGCGGGGATAACGCGGCGGCTTGTTTTTGCGGAAGAGCACTAGCGATTCCGAATGAGCCAGATGACGGAAGCGATGAGACCGAAGAGCAGGAGCAACGCAAAGACGGCGATGATGGCGATGATCACCAGCACGCTAACCGCGATCTCGCTCAGGCGGCGCGGCGGACGCGTGCGATCGCGATGCCGGAGCAGCAGCTGAAGGTTCATGACGTTCTCTTCGAAGAGGAAATCGAAGACGTCGCCGAGGAGCGGGATCGAGCCGACGCCGAGATCGATCAGGATGTTGACGACCATCCGGACGATGTAGCGCATCGGTACGCGATGGCGCAGCGCGCCGGCGATCACCCAGGTCGAGAGCACCGCGGCGATGGCGTCGCCGACGCCGGGGATGAGTCCGAGTCCGGCATCGACGCCGACGCGCATTCGGGTGCCCGGAATGGCGATCGCTTCGTCCATCAGCCACGCGAATCTGCGCAGCGCAATGAGGTCGGGCGGCAGGTTCTCGTCCGGCTCGATCACCTCAGGAATATGCACCTTCAACTCAGCCACACTCGACAGTATGCAGGTGCGCTGCCGCCTCCGCTTCAGCGGATCGGTCCGTTACTTGCGTCTATAGTTCGCGCAATGGATGTCGATCCCCGGAACGCTGAACCACGGCCGCCGAGCCGGGGGCAGCTGTGGAAGCAGCGCTACACCGAGAGCCGCGACACGGTTTGGAGCTGGCTGACCGACCCGGCCGTGCTCGTCTACCGGCGCGAAGCGCACGGCCGCGCACGTGCGCGCGTCCTCACGGTCGAGTTCTTCCTCTTCCTGCGCGAAGTGGCGCGCGAGTTCTACGTCATCGAAGGAACGTCGCGCGCCGCGGCGCTTGCGTACACGACGCTCCTCTCGCTGATCCCGCTGCTCGTCGCCTTCACGCAGGTCCTGCAGCAGTATTTCAGCCGGATCTTCCCCGACTTCCGTTCGCAGATCGACAACATGCTGAACGTCGTTCTGCCGTATCAGTCGCCGCAGCTGATGTTCCATCTGGCGAAGTTCGCCGAGAACGCGCAGGCAGCGTCGACGTTCGGCGCGATCGCATTCATGGTCATCGCCTTCCGGCTGTTTCTCGCCGTCGAAGCGACCGTGAATCAGATCTGGAAGGTGCCCAGCGTTCACGGCTATCGCCAGAAGATCATGGCGTTCACGCTGCTCTTTTTCTGGGGACCGCTGTTGATGGGTCTCTCGTTCACGACGACGGCGATGCTGGAGCGCAATCGCTATCTGCGCATCCTGTTTCGACACGACATCATTTTTCAGATCGTGCCGGTGGTCGTGCTCTTCGTCGCTTTCACGATGCTCTTCTGGCTCGTGCCGTCGGCGCGCGTTCGTTTCAGTTCCGCCGCGGTCGGCGCAATCGCCACGACGGCGCTCTTTACTCTCGTCCGTTACGCGTTCGGCATCTACGCCGACTTTCTTTTTCACGGAAAGTTCAATCTCATTTACGGCAGCGTCGGCCTCGCCATCATCTTCCTGATCTCCATCCAGGTCCTGTGGGTCGTAATCCTCCTCGGCGTCGAGATCAGTTACGTCTATCAGAACGTCTACGGAATGCTGCGCGCGAGCGAGCAGCAGATCGAAGACGAGCCGATGCACGACCTCTACTTCGCACTCTGTTCGCTGATCGAGATCGCGCGGCGTTTCGACAAGCGTGAAGAAGCGCCGTCGTCGTATCGCCTCGCCGCGCAGTTCGGGACGACCGACGCGCAGATGCTGCGCGTGTTGCGGCGACTCGAAGACGCGCAACTCGTGAAGGAGATCGGCGGCGAGTGGGCCGGTTTCGTTCCCGGCTGCGATCCCGATCGCATCAGCGTCGAGGAAGTGATTCAGCAGATCGAAGGAAGCCGGCGCGCTGTTCCCGCCGTCGTGAAGCCGGACAGCGGCGAGCGCAACGCCATCAACGCGCTGTTCACTCGGCTGAGCGACAACACGCGCTCGACGCTCGATCAGATGACGATCGGCCGCCTGGTGCGCGAGCTTCAGGTGCAGCGCCCGACCGTCGTGCTCGACGAACGCCGCCGCGAGCGTTAAGCGCCGGCGGTTCGTCGCGCGCGCACCGCACGAATGCGCCGCAACGATTCGTAGCCGACCGTGCAGACCGACACCCAGGCGAGACCGCCGAAGATGCCGGCGCCGACGTCGGAGATCCAGTGGACGCCGAGGTAGACGCGGGAGAGAGCGACTGAGGCGATGAGTGTGGCGGCGAGAGCGATTGCGGCTGATTTCCAGCGCCATTGCGACGCGTAACGAAACGCGAGATAGCTCAGCGCGCCGAAGACGACCGTCGAGCCCATCGCATGTCCGCTCGGAAACGAGTAGCCGTGCGCGCGGCGCAGCATTTCCGCGACGTCGGGACGCGCGCGCGCGAAGTAACGCTTCAGCTCGAGGTTCAGTAGCGCACCGCCGCCGCAGGTGATTACCAGGTACGCGAGCCATCGGCAGCGTTTGGTGACGACGAGCGGAATCACCACGATGATGATCAGCACCGCGAGCCCGGTCGGTCCGCCGATGATCGTCGCCGCCGTGAAGAAGAGCGTGGCGTCGGATTGCCGATGTTCGAGCGCCCAGCGATGCGACTGCGTATCGATCCGCTGCACCTGCGGATTCTTCGCATGAACGCTCTCGGCAAGATCGAGAAAGCCGTCGCCAATCCAGACCGTCGCCAGCGCGCCGGCAAGCACGATCGCCGCAAGCGGCGCGTACTCACGAAAGCGCGAAGCACGCGTCACCCAGCCCTGGACCGGTTTGAAGCGCATCGAAATGCGCGCGATGTAAGACGCGGCGGATGTGACGCCGCTCCAAAGCGCGGGGAGCGCCGCATAGCAGACGCACCACAGCACGAAGAAGACGACTAAGAAGCCGGCGAAGAACATGTTTTGAGGAGGCTAAAGTCAAAGTCCGGGGTCACATCTGGAAATTTGACTTTGGTCAACGGCCCCGACAAAGCGAACAGCACGCCAAAGTCAAATTTCCAGATGTGACCCCGGACTTTGACTTTAGAAGCCGCCGGACATGTACTTCCACTGCACGATCTTCTCGTTGATCTCGCGCAGGCGGCGGCTGATCATTCGGCAGAGCAGATTCAGGAACTGCAGCGACGCGTGCGGATCCATCGACAGGATCTCGTTCAGCGTTGCGCGATCGATCGACAGCACCGTCGCATCGCCGTCGTGCGCTTTCCCGTCCGCCGAGCGCGCCTTGTCGTCGATCAGCGCCATCTCGCCGAAGAAATCGCCGCGATCGAGCACCGTCAGCGCTTCCTCGCCGACGCCCGGGATGAACTTCGAAATGCGGATGCGGCCGTCGAGCACGATGTAGAGCTTGTCGCCCTTCTCGCCCTCGCGGAAGATCATCGACCCCTCGCGGAAACGCTCCTCTGTCGAGAACGTGGCGAGCAGCTTCATTTCCGCCGCGGAGAGACCGCGCTCCTTGAACAGATCGACCTTGTCTTCCGACTTGACCGTGATCTGCTGCACTTCACGCTTTCCTTCGGCGCGTTTGCGGCCCTGACCCTTCTTCGCGTCTTCCTGGAAGAACAGCTTCAGCTGCTCGTTCGCGTCGCGAACTTTCTCGGCGAGCGAGCGCCAGAAAGCCCAGTGCAGGCCGACGGCGATCTCCTTGTCCTCATCCATCATCTGGTCGAGTGCGCTGAACGAGAAGATGTAGCAGGACGACGGTTCCGTCGCGAGGCCGTCGCTCGAACGATGCGTGCGATCGATGAAATTCATCTCGCCGAAGATCGTGTCAGGACCGAGCGCGCCGAGGATTTGCGGACCGAACGGAGTCTCCTTGCGGATCTCGATGCGGCCCTCCTTGACGATGTAGAAATCCATCGACCGCTCTTCTTCGCGGAACACGTAATCGCCCTGCTTCAGCGTCTGGATGTGCGTGAACTTCGAGAGACGGAAAATCTGCTCGTCGCGCATGTGCTGAAAGACCTGCAGCTTGCGCAGCTCGGCGGAGATGGTGATGAGGTTGTCGCGCTTCTCGTTGTCGCGCGTGATCTTCTGGAAGATGTCCTTGAGATCTTTGCGCGACTCGAGCTTGAAGAGATTCTCTTTGCGGAACTCCAGCCGCTCGGTGCACATCTGCAGGTTCTCGACGCGCTCCTTGATCAGTGCATTGAGGTCTTTCGTGTCGATGTTGCCGACCCGTTTCAGCGTGTTGATCATCCGGCGGACCGGCTCGGTCCCTTCGCCTTTCTGATCGGTGGCGAGGAGGAAGGCGTCGACGAAGTCTTCGAGCGATGCGGTGAAGTTCTTCAGCTCGAACTCGATGCGGCCGGCGAGCTCGGCGAGACCGCGATCGAACGGATTGAGCTTGCGCGCGTTGCGAATCTCTTCGTGTGCGGCGTCCCATTCGCCCTGCGAGAAATAGAGGCGCCCGAGGATTTCGAAGGGGCGATAGTTGTTCGGGGTTTTCAGCTTCGAGATCTCGAGGAGCTCGATCGCTTTCGAGGTCTGATCCTTGGCCATGTAGTACTGCGCGAGTCCGACGTATTGCGAGGCGTCGATCTCGTCGCGAGCGCGTTCGGCGCCGACTTCGCGGCGCACGACTTTGAAGCGCGACTCTTCCGCGGCCTGCTTGAGATCGCGCACGCGGGCGAGGTTGATCTTCAGCGCGACGGAGCCGGATTTGAGTTTTTCCGCCATCTCGTAGAGATGGATCGACTCGTCGTACATCCCCTGGTCGGCGTAACGGCGCGCCAGCGCGATGAGGTCATCGGCCTCGATCGGAATGCTGGATTCGCTCGCGAGAGTGCGAAACCGCGCGCGGGAGCCAATAGGCTGCTCGGCCATAAGGAGCCGCCATTATAGCGGGCACGGCCCGCGGCGTTGATTGGCATAGCCTTCACGACGTGAGGCTCCTGGCGTGGTCAGTGCGTCTTATCATTCTGCCGTGAGGCTTTGCGCGTTTGCGCTGATGGTCATGTTCCCGTTTCTTGCCTTCGCGCAGGAGTTCAAGCCGGCCACGGCCGGCTACGACTTCGAGTTCCCGCGCGATCACGGCGCGCACGACGACTACCGCACCGAGTGGTGGTATTACACCGGCCATCTCTACACGGAGTCGGGAAAGCGCTACGGTTTCGAGCTGACGTTTTTCCGCGTCGGCATCGTCCCTCCAGGCGCGCCGGAGGCCGCGAGTCGCTGGCAGCTGCGCAACATCTCGCTCGCGCATTTCGCGATCACCGACGTCGCGGCGAAGCGCTTCCGTTACTACGAAAAGCTGAATCGCACGTCGCCGTTCACCGCGAGTGCGGCGATGGGACATCTCGACGTCTTCAACGAATCGTGGAGCGCGACGACGCGTCCGGACGGCGCGTGGCAATTGTCGGCACGCAATGGCGATGACGTGATCGATCTGACGCTGCGCACGCGCAAGCCGCCGGCGATTCACGGACAGAACGGCATCAGCGTGAAAGCGGAAGGAAGCGGATTCGCGTCGCACTACTACTCGATGACGCGCCTCGAAGTGACCGGCTCCGTGAACGGCAGTCGCTGCCGCGGCGTGGCCTGGATGGATCACGAATTCGGCAGTTCCGCGCTGCGCGAGTCGCAGCAGGGATGGGACTGGTTCTCGATTCAGTTCGATGACGATTCGGAACTGATGATCTACATCATCCGCCGCCGCGACGGGACGCCGGACGTCACGTCATCCGGCTCGTTCATCAATCCCGACGGCAGCATCATTCATCTGACGCGCGAACAGCTTCGCGTCGAAGCGCTCGACAAATGGACGTCGCCGAAAACGCGCGCGACGTATCCGATGGGCTGGCGAATCAGCGTCGCGCAGCTCGGCATCTCCGCGACGCTCACGCCGCTGCTGCGCGATCAGGAGCTGGTGACGAAGTCGTCGACGAACGTGACGTACTGGGAAGGAGCGGTCGACGTCAGCGGCACGTTCGGGAACACCGCGGTGGGCGGCGACGGGTACGTGGAAATGACCGGCTACGATCGCCGATTCCGCGCGCCGTAGAGCGTTTCCCGATGGATCCTTACGCGCGCGACATTCATGCGGCTGTCTCGCATCCCGAACGAAGTCTGGAACGACTGGCGCGCTAAACCGTAACGCGCCGCTGTTCGAGCCGCCGGATCTCGCGCACCAGCTGTTCGCGCGCGCTGTGTCCCTTCTGCACGAAGCTCGTCACTTTCGACTGCAGCTCGCGGCGATCGTCGTTCGTCAGATCCTTCGACGTCAGCACGAGGATCGGGATGTTCGCGGTGCGCGGA
Source organism: Acidobacteriota bacterium (assembly GCA_034667465.1). Lineage (GTDB taxonomy): Bacteria > Acidobacteriota > Thermoanaerobaculia > Gp7-AA8 > Gp7-AA8 > JAOBAU01. The sequence goes on along the minus strand of JAXDJV010000025.1, from coordinate 280,599 downwards.
TGATCTTTCAGCATCCCGGCGACTTCGAAGCCGCTCATGCCGGGCATCATCAAATCCAGGATGATCACATCGGGCGAGAGATCTTTCGCTGATTCGAATCCGCTCTCGCCGGTGAACGCGCTCTCGACGTCGTAGCCGAGCGCGGCCAGCTCTTCTTCAAGCATCGCATGAACGGTCGCGTCGTCATCGATGAGCAGCAGTCGCGCGCGTGTGCCGTGTCCTGACGTCAGCCGGCGGATGCGCTCGAGCAGCCGTTCGCGATCGACCGGTTTAATGAAGTAATCGTCCGCGCCGAGCGCGACGCCGAGCTCGCGGTTGTCGACCATCGAGATGATCACGACCGGAATCTCGCGCGTGTTCGGGTCGCTCTTCAGCCGTTTCAATACTTCCCAGCCGTCGACGCCCGGCAGCACGAGATCGAGCGTGACCGCGACCGGATGCGATTCGCGCGCAAGCTTCAGCGCTTCTTCGCCATGCCGGGCACGAATCGAGAGATAGCCGGCGGAACGGAGTGCGGCCGCGATCAGATCGTATGCATGCGCATCGTCCTCGACGACGAGCACGAGATCGCTCGTCGCCGCCAGTTCGTCAGTGTCCGGCGTGCGGCTGACCACCGCCGCGCGCGACTGCACCGGCAGCGTGAATGAGAACGTGCTTCCTTCGCCGGGCGAGCTGTCGACGGTGACGCGTCCGCCCTGGAGCTCGACGAATTTCTTCACCAGCGCGAGTCCGAGTCCCGTGCCGCCGAACTCGCGCTTCGCGGTGCCGTCGACCTGACGGAACTCTTCGAAGATCACATCGTGATGCTTCGCTTCGATGCCGATGCCCTGGTCCTGCACGGCGACGTTGATCATGCCGTCGTTTTCGCTCGTGCCGATGTAGCGCGCGGAGATGCGCACCGGTTTGTCGGCCGGCGAAAACTTCACGGCGTTCGACACGAGGTTGAAGAGTACCTGCTTGAACTTGGCGAGGTCAGTCTCGATGCGCGGCAGATCGTCGGGGATGTCGACGACGAACGTCGTGGTCGTTCGCGTCATGCCGCGCATCACATGGCAGACGCTTTCGACGACCGGTGCGACGGCGAACGATTCCGGGTAGATCTCCATCTTCCCCGCTTCGATTTTCGAGAGGTCGAGGATGTCGTTGATGATGCCGAGCAGATGCTGACCTGATGCGAGGATATGGCGCAGGAAGCTGAGATGTTTCGCTTCGACGCGCGTCTCGAGCCGGTCGACGAGAATCTCCGAGAAGCCGATGATCGAGTTCATCGGCGTGCGCAACTCGTGACTCATGTTCGCGAGGAACTGGCTCTTCAATCGATCGGCTTCCTGACTTCTCCGATTCGCCTCACTCAGCTCCTCGGTGCGCGCATTGAGCTCTTCCGTGATGCGCGTCAGCTCGCGCACTTTGCGGCTCTCTTCCGCTTCCATGCGGCGGATCTGAATCCGCTTTTCCTGCAGATTGCCGACCCCTTCGAGAAACAGGAACGACGCGCCGCCGAGGAAGAGCATCCGCGTGAACGCGAGATAGAGAACGTCGTTGCCCCAGTGCGCCTGTCCCATCAGGAAGAGAAGGGCGATGTAGGCGACCGCGTCGATGACGGAGACGAATTGCGCGGCGCGTTTGCCGATGACGAATGCGGTGGCGCATGACGTCGTGAGATACCAGATGAACCACGGACTCTCGATGCCGCCGGTCGCGTAGACGCCGACGCAGACGAAGAAGATGTCGCCGGCGATCCACAGCGCATTCAGCACGTTCCGATTCACGCCGCGGCGATAGAGCGCGGAGAAGACGATGGCCAGCACGATGGCGCTGGACCAGAGCAGCAGCGCGGAACGGAGTTGCAGCTCGAAGACGCCGAGCGAGGCGCCGATCAGTGCGAGAACGAAGCCGCCGCTGTAGATGAAGATGTGGTTCCGCTGCGTGGCAAGGTCGAATCGCAGGAGGCGCTCGCGCGCCGTGAAATCGCCGTCGCTCATCGGGATGTACGGAATTGTACCGCCGACGTTGCGGCGTCTGCCCGAGCGTAGCGTCATCCCGAGCGTAGCGAGGGATCCGGGTGGGCGGGGCGCGCCTGCCTCCTGCCTCTCCCGCCCGGATCCCTCGCTACGCTCGGGATGACGGCGGCTATTGGATTTGCTGCGAATCGACGGTCACGCCGAGAAACGCGATGCACATCTCGTCGGTCGTCTGCTCGCCCCACGACACTGCTTTCGGCGGGTAATTCGGATTGAGCGGATTGTCGACGGAGTTGTCGTAGAACGCGGTGAGCGCGAAGTTCGCGCCGACCGGCGCCGCGATCGGTTCCCTGTAGTAGTACTGGCCCTGCCAGTTGAAGCTCCAGTCGTCGATGTTGACGAGGCACGATTTGCTGCCGTTCGGATACGTCTCCTCGACTTTCATCTTTCGTCCGAGGAGATGCATGTGCGGCGCGATGAACCAGATGTGCACCGGCGTCAGGAAGTTCGTGAACGACGCCGTCACTTTCGCGTTCGGATCGTTCGGCGCGAGTGTGAAGTTTTGATTGATGAGCGGTAGCACGAGAATCGTCTTCTCCGGCTTTTTCTTCGCGTAGTAGACGGCGAGCTCGGTGCGATCGCTGTGCGGCTCCGTATCGTGCAGGTGATAGTGGACCTGCAGCACGATGCGCGAATTCGCCGGGAGCGAATACGCGATGTTGTCGGGAAGTCGCGCGGCGCGCGCGCCGGGCGCCCATCCGCCGAGCGTCGAGCTGGTGAGACTCGTGATCGAGAATCCGGGACCGCCGAAACATTGATAGCCCGGCGCCGGATCGGCGTCATCGAGTCGCTGCGATTCGCCGGTGACGTCGATGAAGGCGATGACGTGATGGACGACCTGGCGATCGCCGGGACGAACATCGATCGCGGAAACGTATTTGTCGCTGGTGAGCTGCGTCGGCAATGTGAAGCAGCGGTACTCGTCGTGCGCCGCCGGCGGCGTGAACGCTTCCGGCTCGGAGAGCACGAGGTCGGGCTGGCCGAGGGGCCAGCCGCCGCTGAAGTCGAGCGGCGCCGGCAACTTCGACGGATCGCCTTCCGGCGCGCCGTTGTTCACCCACTTCGCGATGAGATCGATGTCGCTCTGCGGCAGCACGCGCGCGTCGGCGAAATCGCCGCAGCCGGGAGTCGGCTTCCACGGCGGCATCTGACGCGTTTGCGTCATCACTTTGATCATCGTCGCGTGCGCTTTCGCGTCGGCGTAATTCGTCAGCGAGAACGGCGCGATGTCGCCGTCGTGATGACAGGTCTGGCAGCGGTCCTGGAAAATTCGGACGATCTCGTTGCTGTACGTCGGTCCGTCGACGAAGAGCGGCGGCGCCGGCGGACGGACCGAGCGAGTGCGTGCGCCGACGAATGCCAGCGCGATGGCTGCGAGGAGAACGATGCGGCGCATATCGAGAGAGTACAGTAACGGCGGGATTCGATATTCCGTGTCTTCTCTCCACGTCGTGCTCGTCCAGCCAGAAATTCACTGGAACACCGGCAACGCCGGACGCTCGTGCCTCGCCGCCGGCGCGACGCTGCATCTCGTCGAGCCGCTCGGTTTTTCTCTCGATGAGCGTGAAGTGCGTCGCGCGGGACTCGATTACTGGGAACACGTTCCGCTGCGTGTCTGGCCGAGCTGGGCGTCGATCGAAGCCGCGTTCCCGGAGCTCGGCGAGCCGTTCTTCTTCAGCACGAAAGCGTCGCGGACGTACTGGGATGTGTCGTATCCGGAACGAACACTGCTCGTCTTCGGACGTGAGACCGGCGGGCTCGATCCTGCGATTCACGAGCGCTACGCGGATCGAATGGTGCGGATGCCGATCGAATCGCCGCACGTGCGGTCGTTGAATTTGTCGACGACGGTCGGAATCGCGTTGTACGAAGTGCTGCGCCAGCGCGCTACTCGCTCTTGAGCGCGCTGGCGAAATCGATCCGGTTCGCGAGTCGCGCGGGAAGCAATCCCGCGGTCGCCGCGGCGAGGAACGTTACCGCCAGCGAGACGGCGATCAGCTGCACCGGCGTGTGGAACGCGATCGTCCAGCCGAACGACTGTTTGTTGATCACGAAGATCAGAATCCACGACAACGCGTAGCCCATGACCAGACCGACGACGGTCGATGTCAGCCCGAGCAGCGATGATTCGAGCACGATCATCGTTCGCAGCTCCGCGCGCGTCATGCCGAGGACGCGGAGGAGCGCCAGTTCGCGCGTTCGTTCGAGGATCAGCGCGGCCAGCGTGTTCACGATGCCGAGCACCGCGACGACGATTGCGATGCCGAGCAGCGCGTACGTGATCAGGAACGTCTGATCGAAGATCGTCATCACCTCGCCGCGGATCTCCGCGTTCGTGATCGCGAACGCGTGGTACTTCGCGCCGAACGCCGCTTCGAGTTTGATGCGCGCGTCGTTCGGCTTCACGCCCTGTTTGAGATAGACGATGACCGTGTTCAGCGCCCGGTCGCCGAACTCACGGACGAAGAGCGCGCGATCCATGACCACGACGCCGCGATCGTTCGAGTAGTCGCGATAGACGCCGGTGATCGGGAAGTTGTGGATGCCGTGCGACGTCGGCAGCGCGATCGTGTCACCGACGTTCTTGTCGTACTTCAGCGCGAGGCTTTCCGAGACGAAGACGCCGTTGCGCCGCAGCGCTTCGCCGAGCGCGTCGCGTGACGAGCGCGGCGTCACCATCGGCAGATTGCCGTATTTCTTCGCGATGTCGAATTCGCCGCTGCCGACCGAGACGATCGCGTCGCCGTACAGCACGTCTTTGCCGCGCACACGATCGACCGCTTCGACGAACGGCAGGCGCGCCACTTCGTCGGCGATCTCCGGCGGGAAGAGTGCGGTCGAGCCGTTCGAGAGACCTTTCGCCGGCCGCAGCCAGAGATCGGAGCTGACGGTTTGATCGACCCAGATGCGTACCGTTTCGCGGAAGCTGCCGACCATCAGCGCGACCGCGACCATCATTCCGGTCGCGAGCGACAGCGCGGCGCTGGCGACGGATGTTCGTCGCAACGAAGCGGGAAGCGAGGCACTTGCGAGCCGGCCGACGATGCCGAACGTACGAAGGAGCGGCGTCGCGAAGATCGATGACGTCGCGCGGACGATTGTCGGTGCGAGCAGCGAGAAGCCGGCGACGACGAGCAGCACCGCGACATAGCCGGCGACGGCGATTCCTCGATACGCCGGCAGTCGCGAGACGAACGCGGCGGCGACGAAGCAGACGATCGCCGCGAGGCCGAGCATGCGTCCGCTCGCACGCGAAACACGTTGCTGCAGGCCGGGACGAATGAGCGCGTTCGGTCGCACCGCCGCCGCTTCGAGCGACGGCTGCAGCGACGATACGAGCGCGAGCAGCGTTCCGACGGCGACGCCGATGATGACGATCGACGGCGTGAGCGCGATCGCTTCCGGCCGCGAGGTGACGTAGAGCGAATTGATCGTCCGTCCGATCAGCCCCAGGATTCCCGTCGCGAGCGCTGCGCCGAGTGCGATGCCGAGCGCGGAGCCGAGCACGCCGAAGAGCAATCCTTCGCCGAGGAATGCGGCGAAGATTTGCCGCGGCGAAGCGCCGACCGTTTTCAAAACGCCGACGTCTTTGCGTCGCCGCAGGATCGAGATCAGCACGGTGTTGTAGACGAGGAACATTCCTACCAGCAGCGCGACGCCGGCGAGTGCGAAGAGGTTGACGCGAAACGCGCGCAGCATTTTTTCGACGCGCTCGCCGCGGCGTTTCGGACGCTCGATCCGCACGCCGGGCGGCAGCAGTTTCGCGATCGCGACTTCGCGCGATTCATCGGCAATCAAATCGACGTGCGAGAGTTTGCCGGCCATTCCGAATGCGTTCTGCGCCGTGGCGATGTCGACGATGGCGATCGCGCCGTTGAACGCGGTGGCGGGACCGCGCGCTTCGAGAATGCCGCGAACGATGAACGTGCTGCGATGGCCGAGGACGTTCAGCGTCAGCGGCGAGCCGAGCGCGAGATGCTGTTCACGTGCGAACGGTTCCGGAATGACGACGGAGTCTTCGCGGAAGAGATCGAAGTAGCCGAGCGGCGAGCGGTCGCGCGTTGAGACGCGGGCGTAGCGGTAGTCGCGGAAGTGCAGATCGGAAAGCAGATCGACGCCGAGCAGACGAATCGGTGTTTGCGCCGGCTCGACGAGCCCTTCGACGTCGATGACCGGCGCGAAGCGGACACCTTCCTTCCAAAGCGGCTGCAGTTTGAAGAGGATCGATTCGTCGAGCGGCGGCGCGTCGGCAATGATCTGAAAATTCGCGCGGCCGGCGACAGCGTCGATCGATTCCCGGAACGCGCGCAGTGCACTTTGATTGGCGAGCTGAATCGCCACGACGACCGCGACACCGACGGCGATGCCGGCGATCGTCAGCACGGTGCGCATCGTTTCGCGAAGGATCGGGCGAAAGACCAGCGCGCGAAAAACAGTCATCGCGACACGGTCCCATCGGCGACGGCGATCACGTAATCGCCGCGAGCGGCGGCGACGTCGGAGTGTGTGGCCATCACGATCGTCGTGCCGGCGTCATCGTGAATCGATCGGATCAGATCGAGGATCGATTCGCCGTTGCGCGAATCGAGATTGCCGGTCGGCTCATCGGCGAGGATCAGCGGCGGGCGATGAATGACCGCGCGGCCGATCGCGACGCGCTGCATCTCGCCGCCGGAAAGCTCGTTCGGAAAATGCTTCGCACGATGCGGCAGTCCGACGCGCTCGAGCATCGCCGCAACGCGCGAATCGAGCTCGCGTCGCGGCACCTTCGCAAGCGAAAGCGGAAAGCCGACGTTCTCCGCCACGGAAAGCGTCGGGATGAGATTGAAGAACTGAAAGATGAAGCCGATAGCGGTGCGCCGCAGCATCGTCAGCGCCGATTCGGAAAGCGCGGAAGTCTCGACGTCGCCGAGGTGAATGCGTCCGGAGGTGGGCCGATCGACCGCGCCGATCAAATTCAACAGCGTCGATTTCCCGCTCCCCGACGCCCCCATCAAAACCGCGAAATCGCCCGAGGCGATGTTCAGGGAGACGTCGCGGAGCACACGCACCGGCGCGGATTCTTCGCTGCCGCCGTATTCGTAATCGACGTTGGTCAGGTTGATTCGCACTCCGCGAATGCTAAGTCAAAGGTGCTGAGTGCTGAGTGCAGAGTGCTGAGTAAAGGCGGAGCGACTCAGCACTCTGCACTCAGCACCTTCGTATTGACTGGTACGGGGACTGCACAGTCCGTCGCCGGAGGAGTTACCGAGAATGATCTGGACCATCATCGCCATTCTGCTCATCCTCTGGATTCTCGGGCTGGTGACCAAAACGCTGGTAGGCGGCGTGTTGCACATCCTGCTCGTCATCGCCATCATTCTCGTCATCGTGCAGCTGATCAGCGGGCGACGAGCCGTCTGACGGCGCACCGATCGATGGAGGAAGTAAATGACTGAGACAACAAATCCGGCAGGTGCCGCCGCAGGTAGCGAAGGAGTCGGCGGTCGTTTTGACAAGGCGAAGGAATTCGTCGGCGACAAATATTCGGCGGCTTCGGGCGCCGTACGCGATCAGTACAACAAAGTGAAAGAGAAGGTTGAAGACGTCGACTTCGGCGCCGTCACCGATCAGGTTCGCAGCTACGTCCGCTCCAATCCCGGAAAAGCGCTGCTGATCTCGGTCGGCGTCGGCTTCGTGATCGGCATGCTGCTGCGTCGCGACGACGAGTAGTCAGCCGGCTTCAGGAGAAAGAAATGACCACTCGAAACGCAGATCACGAGCGCGCCGCAGCGGGGATGGATTTCGATTCGCCGATTCGCGAGCACGCCGCGAACCTCGGCAACGCCATGGCCGAAAACGGACCTGAGGTGCTTTTCGACGAAGTCGAGAAGCTCCTTCCCGAAAGCTGGCGCGACCAGATCACGACCTTTCCGGTCGCGGCCATGATGGTCGGCCTCGGCATCGGGATCTGGCTCGGTATGCGGAAGAGCGATGAAGTAATCGCCGCCGGTACCGCGCTCATTACCTCCGCCGCCATGGCCAACGTCAATCAGGTTATGGATAAGGTCGGCGGCGGCGCAAACGCCTGACCAGTTGCGCTTCGGCGCGCGGCTTCGCACAATGAGGGCGATGCCGCGCGCCTTTCCCCTTCCAGTCCCCGAAACGACTCATCACCTCGGCTCACTCGCAGCCGAAGTGCATCAAACCTATTTCTACAAATACCCGCCGCTGCCGGTGATGTGGGGACATCAGATCGCGCGCAAAAAACGCCGCTCGATTCGCCTCGGGTCGTACAACCACATCACGTGCGAAATTCGCATTCACCCGCTGCTCAACTCGCCGAACATCCCCGCGTTTTTCGTGCAGTCGATCATTCACCACGAATACCTGCACCACGTCCTCGGCGCGAATCACAATCGAAGATTCCACGCCGCCGAACGCCAGTTCCGCTATCACCGCGAATCAAAGGAATGGATCCGCCGCAACCTCTTCATCCTCCTGGGCCGGCGGAAGAGCGAGCTCGAACCACGCACCGGCATCGTGGAGAAACCGCTCGCCCCCGCCCCGATCGCCCAGATGGTCCTGTTCTAAAAAAGTATGGGGTCAGACGTCATCCCGAACGTAGTGAGGGATCCGGGCGGGCGGGGCGGATTGCCCACGGTTTCGTGCCCCGCCCAACCCGGATCCCTCGCTACGCTCGGGATGACAGGCGAACCCCCGACTTTGACTTCAGGTGCCCATGGGGAAGGTCAGGTTGTAGATGTAGCGGTCGCGGGCGATCGACAAGACGATCGACGAGCGTTCGGCGGATTGGATTAGCGCGTCGTTCAGCGCTTTCACCGAGGTCACCTCGGCGCCGTTGATGCCGACGATCACGTCTCCCGGCGCGAGGCCGACGTTGTCGCTGCGCGAGCCGCGGGTGACTTCATCGATGAAGACGCTGCGCGAGCGGTCGACGACTTTGAGGCCGGCGATCTCGTCGAGAATTCGTAAGCCGAGGTTTTGCGGGGGATCGATCGGGCGGACGGAAATGTCGGTGGGCGAGCCGCCGCGAAAGATCGCCAGCGTTACCGGCTGGCCACTCGGAATTGTTGCGGTGTATGTCGAGAACGATTCGCGGGAGTCGATTGGTTTTCCCGCCACGGCCGTGATCACGTCGCCACTGCGCAGTCCTGCGGACTCAGCCGGCGAGCCGCTGAAGACGCGTGCGACGAGTGCGCCGCGTGTTGCGCGAATGTTCAGCCGCTTTGCTTCTTCCGGCGTCAGCGTCGCGGTGACTGCACCGATCCACGCGCTGTGCACGCTGCCGTAGCGAACGATGTCCTGCACGATCTTGCGCGCGCGGTCGACCGGAATCGCGAAGCCGATGCCCTGCGCGTTCGCGTAGATCGCGGTGTTGATGCCGATGACTTTTCCTTCGATGTTCAGCAGCGGTCCGCCGGAGTTGCCGGGATTGATCGACGCGTCGGTCTGAATGAAATCGGTGAACGTGCGGCCCTGCTCTTTCGACGGAACGGAGCGGCCGAGCGCGGAGACGACGCCTGTCGTCACCGTGCCGCTCAGTCCGAACGGATTGCCGACCGCGACGACGGTCTCGCCGATCATCAAATCCGACGACGTGCCGATCGGCGCGGTCGGAAGTCCTTTCGCGTCGACGCGCAGCACGGCCACGTCGCTGTCGGGATCGACGCCGATCAGTTTCGCGCTGAGTTGTTTTCCATCGTTGAAGTTGACCGTGATCCGCGACGCGCCTTCGACGACGTGATTGTTCGTGACGATGATTCCGTCGGCCGACCAGACGAAGCCGGAGCCGAGCGATTGCGTGGTGTATGCGCGGTTTCGTCCGCCGAAGAATCCGAAGGGATCGAAGAACGGATCGACTTCGCGGCGGCTCATCGTCGCTTCGGTTTGAATGTTGACGACGGCGGGAAGCGTGTCGTGCGCGACGATCACGACGGGCGTGCGGCGCGATGCGCTGACGGTCGGCGGAATGGTGGTGCGCGACGGTTGCGGGCGGTCGAGCGTCTGTGATTCCGCGACCGGTTTGCAGGCCAGGCTGAGGGCGAAGAGGACGGTGGCTGTACGAACGTGCTTCATGGCTGTTTGATTTTACGTTTTACACTGTCGCGAAAGTCGTGCATCTCAAACTCATCTACAACCCATCGGCTGGTCGTGGTCGCGCTCGCCGGCATATCGCCGAGGCGGAAGCGCTGCTGCGTGGGCGCGGGGCGCAGCTCGACATCGAGGAGAGCAGCAGTCCCGGTGATTTGACGCGCATCGCGCGCGAGAGTTCTTCGGCCGGCTACGATCGCGTCGTCATCAGCGGCGGCGACGGCTCGCTGAATCTCGCCGTGCGCGAATTCGATCTCGCCCGCGGAACGCTCGCGTTGCTGCCGCAGGGGTCGGGCGACGACTTCGCGCGCGTGCTCGGCATCCCGCGCAAATTGAAAGCGGCGTGCGATCTCATCGTCGACGGCGCGCCGCGCGAAGTCGACGTTGCAGTCGCCAACGGCATTCGCTACCTCGGCGTCGCCGGACTCGGCTTCGATTCCGAGGTGGCGCGCTTCGCGAACGAGGTCAAACACCTTCGCGGTTCGCTCGTCTACCTCTACGCGATCCTCCGCGTGCTGCCGCGCTTCACGCCGCATCACGTGCGCATCAACGAGCGCAATCAGGAAATCATGTTCGCGGTCGTCGGCAACTCGCGGCAGTACGGCGGCGGCATTCGCATCGTGCCGAGCGCGGAAGTCGACGATCGGCTGCTCGACCTCTGCATCATTCATCGCACCACGCGTGGTGAGTTGCTGAAGACGCTGCCGCGCGCGTACACGGGAACGCACGTGAAGAGTGAGTTCGTCGAAACGATGCGCGGCACCGAGTTCCGCTTTCAGTCGGATGAACTGCTCGAGGTGTACGCGGATGGTGAACGGCTCACGACGACGCCGGTGCAATTCGGGCTGGCGGAGCAACGGCTGCGCATCATCGCGCCGCCGCGTTAATCGATCAGCTGAATTCCACCCGTGACCGGCTTCGTGCTCGACAACATCGGCGTGCTGTCGATGCCGTGCTGCAGGAAAAGGTCGGGATCGGTGCGGCCGTCGGCCGACGATCCGGTCAGCAGATATTTTTCCGGGAGCTGCAGGTACTTGTAGCCGTTGCCCCACGGATCGGTGAGCAGTTTCGCGGCGAGGTAATGCGGTGCGAGCTCCTGGAGGCGCGCCGGCAGGCGATTGTTGACGACGTTGTAGCGATCGATGGCTTGCGCGATCGCCTCGATGCGCTGCAGCGAGATCGCTTTCCGCGCTTCGTCGATCGACGACGTTTCGCGCTGCAGCGGACGGAAATGGTTCAGCGGATTCTTGAACGACGTCGTGAGTGACAGCAGCGCGAGAATCGTCAGCACGGCGACGAGCGGCAGCGGCACCGGAGTCTCGGCGACTTCGGTTTCATCGAGCGGCGCTGCTTCGACGACCTGCGCGGCGCTCTGTCCGCGAACCTCTTCGATGAGATCGCGCGTCAGCAGTTCGTACAGCGCTTTGTTCGTGTCGAATTCGGAGAAGCGGGAGATCTCGATGATGTCGCCGACGGTCTGCGTGCCGTCGACCATGTCGTAGATCGCCTTCTCTTCCTCCGAGATGCGGATCTTGTCGGAGATGATGTTCTTCTTCTTGCGCGACGTCATGGTGTCGGGCGCGAAGTCGATTTCGTCCGCATCGTCGGCGCCGACGACCACGATCTCCTGGTCGGTCAGCTTCTTCCGGAAGACCATGTCGTGCGACCGGATGCGCTTCTCGATGATCGGCCACTCGTCCATCATCCGAGCGCCTTCCATCAGGATCGACTCGGCGGTGATGGGCACGACGTTGTCGCGGTCGTACTCGATCGTCGTTTCCTGCGAGAAGTGGTAATCGCCGTCCTTCCAGCGGAAGAGGCGATAGACGATCTGCAGGATTTGCAGCTGGATGGCCTGCTTGAGCGAATCGGCGGAAATGATGCCGTAGTGCGTGAGGATGAAGCCGAGGCGCTGGAGAGTTTCGCGCTGGATCTCGAGCGCGCGATTGAGCTGATCCTGCGTCAGCGTGCCGCTCTTGATCAGCACGGAGCCGAGACGATTCTCGAGACGGCGATTGAGCGAGTCGGCGCCGACCACTTTTCCGTCGAGGAACGTGACGGTGACGGTGTCGTCCTTCCCGCGCAGCGTCAGCACGCCGGTCTTCCGCTGCAATCCGATCAGCTGGAAGATGTCGGCGAGACTGAAGTCTCTGAGTGTCCCTTCGAGAGCCATAGGTCAGACCGTCGAGGCCCTCCGTCGCCAAACCGGCAGCGCGAGCGTGAGCCAGATGATCAGCGCGACGACGATCGCGCCGATGCGCACGAGCATCGTAGCCACTTCGCCCGACGCAAGCACGGGCGCGAGTCGCCCGACGAGCAGCGCGAGGCAGACGAAGACGAGGAAGAGAAAGAGTCCGATGATGCCGGCGATCGTACGGCCTTCGAGCAGCTGGCCGGTGCCGGCGAGGAACGTCGCGAAGAGCCGATTGCGCCGCAGCATTCCGCTCTGATGTTCCTGCACTTCTTCGAGCTTCGTCCGCTTCGTGTCGAGCGACACGCCGTCGCGCTTGAGATAGATGTGGATGCATTGCGTGCAGTACGTCGCGCTCTCGCGCGCCGACTTGCAGCGATAGCAGAACGTCCGTCCGCACTTGATGCACGAGCCGGCGAAACCGGTGTGGCGGCGGCGCGTCCAGAAGAAGAGCGCCAGCACGATCGCGCCGAGCGAGCCGAGGGTCAGCGGATTGCTCGCGCTGGTCGCCGGATCGAACCATGAGTAGTTGCCGAACAGACTGCGTGCGGCGCCGCGGCGGGCGACGTCGGCTCCGATCGACCACGCTTCGGCGATCGGCAGGTGATACATCACGACCTTCTGCGCCGGCGGATGCGATGAGAGTTTGTCGACGGCGGCGCGATCGAGACGGCGTGCGGTCTCCAGCATCTTCGCCTGCTCGTCGAACTTGTACGTTTCACCGCTGGCGAGCGAGTGGTTGTAGAACGTGATCGCCAGTTTCGGATCGAGCGCTTCCGCTTTCTCGTACTCGGTGACGGCGGCGGCGAAGTCGTTGTCGAGATAGTGAAGGTTGCCGAGGTTCACGTGCGCGCCGGCGGAATCCTTCAACTCCGCGGAGAGGCGATAGTGATCGGCAGCCTGCCGTTCGTTGCCTTCGAACATCAGCATGTTTCCGAGCAGGAGCTGCAGGCGCGGATTGTCCGGAACGATGCTGACGAGATCCTGAATGCGGCGCAGCGCGTCGGGCTGGTAGCTCTGTTCGGCGCTGCCGATTGCGGCGACGACCGCGGGGCTGTCGGAGCCGGCGATCCAGTGCGATGCGAGATCGAGCGCGATCGGCGTGATCGCGAGAAGCAGCGATAACACGATGATCAGCACGCGCTCGGCCGGCTTCGCGTAGCCGAAGAAAATGATGAACCAGTAGAAGATCAGCCAGATCGGTCCGAGCCAGAAGAAGACCGGCAGGAACAGCAGCGCGAATGCGAGCACGGTCACGGAGCCGCCGTGGAAACGCTGACTGAGGCTTTCGCGGAAGTCGTGCGCTCGTGCGCGGAAGTAGCGAACGAAGAGCGACACCGCGAAGATCGCGCAGGTGAGCGCGATCGCCAGCAGCAACACCATGAACGTGTCGGCGCGGCTGAGCAGTCGCGTGCGATAGTTGCCGAAGAGACGCGCGAATCCGGAGAAGACGAATGGAATCGCTTTTCCCCACTGCTTCAGATCCGCGGCGTGATCGGCGTTGCTGAATGCGACGGCCGACGAAGAAGGATCGAGTTGATCGGCCGCTTTCGTCGCCCAGTTCGCGACCGGCTTGTTGTTCTCTTTGTCGGCTTGGCGCGCCATCGCCGCGGCGGATGCGGCGTATTGCGGGAATGTTTTCAGTCCGTACGATTTGCCGGTTTCGATGAGCGCGTTCGTCTGTTTGATCGCCGCGTCGATGTCACCCGCACTTGCGGCGGAAGTTGCCTGCGGCCAGATGTCGCGCGGCACTGATTGCTCCGCGACGACGCTGAGCGCGCTCAGGCACAGGGCCAGGCAGAGCGACGCAACCAGCGGCAATCGGGCGGAGCGAGCTTTCATCACAAGGTTTTCGTGCGTTGAACGAACGCGAGTTTCAATTCTCCCAGATGTGTGTCGAGGAAGTCGTGTTCATCGGGTGTCAGGTTGCCGGCGGTCTTTTCCTTCAGCATCGTGATGATCTCGATCATCTGTCGTGCCGCGGCGGGATCGACGGTCGGTTTCGGCGAGTACGGATTGCGCAGCATACCGAGTGACATGTACGCCTGCGCGATGAGCGGCTCGATAAAGTCGGTGAACGGCGTTCCGGGATTTTGCGCTTTGTCGCGAATGGTACGGCGATCGTGTTCGCCGGGTGGCGGACCCTGATCCGCAACGCGGCGCTCTTCCGGTGGTGGAGGCGCGGAAGGTGTTTCAGGCGGCGCTTCGCTCGTTCTCGCGGCTGGCGTGAACGACGGCTCGACGGGCCGGATCTCGTCACGGAACTCTTCGCGTATATCGCCTTCGGCGGTGAAGATGCGTTTGTCCGTGACTTTGATCTGATCCTTCTGACGTTGCTTCTCCTCGGGCAACGCTCACCTCCGCCGATGCTCGAAACGAATCACGCGATCTCGTGTGAAATCAAGAGTTTGAAATCCTATCACGAGCGTCCGAGCCACTTCGCAAGGAACCCGTCGATCCGTTTCCAGGCATCTTCGGTCGACTCGTACACGTAGCCGGCGGTGTTGTTCGGGTTCATGAAGCCGTGTCCCGCGCCCTCGTAAATCCTGATATCACTCGACTTGCCGGCCGCTTTGAGGGCGGCGTCAAACGCGCGGACGTCGGCCGGCGGAATGCCGCGATCGGCCGCGCCGAAGTTGCCGAGGATCGGCGACTGGATCTTTGCGATGGAAGCAGGATCGGTGACGAGCCTGCCGTAATTGATGACTGTCGCCGCGACGCGAGGCTCTGCGAGCGCGAGACCGAGCGAGTAACCGCCGCCCATGCACCAGCCGATGACGGCAATCCGTTTCGGATCGACATCCTTCCGTGCGGCGAGATAGTTGAACGCCGCTTTGAGATCGGCGATGGCGCGATCTTCCGGCATTCCGCGCATCAACTCATGCGCTTCATCGGGATTGCTCGTGCTGCGGCCGCGATAGAGATCGACGGCCAGCGCGACGTCGCCCTGCGCGGCGAAGCGATCGGTCTGCTGGCGGATCCAGTCGTTGAGTCCCCACCATTCCTGAATGACGATGATCGCCGGCTTTTTCCCGGTTCCTTTCGGAAGCGAGAGATAGCCCATCGCGTCGCCGGGCGATGAAGCGAACGTGACCTTCGAGCCTTTCCCGGCATACGGCGCCGCGGCGACCGGAGTTGTGGCCGATGCATGACCGGCATGTGCGTCAGGCTGCGCGCAGGAAACGAGAGCGAGCGGTTTCCACCCGGCGTCGAGTGCGAGCGTTCCGCGTTTCGCGATCGTGGCGCCGTTCATCTGCCACAGCGCAACGCCGCCGGTCGTCGAATAGAGAAGGATGTCGGAGCGTCCGTTGCCGTCATAGTCGCCGGTGCCGATGACCTGCCATCCTGCATCGGCTGTTGCGACTGCTGACGCGGCGCCTGACTTCTCACCATTCGCACCGAATGACTGGATCTTCACCGCGCCATTCGAGAGTTGTTCGACAAGGTCGTCGCG
Organism: Acidobacteriota bacterium; assembly: GCA_034667465.1. GTDB lineage: Bacteria > Acidobacteriota > Thermoanaerobaculia > Gp7-AA8 > Gp7-AA8 > JAOBAU01. Next base: position 264,839 of record JAXDJV010000025.1, on the reverse strand, counting down.
TCCGTCGCCGTCGAAATCACCAACCGCAAACGCATTGAGTGCGCTGCCTTCGTCGAGTGTGGAAAGAGACGCGTTCGATGCGAGTTTGCGCTGCAGCGTTTTGTTGCTCCCGTTGTAGAGCAGCAGTCCATTGCCGCCGAAGTTGCCGAGGGCGATGGCGCAATCGGTGGTCGTACCGAACGGGTGACCGGCGGTGAGCTTCGCGCCGTTCATGTCCCAGATCGCGAGCGAACCGTTCGCGTTCTGCAGGAAGATGTCGTCCTTCCCGTCGCCGGTCACGTCGCGCGTTCCGATGACCTTCCAGCCGGCGGCCGGCTTCGCGATCGTCGTTTCCGACACGCGCGTGGTGCCGTCCATCTTCCACATTGCGATCGTGCCGTCGCTGTTCTCCGCGACGATGTCGGACTTCCCGTCGTTATCGAGATCGCCGGTGGCGACGACCTGCCATCCGGCCGCGGGCGTCGCGACCACTTTCTTTTCGATGACGGCATCGCCGTTCATCAGCCAGACCGCGACCGCTCCGCTGCTCGTGTTCTGCAGCACGAGATCGGACTTGCCGTCTCCGTTGAGGTCGCTGCTGACTTTCGCAGAGAGGGTGAGTGTGGAAAAGAGGAGAGCGCCGGCGGCTAAAACTGTTCTGAAACGCATCAAATGGCTCCTTTGATCACTGGCGGCAGATACTAACAAGCCTTCCTGAGACGTACGAAGGCGCGATAAGAAACGCCGTAAGATGCGCGTGCTTCGCATGCGAATCTTTCAAATCCTCGAGTTCAACCAGTTCAACACCGGTTCCGTCCATCAGATGTTCCAGGCGGCGGCAGGGCTGCGCGAGCGCGGACACGACGTAACGATCGTCAGCCGTCCCGACGCCGTGCTGGCCGCGAAAGCCGCCGAGCACGGCGTCGGTTTCGAAGGGCTGCCGCTGCGACACGCGTTCGATGTGAAGTCGGTCGTCGGCCTGCGGCGCCTGATTGCCGCGATGCGGCCCGACGTCATTCACGTTCACAAAGGAGTCGCACACGCCGTTGCGCGCGCGGCGATTCTCCGGCAGCCGGTCGGCGCGTTCGTCGTGAACCGCGGCGTCTCGTTTCCACTTGATCTCTGGAATCGCGGCAAGTACCGCACCAGCCGCGTCGATCGCGTGGTCACTGTCTGTCAGCAAATCAAGGATGTGATCGTCGAAAGCGGCGGACTGCCACCGCAAAAAGTTCAGGTCGTTTACGCGGGAACGGACGTGACGCTGTTCGATCCGGCGAAGTGGGACGCGCGTGCGTTCCGGCGCGAGAAAGGAATCGCTGACGACCGTTTCCTCATCGCGCAGGTCGGCGTGCGCGACTGGAAGGGATGGAAGGAGCTCATCGATGCGCTCGTGCCGATCGTGCCGCAGCATCCGAATGTTCATCTCGCGCTGATCGGTTGTCGCAACGACGCGGAGCGCAATGAGGTTTCGTCGTATGCGAACGAGCGCGGATTGCGCGATCGTGTGACGCCGATCGAATACCGCTCCGACATGCCGAACGTCTTCGCGTCATGCGATGCGGTGGTCGACGCGTCGTGGGCCGGCACCGGAATCACCGGCACGATCCGCGAAGCGATGGCGATGGAGAAGCCGGTCGTCGCGACCGATTGCGGCGGCAATCGCGAGCTCGTGTCGTCACGTCACGTCGGCTGGCTCGTGCCGATGAAAGATGTCGATGCGCTGACACGCGCGCTGCTCGAAGTGATTGAAGACCCAACGCGCCGCGGCGAAGTCGGTCGCGCCGCGCGGAAGCATGTAGTGGAGGGATTTTCGAAGGAGCTGCGGATTAGCAGGCTCGAGCGGTTGTATGCGGAGATTTTGGCTTCGAAAAGGATGAAGGATGAAGGCTGAAGGATGAAGGATGAATTTCGAATATTGAAGGATCGCAAACATTCATCCTTCAGCCCTCATCCCTCATCCCTCATCCTTTCATTCCCCTCACGTGCTCCGCGACGCTCGCCGCCAATCCCTCCAGATCGTATCCACCTTCGAGCAGTGACAACACCCGCCCGTTTGCGTGGCGCTCCGCCGTCTCGACCACGCGTCGCGTCAGCTCGCCGTACGCTTCTTCGCTGACGCGCATGCCGCCGAGCGGATCGCGGCGATGGGCGTCGAAGCCGGACGACAACAGGATCGCGTTCGGCGCGTAGTCATCAATGATCCCGACGATCTCGTCTTCGACGGCGCGCAGAAACTTTACGTCGCCATCGCCGGCGTCGAGCGGAATGTTCTTCGTGAAGCCGCGGCCTTTTCCGATTCCGATCTCGTCGATTGCGCCGGTACCGGGATAAAACGGGTAGCGATGAATGGATGCGTAGTAAACGTCGTCGCGCTCTTCGAAGAGATGCTGCGTGCCGTTGCCGTGATGCACATCGAAATCGAAAATGAACACGCGCTCGATGCCCGGCTGTTCGCGCAGCCATTCCGCGACGCACGCAATCGTGTTGAAGAAACAGAAGCCCATCGCGGTGAGGCGCTCGGCGTGATGTCCGGGCGGTCGCGCAACGACGAACGGACGCTCATGCTCATCCAACATCGCCGCGGCTGCAGTTAGCGCGGTGCCGACGGCTGCGCGTGCGGCGCTGAAGCTCGCCGATGAAATCGGATTGTCGAGCGAATGAAAGAGCCGCATTCCGGCGCGGCTCGATTCATCGAGCTCGCGCGCGTAATCGGCGGAATGAACTTTCGCAATCAGTCGATCGGTATCGGGATGCAGCGCTGCATCGGTGACGATCGACGATGCGAAGCCGGCGCGCGTGACGCCGTCGATTGCTGCATCGATGCGCGCGGGACGCTCCGGATGTCCGATGCCGGTGTCGTGGCGATGGAAAATGCGGTTCGTATAGACGCTGAGCATGGACGGATGATGACAGCGTGATACAACTCCGCTCCCTTGAAACGCATTCTCCAGCTCTCGCTCGCGATCATTCTGACCGTTGTGTTCCTCGGATGGTTTCTCTGGAACACCGATCTGCACCAGGTGTGGGAGATCATGCGCTCGGCGAATCCGTTCTGGCTGCTCGGCGGAATGCTGATCAACGTCGGTGCGCTCATCTTCCGCACGCTCCGCTGGCGGACGATTCTCCGCAGCGATAATCCGCCGCCCTTCTATCCGACGTTCTTCGCGAACACGATGGGCTACGGCCTCTCGACCATCCTGCCGATTCGCGCCGGCGACTTCGCGCGTCCTGCACTGCTCTCGCGGCGCACCGACATCTCCTTCACCGCGGCTCTCGGTACCGTGCTCGCGGAACGCGTGCTCGACCTCACCAGCATCCTCACACTCTTCTGTTACTACGCGCTCGTCCACTGGCGCCACTTCTCGACCGATCCGCGCACCGCCGGCGCGTTCTTCATCATCAAAGCAGGCGCGATCGGCGCGCTGATTACGCTCGCGGGTTTGTTCACGCTCATCATGGCCGTCTATTTCGGCAGGATGCGCGCTGCGCACGAATTCGTCGGACGCATTCTCCCGATCCGTTTTCGCACGCCGTGGATGAATTTCTTCGATGCATTCGCGGCGAGCGTCGATCTCGTGCGCAAGCCGTCGGTTCTCGCGCGCGTCGTCCTTTTCACCATGGGCGTCTGGGGTTGTCTGACGTCGCAATTCTGGTTCGTCGTTACGGCGCTGCATCGTCCGCTGCCGCTCGACTCCGGTTTCTTCGTCACCGGAATCACCACAATCGGACTGGCGGTCCCGACGCCGGGCGGAGTCGGCGGATTTCACAAGGCGTGTCAGATCGTCCTGACGAAGTTCTATCTGTTCGATATTGACAGTTCGGTCGCGGTCGCGATTCTCTTTCACGTCGTCGGAACGCTGCCGGCGCTCATCACCGGGCTCACGCTTTTCCTGCATGAAGGGCTCAATTGGCGGCAGTTGAACGAAGAGACCCACGTCGAGAAATCGTGATATATGCCGCGCCATGCGCTGCCCGTACTGCGCGAATACCGAGGATCGTGTCGTTGATTCGAGGGAAAGCCGTGAAGGTGATGTCATCCGGCGGCGGCGGGAGTGCGTCCGCTGCGAACGGCGATTCACGAGCTACGAAAAAATCGAGCAGCAGCCGTTCCAGGTCGTCAAGCGCGATCAGCGTCGCGAGGACTACGACCGCGAGAAGCTGATGCGCGGACTGCACATCGCCTGCAGAAAACGGCCGGTCTCGCAGCCGGCGCTGGAGAAACTGGCCGATTCGATCGAAGCGGCGATGGCCGACTCCAACGATCGCGAAATCTCCAGTCAGGACCTCGGCATCATGGTCATGGAACGCCTCCGCGACCTCGATGCCGTCGCATACGTTCGCTTCGCATCCGTCTATCGCCGTTTCGAAGACGTGGAAGCATTCGTCAAAGAGTTGCACCACCTGAAATGAAATGACCGGAAGGAACAGCCATTGCAGAAGAGGCGGCCTGGTCTTCGTGTCCCCGGATGGAAGAGGTAGAGATGACTGACGCGAACGAAAGCGCGAAAGAAGAAGCAATCAAGATTCCCGACGTCCTGCCGGTACTGCCGCTCAAGGACCTGGTGATCTTCCCGTTCATCATCGTCCCGCTGTCGGTATCGCGCGAGAAATCGATCAACGCCGTCGATCAGGCGCTGGCCGAGAACCGCGTAATCATGCTGACGGCGCAGAAGGACTTTCAGAACGAAGATCCTGCGGAAGACGATCTGTATCGCGTCGGTACCGTCGCGATCATCATGCGGATGCTGAAGCTGCCGGATGGCCGCATCCGCATTCTCGTGCAGGGCCTGTCGCGCGCGCGGATCGACTACTTCATCCAGACGGCGCCATTCTTCAAAGCAAAGATCACGCGCATCGAAGAGCCGGCGGGGAAAGATCGTCCGCTGGAAGTGGAAGCGCTGATCCGTTCGGTGAAGCAGAACCTCGATCGCGCCGTCGCACTCGGCAAGAACATTTCGCCGGAAGTGATGGTCATCGCCGCAAACCTCGATGATCCGGCGCGGCTCACCGATCTCGCCGCGTCGAACCTCGATCTCAAACTCGAAGAAGCGCAGTCGATCCTCGAGACGATCGATCCGGTCGAACGGTTGAAGAAGGTCAACGAGCTCCTGACGCGGGAGATCAACCTGTTGACTATGCAGCAGGAAATTTCTTCCGCCGCGCAGGGCGAGATGAACAAGTCGCAGCGCGAGTATTTCCTGCGCCAGCAGCTGAAAGCGATTCAGTCGGAGCTCGGCGAAGGCGAAGAGCTCGCGGAAGAGGTCGAGAACTACCGCAAGAAGATCGAAGAAAAAGGGATTCCGTCGGAAGCGCGCGAAGAGGTCGAGAAGCAGATCAAGCGGCTCGAGCGTTCGCATCCCGATTCCGCCGAGACGTCGATCATTCGTACGTATCTCGACTGGATGACCGGCCTGCCGTGGGCGCTGAATCAGTCGGCCGACAATCACGACCTCGCTCGTGCGCGGACGATCCTCGATGAGGATCACTACGACCTCGAGAAGATCAAAGAGCGCATCCTCGAATACCTCGCCGTGCGCAAACTGCGCGGCACGAAGATGAAGGGACCGATCCTCTGCTTCGTCGGACCTCCCGGCGTCGGCAAGACGTCGCTCGGCCGTTCCATCGCGCGCGCACTCGATCGCAAATTCGTCCGCATCTCGCTCGGCGGCGTGCGCGACGAAGCGGAAATCCGCGGACATCGCCGGACGTACGTCGGCGCGCTGCCGGGCCGCATCATTCAGGGAATCAATCAGGCGCAGACGTCGAATCCGGTCTTCATGCTCGACGAGGTCGACAAGATCGGCGCCGACTATCGCGGCGATCCGTCGTCAGCACTGCTCGAAGTGCTCGATCCCGAACAGAACTATTCATTCCGCGATCACTACCTCGGCGTGCCGTACGACCTCTCGAACGTCATGTTCATCGTGACGGCGAACGTCCTCGACACGATTCAGCCGGCGTTCCTCGATCGGATGGAAGTCATCCGCCTCTCCGGCTACACCGATGAAGAGAAGCTGATGATCGCGAAGCAGCACATCATCCCGAAACAGATGGAAGAGAACGGGATCAAAGAGACGCCGGTGGTCTGGACCGACTCCGGAATCATGAAGGTGATCACCGGCTACACGAAGGAAGCGGGACTGCGCAATCTCGAACGCGAGGTCGGCACGATCTGCCGCAAGATCGCGGTGCAGGTCGCCGACGGAAAAACGCAGGAGCAGTACCGCATCACAGACGCGAACATCGACAAGTACCTCGGCGCAATGAAGCACTTCGCGGAAGAGCTGCTCGAGCGCGATCAGGTCGGCGTCGCGACCGGACTGGCGTGGACCGCAGTCGGCGGCGACATCCTCTTCATCGAAGCGACCGCGGTGCGCGGCAAAGGAAAGCTGTCACTCACCGGCCAGCTCGGCGACGTGATGAAAGAGTCGGCGCAGGCGGCGCTCACGTATGCGCGCGCGCACGCCGACGAGCAGGGCATTCCGGCCGACTACTTCGAGACGCACGACATTCACATTCACGTGCCGGCGGGCGCGATTCCGAAAGACGGACCGTCGGCCGGTATCACGATCACGACCGCGATCATCTCGGTGCTGACCGGCAAGCCGATCAAGCGCAACGTCGCGATGACCGGCGAAGTGACGCTGCGCGGCGACGTGCTGCCGATCGGCGGCGTGAAGGAAAAGGTCCTCGCCGCGCGCGCCGCGAAGATCAACACCGTCATTCTGCCGAAGCTGAACGAGCGCGATCTCGTCGACGTGCCGGAGCCGATCAAGCGCGACATGCAGTTCTACTTCGTCGAGCACGTCGAAGATGTACTGAAGATCGCGCTGCTCGATCGCGCAGCCGCGGAACAGAAGACGACCGAGCGCGCGGGCAGAGAATCGAAGCCGCTCGCCGAGCCGGAACCGGCCGCGGTCGGTGGCGAAGTGCCAATGCCGCAGGCGGGGTAGAAAACAAGGGGGTCAGGTCTGGGAACTTAAGTTGGAGAGTAACTAACTTAAGTTTCCAGACCTGACCCCCTTGTTTTCGCTACTCGCCGGTGCGGGCGATCAGCTTCTCAACCTCGGGCAGAAATGCGGCGGCGAGTGCGATCTTGAGAATGTCGGGAACGATGTAGTTTGAGACGCCGGCGAAGAACGCGGCGCTGATGCCCATGAATCCCGCGAGCCACGACCAGCCGCCGGCGTAGATCACGCCGAGCGCGGCGAGCATGCCGCAGATTGCGCGAAGTCGCGTCGAGCCCCAGCCGCGCTGCGAGAACCAGCCGGCGACCCACGCCGCGGCCGGATACGACCAGAGATAGCCGGCCGTCGGACCGACCAGCCACGCCGCGCCGCCGTGTCCCTGCGCGAAGACCGGCGCGCCGGCGAATCCTTCGAGCAGATAGAGCGACGCGGCCGCGGCTCCGCGCCATGAACCGAGCACCGCACCGATCATCAGCACGGCAATCGGCTGCATCGTCAGCGGCACCGGCGAGAACGGAACCGGAATCGCGATTTGCGCGGCGAGCGCAATCAGGCAGCTCGCGCCGGCGATGAGCAGCACGTTCATCGCGGCGCTGCCGCGTACGACATGCTCGCGAATCGCGGCGGGAATGGTGGTCGTCACGTCATTCATTCAGCTTTCATCCTTACCAGAATCGCCGGCAACAGCGTTACTGCGGCAAGGCCACTCAGGCCGATGCCGAAGGTCGAAGCATAGCCGATCGATCGAAGGCCGGGGTAGTGGGAGATCGCGAACGAGCCGTAGCCGACGATCGCGGTGAGCGCCGCCATGATGATCGCCTTGCCGGTCTCATGCGCCGTCGTCGCGAAGCGTTTCGGATCTTCGAGGTAACGCTCCAGCATGTAGATCGCGTAATCGGTGGCGACGCCGATGATCATCAGCCCGACGAAGATGTTCATGAAGTTGAACTCGAGATTGAACGCCGCCATCAGGCCGAGCATGCCGGCCGCGCCGGCGACGAACGGCACGAATGTCAACGCCGTCACCTTCAGGTTGCGGAAGCTGATCAGCATCAGCGTGGCGACGGCGATGAAGCCGATGATCGTCGAGCGCACCGCGTCGGCGCGCACGATCTGACGCAGCGTGCCGCTGACCAGATTCACGCCGGTGATGATGTCGCCGGGATGGCGATCGGCTGTCGCGAGCAGTTGCGGCGGCACTTCGCGCGGCCATTTCCCGCCGATCGGATAGACGTAGATTACCGACATCCAGCCGCCGTTGTTCTGCTTCACGAAGCGCGACGTCAGCTTCGTGATCTCGTCGTTGTGAATGTTCGCGAGCGTCACCGGCTCGCTCTGCGTGAGTGCCTGCGTGAAGAGCTCCGTGTAGTGATCGAACACTTCCGGCCGGAAGTCGTTCGCGAGGAGCGCCGCGTGGAACGTCGCGCGAATGCGATCGGGATTGAAGCGGTCGGCGCGTCCGCGCTGCAGTTCATCGATGACTGCCTGCTGTGCGGCGCGCGGCGGAACGAACGTCGAGATCGATTGATACGAAGCAATGGTGTGATCTTTGACGAGCGCGTCGAGGTCGTGCGATGCGGCCGCGGTTTTCGCGATCGCTTCGTCCATCGTTTTTCCTTCGACGACGTACATCATCGCGTCGAACGACTGGCCGAATTTCTTCGTCAGCTTCTCCTGACCGACGACGCCCGGATTTCCTTTCGCGCGCAGATCCTGGATGTTGTCGCTGAAGCGAAGACGCGTCGCGAGACCGCCGCAGATGACGATGAAGATCGCCCAGATCGCGATCGTCAGGCCGGGACGTTTGATGGAGATTTCGATCAGCTTTTCGGCGCCGAACGAATGCAGGTAGAGCTTCGGCGCGCGGGCTTTCTGGCGGCGTTCGCCGGCCACGATCAGCGCCGGCAGGAGGAAGAGGACGCAGACGAGGAAGAGCAGGATTCCGGTGCCGGTGAGGAAGCCGAGCTGCGTCATGCCGCGGAAGTCGGTGGCGAGGAACGCGTAGAAAGTCGCGGCGGTCGTGATCGCGGCGATGAAGACGCCGGGCACCGTCTTGCGCATCACCGTTCGCACCGCATGCGCGACGTCGGTGCCACGATTGCGCTCGTCGACGTAACGGCCGTACATCACCGTGATGAAGTCGATGCCGAGGCCGGCGAGGAGCGCTGCGAATCCGGCGCTTGCGGATGAGAGCTGGCCGTACACGAGGCCGGCGGCGCCGAACGTCAGGATCAATCCGAGTGCGAGCGGTGCCGCTGCGTAACCGATCGATGCGGGACGACGGAACGCGTAGAGGAAGAGCGCGAGGACGCCGATGAACGTGCCGATGACGTTCGCGATGACGTCCTGTTTGATGAGGTCTGCATCGCCGACGGCGATCTGATAGCCGCCGGTGTGCGCGATCTCCGGGATCGGCATTCCGGGCGGCGCGGTCTTCTGGAAGTCTTTGAGCGCGTTTCCTTCGATCAGCGACGCGTCGGCGAGCAGCTCTTTCGCGAATGGCACATCCTGCGCAGGACGTTTCGGCTTGACGAGAATCAGGAGCGTGGTGTGATCGCTCGACAGGTAATAGCCGCTCGACGTGTCGAGCTTGAACCCGCCGCCCGACGACGAGAACTTCTTAAGGAAGACCGGCGCGAGGTTGAACGGGTCGTATTGAATGAGCGTCTTCAGTGCGACCGACTGCGGCGTCTGCAGCAGCGCACGATCGCGCGCGACCGCTTCGCGAATGCCGTCGTCACTGAGTCGCGCGGCGACGTCGTTCAATTCGGCCGGGGTGAGGAAGAGGAACGCGCGCGGCAGCACGATGTCGACGAAGTCGAGCGGATTCGGGAACTTGTACGTCACATCTTCGATGTGCGGATTTTTCCGATAGCCCTCGGCGACGCTCGTGATCAGCGCGTCGTAATCATGAACGTCGCGGTCTTTCGGCATTTCCATCGCGACGATGTGGTAATCGATCGTCCCCTGGTCGCGGAGCACTTTTCGGAATTCGTTGACCTGCTTGTTTTTCTGCGGGATGAGATTCAGCAGATCGGGATCGAACGACAGCCGCGAGCCCGCGACCAGCGCGAGCACGCCGAAAAGCACCGAGATCCAGATGATCTGTTTCGGCCGGCGGAGACAAAAACGGGCAAGGGCGTCGAGGGTTCTGTCGATCAATTCGCTTTTCTCGCGATAATGGCGTCCCGCGCGGCGCAGCGAGCCACGGGGGGATAACATGCGCAGCAAGTCGAGTCAAGGATTCTCACCCCTGCAGAGAGGAACGGCGAGGCGAGCGCTGCTGGCGCTGGTTTTCGCCATTGCCGCGTGCCGCCGCCCCGAGGCGCTCACCGCCGCGAAGGCGGAAGAGATCATCAAGCCTTTCCAGTTTCGCGCCGAACCGGTCTACGCCGAGGTGCCGCAGAAGGTCTGGTGGAACGCGAAGTATCCAAAAGACGATTTCGATGAGAAATCGCTGAAGACTTTCCACAATCTCGAAGCGGCCGGACTGATCACCGTCACCGACATCAGCAAAGAGGGGACGACGTCATACGTCGGCAAAGCGACCGCGAAAGGTTTTCCGCTCCTCGGCACCGCGCCGAGCATGCGCGGTCCCGTTTACCGCGGACGAATCTGCGTGAAGACGTACGACGGCATCCGCAACTTCATCCGCCATCCGAATGAGCCGACGGTCGGTCATGCCGAGCTGGTGTGGCACTACGATCAGCCGACCGCGCTCTATCCGATGTTCGAGACGAAAAAGAACAAGGAACTGCGCAAGCCGTACGCGTCGCTGGTTGCGTTCTACTGGAAGGACGGCGACTGGCGGTTTGATGTGACGGTGCGGAAGACGGAAGCGAGCGAGTAAATCAGCGCGTCATGCGGCGGATACCGTTCGCCCCCGCGATCACCGCTTCCGTCGCTTCGTTCGGAAAGAATCCCGTCTCGACCACGCCCGCGCATTCGCGAATGCGCGCGACGACGTCGGCGATGTCGCGATCGACAGGCACTCGCACATCGAGGATGCGATTCCCTTCATCGGTCACGCGCGGCGCACCGTCGCGCATACGCATGACCGGCGCGAGATTCATCTCCGTGAAACGGCGCTCGAGCACTTCGCGCGCGAACGGCGTGACTTCGATCGGCAGCGTGCCGGCGCCGAGCTTCTCGACGATCTTCGTATCGTCGGCGATGACGATGAATCGCTTCGCCTGCTGCTCGACGATCTTCTCGCGCAGCAGCGCGCCGCCGCGCCCTTTGATGAGTCGCAGCTGCGCGTCGATCTCGTCTGCGCCATCGACGGCGAGATCGAGCGGCGCGATTTCCGCGAGCTCGAACAGCGGAACATTCAGCGATCGCGCGAGCTCTTCGGTGCTGTTTGACGTGCAGGTACAGCGGATGTCGCGCAGCGTTCCGTCGCGCAGCGCGGCGCCGAGCAACTTCACGAATTCGACCGACGTCGTGCCGGTGCCGAGGCCGAGCGTCATGCCGCTGCGCACTTCGCCGAGCGCGATGCGCGCCGCTTCGATTTTCAGTTCGTGAGCGTCCATCAGTAGCCTCCCGCCGCGCCGCCGGCGCGCGGATCGGCAACGGCGGTGATCTTGCCCTTCTCGATCATCACCGCGTGTACGTCGCCGATCGGGTCACCTTCTTTGACGCCGTGTCCTATTGCTGCGAGCGCGTTGATCGTCGCTGCCGGCGCCCGTCCGCTTTCCGCGAAGATCTCTTCCGGCCACGCCTGATGGTGAAAGCGCGGCGCCGCGATCGCGTCGGGGAGCGAACGGCCGAACAGCGCGACGTTGAGGAAGACCTGCAGCACGGTCGTCGGAATCGCAGCGCCGCCGCGCGTACCGAGCGCGAGGAACGGCACGCCGTCTTTCATCACGATCGTCGGCGTCATTGCCGACGCCGGCCGCTTGCCGCCTTCGATCGTGTTGGCGTTCGGCTGACGCGCGCCGTTCGCATCGGTTTTTCCCGGCGCGAGCGTGAAGTCGTGCATCGAGTTGTTGAGCAGGAATCCCATTCCGGGGACGACGAAGCCGCTGCCGAAATTGTCGCTGAGCGTCGTCGTGACGGAAGCGATGTTTCCTTCGGCGTCAACGATCGTGAAGTGCGTCGTGTGTGTGCTGTCGGCGGCCACACCGCCCGGTTCTGCGAGCGAGCTCGTGGCGGTGGAGCGCGTCATGTTGATCGACGCGCGCCACAGTTTCGCGCGCTCTTCGGAAAGGAGCTCGCGGTACGGAACGCGTTCCGCGGATGGATCGCCGAGGTACTTGTTGCGATCGATGTATGCGCGGCGTTCCGCTTCGGCGAGGAGATGAATTGTCGTTGGCGTATCGGCGCCGGTTTTCGTCAGATCGAATCCGTTGAGGATGTTCAGCACTTCGCCGATGACGAGTCCGCCCGATGACGGCGGCGCGGTCGTGTAGATCTGATAGTTGCGAAAGCCGATGCGCATCGGCGCGCGCCAGACCGGTTTGTAATCGCGCAGATCGCGCAACGACATCTGGCCGCCGGCGCCGCGGACCGCTTCGACGAAACGTTCGGAGAGCTCGCCGTCGTAGAAATCTTCGGCGCCTTTGATCGCGAGCCGTTCGAGCAGCAGCCCGAGGTCGCGCTGCACGAGCGTCGCGCCGAGTGCGAGCGGCTTGTGCTCGCGGGGATAGAAGATCGACTCGGTCGACTGGAACTGCGAGATGTTGCGCGCCGCTTCAGCCAGGGCGAGCTCGGACGTGAGCGTTTGATCGACTTTGATGCCGTTGCGTGCGAGCTGCGCGGCCGGCGCGAGGAGATCTTTCCACGCCTGCGTGCCGAAACGATCGTGCGCTTCAGCCATGCCGGCGATCGTCCCGGGAATCGCGGCGGCGAGCGGACCGGTGCGGCTCTTCAAACTGATCGTGCCATCGCGATTCACGAACATGTCGGGCTTCGATGCGGCCGGCGCGGTCTCGCGAAAATCGAGTGTCCAGATCCCTTTCGTTTTCGCGTCGTAGTAAACGAGAAAACCGCCGCCGCCGAGATTGCCGGCCTGCGGATGCGCGACCGCGAGTGCGAACGAAACCGCGACCGCGGCATCGATCGCGTTGCCGCCGCTCTTCAAAACGGTCAGACCGATTTGCGTTGCCTGTGGTGATGCGGTGGAAAGTGCGGCGTGTTGCGCGACGACCTGCGAGCCGGCGAAGAGAGAAGTCGTGATGAAGAGCAGTGCGGCGGTTGCCTTCGCTGCGTTCAAGGCGCGACGCTCCGCCGTCCGCGACGCGGCGCGCGATTGCGGTCGTAGATGATCTTCAATCCCTTCAGCGTCAGATCTTCATCGACCGAATCGATGTGCTCACTCTCTTCCGCAAGCAGCGCCGCGAGTCCGCCGGTGGCGACGACGTGACCGACGCCGCGCACTTCCTGTTTCATCCGCGCGAGGATGCCGTCGACGAGTCCGATGTAACCGTAATAGATGCCCGACTGCATGTTGACGACGGTGTTCGTGCCGATGACGGTCGGTGGTCTGCGAATGTCGACGCGAGGCAGTCGCGCGGCGCGCGCGAAAAGTGCTTCCGCGGAAATGTTCAAACCGGGAGCGATCACGCCGCCGACGTATTCGGCGTCGGCGGTGACGACGTCGAACGTCGTCGCGGTGCCGAAGTCGACGATGATCGACGGTCCGCCGTACGCGGCGTGCGCGGCAACGCAGTTCACGATGCGATCGGCGCCGACTTCCTGCGGATTGTCGACGTGAATGGCGATGCCGGTTTTCACCCCCGGCTCGACGAAGATCGGCTCGATGTTGAAGTACTTCCGAATCATCGACGAGACCGAGAAGTTGAGCGGCGGTACGACCGACGCGACGACCGCTCCTTCGAGCACCGTTGCGCCGATCAGCTGCTTCGCGAGGATCCCGTATTCATCGGACGTTCGTTCGCGCGCGGTGGCGAGACGCCACGAGCTGACGAGTTGTTCGCCGCGGTAGAGACCAAGGACGACGTTCGTGTTGCCGACGTCGACGACGAGGAGATGGGCGGACGCCATTTTCGAACGACAGGGTAACTCGTTACGCGATCATCAGGTCGCCGGCGCTGACCGCGATCACTTCCGAACCGCTGCGCAGCAGCGCGCGGCCGTCGTCGTCGATGCCGCTCCAGAAGCCGGTCACGGTGCGGTCGCCGAGGACGCATGAGATGCGATCGCCGTTCTGATGGACGGAGCGTGCGCGCCACTCCGCGAGCACGCGCTCGCGCTCGAACGGATGTGCGAGCCGCTCGTCGATGTGCTCGACGAATGCTTCGGTCGCGTCTTCGATGCCGGTGAAGTTGCGCGGCGACGCTTCGGTGATCGCGATCGCGTTCGGACGGCTGTCGTCTTTCACCGGCTCGACGTTCACGCCGATGCCGATGAGCAGATACGCGCGATCGTCCTGCACCCGCGCTTCGATCAGGATGCCGGCGATCTTGCGATTGCCGACGAGGATGTCGTTCGGCCACTTGATGCGCGCGTCGATCGAGAAGACTTCGCGAAAGTAGCTGGCGAGGATGTTCGCCATCTCGAGCGGCACGAGCGGCAGCTCCGTGACGGAGCGCGTGTGCAGCGTCGTCGCGTAAATCCCTTTGCCGGCCGGCGACGACCAGAAGCGCGCGTTGCGTCCGCGTCCCGCGAACTGCTCGCCGGCCACGATCATCGCCTGCGGCAGCGACAGCTCGTTGTCGATGCACTCGTTCACGACGCGGCGCGCCACGAGGTTCGTCGACGCCACGCGCGGGATCACCGCGAGCGACTCGATGGTCCGAAGGCGAGCCAGGATTTTCGTATCGATCATCCGGCGTTCCGCTGCAGTTTCTCGATGCGTGCGGTCAGTTCCGCTTTGCGCGATCGCGCCTGTTCAACGACGGCCGGCGGCGCGTTGTTCACGAACTGTTCGTTGCCGAGCTGCGCGTCGAGCACGCCGAGCTCTTTGTGCGCTTTCTCGATCTCGCGCTGCGTCTTCTCGAGCTGCTCCTTTGTGATCTCTTTCGGCGGGAACTCGATCGAGATCGTGAAGCCGGCCACGACGTCGTGATGCGCGCCGGCGGGCGGCTCCGTATTCAGAATGACGGCGTCGAGTCGCGCAAGTTCGGTGAGCAGATACGCGTAATCGGAGAAGAACTTCTCGTCGCGTCCGTGTGCGCTGACGTAAAGCTTGAAGCGATCCTTCGGCGCGAAGCCGCGCTCCGCACGCACGTTGCGCACCGTCGAGATCATCGACGTCACGGCGTTGATGATCCGTTCCGCTTCCGAATCTTCGAGCACTTCTTCGGCGATCGGATACGGCGCGACCATGATCGATGGCTCCACGCCGCCGAGCTTCTGCCAGATCTCTTCGGTGATGAACGGCATGAACGGATGCAGCAGCCGCAGCGAGCGATCGAGCACTTCCAGCATCACGCGCTTCGCTTTGCGTTTGTCGTCTTCGGTGCCGTGCTTGCCGAGCAGCACCGGCTTCGACATCTCGATGTACCAGTCACAGAACTCGTGCCAGAAGAAGTGATAGATCGCGTTCGACGCTTCATCGAAACGGAACGCGGAGAGTGCCTTGTTGACCGTCGACGTCGTCTCGTTGAGACGCGAAAGAATCCAGCGTTCGACGATGCGCAGGGAATCGCGATCGATCGAGCCGGCCGACTTCAGGTCGACGTCGATGTGCATCATCGCGAAGCGCGCCGCGTTCCAGATTTTGTTCGCGAATGCGGAGTAGCCCTGCATGCGGCTGCGCGCCAGCGGAATGTCGCGGCCCGACGCAAAGATGGCCAGCGTGAAGCGGACGGCGTCGGCGCCGAACTCGTCGATCACGTCGAGCGGATCGATGACGTTCCCTTTCGTCTTCGACATCTTCTGTCCGTGCTCGTCGCGCACGAGACCATTGAGGAAGACGTAGCTGAACGGCGCTTTGCCGGTGAAGCGGAGACCCATCATGATCATCCGCGCCACCCAGAAAAAGAGGATGTCGAAACCGGTGATCAGCGTGTCGGTCGGATAGAACGTTTTGTAGTCCGGAGTTTCCTCCGGCCAGCCCATCGTCGAGAACGGCCAGAGCGCGGAAGAGAACCACGTGTCGAGCACGTCGGTCTCCTGGCGGATGTCGGTCGAAGCGCATTCGGGACACGACGACGGATCGGTCTCGCTGACGATGACGTGCTCGTTCGCGCAATAGAACGCCGGGATGCGATGTCCCCACCAGAGCTGCCGCGAGATCGTCCAGTCGTGGATGTTCTCCATCCAGTTGAAGTACGTCGACTCCCACGTTTGCGGAATGATCTGGATCGTTCCGTCGCGGACGACGTCGATGGCCGGCTTCGCGAGCGGCTCGATTTTCACGAACCACTGCCGCGAGATCATCGGCTCGATGACCGTGTCGCACTTGCCGTGAATGCCGACCGAGTGCGTGTACTCCTTCGAGCCTGCCAGCGCGCCGAGCTCTTCGAGTTTTTCGATGACGCGCTTGCGCGCTTCGAAGCGATCGAGCCCTTCGTACTCCGCGCCGGCGGCGGCGTTCATCCGTCCGTCATCGGCGATGACCTGGAGTTGCGCGAGGTTGTTGCGCAGTCCCGCTTCGTAGTCATTGCGATCGTGCGCGGGAGTGACTTTGACGACGCCGGTGCCGAACGCCGGATCGACGAGGATCGCGTCGCCGACGATCGGAATGCGGCGATTGACGATCGGAAGAATCACTTCCAGTCCGATCAGATCTTTGTAGCGCTCGTCGTCGGGATGCACGGCGACGCCGGTATCGCCGAGCATCGTTTCGGGACGCGTCGTGGCGACGGTCAGCTTTCGATCGGAACCGGCGACCGGATAATCAATGTTGTAGAGGCGGCTGTTGCGCTCGTGGAATTCGACCTCGACGTCGGAGATGGCGGTGCGGCAATGCGGGCACCAGTTCACCATCGCCAGGCTGCGATAGATCAGGCCGTCGTTGTAGAGCGTGACGAAGACGTGGCGCACGGCGCGCGACAGCCCTTCATCGAGCGTGAAGCGGAGACGCGTCCAGTCGGCGGAAGCGCCGAGGCGTTTGAGCTGATCGATGATCTGGTGGCCGTACGATTCCTTCCACTCCCAGACCTTCGCTTCGAAACCCTCGCGGCCGAGGTCGTGACGACTGATGCCCTGCTTGTTGAGATCGCGCTCGACCATCAGCTGCGTGGCGATGCCGGCGTGATCGGTGCCGGGAAGCCACAGCGTGTTGAAGCCGCTCATCCGCTTCCAGCGGACGACGATGTCCTGCAGCGTGTTCACGAGCGCGTGGCCGATGTGCAGACGGCCGGTGACGTTCGGCGGCGGGATGACGATCGAAAATTTCGGGCGTTCCGGATCGGCATCAGGCGTGAAGAATTCGCCTTCCTCCCAGAACTGATAAAGCCGCTGTTCGATGGCGGCCGGTTCGTATCGTTTGTCTAACTCTTCTTTCATGATCGGAGCGCGCGATTATAGTGACGGCGCATGATTCTCGGCATCGAAACCTCCTGCGATGAGACTTCGGTGGCGCTGCTCGAATCCGACGGCAGCGTGCGCGTGAATCTCATCGCGTCGCAGATTGCGCGGCATCAGCCGTTCGGCGGCGTCGTGCCGGAGATTGCATCGCGCGAACATCTGCAGCATCTCTTTCCGCTCGTGTCGCGCGCGCTGTCGGATGGCGCCGCGGAGTGGAGCGACGTCGACTCGATCGCCGTCACCGCAGGGCCGGGATTGATCGGCGCGCTGCTCGTCGGCGTCGCCGGCGCGCAGGGTTTGAGTTACGGACTCGGCATCCCGATCGTTCCGGTCAATCACCTCGAAGGCCACATCTTTTCGCCATTCCTGCAGAACGAAGGTCCGGCGGCGAAACTGCCGGCGCGATTTCTCTCGCTCATCATCAGCGGCGGGCACTCGTCGATCTATGACGTGCGCAATGGCAGGGTCACGATGCTGAATCGCACGCGCGATGACGCCATCGGCGAGACGTTCGACAAAGTCGCGAAGTTCATCGGCCTGCCGTATCCCGGCGGACCGGAGATCGAAAAGCAGAGCCGGCGAGGAAGCATCGATCGCGCGCGCTTTCCGTTTCCCGTTCCGCGGTTCAACGACAGGTCGGCCGATTTCTCGTACAGCGGCATCAAGGCGGGCGCGATCCGGCTTGCGCGCGAGCATGGAATCGGCGTCGACGGCGATGCGCGATCGCTCGCCGATTTCGCCGCAACGTTTCAGGAAGCGCTCATTGCGCAGCTCATCGACCGGTTGTCGGTGATCTGGTCGCGGCTGCAACTCGAAGGCGAAGCGATGCCGGAAGAGGTCGCGGTTGCGGGCGGAGTCGCGGCGAACAGCGCGCTGCGCGAACGGATCGGCGAATGGGGCGCCGCACACGACGTGCGCGTGCGCCTGCCGGAGAAGCGTTACTGCACCGACAACGCCGCAATGATTGCGTTCGCGGGGCTGCAGCGACCGGAGTTGCGCACCGATCCGAAGCGGGTTTCAGCACGCTCGAGAATCGCGTGAAACTTTTCGCGGGCGTGTCCGTCTGAATGAGTGGACCGATTGAACTGAACGCGCTGAACCATCCCTCATCTCCTTGCATCAGAAACCCCCGCCGCTGGACCCGGCGGGGGTTTCGTTTTTAGCCGGCACGGCCGGCTGCGTATGTGGCAGAGCCTTCGCGTCGTTTCCGATTCTGCCGGCCGTGCGTGATGCCATGACGCGGCAGTAGAATCCGCGACATGAAGATCGTCATCGCGGGTGGCAGCGGATTCATCGGCGAGCCGCTCGTGCGCAACCTTCTGCCGCGCGGCGATGTCGTGGTGTTGTCGCGCGATGCGTCGAAGGTTCGCGCGGGACGCGGCGTCGCGTGGAACCCGCGCGAAAACGGCGGTGCGTGGCGCGATGACGTTGCGTCCGCGGACGTCATCATCAATCTCGCCGGCGAGAATGTCGGCGCCGGACGCTGGACCGCGGCGCGCAGGCAGCGAATCATCGAGAGCCGCGTCGATGCGACGCGCGCACTCGTCGATGTGATGCGCGCAACTCCGCGAGCGCGGACGTTCGTTTCTGCATCCGCGGTCGGTTACTACGGATCGCGCGGCGATGAAGTACTCGACGAACGTGCAGGCGCCGGCAAAGGCTTTCTCGTCGACGTCACGCGGCGCTGGGAAGAGGAAGCGCATCGCGCCGATGACGTCGCGCGCGTCGTCATTCTTCGCTTCGGTGTCGTGCTCGCAGCAGATGGCGGAGCGCTCGCGAAGATGCTGCTGCCGTTCCGGCTTTGTGTTGGTGGTGTGATCGGCAGCGGCGCGCAGTGGATGCCGTGGGTCGATCGCGATGACGTGATCCGCTTCATCGAATGGTCGATCGACCGCGAAGACGCGCGCGCTGTTTATAACGTTGCGGCGCCGTCGGCGGTGACGAATCGCGAGTTCACGAAAGCTCTCGCGTCGGAGCTGCATCGTCCGGCGATTTTTCCGCTTCCCGCGTTCGTGCTGCGCATCCTCTTTGGTGAGATGGCGGATGAAACGCTGCTGACGAGTGAGCGGGTGGAGCCGGCGCGCGGCGTTGCGGAAGGGTTTACGTTCTCGTACGCCGAGGTTGGAAGCTCGCTGCGGCACGCCCTCGGGCGGTAGTTGAATGTTGCCAGCGAGAAGCGTATGGTACGCGCTGCATTTGGGGGCCGAGGCTTGCGCGGGCAGTTTGCGAGACTCGAAGCATCGTCCAGGAAAACAAGGTCGCGAATTCAAGCGGTTGAATTTCGACTCATCTTCCGGATGGGTGTTCCCGAAGCTAAGTCGTATCCGCTCAATTACTTTTCCGTTTTGGTGCAGTAGGCCAAACGAATGCAGTTGGGGTCCGATTGGAAGTTGTGGCTTCACAATTCACAAGGAGGGATACATGAAGTTTTTTCGGTCACTAGCAGTAGTGCTCGTCGTTCTGCTTGCGTGCGTTAGCGCGTTTGCGCAGAGCTCCACGACGGGCCAACTGGTCGGCACCGTGACGACCGGCGGCAATCCGCTTCCGGGAGCAACGGTGACGGTCACCTCGCCGAGCATGCAGGGAAGCCGTACGGCGGTCTCTGATGTCAACGGCAACTTCAGCCTGGCGGCTCTTCCGCCTGGCGATTACACCGTCAAGATTGAGCTGTCTGGTCTCCAGACGGTCAACAAGACGGTTCACGTCGGTGTTTCGTCGACGTCCCGCGCGGATGCGGACCTGAAGGTTTCGGCGGTTGCCGAAGCAATCACGGTTACGGCATCGGCGCCGGCGGTCCTCGAGACGACCGAAGTGCAGGCGAACTATCAGAAGAAGCTCGTTGATCAGCTGCCGCTCTCGCGCACGGTCACCGGCATCGCTCTGCTTGCGCCTGGCGTCACCGCGAACGGTCCGCGTGCAGCGGTCCAGATCTCGGGTTCGTTCGCGAACGACAACCTGATCAACGTCGACGGCTCCAACGTTCAGGAGAACCTGCGTGGTCAGGCGCGTCCGCTGTTCATCGAGGACGCGATTCAGGAGACGACGGTCATGTCGGCCGGCGTCTCGGCCGAATACGGCCGTTTCACGGGTGGTGTCATCAACGCCATCACCAAGTCGGGTGGTAACGAGTTCTCGGGTTCTTTCCGCGACTCGCTCGACAACCCGAGCTGGACGTCGCTCAACAAGTGGGAGAGCGATCACAACTTCCCGGACAAGCCGGACACCCTGAACAACACGTATGAAGCGACCCTCGGTGGCCGCATCATCCGCGATCGTCTGTGGTTCTTCGGCGCGGGTCGTTACTCGAAGACCAGCAACAGCATCGGCAACTTCCGTGCAGGTGGCGCCGAGGTCTTCTCCGATACGATCAACCAGCGTACGGAAGCCAAGCTCACCGGTCAGGTCACTGCGAAGCACTCGCTGCAGGCGACCTACCTCCGTTCGCCGCTGAAGTCGACGAACAACAACCAGATCGGTTTCGCCTGGGAACAGGCCGGACTCGACCCGGACATCCGCCAGGCGGAAGACTTCAAGAGCGCGCACTACAACGGCATTCTGACCAACAACCTCCTCATCGAAGGTAACTGGTCGAACCGCCGCTTCACCTTCATCGGCTTCGGTGGCGACAACCACGACATCTATGCCGGTACCCCGCTCATCGCCTATCCGAGCTCTGCCTCGCTTCGCGGTGTCGCCAACGCGCCGTACTTCTGCGGCGACTGCGACAACGAAAAGCGCGACAACACGCTCTGGACCGGCAAGGCGACGTACTTCCTTGGTACCAAGGCCCTCGGCACGCATAACCTCGTCGCCGGCATTGAGAACTTCAAGGAAAACCGCCTCGCGAACAACTATCAGTCGCCGACCAACCTCACTGTCTGGACGTACGCACAGGCTCCGACGCGCAATGCGGACGGCAGCGTGACGTACTACCTCAACAGCGGCAGCGGTGACGACATCGAGTACTACCCGGTCGAGATCCCGTCGATCGGTTCCGACCTCAAGACGAACTCGGCGTTCGTCAACGACAAGTGGGACCTCAACAGCCACTTCTCGTTCAACCTCGGTGGTCGTTACGACGTCACCAAGGCTGTTGACAGTGCAGGCAACAAGACCTCTGACGACTCGACGTTCAGCCCGCGCATCGGCGCGATCTATGACGTCGCCGGCAACGGTCGCATCCGCATCAATGCAACCTACGGTAAGTACGTTGGACGTCTCGCTGAGACCGTTCAGGGCGCAGGCTCGAACGCAGGCGAACCGGCCAGCTACTACTACTACTACTACGGCCCGACGACGAGCGGCTCTTCCGCGCAGATCGTCAAGGCCGCAATCGACTGGCTGAAAGCGAATCGCTTCGCGAACGGCCAGCCGGACAAGACGACGGCTGACGTCATCAAGGTCGGTGGATTCAGCACCCGCCTCGCTGGCAAGCTCAAGTCGCCGGGTATGCGCGAGTACACCCTCGGCGCCGGATTCCAGGTCGGCCCGAACGGTTATGTCCGCGCCGACTACATCGATCGTGACTGGAACAACTACTACGTCTCCACCACGAACACCACGACCGGTCGGGTCACCGAGCCGCGCACCGGCGCGATTGCCGATCTGACGCTCGTGGGCAACACCGACCTGCTCGACCGTAAGTACAAAGCGGTCCAGATGCAGGCGCAGTATCGCTTCTTCCAGCGCCTCAACCTCGGCGGCAACTACACGTACTCAACCCTCAAAGGCAACGCAGAGGGCGAAGGTACGGCAGGTGGTCCGCAGTCTGAGGGCGGCTGGATCTTCCAGTACCCCGAGTATCAGGGCTTCATCCAGAACCGTCCGTACGGCTACCTCAGCGGCGATCAGCGCCACAAGTTCCGCGGCTGGGCGAGCATGGACTTCGCTCTCGGCCCGGTCGGCCGCCTGAACGTCAGCGCTCTCGAGCGCTACGACTCGGGTCTGCCGTACTCGGACGTTGCAGCGATTACGTCGGTTCGCAACCCGGCTACCGGTACCGCGTCTCTCGGCTATCGCAGCACGCCGGCGACCGTTACGTACTACTTCAGCAGCCGTGGCGCGCACCGCACGGACAACATCACGCGTACCGATCTGGCGATCAACTACACGCTCCCGATCTCGCGCGCTGAGCTGTTCATCGAAACGGAAGTCTTCAACCTCTTCAACGAGCAGAAGGTTGTTCTTCCGGACACCACGATCCTCACCCGCAACTCCGGCGTCTCCCGCCGCGCTGACGGTTCGCTCCTCTGCCCGAACGGCACTGGCGCGGTCGCCGGTGCAGCAACGGGTGTGACTCCGGGACGTTGCAACAATTTCAACCCGTTCACCGACTCACCGGTGCTCGGCACGAACTACGCGAAGGGCGATCTGTACGGTCAGGCCAACGGCGCCGCGAGCTACCAGCTTGCGCGCACGTACCAGCTGTCGGTCGGCATCCGCTTCTGATTCAGTAAACCCGTTTCAAACGAACGCCCCGGCCGAAAGGTCGGGGCGTTTTGTTTTTGGGGGAGCTTCTCTCCGACAATGTGGATGCGGGCTCTTAGCCCGCATCTCCACGCCCTTTGCCCAAAGCGGGAATCTGCAACGACCGCTGCGCTTTTACCGCAGCGTGCAAACCGCTCTGCCACGCCGGCTGCTTATCGCCGCCACACTGCTCGCCGTCACGATGGCCGGATGCCGGCGCGGTGGCCAGGCCGCGGAGACCTTCGCCGGCGCGCCGGTCATCTTCATTACGATCGACACGCTGCGCGCCGATCATCTGCCGGCCTACGGCTATAAGAACGTTGATACGCCGGCCATTGACGCGTTCCGGCGCGACGCGATTCTTTATAAGAACGCGTATTCACACGTGCCGATGACATTGCCGTCGCACGTGTCGATTCTCACCGGTCTGTTGCCGCAGGAACATGAAGTCCGCAACAACCTCGGCTTTCCCTACGATCCGCACAAACATCCGCCGATCTCAATGATGTTGAAATCGTCCGGCTATGCGAGCGGCGCTGCAATTTCTGCGTACGTGTTGCGCGGCGCGACCGGTCTGTCCGGCGGATTCGATTTCTACGACGACTCAATGAATACGCGTAACAACGTGTCGGTCGGAGAGTTGTCGCGCGTCGGATCGGCGACGGCGAAAGTCGCGGAGCAGTGGATCGGACAGCGTGGCACGTCCCCGTTCTTTTTTCTGTTTCATATATTCGAGCCACACACGCCATACGCGCCCATTGAGCCGTTTCGTTCGCGTTATGCGAATCCTTACGACGGTGAGATCGCGACGTCGGATGCAATCGTCGGGCAATTTATCGATTACCTGAAGTCCGCCGGTATTTACGATCGCGCACTGATCGTTCTTATGTCCGACCACGGCGAAGGGCTGGGCGATCACGGAGAGCTCGAGCACGGGATCTTTCTTTATCGCGAAGCGATCCACGTTCCGCTCATGGTGAAGCTGCCGAAGTCGCAGCGCGCCGGCGAATCGGTCGATCGGCCCGTGCAATTGATCGACGTCGTTCCGACCGCATTGAAGGTTGTCGGCGCTGAGGTTCCGAAGACGCTGAAGGGTGTGTCGTTGCTTGATTCTCCGAACGACGCCGCGCCGCGACGCATTTACAGTGAGACGCTCTTCCCGCGTATCCATTTTGGCTGGAGCGAGCTTCGTTCGCTGGTCGACGCACGTCACCAGTACATTGAAGCGCCGAAGCCGGAGTTGTACGACTTCATTGCCGATCCGCGCGAACAGAAGAACGTCCTGAACGAGGAGCGCCGCGTGTATACGCAGCTGCGCGACGCGATGACGCCGCTGCGTACTGCGGCGACCGCGCCGACGAATGTCGATCCTGAAGAAGCCGCGAAGCTCGCCGCACTGGGATACATCGGAACCGTGCACAGCGACACGGCGGCAGGACCACTGCGCGATCCGAAGGACATGATCGGTGTGCTGGAGGAGATGAAAGTCGCCGCGCAGCACGAGCTCGCGCACGATTACCGCGACGCGATCGCTATCTACGAGAAGCTGTTGCGTGAGAATCCGCGCTTCACGGATGTTCTGCTGCGGCTGGCCATCCTGCACGAAGAGCAGGGTGACTTGCGCGGAGCGGTGGCGTACGACCGTAAAGCAATCGAGACGTCACCCGAGCTCGCGCCAGGTCTCGCATTGACGATCGGCAATCTGCAGTTCCGGCTCGGCGAGCTCAAAGATGCGGAGGCACACGCGCAACTGGCGATGCCGCGCGCTCCAGGCGCCGCACATCTTCTGCTCGCGCGTATCGCGCTGGCGAAACGCGATCTCGCAACCGCGGAGCGCGAAGCGCAGCTGGCCATGCAGGACAAGGTGCGATCGCGCGATGCGGCGGTCTTCCTTGCGCAGGCCTGGACGTCGGCGGGCCGAATTCCGGAAGCCCTTCAGCTGCTCGAACGGGTGCGAACGGAAACCGCGGAAGCGGGACTCGGACCGGTCGAAGATTTGGAAGCGACACGGGCCGATCTGCTGGCACGGCTCGGCAGAAACGCGGAAGCCGAGGAAGGATTCCGGCAGGAACTGGCCGTTTTTCCGAAGAACCGCGACGCCTACACGAAGCTGGCGGTGTTGTTCGTGTCGGAGAACCGCCTCGATGATGCGCGGAAAACGCTCGACGAGATGGTGCGCGCGAATCCCGGCAGACAGTCGATGCTGATGGCAGCCGGGACGTTCGACGCGGTCGACCTTCAGCAGGAAGCGTCGCGCTGGCGTCGCGCGGCACAGTCGGCAGCGAAGTAACTCGCGCCGCCGCGCGCTCGGAGGGAAGAGCGTCGCCCTTCCCTCCGAATCGCGATCAGTTGCGCGAAGTGAGCATCTGCCACTCGGCACTGTGGCGGAGATAGTCGGGTCGTTTGTCTTTGAGCGCCGGCACGTCGGCGGCGGTCTCGATCATCAGGTGGAACTTCTCCAGCAGATTCTTCTGCACCGGCTTCGGAAGCGTACGGAGCTCGTCGACGACACGACTGGTCGCCAACTCGTCTTCGTCGACTTCCCACGGCGCGATCTGCTTTTCGATCGTGCCGCCGAAGAAGTCGCCTTCGGTCAAACCGTAGACCGCGAGCAGGTTCTTCAGCTGCGAGAGCTTCAGCGAATCGATTCGCTCGCCGGTCTCGAAGGAGCTGATCGTTTTTTCACCGACGCCGGACATACGAGCCACGTCTTTCTGGCTCAGACCACGGAGCCGGCGGATTTCACGCAATTTCAGTACGAGATCCATAACGCCTCACTTTCCTTTCATCAGAATCGCCGCATGAGTCCGACGACCACGCCCTGCACCGCGACGTCTCGCGATGGAGCGAAGATCGGATTCATCATCGAATTGGCAGGTTGCAGTCGAATGCGCTCCCCTTCGAAGTAGAAGCGCTTCAGAGTTACTTCACCGTTGATGCTTGCCACGACCATTTCGCCGTTGTCGGCGCGCTCGCGGCGAGCGATGACGACGAGATCGCCGTCGAAGATGCCGTCGTCGATCATCGAGTCGCCACGTACTTTCAGCACATAGTTGTCGCCGCGAGTCGTGAGCTGTTCCGGAACGCTGATCATCTCGTCCGAGACGTCGACGTCGATCGGACGGCCGGCCGCAATGTAGCCGAACAGCGGCAACTCGCGAACGCCTCGCTGCGACGCTTCAGCCGCCGGCTTCTCGACGAGCTCGACGCCCCGCTTCTGATTCCAGTCGCGGCGGATCAGCCCTTTCTTCTCGAGCAGCGAAAGATGCTTGTAAACCGTGCCGTACGAAGAGAAGCCGAAGTGATCGCAAATCTCGCGGTGCGTCGGTGCAACGCCATGCTCTTTTTGAAATCCGCGGATGAATTCGAGGATGTCGCGCTGTCGTTCCGTCAAATACTTCATTTTCGCCTCGCTCAATTAATATGGGCGGTGAAGAGGCGGAAGTCAAGCGTAAGTTTAGAAAAAAAGGGCGAAAGAGAGGTGGGAGGTCTCGATCAGCGGCGGACAGACGTCGCGGTGATCGGTCGTCGCCAGCCGTTGCGGCCGCTGCAGAGTGTGTCGGCCGAAGCCGTAGCTCACTCCTCGCCGAGATCGAAAATCTCTGTCATCTCCACCTTCCGCCCCGTGATTCGCCTGCACGCGTTCAGCAGGTCTCGCATCACGGTCAGCGTCGGGTCGCAGTCTTCGCGGCGGAGTTGGTCGAGCGTGTCCGCGGGAACACCCGCGCTTTCCGCGAGGGCGGGCGGGGGAATGCGGTTTTGCTCGATGAAGTGGTCGAGTCGGGTGCGGCGTGTCGAGCTCATGTCGGACTACGGTAACGTCAATGACTCAGTTCCGCGTCCCACATTTCGATGCGATTTCTTCCGCGATGCTTGGCGGAGTAGAGGGCGCGATCGGCGCGGTCGATGAGATCTCCCGAGCTGAGCACTCCTTCTTCCGGGACGCAGTCCATGCCGGCGATTCCGATCGATGCGGTCACGGTCACCGACGTCGATCCGACCGGCATCGTGGCCGCGGCGAGTCGCCTGCGAATCCGTTCCGCCACCGTCGTCGTGTTGCCGACGCGCGTTTCCGGCAGCACGATGCAGAACTCTTCGCCGCCGTATCGTCCGGGCACGTCGTAGACGCGGCAGCTTTCGCGCAGCACCTGGCCGACGCTGCGAAGCACTTCATCGCCGGCTGTATGTCCGAACGAATCGTTGATCCGTTTGAAGTGGTCGATGTCAAGCATCAGCACGGACATCGGTGAGCCGTGACGCACCGAGCGATTCAGCTCGACGTCGATCTTTTCGACCACGTACCAGCGGTTGTAAAGACCGGTCAGCGAATCGCGTGACGATACTTCGGACAGCACGCGGTTCTGCACGATCAGGTCGAGATTCTCGTGACGCAGTTTCTGCATTCGCTGTTCGAGATCGCGAATGCGCACATCGCATTCGGCGCCGGTGCGAATCAGCTCGAACACCGTGTGCACAAACTCACGTTCGACGTCCGTGAATGGACGACCGTCTTCACTTCGCAGCATGACCTGCGAAGACGGCAGATGAATTGACGTTCCTCCATCGGCGGGTGAAGAAGCGTCGGTGATCGTCAGGGGCTTGTGAAGCAGCGCGGAGAGGGGGCCGAGAATCCGCGCAGCAGCGGAATCGACGTTACTCATGACTTGCTCCCGGGTTGAGCCGCGGATTGTAGCGGGGCGGTCGATCGAAACGCTAGTACTTGATTTTGGTGGGTTTAGCGATGTTCGATGCGAAAGCGGTTGTTGCCGGCGCGAATCTCATCGCCGGCGTGCACCTTCGTATCGCGCGCCGGCAGCGAGTTGAGGAACGTTCCGTTTCTGCTGCCGAGGTCGCGGACGCGGATGATTCCTTCGGTGTCGGGGACGACTTCGAAGTGCCGGCGCGACAGGAACTCATCGGGAACGCGCACGTGTCCTTCGCGACCGACGACCAGACCGCCCGGCGGAATCTCGAACTCCTGTCCGTTCAGCGGACCATCGACGCAGACGAGCACCGCGCGCTCGGACGGCACCGCGGCCACTTCGCGTTCCTGGATTTTCCTGAAGACGGCCGATTCGTCGATGGTTGCGAAGCCGCCATCACGAATCGGCTCGACGTACGCGCCCATGTCGGACGTCGGCTCGAGGCTGACGATCGCCGAACCAACTCGCAATATGTGCACGCCATCGCCGATCACCGCTTCGGTGATCTGCTGTCCGTCGAGAAACGTTCCCATGTGCGAATCGGCGTCGCGCACGACCAGCTGATCGCCGCGCAGCGAGATCGAGCAGTGCTTCAGCGACAGCTCTGCTTCATCGAGCTCGACGTGACACCCTTTTCGTCCGATCCACAGCGTGTGCTCGCCGATCGTGAAGACGCGATTGAGCGATTCCTTCGTGCCGCGCGCGTTGATCCGAAGCGAGCGCGGATCGCCCGGCGGCAGCTCCGCGGCGCTCGGCGAAGACGCTTCTTCGATCGACGAACCATCGCCGTCGATCCTGTACGGAGTGAGGTCGATCTCTTTGATGTCCTGCGGGTTCAGCAGGCGTGCGAGGAGGGCGGCCTTGTTGCCGGAAAGCCATTCACCGCAGGTGACGCACGTCGCGATCGCGTTCGGAAGCCGTACAGCGATCACACCCGGCACGTCGTACGACTGGCCGCACTTTTGGCACCGAATGACGGGCACGCGGCGATCATACGCTACACTCTCGCCTGTCCGTATGGCCTCCACGAAATCGCAAGGCATGTCGCTGATCCGACTCGGATTACGTCCAAAATTCATCGCTGCATTCGCACTGCAGACACTGTTGATCGCGTTCGCGATCGTCTTCTTCGAGCAGTACAAAGTGCGCAGCGTGATCGTCGACCAGACGGTTGCGCAGGGCAACGCGATCTCGAAGACAGTCGAGACGACGGCCGCGTACTACGTGCTCTTCGGTTTGACCGACGATCTGAAAAGCATCGTCGAGCAGGTGGCGAAGAATCCGTCGGTCGAATACGTCGACTTCGTCGGCGCAGACGGCGCGCGACTCGTCAGCAGCAAGCCGCAGGTTCCGCCCGGACTCGGCAATCGGATTACGACGGCCGACAACGAAGAGCTGAAGAGCGATCACGGCACGCTTCATCTCTTCATTACGCCGTTCTACGAAACGAAAACCGATTCGCAGGCGACCGGCGCGAAGCCGAAGGGCTACTTCCGGCTGCTCGTCAATGAAGTGCAGGCGGAGAAAGCGGCGGCGTCGCTGCGCAACACGAACCTGCTGATCGTTTTCCTGGCGCTGCTCGCCGCGATCGGAATCGCGTTCCTGACATCGAATCTCATCATCCGTCCGATCCTGCGGATGGTCGATTCGTTCAAGAGCATCGCCGAGGGCGATCTGACGCAGCGGACGGAAGTGACGTCGGCCGACGAGATCGGCAGTCTCGCCGAGACGTTCAACATGATGGCTGCGAATCTCGAGCGGACCGTGACGAAGCTCGGACGCTCGCAGGCGCAGTTGAAGTCAGTCGTCGAAACGGTCGGTTCCCGCTCGCGTACCGTGATCGATCGCGTCGACGAACAGCGCTCGATCATCGATGAGACGTATCACTCGATCGATCAGCTGAACGGTGGCGTTCGCAAGATCACCGACAACGTCGAAGCGCTTTCCGCGTCGTCGGAGGAAACGTCATCGTCGATGCTCGAGATGGTCGCGTCGATGGAAGAGGTGAGTCGCCACACCGACACGTTGTTCGAGTCGGTCGAAGAGACTTCGTCCGCGACGACGCAGATGGTGTCGTCGATTTCCGAGGTCGATCAGAACGTCGATTACCTGACGAACTTCGTGACCGACACGTCGTCGTCGATGGTCGAGATGAGCGCGTCGATTGCGCAGGTCGAAGGGAACGCCGCGAAGTCGTACGACCTGACGCTGGCTGTTGCCGACGCCGCGGAATCGGGGATGCGCGCGGTGCGCGAAACGATCGAAGGGATGGAGCAGATCCGCCAGTCGGTCGCCGAATCGAACGTCGTCGTCACGCGCCTCGGCGATCGCTCCACCGCCATCGGCAAGATTCTCAACGTCATTGAAGACGTCGCCGAACAGACGAACCTCCTCGCGCTGAATGCCGCCATCCTCGCGGCGCAGGCCGGCGAATATGGGAAAGGCTTCTCGGTCGTCGCCGCGGAGATTCGCGAGCTGTCGGAGCGCACCGCATCGTCGGCGCGCGAGATCGCAACGCTCATCCGCTCCGTGCAGGAAGAAGTGTCGAACGCGTTGCGAACGATGTCGGCCGGCTCGCGGCTCGTCGAAGACGGCGTCTCGCTTTCACACGAAGCGGGGAAAGCGCTGAACAAGATTCTCGACTCCGCGACGAAAGCGTCGGGGATGGGAAAAGAGATCGCCAACGCCACGCGCGAACAGGCCAAGGGGAGCGAGACCGTCACGCGCGCCGTCGATCGTCTGCAGGAAATGACGCGGCAGATCAGCGGCGCGACGCAGCAGCAGGCGCAGGGCTCGGACCACATCATGAAAGCGGTCGAGTCGATGCGCGAGGTGACGAAGTACGTTCGTCAGGCGATGGTCGAACAGAAGTCGGGCTCGACGATGATCTCGTCCGCGGCCGAGCGGATGATCGACATGATCCACGAGATTTTCCAGGTGGCGGCGAATCAGGCGGCGGAGAGCGAGAAGATCGTCGCGACGATGCAGCAGGTCCGCTCCATCGCCGACAGCAACCGCTCATCGGCAAACGACATGAGCGATTCGATCGGCCTGCTCAACGACGCCATTCGCAGTCTCGACGAAGAGATCCGGCAGTTCCGCGTTCGCTCGTGACGTCATGGCGGAGTCGTCAAAAGAACTTCGACTCATCACCTTTCGCGTCGGGCCGGAAACGTTCGTGCTCGACATCATGGCGGTGCGCCAGATCATTCCGTACAGCGGCACGACAACCGTGCCGACCGCGCCGTCATTCATCGAAGGGATCATCATTCTTCGCAACGAAGTGATCCCGGTCGTCGATCTGCGCGAGCGTCTTTATCCGAACAGCGAGCGCGCCGAGTCGCCGCTGATTCTGATCACGCTGACGAGCGCGGGAAAGATCGGCGTGAAGGTCGACGAAGTGCGCCGCATCATCACGATCAGCTCCGATGCGCTGCTCCCTCCGCCGCCGCTCGTGCGCGGCGTGCGCGGCGAGTTGCTGATCGCCGTCGTGCCGCATGCCGAGGAGATTTATCTCGTCATCGACATTGAGAATGTGTTGAGCGGAGATGAGAAGAAGGAGCTGGAAAGGATGAAGGATGAGGGATGAAGGCTTCGCTTTCTTTCATCCTTCATCCCTCATCCCTCATCCCTCATCCTTTAGATCCGGAACATCGCTCCGCGCATCCGCGCGAAACCCCCACGGACAATGCCTGCATCCGCTCTCGCAGCAATAGCCGCGATCGCGAAGGAACTTCTCCGTGAAGACCATGTAAGGTCCCTCGTAATAGAAGTCGACTCCTTCGATCAATTTGCCCGGCATCTGTGAGGTATCCTTCGGCGCGTGTTCGATCGCAACCGCCTGCTGCAACTGACGGAAGCGATGAAGGGAAAGCTGGTCGTCGTTTACGGCGACATCGTGGCAGACCGCTTCATCTACGGCACGCCGAAGCGGATCTCGCGCGAGGCGCCGGTGCTCATTTTGCGGCAGTATCGCGACGATGTGCTGCTGGGCGGTGGCGGCAACGCCATCAACAACATTCTCTCGCTCGGCGGTCTGCCGATTCCGGTCTCGGTTCTCGGACGCGATTCCGTCAGCGATGAGCTGATCGCGCAGTTGACGAGCGCAGGGATCGACTGCAGCGGAATCCTGCGCGTCGATCGCTATCGCACGCCCACCAAAGTCCGCATCCTCGGCGGAATGCCGCACTCGACGCGACAGCAGATCGTTCGCTACGACATCGAAGATGAAGTGACGATCACGGAGGAAGAGGCCGGCCAGTTCGCGTGGCTGCTCCGCGATCAGATGTCGATCGCGCACGCGGCGCTGATCAGCGATTACGGATACGGCGCCGTCACGCCGGCACTCGCCGCGAACCTCAGTGGTTTCTCGCGCGGCAAGCCGGTCACGCTCGATTCGCGATACAGCCTGCTGCGATTTCCCGACGTCACCGCAGCGACGCCGAACGAAGAGGAAGCAGCGAATGCCGCCGGCGTTTCGCTCTACGGCAACGGCGACGGCAACATCGTCGAAGTCGCGGAGATCCTGCAGCAGAGTCTCGATTGCGAAGCGCTGCTGATCACGCGTGGCAGTCGCGGCATGGCGCTGTACGAGCGCGGACGCAAAGAGCCGATCTTCATTCCGGTTTACGGTACCGATCAGGTCGCGGACGTCACCGGCGCCGGCGACACTGTCATCGCAACGTTCACGCTCGCACTCGCCGCGGGCGGCTCGTATCTCGAAGCGGCGAAGCTCGCCAACTACGCGGGCGGCATCGTCGTCATGAAAATGGGAACGGCGACCGTTTCGAACGTCGAGCTGCAGCACGCCATCGAACGCGACGAGGAGCTGAACTGATGCGCAACGCGCCGATCGTCGATGAACAGGAGTTGCTCTCGACCATCGAGCGCGAGCGCGCCGACCATCACACGATCGCGTTCGCGAACGGCTGCTTCGACGTGCTGCACGTCGGTCACATTCGTTATCTGCAGGCCGCCGCGCAGGAAGCCGACGTGCTCGTCGTCGGCGTGAACGGCGACGACTCGGTGCGCACGCTAAAAGGTGAAGGTCGTCCCGTGATGAACGAGAACGAGCGCGCCGAGCTGATCTCCGCGGTTCGCGGCGTCGGTTACGTGACCGTCTTTCATGAGAACAGTCCGGGACGTCTGCTCGGCGTTCTGAGGCCCGATCTGCATTGCAAAGGGACCGACTACACGCCGGAGTCGGTGCCGGAGGCCGCGATCGTGAACGCGTACGGTGGCCGCGTCGTTATCGTCGGCGATCCGAAAGATCACTCGACGACGGAAA
Organism: Acidobacteriota bacterium; assembly: GCA_034667465.1. Taxonomy (GTDB): domain Bacteria; phylum Acidobacteriota; class Thermoanaerobaculia; order Gp7-AA8; family Gp7-AA8; genus JAOBAU01. The sequence goes on along the minus strand of JAXDJV010000025.1, from coordinate 231,999 downwards.
TGTTGAGAAGGATGAAGGCTGCTCAGAAGGATGAAGGCTGAAGGATGAAGGATGAAGAAAGTCAGGAGCCTTCTTTTCATCCTTCATCCTTCATCCCTCATCCTTCGATCCTCCTTCTCCGGCTGTCGGCGCTCGGCGATGTCATTCATACGATTCCGGCGGTGGTCGCGCTGCGCGACGCGCTGTCGAACACGTATCTCGCGTGGGTCGTTGAAGCGCCGTATCGCGACCTCGTCGAAGTCGTCACCGGCGTTGACGTCATTCCGGTCGCGATGAAACGATGGGGACGAAATCTCTTCGCTTCACGCGGCGAGGTTGCGTACGCGTTGCGCGCGATGAGCGGGGCCGATGCGTCGATCGATTTTCAGGGGCTGATGAAATCAGCGTCGCTGCCGTGGGTCGCCGGTGCGAAGCGTCGATACGGATTCGAGCGCAGCGCCATTCGCGAAAAGCCGGCGTCGCTTTTCATCAATCAGCAGATCGCCGTCGACACGACGCGGCACGTTGTCGACTGGAACATGCAGCTCGCCAGCGGTGTCGCAGGACGCGAGCTGCCAATGCCGCAGGTCGACTTCACGCCATTCGCCGCCGATCCTGACGGAAAGCTTCGCGAGCTCGGTGGACGCATCGTCATTCTTCCCGGCGCCGGACGTCCCGAGAAGCTGTGGCCGGTCGAACGTTTTCGCGAGCTCGCGCAATCACTCGGCGACGACGTGGTCGTCGCGTGGGGTCCCGGTGAACGCGAGCTGGCCGAAGCGATCGGTGCGCCGCTCGCGCCGCCGACAAATCTTCGCGAGCTCGCAGAGCTTCTTCGTTCTGCGAAGCTCGTCATCGGCGCCGATACCGGACCTCTTCATCTCGCCGATGCGCTCGGCACGCCGGTCATCGGTCTCTACGGTCCGACCAGCTTGCGCCGCAACGGACCGTACGGTCAGCTCGAACATTGCATCGATGTCTTCGCGACGACGAAATCGATGAGCTCGATCGGCGTCACGGATGTGATGCGGAAGATCGAAGAGGTGAGGAAGTGAAGAATGCGATCGCGATGCTGCTGCTCGCGCTTGCGGCGGCTCCGATCGCGGCGCAGAGCGTCGTCGAGAAGACATTCGCCGCCGGCGAGACGCTCGATTACAGCGTGACCTGGCTCGGTCTCACCGGTGCGACGGCGCGGATGACCATCGCACCGGCTGCCGGCGGCGGCTTCCGGCTGACGTCGATCGCCGCGTCGACCAGCGGCTTCGCGCGCGTCTACAAAGTTCGCGACGAGATCGAATCGATCGTCAGCTCGCGTTTCTCCACCGTTGAATACCGGAAGCATCTCGACGAGCGCGGGCGCATCAAAGACGATCACACGAAGATCGACGAAGGTCGATTGATCGCGACGCGCACGCGGCCGGGCAGGAAAACGCAGGAGATTCGCGTCACGTCACCGCTGTTCGATCCGCTCTCGCTCGTCTATCACCTGCGGAAGCTCGATCTTTCTCCAGGCAAAGTGCATCACTTCACCGTGTTCGCCGACGGCAAGGTCTACACGCTCGTCGCCACCGTCGTCAAACGCGAAACATTGCAGACGCCGGCCGGAAAGTTCCGCTGCGTGACGGTCGAGCCGAAGATGCAGGGTGGCGGACTCTACGGTGATGACGACGACGACAGCAGTCTCCTCATTTCGTACAGCGATGATGAGTTCCGGATCCCCGTCCGGATCCGTTCCGAGGTGAAGGTTGGGACGATTACGGCGACGCTGAAGACGATTCGCAGCGGTGTGAGCGGGGTCGAACCGCCTCGCTGACCGGCTCGCTGGACGTTTCTCCAAATAAGATCGCGTTGACGACCGTTTTGCGCGGGGAGTACACTCGCGCGGTTCTGAAGTCCAACATCTTCACGATCAGTCACTTTCGCGGATGTTGCCCGCGATCGATATTCGGTGTGCAATCCTCAATCGGAGCATATGAAGGTTTATGAGCGTTCGCCTCGGTGAATTGCTGACGAAAGCGAGTCTGATCACACAGGATCAGCTCAAAGAAGCTCTCAAGCTTCAGAAGGAAACCGGCGGCAAGCTCGGCGAGACCCTCATCAAACTCGGCTTTGTCTCGGAAGAAGACATTACCGAGTGTCTCTCGCAGCAGTTCGGCGTCCCTTCGATCAATCTCGCGCATTTCGAGATCGATTCGAGCGTGATCAAGCTGATCCCCGCTGACGTCGCACGCAAATACAACATCCTCCCGGTCAACAAGACCGGCGCCACGATCACCATCGCCATGGCCGATCCGACGAACGTCTTCGCCATGGACGACATCAAGTTCATGACCGGCTACAACGTCGAGCCGGTTGTCGCGTCCGAGCTCGGGATCAAGGCGGCCATCGACAACTACTACGGCACCACGTCGTCGCTCGAGCTGAAGAAGGTCATGGAAGACCTTCAGACGCAGGAGAACGCCGATCTCGAGGTGATGGAGGAGGATGAAGAGCTCGACGTCGAAGCTCTTGCCGAGGGCGCCGAAGAAGCGCCGGTCGTCAAACTCGTCAATCTCATCCTCACCGACGCGATCAAGCGCGGCGCGTCCGACATTCACATCGAGCCGTACGAGAAAGAGTTCCGCGTCCGGTTCCGCATCGACGGCATCCTCTACGAGATCATGAATCCGCCGCTGAAACTGCGCGACGCCATGACCTCGCGCATGAAGATTCTGGCGAAGCTCGACATCTCCGAGAAGCGGCTCCCGCAGGACGGCCGCATCAAGCTGAAGATGAAGCTCAACGACAAGAACAAAGAGCTCGACTTCCGCGTCTCGGTGCTGCCGACGCTGTTCGGCGAGAAGATCGTCATGCGACTTCTCGACAAGGACAACCTCCGTCTCGACATGACGAAGCTCGGCTTCGAAGCGGAGTCGCTCGTCAAATTCGAGGAAGCGATCTTCAAGCCGTGGGGAATGGTGCTCGTTACCGGACCGACCGGCTCGGGCAAGACGAACACGCTCTACTCGGCGCTGGCGAAAGTGAACTCGCCGGAAGTCAACATCATGACTGCCGAAGATCCGGTCGAGTTCAACCTGCCCGGCATCAACCAGGTGCAGATGAAGGAAGCGATCGGTCTGAACTTCGCGGCCACGCTCCGCTCGTTCCTCCGGCAGGATCCGAACATCATCCTCGTCGGCGAGATCCGTGACTTCGAAACGGCCGAGATCGCGATCAAAGCGGCGCTCACCGGTCACCTCGTGTTGTCGACGCTGCACACGAACGACGCGCCGTCGACGATCAGCCGTCTGATGAACATGGGCATCGAGCCGTTCCTCGTCGCGACGTCGGTGCAGCTCATCGCCGCGCAACGGCTCGCGCGCCGCATCTGCGGGAGCTGCCGCGAAGAGGTCGAAGTGACGCAGCAGGCGCTGCTCAACCTCGGCTACAAGAAGGATGAAGTCGCCAGCGTGAAAGTCTTCAAGGGCCGCGGCTGCGACAAGTGCAACAACACCGGCTACAAAGGTCGCGTCGGCTTGGTCGAAGTCATGGTCATCGACGACGACATTCGCGAGCTGATCCTTTCCGGCGGCACGTCGATCGACATCAAGAAAAAAGCAGCCGAGGGCGGCATGATTAGTCTGCGCCGTTCGGGATTGATTAAAATCAAAGAAGGAATCACGACAATCGAGGAAGTTGTTCGCGAAACAGTGCTGTAGCGAACGGAAAGACAATCATGCCCGTTACCCTGCACCAGCTTCTGAAGACGATGGTCGAGCGCGGCGGCTCCGACCTGCACGTCACGACGAACTCTCCTCCGCAGATTCGGATCGACGGCAAGCTCACTCCGCTCGACATGCCGCCGCTCTCCGCGCCGGAGACCAAGCAGCTGGCGTACTCCGTTCTCACCGACGCGCAGAAGCATCGCTTCGAAGAGAACCTCGAGCTCGACATTTCGTTCGGCATCAAAGGTTTGGCGCGCTTCCGGGCGAACATCTTCAACCAGCGCGGCGCCACCGCCGCCGTCTACCGTCAGATTCCGTACGAGATCCTCGGCTTCAAAGAGCTCGGACTGCCGGTCGTCGTTGAAGAGATCTGCGGCCGTCCGCGCGGACTCGTTCTCGTCACCGGACCGACCGGCTCCGGCAAGTCGACGACGCTCGCCGCGATGATCGACAAGATCAATCGCGAGACGCACCAGCACATCCTCACCGTCGAAGATCCGGTGGAGTTTCTCCACCAGCACAAGAACTGCGTCGTCAACCAGCGCGAGCTGCACGCCGACACGCATTCATTCTCGAACTCGCTCAAGTCGGCTCTCCGCCAGGATCCCGACGTGGTGCTGATCGGCGAGATGCGAGACCTCGAGACGATCGAGTCGGCGCTTCGAATCGCCGAGACCGGCCACCTGACGTTCGGCACCCTGCACACGAACTCCGCGGCGCAGACGATCAACCGTATCGTCGACGTCTTCCCGTCGCATCAGCAGCCGCAGATCCGCGCGCAGCTGTCGTTCGTGCTCGAAGGAATCCTTTGCCAGGCGCTCCTGCCGAAAGCGAACGGCAAAGGCCGCGCGATGGCGATGGAGATCCTCGTGCCGAACGCCGCAATCCGCAATCTGATTCGCGAAGACAAAGTGCATCAGATCTATTCGATGATGCAGACCGGGCAGGCGAAGTACGGAATGCAGACGTTCAATCAGTCGCTGGCGACGCTCTACTTCAAGAAACACATCTCGCTGCAGACGGCGCTCGCGCGTTCGTCGAATCCGGATGAGTTGCAGGAGATGATCTCGCGCGGCGCCGGACTGCTGGCTCCGGCGGGTCAGACCGCGGCCGGCGGACCGTCTCGCCCGCGACCGGCTTGATGCACTGACGGACGGAGGAAACGATGCCGACATTCGAGTGGAAGGGAACACGGGGTGGGCAGGTGCAGACCGGCGTGCTGACGGCGGATTCGAAAGAAGCCGTCATGGCCGTTCTGCGGCGGCAGCGAATCGAGCCGAGCGTCGTCAAGGAAAAGGGGAAAGAGATCGCCGTTCCGAAGTTCGGCGGCAAAGTTCCGGCCGCACTCATCGCCATCTTCACGCGGCAGTTCTCGGTCATGATCGACGCCGGTCTGCCGCTCGTGCAGTGCATCGAGATTCTCGGCGGCCAGCAGGAAAACAAAAACTTCAAGCGCGCGCTCGTGCAAATCCGGCAGGACGTCGAATCAGGTTCGAGCCTCGCCGACTCAATGCGCAAGCATCCGAAGATCTTCAACGACCTCTACACGAACATGGTCGCCGCGGGCGAAGCCGGCGGTATTCTCGACACGATCCTGCAGCGTCTCGCGCAGTACATCGAGAAGTCGGTCAAGCTGAACGGCCAGGTGAAGTCGGCGATGATCTATCCGGTCGCCGTCATCTCCATCGCCTGTATCGTCGTCGCGGTCATTCTCTGGAAGGTCATCCCGGTGTTCGCGGCCCTCTTCAAAGGCCTCGGCGCCGAGCTTCCGCTGCCGACCGTCATCGTCATCGCGCTCTCGAACTTCATCGCCGACTACTGGTGGCTGATCATCGGCGTCATCACCGGCACGATCTACGCGCTGCGCCGCTATCACGAGACGTACAAAGGCAAGCGCGTGCTCGACGGCATCGTGCTCAAGATGCCGATCCTCGGCATGCTGATGCGCAAGATCGCCGTCGCCCGTTTCTGCCGCACGCTCTCGACGCTGACCGCGTCCGGCGTTCCGATTCTCGACGGACTGCAGATCACCGCCCGCACCGCCGGCAACTCGATCGTCGAAGACGCCATCATGGCGACCCGCAAGTCGGTCGAGGAAGGCAAGACGATCAGCGAGCCGCTCGCGGACACGGACGTCTTTCCGTCGATGGTCGTGCAGATGATCGCGGTTGGTGAGCAGACCGGCGCGCTCGACACGATGCTGTCGAAGATCGCCGACTTTTACGAGGATGAAGTCGATACGGCCGTCGCCGGTCTCATGAAGCTGCTCGAGCCGGTGCTCATCGCGTTCCTCGGCGTCGCCATCGGCGGCATCGTCATCGCGATGTACATGCCGATGTTCACGCTGATCGGTCAGATTGGATAAGTAGCCGCAGATCGCTGTAGTTGACGGGCGGCGCTGCGGCGCCGCCCTTTTCATATGCCATCCGACGCCCGCATGCTGACCGCCGTCCGTGTCGTCGTCGTGACGACACTGCTGATGGCCTCTTTGATCATTCAGTACACCTCTCGCGAGGTGCTGCCGATCAACTATCTCTATCTGACGGCCGGCCTGACCTATGGGCTGACGCTTTTCTACATCGCCGTCGGCCGCGTCATCCGCTCGCGCAAATTTCATCTCGCCATTCAGATCTCCGGCGATCTGATCGTAGAGACGCTGCTCGTCTACTTCACCGGCGGACTCGATTCGCCGTTCTCGTTTCTCTACCTCGTCTCGATCATCACCGCATCGATGCTGCTTTACCGCCGCGGCGGACTTCTCGCCGCCAGCGGCGCGGTGATGCTCTACGGCGCGCTCGCCGACCTTCTCTATTACGGCGTCATTCCGCTTCCCGATCAAATCTGGTTCGTGCCGACGCCGTGGACGTCATCGCGTCTCTACCTCAACATCGCCACGAACTTCGCCGGCTACTACGCTACCGCGCTGCTGACGTCGTACCTCTCCGAGAAACTGCAGCGCACCTCGCAGGAGCTCGTCGCGAATCGGCAGAACCTCGCCGAGCTGCGCGCGCTGAATCAGAACGTCGTCGACTCGATCCCCTCCGGCCTGATCACGCTCTCGCCCGGCGGCGCGGCGACGTTCATCAATCCCGCCGGCATGCAAATCCTCCAGCTCGACGCGCACAACGTCCTCGGCCGCGACGTCGCCGAGCTCGGGTTCTTTTCGCCCGAGCAGTGGGCGCACGCGCTCAGCAGACTTTCGTCCGAAGCCGTCATTCGCCGCGAATCGGACGTGATGATCCTCGGCGAGCCGCGCGCGCTCGGCTTCGCGATCACGCCGCTGAAGACGATCGACGGGAAAGCGTCCGGCTACACGCTCATCTTTCAGGACCTCACCGAGATGAAGAAGCTGGAAGCGGAGCTGCGGCTGAAAGATCGCATGGCCGCGGTCGGCGAGCTCTCCGCCGGGATCGCGCACGAGATTCGTAATCCGCTCGCCGCCATCGCCGGCTCCGCGCAGGTGCTGAAGAAATCGGAAGCGCTGACACCGCAGGAACAGCGGCTGATGTCGATCATCATGCGCGAGTCGGAGCGGCTCAATAAATCGATCGCTGACTTTCTCCGCTTCGTGAAGCCGCAGGAAAAACGGGCGCTCGATTTCGACGTTGCGGCCAGTCTCTCCGAGACGCTCGATCTGCTGACGAATTCCGCCGAGCTGACGCCGCATCACACCATCGAGCGCGACATCGATCCGTCATCGTTCACGATCCTCGGCGACGCCGATCAGATCCGCCAGGTGTTCTGGAACCTCGCCCGCAATGCCATGCAGGCGATGCCGAACGGCGGCGCGCTGAAGGTGACGACCGAAGTTTCCGACGACGCCTATCGCATTCTCTTCACCGACAACGGCCGCGGAATGTCGCCCGCCGATCTGCAGCGGCTCTTCCAGCCGTTCCGCACCAACTTCCCCTCCGGTACCGGCCTCGGCATGGCCATTTCGTATCGCATTCTTCAGGAGCACGGCGGCGGCATCGTCGTCGCGTCGCGCGAAGGTGAAGGAACGACGATCACGATCTCGTTGCCGGTGCGTGGCGCCGCTACAATGCCGGCAGATGTCCGACGAACGGATTCTCTCCCCGCAGCCGGTTGAGGACGACCTCCAGAACGAGCTCTCGCTTCGGCCGCGACGCCTCCGCGAATACATCGGCCAGCACAAAGTAAAAGAGAACCTGGCCGTCTCGCTCGAAGCGGCGCGCCGCCGCAAAGAGCCGCTCGATCACGTCCTGCTCTTCGGTCCGCCCGGACTCGGCAAGACGACGCTGGCCGCGATCATCACCAACGAGATGGAATCGGTGATGACGTCGACGTCCGCACCCGCGCTCGAAAAGCCGGGCGACATCGCCGCGATCCTCGCCAAGCTGCAGAAGGGCGACATCCTCTTCATCGACGAGATTCATCGTCTGCAGCCGATCGTCGAAGAGAAGCTCTACTCGGCGATGGAGGATTTCGAGCTCGACATCATCATCGGAACGGGACCGGCCGCGACGACGATGAAGATGCAGGTCGAGCCGTTCACGCTGATCGCCGCAACGACACGCGCCGGACTGCTGACCGCACCGCTGCGCGCGCGCTTCGGCATCGTCCACCGGCTCGATTTTTACGACGTCGAATCGCTCGAGATCATCGTGCGCCGCTCCGCGGAGATCCTCGCCATTCCGATCACGAACGAAGGCGCGCACGAGCTCGCCCGCCGTTCGCGCGGCACGCCGCGTATCGCCAACCGCCTGCTGCGCCGCGTCCGCGACTTCGCGGAAGTGCGCCACGAAGGAAAGATCGATCTCCCCATCGCGCGCGACGCGCTGCATATGCTCGAGGTCGACGAATACGGACTCGACGAAATCGATCGTAAGCTGCTGACGACGATCATCGAGCGATTCAACGGCGGACCGGTCGGCGTCGCCGCGCTGGCGGCGTCGGTGGCGGAAGATCGCGGCACGATTGAGGATCTGTACGAGCCGTACCTGATTCAGATCGGGTTCATGCAGCGAACTCCGCGCGGCCGCGTCGCCAGCCGTCTCGCCTACGAGCACCTCGGCTACCCGTTGCGAGCCACGATGCCCAGGCTGTTCTGACGTCATCCCGAGCGTAGCGAGGGATCCGGGCGGGCGGGGCGGATCGCCCACGGCTTCGTACCCCGCCCAACCCGGATCCCTCGCTACGCTCGGGATGACAGCGATTCAACGTTCTGCGCATCGCGTTCGTATCGACGATATGAATCGCGCTGCTGCGTCGCTTGCCGCCATCCTCCTCCTCTCACTTACCGCCTGTTCGTCCTCGATGGACGACGCGCCACCCGAGCGCCGTGGTGGCTATGGCGGTGGCGAACGAGTACGCAACAGCGGGGCGCCGATGCTGGGGGAGGGAGGCGGCGACACCCTCCCTTCCCCCAATTGGTGGCGCGATCCGCAACTCTCCACTGCAGTGAAGCTCACTCCCGAACAATTCAAAGCGCTCGACGCAACAGCGGTCGACACGACCGAGATGGAAACGCTTCGCCGCGCGTCGTCTGACGCGGCGCGCGACTTTCGTCTCATCCTCGATTCCGCACAGCCGACGCGCGACGACATCCTTTCCGCCGGCAAGCGGATGCGCGATTCGCGCGACGCGCTGATGGATCGCAATGTCGAGCAGGTCGCAGCGCAGCGCGCGCTGCTGTCGAAGGATCAGTGGGACGCGCTGCAGGCGGCCATGCATCCGCTTCGCGACGATTCGCGCGGACGCGGACGTGACGGCGACTACGGCCGGCGCGGTGGACGCGGTGGTCGCGGCGGCATGGGCGGCAGCGGTGGAATGGGCGGACGTCCGGGCGGGTGGGGCTGGTAGCTCCGGCTACTTCACGCCGAGGTCGCGGAGAAAATCTGCGCGCGGCTGAGCGAAGTCGGCCGGCTTTTTGGTGCTGCGACCGCTCGCCTCGACGATCAGGATGTGCGAGAGCGATCCGTAGTCGGGCGACTTCTCGTGCCGTTCGAGACCGCGCAGCTCGTTGTGCTCGCTGACGCCGTACTCGACGCGCGTCACGTTCGCGAATCCGGCATCGAGCAGCGTCGCGCGCAACGTTCGATCGTTGTAGAGAAACTGATGTCCCCATCCGCGGAACGCACGATTCAGCGCGAAGCAGGCCTGCATCGCTTCCGCATCATTCATCGGCAATCGATAGTGCGTCATCCAGACCCAGTCGAGATTCGGCGTCGACAGTCGCAGCACTCCGTCGTCATTGAGAATGCGCCTGCACTCGCGCATCAGATTCGCGGCATCGGGGTATGCGATGTGCTCGATGAAATGCTCGGCGAAGACGAATGAGACGTCTTCGAACGGCAGGCCGGCGGTGACGTCGACAACCTGATCGACGCCGGGATACGGCGAATTGTCGAGATTCACCCAGCCCGGAAGAGCGAGCGGGCCGCAGCCGAGATGGAGCTTCGTCATGTTGGTCAGTCCCTGCGGAAGTGCGCGCCGCGCGACACCGGGTTTTTCAACGCGGCATTCGCAACGATCATCGCCATCTGTTGTCCGTGGAAGAGCTCGACGATCGCTTTGCTGATCACCGACTCGTGGTAGTACTTCGTCAAGCGGCTGCCGAGCTCGCGCATGTCGGCGACGGAACGCTTCAGCCGTTCGCGCGTCCGAACGATCCCGACGTAGTTCCACATCGTGTGCTGGATCGTCGTCCAGTCCTGCAGGATCAGCGCGGGATCTTCCATGTTCTCTTTTCCCGGCGGACGCCAGTCGGGGATCGTTTCCAGCAGCGCGTCGTCGATCGATCCTTCACCCGGCGGACGCGACGTCGACGCGCGTCGCACCGACGGCGAATCGGTTGCGCGCGCGCGCCGCGCGACGGACGCGGTCGATTCAACCGGCGTCGAGCCGGCGCTGTACTTCTCGAGAATCGACTGCGCCGCGAAGTAACCCCACGTCAATCCTTCGAGCAGCGACGTCGACGCGAGCCGGTTGCCGCCGTGCAATCCCGTGCATGACGTCTCGCCGATCGCATACAGACGGCTGAGCGTCGATTCGCCGGCCGTGTTCGCGAGCACGCCGCCACAGAAGTAGTGCGCGGCCGGGACGACCGGGATCGGATCGCGCTCGATGTCGACGCCGATCTCCGCGCACGCTTTGCGAATGTTCGGAAAGCGCTCTGCGATCGGCTGATGTCCATTGTAGAAATTGGCGAGGTCGAGATAGACGAACTCTTCTTTGTTCGTCGTCAGCTCCTCGACGATCGCGCGCGCGACGACGTCGCGTGGCGCGAGATCCTTCAGCGCCGGCGAGTACTTTTCCATGAAGTACTCGCCCTTCTGATTCCGCAGCCGCGCACCCTCTCCGCGCAGCGCCTCGGAGATCAGATAGTGATTCGCTTTCTTGTCCGCGAGCGCGGTCGGATGGAACTGCACGTACTCGGCGTTCATGATTCTCGCGCCGGCGCGTTGCGCCATCACGACGCCGTCGCCGATCGAGCTGCGCGTGTTCGTCGTGTGCAGATAGATCTGGCCGATGCCGCCCGTTGCGAGAACCGTGTAATCGGCGAAGACCGTGTAGACGTCGTTCGTTTCGTTGTCGAGGAGATACGCGCCGACGCATTCGTTCGTCAGCCGGTAACGCACCTGAATGTCGGTCGGATGATGTTGCGTCGTCAGCAGATCGATGGCGGTGACGTTTGTCGCGAGCGTGATGTTCGGCTCGGTTTTGACGCGATTGAGCAGTGAGATCTCGATGGCGTTTCCGGTCGCGTCGCCGGCGTGAATGATGCGCGACACGGAATGCGCCCCTTCCTGCGTCAGATCGAGCTCGCCCTCTTCCGTCGTCGAGAAGGGAACGTGAATCTCATCGAGCAGCAGCTCTTTGACGACGCGCGGACCTTCGGTCGCAAGAAAGGCGACCGCTTCCTCGCGCGACAGTCCGGCGCCGGCGCGGAGGATGTCCTCGACGAGTTTCGCCGGTGAGTCGTTCTCGCCCTGATAGATGATTCCGCCCTGCGCCCAGAAGGTGTTGCAATCCTTCGGATCGGTCGCTTTTGTAACCAGGAGAACCTTCACGCCGGCGCTGGCGAGCGAGAAGGCGACGGTGAGGCCGGCGATGCCGGTTCCGATGACGAGCACGGGAAAGTGTTCGCGACTGCGAAGCTGAGACACGCGCGCATTGTAAGCTGCTCTCTGCCGGCGACACACTGTCGTTATCCGGTGACGGTGCGCGGCGCAAAAGCGCCTGTTTATGCGGGAATTTCGTGGCACGCGGACGGCAGAGATCGTCGCATTGTCGAAAGGAGAAACGGGTCCATGAATCTTCGGTCCTTTGTCGTTTCTGTCGCTGCACTCGCCGTTGTCGCCTGCTCTTCGACGTCACTTCATCCTGCGAAGCCGTATGGCGCTTACGCTGTAGTCGTTCCGCCGTCCGCGCTCGCGCAGGCGCAACCGCTCATCAATGAAATGCGCGGTCGTTTTGAAATGCTCGACGTCATCACCGATCCGAAGACGGTTCAGTCGACGTATCGCGCCGTCATTCTCCTGAAGCCGATGTCAGCCGCGAACGGCAAAGCGGACTTCGCATACGAAGTGAGCCGTTCGGATTTTCCGCGGCAGAAGGGCGTCGTCACCATCGCCGCGCAGACGGTCGACGGTCTCGATCAACTCGTCGATGACGCGGGCGGACGGCGCGCACTGTCCGTCGCGGATCACCAGATGTCCTATCCGCGCAGTCACTGAATCCTTATCGGAGAAGTTCCCCATGAGACTCAGCTCGGTCGTCGTTCCGTTCATTTCGGTCGCTCTCGTTTGCAGCTCGATGTCCGCCGCACAGGTCGCGAAAACGCCCGGCAAATACGCGGTGATCATCGACAGCCACCTCGCCACCCAGCCGCTCACCGGCGGCTTTGGTCGAGGAACGAGCAAGGCGCTTTACGTGCTGAACGAGTCGCTGCGTCACAACTTCGAATCGGTCACGTTCGTTCGCAAACAGCCTGCGAAGGTGAAGCCGTACGACGCCGTCATCATCATCACGCCGCAGGGCGAGTCGACGATCACGCAGGATTCGAACTCGACCGGCCACATCACGCTTTCGTACGTCATTCAGAAGTGCAACGCGCCCGATCAGCGCGGCATGCTGACTTACGATCTCGGGCTCGGCACGCTCGGCGGTCTTCGCGAGCTCGTGAAGGCCGCCGCCGCTACGCCAGTTCCCAGCGCCGCGTCAGCTGGCGCGCGCTGACAAAGAAGAGCAGCGCGCATCCGATGAGAACCGCCACCGGCGTGACGAGCGAGCTGAGTGGCGCTTCGCGCCAGAAGACGTTCGTGAATCCGTCGATCGCCCACGAGTTGAAGAGCACCAGTCCCGCTTTCTGAAAACTCGCCGGCATCAGGAAGCGCGGGAACATGCTGCCGCCGATCGCCGAGATCGTCAGCACGGTGAGCGTCGAGATCGCGCCGAGCTGCGCACGCGTTCTCGACACCGACGCCAGCAGGAGTCCGAACGCGGCGGTCGTCAGTGACGTCGCCAGCGCCATGATCGCGAAGCCGCCGAGATGTTTGAGCAGCTCGAGCTTGAACGCGATCGCGCCCCAGACGAACATCACCACGAGCTGCACGAGGCCGAGCGTCCAGAGATAGACGAGTTTGCCGAGAAGCAGAGTGGTGAGCGTGACGCGCGTGGTGAGGATGCGGTCGAGCGTGCCGCTCTCGCTCTCTTCGAGCAGCGCGCCGCCGGCGTTCGATGCGGTGAAGAGAAGAAACATCACGCCGATGCCGGCCGCGTAGAAAGCGACGAGCGGATTCTTTTTCGTTTTGCCGAGGACGTCGGAGACTTCAATCGGGACAAGGCCGTCGCCGGCCGATGACACGGTCGGATTCGCTGCGCGCTGCTTGTGGAACGACGCCATGTTGCCGTTCAGCGTCGCCTTCTGCTCGTCAGTAAGGCCGCCGCCGAAGCGATCCATCGCATCGATGCCGCTGCTCATCATCAGTTCCGGCGCCGCGGTCATAACGACCTTCTGCAGCAGCCCGCTGACGACGCGTGGCGCAATCGGATCGGAGGTATCTGCGAACAGGCGAAACGCCGGGCTCTTGTCTTTCGCTCCGCTGTAAAACGAGATCTTCGATTCGCCGAAGCCTTTCGGGACGACGAGTGCGACGGCGATGTTGCCCGCGCGCACGTACTCTTCGGCGCTGGCGGCGGTGAACTTCGCGCCGTCTTTCGGCGCTTCGACGATCGTCAGCGCGGTCTCCGACTTCAATCCATCGATCAGTTCCTTCGAACGCTCGCTGTGATCTTCATCGGCGACGGCGAGCTTGATCTTCGACGTCCCGGAATCGCCGCGGCTGCCGAAGACCGTCGCGAAGATCGAGAAGAAGACGATCGGCACGATGAAGCTCAGCATCATCGCGGCGCGGTCGCGTCGCAGGTTCATCCATCCGGCTCGTACGATCGAGAAAATCATTCGCGAAGCTCCCTTCCTGTCAGATGCAGGAACACGTTTTCGAGTGAAGGCGATTTGAGACGGACGTCGCGCACGACGGCGCCGCGCGCTTCGGCCGCGGAGAGAACGTGCAGCATCTCGCCCGGATCGTCGGTCAGCCGCGTCTCGCGCGTCCCGTCGGCGAAGTCGACGACGATCTCGCGCTGCGAGCCGATCGTGGCGCGCACCAGCTCATCCTTCGTGCCGGTGCCGACGACGCGGCCGTGATCGATGATGACGATCCGATCGCACAGCCGCTCGACCTCTTCCATGTAGTGCGTCGTGTAGATGAGCGAGACGCCGTTCACGCGGAGCTGCTCGATCATCGTGTAAATCCGTTCGCGCGATTGCGGATCGACGCCGACCGTCGGCTCGTCGAGGAGCAGCACGCGCGGTTTGTGCAGAACGCCGGCGGCCATGTTCAGCCGCCGCTTCATGCCGCCGGAGAATGTCTTCGACGGTTCGTTCGCGCGATCGGAAAGGCCGGCCCATTCGAGCGCTTCGTCGATCGCAGAGTTGAGCGTCGCGCCCGAGAGTCCGTAGTAACGGCCGAAGACGACGAGGTTTTCGCGCGGCGAGAGAAGCGGATAAAGCGCGATTTCCTGCGGTACGACGCCGACGCCGGCACGCGCCGCGTTGTCGCCGGCGGGCGCGAGGTTTCCGTGGATGCGGACGTCGCCGGAGTCGGGGAGAACGCGGCCCATGATCGTCCGAACGAGCGTCGACTTGCCGGCGCCGTTGGGACCGAGCAGGCCGAGGACTTCGCGATCGCGCAGCTCGAACGAGATCGCGTCGAGAACGCGACGACCGCCGAACGACTTCACGACAGATTCAATGGTGATCGGATGCATGCAGACAGAATGCGTCTGCGGCGCGAGTTACGCCTGTGCCGAAAGTAATGGGGGAAAGGTGACGAGTGTCAGGCGACTACGTCATCCCGAGCGTAGCGAGGGATCCGGGCGGTGGGACTCGCTGCTGTAGCGCGCCCCGCCCGCCCGGGTCCCTCGCTACGCTCGGGATGACATTACGGTTGCTCGTCGGCCGTCGGTCCATACAGCGACGGCACTGGCACATCGTTCAACCGCAGATAGACCGTCAGCTGCGCGCGATGGTGAATCAGATGATTCATCATCCACGTCCGGATCACGCCGACCTTCGGGATCGTGAAGAGCTTCTGCCCTTCGCGCATCAGCGTCCACGGTTGCATGAACGTCTCATCGCTCGCACCGGCGATCGCTTCGCGCGCTGAACTGACGTTCTTGTCGAACTTCGCGAGCAGCTCGTCGCGTGTCGCGGACAGCTGCGTGCGCGGTGGCTCCTGTCCCGGTGGTTTGAGATCGAAGCTGTCGGCGTTGATGCCGAGCGACGCCCACGTCGGCAGATTCGTGACGTGCGCGGCGAGCCAGCCGAGGGTCGGAGATTTGTCGTGCGGCGTGAAGTCGAACTTCTCTTCGGGAACGCGCTCGAGCACTTTGCGCGTGTTCGCCATCTCGTAATCGAACTCGCCGAGGAAGGATTGAGCGATCGACATTGGTCCGCCTTTCAAACTGCGGGCGCCGCGAAGCCGGTGATCACGTACGACCCGCTCTTGATGTCTTTCTTGATCTTGATGATGTCGTTCTTCTGCGCGTCTTCGAGGAGATCGCTGAACGTGTTGTAGCCGTAATACTCCTCGTTGAACGTCGGCTTCTTGCGCTGCATCGTCTGCTTGACCATCGAGCCCCAGAGGATCTCTTTGTTCTCGCGCATCAGCGCTTTGATCGAGTCGACGAGCAGCTTGAAGACCTCGGCCTGCTTCTTGTCTTTGAACGCGACCGTCGGCGCCTTCTGCGTCACGCGCACGAGGTCTTCGTAGAAGATGAACTCGTCGCAGTTGTCGATCAGCAGATCGCTCGATGAGTTCTTCACGCCGACGCCGATCACGAACTTGTCGTTCTCTTTCAGCTTGGAGACGAGCGGCGAGAAGTCGGAATCGCCGGACGCAATGACGAAGACGTCGATGTGATCCTTCGACCACGCCATGTCCATCGCATCGACGACCATCCGGATGTCAGCGGAGTTCTTTCCCGAGTATTTGCGGCCCGGGATCTCGATCAGCTCGATCGCCGATTCGTGCAGCTCGCGCTTGTAGTCCGGGAACTTGTCCCAGTCGGAGTAGGCGCGCTTGACGACGATCTTTCCTTTCTCGAGCAGACGCTCGAGCAGGAGCTCGACTTCGAATTTCTTGTATTTGGCGTCGGTGACGCCAATGGCGATGTTCTCGAAATCGATGAACAGCGCAATCTTGCGTTCGTTGTTGTTCATGCTTCTCGGCGGGGACGACGAAATCTCATCGTCGTTCGCATTGGCATCCGCGGCATCAAAGACCGGCTTGCGGGTCATGTGTAACCGGCGCAGTGTAGCGCATGTAGCAGGCTACAATCGCCCGCGGTGAAGCCCTACCTGACGCTTGCGCGCCCGTTCACGCTGCTGCCGCCGCTGTTCGGCATCATCTCCGGCGCGATCTGCGCGTGGGGCTCGGCGCACAATCCCGATCCGTCGCGCACGCTGACGCTCTCCGTGGTCATGACGGTCGTGCTCGGCTCGCTCTGCGCGTCGTTTCTCAACGCCGCATCGAACGCCATCAATCAGGTTTACGACCTCGAGATCGATCGGATCAACAAGCCGAACCGGCCGCTCGTGACCGGCGAGCTGACGATCGCGCAGGCCTGGAAGTTCACCTGGCTGCTGTACGCGCTGGCGATCATTCCGACGTGGTGGGTGGTCGTCTTTCCGTACACGACGTGGGGAGAGAAATTCGCCGCGCCGCTGCCGGCGCACGAATGCTTCTTCATCTACATCGCCGGGATGATCTTCACGTTCATCTATTCGGCGCCGGCGTTCGGTCGGACGAAGCGACATGCCATCGGTGCAAACGTGACGATCGCGATTCCGCGCGGCTGTTTGCTGAAGGTGGCCGGCTGGACGATGGTCGGCCGCGCGCTCGTCGCCGAGCCCTGGTACATCGGCTCGATCTTCATGCTGTTCCTCGTCGGCGCCGCATCGACGAAAGATTTCAGCGACATCGAAGGAGACGCCGCCGGCGGCTGCAGAACGCTGCCGATCCGTTTCGGCGTGCGCAACGCGGCGTACATGATCGCGCCGTTCTTCGTCTTCCCCTGGCTGCTGATGCCGATCGGCGCGATGAACGGAATCCTGACCGGCAATCGCAACGTGCTGATCGGACTCGGCGTCGCTCTCGCGATCTGGGGCGCGTATACGGCGTGGCTGCTCGTCAGAAATCCCGATGAGCTGACGTCGACGGAGAACCATCCGTCGTGGCGTCATATGTATCTGATGATGATGACCGCGCAGATCGGTTTCGCCGCCGCGTATCTGGTTTAGGTGTGGGGACGGTCTCGCCCGTCCCGGCGGCCGAAGCGGCCGCCGCCGCACTTACAATGCAGCGTGCTCTCCCTTGAAACGGAGCTCGTCGAACTGCGGCAACGCGGCGCGATCGACGAGCGAACCTGTTCGCGGCTCGTTGCGCTCGAGCGCGGAGAGATCTTCCCGATCGGCCTCGAGCTGCGTGCCGCGGCGTATGTCGCGGTTGCGATGATCCTCGGCGGTCTCGGCACTGTCATCGCGAAGAACCTCGATCGCATCGGTCCTCTCGCGATCTCCATCGCCCTCGGGCTCGCCGCAGCAATCTGCTACATCCCGGCAATTCGCGCGCTGCGCCGCAACGAGCAGCGCACGGCCGTCGGCGAATACGTGCTGCTCCTCGGCGCGCTGCTGCTCGCGGCCGGCATCGGCTTCATCGAGAAGATGTTCCATCCGCTCGGCGGGTTGTGGACCTTGCATCTGCTGTTCATCGCGTTCGTCCACGCCGCCGGCGCGTACGTTTTCAACTCGAAGCTGCTGCTCTCCGCGTCGCTCGCATCACTGGCGTCGTGGTTCGGTTTTCAGGCGGGACTCGATCCGATCTTTTTCGGCACGAGCGCCGTCAGCGTCGGCACGGCCGGTCTTGCGGCAGCGGTGGCGATCGGCATCTGGCGCGCGATCAACAGCCGCCTGGCGCGATATCGCGCGTTCGCCGGCACGTTCGACTTCTTCATCGCGAACGTCGCGCTCATCTCCACGATCATCCTGGCGTCGACGAGTGAGACGCGAATGCTCGGTCTGTTGCTGGCCGTCGTCTTCGCGGCGGGCGCGATCGTGTACGGCGTCGTGACGCGCGAGATCTCGTTCGTCGTGTATGGCGTCATCTACGCAGTCATCGCCGTCGGTTTCGCGGCGGTCCAGATGGACGGCTGTGTCCCGTTTTTTCTGGCGATTCTCGTCGCATCGATCGCCGGTGCGCTGACGCTCTGGTTTGTCCGGCAGTGGATGAGGCGCGCAGCGTGAGCCTCTTCCGTCCATCGGCGAGTGAAGAGCGCTGGCTCGCGGCTGGCGATCTCGCCGGCGAACAGACGGTGCGCGTTGCCGATACCGGCGGCTGGCGTAGCGCGTCGCTGTTCGCGCGCTGCGCCTTCTTCTTTCTCGGGCTGCTCGTCGCCGGTGCGTTGTTCGGGCTCGTGATCGTTCGGACTGACTCGGCGAAATCTGCCGGAGTGCTAACAGCCGTCTTCTGCATCGCGATCGCCGAGCTGCTGATCATCAGAATGCGATTGTTCGGGATGGGCATCGAAGAAGCGCTCTGGCTTTGCGGCGCGATTTCCGTGCTGCCGGCGACGCTCGACGGCACCCAGCGCGCGGTCGCGATCGGACTCGCGATCGCATGCGGCGCCGCGGCGTTGCGGCTGAAGAACCCGCTCTTCACGAGCTTCGCGATCGCCGCCGCCGGATGGCGGCTCGGTCTCGAAGGCGGCTGGCCGCTGGCGAGCGCACTTTGCTGGATCGGCGCCGCGTGCGCGTGGCTTACTCTCAGAAAGCACTTTGTGCGTCCGAGCACTCAGCGGTTTTGCGGATGGATGGCCATCGTTCTGCCGCTTATCGCGTATCTCTTTGCCAAACGCTTCGATTTCGATCCGTGGCGCATCGTCGAAGGACGGATGACGCTCGAGTCGATGACGGAGCTCCTCACGCCGGCGATTCTGCTCGTCGGCGCGGGCGTCACACTGTGGGTCGGCCTGCGCTGGCGACAGCACGCGCTGCTTCTCGCCTTCGCCCTCTGCGTGACT
This sequence comes from Acidobacteriota bacterium, assembly GCA_034667465.1. Taxonomy (GTDB): domain Bacteria; phylum Acidobacteriota; class Thermoanaerobaculia; order Gp7-AA8; family Gp7-AA8; genus JAOBAU01. Next base: position 212,713 of record JAXDJV010000025.1, on the reverse strand, counting down.
CTCCTCGGTGTGGAATTACGCGCGGTTTCGGGTCTTTCGATCGAAACGAGACTGATCCTCTACGGTGTCATCGTGCTGATTGCATCAACTGTTATCGAGCGTCGTTTGCGCCGGCCGGCCGGCATCACGTCGCTGCCGTTCGGACGCGATTCCGACGCCTGGAAACTGCTGGAGATCGGGACGGCGGCGACGCTCGCCACGACCTCCCGCCAATCTGACCATTCGCCCACCCAAACCGGCGTTGAACCGGGCGGCGGTTCGTTTGGCGGAGCCGGTTCCAGCGGCGGCTTCTGACTGTTCCACGTGCCACAAAACGTGTGCACAGGCCGGTTCGCGGTTTTACGGAATCCACCGAACGTCGAAAACCGCCAGTTTTCCGCAGAAACGCGATTGCGCCTCTTTTACGCCCTTTTTTCTTCCGGCAGAGCTCGTTAAATCGTGCGGAAATGCATCGTAAAGGTTGAGGAAAAACGATCTCGAATGCTGCACGGAAAAGCTGTCGAAAAGAATGTGCAAAAGATGCGGAAAAAGCGTGGAAAAGCCTCGGAAAACGTTCGTGAAGCCCTGTGCAAAAAGCTGTGGATAACCTGTCGAATCGCGGTGGAAAGGCAGTGGATAACCTTCGAAAAGCGGTCCGCCGCAACTCGACCGTAAATCATTGAATTCAGCGCATTTACGCTACATCTTGTGGTCGAAATGTCCGGCACATACAAGATGTTGTTGACAGCATTGCGCCGCGAGCGTAATTTGCTCTCCGTCTCTCACAATTGAATGGAAGCGAGGGAGGAGCATGAAGGAAACGAAGCCGCAGACTCGTCTGGCCACCCGTTCCGCCACGCGGTCGGTGTCGCTGCAAATCCGCGATTATCAGGTGACGGTCAAGGTGAAAACTCCGGTACCTCAGAGCCCCAATTCCCTCATGCGCAGTTCGATGCGATAGAGACGTTCAACCAGTACGACGGCATCCTGACAAAGTCGGGACGCCAGTGATGGGGAGGTAGGGGACGGAAGATTCGCTATGCTGGAACCGCCGGAAATCGCGAGCCGGCAGCTCTCGCTGATTCGAAACTTCCTTCCTCTATTTTTTTCCCGAGGAGCAGAGTCATGACCGCCATCGATGTCACCGCCAACCCGCTTCGCGCCCGCTCGAACGCGAAGCCCCCCAAAGCCGCAAAGAAAGAAACGAAGTCCGGAGGTATCTCCGTAGAACGCTTCTATACGAAGCCGGGCGTCGACGTGTTCGACACCTGCGAATGGGATCTCCGCTCCGCCGTCATTACCAATGAGCGCGGCGAGATCGTCTTTGAACAGAGAGATGTCGAGATGCCGAAGTTCTGGTCGCAGATGGCGACCAACGTCGTCGTCTCCAAGTACTTCCGCGGCCACCTCGGCACTGCCGACCGCGAGACCAGCGTTCGCCAGCTCATCGGCCGCGTCGTCCGCACGATGACTGGCTGGGGACGCGAAGGCGGTTACTTCGCCACTGAAGCGGACGGCGATGCCTTCCGCGACGAGCTGACGCACATCCTTCTTTACCAGATGGCGTCGTTCAACTCGCCGGTCTGGTTCAACGTCGGCATCGAGCCGAAGCCGCAGTGCTCCGCCTGCTTCATCAACTCCGTGCAGGACACGATGGACTCGATCCTCGGCCTCGCCAAAACGGAAGGGATGCTCTTCAAGTACGGCTCGGGCACCGGCTCAAACCTTTCGAACATCCGCTCGTCGAAAGAACTCCTCGCCGGCGGCGGCACGGCCAGCGGTCCCGTGTCGTTCATGAAGGGCTACGACTCGTTCGCGGGTGTCATCAAGTCGGGCGGCAAGACCCGTCGCGCCGCGAAGATGGTCATCCTCAACGCCGATCATCCCGACATCCTCGACTTCATCGAGTCGAAGGAGCGCGAGGAGAAGAAGGCGTGGGCGCTCATCGACGCCGGCTACGACGGCGCGTTCAATGCGCCCGGCGGCGCGTATGACTCCGTGCAGTTCCAGAACGCCAACCACTCCGTGCGCGTCACTGACGACTTCATGCACGCGTATGAGAAGGATGCCGACTGGACCACGCACGCCGTCACCGACAAGTCGGTGATGGACACGTATAAAGCGCGCGACCTGATGCGCAAAATGGCGGAGTCGGCGCACCTCTGCGGCGATCCCGGCATGCAGTTCGACACGACCGTCAATGACTGGCATCCGTGCCCGAACACCGCGCGCATCAACGCGTCGAATCCCTGCTCCGAGTACATGTTCCTCGACGACTCGGCGTGCAACCTCGCGTCACTGAACCTGATGAAGTTCTACACCGGCTCGACCGGCGTGTTCGACGTCGAGGCGTATCGCCACGCGCTGCGCATCGTCATCACCGCGCAGGAAGTGGTCGTCGATTTCGCGTCGTATCCGACGCCGGCCATCGAGCGCAACTCGCACGCGTTCCGTCCGCTCGGGATCGGTTACGCGAACCTCGGCGCGCTGCTGATGGCGCGCGGTCTTCCCTACGATTCGGACGAAGGCCGCGACTACGCTGCGGCGATCACTTCGATCCTTTCCGGCGAGTCGTACGCGCAGTCGTCGCGCATCGCGGAAAAGATCGGTCCGTTCGAAGGCTACGCCGTCAATGAAGAGCCGTTCCTGCGCGTGATCGACAAGCATCGCCGCGCGGCGTACCGCACCAACAATCGTCATCTTCCGGCCGATCTCGCCGACGCCGCCTGCAAGGTTTGGGATGAGGCGTATGCACTCGGCCAGCAGAACGGCTATCGCAATGCGCAGATCTCCGTGCTCGCGCCGACCGGCACCATCGCCTTCATGATGGATTGCGACACGACCGGCATCGAGCCCGACATCGCGCTCGTGAAATACAAGAAGCTCGTCGGCGGCGGGATGCTCAAGATCGTCAATCAGACGGTCCCGACCGCGCTTCGCCGCCTCGGCTACGACGACAAACAGATCAAAGAAGTCGTGCAGTACATCGACGAGAACGACACGATCGAAGGTGCGCCGCATCTGCTCGACGGACATCTCGCCGTCTTCGACTGCGCCTTCCGTCCCGCGAACGGCACTCGCTCGATTCACTATCAGGGACACCTGAAGATGATGGGCGCCGTGCAGCCGTTCATCTCCGGCGCGATCTCGAAGACGATCAACATGCCGCCGAGCGCGTCGATCGAAGAGATCGAGCAGGCGTATTACGAAGCGTGGAAGCTCGGCCTGAAAGCGGTCGCCGTTTATCGCGACGGCTGCAAGCGTTCGCAGCCGCTGTCGACCGCGAAGGACAAGGACAAGCTCGCCGAGCTCGGAATCGCCGCGACCGCCGTGCGCCGCAAGCTGCCGGACGAGCGCGAGTCGATCACGCACAAATTCTCGATCGGCGGCCACGAGGGTTACATCACCGTCGGCAAGTACGAAGACGGCACCGCGGGCGAGATCTTCATCACGATGGCGAAGGAAGGCTCGACGATCTCGGGTCTGATGGACAGCTTCGCGACGATGACGAGCCTGTCGCTGCAGCACGGAGTTCCGCTTCAGCTGCTCGTCGACAAGTTCACGCACACGCGTTTCGAGCCGAGCGGCTTCACGAAGAATCCCGAGATCCCGATGGCGAAATCCATCATGGATTACATCTTCAAGTGGCTCGCGACGAAGTTCCTCGATCGCGACAGCCAGGCGCACGCCGGCGTGATCCTCCGCGATGACGCCGCAACAGTTGCAGCCACGATCGCCGCCGCTCCGGCCCCCGCGCCGAAGGCCGTCCCGAATGTCGCGCCGCTCACGAAGGACGACGCGTCGTTCATCAACACGATCGCCAACGCCGCATCACAGCAGCCGATCGGTTTCATCGCCGCGCCGAAAGACGCCGACGGTCCGAACACCTCGAAGGGCGGCGCGACGTTCCGCTACCAGCAGGACGCGCCGAGCTGCAGCGACTGCGGCTCGATCATGGTCCGCAACGGCGCCTGCTACAAATGCCTCAACTGCGGTTCGACGAGCGGCTGCTCGTAAGACGCAGGCTCATCGCAACGAATGAAAGGGCGGCCGCGAGGCCGCCCTTAGCGTTTCAGCACGCTCACCGGCGGCGGGAGCTCGTCGATCATCAGTACGTGTCCTTCGTGGTAGTCGAACACGAGGCGATGTGTGCCGTAGTCGGCGACGAGGAGCGGTTCTTCGATGTCCCAGCCGATGTTGAGCCAGTGCGCGGCGAGTTCTGGTGACGTGGCGGCGCGGATGCGCGCTGCGACGTCGCCGAGGTAGCGGTGCATGGCGTTGGCGAAAAGCGCGATCTCTTTCTCGCCTTTCACGCGGAGTTGCGCGCGAGCTTTACCGCTGGCGGGGTCGATGGTCATCATCGTCGGACTCTCGACTTTTGCGAGATCGGTGTCGTGCTGCACTGCGGCGTAGAGAATCGGGCCGAGGAAGATCATCGGCTCGTTGCCGTAGAGGAAAAGCGTTCCGATGCGGTCCGGTCCGGAGAGCGCTGCGCGTAGTTGTGCGGCGATGTCGTTGAGCGCTTTATCGGGACCCGGTTTGTACGTCACGTCTTTCGGCACGACCGATGGGCGAAACGGCGACGTCACGGTGCAGCGCAGCATCGCCGACTTCCAGAACTTCGCGTCCGCGACCTCTCTCATCGTAAACAGTTCCGTGATGTGGAACGTGCCGCCGTTCTCCCACTGCGGCGATTCCATCGCCGGCTCGAACGACAGGTCGGCCGGCGGCAGCTTCGACTCGAACGCGATCGTCAGCAGCGGCGCGGCGAACGGACCCTTCACACTCTTCTCGATCGTTGCGTCGATCGTGATATCGGCGGCGTACATATCATCGCCGGTCTTCACGACTTTCAGCGCGTAACCAAGGCCGCGTAGCCGCAGCGCATCGCCACAGCCGCTGGCGCCGAACGGCACCTTCCGCTCGTCCGCGTGCTTCATGTCGGCCGGCAGCGGCGCTTCAGCGGGAAACTCGCGCGCGATCGGCATGCTGATCGTCTGCGCGGCGGCGGTGGCGGCGAACAGCGCGACCGCGATGAGCATCTTCATGAAGAGCATTATCGTCGCGCGCAGGGATAATCGCCGTGTGCCGATCTTCGTCGAGTCGATCATTCGCGTGCCGCTCGACGAAGTGTGGCGCGCGACGCAGGAGCCGCGGCTGCATCAGCGCTGGGACCTGCGCTTCAGCGAGATCGAGTATCTGCCGAAAGCGTCCGACGATGAACCGCAGCGCTTTCTCTATCGGACGCGAATTGGAGTCGGACTCGACATCGCCGGCGAAGGGGAATCGGTCGGCGAGCGTTCGACGGATAACGGAAGCCGCACCTCGGTGCTGCGATTCTGGTCCGACGACACGAAGTCGCTGATCGCGACAGGCTCGGGATTCTGGAAGTACGAGCCGATCGATGGCGGAGTGCGTTTCTTCACCGTCTACGACTACCGGACGCGCTTCGGCTTCGCCGGTCGCGTCATCGATCGGATCGCTTTCCGTCCGCTGATGGCGTGGGCGACGGCGTGGAGCTTCGATCGGCTGCGCCTCTGGCTCGAAGAGGGTGTGACGCCGGAAACGTCGCGGCGACTTGCGGTCGTGCACGCGATCGCACGCGCCACGCTGGCGTTCAGCTGGATCTATCAGGGACTCGTACCGAAGCTGCTCGTCGCGAATTCGGGCGAGCTCGCGCTGGCGACGACGACCGTCGGTCCGGAGCTCGCGTTGCCGAGCGTGATCGGCGCGGCGATTCTCGAGATCGTCGTCGGCGTCGCGCTGCTGTTCCTCACTCGTTCGCGCGCGCTCGTGATCGCATCGATGATCTTCGTCAGTATGTTGACGATCGCCGGCATCGTCGCCACTCCGCAAATCGCAACCGCGCCGTTCAACGCCGTGACGCTGACGATCGCGATGCTGGCGCTGGCCGGCATCGCGTTGCAGACGATGGATGCGGTTCCGTCCGCCGCGCGCACGCGCTGGAGTCCCTGGAGAAAAACGTGACGTCGATCTACGAGCGCGCCATGGGTGCCGAGTTCGGCAAACTGCATCCCGAGATTCGCAAGCGATTCGGATTCTCGAGCGAGGACGGCATCGCGTCGATCGGCCGCGGCGTGATGGACGAGATCTGGCGCGGTCCGTTCTGGACGCTTCCCTTTCTCTACCTCGGAAGCGTTCGGCGAATTATGTTCCCGGAGCACGGTTCCGCGATCCCGTTCACGATCGAGAACTACGCGTATCGCGATCGCTTCGGCCGCGAGACGGTGACGTGGATTCGCCGCTTCAGCGGACGGAAGCCGCGACGCTTCGACGCCTACATGATCTTCAGCGAGCGACGCCAGCGCATCGTCGACTACCTCGGTACGCATCAGCATCTCGCCGTCGATCTCGAGCTTCGAGCCGACGCAGAAGGAGCGCTCTGTTTGCGTTCCGCGGCGCAGCGCTTTTACGAAGGACCAATCGCGTTCACGTTTCCGCTGCTTTTCTCCGGCGTCGCCGACGTGCGGGAATCGTTCGATGAGCGCGAAGGACGATTTCGGATCGAAGTGAAGGTGACGAATCGGCAGTGGGGACCGCTCTTCGGTTATCGCGGCGCGTTCGATGTCGAATATCGGAATGTCGTCGCGGACGCGGTGCCGGAAGATGTCCGTCCGGTTCGCGAAGAGCGGCGCGAGTAGCCGGTTTCGTTTACTCTTTTCGCATCGATGGAACTGCTGCAGGCTCCTGACGCGGTTCGTAACGCCCTCGAGGTGTTCGTCAACACGTTGACGGGTGCGTTCGGCGAGCAGCTCCGTTCGGTCGTGTTGTACGGCTCGGCGGCCGAGGGACGGTTGCGCGCGACGTCGGACGTGAACGTCATCGTCGTGTTGTCGCGTTTCGATCGTGAGCGCGTCGACCGCGTGCGCGAGGCGTTTCGTTTCGCGCAGGCGACGATCCGGCTCGACGCGATGTTCATCCTCGACAGCGAGCTTGTCGGCGCGGCCGTCGACTTCGCGCAGAAGTTCGCCGACATTCATCGCCGCCGCCTCGTGTTGTTCGGCTCCGATCCGTTCCTCTCAATCGACATTCCTCGCGACGCGCTCGTGCGTCGCGTGCGGCAGGTGCTGCACAACATGACGCTGCGGCTGCGCGCGCTGTACGTCGAGCGGAGTCTTCGCGAAGAGCAATGTGCGGTCACGGTGGCCGAGGTAACCGGACCGCTGCGGAGGTCCGCGGCTGCGATCATCGAGCTCGAAGGCGGAGGTACGAAAGCGCCGAAGGAAGCGCTGGAGCTGCTCGTCGGCGAACTCCATCGCGACGAGCTCGCGTCGCTGCTGCCGCATCTCTCCGAAGCGCGCGAGCAGCGCACGCTGCCGGCCGGGCGCGGAGCGGAGCTGCTCTATCTCACCGGTGAGCTGGCGCGAGCGCTCGCCGAACGCGCGTCGAGGCTATGAACCCCCTCGACTTTCACGGGCCGGCGTTCCTCTTTTTCTATGCCGTGCTCGCGATCGTCGTCATCGCCGTCGCGTGGCACGTTCGTCGCCGGAAGGAGCGCGATAAGAATCGCCACCTCGGCGAGATGCGGCGCGGCCTCGTCCTTTCGCACACGCATCCTGATGCTGCGACGCGCGTCGCGTTCTCCGATCCCTATCTGATCGCGCATCTGCGCGGCGGCGCGAGTGAAGTCATTCGCACGGCGATCGTGTCGCTCATCGATCGCGGCGTGCTCGACGTCGACGGCGACAAAGTGCGGACCAGCTCGCGCGGCCGTCAGGCGATGCTGCGAAAGAAGATCGAGGAGTCGCTGCGCGCGCGATGCATGACGGCACACGAGCCGAAGGATCTGTTCAGCGATGAGGAGCTGGCCGCGGCCTGCATTGAATACGACCGGCAGCTGATCGCGCAGAGGCTGATGCCGAACGGCGAGATGAACGAAGAGCGGCGCAGGATTTTCCTGCTCGCCGCCGGTGTGCTGCTCTTCTTTTCCGCGACGAAGTTGCTGCTGGCGTTCCTTCGCGGCCACACGAACGTCATGTTCCTGATCTTCTTCACGATCGGTTCGATGATCGCGCTCTACAAGATCGTCTTTCCGCGACGCACGCCGCTCGGCGATGATTTCCTCGCGGAGCTGAAGAATCTCTTCAACGCGCTGAAGCTCCGCGCCGCGCAACTGCGGCCGGGCGGCGCGAGCGCCGAGGTCGCGCTGTTGACCGCGGTGTTCGGGATCGCGGCGCTGCCGCAGGAAACGTTCGCATGGACGAAGACGCTCTTCCCGCGCGCGAGCGCGAGCTCGTCGTCATCGTGCGGATCGTCATGCAGTTCTTCGTGTGGTTCGGGATGCGGCGGTGGTTGTGGCGGCGGTTGCGGAGGCTGCGGCGGATGAGAGCAGGCCTCGGCTGGCGGACAGAGCTCGGCGCATCGATCCTCGCGCATCTCGATGAGATCGACGTCGTCGAAGTGCTTGCGGAGGAGTTCCTCGACGCGAATGCGTCGGAGTTGCGCGCGCTGCGATTTCTCTCGATGCAGGTGCCGATCGTCATTCACGGCACATCGCTCGGCTTGGCGTCGACGGAAGGTGTCGATCGGCGGCGCCTCGATGCATTCGCACGACTGCTCGATGCGTTGGGTCGGCCGATCTGGTCCGAACATCTCGCGTTCGTTCGCGCGGGCGACGTGGAAATCGGACATCTCGCCGCACCGCCGCGCAACGACGAAACGCTCGATGCGCTCGCGCACAATCTCGACGAGGTGCGACGCGTGATCGGCTCGCTGCCGCTCGTCGAGAACGTGGCGACGCTCATCGATCCGCCGTGCAGCAGCTACGACGAAGCGGAGTGGCTCAACGCCGTGCTGCGCGCGACCGGCGCGAATCTGCTGCTCGATCTGCACAACCTCTACGCGAACGCGCGCAACTTCGGCTTCGACGCGGAGAGATGCGTCGCCGCGATTCCCCGCGAGCGGATCGGAATGATTCACATGGCCGGCGGCCGCGTGCTGCCCGGCGGTCGCATCCTCGACGATCATCTGCACGCCGTTCCCGAACCGCTCTACGAATTGCTCGGCGTCGTCGCGGATGAGGAGTCGATCGTCATCATCGAGCGCGACGGCGCGTATCCGCCGTTCGGCGAGCTGCTCGACGAAGTGCGGAGGGCGCGCGCTGCATGTCAGCCGGTCTGCAGCAATTCCTAGCGCGGCTGTACACCGACGATGCGTTGCGCGCGCGGTTCCTCGCGCAGCCGTACGACGAAGCGCGCGCGGCCGGACTCGATGACGAGACGGCGCGCGCGCTGGAGAAGATCGATCGCGAAGGATTGCTGCTCGCGGCGGAAAGCTTCGCGCGGAAACGCGCCGCGAAGCGTTAGCGGCCGACGAATCCGCTCGCGACTGAAACTCGGCGTCCTGCGAGTGCCGCCGCAACCTGCAGTGCGCTGTTGTCGTCGAGCTCCGCGATCGGTCGCAGGCAATCGCCTTCCATGACCGAGACAGCGATGCCGTCGCGGAACGCGATGCGTGTCGAAGGAATCGCGCGGATTCGTTCCGCGGTCGTCAGGATGCCGATGAGGTTCAGCGGATCGGCGGCACTGATGACGATGAGTTGTCCGTCGGGCGCGGTGCGGCGAATCTCGCGCAGTTTCTCGACGGCGTCGGGCAGCGCGAACTGTTCGCCCGACATGCCGGCGACGAATCGGCCGCCGCGAATCTCGCCGCGCGCTTCGAGCCGGCGATAGATGCGCGCCAGCTCGCGCCACGGCGCGGCGTTCGGCTCGCGCGTGAGCAGGCGGCGGAAGACGACGCCGTAGCGTTGCAGCAGCACGCGCGCCTGCGCTTCGACGGCTGCGTCGCGCGCGGTCGTCGATTCGTCGGTCAGCAGTGACCAGCGTCCGGAGAGATTCGTTCGCGCGCGCTTGTCGACGAGACCGCGGAGTCCGGCGAAGCCGTCGGAGGCGATGAGTCCGGCCGATACGAGCTCGCCGAGTGCGCGCTGCAACTCTTCGTCTGCGATGCCGAGATCGCGAGGGAAGGAAGCGCCGCGCGAGCGGAGCGTCTCGACGATGCGCTTTGCCGTATCGGAGAGTGTCGTTTCGAGATCGGCCGATTCGCGCATCGCGCGCCACGACGGCGCGTGATCGCGGAGGAAGAGCGCGACCGGTGTCGCGCCGACCGGCGAGCCGCTCGTCGTCGCCGGCGAGAGCCGCGCCCAGCCGACTTCGCCCGCGAGACAGAGCGCGTCGAGCATCGACGCGTCGTAGCGATCCATGCGCAATGGCAGCACGGAACGTTCCCACGCATTCGCAGCGAGCTCGAATCCGTCGAGCTTCGCGACGATCGATTGCAGGCCGTCGGTGCCGGACAAACGCGCGGACGGCGAGACGTGCTGCCACGCAAAGAGGAAGCGCATGAAGTCGGCGGAACCGACCGGCTCGATTTCCGCGCGCAGGCGATTGAGCGTGTAGCGATGGATGCGCGCGAGGAGACGGCGATCGCACCACTCGAGCAGGTTCTGGTTCTGTGTGGAGGCGGCCGCTCCGGCCGCCTCGGCGGGCGAAGCGCCCGCCGCCACACCTTCAAACCGCCCGCGCAACACGGCGCCTTCGGTTTCGAGCGTGATGAGCGCTGACTCCGCGTCGCGTTCCGTGATGGCGATCGATGAGGCGAGCGCTTGTGCGGTCGTTGGTCCGATGAACGAGAGACGTCCGCGCAGCAGTTCGACGATTGCTTCCTCGCGCGTCCAGACGCGCGTTGCACGTGACGGCGGCGGCGCAATTGGCGGGATGACGTCGGGATGGACGGCGACGATTTCGGGGATTCGTTCGGCGGCGATCCAGAGCGTGCGAACGCGCGCGACGCGTTTCGCCGCGATCAGCGGCTGCAGCAGCGCCGGCGTCTCCACCTCCTCATCCGTCAGAAAGCCGAACGTCAGCAGTGCGTCGTGCAGCTCGTCGGCGTCGCGCGGATCGGGACGCTCTTCGTCGCGAACTCTTTCGATCGCGGCGACGTCGAGCGCGCCGAGTCCATCATTCGAAGCGGTGTCGCCGGTGCGGCGCGTCCAGACGGCCTGCGTGCGGCGTTCTTCGAGCGGCGCGTCGTCGAGAAACGCGTACGGTTTCGCATTGAGGATGTCGTGCGCGAGCGGTGACGGCTCGGTCGTATCGCGCGCGATGCAGCGGATCTCGCCGGCGTGAATGCGCGTCAGGATCGCCGCGAGCGATTCGAAATCCATCGCTTCTTCGAGACAGTCGCGCACCGCCTGATTGACGAGCGGATGGTCCGGTAGTTGACGATCGCCTGCAATGTTCTCGAAGCAGGCGGCCGCGTCGGGAAAGACGGCTGCCATCAGATCGTCGGCCATCGTTCGCTGCAGCTGCGGCGGGATTTTGCGGCCGCCGCGATTGCGCGGGACCGCGAGTGAGATCGTCGTGTCCCAGCGCCAGCGCGTCTGGAAGACCGGCGCGTCGAGGAACGCCTGCACGAGGACGTCGCGGCTCGTGGCCGGATGCAGATAGCGGAAGACGTCGGCGAGCGGAAACGAATGCTGCGGCCCGAGTGAGAGGAGCAGCGCGTCTTCGGTCGCCGCCGCCTGCAGCTCGAAGTTGAACTGGCGACAGAAACGTTTGCGTAGCGCCAGCCCCCACGCTTTGTTGACGCGGCTGCCGAACGGCGCGTGCAGCACGAGTTGCATGCCGCCCGATTCGTCGAAGAAGCGTTCGAGGACGAGCGTTTCCTGCGTTGGCAGGACGCCGAGGGCAAGGCGCGATTCGGTCAGGTAGTTGACGATCTCCTGCGCCGCGTTTTCGGGGATGCCGGTTTCGGCGATGAGCCAGGCGACCGGATCGGGTTCTGCGACCAGCTCGAAATCAGCGCGGAGCTGACTCACCGCGAGCGACAACTCATCGCTTCTCGCCGGTGCTTCGCCGAGCCAGAACGGGATTGTCGGCGGTGCGCCGTGTGCGTCGGCGACGCGCACTACTCCGCTGCCGACCTGCGTGATCTGCCACGAGGCGTTGCCGAGCTGGAAGATGTCGCCGGCGTTGCTCTCGATCGCGAAGTCTTCGTTGAGCGTGCCGATGAACGTCTCTTCGCCTTCGAGAATGACGCGGTAGTCGGCGATCTCCGGAATCGCACCGCCGGACGTGATGGCCAGCATGCGCGCACCGCGACGGCCTTTCACATGTCCGTTCACTTCATCGCGATGGACGAGCGCCGCGCGACGGCCGCGTTTCGTCGCGAAGCCGTCGGAGACCATGGTCAACACCTTGTCGAAATCGGCGCGTGCGAGATTGCGGTACGGCCACGCGCGGCGGACGAGCGTGAAAAGCGTCTCTTCGTCGTAGTCGCAGCAGGCCGATTCGGCGACGAGTTGCTGCGCCAGGACGTCGAGCGGCGCATCGTGCGTGACGATCCGATCGAGCTCGCCGCGGCGAACGGCGCGAAGGAGAGCCGCGCATTCGACGAGGTCATCGCGCGAGACCGGAAAGATGCGTCCTTTCGGCAGACCGGAAACGGTGTGGCCGGAACGGCCGACGCGTTGCAGCAGCGTGGCGATGCGATGCGGCGAGCCGAGCTGACAGACGAGATCGACGTGGCCGATGTCGATGCCGAGCTCCAGCGATGCCGTAGCGACGAGCGCTTTCAGCTGACCGTTCTTCAGGCGCGATTCGGCGTTGAGGCGATTCTCTTTCGACAGGCTGCCGTGATGCGCGGTGACCGCTTCGTCGCCGAGGCGATCGGAGAGATGACGGGCCACGCGCTCGGCCATGCGGCGCGTGTTCACGAAGACGAGCGTGGTGCGGTGCTGTTCGATCAGCTCCGTGAGGCGGTTGTAATAGTCCTCCCACACTTCGTGCGACATCACGGTCTCGAGTTGCGAGAGCGGCGTCTCGAGCGTGAGGTCCATCGCGCGGCGATGTCCTTCGTTGACGATCGCGCAATCGGCGGCGCCGCCGGTGAGATAGCGCGCGACCTCTTCGATCGGTTTCTGCGTCGCCGACAACCCGAGGCGCAGCAGCGGCTGCTCGGCGACCTCGGCGAGACGTTCGAGAGTCAGCGAAAGATGTGCACCGCGTCGCGTGCCGATGACGGCGTGAATCTCATCGACGATGACGGTGCGAACGCTGCGCAGCATCTCGCGGCTGCGTTCGGCGGTGAGCAGCAGATAGAGCGATTCGGGCGTGGTGACGAGGATGTGCGGCGGCGTGCGCAGCATCGCGGCGCGCTCGGATGATGTCGTGTCGCCCGTGCGAACTGCAGCGGTGATCCGCGGTGCGACGATTCCCATCTCGTCCGCGACGCGGCGAAGACCGATGCGCGGTTCGGCGAGGTTCTTGTGGATGTCGGCGCTGAGTGCTTTCAGCGGCGAGACGTAAACGACGCGCACTTCGTCGGGAAGAGGAGAGGCGAGACCTTCCTGCAGCAGATCGTCGAGAGCGGTGAGAAATGCCGCGAGCGTTTTGCCGGAGCCGGTCGGCGCGGCGATGAGCGTGTGGCGACGTTCGGCGATTGCCGCCCAACCCTGTTCCTGGGCGGCGGTCGGTTGTCCTAACGCTTCCTCGAACCAGCGGCGGGTTATGGCGTGGAACACGGTTAGATTCTAGTGCTGAGGACTGAGGACTGAGGACTGAGGACTGAGTCGTTCCGCGTCGGGCAGCTTCTTGCCTCTACTCAGTCCTCAGTCCTCAGTCCTCAGCACTTTCTACGGCATCCAGTAATCGCGCGGATACAACCGGTAGAGCCGCGTATCCGCGCCTTCCACGGAGCGGAGATACGCTTCCCACGCGTCGAGCTGGCGATCGGGTCCGATCGTGAAGTAGACCGCGCCGGCCACATCTTTTCCCTTCACGTTGAAGCCGGGGAGCGTGCGGCCGTAGACGGCGTCTTTGCGATCGAAGAGTTTGTTGCCGAGCTCCGGATCTTTGCGCAGCTCGAGGATCGACGTCCGGAACTTGCGGACGAGCTCGGGCGTGTAGCCGTCGGTCAGATCGTTCGCGATCGCTTCGGCGCGCGCTTCGTACGTACCGTTCGCGCGCGTCTCGCCGAACGCCTGGGCGATCGTGTAGTCGGCGAGGCTCGGATCGCGCTGGCCGTTCTTCACGACGTCGATCACGAACTTCACGGTCTGCGGGATCTCCGGCGTCCGCTCGGCGTAGTAACCCATCCGGCCGGTCGTCGGCGATGCGCTCGGACCGTTGCTGTAGGCGAGTCCGGCGGCGAGCGTCTTGAGGAACATCGCGTGGGCGCCGCCGCCGCCGAAGAGGCGCGAGGCGAGGTAGTCGAGCTGTTTGTCTTTGTCGGCGAACTCGGAGATGTGGACGCCGGGTACCGACGTGCTGATGACGCCGCCTTTCATGTTCGGTGCGTTGAGTCCGACATAGATCGGCTGGTCGGTCGCGGCGCCGCGCTCCATGAGCCGGGCGTCGATCAGGCGCGTCGCGTTCTTTGAGGCGGCCGGAGCGGCCGCCTCCACACTTAGAGAGGCCGCGAGCGCATCGACGTCGCCGGCGAGCGCCTGCTGATTCGCGGTCGACGTCACGAAGAACATTCGCGCCGCGTTGCGATGCAGAAGCTGTTTGCGCGCGGCGTCCATTGACGCGAGTACGTCGGCGGGCGGCGTCAGCAGATCGTCGCGCATGGCGTTCACGAGATATTCGAAATCGCGCGGCAGGCTGGAGTCGGGAATCTCGATCAGCGTCAGATCGAGATCCTTCAACGCATCCTTCGCGATCGCCTGCGCCGTCGGCGAGAGCGACGTCACGTCGCGTTTCGCGAGCCACGTTTTCAGCTCCGCGCGCGCGGTATTTTTCTGCGCGGCGACGTCGTTGAAGAACGCGGTCAGCGCCTCGCGATCGGCGGCCGGCGCTTCCTTCAGCAGCCAGCGCAGACGGAGCGCGTTGTGCGAGCGCGTCAGGAACGAATCGGCGTTGAGGAAGTACGGATTCGTCTGCATCCGATACGCGTTGGCCGGATTCTGCACCCACTGCTCTTCCTGTCCCGACATCGTATTGCGCAGCTGTTGCAGCGACTGATCGACGACGTCGCGAATGCGTGGCAGGTTTTCGGGACGCCAGTCGGGATGCTGGAGCACGAGCGTCATCCAGCCGATGGCGCGCTTCGCTTCATCGGCACCGATGCCGGCGCCGCGCACGACGAGCTCGACGCGCTGCCTGCGAAGGTTCGTCGAGAAGTTCGCGTTGAGGCTGAGGATCTCTTTGCGGAGACGCTCGCTCATCTCTTCCCAGGAAACCGGCTTGCCGTTCTCGATGACGCCGCTGCGCGTCAGCAGTGCCGGCATGAGCGAGAGATATCGCAGCTGCGACGGCGCGAGCTGATCGACCGACAGCGCGACGCCGAGCGTGGCGCTGGTCATGTTCTCGAACGTCGACGTCACGATCGGCACGCCGGCCGCGGTTTTCGTCGCCGCGTATTTGATCGATTCATCGAGCGTCATCGGCGGCGTCGAGACGAACGTCGCCGGCGTGACCTTCTTCGCTTCCTCTTCGATGCGCGCCGACTCCGCTTCGTAGTCATCGCGATAACGACGAATGGCCGCCTGCGGATCGGTGAGCGCGTACTGCTTCATCAGCCGCTCGGTCTCGGCCTGCGCGCGCGCGGTCCGTTCCGCCTCTTCGCGTTGCAGCAGCGACGGGCTCGGATGCGCGGCGGCGGCGTACGGCGTGACGCCGACGAGCTGCCAGCGCGCGAGCGCGTCGCGCCAGATGTTCTTTCCGGCGGCGAGCTGTTTGCGGATCGCCGCGATCTGCGGCTTGAGGGTGATCGACTTGCGGAAGTCGGACGTCTTCTCGAGATAGAGGAACTGGTCCATCCAGACCGAGCCGGTGTTGCGTCCGCCGAACGACGGCGGCGTGTTGATCAGCTTCGCGAGATCGCGCTCCCGTTCGGTGAGACGGCTCAGGACGCGTTCGTTGAGCTCTTTCAATTCCGCGGAGTCGTCCGGCAGCGCGGCGATGCGCGCCAGCTCGTCCATCGTCCGTTTGCGAATGTCGCCGATCTTCTCGTTCGTCAGGTTCGACGCCGCGACGTCGACGAACGTGATCGAGATCGGATTTCCCTGATCGGTGCTGACGTCTCCGGAGACGGCGGTCGCACCGAGGTCGAGCGCGCGCGTCTTGCTGTCGATGAACATCTTGTAGAGATTCGTCGTCGCGTCGCCGGCGAAGGTGTTCATGAAGATGTCGGCGAGCAGCAGATCGTTCGCCGAGAGGTTGTTCGTCGCCGGCCACGAGAAGGCGACGGGGCTCGGCTGCTGATCGTTCTTCGTCGGGTACTCGGCGATGACGATGCTGGCGCCGGGACCCGGCTCCGGTTTCGGCAGCGGCTTCGACGTCGTCGACTCGCGCTGCTTCGGCTTCGCTTCGACCTTCTTCAGGATGGCGTCGGTGCGCGAGAGCACTTCGCTCAGCGCGACGCTTTGCGGAAACGCGACGATCGTTCCCATGTTGGCGAGGTAGTAGTTCGCCGCGTGGAAGTTGCGGATGTCTTCCGCCTTCATCGTCCGGATGCCGGACGGCTCGCCGCCGGAGTTGTAGGCGAGCGGATGATGCGCGCCGTAGACGAGGTGATCCATAGCGCGGCCGAGGACGCGATAGCGGTTCGTGCTGGAGCTGACCATCTCGTTGAAGACGGAGCCTTTTTCTTCCAGGCCGAGAGTGTGATCGGGCTTCTCGGTCACGCCCCAGTTGCGCACTTCGCGGCGAATCTCTTCGTCGCTGTAGTTGGGATGCAGGAGCGCGTTGAGCTCGGCGGCGAAGAGATCGAAGAAGACGTTCGGGCCGGCGCTGGTGTTGAAGTTGTAGCTCGTGCGCCACTGCTGCGTGAAGGCGTTCGAGCCGGAGAGCCACATCGTGTCGAGGCCGGCGAACGCGCGTCCGGTCGTCCCTTTGCCGAGGAGGAGATGCTCCTGCGTATGCGGCTCGCCCTGATCGCTGACCGGGATCGAGTTCACCCACGTGTAGCCCTGGGGCACCGACTCGATCTGCAGATAGTCGAGCGTGAAGCCGCTGCGATCGTGGATGAAACGCGCGCCGATCGGTTTGTCGGCGGCGTCGAGGTAGACGGCGGCGACATGAAAACCGTTCGCGACATCTCCCTTCTTCAGCGTGGCAAGGTGGATGTCGGCAGCGAATGCAGAGACAGAGATCATGAGGCAGAAAAGTGCGGCGGCGCGAATGCGCATGAAAGGCCTCCGGAGACGTCGCGCGCGATTCTGCACGCAACATCAGGCGGGAGGCAATCGCCAACGTCATCCCGAGCGTAGCGAGGGATCCGGGAGGGTGGGGCGCGCGTAACGAACATTCGTGCGCCCCGCCCGCCCGGATCCTTCGCTGACGCTCAGGATGACGGCGCGAGCCCCGTCACTTTAGTTGCACAAATTTTCCAACGGACGGAACTCCTCTCCCGTTGATGATGAAAAGCAGGTAGTAGCCGGGAGGGGCGAGGTTGCCGTTCGCCGGTGCGGTGACGTTCAGATAACCGGAGCTGTTCGTGTATGTGAGCCCGACGAGCCGCTGTTCCATGTCGAATGCATGCGTGACCGCGCCGGGACGAATGAGCACGACGGAACGGATCGACTCCGCATCGACGCTGCGCACCTGGAACGTGCTGCCATACGTGATCGTCGACGGCGTCACGCCCGCGATCGACGGCCGCTTCGCCGCTGTGCCGTCGCTGTTGAAGAGATACGAGGGGTAATAGATTTCGATGTGCGGCTCGTAGACCTTGCGCTCCGGATTTCCGCCGACGGCGAGCACGCGTCCATCAGGTAACAGCAGCGTGTTGGAGTGATAGACGCGCGGGAATTCCATCGCGCCGGCCGGCGAGAAGGTGTTCGTCGCCGGATCGTAGAGCTCAGCGCGGAGGACGGCGGTGGTGATGTCTTCATCTTTCGACGAGCCGCCGGAGACGAGCACTTTTCCATTCGGCAGAATCGTCGCGTTGAGTTGCACGCGCGGCGCGACCATCGCCGGACCTTTCGTCCAGAACGGTTTCGCGGCGGAGAGGTCGATCACTTCCGTCGTCGCGGTGACGTTCTTCGTGCCGGGACCGCCGCCCATGATGATGACCTTCGGCCGGAATTGATTGGCAGGCGTGAGCGGAAGGAGGACGGATGTGCCGTAGTCGCGGGACTGAGCGAACAGCGTCGTGGCGACGTCAGACCAGGTTTTGCTGACCGGATCGTAGAGTTTCGAATTCGGATTCGCCCCCGACTCGAACACCTTGCCGTTCGGCAGCAGATTCTGCCGCGGGTAGAGCGGCACATTCGGGAACGCGTTCCCGCCCGACGCCCAGCTGTTCGTCGCCGGCGTGTAGATCTCGATCGTCGTGTTCGTCGTAGCGCTGGTCGCTTTCAGGCCGGAGATGGCCATGATGGTGCCGTTGCCGAGGACGGTGCCGGTCGGATACCAGCGTCCGCCGGCCATGTCTTTCGTCGCGGCGAACGTCTCGGTGCCGGGATTGAATGCGGCGGTTCGGAACTGGCCGAAGAACGGGTCGTAGCGAATCGTGCCGCCGATGACGAACGGCCGACCGTCGGGCATCACGACCATGCCGTTGCAGAACATGTCCCAGTTCAGCGTGAAGGTCTTGATCGTCTGCGTGTTCGGATCGAAAACGCCGGCGGTGAAGATGCGCTGATCGGGATCGTTGCCGGAGCCGCTGACGACGAGGACGCGGCCGGTGTACATCAGCGCAACGTGGACCGGGTTGATCGGCATCATCGGGTCGATCGTTTCCCAGCGGCCGGTCGTGCCGGAGGTCTGCACCAGCGCGGACATTTTCATGGCGCGTTTGCCGCGCGCATGTTCGGCCGGTTCGATGAATGGGTGTTCTTCCTGCGCGATCGCAGAGACGGTGCACGCAAGGATGATGACGGCAGGAAGGAGACGCAGTAATGGACGAGAAATCATGCTTCCTCCAATCAAACTTTCAATTTCGCCGGAAGTAAAAGCATAAGTCGCGTTGTGACATCGCGCAAGCCGCCTTCCATGTATCGTGGCGCGCATGAAGCGTTCGCTCTTCGCACTCGCTCTCTTCGCCACGACTCTTTTCGCGCAGACGGAAAAGCGTCCGCTGACCGCGCTGCCATACACGCCGAGCCTCGATGTGCCGTCGCTCGACAGAAAAGCCGATCCCTGCACCGACTTCTATCAGTACTCGTGCGGCGGCTGGATCGTGAACAATCCGATCCCGCCCGATCAGGCGGCGTGGAGCGTTTACGGCAAAACGGCCGACGAGAATGCGCAGTTCCTCTGGGGAATCCTCGAGGATGCGTCGAAGCCGTCGGCGGATCGGACGCCGTCGCAGCAGAAGATCGGCGATTACTTCGCGTCCTGCATGGACACGGCCGCGATCGAGCGTCGCGGCATCGGACCGCTGGAACTGCCGCTGGCGCGCATCGACGCGATGAAATCGAAGCGCGACCTGGCGCCGTTCCTCGCGACCGAGCACTGGTCGTCGTACGGGAACGGATTCCTGTTCGGCTTCGGCTCCGATCAGGATTTCGGCGATGCGACGCAGGTGATCGCGTCGGCCGGCGCCGGCGGTCTGAGCCTGCCCGATCGTGATTACTACACGAAGACCGACGCGAAGTCGCAGGAGATTCGCGACAAGTACAAGGCGCACGTCGCGCGGATGCTGCAGCTGATCGGCGAATCGGAAAAGCGCGCCGCGGCCGACGCCAGCGCGGTGCTGCGCATCGAGACGGAACTGGCGAAGTCGTCACTCACGCGCGTCGAGCGCCGCGATCCGTACAAGCAGTACCACAAGATGTCGCCGGCGAAACTGAAGGCGCTGACGCCGTCGTTCGACTGGACGCGCTATCTCGCCGACAACGGTCTGTCGGATGTGAAGACGATCAACGTCAGCGAGCCGAAGTTCTTCAGCACCGTCGATCGTCTGTTGAAGAGCGTCTCGCTCGCCGACTGGAAGGCGTATCTCCGCTGGCACGTCGCGCATTCGCGCGCGTCGTACCTTGCCGAGAAGTTCGTCGCCGAGGATTTCGATTTCTATCGGAAGACGCTGCGCGGCGTTTCGCAAATGCCTCCCCGCTGGAAGCAGTGCGTTCGCTACGTCGATCGCGACCTCGGCGAAGCGCTCGGTGAAGAGTTCGTCCGCCGCACGTTCACCGCGGAGACGAAACAGAAGACGATCGAGATGACGAAGCTCGTCGAGCGGGCGATGGAGAACGAGATTCGGACGCTCGACTGGATGACGCAGCCGACGAAACTTCGCGCGCTCGAGAAGCTGCATTCGATCGCGAACAAAGTCGGCTACCCGGAGCGGTGGCGCGACTACTCGAAGGTCGATCTGCAGCGCGGCGATTTCGCCGGCAACGTCGTCCGCGCGACCCGTTTCGAATCGGAGCGCGAGATCCGGAAGATCGGCCAGCCGCTCGATCGCGGCGAGTGGCATATGACGCCGCCGACCGTCAACGCTTACTACAACCCGCAGATGAACGACATCAACTTCCCGGCCGGCGTGCTGCAGCCGCCGCTCTACGATCCGAAGATGGACGACGCGCCGAACTACGGCAACACCGGCTCGACGATCGGCCACGAGCTGACGCACGGCTTCGACGATGAAGGGCGCAAGTTCGACGCGCAGGGAAATCTGAAGGACTGGTGGACGGAAGCGGATGCGAAGGCGTTCGAGGAGCGCGTCGGCTGTCTGCAGAATCAGTACGCGGAGTACGTGATCGTGGACGACATCCACATCAACTCGAAGCTGACGTCCGGCGAAGATGTTGCCGACCTCGGCGGAACACTGCTCGCGTACATCGCGTGGAAGGAAGCGGTCGCGAACGAGAACCTGCAGCCGCAGGACGGCTTCACGCCCGATCAGCGATTCTTCATCGGTTTCGCGCAGTGGGCGTGCAGCAATCAGCGTCCGGAGAATGAGCGGGTGAACGCGCTCACGAATCCGCATTCGCCGGGACGCTATCGGATCAACGGCATCGTCTCGAACATGCCCGAGTTCGCGAAGGCGTTCAACTGCGGCGAAGGGAAGCCGATGGTGCGGAAGAACATTTGTAAGATCTGGTAGCGGCAGCGCAAATCCCTCTCCCGCCGGGCACCTTCTCCCGGAGGGAGAAGGATCTTCGCGTATCCTTTCCGGCGGTGCTTGCGCCGCACACGCGATTCGGCCCTTACGAAATTCTGGAGCATATTGGCTCGGGCGGAATGGGCGACGTGTATCGCGCGGTCGATACGCGTCTCAACCGCAGCGTTGCCATCAAAGTTCTGCCGGCGCAGGACGCTGTTCTTCGCGAGCGGATGGCGCGTGAGGCGCGGGCGATCTCCGGCGTCCCGCATCCGAACATCTGTGCGCTCTACGACGTCGGTTCCGAAGCTGGCGCCGACTACCTCGTGATGGAGTATCTCGAGGGGGAGACGCTTGCGGCGAAGCTCAGCCGCGGTCCTCTGCCGTTTTCCCAGGTGCTGCGTGTCGGTGCGGAGATCGCGTCGGCGCTCGACGTTGCGCATCGCGCCGGCGTCGTGCATCGCGATCTGAAGCCGGGCAACATCATGCTGACGAAGTCGGGAGCGCGGCTGCTCGACTTCGGTTTGGCGCGGAACATGGCGCCGGTCGGTCCCGATGCGCCGACCGCTCGCGAAGCGCTCACCGAGGCCGGCATGGTCGTCGGCACGCTGCAGTACATGTCGCCGGAGCAGCTGGAAGGAAGCGCCGTGGATGCGCGCTCCGACATCTTCGCGTTCGGCTGCGTGCTGTACGAGATGACGACCGGCCGTCGCGCGTTCGACGGCGAGACGCGGACCGGCGTCATCACCGCAATTCTGACGCGCGATCCGGAGCCGCCGAGCAGCATCGTCGGTGCTCTGCCGATCGCCATCGATCGCGTCGTCGCGCGTTGCCTGGCGAAGGATCGCGAGGAGCGCTGGCAGTCGGCGCACGATCTCGCGGATGAGCTGCGATGGATGGCGCAGGATCGCAGCAGCTCGTCACAGCGAACGGCCGTCGCGTCGAAGCCGCGGCGACGATTCCTCGACGCGGCTCTGATCGCTGCGCTGCTCGTCGCGCTTGCGTTTGCAGCAGTGATGTGGCGCCGCGGCAGCGCCGCACGCACTCCGGAAACGATGCTGTTCACGATGTCGCTGCCGCCGGGCGCGACGCTCTCACAACGTGCGGTGACGACGGAGCTCGCCGTCTCGCCGGACGGGAAGCAGATCGCGCTCGCGGTCGTGCACGGCGGGCGGCGCTCGATCATCATTCGCGAGCTCGCGGCGCTGAGCTATCGCGAGCTCGCCGGCACTGACGGCGCGGTCTCGCCGTTCTGGTCGCCGGACGGGAAGTGGCTCGGCTTCTTCGCCGAAGGAAAGATGAAGAAGGTGCCGGCGGCCGGCGGGCCGGTCCAGGTGATTTGCGACGCGCGTGGCAGCAGCGCGAGCTGGAGCGAAAACGGCGAGATCATCTTCTCCGAATGGGGACCGGATACGAGCGATGAGCTGCAGGCCGTGAGCGAGAGCGGCGGAAAGGCGCGCGTCGTGACGACGGGAGAGGGCTGGCACAACTGGCCCTTCGTGGTTTCGAACAGCGGGAAGTACCTCGCTACCAATATCTCTCCGACGTCGCGCGTGCTGACGCTCAATTCGCTCGACGACAAGTCGCAGAAGAACCTCGGCAACGCGATACGCACCGTTGCCGACGATGCGGGCAACGTCTATTACGTCCGCGACGGCGTGCTCGTGACGCAACATCTCGACGTTGGTAGCGCGCGCCTGACCGGCGATGCCGTGCCGCTCTTCACCGGCGCGTTTCAGTTCGCGGACACCGGTGGTTCGAACCTCAGCGTCTCCCGCGACGGCAGCGTGATCGCCGTGCAGCGAATGGCGTTGCCGACGCAGCTCGTCTGGCGCGATCGCAACGGCC
This sequence comes from Acidobacteriota bacterium, assembly GCA_034667465.1. Lineage (GTDB taxonomy): Bacteria > Acidobacteriota > Thermoanaerobaculia > Gp7-AA8 > Gp7-AA8 > JAOBAU01. Next base: position 189,874 of record JAXDJV010000025.1, on the reverse strand, counting down.
GTGAGGCCGGGCTCCTCGGCACGCCGCAGCTCTACCGGAAGTTTCGCATCTCCCCCGATCACATGCGCGTCGCGACGGAGATCGCCGAAACCGACACGCAGCGATCGAATATCTGGGTCCAGGACATTCAGCGTGGCGTCAGCACGCGGATCACATCCAGTGCGAGCGAGGGAATCTCGTCGCCGATCTGGTCCTCGCACGGCGATGTGCTGTTCGTAACCGCGCCGGCGTCGACGAAGCCCGGCGATGCGCCGCAGATTGCGCCACTCTCGCTGTCGACCGGCCGAGTGGAGCCGCCGCATCGCACAGACGGTCCGCAATACGCGACCGACATCACGCCCGACGGCCGTGTGATCTACACGGTCAGCCGCGGACGCGACACCGACGTCGAACTGCTGTCCGCGGACGGTAAGAAGAAGCAGTCGCTGCTCGGCTCGACATTCAATGAGTCGGACGCAGTGCTCTCGCCCGACGGCCGCTGGCTGGCATTCCAGGCAGACGACTCCGGACGCGTCGAGGTGTACTTGCAGCCGTTCGGACGCGAAGGCGAACGGTCGCGTGTCTCCACGGATGGTGGAGTCGAGCCGCGCTGGAGCCTGGACGGGAAAGAGCTCTACTACATCAACGCGGCGAGCATGCTGAATGCGGTGGCGATCGACGCGACAGGTCGTCCCGGCGCGACCGAGATGCTCTTCCCGATCAACTCGGCGACGATGCTCGAGCAGAAAGAATTCGGCCCCGCGCACTACGACATCGGTGCGGTCAGGGATCGTTTTCTGGTGCGCGAGATTCCGTCGGGCGCCGACGATCCGCCGGTGATCATCATCATCCGGCGGTGACGCGATCACTTCTGCAGCGTGATCTCGCCGCACTCGACTCCGCGCCGTTCTTCATCCGATGCGGCGACGACGTCGAATGAGCCGTGCTTCGCGTCGACGGCGGCATTGAGTCGTCGTCGCCATTCATCGCGATCGGCCGGCTCCGGCACTTCGATCAGCCAGACGAAGCGCGCGATCTCGCGATGCGCGAGCTCGTTCCGTTCGATCGCGGACTGCGCGTACTCGGGATCCGATCCCGGCACCTGTGTGTAGAGCGCTTTCAGCAGCAACATGGAGAACAGTAGTTTTTTCATTCACGCGAGTGGCGTGAAGAGAGAAGACCGGCAGGTCTTCGGTGGGCGCGATGACTCTATCATTCGCCGGATGAATTCGACCGATGCCCACGAGTACGTGATGCGGCTGGCGCTCGGGCACGTCGCGTCGCGCGTGGTCCACGCTCTGGTCCGATTCGGAATCGCCGATCATCTCGCTGCAGGCGTTCGGACGCCCGCCGAGCTCGCGCGTGTCACGAACACACACGAGCCGTCGCTGCTGCGACTGCTGCGCGCCGGTTGTTCGCTCGGCCTGACGAACGAAGAGGCGGATGAGCGCTTCGTGCTGACGCCATACGGTGAAGCGCTTTGCTCCGACGCGCCGCGTCATGCGGCGTCCGCGGTCGCGGCACTCGGTGGTTCCGGCATGTGGCGCGCGTTCGGCGAGTTCGCCCAAAGCATCGAGAGCGGCGAGCCGATGCTGGAGCGCACGGGCGGCGCGAAACCGTTCTCCGACGCAACGACGCAGAGCGCGGAGCGCACCGCGGAAACGCAGCTGGCGTTCTATGGTGATGAGCCGTTCGCGGTCGCCGATGCGTATGACTTTTCGGCCGTACGCGTGGTGGCCGACCTCGGCGGAAGTGTCGGGAATCTGATCAGCACGATCCTCGATCGCAATCCGTCGATTCGCGGCATCCTCTTCGACCTTCCGCACATCGCGGCCGCATCGCGAGCGATGCTGGAGAAGCGCGGCGTCGCCGACCGCTGCGAGGTGATCTCCGGCAGTTTCTTCGACGCCGTGCCGAGCGGCGCCGATGCGTACATCCTTTCGCACGTCCTGCACGACTGGCCCGAGGAGCAGTGCGCAACGATTCTTCGCAACGTACGCCGGGCCATTCCTGACGGCGGAAGGCTGCTCGTCATCGAGCCGCTCCTGACATCCGGCAGCGATTCGGACGTGGCGAAGTTCCTCGATGTGATCGCGCTCGCCATCACCGGCGGAAGACACCGCACGCTCGATGAGCATCGCGCGTTGCTGAGCCGCAACGGGTTCCGGATCACGCGCGCGATCGGCGCCGGATCGGTCAGCATCATCGAAAGCGAACCGCTGTAACGTACGCACTGAGGATTTGAACGATGAGCATCGATCGCCGCAACTTTCTCGGTTACGCAACGCTCGGAACTGCAGTCGCGCTCGCGCGTCCTGTCACGACATTCGCGGAGACGGCGACGACCGCCGCCGTTCCGACGTTCGAGCTCGACGAGATCACCGTCGCCGAACTGCAGGAAGGGATGACGAGCGGCCGATGGTCGGCGCGCACGATCGCGGAGGCGTATCTGATGCGCATCGATGCGATCGACAAGCGCGGCCCGGCGATCAACGCGATCATCGAGCTCAATCCCGATTCGCTGAAGATCGCCGACGCGCTCGATCGCGAGCGCAAAGAGAAAGGTCCGCGCGGTCCGCTGCACGGCATCCCGGTGCTCATCAAAGACAACATCGATACCGCCGACAGGATGCACACCACCGCCGGCTCGCTGGCGTTGTCGGAGAACGTCGCGTCGCGCGACGCGTTCGTCGCGCAGCGGCTCCGCGAAGCGGGCGCCGTGATCCTCGGCAAAACGAATCTCAGCGAATGGGCGAACTTCCGTTCGACACATTCGACGAGCGGCTGGAGCGGCCGCGGAGGTCTGACGCGCAACGCGTACGTGCTCGATCGCAACGGCTGCGGCTCATCGACCGGCAGCGGCGTCGGGATCTCCGCGAACCTCGCCGCGATCGCGATCGGCACCGAGACCGACGGCTCGATCGTCTGTCCGTCTTCGACCAGCGCGCTGGTCGGTATCAAGCCGACGCTCGGTCTCGTCAGCCGCTCCGGAATCATTCCGATCGCGCACAGTCAGGACACCGCCGGTCCGATGGCGCGCACCGTTCGCGACGCCGCCACGCTCCTCGGCGCGCTGACCGGCGTCGACGAACGCGATCCGATCACGATGAACGCGCGCCCGCACGCGGAGCGCGACTACACGAAGTTCCTCGATGCGAACGGACTCAAAGGCGCGCGCATCGGCGTCGCGCGGCAGTACTTCGGTTTCAACGATCACACCGATCGATTGATGGAAGAGTCGATCGCGGCGATCAAGGCGCTTGGCGCGACGATCGTCGATCCGGCGAACATGGCGACGTCCGGCAAGTACGACGAAACGGAGACCGAAGTGCTGCTGTACGAGTTCAAAGCGGATGTGAACAAGTATCTCGCCGGTGCGAATGCGAATGTGCACAGCCGCACGCTCGCCGATCTGATCAGGTTCAACGAAGAGCATCGCGCCGAGGAGTTGCAGTACTTCGGACAGGAACAGTTTCTCAAGGCGGAGAAGAAGGGACCGCTGACGAGCCCGGAGTACAAAAAAGCGCTGGCGAAAAATCGCCGGCTGTCACGCGCCCAGGGGATTGATCTCGTGCTGAAGAAGCACAAGCTCGACGCGATCATCGCGCCGACCGGCGGTCCTGTCTGGCCGACCGATCTCGTGAACGGCGATCACTACACCGGCGGCTATTCGAGCGCGTCGGCGGTGGCGGGATACCCGCACATCACGGTGCCGGCCGGATTCGTGTTCGGGCTGCCGGTCGGATTGTCGTTTTTCGCGGAAGCGTGGAGCGAGCCGAAGCTGATCCGATTCGCGTACGCGTTCGAGCAGGCGACGAAGGCGCGGAAAGCGCCGCGGTTTCTGGGGACGGCCCCGACGTCATCCTGAGCGTCAGCGAAGGATCCGGGCGGGTGGGGCGCGCAGCGAGTCCCTTCCGCCCGGATCCCTCGCTACGCTCGGGATGACAGCACGTCGTTCACGAAGTTCATCCCGAACGCTTTCGACGGCGTAAACGCGCCGCCGCGCGAGTCACGCAGCACGAGTTCAACCGCGCTCACCGCGGCGAGCGCCGTGAACGCGTAGCCTTCCGGCGTCTCCAGCGTCATCGAACGCGACTCGCGTCCGTTCGACACTTCGCCCCACAGATAAACGCGTCCACTTGCGCGTTTGGCAGCATCCGGTCCGCTGCGGCGATCGGCGAATTTCTGCAGCAGGCGGCGGATCGGTTTCGGCGAGAGCAGCGGCAGGAACGCGCGCATCCGTCGTGCTCGCGCGATCGCTTTCTTCGGCGTCGCGAGGTAGACGCGGATGTTCGGGATACCGGTCGAATGAAACGCCGTCGAGACGTCGCCCCACGGAATCGTCATTGCGCTCTTTGTCCCGCCGGAGAACGGGATGTCGCGCGCGTCGAATGCCACCGGTACGCGAACGATGCGACCGTCGCGGCGGATCGCGCCGCCTTCGCCGATCGATTCGATCATCGTCTTCATCGTGCCGCGGCTCAGCTCCCCGCCTTTCGAATGAAACGCGAGCACGAGCGACGTCGCGTCGGGCATTTGCGCGGCGAGCTGCGCGGCGAGGCAGTCGGTCGGCACGACGTCGAAGCCGACGCCGGGGACGAGCATCACATTGCGGCGCTTCGCTTCCTCGGCGAGCGCGAAGATCGATTCGAAGACGGAGATCTCGCCGGTGATGTCGAGGTAATGAACGCCGGCGTCGAGACAGGCGCGCACCATCGGCGCCGACGTCTGCACGAACGGTCCCGCGCAATGAAGGACGAGCGAGATGCCGTCGAGCCGCGGCTTGTCGAGCGCGAACGGTCGCGATTCGAGGCCGAGCTCGCGCGCCAGCGGCTCGATTTTTTCGGCGCTGCGGCCGCCGAGAATCGGCCGAAGACCACGCCGCACCGCTTCGCGCGCGATCAGTTCGCCGGTGTAGCCGTTTGCGCCGTAGATCAGCCAGTTCATCGCGTTCGACGATTCTATGAGGGAATTGCGGCGGCGCGCTGCGAGGTATAAGTCAGACCATGACGACCTTGACAGAGGAAGCGCCGCCGCGCCAGCTCGATTTCATTCGTGAAATCGTCGATGAGGATTTGAAAAGCGGCCGCTACCAGCAGGTCATCACCCGCTTTCCGCCGGAGCCGAACGGTTACCTGCACATCGGCCACGCGAAATCGATCTGTTTGAATTTTGGAATCGCCGGTGAGTTCGGCGGCGTCTGCAATCTCCGCTTCGACGACACCAATCCGACGAAGGAAGAAGAGGAGTACGCGGAATCGATCAAGCGCGACGTGGCGTGGCTCGGCTTTTCGTGGGGCGAGAATCTCTTTCACGCCTCCGACTACTTCGAGCAGCTTTACGGCTACGCCGAGCATCTGATCGCGAATGGACTCGCGTACGTCGACAGCTCGACCGCGGACGAGATTCGCGCATTGCGCGGCACGCTCACCGAGCCTGGGAAAGAGTCGCCGTTTCGCAATCGCTCGGTCGATGAGAACCTCGATCTGCTGCGCCGAATGCGCGCGGGCGAGTTCCCCGACGGCGCGCATGTGCTGCGCGCGAAGATCGACATGGGATCGCCGAACATCAACATGCGCGATCCGGTGCTGTACCGCATTCGTCACGAGACGCATCACCGCACCGGCGACGCGTGGTGCATCTACCCGCTGTATGACTTCGCGCATCCGCCGTCGGACGCGATCGAGCATGTGACGCATTCGATCTGCACGCTGGAGTTCGAAGCGCATCGCCCGCTCTACGACTGGCTGATCGAAAACCTGCCGGTGCCGTCGCGGCCGCATCAGTACGAGTTCGCGCGCCTGAATCTCACCTACACGGTGATGTCGAAGCGGAAGCTGCTCAAGCTCGTCGAAGAGCATCACGTCGCCGGCTGGGACGATCCGCGAATGCCGACCATCGCCGGTTTGCGCCGCCGCGGCTACACGCCGGAATCGATCCGCAACTTCGCCGAGCGCGTCGGCGTCGCAAAGCGCGAGAACGTCATCGACGTCGGTCTGCTCGAGTTCTGCGTGCGCGAAGATCTCAATCGCAGCGCGCATCGCGTGATGGGCGTGCTCCGTCCGCTGCGCGTCGTCATCGAGAACTACGCGGAAGGTCAGCATGAGGAGTTCGAGTCGTCGAATCATCCCGATGATCCGTCGGCCGGCACGCGGCGCGTGCCGTTCTCGCGCGTCATCTACATCGAGCGCGACGACTTCATGGAAGAGCCGCCGAAGAAGTTTTTCCGCCTCGCGCCGGGCCGCGAAGTGCGGCTGCGCTCGGCGTACTTCATTACGTGCACCGGCGTCGTGAAGGACGATGACGGGAACATCATCGAGCTGCGTGCGACGTACGATCCGGCCACGCGCGGCGGAGATTCGCCCGATGGCCGCAAGCCAAAGGCGACGCTGCACTGGGTGTCGGCCGAGCACGCGCTCGACGCCGAAGTTCGTTTGTACGACCGGCTGTTCAGCAAAGAGATTGCGGATACCGGCGACGACTTCCTGACGAACCTGAATCCGAAATCGCTCGAAGTGATCGAAGGGGCGAAGGTCGAACCGTCCGTGGCCGGCGCGCAGCACGCGGCGCGTTATCAGTTCGAGCGGCTCGGCTACTTCAGCGTCGATGCTGATTCGCAGCCGGGCCGGCTCGTGTTCAATCGCACGGTGACGCTCAAGGACACCTGGGCGAAAGTGTCTGCGGACTGAGGCTACAGCGATTTCATGTACTCGATCAGCGCTTCGCGATCCGCTTGCGACAGCGTCGTTCCCCACGTGTGTCCGCTGTTGTGATTGCCGTCAAGCGTCGTGTCGAATTTGAAGCGGCCGTCGCCCGCTGATGAATCGAAGCCGACGTTGACCGGATCGAAATCGCGGCTGCCGACGAAGAACGTCGACGGCCGTTTTGCGACCGGCAGCAATAGATCGCTCAGCGTCGGCACCGAGCCGTTGTGCAGATACGGTGCGGTCGCCCAGATGCCATCCAGCGGACGCGCTTTGTAAGCCAGTCCGCTCGGCGCCGGTTCCTGCGCGGAGAGCGCTTCGCTCAGATCGAACTTCACCGGATCGCGTTTCGCTGTCGCGCTGTCGGCGCTCGCTTTCGCTCCCGCCTCATGCGACGCCGATTTCAGATCGACTCGCAGGTCGTGCTCCGATCCCTCGGCGCTGCGCGTCGAGGTCGACGCGTTCGCCGTCTTCGCGGCGCGCGAGCGTTCAATCGCGAGCAGGTCTTCGAGCGAGAGCGGCGCGAGAATCGCGCCGAGGACTGCGTTGAAGGTGATCGAGCCGGCGCCGGCCGTCGGGCCGAATTTGTCGCCGATGATCATGTACTTGCGGACGCCTTCGAGCACGCCGGTTTTGTTCATGCGATTCGCCGCGACGGTCACCATCGCCGGATCGGTGCCGACATCGGCGAGCGGCGTCATCGTCACCTCCTGCTCGACGCCGGGCGTCGCGATGGCGTGGCAGCTCAGGCACTGCTGGTCATAGATTGCCTTTCCGGCATCGACCTTCCTCTGATCGAGCGCAGGAAACGCCGCCGGCCAGCGCGGCGAGCGGAGCGTCGCGAGGCGGTCTTCGATCTCGAGGAGGTTGATCCGCTTCGCCGTCGAGTCGTAATAAAGGTGAAAGAGCGACGGCTTGCGGATGTCGATGTCGGCGAAGACGCCGAGCACTTCACCGACGTTGCGCGCGAGGCGCAGCACGGCGAGTCTGTTCGGTGCGCTGCCGTTCCACTGCACGACGTTGTGCCACGACGTGTCCCAGAGGAACGGATAGCTGACCGGCGCGTTTGGCGGCTCGTTGTTCGACGGAATCTTCAGGTCGATGGCGGTGACGCGATTGAAGATCGCGCCGAACGCGTCGGCGCGCGCGAGTCCCCACGACTGATCGGGCGTCGTGTCCATGACGAACGTCGCGAATTGGTGGCTGAACGCTTTGAGCTCGGTGAAGAGCTCGGCGCGTTTCGACGCTTTCGCGGAACCGCCGAGCACGCGCTTCGCGAAGCGGAGGAACTTCGGGTCGGTCGGACTGACGCAGGTGGCGCTGAGCGATTCCGACATCTCGGCGAGGAAGCCGAAGAGATCGGCGCCGGTTGGCGCGCCGTCGATCTGATACGTGACGCCGTTGTAGTCGAGCTGATTGGTGTGGCAGGCGGCGCACGTCATCCCGAGGTGATCGAGCTTGCGGCCGGTATCGCGCACGAAACCGACCGGGAGGCCGTCGGGATTCGTGCTGCTCTTCACGCTCGGCAGGTAGTGAAGGCGCGCCAGTCCGTCGGCGAGGAAAAGCGCGTCGCTGTCGGCGCGTTCGAGTGCGAGCGCCCACTTGTACGGAACGAGCTTCGAGCCTTGCGGCGTCGTGTAGAACCACGCCCAGTCGGACGCGTTCCAGTTCTGCGGAAGGCGTTGCGGCTCGCCGGCGAGGAGCGTGGCGCTGCTCGTGACGAGTAGAAACAGAATCGCGAAAACCGTTCGGCGCATCGACTCTCCTTCGGGTGCTTTAACCTGGGAGTGGCGCGACGAACCCATTTCCCTACCCGGCCGATATCGGTGCCGAAAATCATGCACGTTTTCGTGCTACCGTATTTGAAGCTCGGAAGCGGAGGTGCTGCACAAAAATGGCCGTTTGCTGGCGTTGTCCCGGCTGCAATGAAGTGAGTTGCGAGGACGATCAGAACTCCACCGGCCATGCGGTGGCGTGCGATCACTGCGAGCGTCCGTACCCGCCGCAAAGCACGCTCTGTACGACGTGCGACGCGCCGAATCCGTGGCGCCGCCGCGACTCCGTTCACTACATTTGCGGCGAGTGCGGCACGAGCCAGACCTTCTACTCGCACCTCGCTACCGCGTAGCCGCGTCGCATGTCGCGCGACGCGAAGATCGCTCTCGTCCTCGCCGCGGCCGCGTTCCTGCTCTTCGCCGACGTCGTTTTTACCGGCAGCGGTTTCTACTACCGCGATGTGCTGCGCGATTACCTGCCGTCGCGACTCGTGCTGCGCGACGCGGTCATGCACGGCGAGTTTCCGTTCTGGAATCGCTTCTGGTCCGCCGGCCAGCCGCTGGCTGCCAATCCCGGATTCCAGGCGTTCTATCCGCTGACGTGGCTGGTGCTGTTCGGCGTTCGCGGCTTCCAGCTCGGCATCGTGTTGCATCTCGCCATCGCGGCCGCTGGGATGTACTTCTTCCTTCGCTCGCTGGCGTTGCGCGAAGAGCCGTCCATCTTCGGCGCGATCGCCTTCGCGTTCGGCGGCTGCATGTTGTCGCTGACGAACCTCGTGCCGTTCCTGACGTCGATCGTCTGGTGGCCGGCGATCCTTTGCTGCGCGCGACGGCGCAACTTCACCGGCTTCACGTTGTCGCTGGCGATGTTGCTGCTCGCCGCGGAACAGGCGGCGATTCTTCAGACGGCGGTGCTCGTCGTGATCGCAATCGTGATGAGCAGCGAGCGGCGCAAGCTGCTCATCGGCTGCGTGGCAGCGTTCGCGATCGCCTCGGTCCAGCTCATTCCGGCGCTCGACCTGAAGCGCGACGTCGCCCGCTCGCGGCCCATCGCGTTCGATGACGCGATGGCGTGGAGCATGCCGCTCGATCGTCCGCTCGAACTGTTCTACGCGCACGCGTTCGGACGGATCACCGAGGATGGCGCGGAGTACAGCGGCGCGCGGAGATACGCGCCGCCGCGCGTGCCGCTCATCCTTTCGATTTACTGCGGACTGGTAACCGTGCTGCTCGCGATGGCCGGCATCGTTCACCGCTCGCGCGGCTGGAAGATCGCGCTCGCGCTGATGGCGTTGTCGTTCCTCGTCGCTGCCGGTGCGCAGACGCCGCTCGGACGCGCGCTCTACAACGCCGGACTCTTTCACTCGATCCGATATCCGGAGAAGTTCGTGCTCGCAGGCGTCTTCGCGATGATCGTCCTCGCGGCGATTGCGTTCGATGCCATCGTCCGCAATCGCCGTGTCGCGATCGCGCTCATCGCAATCACCGGCGTCGAGCTGGCGTATCACTCATTCGAGCTCGCGCCGCGCAAGCCGGCGCAGTTCTTCGAGCCGCCGCCGATCGTGAACGCGTTGCGCGGCGATGAGCGCGTTTTCCATCTCGCGGTGTTGCCGGGAAGCGGCATGCGCTTCCCCGGCGGCGACCAGACTTATGAAGCGCTGCGCGGGACGCTCGTTCCGTTCATGCCGGCGTCATACGGAATCGCCACCGCTTACGAGCCGGACATCAATCTGACGACGCTGCTGCCGACCGCGGAACTGATGCGCAGCGTGTGGGAGTTGCGCGCGCCCGTGCCGCTGCTGCGAATGGGAAACGTTGGCCGCGTCATCGTTCCCGCTCCCGCCGGCGGCGTGCGCGTGCAGCGCATCGAAACGCTTCCGAGCTATTGGTTTGCCGATCGTCTCGTCGTCGCGCGCAATCGCGAGGAGATCGCGCGAGCGCTCAGCGCAATCGGTCCGCGCACCGCGCTCGTCGACGTCGCGCCGTTCGTTCCCGCACCGGCGGACGTGCTTAGCGTCAGCGAATCGCGCAACGGCGCCACGCTCCGCGTCCGCGCATCGGCGACGTCGTTTCTCGTCGCGAGCGTTACGCGACATCGGTACTGGCACATCGCCATCGACGGCCGCGAAGCCGACACCGTCGCCGCGAACATCGCGTATCAGGGAATCGTCGTGCCGGCCGGCGAGCATGTCATCACGATGCGTTATCGCAATCCGCTCATCGTCGCATTCGGCATCGTCAGTCTCATCGCGCTTGCCGCTGCATTGCTAAGGCGTTACCCTTCACACAAATCTTCACTGGATCAGACGGGAGGGGCGGATGGGTGAGATCAAACTGTTCCAGATCTGCTTTGAGGGCGACCTCACTGTGGACGTGTCGCACGCGATGCGGCGCCTCGGCGCGGAGCCGAATTTCGATCAGAGCTGGCAGATATGGCTTCCCGAAGGACGCCACGCCGCTCCGCTCGTCCGTTACCTCCGCTCACGACTCGGTGAAGATGCGCGACTCCTCGTCGCCTGCGCGCAGTTCACGATCGCACGCGACTTCCTCCTCATTCGCCACAGCCAGACACCCGGCGCCGACTACAGCGAACTGCACGACGCCATCGCGCGACTCGGCACCGTCGTCGAGCTGCCGTTCGAATCGACGTTCATCGTGCAGTCCGCCGATCCGACCGACGTGCAGACGCTCGGCCTCGCCTTCGGCGAGCTCTGTCCCGACGACTCGCTGATGGTCCTCGGCGTCAGTCACGACTGGGCGTACAGCGAAGCCGGCATCAGCCGGATGCACGTCGCCGCCGAACAGGTCGAGCTGCAGTTCCGCACGTTCTAGCACGTCACGTCAGCGCGGCGAGATTCCGCGTCAGCGCCGGCGCCATCAGCAGCAGCGCCGCGATTCGCCGCGAGACGCTTGCGAACTGTGACACCTCGTCGCGCAGCAGTGCGCGGCCGATGGCGGTCGAACATCGATCGCGCAGCCAGCGCAGGAGCACGGGCGACTCGCCGTGCGAATAGTTCCAGACGTGCTGCGGGACGTTGCGCCAGTACGCTTTGTCGTTGAGATAGACATCGCACGTGCGCGCGCCGAGAAGATCGATGACTTCGCCGGTCGTCATGCCGTTCGCGCGCGCGTGATCGCTGAGTGCGACCAGCTCCTCATCATCGTATTCGCGCACGACGATGCGTCCTTCGGCGTCCCACCAGTCGCTCAGCGAGAGCACGGAGCCGCGCAGCATCCGCGCTTCTTTGCCGACGCGCGTCGCGGTGCCGATCCAGCGCAGCTCCTGATCGTCGCGCCGCAGTGCGAGCGTCGACGGCTCGCCGTACAACGACGCGATCCGATAGCCGAGCACCGCTGAGAAACGGATCAGTTCCGCGGAGTCGGGAAGCGGAACGCTCATGATTGCGTGCGCGTCGGCGGCGAGGACGGCGACGGTGTGATGAAAGATCTCCGTCTCGCCGCAGCCAAGGCGGACGGCGTGCTGTCGCGCCTCGCGCGTGAGATTCGGAGTGCGGCCTGTCGAGGTGATGCACTGCATCGGAAAGAGACGAAGGTGACCGCCGTGAACGGCATTGCGTGCGATGAACGGCGCGGAGATTCCGTGAGCGTCGATCGCCAGCCAGTCGGTCGCGCCGCCGAGTTGCTCGCGGTAGACGCGATCGCGCTCATCGTTCGCGTAGCACCAGCGGACGTCGAACGGCTGTTCGTTGCAGGAAATGACGTATGACTCGTCGAAATGAAAGCGAAGCGTTTCGTGGTCGGGCCGGCGCGCTTCGCGACGCAGCCGGCGAACGAGTCGCGGACGATCAGCGTCGATGCGCTCGGGTGCGGTCGAGAGGCCGGTGAACGACGAACTGAAAAGGTCGGCGAGTGTGGTGGTGCCGGTTTTCTGCCGGGTTGGCATCCTGATCTCCGGGAGTCGCTGCCTCGCGCGGACTTCGCGCAAAGCGTCAGCGGACGGGAGGAGTGATCAGGCGTTGCGCGGTGGCTGATACGCGGGCGGGATCGGCAGCGAAAGCGCCGGCGGCGGCTGCGGAGCGACGAGCCGGTCGATGACGTGCGGCGGTTCCAGCGGAAGGATGAGCGCGGTCGTCGTCACGTCGTCGTCCTGCTCCGACGTACATGCGAGCGTCAGCGCGATCATTGAAACGAGCACGAGCAACAACACGCCGGCGGCGCGGAGTGCGCGTCGCTCGAAACCACGGCTGTCGCGAAAGCGGGACATGCTGATGAGGAGATTGTACTGACTATCGTCACTTCGCGCCCATGACTAACGGCACATGCGCGTCGGAGGCGGCGTCGTTAAGTTGCTAACATGTCAAGCGGACTTGCGTCCATCCATCAACAACACGGGGAATCAACGATGACCGTTCCCGATCAGCGGCCGAAGAGTGATCTCTCGGCGCTGCGAATCAATCGCGAGGAAGAGAGCAGCAGTACGTTTCCGATCGGCCGCGTGATCGGCTGGATCGTTGCGCTCGCCATCGTCGCGGCCATTGCGTACCTCGTCTGGAATCGGCTGGTCGTGCCGAGCCGCGCGCCGCTCGTCGAAACGGCGACGGTCAAAGCGACGGTCAACGTTGCGAATCCGCCGCTGCTCACCGCGACCGGCTATCTCGTCGCGAACAAGCAGTCGAAGATCACGCCGAAGATCTCCGGCAAAGTCGTACAGATCAACTTCGACACCGGCACGAAAGTCCGGCGCGGCGACGTCCTCGCGGTGCTCGAGAGCACGAACCTGAAAGCGCAACTCGACGAAGCGGAAGCATCGCTCGGTGAAGCGCAGCGCGAATACGACCGCCAGTCGGCGTTGTGGCGCACCGGCGTCACCAGCCGCGCACTCGTCGACTCGGCGGACGCACAGCTGAAGGCTGCGAGCGCGCGCGTCTCGCAGATCCGCATCAACATGCAGGACATGGTCGTGCGCGCGCCGTTCGACGGCACGATCGCGACGAAGAACACCGAGGTTGGAGAGGTGATCTCGTCGGTCACGATGGGACAGGTTGCCGGCACGCTGCCGGCCGGCGCGATCTGCACGCTCGTCGATCTGAAGACGCTCGAAGTCGAAGCCGACGTCAACGAAGGAAGCATCGGTCAGCTGCGCGAAGGGCAGCCGGCCGAGATCACCGTCGACGCTTTTCCGGGACAGAAGTGGAAAGGCGTGCTGCGCCAGATCATCCCGACCGCCGATCGCGCGAAGGCGATCGTGAAAGTGAAAGTGGCGATCATCGATCCGGCCGAACGGCTGCTGCCGGAGATGAGCTCAAGCGTCTCGTTCCTCAACAACGCGCGCACCGATGCCGAGCTGCATGAGCCGGCGCGCATCTGGATTTCCACCGCGGCGCTCATCGACGGCAAGCGTGTCGCCGTCGTCGGCGCCGACAAACACGTGAAGTTCAGGAGAGTCATCACCGGCGCCTTGCGCGAGAACCGAATCGAGATCACCGGCGGTCTTCGCGAAGGCGACCGCATCGTCACCACGAATGCCGACGCGCTGCGCGACGGCCAGCTCGTCCAGGTCAACGAAGAGTAATCAGGAGTCACACATGGACACACTCGTAACGATCGACAACATCCGCAAGATCTACAAACGCGACGCCTTCGAAGTGCCGGTACTCAACGGCATCTCGCTCGAAGTGGAGCGCGGCGATTTTCTCGCGCTGATGGGACCATCCGGCTCCGGCAAGACGACGCTGCTCAATCTCATCGCCGGCATCGACCGGCCGACGAGCGGACGCATCGTCGTCGACGGCAAAGAGATCTCGAAGTTCAACGAGACCGCGCTGGCGACGTGGCGCGCGCGGCACATCGGCTTCATCTTCCAGATGTACAACCTGATCCCGGTGCTCACCGCACTCGAGAACGTCGAGCTGCCGCTGCTGCTGACGAAGTTCTCGAAGAAGGAACGCCGCGAGCGCGCGCGGACCGCACTCAACATCGTCGACCTCGGCGATCGCGTCGGTCATTACCCGCGTCAGCTTTCCGGCGGTCAGGAGCAGCGTGTCGCCATCGCGCGCGCCATCGTCACCGATCCCTCGATCCTCGTCGCCGACGAGCCGACCGGAGATCTCGACGCGAAGAACGCCGAGGAGACGCTGGAGTTGTTGCGGCGACTGAATGAAGAGTTCGAGAAGACGATCGTGATGGTCACGCACGATCCGAAAGCTGCGTTGCGCGCGAAGCGAACGCTGCACCTCGAAAAAGGTTTGCTCGTGGAAAGTGTGGAGGCGGGAGCTTCGCCCGCGCTGGCGGTCCCATGAAATACGCGCACCTCATTTTTCGAAACATCTTCCGTAACAAGCTGCGCGCGCTGATGACGCTGCTGCTGCTCGCGGCGATCTTCTTCCTCGTCGCGACGCTGCTGGCGATCAACTCCGCGTTCGAGCGCAACGACACCGGCGGCACCGGCGACCGGCTCGTCACGCAGTCGGCGTTCTCGCTCGCGAACATGCTGCCGTTCGCGTACGAAGAAAAGATCCGCCATGTGTCTGGCGTCGTCGACACCGCGAAGACGCAGTGGATCGGCGGCTACTACAAAGACACGCGCAACAACGTCGCGCTGATGGCGATCGATCCGAACAAAGTCGAAAGCGTTTTCCCCGACTACAAGGTTCCGCCGGCGGAGCTCGCGGCATTCATGGCCGATCGCACCGGCGCGATCGTGAGCGAAGCGCTGGCCACGCGCTGGGGCTGGAAGATCGGCGACCGCATCACCATCAAGCGCCAGATTTTTCCGTTCGATCCGCAGCTGACCGTTCGCGCCATTCACCACCATCCGGTGCAGAAGAGCGCGATCTGGCTGCAGATGCCGTATTTCCAGGAGTCGATCGGCAACTTCGGCCGCAGCGACATGATCTGGCTGAAGGTCGCGAAGACGGACGACATGCCGCGCATCAGCCAGGAGATCGACGCGCTATTCAAGAACAGCAACGATCCGACCGAGACCTACACCGAGAAAGAATTCACGCGGCAGTTCGTCTCGATGATGGGCAACGTCAAGGTACTCTTCATGAGCGTCAGCATTTCGTCGATCGCGATGATCGTGCTGCTCGCGGCGATCACGATGAGCATGTCGGCGCGTGAGCGCGTCACGGAAGTGGCGGTGCTCAAGGCGATCGGATTTCAGCCGCGGCTGATTCTCACTTTGATGCTGACGGAGTTCGCGTCGCTGACTTTGCTCGGCGGTCTGATCGGCATCGGCGGCGCGGTGCTCTTCTATCGCTCCGTCGACGCCGGCGCCGCGACGCAGGGGCTGCTCGAGAACTTCCGCATCGATCCGCAGACGACGGCGATCTGTGTCGTCCTCGCCGCACTCGTCGGCATCATCGCCGGCGGTCTGCCGTCGATTCGTGCATCGCGGCTCACCGTCGTCGACGGTTTGCGGCGCGTGGTTTAAGGAGAAGCGATGGCCATCCCGTTCAAATACAACATCGGCAATCTCACCAGCCGCCGCGTCTCAACGCTGCTGACGATCATCGGCATCGGCGTCGTCAACGCCGTGCTCGTTTCGATGCTCGCACTCTGGAACGGCGTGAAGCACACCACGTCGAGCTCCGGCTCGGCCGCGAACCTCATCGTGCTGCGCGACGGATCCGAGACCGAGCTCTCCAGCTGGTTCGAGAAGGGAAAAGAGAACGTGATCCGCACGCTGCCAGGCATCGCGAAACGATCGAATGGCGAGCCGCTCGTTTCGCCGGAGCTGATGATGCTCTTCAAGCTGCCGCGCAAAGGCGACGCGAAAGAATCGAACGTGGAAGTGCGGGCGCTGCGGCCGGTCGGCTTCGAGATGCGGCCGAACGTGAAGATGATCGAAGGCCGCGTCTTCAAGCCGGGGCTGAACGAGGTCATCGTCGCGAAACGGCTTCACGATCGTTTCGCTGGAATGGACGTCGGCGACAGCTTCAAGTTCGGGTCGACGGTGTGGAACGTCGTCGGCGTATTCGACGCCGGCGGCACCGCGTTCGATTCGGAGATCTGGGCCGATCTCGATTACTTCGCCGCCGCGCGCAAACGGACGTCGACGTATTCATCCATTCTCGTGCAGCCGGTTGACGCGGCCGCGCTGAAGTCGGTGAAGGAAACGGTCGAGAACGATCACCGGCTGCAGCTGATGGCGAAGACTGAGCAGAAGTATTACGCGGAGCAGACCAGCGGCCTGTTCGGCGTGATCATCCTCGTCGGTTTCGTGACGATCTTCATGGTCGTCGGCGCAATCCTCGGCACGATGAACACGATGTTCACCGCGGTCGCATCGCGGAAGCGCGAGCTCGCCACGATGCGCGCGCTCGGTTTCAAGCGCCGCGCGATCCTCGCGTCGATCGTGATCGAGAGCGCGGTCGTCTCGTTCTTCGGCGGCGTCGCGGGGCTGATCATCGCGTGGCCGATCCGCTTCGTGACCACCGGTACGACGAACTTCCGAACGTTCTCCGAAGTGGTCTTCAACTTCAGAATCGACTGGAAGCTCGCCGCGACGACGCTGACCATCGCCGTGATCGCCGGCGTCATCGGCGGGCTCGCGCCGGCCATCAGCGCCGCATGGATGCCGATCACCAGAGCGTTGCGCGAGATCTGAGTTTCGCGCGCGGCTGCCACCACTCCGGCAATCGCGCGCGAACGTCCATCCTGCTGACGATGCCGGACTCCGTTCCGATGACGACGAGCCGCTTTTCGACGACGACCGGTTCGCCGCCGAAGACGAAGAACGCCGCGCCGACGACGAGCAGCGCGACGATCGGCGTCGCGGCCGCCGCTTCGCGCAGCTCGACGCCATCGAGTTTCTCGTAGCGCGCCGGTGGCCGTCGCGCGATCGCTACGAAGAACGTGAGCGCCGCAAACGCGGCGGCTGCGATCCATCCTTCGACGTATTCGTTGCGATACGCGAGCGCGCCGAGGATTGCGGCGGCGGGTACGACGCGAATCAGCCAGATGAGGACGCGGCGGCCGGGATTCTGCAGCTCGATGACGTTCGCGAGATCGTTCGCGATCCAACCCTCCGCGCGAATCACGAAGAAGATCGCGATGATGAGAACGGCCGCGGCGACATAAAGGTTCGCGGCGATCACGATCGGCCAGATCGTGAACAGCATGATCATCTGCACGAGTGACATCGCGAACATCCGCCGTCCGAGCATCGGCGCAAGCGGCCAGAAGTAGATCAGGATCGCCAGCAGCAGCGCGCCGCCGGCCAGCAGCGGCACCGCGCGCGTTCGTTCGTCGGCGACGACGCTCGCGTAACCGCTCAGCCGCTCGATGCCGGCCAGCCGCTGCCACGGTGCGCCGTCGATGAGCCACGCACGGCGAAGCCCGGAATTGCGCAGCACGAGCATGTCGGCGACGCCGAGAAACAGCGCCGCGATGACCGATGCGATGAGTAGCTGGCCGAACGAAGTGAGTGCGATTCGCCAGTACGCCGGCTTTGGCCGGAACCGAATGTCAAAATCTCCGTATACCGACATGGTCAGGGGCGGCGCGGCCGCTGCGATATCCTGAGGCTACACGCGCGCAGTCCGGACGACAACGAAATGACCATGCTTCCGACGCCTCCGCCGCCGCCACCACCGCGGCGGACCCATCGCGCGCTGATCGTGTGGCTGGCGTCGTTCGCCGTCATGATCTCCGCGCAATACCTCGACTCCATCCTTCCTCGCTCCATCGCTCACGGCTTCCTCGGCTTCGTCACCTTCTGCTCGTCGCTCGTCTTCATCGCGCTGTCGATCTACTGGTTCGCGGTCGTCGTCCGCTGGATGTTGCGCAAGCTCTTCTGGCGCGTCGGCCGGCGACTCTTCCTCAGTTACGTCCTCATCGGCGTGCTGCCGTTCATCCTGATGACGATCCTGCTGCTTGCCGTCGGCTATATGGGGGCGGGCGTCATGGCCCAGGCCGCGCTCCGGGGCGAACGACAGGCCAGCCTCGGGCAGATGGAATCGTGGAGTCTCGAGTACGGCCTCACCGGCCGCAAACCGATCGACGGACTGAAGTCGCTCGAGATTTACGACACCGCCGACGCCAGCGGCGCGCAACTCCCGGAGTGGCTGAAGAAAGCGAGCTTCAGCGGAATGGTCGGCCGCAAGGACGGCGCGATGCTCGTTGTATCGCGGCAGATGCAGAGCGCCGATGCGTTGCGAACGGTCGTCTTCGTGCAGCCGCTCGACGGCTCGTGGGCCGCGCAGCTCGCCGACAAGAGCGGGATGCAGGTTCGCACCGCGTACGACCACGGCAACAAGGAAATGAGCAAACCCTTCGCCGAAGGAATGAACGACGGCAAACGCGCGCGCGCGCGCCGCAAGGGTCACATCAATCTCAGCGTCGATGATGACGACGGCGACGATCTGCAGAAACTCTTCATGCGCTCCGTCGGACGAAAGATCGTCTGGGGCGACATCACCGCGCTGACCGACTGGACGAACGGCGAGACGTCCGAAAATCTGCAGGTCGTGACGCTGATCGCGATCCCGGTCACGAATCTCTACCAGTTCTACTTCGGTTCGTCGGGTAGTTACTTCGATGCGCTCGTGAACGTGATCGTCGGGCTGACGATCGCGCTGCTGATCATCTACATGATGGCGGCGCTGTTCGCCGCGGTGCTGATCTTCTCGATTACGCGCGCCGTCAATCGAATCGAGAAAGGAACGAAAGCGGTCGAGCGCGGCGACTTCTCGTACCGCATCGCGATGAAGCCGACGAATCAGCTCGGCGAGATGGCGCAGTCGTTCGATCGCATGACCGAGTCGCTCAGCTCACTGCTCGTCACCGTCGCGGAGAAAGAGCGGCTGCAGAGCGAGATCGAGATCGCGGCGACGATCCAGCGCAATCTCCTGCCGAGCGAAGGGCCGAAGTTCCGCGGCGTGTCGTTCTCCGCGCACTTCGAGCCGACGGCGTCGATCGGTGGCGACTACTACGACGTCTTCAACCTCGACAAGACGCGCCTCGCGGTTGCGATCGGCGACGTCTCCGGTCACGGGCTCTCGACCGGTATCGTGATGGCGATGGTCAAAGCTGCGATGACGACGCTCGTCGAAGAAGGGGCGGATGAGCGTTCGCTGTTCCGCCGCCTCAACGAGCTCGTGCATCGTTCGACGGAACGCCGCGCATTCATGACGCTCGGCTTCACGATCTTCGATCTCGAGCACGCCACGATCCGACACACCAACGCCGGCCATCTCTATCCGTACCTGCTGCGGAAGAACGCCGCTCCGTACTCGATCGAATCACCGTCGCTGCCGCTCGGCGTCCGCAGCGACATCGTCGCGCAGACGGTCGAACTGAAGCTGGAAGAAGGAGACGCGATCGTTTATCTGTCCGACGGAATCGTCGAAGCGCAGGATTCGGATGGCAATCCGCTCGGATTCGATGAGCTCGAAGCGCTCCTCGCGCAGCAAACCGATCGCTCACCAAGCACGATTCGCGACGCGATTCTCGACGCGGTGGCGCGTCACGCGGGAAGCCGCCCGGCGGATGATGATCGGACGATCATGGTGCTGCGGTTCGATAACTTCGCGACGACGGCCGCTCTGTCATCCTGAGCGTTAGCGAAGAATCCGGGCGGGCGGTGTGCGCTACTGCAGCGAGTCCCACCGCCCGGATCCTTCGCTTCGCTTCTAAGAAACCCCTGTCAATTTTGGAAACGAACGGCCGGATCGGAGCTGGGGTTTCTTTCCATCCAGCGCTGCGCTTTCGCGCAGTGCCCAGACTCAGGATGACGTGACCTACCGCGTCGTAACCGCGGCAACTGTCTCGACCGGCTTCGCGGCCGCAGGCTCCAGCGCCTTGCGAACGTGCTTCGCGATCCGGTTGATGTAGTTCACGGTCTCGCGGAACGGCGGGACGCCGTTGTACTTCCAGACGTTTCCTTCACCGGCGTTGTACGCGGCGACGGCGAGATCGGCGTTGTCTTTGAACGTCTGCAGCAGCCACCGCAGATAGCGCGTGCCTGCGTGAATGTTCGCGACCGGATCGAAGGCGTCGGTCACGCCGAAGCGCGCCGCCGTCGCCGGCATCAGCTGCATCAAACCGCGCGCGCCTTTGTTCGAGAGGGTGCGCGGGTCGTAATCCGATTCCGCTTTCACGACGGCCGAAACGAGCGCGGCATCGACGTCGAATTTCTTCGCCGCTTCGATGATGATCTTGTCGTACTTCGAGTGGAAGATCGGGCCGCTCGCTTCGCTGTAGTGCCACGACTTTTTCGGGAAGACGCCTTCATCGACCATCTTCTTCGCCTCGGCAATGACGGCCGGAGGAATGACGTCGGCCACTTCGTCATCGACGATGCGATCGACGCGCGCGAGCGGAACCGTGATCGAGCCGCCCGACTTCAGCGTCAGCTCGATCGATTCGTCGCTGATGAGCTTGTACGCGCTCACCTTCATCGAACGGCCGTCGGTGAACAGCGCAATGCCCGCGCTCGCTGTCGTCGCAGAGAGAGCGCTGATGAGCACGGCAATGATGGAAAGTCGTTTGGACACGGACACTCGATAACCGGTTTTCTGCAGGCGATTATGCCCGCGGGTGATACGTCTCGTACATCTTCTGCAGCCGCGCGCGGGAAACGTGCGTGTAAATCTGCGTCGTGGAAATGTCGGAATGGCCGAGCATCATCTGCACGGAACGGAGATCGGCGCCGTTCTCCAGCAGATGCGTTGCGAATGAATGTCTAAGCACGTGAGGTGAGACGTGCGTGGTGATGCCGGCGTCACGCGTGTAGCGAACAATTTTCATCCAGAACGACTGGCGCGTCATCGGCCGGCCGCGCGTCGACAGGAAAAGATGCGGATCGTTGAAACGGTCGAGCTCGGGACGGCCGCGCTCCATGTACGCGACGATCGCGTCGCGCGCGGTGTCGCCGAACGGCACGATCCGTTCTTTTGATCCTTTGCCGATCGTCCGCAGAAAACCGGCGTCGAGCACGACTTCATCGATGCGAACTTTGATCAGCTCGCTGACGCGCAGCCCGGTTGCATACAGCAGCTCGAGCATGGCGCGGTCGCGCATGCCGTCGACTTTCGCGGCGTCCGGCGCGCGCAGCAGCGCTTCGACTTCCGACGGCTGCAGCGACTTCGGCAGCGTCGTCCAGAGCTTCGGATTCTCGAGGTTCTCGGTTGGGTCACCTTTCAGGTGCCGCTCCGCGACGAGGAAGCGAAACATCCCGCGAATGGCTGCGAGCGCGCGCGCGACGGAACGCGTCGAGATGCCGGCAGCGCGCAGCTTCTGAAAGTATTTGACGATGTCGATCCGCTCGACTTTCTTGAGCTCGAGGTCGCGATCGTCGAGGTAGTGACCGAAGTGACGCAGATCGATCGCGTAGGCGGAGAGCGAGTTCTTCGCGAGGCCGCGCTCGACCGCGAGGTAGTCGAGGAACATCGGCATCCACGTGAGAAAGAACGGGCCTTTGTCCGGCTTCTCCGGATCCGCGCTGCGCGGATGTCTACCCATTCGCGGCGGCATCGTGCGCCACCACGTCCGCCATGTACGAGCTGCGGACGAACGGTCCGGAAAAGACTGCGCGGAATCCCAGCTGTTCGCCGATCGTGCGGTACTCATCAAACACCGTCGGGTGAACGTACTCGACGACCTCGAGCTTTTCGCGCTTCGGCTGCAGGTACTGGCCGATCGTGACGATCTCGCAGCCGGCATCGAGCAGCCGGCGGAGCGAGTCGACCACCTCTTCGCGCGTTTCGCCGAGTCCGAGCATCAGACCCGACTTCGTGACGACACTCGCGTCGATTCGTTTCACTTCGCGCAGCAGCTCGAGTGAGCGTTCGAAGCGCGCGCCGGGACGGACGTGGCGATAGAGCCGCGGCACCGTTTCGACGTTGTGGTTGTAGTAGTCGGGCTTCGCTTCGGTGACGATGCGCACCGCGTCGAGGTTGCCGCGGAAATCGGGCGTGAGCACTTCGACAGCGCAGCCGGGAACGTGCGCGCGCAGCTCGTGGATCGTTTCCGCGAACTGCTCCGCGCCGCCGTTCGGGAGATCGTCGCGCGTGACCGACGTGACGACGATGTGACGCAGCCCCATCCGCTTCGCGGTTTCGCCGACGAGCCGCGGCTCATCGATCGACGGCGCGGTGTACGGCACGCCGGTCGTCACGTTACAGAAGCCGCAGGCGCGCGTGCAGACGTCGCCAAGGATCATGAAGGTGGCGGTGCCGCGGGAGAAACATTCGGAGCGGTTCGGACAGGCCAGCGATTCGCAGACGGAATGCAGCTCGTTCGCGCGCAGCAGTTTCTTTACGTCGTGAAGCTGCTGCAGGTTCAGCCGCTTTTCGCGGATCCATTCAGGGAGTCGCTGAGTCATCAATCGGACCTTAACGGCGAACGTCGCCGAGATCAAGCGATCCCGTCATCCTGAGCGAAGCGAAGGATCTCAAGATGCGTAATCGCGTCCAAACGAAAAGTGCCGCTCCTCGCGGAGCGGCACTTCGGAGAGATCGCTGTGTTTGGGGAGTTAGTGACTCGTAACTGTGACGCCGCCGGCGAGACCGAGGCTCTTGTCGAGGCTCTTTTCGATCAGCTTCTCCGCTTCGGTCTCGTCGATACCCTTGACGATGGCCACTTCGGAGACGATGAGGTACTTCGCGCGGTCGTACATTTTCTTCTCGCGGAACGAGAGGCTTTTCTTTTTCGAGACTTCGTTGAGGTTTTTGAGAACGTCGGCCACGTCTTCGAGACGGCCGGTCTTCATCTTCTCGAGGTTGTCGCGATAGCGGCCTTTCCAGTCGGAATGGCTTTTCTGCACCCGCTCTTCGAGCAGGCTGAGCAGACCTTTGATCTCTTTCTGCTGATACAGTCGCCGCAAACCGACGCGGTCGCTGTTTGTGATCGGCACCATCAGGCGCGAGTTATTAGCAAGCAGCCGAAGGTGATAATAAGTATTGCCCGCGCCCATGATCGCCGACTCGCCGATCTGTTCGACCACGGTGACACCGTGGTTCGGATACACGAGCTTATCCCCGACCTTGAAACCCATTTTCATTGACGTCAAGTGAGAGCTCCTTTCGGAAAAACGGAAACTTCGAAACAGCTGAAGGGACGCGCATTGTACGCGACCGGGCGCCTTCCGTCAAACCGCGGACTCCCGGCGTTGAGCGTGCTTAGCTCAGGATTACCAGTTATTTAGCCGTGCGCAGACGTCGTAACAGCTGATGCAGCCGGTCTGCTCCCTGACGCTTTTCCGCCTCGTTCCCGGTGAGCAGATCTTCGATCTCCTGCAGCTCGCGAACGAGGTCGGCAGAAGGTGCCGCGGCGGCTGTCGTTTCGACGCGCGGAGCGATGACGTCGATGGTCCGAACGGCCGGCGCTTCGACGGCGCCGAGTCCGTGCATGACGCGCGAAGCCATGCTGCGAATCGATGCGATGTCGCTGTGATCGAGCGCGCGCTGAATCGCTTTGAGCGATGCCACGGCGTCGGCGTACGGACTGTCGGGATTGTCGAAGATGCGTGCCTGGATGAGCGTGAGGACGACGTTGCTGTAGCCGCCTTTTTTGTCGGCGCGCACAAAAACACGAACCGTCGCCTGGCGTGCGATCTCATCGAAGTCGACGTTGCGCGACGCTCCCGGCTCGAGCCACGCGCCGATCTTCACGCTCTGCACTTTCGACGTGCTGCCGCCCTGCGGGATGTATTCGATGTCGGCGCGGTCGAGCCAGAGCCGGCGGTTCTTCGTGACGAGCATCCGCCGCGACGGCAGTCCGATGACGAGGCGATACGTCTGATCGCCACGCAGTTCGATGCGGCGCAGATCGTCTTCACCTTTCGGCTCGATCGAAAACGAGTCGCTGATGCGCGACGCTTCGAGCCGTTCGTAGCCGGCGTACTGATACGTGCCGTCGGTTTTTTTGCCACGCAGCAGATCGACGTCTTCATCGACGATGCGACGCAGCAGATCGCGCGGCAGATCTTTTTTGCTCGCCTGCGCGACGCGATCGATGACCTTCGCATCATCGGCGACTCGCGTCGCCGGCGTCTGCGCCAGGGCGGTCGTTGCCGTCGTCGTTGCCAGAATCAGCACGGCGAATATCAGTCGCTTCATCGCGGCAGCTCCGGCAGCACGCTCTTCCCTGGCAGATCGCCGCTCGGTAAGCCGAGGTAATCGCAGATCGTGGCGCCGAGATCGGCGAATGTGTCGCGCGTGCCGAGCGGCGCCTGCCGAGTGATGCTCGGGCCGGCGACGAGGAGCGGAACGTATTCGCGGGTGTGATCGGTCGAGACGTCGGTCGGATCGCAACCGTGATCGGCGGTGATGAAGAGCAGATCGTCGGCGCGCATGTTCGTCAGCAGCTCGGCCAGCTCGCCGTCGAACGTTTCGAGCGCTTTCGCGTAGCCGACCACGTCGTTGCGATGGCCGTACTTCGAGTCGAAGTCGACGAGGTTCGTGAAGATGAAGTCGGCGTCCGACTCGCGAATGAGATCGATGGTCTTGCGCATGCCGTCGGAGTTCGACTCGGTGCGGATCTCTTCGTCGATGCCGACGCGATCGAAGATGTCGGCGATCTTGCCGAGGCCGACGACCCGTTTGCCGGCTTTGTGCGCGCGCTCGACGACCGTCTCGCCGGTCGGCCGGACGGAAAAGTCTTTCCGGTTCGCGGTGCGTTTGAAGTGTCCCTTGCCGGTGCCGGTGAACGGCCGCGCGATGATCCGTCCGATGTTGTGCTCTCCGCGCATCAGCTCGCGCGCGATCGCACAGATCCGCCACAGCTCCTCGGGCGAGATGACGTCCTCGTGTGCCGCGACCTGGAAGACAGAATCGGCCGACGTGTAGACGATCGGCGCGCCGGAGCGCATGTGCTCTTCGCCAAGCTCGTCGAGGATGACGGTGCCGGACGCCGGTTTGTTACCGAGCGTCTTCCGTCCGATGCGCTTCTCATATTCGTGGATGACGTCCGGCGGAAATCCGTCGGGATAGGTGCGAAAAGGATCGGTGACAACGAGTCCCATCATTTCCCAGTGCCCGGTCGTCGTGTCTTTCCCGGCGCTGACTTCGTTCATCCGTCCGAACGCGCTGATCGGCGCATCGTTCGTCGCCGGAGTCGGCAGCGTGTGCAGGAGTCCGAGCCGCGCGAGGGTGGGAAGGGAAGGATTGCGATCGCGCAGGATGTGCCCGAGGGTGTTGGATCCTTCATCGCCGAATTCTTTCGCATCGGGCAGCTCGCCGACGCCGAGGGAATCGCAGACGATGGTGATTACGCGGCGGTTGGTCATGAGGCGGATTATGAAGGATGAAGGATGAGGGATGAAGGATGAATGCTAGCGCCGCTTTCTTGCTTTCAGTTTCTTCACGATCGTGACGAAGATTGCGGTCAGCTCACTCGCTTCCTGCTGAAGCGGCGCGAGGCGTGTCGCACGAACGATCTTCGCGTCCGCGAGCAGCTCGAGCCAGTAACTCGTCTCATCCAGTTCCTGCAGTACCGAATCGAGCTTGCTGATCAACTCCGCGTCGGAACGACTGCGCCACGCCTCGCGGTACTGCGCGCCGACCGAAGTGCCCGAACGAATCACCTGTCCGCCGATGACACGGGCTGCCATCGAGGCGGGGAGCGCCTCAGCAAGTCGAATGATCCTCAGCGCGAACGCCCGAGTGCGATCGCGAAGGTCATTCATCCTTCATCCTTCATAATTCATCCTTCAAGACAGGTGCTCATGCATCAGCGCCCGCACCGGCGGCTTTTCCTCCCCGAACGTCACGAACGACAGGAACTTCGACGTCAGCTCCGCGGCTTCGCGCTGCGCGTTGCCGAGCTGGATGCGGGCGATCACATCACCCGCTTTCACGGCGTCGCCGGTCTTGCGGTCGAACATCACGCCGGCGGCGTAATCGATCACGTCATCGGCTTTCTTGCGGCCGGCGCCTAAATCGACCGTGAACATGCCGGCCTGGTAGGTGTCGATGGCCGTGATGACGCCGGACTGCGGCGCTTTCACTTCGATCGTCTTTGTCGGAGCGGGGAGTAGCGAGTAGTCGTCGACCACGTTCGCGTCGCCGCCCTGCGCGGTGATCCATTTGCGCGCCTGTTCGAGTGCTGCGCCGGAGCGGAGCGACTCGTCGAGCGCGGTGCGTGCCGACGTTTCGTCGAAACGGTTCGACATCACCAGGATACGGATCGCCTGTGCGCGCGTCACTTCCTCGACGTCGGCGGGACCATTTCCCTTCAGCACTTCGATCGTCTCGATGATCTCGTTCGAGTTGCCGGCGGCGACGCCGAGCGGCGCATCCATGTCGGTGATGATCGCTTCGACGCGCGTGCCGGAGCCGGCCGCCGCGGCGATGAGACTTTCCGCCAGCGCTTTCGAATCCTGATAGAGACGCATGAACGCGCCGCTGCCGGTTTTCACGTCGAGGATCAGCGCCGACGCGCCCATGGCCAGCTTCTTCGACATGATCGACGCGGTGATCAGCGGCAGCGATTCGACCGTACCGGTCACGTCGCGCAGCGCGTAGATCTTCTTGTCGGCCGGCGCGATTCCTTCCGTCGACGTCGAGATCACGCAGCCCGCTTCGGCGATGCAGCGATTGAACTCCTCACGCGAGAGTCGCGCGTTGAAACCGGGAATCGCTTCGAGCTTGTCGAGCGTGCCGCCGGTGTGACCGAGTCCGCGGCCCGACAGCATGCCGACTTTCACGCCGCACGCCGCGACCCACGGCGAGAGAACGAGCGACACCTTGTCGCCGACGCCGCCGGTCGAATGCTTGTCGGCGATGAAATCGTATTCGTCGCGCAGGTGCCACTGCTCGCCGGAGCGAAGCATCGCCTGCGTCAGCGCCGACATCTCGGCCGCCGTCATGCCGTTGATCGCCACCGCCATCAGCAGCGCCGACATCTGATAATCGGGAATGGCGCCGCGCGTGTAGCGGTCGATGAATGCTTCGATCTCGCGCGGTTCGAGTGGGGCGCCGCGACGCTTGCGGTTGAGAAGCTCGTAGACGTTCAGATCGCTCATGGACGCGTATTACACCACGCGTCTTTCGCATACGATTGCCGGCACGGCCGGCTGCGCTTGTTGGCCAGGCCTTTGCGCGGCTGGCCGTGCTGATTCGTAACTCCTGAATGAAAGCAATCGTGCTGCTCAGCGGCGGACTCGATTCCGCCACCGTTCTCGCCATCGCCAAAGCGGAAGGCCGCGAATGCCTCGCGCTCTCGTTCACCTACGGACAGCGCCATGAGGTCGAGTTGCGCGCGGCCACGCGCGTCGCGAACGCGCAGGGCGTCGCCGAGCACGTCGTCTATCCGCTCGATCTGCGTCTCTTCGGCGCCAGCGCGCTGACTGCTGATATCGATGTCCCCAAGGACGCGGTCGGCGCCGAAGGAATCCCGATCACCTACGTCCCCGCGCGCAACACGATCTTCCTCGCCATCGCCCTCGGCTACGCCGAAGCGCGCGGCGCGTCCGAGATCTGGCTCGGCGTCAACGCCGTCGACTACAGCGGCTATCCCGACTGCCGTCCCGATTTCATCGCCGCGTTTCAGCAGGTGATCATCACCGGAACGCGCAGCGGCAGCGAGCATGGAGAGCCGCGCATCGTCGCGCCGCTCATCGAGCTGACGAAGGGCGAGATCATCCGCCGCGGGATTTCGCTCGGAGTTGATTACTCGCTCACGCATTCGTGCTACGACCCGGTCGACGCCGGACACGCATGCGGACATTGCGACTCCTGCATTTTGCGCCGGCGCGGATTCGAGGAAGCGGGCGTGAACGATCCGACGGTGTACGCATGATCCGCATCACCGAGATCTTCCACAGCATCCAGGGCGAGTCGTCGCACGCCGGACGTTTGTGCGTCTTCGTCCGCCTGACCGGCTGCAATCTCCGCTGCCGCTGGTGCGACTCCGAATACACCTTCACCGGCGGCGAAAAGCTCTCGCTCGATGACGTCGTCGCGCGCGTGAATGCGTACGGCACGAAGCTCGTCGAGATCACCGGCGGCGAGCCACTCGCGCAGGCGGAAGCGTTCGAGCTCATTCATCGACTGCTCGATGACGGTTACGAAGTGCTGATCGAAACGTCCGGCTCGATCGACATCACGCCGGTCGATCGCCGCGCGAAGCTGATCCTCGACATCAAGTGTCCCGGTTCCGGCGAAGCGGCGAAGAACCGCTGGGCAAATCTCGACGATCTTCGCGAGCACGACGAGCTGAAGTTCGTGATCGCCGATCGCGCCGATTACGAATGGGCGCGCGATCTCATCGCCGAGCGCAATCTCAGCCGCTGGACGGTGCTCCTCTCGCCGGTCTGGGGCGAGCTCGATCTCAAATCGCTGGCGGAATGGATGCTCGCCGATCGCGTTCCTGCCAGACTGCAAACGCAGCTGCACAAACACATCTGGGGCGCTGACGTACACGGAGTTTGAATGACGAAACCGAAACTCGATCACATCGGCATCGCGGTGAAATCGCTCGACGCCGGCACCGCCATCTATCGCGCGCTCGGCCTCGAGATCGAGCACACTGAGACCGTCGAGACGCAAAAAGTGCGGACGGCGTTTCTCTCCGTCGGCGATTCGAATCTGGAGCTGCTCGAGCCGACGTCACCGGATTCGCCGATCGCGAAGTTCATCGAGAAGCGCGGCGAAGGGATTCACCACATCTGCCTGCGCGTCGACGACATCGAGTCGCATCTGGCGCGGCTGAAGGCGGAAGGTTATCGGCTGATCAATGAGGCTCCGGTGCCGGGCGCGCACGGTTGTCGGGTCGCGTTTCTCCATCCGGCTGCGGGAAACGGGGTGTTGATTGAACTGTCGCAATCAAACCATGCAGAGGAGCGAAGCGACGAAGCATCAACGGTGCAGCAGCCGCAGGCATGATGCGTGCGCTGCTCGATCGTGAACGGCGCAGCTGATGCACCGGAGACTCTTCGCTTCGCTCAGAGTGACGGGGGAACCGCATGACTGAAGGATTCGGCCCCTCCTCGCTCGTCGTTCTCAATCTCATCAATCCGAAAGAGAAATTTTTCGGCGTGCTCGCCTCACTTTCTCCCGCCGGCGTGACGCTGCGCGGGATCAACCTCGACTCCTTCGAAGACTGGCTGCGCCAGGTTGCGCATGACGAAGAGCCGAACCTGGCGCTGATGACGATGTTCGTGCCGCTGTTCCGCGTCGAACGGATCTTCCTCGACGAGCCGGCCGGCTCGATTCAGTCGTACGCGCAGCGTTTCGAACAGGTCGTCGGCAAATCGCTGCAGCAATATCTGGAGCTCTGATGCCGCGCGTGACGATTGCAGGTCTCGGACTGATCGGCGGCTCGATCGGCATCGCGTTGCGCGCGAGCGGCTGGCGCGTCGCGTATGTCGATCCGCACGTCGAGATGGAAGATGCGATCGCCGCCGGCGCCGCCGACGAGCGAGCCGACAATCTCGACGACACCGACCTCGCCATCATCGCCACGCCGCTCGACGTCGCCCGCGCCATTCTCGAATCGGTCGACGAAGCGACGCACGTTACGAGCGTTTCCAGTGTCATGGAACCGTTGCGCGTCATCGCCGAACGCCGCCGGCTCAACTTCACCGCCGGTCATCCGCTGGCCGGTTCGGAGCAGCGCTCGCTTCTCGCGGCGCGCGGCGATCTCTTTCGCGGCAAACGCTGGTTTGTCGATCGCGACGACGTCCTCGTGAGGTCGATGGTGTCGGAGTGCGGCGCAATCATCGATCGCGTCGACGACGCCGGCGCGCACGACGCGGCGCTCGCGCTCACCAGTCATCTGCCACAGCTTTTGTCGACGGCGCTCGCCGCGTACCTCGAAGCGACCGGCGTCGACGTCGTCCGTTTCGGCGGCAGCGGACTGCGTACGTTTCTTCGTCTCGCCGGCAGCGAAGCCTCCGTCTGGACTCCCATCTTCGAAGCGAATCGCACAAACCTCGGCGCGTCCGCGGCCGACGTCCTGCGCGTCGCGCAGAGTCTCATCGACGGTGACGCCGAAGCGTTCGAGCGGGCGCGGCAGGTGTGGTCGCGGTTATCATCCGCGCCGCAATGAACCCGACCTGGGCGTATGTCGCCCTGATCTATGCGCTGGCGGTCTGGCTGGCGAGGCGCGCCGGCATCGACCTCCGGTGGCGCGTGGCGTCGTTCTTCTACTTCCTCGTCCTCGTCTTCTTCTTCAAGCCGATGACACAGGCGTACGTCGACATTCCGGTCGACTTCCTCAACATGTTGTCGCCCTGGTCGCATCTGACGCGCGATCATCGCGTCGGCAATCCGGAGCTCAACGATCTCGTGCTGCAGATCGTGCCGTGGGCGCATCAGGTGCGCGAATCATGGCG
The DNA here is from genome assembly GCA_034667465.1 of Acidobacteriota bacterium. Classification (GTDB taxonomy): domain Bacteria; phylum Acidobacteriota; class Thermoanaerobaculia; order Gp7-AA8; family Gp7-AA8; genus JAOBAU01. The sequence goes on along the minus strand of JAXDJV010000025.1, from coordinate 159,173 downwards.
CGCGCTGCAGTTCCCGCTTTGGAACAACTTCTCCGGCTCCGGCTATCCGCTGCTCGGCAACGGCCAGAGCTCGGCGTTCTCGCCGCTTCGGTTGCTCGCTCTCCCGCTGCCGCTCGGCTACAGCATCACCGCCGAAGCGGCGATGAAAATCCTGATCGCGCTGACGTTCATGTATCTGCTCTGCCGGCGCCGTTACTCGGAACTTCCGAGCATCGTCGGCGCGGTCGCATTTGCCTTCTGCACGTTTCTCAACACGTGGCTGCACTTCCCGCTCATCACCGTTTCGTGCTTCGTGCCGGCGGTGCTGTACGCCGTCGATCTGCTCGTCGAGCGTCGCACGTACGGACGCTTTCTTTTCGCCGTCGCGCTCTGGGCGACGATGCTCTTCGGCGGCCATCCTGAAACGTGTTCGCACGCGTTTTTCATCGCTTCGCTCTATCTGATCTGGATCCTCGCGGTCGAACGTCCCGTCGATCGACGCGAAGCGCTGCGTCTCGTGCTGACGCTCGGCGCGGTGCTCTTCGTCGCGGCTCTGATCGCGTCACCGTTCCTCGCCACGTTCGCGGAGTCGGTCACGAAATCGAAGCGGATGCAGGAGCTGCAGGTCCACCCGAATGCGATCGGCTACTACTCCGATCTGCCGTCGACGATCCTGCTGCTGCAGCCGCATTTCTTCGGACACATCCCCGATCAGAAGCCGTGGGGTCCGGCTACCGCCGAATCGATCACAGGCTTCGCCGGCGTCCTCGGGATCGCCGCCTGGATCGCGCTGCTGATCCGCGCGATCGCCACCCGCCGTTTCCGCGACCGCGAGTTTTTCTGGGTCGTCGTCACGCCGATCATCCTCGGCATCATCCTGGCCTGGCCGGTCGTCAGCACCCTCTTCCACTTCATCTTCAGGATGGCCGCGAACGCGCGGCTGCGGCTGCTGCTCTGTCTCGCCCTCGCGATGCAAAGCGCCGCGGTGATCGATCTGCTGCTGCGCGAAAAACTCCGCTCGCTTTACGCGGGACTCGCAGTCGTCGTCGCGATGATGGTGTATCTGATCGCGACGCAGCCGTTCCCGACGGACGCCTTGCGCGACGCGGCGATGCTGTCGCTTGCGCCGAGCGCGCTCGTGCTCGCGATCGCCGCGATCCTCGTGGCGCTGGAGAAATCGCGCGCGCACGGCATGGCCATTCTCGCCGTCGCGATCATCGCCGAGCTCTGGATTGCCGACGCCGGCTGGAACCGCGTCGTCACGGCGTCGATGATGTATCCGAAGACGCCGCTGCTCGAGAAGCTGACGTCGCTGCGCGGACACGAACCATTTCGCATCGTCGGCGCCGGACCGGTTTTCTTTCCGAACGTCGCGGCGGTCTACGGCCTCGAAGACATCCGCGCACACGATCCGATGGCGAACGGCCGCTACCTCGGCACACTGCGCGTCACCGGCAACTACGAGACCGACGACTACTTCGCGAAGTGGAACGACTTCGACGCGCGCGTGCTCGATTACCTCAACGTGAAGTACGTGATCACCACTCCGACCGGCGACATGAAGGACATGCAGCGGTTCGCGCGCATCTACGCCGGCGCCGATGGCCAGATCTTCGAGAATCGCGACGTGCAGCCACGCTTTCATCCGGCCGACGTCGTCATCCTCGAATTCAAGGGCGACTACTTCATGCAGCGTCTCGTCGGCCTCGATGACTGGGCGCACAGCGTCGTCGTGAAACGGCTGCCTGTCGCGAGCGATCAGGAGCGCAACGATCTCCTCGCGCCGCGTCCCGCGAATTCGCCGCGCGCAACCGTGACGCTGACCAGCTGGACGCCGACCGATTTCCGGATGCGCATTCACGCGCCGCGCTGGACGATGATCGCCAGCGCGCAGCCGTGGTGGCCGGGCTGGAAGGTGACATACGCCGGCCGCAAACTCGAGCCGCTGCAGGTCAACGGCGCATTCCTCGGCTTCGTCGTGCCGCCGGGCGACGGCGTCGTGCGCGTGCACTACGCGCCCGCCAGCTTCTACACGGGGCTGGCGGTGTCGCTGCTCACGATTGCAGCGCTTGCGATCGGCGGAGTTGTCGCGCGACGTAAGCAGCTCCCAGCGTAAGCAGCAGCAGCGAAGCACCGATCGCGCATCGCGGCTTGAGGCGTCGGATCCCGACGGCTGCGCCCAACCGCAAACGCAACTCGGATCAGGACTGCGCACGCCGTCCGATAACTGGACTTTCGTCCTTTTGGAAGGGTAAGGTTCGACGATGTCGCGATCAGTTTTGGAAGAAGCAGAGTCTCGATCCGCTATGCAGGCCGATATGTGGCACGACATGGCTGGAATCGATACTTGGCACGACTGGAAGACCGTCCGGTCGGCCTTCGCGACAGAGATTCTCAACAGCTTTGGCCATTGGATAACTGAGAATCAGGCGCATTTTCGCGAGCAGCTAATCTTCGCTCTGGGGAGATTCGACGAAGGCGTTGGTCTCGTCCGTTTTTTTGAAAAGCACTATGCGCCTCCTCTCGGTGCGCCTGGCAGAAAAGTCAGGGTGTTGGACATCGGTGCCGGAAATGGCGGCGTAACACTCGCTGCAGCGAACTGTCGACGTTATGAGGCCGTGGCTCTCGATATCGTGCCCAACCGCGACCTCCTTCGCTGTCGCAAGACGCTGGGCGTGCCGGTGGGAACTGTCGTCGGGACGGGCAATCGATTGCCCTTTGACCGTGATTCCTTCGACATTGTGCTTCTGCTCGACATGATCGAACACGTCAGCGACCCGCACATGCTTGGCAGTGAGGTGATGCGTGTTCTGGCTCCTGGCGGCGTTTGTATGTTAACTACCCCGCCCCGCTTGCGATATTTGCTGCGCGCTGACCCGCACTTCGGGATTCGTGGCCTGCTGCTGTTTCCCAACTCTGTTCAGCGCTTCATCGTCGATAACATTTTCAGGAGACGCGTACGCGGTGAAGATGGGATGTCACGTCCCGCCTATGACGTTGAGCACATTTTCTGGCATGTGAAAGAAATAACGAAGTTGTTTCCCGAGCCAAAAGAAGTTGACGTGCTCTACAACAAGATGCTTCACCCCGGTTCACCTCGGTTCTCCCGGTGGTGGCTGGAGTATGAAACCCGCGAGCGCTTCTGGGACCGAATACTCATTCGAAAGCCAGCCGGGTGACAGTGCGAACGTGACGCTCCCTCCTGGTAGAGCAGAGCGTTGAAGAGGCCTCGCCGGCACGGGAATGTTCGCTGGAACGAGATGTTATATTGCATCTACGTTCCCATTCGCGTTCAGTCACGGCCGTGGGGTGTGCCCTAAGTATGCTCGTTTCGCATTCAGGCGTGCGCCTGCCGTCCTTCATGCAACGAATCGGGGCACTAAGCATCATCTGACCGCGTCTGCGTCTTAACGCCGCGCTCTCAATTACGCACTGAAACTGACCGATTGACGTTTCGATACGCCAGCGGTCTGTCCACCAAGGGAGAGTTATTTATGCCAACTGGTTCAAAATTGAAGATTGCTGTGCTCGTTCTCATGGCAACTTTGTTGATTTTCTGCAGATCCGCGTCCGCGGCGACGCACCGTCAGGCAAAGTGCCCTCAGCATACCTTGTCTGTCGGTGGATTTTATCCGTACAGCGAAGATGGGATGGACTTATCTCGTCAGACGATCCCGATCACCGGCCAATGGACCACGGTGATGGAAGGTTGCGCTGCAAACCATCTTTCGGGGGTGGTCGATAAGTGGAACGTCGAACAGAATTCGTCAGCGGTATCGAATCTGCTTGTCAGCTTCTGGACTAAATTTCTGAGCGTGTCGGCGACTCCCGGCGCTGAGGTTCATTACGAGGTCCGCTTCATTCTGGATAACAACACCAGTCAGCCGTTCGCAACATTCGACCGGAAATACGGTAGCGACGCATTGCAGGCGGACTCGTTCGCGGCGACACTCCAAAACATAGCAGGTACCTACCATGCCATATCAGTTCAGGCGCGCGTGGTCACACCCGGGGCGACTTTGTATTTTACTCAGTCAATCAGCAGCATTCAGGGTGCGCCGAATACCTTTGGAAGCGCTGTCGGTACCGTAACGACGCCTGACACGTATCCGTACAATCCCGACGCGACGCATCCCCACGTCGTCAGCCACTGGAGTAAGGTTCTTGATAACGTTTCATTCAGTGTCCCGAGTGGTCAGTGGGACATTATGGGGCGCGCCTATGTACGCCTTTCGGCCCCTGCCGGTCACGATCTGCGCGTCAGTATGGCGCTTGATGGTGTGACGCAGCCGGGACATACGGCGACTATCAAATCTCCGGGTCCGAATGGCGCCGGCTTCAATTTCATCGATGACTTCAACGGAGTCGGCACTTCGGCTCAGCCGCATCATCTGAGCATTTGGGTTACAAACGACAGCGGTGGTTCGGTGACGGTTCAGGAGGCGCGGCTTGATTATCTCGCGTTGCCGCAGGGTAACGGAGGAGCGAGCGACCCAGATGTTATGGGTTACTCACACGCGGAGGATACGAAAACGGTTGATTCCGCTGTGGCATCGCCTTCCGACGTGCAGCCGGTACAACAGGATCTCACGAGCGTCGGCGGGAAATGGACGCGTCTGCTAACGTTTCAGATGCCTCAAAATAGTGAAGCAGATTCCAACTGGCTCGGGGGCGGATACGTGGAACTCCTCGGGCGCACCGGCGACCCAGCTGCGTGGGCAGCGAAAACCGACGCCGAAATCGCGATCGAGACGGTCCATCCAGACGGATCAACGGCGATTGAAATGGGCTGGAAGGGATTGAGTATCCCGGACGAACATGGTGGTTTTCCATTCTTCATAGATGCCGCGAAGTGGGGCAACGAAGGCAACACGATCAATATCTGGATGCGAAAAGTCGCGTTCGCCGGCAATGAGCAAGGCTCGTTTCAGGTCGGTCGGCGCTGGCTGTCGGTGAAATTGGTCCGCAGCGACTCAACCGATCATTATTCCGGTTGTGACGGTCGCCTGACCGTAACTGGTCCTGGGACGACGACCTTCTCTGCTAGCGGCGGTACTGCTTCGATGAGCATTCATGATCAGTGGACCGGGGATCCTTGTGAGTGGACCGCGGCGTCCTCGCTGGACGGTTACGCTAACAACCCCGCAAGTTGGATCACCTTCTCACGGTCGTCGGGAACCGTCGGGGCGAATGAAGCAGAGCAGACGGCGACCGTGTCCATTATGGTTGCGGCGAACAGCGGTGCAGCGCGCTCAGCGGTTGTACAGTTCGGAGCGAATACGTACACAGTTACGCAGGGCGGCGTTACGAATGAGTCTTGTGCGACGACGCTGGCAACGACGAGCAGCACGATGACTGCTTCTGCGGCGTCCGGCAGCATCTCCGTCACTTCCGAGGGATGCCCCTGGACCGCAGTATCAAATGCCACGTGGCTCTCAGTAACGAGTGCGGCGGGGGTGTCGCCGGTTACCTTCTCGGTCGCGGCAAACACCACGACGACGACCCGAATTGGAACGCTTGCGGTGGGCGCGCAAAACTTTGTCGTTACGCAGTACGGCGTGACTGCGGCGCGAATCCGCGGCGACTTCAATGGCGACGGCTTTGCCGATCTCCTGTGGCGGAACGCCAGCAACGGCCAGAATCGCATCTGGCTGATGAACAACTCGACAATGACGTCGAGCGTCTCGCTGCCAACGACCTCCGTTTTGGATTGGAGAGTGGGTGGCGTTGGCGATATGAACGGGGATGGCTATCAGGATATCGTCCTGAGGAACCCGGTGTCGGGCGCAAATGCTGTGTGGTTCATGCACGATACAACGTATGTGTCGTCGAAGATCATTGACTCCTGGAACGACGCTGACTGGCAGATCGTATCCGTGTTCGATCTTGGATCGGACGGGTCGTACGATCTCCTCTGGCATAACGACGTGCTCGGCCAAACGGTGGCGTGGCAAATGAACGGCACCACGAACACCGGCACCATCGGTTACCAGACGGTGGCGGATAATCGCTGGCGTTTGGCGGGGACCGCCGATTTGCGCGGTCTCGGTCAGCGCGACCTGTTTTGGCATAACGCGGCTTCACAGACGGGATCGGGTGCCGTCGCTGAATGGTACATGTCGGGTTTCACGATCAGTTCGACTGCGACCCTGCCACAGTCGGTAACCCTGGACTGGCGCGCTTGCGCACTTGCAAATTACAACAATGATTCAAATCAGGATGTGGTGTGGCAGAACAGTACTGACGGATCCCTGGTAGTCTGGTATCTGACTTCAACGGGCACGGTGTCGTCGACAGCTTTCATTGTTGGCAATACGGACCCCGCATGGGTAGTCGTCGGGCCTCGCTAGACTTTTAGCGCCGGCGGCTGTCATCAGCCGCCGGCGATTTTTGACGGAGTGCATGTGCGGAGTGACGCGTGCACCACGCACCGATCAGTTTCTACGACGGACCGGCAGTGTCCGATCCCTCGCATCCTTCTCCCTCCGGGAGAAGGGGCCGCGAAGCGGCGGATGAGGGGCCTCGCGGATATGCAATCGTGATTCATCACGCCCCTCACCCGGCCTTCGGCCACCCTCTCCCGGACGGAGAGGGATTTAGCAGTCGCGCGATGTAGAGCACGCCCAGCAACACCAACACCAGCAGCGGGATCAGCGATCGTGCATCGCCCGCGCCGAAGAACGGTTCGCCGAGGTTGAAGCTCGCCCATTCCGATTCCTGCGAACCGGGCGGGTGACGCTGGAAGACGATCGCTTCGTCGTGCCCGAGTCGATTCACCGATGTGTGGCCGGTGAACGTCGCGGCGCTCCACGGCGGCGTGATCGGAACCGTTGCGCTGAAGTGTCCGCGCACGAACAGCGGCACGAGGTATTGCGTGAGCGGACGAGGGATCGTCGCCGATGGCTGCGGATCGACGGCCGCCGCCGTGAAGTTGATCGCGAACGAAAGAATCGCGAGCGCGATGAACAGCCGCGCGAAGCGGCCGCGCAGTTCGAGCATCACGATGCCGAGCAGCGGGATGAGCGGCACGAGGTAACGAGCGCCGATGCCGAAGCCGCCTTCCCAGCCATTGAACGTCACGTTGAACGCGAAGAAGACGAGCGTGACGAACGCGATCGCGGCCAGCTCGCCGCGATGTTCGTTGCGACGAAACCAGATCCACGCGCCGGCGAATGACAGCAGCAGAATCGGCGCGAAGAAAAAGAGTCCGCGATATGGCGAGAAGGTGATTCCCCACGCCGCTTCAAGCGATGGCAATTCGATGATGCCGAAGAGCGCACGGCGATTGACGAAGCGTTCGTCCATCGTCGCGATCGACGTTCTCGCGAAACTGCCGAACGCGATTCGCTGATAGATCGCGACGACCGCAAGCGGTGCGAGCGCCGCGGCAACGAACGGCACGCGCCGGCGACGAAGCAGCGCGAACGCGAAGATCGCCGGCGCGCAGAGATAGTTCATCGACGTCGCGACGCCGAGCGCGAATCCGGCGAGCGCGTCGTGTCGCGACGTGAATGCGAACAGCAGCAGCATCGCCGACGGAACTGCAATCATCAGCACCGTTCCGTACGGCAGCAGTTGTGTTCCGAGCGCAATCGTCAGCGCGACGAGCGCCGCCCATCGCGCGTCGATTCCTCGTCGTCGTGCGAAGAGGAAGAGGAGTGCCGGAATCAGTGCGGCCGGAACGGCGACGACGATGAGTGAACAGAGGTAGACATTCAGAGTCAGCAGCAGTGGCAGCGAGGGGTCGCCGCTTTCCATCGCTCGCAACAGCGCGTACGGAATCGCAGCGAGAAACGAAAGTCCCGGCGCCTTGTTCGCGAAGAGATGTCCGCCGAAGCGCGAAACGTCGCCGGTATTTCCGGCGTACGCGTCGATCGCAAACGTGTGCCGCTCGACGATTGCGCGCGTCAGATCGAACGCGGCGTTCTGGTTCCAGCCGCCGCCGGCGTGAAACCACGCGCAGGCGATGAAGGTGATGAGCGCGAGCCAGACCGCCACGCGGCGATCGGCGAGAGACAACGGCTCGTCGTCGCGCATCGGTCCCTACGCTAACGAAAACGATGACGACTTCGCAACGAGCGTGGCAATGATCCGCCGCGAAGCCGTTCGCCGAGGCTGTGCCAGGCAACGCAGCCGGCCGTGCCGGCTAGCGGAACTTTCGATTCAGGCGTTCCCGCGCCAGTCCGTCCACGCGCGTCAGGATCGGCGCGAGCACTTCGCGCTGCTTCTCGATCAGCTGTCCGATCCCGCTCTTCGCGAGCGCCATCATCGCCACCATGTCTTCATCGCTGAACGTCGCGTTTTCGCCCGTTCCCTGCAGCTCGATGAAGCGGCTCTTCTCCGTCGCCACCACATTCATGTCGACGCCCGCTTTCGAATCCTCGGCGTAGTTGAGATCGAGCACCGCTTCGCCGCCGATCATTCCGACCGACACCGCGGCGATGAATCCATTGATCGGCCACGTCATCAGATTCCCGTCGATGTACAGCCGCGACAGCGCCGTGACCAGCGCCACGTACGCGCCGGTAATCGACGCCGTGCGCGTTCCGCCGTCCGCCTGGATCACGTCGCAGTCGAGCCACACCGTCCGCTCGCCGAGCATCTCCGGATTGACGGCCGCGCGCAGCGAACGGCCGATCAGACGCTGAATCTCCATCGTCCGTCCGCCCTGCTTTCCCTTCGCCGCCTCGCGCTCGACGCGATCGGTCGTCGCGCGCGGCAGCATTCCGTACTCCGCCGTCACCCAGCCTTTGCCGCTGCGATAGAGAAACGGCGGCACGCGATCCTGGATCGACGCCGTGCAGATGACGCGCGTGTCGCCGACCTCGATGAGCACCGAGCCTTCGGCGTGTTTGGTGAAATTCTGATGGATGGCCACCGGCCGCAGCTCGTTCGGAGCCCGGCCGTCGCCGCGTGTTTTCGCTGCGTCGCGCACAGTCATGCAGTCACTTTCTCTTCGATCACGGCGCCCTTCGGCACGACGACGATGCCGCTGTCGGTGACGGTAAATCGCTGCCGGTCGAGCTCGAGGTCATAGCCGATCATCGTGTGGGGCGGCACCTTGACACCTTTATCGATGATCGTTCGTCGAATCTTCGAGTGGCGTCCGATGTCGACGCCGTCCATCAGCACCGATTCGTCGACTTCGCAGTAGGAATGGATACGCACGCGCGGGTGCAGCACCGAACGGTTGATCGTGCCGCCGGAAATGATCACGCCGTCCGACACCATCGAATCGGTGGCCAGTCCGATGCGCTGCGTCTTCGAATCGGCGAAGACGAACTTCGCCGGCGGCAGATGCATCGGCGCCGAGATCAGCGGCCACCGCGGGTTGTAGAGATTGAACATCGGCGTGACCGACACGAGATCGAGGCACGCCGCGAAATACGAATCGATCGTGCCGACGTCGCGCCAGTAACCGCGATTCACTTCCGACTCGCCCGGGATCTCGTTCTTCGCGAAGTCGTACGCGTAGACCTTCTGCTTTTCGTACATCGCCGGGATGATCTGTTTGCCGAAGTCGTGTGCCGAGTCGCGCAGCGCGTTGCGCTGCAGCACGTCGATCATCACGTTCGCTTTGAAGATGTAGTTGCCCATCGAAGCGAGCACCATGTCCGGCCGGCCCGGAATCGTCTTCGCCCCTTCCTTCGGCTTCTCGACGAAACCGGTCACGCGCCAGTCGGCGTCGACTTCGACGATTCCGAACTGGTGCGCTTCTTCGAGCGGCACCGGAATCGTGGCGATGGTCAGATCGGCATCGTTGGTCAGATGCTCCTGCAGCATCTGGTTCACATCCATCTTGTAGATGTGATCGCCGCCGAAGACGCAGATCACTTCCGGCTGCTCGTCGAAGATCAGCTCGAGATTCTGGAACACCGCATCCGCGGTGCCGCGGAACCAGAACGGACCTTTGCGCATCTGCGCCGGCACGACGTCAACGTATTGACCAACTTCCGGCACCAGCCGCCACGTGCGCGTGACGTGCTCGATCAGCGAGTTCGATTTGAACTGCGTCAGGATCTTGATCTTGAAGAAGCCGGAGTTGATGAAGTTGTTGATGACGAAATCGATGATCCGGTAGCGGCCGCCGAACGGCACGGCCGGCTTGGCGCGGTCGCGCGTCAGCGGATAGAGACGTTCTCCCATCCCGCCCGCGAGGATCATCGTGAGGACACTGCGTCGCGCCAGTACGTTGGGCATCGAGCTGATTCTTTCCGAGAGAGACGGCGAAAGCAATTGCTACGCCTCGATCCGCCGATATCGTCCGTTCACGAACGCGTACACGCCGTACGCGATGAAGCCGACCGCGACCACGCCCGTCAGCACACGCCCGAAGGGCTGCGCGGCCAGCGTCCGAAACGCGCCCGACGTTCCCTGCGCCCTGCTCGCGTCGAAACGAATCGCGGCGAGAACGACGGAGCCGCCGATGATCGTGAAGACGATGCCGCGCGCCGCAATGCCGAAGCGGCAGATGGCCACGACTTTCTCGCGCGTCGCCGCATTCATCGATCGCAGATCGAGCCGTTTGCTCAGCTTCGATCGGAATGCGCGGCTGAGCTGATAAACGCCGGCGCCGATGATGATCAGTCCCGCGATCACCGTCGCCCATCGTCCGAAGGGATGCGACATCAGCCGCGCCGTCCACTGCTTCGCACTCGAGTCGCTGCTTTTTCCCGCGCCGCCCTGACGCAGCGCGAGCTTCCCGACCTGCAGCGCTGCCGCGCCGTACGCGAGACCGCGGACGAAGCTGCCGATCCGGATCGCGATTCCTTTCAACTGACTGCCGCGTCGATCGGAATCGAAGATGCCGCTGCTCAGTCGCCACAGCGCATATCCGGCCAGTCCCGCCGCGACGACGAGCAGCAGCGCGTGACCGAACGGTTTGCCGAGAATGAAAGCGATGGCGTCGCGTCGATCGGCGGTCTTTCCACCGCGATGCAGCGCCGCCGCGGCAGTCATCCCGCCGATGATTGCGTAGACGGCGCCGATCGACATGTATCCGAGCCGCGCCAGACGTTCGATCCAGTTCATGCGGCGGGCAGGCTGAACAAAACGTGCCACCACGCCTTTGTGCTAAGTTTCGGGCGTTCCTGCCATGGCCGAAAAGACTTACTACGAAATCCTCGGGGTTGCGAAGGACGCGACCGAGGCCGACATCAAGAAGGCGTACCGCAAGCTCGCCAAGAAGCATCATCCGGACGTCAACAAAGGAAACAAAGACGCCGAGAACAAGTTCAAAGAGCTCTCCGAGGCGTATGCGGTGCTCAGCGATCGCGAGAAAAGAGATCAGTACGATCGCCTCGGCAAAGAAGCATTCGGCGGACAGAGTCCCTTCAGCGGCGGACAAAATCCGTTCGCCGGTTTCGACTTCGGCCAGTTCACGAATGCGCCCGGACGCGGCGGCACGCGCAGCACCGGCGGCGGCGCGCGACGCGGCTCGACCGGCGGCTTCACCGACATCTTCTCGGATCTCTTCGGCGGCGCGATGCCCGACGAGCCGCAGCGCGGCACCGACATCGAGGCCGAAACGACGATCGATTTCCGCGACGCGATCCTCGGCACGACGCTGGAGTTGTCGATGTCGCGTCCTGACGGCAGCCGCTCCACCGTCAAAGTGAAGATTCCGGAAGGCGTCGCCGACGGACAGAAGCTGCGGCTTCGCGGCAAAGGATCGCCAGGCACGCTCGGCGGTCCGGCCGGCGATCTCAATCTCACCATTCACGTCCGCTCGCACTCGTTTTTCGAACGGCGCGGCGATGACATCTACATCGACCTGCCGGTCACGATCGGCGAAGCCATTCGCGGCGGACAGATCGACGTTCCCACCATTCACGGCACCGTTCGGGCGAGAATTCCAGCCGGAACTCAGGGCGGGCAGACGTTTCGTCTGACCGGCAAGGGTGGAAAGAAAAAAGGGGGCGGCAGCGGAGATCATTACTACCGTGTGCAGATTGCCGTCCCTCGCGACGTTCCCGAAGAAGCGTTTCCGGCCGTCGATCAGCTGGAGAATTTGTATCGCGACAACCCGCGGGCGAATCTGAAGACGGCGCTCTGATGGACGAATGCACATCGAACTGATACGAGCCGACGTCACCTCGCTGAAGGTTGACGCGATGGTCAATCCATCCGACTCGCAAAAGCACATTGCCGGCCTTGGATACATTCCGGTCGGTACCGCACTCGTGTCCACCGGCGGCAACCTTCTCTGCAAATTCATCATCCACGCGGCCGGTCCGCACATGGGTGAAGGCGACGAAGATCGCAAGCTGCGCAGCGCGACGTGGGCCGCGCTGCAGCGCGCCGAAGAACTGGCCGTGGCATCGGTCGCGTTTCCGGCGATGTCGACCGGCGTATTCGGATTTCCGATCGAGCGTTCCGCGCGCGTGATGCTTGCGGCGACGATCGATTTTCGTCCGCACGCGCGCTCGCTGCAGCGCGTTGTCTACTGCCTCTTCGGCTCGGAGCCGTACACCGAATTCGAGCGCGTGCTCACGGAGCTCGGCGAATGATCTCGACCGGACAAATCTTCGTCATCGGTGACTCGCACATCGGTCTCGCCGATGGAAACGAGCAGCCGATCATCGCGTGGATCGATCGCCTCGCGGCGATGCAGCCGCGCGCGCTCTACCTGAACGGCGATCTCTTTCACTACTTCATCGCCGACGCGAAGTTCTACACGCCGTCGGTCGAGAAAGTGTTCGCGCGCCTGCAGCAGCTGCGCGACGACGGCGTCGAGATTCATTACGTCGAAGGCAATCGCGACTTTTTCCTGCGCGGTTCATTCGCCGAGCGCGCGGTGACGAGCGTCGGACTCGAGTACGCGATCAAAGCGGGGGAGCGATCGTTCCTGATCGTGCACGGCGACATGCTCAACGATCGCGATTATCCGTATCGCTTCTGGCGCTTCGCATCGAAGAACGCGCTGTCGAAATTCGCGCTGAAGTTCGTGCCGAAACGGACCGCGCGAAAGTTCGTCGAAGACGTCGAGAAGCGGCTCTCGAAGTCGAACTTCAAGCACAAATCACGACTGCCGCTGGAGCTGATGGAAGAGTACGGCCGGCGTCGCAGCGACGACGGCCACACGCACGTCGTCTTCGGCCACTTTCACCAGAAGCTCGTTCTGCCGACCGCCGCGTCGACGATCACCGTTCTTCCGCCGTGGTACGAAACGGGCGAAGCGATGGTCATCGATCCGAGCACCGGCGACTTCGACTTCGTCGTCGTGTAAACGCCGTCATCCTGAGCGTCAGCGAAGGATCCGGGCGGGCGGGGCGACGAACTGCCGACGCGCGCCCCGCCCGCCCGGATCCCTCGCTACGCTCGGGATGACCCCATACAATCGGCCCCGCATGATCGTTACGTTCCTCGGCAGCGGCACATCGACCGGCGTTCCGGTCGTCGGTTGTCGCTGCGCCATCTGCACGTCGTCCGAGCCGCGCAACAAGCGGCTGCGGCAGTCGGTAAAGATCGAAGCGAACGGCAAGTATTTTCTGATCGACACGACGCCCGATCTGCGTACGCAGCTGCTGCGCGATCCGATTCCGCGCCTCGACTTCATCCTCTTCACGCACTCGCATTCCGATCACATCATGGGACTCGACGACATCCGCCCCTTCAACTTCCGCCAGCGCGAAACGATCCACGCGTTCGCCAGCGATCACACCGCGCACGCCGTCCGCCGCGCGTTCAGTTACATCTGGGCCGACACGCAGCCGGGTGGCGGAAAGCCACAACTCGAACTGCACGAAGTCGACGCGCCGTTCACGCACGACGGCATCGACATCATTCCGATCCCGGTGCAGCACGGCGAATGGACGATCTTCGGCTATCGCATCGGGCCGTTCGCCTACATCACCGACACGAACGGCATCCCCGACGAATCGCTGGCATTGCTCGAAGGGGTCGAAGTGCTGGCGCTCGACGGTCTGCGTCCGGCGCCGCCGCATCCGACGCACTTCACCATCGACGAAGCGATCGCGGCATCGCGCAAAGTCGGCGCGAAGCAGACGTATCTCATTCATCTCACGCACGACATCGATCACGAGCCGTTCGACGCCACGCTGCCGGACGGCGTCGCGCTGGCGTACGACGGGCTGCGCCTGGAATTCGCATGAAAGTCATTCCGCGCGTCGAGCGCGTTACCGCGACTGTCGTCGCTCCACCATCGAAATCATTCTCCGTTCGCGCATTGCTGCTCGCCGCGATGTCGCGCGGCACGACGCTCGTCACCAACTGTCTCGACTCCGACGACACGCGCCACGCGCTCGAAGCGCTGCGCACGATCGGCTTCGAAGTGAGCGGCACCTTCAAAGAAGGCGTTCGCATCGGCGAGCGCATCTCGATGTCGGCGAATGAAGTGCCGGTGTTCGTCGGCGCCGCCGGAACGGCGATGCGATTCCTCACCGGCTGGCTGTCGTTCACGCCGGGACGCTTTTTGCTGCACGGCGAGAAGCGAATGCACGAGCGGCCGATCGGCGATCTCGTCGAGGTGCTCCAATCGATCGGCTGCGAAGTCGAGTACGTCGACAAGGAAGGCTTCCCGCCGCTGCGCATTCGCGGCAGGAAAATGCGCGGCGGTTATGAGGTCGCCATCGCTGCCGACACGTCGAGCCAGTTCGCTTCGTCGCTGATGCTCGCCGGCGCGACGCTCCCCGCCGGCATGACGCTCACGCTGCAGTCACTCGCATCCGCTCCATACATCGACATCACCGCCAGCATCCTCGGCTCTTTCGGCGCCGACGTGCAGCGCCACGGCAACATCGTGCACGTCCGCGCGCACGAGCTCGTGCGAGATGAGTACCGCGTCGAAGGCGATTACTCGTCGGCGTCCTATTGGTTCGCGGCCGCCGCCGCGACGCGCGGCACCGTGCACGTGAAGGGACTCGCGCATCCGTCGGCGCAGGGCGACGCGCGCTTCCTCGATGCGCTCGCGGAGATGGGATGCGAGACGTACGTCGAAGACGATCAGCTGACAGTCGTCGGTCCCGAGTCGCTGCGCGGCGGACGCTTCGATTGCAACTCGACGCCGGATGTCGTGCCGACGCTTGCCGCGATCGCGCCGCTGGCGACATCGGCGGTCGAGATCGTGAACGTCGGCAATCTGCGCGTGAAGGAATCGGATCGTCTCGCGACAGTCACCAGCGAACTGCGACGCCTCGGCGCAACGGTTGAAGAGCGCGCCGACTCGCTCCTGATTCAGCCCGGCTGGTCGAGCGAGCCGGCCACGATCGAGACACACGACGACCATCGCATCGCCATGGCCTTCGCGATCGCCGGCCTCGCGCGCGGCAACGTCACGATTGCGAACGAGCAGGTCGTGTCGAAGTCGTATCCGCGCTTCTGGCGAACGCTCGACGAAGTCATCGCTTCGTCGGTTTCGGCGTAAGAAAACCGTAGCGATCGAAGATCCGCCGCGCGTCGGCGGAGAAGAGAAACGCGAAGAAGCGATTCGACGCTGCGCGTGGGCGGAGATTTGCCGCCGGATAGACGATCGCTCCGATCAAATCTTCGTCATCGATCTCGAGCGTTGCATGCTTTCGCTTCGCCAGCCGCGCGTCGGTTCGATAGACGATCGCCGCATCAACGCTTCCCGCATCGAATGCAGCCAGCGCCGCGCGAACGTCGACCATCGGCACCAGTCGCGGTTCGAGCTCGTCCCACTCTTTGATCGCGGAAAAGTACGAAGCAGCGTAAACGCCGGCCGGCACGCCCGCGCGCCAGTTCGCAATCGCGATCCGACGAAAGCGTTTCAGCGCGAAGAGATTTCCGATCGGCTTCGCCGTGACGATTGCCAGCCGATTCGACAACAGCGGCGTTCCTGTCGCGTGGACACGCGTCATCGTCGCTACATCCGCCGCGACGAAGACGTCGACTTTCGCACCGGCGAGAATCTGTCGCGCCATCTCGTTCGACCCGCCGAAGTTCAACAGCACGCGATCGTGCGTGCGCGCTTCATACACCTTCGCAACCTCGGTCATCGCTTCGCGCGTCGACGCCGCGGCCGACACGACGACGTCATCCGCGCGAAGCGGAATCGCGAGAAGGAGCAGGAGCGGAAGGAAGGAACGCATCCGCTGTTACAATACCTCGCCACCATGGATGTCGACCTAACGTCGAGCGCGTTCTGCGCTCCGTAACCATGCACACCTGGTATCTCCTTCTCGCTGCATTTTTCATTCTCGCGAACGGCTTCTTCGTGGCCGCCGAATTCGCGATGGTGAAGGTGCGCCCGACGCAGCTCGCCGAGCTCGCCGCGAAAGGGAGCAGCCGCGCGCGAATGACGCGCCGCATCCTCAAACATCTCGACTCGTATCTCTCCGCCGCGCAGGTCGGAATCACCTTCGCGTCGCTCGCACTCGGCTGGGTCGGAGAGCCGGCCATCGCCGCGCGACTCATTCCGCTGTTCGTCAACTCGGGAGTGTTCGCCGCGCCGCTCGCGCACTCCATCGCCGCGACGATCGCATTCATCACGATCTCATCGCTGCACATCATCATCGGCGAGCAGGTTCCGAAGTTCCTCGCCATCGACAAGCCGGTCGAGACGTCGCTATGGAGCGCGCATCTGCTGCACGCGTTTTACGTCACGACGTATCCGGCCATCTGGCTGCTGAGCGGTTTGACGAATGCCGCGCTGCGCGTTTTCGGGATTCATCCGAATCCGGAAGGCGACGTCGTCCATTCGCAGGAAGAGTTGCGCGCGATCATCGCGCACTCCGAAAAAGCCGGCATCCTCTCCGAAGAAAACCGCGAGATCATCGAAGGGGTCTTTGAGTTTTCGAAGCGGACCGCGCGGCAAATCATGGTGCCGCGCACCGACGTCTCCGTGATCTCGACGACGAAGTCGATCGAGCAGAATCTCGAGACGATTCGCAACACACGCCACACGCGCTATCCGTTGTGCGATGGAACGCTCGATCACACCATCGGCCTGATTCACGTGAAGGATCTTTTTCTCGCGCAGCTTCGCGGACCGGGTCGTCCGCTGACGGAGCTGCGTCGCGACGTGCTGTTCGTGCCGGAGAACTCGACGGTTGAGCGAGTGCTGTCGCAGTTCATCGAGCACAAGACGCACATGGCGGTCGTGCTCGACGAGTACGGCGGCGCATCCGGAATCGTGTCACTCGAGAACATCACCGAGGAGTTGTTTGGGCAGATACAGGACGAGTTCGATCGCGAGCGGCCGGAGATCGAGCCGCTCGGCAACGGCAAGTACCGCGTGCGCGGCGATTATCTGATCGAGGATCTCGCCGATCGATTGAAGATCGACGTCGGCGATCCCGATGAAGAGACGATCGGCGGCTACGTCGCGGCGAAAGTCGGACGCGCCGTGAAGCCGGGCGACAAAGCGCAACTCGGCGATCTCGAAATCACGGTGCTGGAAGCGGAACGGTTCCGCGTACGCTGGGTGCTCGCGCAGTCGAAGATGCCGGAAGTCGAGGAAGTTCCCGAAGAAGAAGAGGACGACAGGCGCAACCGCCCGCCGTCCTGAAAACGCGAGATTCGGTTACTGGTGGCGGAACATCCCCGCGAGTCGCTGCGGCAGACTCGCGATCGACTTCCACGCACGCCCCATCATCCCGTCGGATTCGCCGTGCGCCGCGCCGGTATTGCGAGCGATGCGGGATTCTTTGAGGATGCGGTCAGTGTCCTGAATTCTCATGGATAAGCCTCCTGTTGGTAGTGACAATAACTGCAAGATGGGGGCCGGAAAAAGGGGCGCACACGTACCTTCTGCGACGGCGAAGAAGCGGCTAAGGCCATCATGTTAGCGGGCGATCACCCGGAAACACGTGACAGGATGCCGGTCTCGGAACACG
Source organism: Acidobacteriota bacterium (assembly GCA_034667465.1). Classification (GTDB taxonomy): domain Bacteria; phylum Acidobacteriota; class Thermoanaerobaculia; order Gp7-AA8; family Gp7-AA8; genus JAOBAU01. The sequence continues at coordinate 141,378 of JAXDJV010000025.1, read as the reverse complement.
ATGGGTATCGCGGGAAATGCCGCAATCTGGGAAGAGGAATCGCAGCCGCTGTTCCAGTGTCAGAGACGTCATCCGTCGCGTTCGCCCACCGGCCTACGCCGCGTTGATCGTCATGGAAGTCGCGACAGTAGCGAGAGGGAACGTAGCAATCACCGCATCAGGTCGCTACAGCCATAGCAGTCGGTTCGGTCCCGGAGCGAGCAGAAGCGACGAGCCGAGTCCGGCTATACTTCATTCGCCGCACGCGCGCGGCACACGTCACCTTCAAAATCCGTCGGTTGGTGGCCGGAGCGAGGAATCGGCGCATACGATTTTTGAGGACGTGGTCACGCGCCGGGTCGGTGTCGATGGCTCATTTCAGATGACTTCGTCTGCTCGCGCAGGTTGAATGAAATAGTCTACTTGATGTGGAGAATGGACGTCGGGAAGAGCCGAGGGACACTACCAAGGCTATGGCCGTCGATGAATTCGAAAGACCATTCTCCGAATCAAGATTTTTCGCAGGGTGCCGTTGCGTCACTAGAATGAATGACGATCTGATGAGAACCAGGAATCCTCGCCGAACGTCGCAGCCGATCAGGTCACTCGAGCTATTTACTGGTGCGGGTGGCCTCGCTCTTGGTACTCACCTCGCGGGGTTCGATCACGCGGCGTTAATCGAATGGAACGGGGATGCCTGTCACACGTTAAGGGAGAATGCTCGATCGCGTGTTCTTCCTGGTGTGGAGAAGTGGGACGTTATCCAGGGTGACGTGCGAGCGGTCCGCTTCTCCCAGTTCGGTCACGTCGACGTGATCTCCGGTGGACCCCCGTGTCAGCCGTTCAGTATTGGCGGCAAGCACTCCGGCATGGACGACGGTCGAAACATGATCCCGCACTATTGCCGAGCAATCCGCGACCTGACGCCGCGCGCCTTCATCATGGAAAACGTGAAGGGACTTCTTCGGCCTCGATTCGAGACTTACTTTTCCTACGTGTTGTTATCGCTTGCCTATCCGACGATCGCCCCGGCACTTGACGAAACGTGGCACGAGCATCTGGCGCGGCTGGAGAAGGTGCATACGGGAGGTAAGTTCGATGATCTTCATTACCATGTGGTCTTTCGGCTGGTAAACGCGGCGAACTACGGTGTGCCGCAAACCCGAGAGCGCGTTTTCATTGTCGGGTTCCGCGCCGACGTGAGCGCGAAGTGGAAGTTCCCTGAAGAAACGCACGATGTAAAAACGCTCCTTCACGACCAATACATGACCGGTGAGTACTGGGCGCGACATAGCATCAAACGACCGAAAATGACGCCGGCGGGGCCGAAGATGCAACAGTTGCTGCTGATGGAAACCGACAAGAAGATGCGGCCGTGGCGAACAGTGCGCGATGCGCTCGTGGGTTTACCCGATCCAACAAAGAAAAGCACCTCGGCTGATCTTCTAAACCACCATTTCGTTCCAGGCGCACGAGCATATCCAGGGCACACCGGCAGCCCGTTGGATCTTCCGGCGAAGACGCTGAAGGCTGGCGCTCACGGCGTACCGGGAGGGGAGAACATGATAGCTTTTAGCGACGGTTCCGTACGGTATTTCACTGTTCGCGAAGCAGCGCGCATGCAGACGTTCCCCGATGAGTGGCGGTTTGAGGGAGCATGGTCCGAGGCAATGCGCCAACTCGGAAACGCGGTGCCAGTGGATCTCGCGCGCGTTATCGCGTCGAGCGTGGCGGAGCGTCTGCGCGACGAATGAACGAGACGCGAGAGTACAACCCGCTCGACTATGCAAATCTAACAAAAAGCTGTGTGGAAGAATTAATGCGCCGCACGGCTCAGCCGCTGCCGATCCGGCCGGTCTTCAGCGGCGCGGGAATCTATGCGCTCTTCTACACCGGCAACTTGCCGCTGTATGCCCCCGTTCGATCACCTTCGGCCGACTGTCCGATTTATGTCGGAAAGGCTGTTCCAGCCGGCGCGCGGAAAGGGTTGGCAAAGCCGACGCACGCCAGGAGTCTCTTCCATCGAATCAACCAACACACGAAATCGATTGAGGCAACGAAAAGTCTTCGCGCAGGTGACTTCCTGTGCCGGTACCTCGTCGTCACTCCCCTCTGGATCACAATGGCCGAGCGCTTTCTGCTGGAGCACTATCGACCGATCTGGAATGTCGTCCTTGACGGTTTCGGGAATCATGATCCAGGCAAACGGCGATACGAGGGCGAGATCACCTGGTGGGACGCGTTGCATCCAGGGCGCGCGTGGGCCAGACAGCTTCAGCCGACACGTGACGCGGCGATGGCGAAGCGGCGATTGGTGGAGTTCTTCGAAGGAAAACGAGCAGCGGAGATGCCGGCGGAGGATGACGAGGCACGGGAGCAGGAAACGATCGAAGAATGAGATCGATACTTCGTGGCTGACGGCCGTGCGCGGGAAGGTGCTGCGCTGGGGTCGTCGAAACTTTGCTGCATATCCCTGGCGTTACGATCGCGATCCATGGCTGACGCTGATCGCTGAACTTCTTCTCCAGCGTACTCGCGCCTCACAGGTCCTTCAGGCTTACGAGCTGTTGCGATCGCGTTATCGCACGCCGAGCGATCTCCTTCGTTCCGGTCGCCGTGGTGTGCGTGCTCTGACAAACAGGGTCGGTCTACATACGCGGGGGGAGACACTCCTGGAAATCGCACGGCTGTTCGATAGACAAGAAATCCCAACACGGGCAGAAGAGTTGCGCGCGATAAATGGAGTCGGCGCGTACACGGCGGCGGCGTGGCTGTCGCTTCATCGCGGGCGGCGTGCCGTGATCATAGACAGCAACATCTTCCGATGGTTAGGCCGAATGACCGCACAGCCCTATCAACGCGACCCGCGTCACATCAGATGGGTAAATGATCTTGCTGAAGCATTGACGCCCCGTCGATCATTCCGTGATTACAATTATGCCGTTCTCGATTTCACGATGACGATTTGTACGCCCCGCCAGCCGGACTGTCCACGTTGCCCATTGCGTCTCCTCTGCGCGTATGGGATGCGCAATGAATCCGAGCGGCAAGAGACGCGGCATGAGCCGTGAACGGATGATTCGCGACTAACACCCCGCGATGGGAATCCGGCATGCGTTCTACCCCTTCGCCGCCGGAATCATCTTCGCGATGTTCCCCGCGAACACTTCGTAATAGCCCGGATTGTTCGCATTCAAATACTCGATGAACGCGTTCCCGATCTCTTCGAGGTTGAACAGCACGCGCGGGTTCTTCTGCACTTCGCGCAGTTCGGGGAGCATCCGCTTGATTTTTTCCCAGACGAACAGCAGCTCCATGTTGTTCGCGCGGAAGAACAGGTCGCGATTGAGGACGCCGGTCGCGACGAATGACGCGGCCATGTCCCAGTACGTCGTCACCATTCGGTAGTACGCGTTCTCTTCCGAGCCGGGCGGGCAGATGCCGAGCCACTGCTCGCGCGAGGTGAACGGCGCAATCGCTCCCATCCATTTGCGCGCGGCGCGGAGCTTCTCCTCGCGGCGCAGCTCGTACAGGCGCAGGATCAGATTTGCATCTTCGTAAGTTGGCGGGTTCTTCATCGATTTCTCCTCACTTGTGATTTGCGCGGCGCGCTCTTGCGCTCTTCGCCGACGGCCGGCACGACTTCGACTCCCTGCGTGCCGCGTCGTCCGGCTTCGCCGCGGCGCGCCTTCTCGAGCGTCATCAGAAATCCGAACGCCGGATCTTTGAATTGCAGGTGTCGCAGCATGCCCCAGTGTTTGCGCACGTAAGCCTGCAGAAAATTGAGCACGTGTCCGAGCGAGATGATGCGACACGGCGGAACTGCTGCGCCAGGCGGAAACGCGCCGAAGGCGATGAAGCGCACCGTGAATCCGTTCGGCAGCGTCGCGCCGCCGCTGTGCAGCAGATCGCGGATCACCGATTCTTCTTCCGCCGGCGTGATGCCGAGGCGGCTGATGACGGCGCGCAGCACATCAGGATCGCGCGCGCCGTCATTGACGCTGACGCGTCCTTCCTTCACCTCGCCGATGATCATGTCGACCGCGTCCGGTTTTACGCCGAGGCCGGGATCGATCTCGCTGGTATCGAGGCCGCGCGGCACGCGGCCGTGCGGATTCGCGATCGGCAATCCTGATGGAAAGCGGAACGCCAGCACGTCGATGTCAGTGATGGTGCGGAACCCGCCGCGACCGGCGGAAGCGATGATTGGATACTCGGCGGAAGTGAAATAACCGTTGAGTTGCAGGTAAGCCTGCACGAGGGCGACGGCGTGGTCCATCGCCGGCCATGATCGCACTACTTCCGTTCGACGGCGACGCCGCGACGTGATGCCAGACCGCCCGCGTCCAGCCACTCGCGTGCGGCGGCGTCATCGCGCAGCCACGCGTCGAGAAACGCCAGCGCCACATCGGCGATGTCGCCGTGATGCTCGTCGGTGACGTTCGAGAAGACGTTGTGATTCACCCCTTTGAACGTGACGAGATACTCGTTCGTCGCGTGAGTTGCGAGAAACGGGATGCGCCGATCGCGCGGGCTCGTGCGATAGATGAGACTTCCGTCGCATGTGCCGGTCATGTGCAGCACCGGAGTTGCGATGAAGTCGTAACCGCCGGCCGGCATCTTCGGCATCGACATCGCGATGGCGACCTTTACGCGCCGATCGGCGAGCTCGCCGCTGCTGTCGGCGGGACGCATTCCTGCCATCGCCAGCGCGGTGAATGCGCCGGCGGAATGTCCGGCGATGGCGATGCGCGTCATGTCGAAGTCGTGTCGTGATGCGAGCTGATCGAGCACGAAGCTGACGTCGAGCGGACGGTTCACCCAGTTCTCTTTCTTCTTCGTCGCGCGATAGAGATTCAGGTAACCGCTCTTCAGCATCGCGCGATCGGTGCCGGCATGCGTCACGTGAACGGAAACGTATCCGTGCGATGCGAGCGCGCGGCCGAGCCACGCATATGAATCGCGATCCTCGCCGATGCCGTGCGAGAAGACGACGATCGGCATCGGCGACGTCGCGCCGTGCGGAAGATAGATGCGCACCGGCACGTCGCGATTGCGCTTCGCATCGTGGAACGTCTCGACCGTTTCATCGACGTTGTACACGGCCGCGCGTGGCGCGTAGGAAGAGTGCGCGGGCGCGACGCGGTAGCGCTCGTCGGTGAGTGAATCGATCGATCGACAGCATGAGGTTGCGAAGAACGCGATCGCGATGAGAGCAAGGCGTTTCATGGGAGAGGTTTCGGCTTTGAAGCGACGACGATGCCAGCGTAAGATGCGGTATGGCTAATCTCTACGACTGCAGCAAGTGCCCCGCGTACTGCTGCAGCTACGATCGGATCGCAATCACGAAGCGCGACGTCAACCGTCTCGCGAAACACTTCGGGATCGAGCCGGAGGTCGCCACGCGGCGCTTCACGAAAGTCGTGGAAGGGGACGTCGTCCTCAAGCATCAGAAAGACAGTGTCTACGGATCGATCTGCATGTTCCTCGACACGAAGGCGCGCCGCTGCACGGTTTACGAGGCCAGGCCCGGAGTTTGCCATGAGTATCCCGACCGCCCGACGTGCGGCTATTACGACTTCCTTCGCTGGGAGCGCCGTCACCAGGACGATCCGAAGTTCATCCCGTTGAAAAAAGGCTAGTTATTGTCGCTGCCACGTCCCATGGCAGCCCCTCGCCGGCGTACCTTCCGGGAAATGCTGCGCTCGTCGATCAGTGTTATTTGCAGCATGTTCGTCCGCTGTCTCGTCGTTGCGCTGCTCGTTTTTCCCGTCGTGGTCTACGCGCAGGAGAACGTTTCGCAGCAGCTGACCGAGTCGGTTTCCGTCGGCTACGTCATGATCCCCTTCACAGTTCTCGGCGATCACGGCGCGCCGATCACCGACCTCCGCAGCGCCGAGATGAAACTCCTCGTCGATGGCAGGCCGGTGCGCAGCGATCTCTTCGAAAAATCACAGAACGCGCCGGTGTCGTTCACGATCCTGCTCGACGGCTCCGGCTCGATGGCGCTCGGCGGCAAGATGGACGCGGCGCGCGCCGCGATCGGCGCGTTGCTCGCGCATCGACAGCCCGGTGATGACTTCGCGCTTTACGTGTTCGATGACACCGCCGCGCACGAAGTCGTTGCGTTCACGACCGACACCTCGCAGCTCAATCGCGCGCTCGCGACCGTGAAGCCGTTCGGCAAGACGGCGTTCTTCGATGCGCTTTCGACGATGCCGGAGCGCAGTCGCCTCGGCCGCAATCCGACACGCGCGATCATCCTGCTCAGCGACGGCATCGACAACGCATCGAAGCTGACGCGCGCCGATCTCGCGCAACGTCTGCAGGGAATCGCGGTGCCGATCTATCCGCTTGGTCTGCGCGAACCGGCCGAGCTCGAGCGCGTCGATCCGAAACATCCGCGCGAATCGCTCTCGGACATCGCGCTGCTCGATGAGATCGCGAATCTCACTGGCGGCCGGATGCAGGTCGGCAGCAGTCCGCAGGAGATCGCGCTCGCCGTCGCCGCGATGGAGAAGAATCTTCGCGCTCAATATCTGGTCGGTTTCTCACCGACCGGAAAAGGTGCAGTAAAGTACCGCCGCATTTCACTCGAACTGACGGGGCGGGTCCGCTCCGTAAGGGTACGCGCCGGATATCTCGGCACGGAACCACCGGGAAAAACCGAAAGGAAAGGAAGTTGATGACTATGCATTCAAACGCCACCCGTCTGCTCTCGCTGTCCCTGCTCGCCGCCGCCCTCGGCGGATGCGCAACGTCGAAGTCGGTCGACGAGAAAATCGCCGAGGCTCAGGCGCAAACCAGCAGGAAACTCGAAACGGTCGAGACGCAGGTGGAAGACCTCCAGCAGAAGCAGAAACAGACCGACGTCCGCCTCGATCAGCTCAGCCAGGAATCGCGCGAGGCGCTCAAGCGCGCGCAGGAAGCGGGCGTGCTGGCGAAAGGGAAGGTCGTTTTCGAGCAGACCTTCAGCGAAGACCGCGTGAAGTTCGCCGTCAACTCGTACGACATTCCGAAAGAAGGACAGGCAGCGCTCGACGAATTCGCCGGCAAGGTGAAGGCGCTCAGCGATCAGTACTTCATCGAAGTGCAGGGACACACCGACGACACCGGCGGCACGCGGCTCAACGACGAGCTCGGCCAGCGCCGCGCCGATTCGGTACGCCGTTACCTGTCGCGCAGCCAGTCGCTGCCGCTCGCGCGGATGTCGACGATCTCGTACGGCGACACGCTGCCGGCCGAATCAAACAAAACGAAAAAAGGTCGCGCCGCCAATCGCAGAGTCGTGCTCGTCGTGCTCGAATAGGAGGCGATGAAACTACGACTGCTGCTCCCTCTGTTCCTCGTCGCCGCCACGTCGTTTGCGCAAGTTCCCGCGCAACCGGATGGACAGCGAAAGAAGTTCGACGATCTCGTCAACGAGATATGGGAACAGCGGCTCGCTTCGAGTCCTGAATCGGCTTCGGTTCAGGGCGACCGCCGCTGGAACGACCGGCTCACCGATCGTTCCGCGGCGGCCATCGAAGCGAATGCGAAGAAAACGCGTGCGTTCCTCGCGCGCGTCGAAGCGATCCCGGCGAAGGGCCTCGACGAGCAGCAGGCGATCACGCGGACGATCCTGCTCCAGCAGTTCGACAACGAGCTCGAAGACTTCCGCCTGAAGAATTACGAGATGCCGCTGACGCAGTTCGGCGGCGTCCATCTCTCGATCCCGCAGTCGGCGCCGCTGATGCCGTTCGCGACCGAGAAAGACTTCACCGACTGGATCGCGCGGATGCATCAGGTGCCGCGCGCGTTCGACGACACGATCGAGCTGATGAAGCGCGGCGTTCGCGACCATCTCGTGCCGCCGAAAGTGCTGCTCGAAAAAGCTGCGTCGCAGATCGAAGGCCTCGCGAAGACGCCTGCGGAAGAATCGCCGTTCGCGGAGCCGCTGAAGAAACTGCCGGCGTCGATCGATGCAACGCGACAGGCGGCGCTGCGCGCGGAGTTGCTCGATGCGATCCGCACCGATGTGCTCCCCGCATACGCGAAGCTCGCGAAGTTCGTGCGCGAGGAGTACGCGCCGCACGGGCGCGAAGACGTCGGCACCTGGGCGCTGCCGCAGGGCGCGGAGCGGTACGCGTCGCTGGTGCTCCGCAACACGACGACGTCGATGACGCCGGAAGAGATTCATCAGCTCGGACTGCGCGAAGTGGCGCGCGACGAAGTGGAGATGCTCGCGATCGCGAAGAAGCTCGGCTTCGATTCGATCGCCGCGCTCAATGCATCGATCGATGCGAATCCGGAGCTGCACTCGAAGTCGCGCGAGCAGATCCTCGACAACTTCCGCGTCGCCATCGCCGCGATGTCTGAGAAGTTGCCGCTGCTCTTCAATCGTCTGCCGAAGCAGAAGGTCGAAGTGAAAGCGACCGAGCCGTTTCGCGAGAAGACCGCGGCGACGCAATATCAGCGCGGCACGCGCGACGGCTCGCGTCCCGGCTACGTCGTCGTCGTGACGTACAAGCCGGAGGAGCGAAAGACGATCGGCAACGAGTCGACCGCGTATCACGAGGGCGTGCCGGGACATCATCTGCAGAACGCGATCGCGCAGGAGTTGCCGGGATTGCCACTGTTGCGGCAGCAGGGTGGATTCGTCGCGTTCGGCGAAGGATGGGCGTTGTACGCGGAGCGACTTGGTAAAGAGGTCGGCCTCTACAAAGATCCGTATTCCGATTACGGACGACTGCAGAGCGACATCTTCCGCGCCGTGCGACTCGTCGTCGACACCGGAATGCACGCGAAGAAGTGGACGCGCCAGCAGGCCGTCGATTACATGCACGCGCACACGAACAGTCCCGACGTGCAGATCCAGTCCGAGATCGATCGCTACATCGCCATCCCCGGCCAGGCGCTCGGCTACAAAGTCGGCCAGCTGCACATTCTCGGACTGCGCGCCAAAGCCGAGAAGGAGCTCGGTGCGAAGTTCGACATCCGCGAGTTTCACGATGAGGTGCTCGCCGCCGGCTCGATTCCGCTCGATGTATTGACGCAGCGGATCGACGCGTGGATCGCGCGCAAGAAGCAGACGGCGCAGAAAGCGGAGACATACGACGGACGGACGCCCGCCGAGCTGCCGCCATGCACGCTGCCGGCGATGCTTGCGACGTCGGGCTGGTCGAAGGTCACCGCACCTGAAGGCGAAGTATCGATCCTGCTTCCCGACGGCATTCAGCCGGTTCGCGACTTCGGTTCTGTGCACGGCGGTGCGGCATGGGAGTGGTCGGGTGCGCACGCCACAATGCGGTACGGATACTGGGCCGTCCATTCATTTGCCGCCGCGGCGCCGAAATGTCGCGCGACCATCAACGGTATGGAAGCGGTGGTGATGGACACGCACGAAGGTGACAGCGCATCACGCACCGTCTGGCTGGTCGACTCCGCAAAAGAAAACGGTGGTCACGACGTCGTCCTCGGGCTCTGGAGCGCGAAGCCGGAGGACGATGCACTGCTGCTCACGATCGCCCAAACCGCCACCCGCAACCAATAGCCGGTTGGATTTCCTGGCGGAAATCCTCGAAAATGACGGATGCGTAAATTATTCGCAGCTGTCGCCGCCACCGCTCTCCTCTCCGCTCCCGCCGCTTTCGCGCAGTCGCAAACGCTGCTTGCGTTCGGTGACTCCATCACTCTCGGCACCGGCGCTTCGCCGTCGTCGAACGGATACGCATCCGTCGTCGCCACCGCGAAAGGCTGGACTCTCGACAACCATGCGAACAGCGGTACGCAGGCGTCCGACTACAGCAGCGGCCAGATCGACGCCGTCCTGCAACAGACGGTCAGTGACACGACGAAGACGATCATGCTCAGCGGCTATAACGACATGCGCGCGTGGGGATCGTCGACGACCGGACTGGCGACGTACGCCGACACTCTTCGCGCGATGCTGATCTGGCTTGCGACGCGGAGCTCGATGATCCAAACCGGTCAGAGCCTCAGCAGCGGCTGGACCAATCTGACGACGTCGGCGTATCTGAACAACATCGGTATCTTCTCGAGCACGACAAACGCGACGGCGACCGCCCACGTTTATGGCGATGTGATTTACGTCGTCTCCATTCGCCTCGGCACCGGCGGCGGCACGTTCACGCTCTGGGTCGACGGCACACAGTTCGGCAGCACGTATTCCTGTAATGACGCGCAGGCGACGCTGCGCGGTGCCGCGTACGCGCCGCTCGTCGTCCGCATCGACGGCCAGACCGAAACGACGCACGAGGTCACGATGAAAGTCACGAGCGGGAGCGGGAACGTCTTCCTGATGTGGATGTCCGGAAATCGCGGCGCTTCGACGAAGACCGGTCCGGAGGTGTGGGTCGGCAACTGTTTGCGGATGCCGACGACGACGGCGTACGGGCTCGGCACGTACAGCGCCGGCAGCGATGCCGCGGTCGGCCTCTACAACAGGAAGATCCGCGAAGTCGTGCGCGAGCTCGCCGGCGATGGATTGAACGTCACGCTGGCCGATGCCGGCGGTGCCTACATTCTGTCGACCGATGTCGACTCGGACACCATTCATCCGAACAACACCGGGCACGCGCACATCGCCGATGCGTTTCTCAAAGCGATGCAGACGACGGTCGTCGCCGGCGACCGCGGCGGACGACAGTAATCGTTTACCCGAACGTCGCCACGACCGGCGCGTGATCGCTTGTCCCGATCTCGCGGTACGACGGACAGGAGATCGCGCTCTTTGCGATCGACTCGCTCGCGAATACGTAGTCGAGGCGCCAGCCGATGTTGCGCTGGCGCATGCTTCGCCACGGCGCCCACCAGGTGAAGTAATTCTCGTCGTCGGGATTGAGCGTGCGGCCGACGTCGACGAGTCCGTGTCCGATCATCTTTTCGAGGAGCTCTCGCTCTTCGGGTCGCTGACCGATGACCGGCTTTCGCTCTTTCGGATGTACATCCATGTCGGTGCGGGCGATGTTGAAGTCGCCGGAGATGACGAGCTTTCGTCCGTCGCTTTGAATGGCCGCCGCGTAATCGATGAGCGAGTTCATGAACGCGATCTTGGCGTTGTAGTCCTTGCCGCCGTTCGGGACGTAGACCGACGCGTACGTCGTATCGCCGACGTCCGCCTGAACGATGCGCGTTTCGTGATCGAACGCCGGATTTGAAAAGCGCGGCTCTTCAGGAAACGTATCGCGGCGCAGATGGAGACCGACGCCCGAATAGGCGGCGGCGCCGTGCCAGTAACACCAGTAACCGTTGAGCTCGCAAATCGACGCCGGCACCTGCGCGACTGTCGCTTTCAATTCCTGCAGACAGACGACGTCCGGCTGCGCGGTCGTAACCCATTCGAGAAATTGTTCGTGACGCGCGCGAATCCCGTTGACGTTCCAGGTGGCGATTTTCATGGCCGGCGATTCTACCGTCCGCCGTCGGCTCCGTTTCTGCAAAGAAGCCGCGAACAGACCAACGGAGGCAGACGGAAATGCGCAGACTCATCCTTATCTTCGCACTCATCACGATCCCGGCATCACTCTTCGCACAGGACGACGGCTGGCGCAATCGCGGCGGCGATCGCGATCGTGATCGGGATCGTGACAATCGCAGCTACGGCCGCTACGACAACTCGTTCGAGCTCACGCCGTTCGCCGGCTATCGCTACGGCGGCACGATCTACGCGAGCAACAACAATCTCTTTCGCCGTGACCTCGAGCTGGCCAGCTCGCTCAATTACGGCGTGAGCTTCGGCATTCCGCTCGGCAGCCCGCTCAAGCTCGAGCTGATGGTCGATCATCAGTCGACGCATTTGACGACCGGCAACAACGGACTCTTCGAGCCGGGGACGAACTTCGGCGACTTCGACGTCACGTACTACCACGCCGGTCTGCAGATCCCGTTTGCGCGGAGCCGCAACGCCGAGCCGTTCGTGATCGTCAGCGCCGGAATCGCGAATCTCGATCCGCAGGTCGCCGGCGCGACGTCGGACAATCGCTTCTCGGCATCGGCCGGTGTCGGCGTCCGTCTGCCGATCAATCGCAACGTCGGTCTTCGCATCGAAGGCCGCGGGTTCTACACCTCGGTGACGAACGCAGACGATCGCTGCACGGTCTGCGAAGCCGTCCGCACGCGCGAGCTGTATCAGGGCGAAGTGAACATCGGGATGTCGTTCCGCTTCTGACGCGTCACTGCCAGCGGAAGATCTTCAGGCCGACGAGGAAGGTGAGCACCGCCCACGCGGCGAGAATCACCAGCTGCCGGGCGATGCTCGCGATCGACGCGGCGTCGTTCATCACGAGGCGCAGCGCGTCGTTGAGCGCGGTGAGCGGCAGCAGGCGGATGAACGGCTTCACCGCTTCAGGAAAACGTTCGTACGAGAAGAAGACGCCGGAGCAAATCCACATCGGCATCATGATGAGGTTCGCCATGCCGCTGACCGCTTCGATGGTCCGCGCGCGCGACGCGATGAGCAATCCGATGCCGGTGAACGCGATGCCGCCGGTGATGCAGAGGATCGAGAACGTCACCAGCGAACCGTTGACGGAAACGCCGAAGACGAGCCAGCCGAAGGTCACGAGCGCGACCGTCTCGATGATCAGGAATCCGATGCGCGAGAAGATGTGTGCGAGCAGGTAGTCGCGTTTGCGCATCGGCGTGGCGACGAGACGCTTGAGCAATTTGCGCATGCGCGCGTTGACGACGCTGAACGCCACGCCCCAGATGCCGGTGCCCATCAGATTCATGCCGAGGAGACCGGGGACGAGGAAGTCGATATAGCGCGAGCCGCGCTCGGACACATGCTCTTCGGTCGATTTGAAAATGCTTTTGCGTCCGGCCGCGGTCTGCAGCGCGTCGTCGGCTTCGATGCGGCCAGCGCGCGCGTCGGGTCGCGTCGGATCGAAGCGATAGACCGGCGTCGCATTGCCGGTGACGAGCAGCGAGATTTTTCCGCGACGCAGTGCGAGGCGTCCTTCTTCTTCGCTGACGATGCGCGGCAACAGCACCGGCGACGTCCGCAGCGCTGCGAGCCGTTCGTTTGCATGCGGACCGGCGACGATGCCGATCGGAATTTTGTCGGGCGGTTTTTCGCGGAACGCGAAGCCGAGCGACAGCGCGAGCAGCAGCGGAAAGACGAACACCCAGAAGATCGCTTCCGGCTCGCGCGTGAACTCGCGCATCCGCGCGAGCGTGAGCTCGGCAATCGGCGAACGCGGCTCAGGCATCGCGCAGCTCCCGTCCGGTCATCGAGACGAACAGATCTTCGAGCGTCGCCGCGTGCGTGGAAAGCGTGACGAGCTTCGCGCCGCGGGCATCGATCGCTCCCATCAACTGCGGCACCGCGACCGCGAGCGAATCGACGCGTAACTGCCACGCGTCGCCGCGCCGCGTGCAGCCGCGGCAGCCGGTGACGGCGCGGATCTCGTTCTCGTCGAGATGCGGATCGCTGGTGAACTCGATGATGTACGGCGCATCGAGTTTCGCGATGAGTTCCTTCGGCGTGCCGAGCGCGATGAGACGACCGTGATCGACGATGGCGATGCGATCGCAGAGCCGCTCCGCTTCATCCATGTAATGCGTCGTCAGCAGCACCGTGCCGCCGCCGGCGCGAAAGCGCGCCACGACGTCCCACAGCTGCAGACGCGATTGCGGATCGAGACCTGTCGTCGGCTCGTCGAGGAAAAGAATGTCGGGATTGCCGATGAGCGCGCAGGCGACGGCGAGCCGCTGCTTCTGGCCGCCGGAAAGTTTGCCGACGCGCGCGTTGCGTTTCTCGTCGAGCGAGAGGTCGCGCAGCAGTTCGTCCGGCTCGTGCCCGCGGCGATAGAACGAGCGAAAGAGCGTGAGCGTTTCGATGACGGTCAGCTTGTCGCTGAGCTGCGTTTCCTGCAGCGAGATGCCGATCCGCTCGCGCAACTCGCGCTCATCGTGTTCCCACGTGCGGCTGAGGATCGACACTTCGCCGGAGTCGCGCGGCGTGAGTCCTTCCAGGATTTCGATGGTCGTCGTCTTGCCGGCGCCGTTCGGCCCGAGGAGACCAAAGCATTCGCCGAGTCCGACGGAGAGATCGAGTCCGTCGACCGCTTTCACATCGGAGTAATGCTTTTTCAGTCCGACGCAGGAGACTGCGAGGTTGCTGACTTCCGTCACGGCCGGCGAACATTACTACAGGCATGAGGCATGAGGGATGAGTGATATAGAAGTTCGCATGCGCGCCGTTTTGCTCGACCGCTTTGGTGACGAAGATGTGATGCGAGTCGGTGAAACCACCTCGCCGCCGCTCGGGCCGCACGAGCTGCGCATCGCCATCCGCGCCGCGGCGCTCAATCGCGCCGATCTGCTCCAGCGACAGGGTCACTACCCGCCGCCTCCAGGCGCTTCCGAAATCCTCGGCATGGAATGCGCCGGCGTCGTTTCTGAAATCGGCGTCGACGTCGTCGGCTGGCAGCTCGGCGATCGCGTCATGGCGCTGCTGCCGGGCGGCGGATACGCGGAAGAAACCGTCGTCGATGCGGGATCGGCGATGCGCGTTCCCGATATGCTGAGCGACGAAGAGGCGGCGGCGCTGCCCGAAGTTTTTCTGACAGTGTGGCTCAACCTCTTCATGCTCGCGCGCGTGCAGCGCGGCGAGAGCGCGCTCATTCACGGCGGCGGGAGCGGCATCGGCACCGCGGCGACGACGCTGCTGAAGCTCGCCGGCGTTCGCGTCCTCGTCACCGCCGGCTCTGCCGAAAAATGTGCGCGCTGCCTCGCGCACGGCGCCGACGTCGCCATCAACTATCGCGAAGAAGAGTGGGTCGAGAAAGCGAAAGGCGTCGACGTGATCCTCGATCACATCGGCGCGCGTTATCTGCCGCGCGATCTCCAGGCGCTCAATCGCAGCGGACGCGTCGTCATCATCGGCTCGATGGGCGGCGAGTCGAAAGCGGAGATCGACGTGACGTCGCTCCTGTCAAAGCGTCAGCAGATCATCGGCTCGACGCTGCGCGGACGGCCGGTCGCGGAGAAAGCGGAGATCGTGTCGTCATTCATGGCGCGCTTCGGCGACGACCTCGCGGCGGGTCGCATTCGGCCGGTCATCGATCGCGTGTTTCCGCTCGAACAGGTTGCGGATGCGCATCGCCGGATGGCGGGCGGGGAGCACTTCGGGAAGATTGTGTTGAAGGTATGAGGGACGAGTAATGAGGCATGAGTGACGCGTAGCGAAGCACTCATAACTCATGCCTCATGCCCCATGCCTCCCCACGAAATACAGCGCCGACCAAACCTTCAAATCGACGAGCACGCCGTCCTTTTCTTTGTCGCGCAACCACTGCTCGGCGTCACGCAACGGAACCGCGTGCACGGTGATCTCTTCGCCGCCCACGCCGCCGCCCGCCCCTTCGCGCGTCAGCCCGGTGGCGCGGTAGAGATGGACGATCTCCGATGTAATGCCGGGTGAGCTGGGACCGCCGGCGAGCCGTTCGACGGCGCGGCAGCGATAGCCGGTCTCCTCTTCGAGCTCCTTCTTCGCGGTCGCCGCGGCGTCGCTGTCGTCTTCGTCGCCGATCAGGCCGGCAGGCAGGTCGATGACGCGTCGATCGACCGGCCGCCGGTACTGTTCGGTGAGCACGATCTTTCCGTCGTCAGTCGCGGCGATGACCGCCACCGCTTCCTTCGCCGACTTCCGCTCGACGAACTCCCATCCGTCGCGCGTGAAGATGAAGACGTGCTTTCCTTCGAACTCCGTTTTTCTTGCGCTCATGCCGCCAATGAGAGCAATGCGCGTTCCCTCATGCAAATCCGGGGGAGCGTTTCGGGATCTTCATCGTCGACGTCTTCTTCGCGATCGCCTTCGGATAGATCGAGGCGGCGAACGCGGCGTCGATTTCGTCGATGTCGGTGCCGCCGAGAATCGGCTTGCCGCTCTTCGTGATCGAGCCGGGGATCTGGTAGCACATGATCGATTTCGGATCGGCGTGCACGGTGTGCAGCAGCGCCGACTCTTCGATCGGCGTCAGCACCTGCTCCTTCACTTCCTGCGGCGACCAGCCCTGCGTGCTTCCGAAATGCGCGATCGCTTTCTTCTCATCGATCCGGTCGACGAGCTCGCGGCGCATGTGCTCGTGCGGGAAGCCGAGCGTGTGGCCCGCTTCGTGGCGAACGACGCGATTGAATTCCGAATCGATCGTGCTCATCGTGAAGCCTTCGAGATTCAGCGTCGGCTCGTTGTCCGGAATCGCAAGGATCTCGACGCCGACGTAGGACCAGAAGCCGCCGTCGGCCTGCGTATCGAGCCGCGCGATGCGCACCTGGCCGGTGCCGTTCGTTTCGGTGAAGATGACGTTGGCCGTTTTTCCCCACGCGTTCATGTGCGAGAGGATCTTCTTCCGCAGCGCCGTCTCCGGCTTGTCCATGAACTTCACCGAGAGCCGCACGCCGGTCGACCGCCATTTCTTCTCGATCACTGCGGCGATGCGAGCGGGATGCGGCGGTTTGCCGCTGAGCGCACGCGCAACGACGACGCTGTGCGGCTGATTGTTCGGGTTCATTTTCAGCGCGAGCCGCGCTGCTTCGATCATCTGTTCCGGAGTGATGGGTCGCGGAGCACAAACAAGTCTTGCCATGTGTTCCTCCTGAATTAAGGAGGGACGCAGCCGCGACATTTCCCCGCCTCCGGCTCCTTGATCAGAAAAGCGCCGCCTGCCGCCCGCGACGCCGGAACGCTGCCGCGGAGAGATCGTAATGACGTTCGTTGAGATGCAGCTTGCGGCAGGTGATGTCGAAGATCGCGCGGAACTGTTCCGCGAAAATCCCTTCTCCGCTTCCGCGTACGCCCCACTTCGCGTCGTACAACTTTCCGCCGCGCAGATCGCGGACGCGGTTGAGCACTTTGTCTTTGCGATCGGGGAAGTGCTCGTCGAGCCACTTCTCGAAAAGCGGCGCGACCGCCCACGGCAGACGAAGAACGACGAAGCCGGCGCTGGTCGCACCGGCATCGGCCGCGGCGGCGAGAATCTTCGGCATCTCGTGATCGGTGATCGCCGGGACGACCGGCGCGACCATCACGCCGACCGGTACGCCGGCTTTCGCCAGCGTTTCGATTGCGCGCAGCCTCAGTTCGGGCGAGGAGGTGCGCGGCTCCATCGTCCGCGCCAGTTCTCCGTCGAGCGTCGTGACCGACACATTCACCGACACGGCGCCGTGCGCGGCGAGCTCGGCGAGATGATCGACGTCGCGCGTGACGAGCTGGTTCTTGGTGATGATGACGACCGGATTGCGGAACTCGGCGAGGACGCCGAGGCAGCGGCGCGTGATCTCGAGCTTCCGTTCGATCGGCTGAAAGGCGTCAGTCACGCCGCTGATGGCGATCGTTTGCGGCGTCCACTTCGGCGACGACAACTCTTCGCGCAGCAGCTCCGGCGCGTCTTCTTTGACGAGGATTTTCGTTTCGAAATCGAGGCCGGCGGAGAAGCCGAGGTATTCGTGAGTGGGGCGCGCGAAACAGTAGATGCAGCCGTGCTCGCAGCCGCGATACGGATTGATGCTGTAGTCGAAACCGACGTCGGGACTGTCGTTGTGTGTGATGATCGTCCGCGTCGGATCGCGGAGAAAAATCGTCCGCGGCGCCGGCGCGTCATCGTCGATGTAAGCGTCGTCGTCGACGACGTAGGCGAGGCTTTCGAAACGGTTCTGCGGATTCCAGGAGGCGCCGCGGCCTTTAATGGGTGCGTTCGGATCGTTCATGGGGCAAGGTCACCGCAATCAGCGTACGACGCCGGTCAAGAAAATCTACGAGGCGTGGAAGGCTTCCGCTTCGATCGTCGTCATGCGTCGCAATTGTTTCGACCAGACCGCCGTCATCGCTACGACGACGAGCGTCATGAAGCCGCCGAAAAGAACCGACGGCACGGTGCCCATCAGCTTCGCGGTGACGCCCGATTCGAAGGCGCCGATCTCGTTCGAAGAGCCGATGAAAATCTGGTTCACGGACGAGACGCGGCCGAGCATCGATTCGGGCGTCATCGTCTGAATCATCGTCGAGCGGATGACGACGCTGATGTCGTCGGCGGCGCCGTTGAGCGTCAGCAGCGCCAGCGAGAGCCAGAAGTTCGTCGAGAGGCCGAAGCCGATGATCGTCAGTCCGAAGAGCGCGACGGCGCAAAGCAGTGTGACGCCGGCACGTTTCATCGGCGGACGATGCGCGAGATAGATGCCCATCAGCAGCGAGCCGACGGCGGGCGCGGCGCGCAGCATGCCGAGTCCCTGCGGGCCGGCTTTGAGGATGCGCGCGAAGATCGGAAGGAGCGCGGTGGCGCCGCCGAAGAGGACGGAGAAGAGGTCGAGCGTCATCGCCGCGAGGACGACCTGCTGTCCGAGGATGAAGCGGATTCCGGTGCCGACACTCTCCCCGACGGAGAGATCGGACGGCGGCAGCGCGCGCGATTCGTGTTTGATGATGGCGAGCGTCCCGAGCGCGATGGTCATGAGGACGACGACGATCGCGTAGGTCATGGCCGGTCCGGCGAAGCCGTAAAGGAGTCCGCCGAGTGCCGGCCCGAGGATTGCGGCGAATTGCCAGGTCGACGCGCGCCACGCGACTGCGCTCGGATAGAGCTCTCGTTCGACGACTTCCGCGGACAGCGCGGTGAGCGCAGGCCGCGTGAAACTGCGCGCGATACCGCTGAGAAAAATGACCGCATAAACCGGCCAGACTCCGCCATGCACGAAGATGCCAGGCCGGAGCGTGAAGACGAGCAGCGCGATCGCGGAGAGCAGAAGTCCGAATGTGCCGGCGAGTGTGATGGCGCGCCGGCTGGCGCGATCGGCCACATGCCCGGCATACAGCGCTACCGCAATAAACGGCAGCGCCTCGGCGAGCCCGATCATCCCGAGCGAAAGCGGATCTTTGGTGAGCTCGTAGATCTGCCACCCGATGACGACGATCTGCGCTTCCCGCGCGACGGTGATCAGGCCGTAACCGAGGATGAGACGGCGAAAGTTGGGGACGCGAAGCGCGGCGTAGGGGTCGTGAGCGGCCAAGGCTGGTGGAGTGTAACGCCGACTCCTATACGTTTCTTGACAGCCAGCATGCTGCGCGCATATGTTTCTTTATGGAGAAACAAACAATGCGCACGGTTCGCTACGCCGTCATTATTCTTGCGTTGTTGTCATTGCCGTCCGGCATTTCGGCGATCGAGCAGAACCCCACACGGGATCCGGTAGACAACAATTGCAGGGAGTGCATTCGCAACCTCGAAAACTACGCCGAGTGTGGTGACATCGCCCAGTGGGGCGCTCACAGCTCGTGGTCGGGCTGTGTCAACAATTCCCGTGTTTGTTACGCGATGCCGGGAGCGGGTACTTATTGCGAACCTGACTGCGGCAGCCGCTGTTCCTCGATTTGATGCGCGCCCCGGTTCTCCTTGCGGCGTTGTCGTTCGCTGGAGCGGTCGCCGGGTTCGCGTCCGACGCACCATTTCGCGTAACGCTCATTGCGGCGAGCGGCGGCAGCGTTTACTGCGCGAATGCGATCGTTCGCGCTGAATGTGAAGGCTCCGGTTGCGGCGAACGTGCACCGGTCGAGCGCTCATGGTCGCGCGCGAACGCTACCGACGGTGTTGTGCTCTCCCTTGACGAAGGTCAGATCTGGCGCCTTACCGTTCCTGGCGACGGCTGCTGGGCGGCTCCCGTGGTCATCGCCGGCGGAGATCAACCGCGCGAGCGGGCAATCGTTGTCTGGCCGTCGGCGCGAATTCGCGGCAAACTGATCGCGGCGCGCGGAGCAAAGTTGCCGGCAGCAATCTCGATGCGCGCGGAATCAGCGCCGAAAACGGGCTCGATCACGCCGACCGCGCTGGCGTGCAGTCTGACCGGCGATACGTTTGTCTGCACCGGTCCGGCGGCAGAGCTCGATCTTCGCATCGCCGCGGATGGTTTCACGCCAAGCTATTTCTGGAGCGTGCGCACGCCAGCAGTGCTCGGCGACGTGCGCCTGACACGTGGTGCATCGCTGAGCGGCCGCGTATCGATCGCGGCGAGGCTGGCGTCGCCGGAAGGGGTGACCGTCGATCTCATCCCCGCGTCGTACGCATGGTCGGCCTCCGATCTCAAGCGCGTCGTGGCGCGAGCGCGAAGCGCGCTCACAAACGGTCGTGGTTTCTTTCAGTTTCGCGATGTTGAGCCGGGCTCGTACCGCGTCGTCGCAAGACAAAAGGGCTGGTCGCCGGCAGAAGCGCGCGATGTCGTTGTTGCGGCGGGTGTGGAAGAAACGCTCCGCGACCTGCTGACGCTCGAGCCACTTCGCGCCGTCGCCGTTACGATCGACCCGCGGACCGATCCGAAGGGACGACCGTGGCGCGTTGCATTGCGACAGTTCGATTTTCAAACCCACGAGGAAGGTTCGATTGATGAGCGCGCAGCGATCGACGGCCAGTGGAAGATCGACTCGCTGGAACGCGGCGGATATGCGCTGCGCATCTCTGACGCAGACGGCACGGTCTGGCACAACGAGCAGTTCGTCGTCGATCGCGAGCCGATTGCGTTGCAACTGAAAATTGAGCAGGTCGCGATTGAAGGGAAAGTGCTTCTCGGCGCTGAACCGATTGCGGCACGCCTGGTTTTTCACAATGCGGAGCGCAAAGAGGCGCGCTTCAATAGCGATGAAGAGGGGGTCTTCAACGGTGTGCTTCCGTCGGAAGGGCCGTTTTTCATTGAGGTCACTCGCGGAACGGATCGTTTCAGTCTGCGTGACGTGGATGTCCACCTGAAAGCCGGCGAAGCGAGAGCACACCTGGACCTGCGACTACCGGACGGGCGTCTTCGCGGTCACGTCGTCGACGGCACAGGCGCGCCGGTCGCTGCGGCACTGAGCGCTCGTGGCGATCACGGGATTCTGTCGATGTCGCAGACGGCCGCAGACGGCTCGTTCGAGTTTTCCGGTCTGCCGACCGGCGATGTACAGATTCGTGCGCGTAACGCCACGGGCGACAGCGGCTTTCTCACGTATCGCATCAACGGCGGCAACGACTCGCTTGTCACGATCAAGCTCCCGAACAAACGGAACGTGAGCGGTGTCGTGCGAACGGTGTCGGGAGGTCGAGTGGCTGGCGCAATCGTCCGTTACTACGCCCCGTCAGTTGGAGGTTCCAGCGAGGTGGTCACCGGGCCAAATGGAGAGTTCGATTTTCAGTTTCCATCGACGGCGGCGCCGGTCGAGTTGATCGTGATGGCCGCCAATTCACCGGTCAAGGTTGTTCGCGTCCTGCCCATGACCACCGAAAAACTGGAGCTCATCGTCGGAGAACCGGGAGGAATGCTGATTGTTGCGGCGCCCGATGAACCATGGCCGCTCGTTGGACGCAGCGACGGCTATCTTCTCGGAGTGTCGTGGCTTGCGTGGCCGCCGGATGGCAACCGGCGGGGTAAAGGACCTGACGGCTTCCACCTTTACCTCGAACCCGGCGAATACACCGTCTGCAACGGACGAGATCGCGCGCGCTGCGTGACGAAAGTCGTAGCCGCCGGCGCGCGAGAGGCGATCGATGTCACGCGTTAGGACTATCGTCCTGTTGTTGTTCGTCGCGACCTCCGTGATTGCCGCGCAGCGAACGCCTGGCTGGTTCGGACTCGCGTTCACTTATCGCGTCACGCTCGAACACGGAAAGGTCGCGCGCGGGTGGATGCAGCTCTGCAGCGTTGCGCCGAACGGACCGGCGGCGCGTGCCGGGCTCGTGGCGCGCGATCTCGTCACGCACGTGAACGGACGGCCGCTGCAATTCCGGACGCAGGACGAAGTGGCGGAGTGGTTTCGCAACGTCACGCCGGGACAGCGCGTCCGTCTGCGTGTGCGGCGCGGCGACGTCGAGCGCGACGTGCTGATCGTCGCCACATCAACCAAAGTTTGACCCGTCGCGCGCCTCCGCGTAGCCTGCGTCGAGGCGCATGCAGCGAGAGGAAAAATCGGAGAGGAGCCGGCGTCTGTTGCTCGACGTTGCGCTGCAGCTTTTTTCACATCGCGGTTATGGTGCGACGAGTGTCCGCGAGATCGCCGACGCGGCGCACGTTTCGACCGGCAGCGTCTATCACCACTTTCCCGACAAGGAATCGATCTTCCGGACGCTGCTCGATGAGTACTGGGCGATCACGGAGACGAAGCACTTCCCGTTCAATCGCGTGCTGCGGACCACCAGCTTTCCGGAAAACATCGAGCAACTGGGCTTCGCGGCGCGCGACAGTGTCGGCGAATATCGCCAGTACATGGCGCTGATTTACGTCGACGTCATCGAATTCGACGGCACGCACATTCGAAAGTTTTACAGCGAGATGTCGCAGCGCTTCGCGAGATTTGTTGACGAGCAGGGTGAGGTGGAAGCGATTCAGTCGAAGCTGCGGCCGGGCGTCTCGCCGGTCTCGGCGCTGCTGTTGACGACGCGGCTCTTCTTCAACTACTTCATGCTCGAGATTCTCTTCAACGTGCCGCAGCCGTTCGGGAAAGAGTCGTCGCAGATGGTGCTCGAGATCGCCGATATGGTCCGCAACGGGATCAGTGATCGTGCACAGTGATGCGCGATTCGTTGCCGAGCCGATAACGCGGAAGTGAGCCGGCAGCGGGAACGAGGGCGAGGTCGCGGCCGGCGACGTTGTTCGCTTCGAAGAACGGCATCGAGATGACGACGACGGAGATCGGCGCCGTCTCGAGAATGTCGCGCACGACCGCCGTTCCTCCCTTTCGAATCGAGTTGCGCGTTCCGTGTCGCGGACCGTATGACGACAGGGTGAGCATCGGAATCGTCAGATCGCCGAGCGCCAGCGTAAAGAAGACGTTCGGTGCGGTCGCAGCCTCGTCGAGCACGACTTCGAAGCTGCGAACCGGCGCGGACGGAAGCGCGAATTCAAACGGCTGCGCGTCGTTGACGAGCGGCTGCAAAAACACGTAGAGCGGATGCGATGACGAGATGAACGAAACGATCGTTCCGGGCGGGTGCGGTTTCGAGTACGTGAAGGTGCCGTCTTCTTTCGTTCGCGATTGTTCGATCTGCACGCCATCGCGTGTGTGCCAGAGGATCATGCCGGTATCGATCGGACCCGCCACATGCACGCTGCCCTGATGCAGCACTAACTTCTTCAGCGCGAGACGAATCCCGACTTCGGCCTGCTCCTCGAAGCGGAACGGATCGGCGCACTTTCTTTCGTAGTCATCCCGGTTCGCGCAGACGAGAACCTTGTGATCTTTGTCCGTTTGCTTGACGATCGTGCGGCCGTTGTCGTCAGTGGAATCGGCGCTGGCGGCGTACCACGCACCTCCGTCCTCGCCCTCTTTTCCATTCATCACCAGACCGAACGACACGTGCGCCTTCGGAATCGGTTTTCCGTCCGCGTCGTCGACGACATCGATCGTCAGCACGTTTTGCGGGATGTCGATATCGAATCGGCTGTTCGCCGGCGGCCGTTCATCGTTGATATGCCTGTACTCCTGCTCCGTATCGCACGGAATGACGGTCACCATGTTGCCGATGCGCGAGTCCGTGATCGTCACCTCGTACTTGCCGTCTGCATCAGAAACGGTTTCGCCTCCACTGACCGCGAGGTTCGCGCGAACCGCCTTCCCGCCGCGCGTGATCGTGCCGAACAGTCGAAAGTACTCGACGTTCGCCGCGATATCGCCGTCGCGATCGTCGGGAACGATGATGCTCTGCCAGAGATCGGGAAGCTTCTCGTGCGAGAAGCGGAGCAGGTACGGACCGCTGGCGAGATCGTGCAGCTCCGTGCGGCCGTGCCGCTGATCGTCGGGAAGCGTGACCGTCGCGGCGTCACGGCATTTGCGGCGATCGACGCTCATGTACCACGCGTTCGGCAGCATGCCGGGACAGTCGAGCAGCGTCATCGTCATCGGACCGGTGATCTTCGCCGCCGGCACGTCGCACGCTTCTTCTTTCGGCGCGAGCGTCGCGGGATCGTTGAGCAGCGTCCAACGAATGGTCAGATTGCGCGAGGGGGTCGCGACGATCGGCTCCTTCATCACGGTGATCTCTTTTGACTCGAGCGCGATCGTCTGCGTCTTCCAGCTGTCGCCGCGCAGCGTCAGCTCGTGTTTGCCGTCGCTGGCATCGCGAAAAATGATCAGCGGTGACGCTTCGAGTTTCAGCGCTGCATCCGGTTTGTGTTTGCCATCGAGCATGACGATTGGCGGAGACTTCGGCGCGCCGGTTTTCGGCAGCTTCGTCTGGAGCCAGCCGATGAATGCGCGTTTGGTGAGCGTGATGTCGGGCGTATCGGAACGAGAGGGCGCCGACACGCCGGTGATGATTCCTTTCGGCGACGCGGCGATCAGGATGAACGTCGTCTCCACCGGCACGAATGCAGCGCCATCGCTGACGACGAGCGGAATCGCGACCGCGGTTTCAGGAACGTACGCGTAGAGCGCATCGCCATCCGCAAGGCCATTCACTTTCTCGCGCGCCGCCTGCCGCGCGCGCTCGATCATTCGCTGCAGCGCTTCTTCATCGACGCGATTCGTCAGCGCGACGTCGATGCCGATTCGATCGTCGCCGCGCACGAAGATGTTCACGCGATCGCGCGCCACCGAGCCCGCTTTCGCCTCCTGACATTCGACCTTCGCGGAGCTGAAGAATCGATCGATCGGATTACCGGTCGACGCCGGCTTCCACGTGCAAAGCGTGGCGGCGAGAGCGGCGGCAAGCGTGAACGTCACGGTTATACGATACGCGCCGCAACGGAGGACTTCATCGGATGAATCGTTCGCTCTTCATCGTCGTCGCCCTGCTCCTCGCCATTCCTGGTTTCGCCCAGCAGGCTCCCGACGCCGACTACACCGCGCAGATCAAACAGTTCACGACCGGAGCGCAATTCACGACGGAGCTCGTCGATCATCTTCCCGCGTCGGCCACCATTCCGACGCCGCTGAAGTTCTTCGGCCATGTCGCCGGCGCCGAGGGGTATTTGACGTATGCCGAGGACGTGTATCGGTATATGCGGGCGCTCGAAACGGCGTCGCCGCGCGTGAAAGTCTTCTCGATCGGGAAGAGTGAAGAAGGGCGCGAGATGATCGTCGTCGCCGTTTCGAACGAAGAGACGATCGCGAATCTCGACAAGTACAAAAACATCACGCGCCGCCTCTCCGATCCGCGAACGCTGACCGATGACGCGGCGCGCGCGCTCATCGAAACCGGCAAGCCGATGTACTACGCGACCGGCGCGATGCATTCGCCGGAGACCGGCTCGCCGGAAATGCTGATGGAGCTCGCGTACCGGCTGGCGGTGGAAGATTCGCCGCGCATCAAATCGATTCGCGAAAACGTCATCGTCCTCATCACGCCGGTGCTCGAAGTCGACGGCCGCGATCGGATGGTCGATCTCTGGAACTATCGCAAAGCGAATCCGAGCGTTCCCACGCCGCCGCTCGTTTACTGGGGTCACTACGTCGCGCACGACAACAACCGCGACAACATCGGCCTCGCGCTGAATCTGTCGCGCAACGTCATGCGCGCGTATTTCGATTTTCATCCGCAGGTGATTCACGACCTGCACGAGTCGGTGCCGTTCATCTACATCTCCACCGGCACCGGTCCGTACAACGCGTCGCTCGATCCGGTGATGATCGATGAGTGGCATCGGATGGCGTATCACGAAGTCGGCGAGCTGACGCAGCGCGGCCTGCCGGGCGCGTGGACGCACGGGTTCTACGACGGGTGGGCGCCGAACTACATGTTCTGGATCGGCATGGGACACAACACCATCGGCCGGTTCTACGAGACGTTCGGAAATCGCTGGCCGACGACTGAGAACCGCGTCGTGCGCGGCGCCAGCGACCGGCAGTGGTTCCGTCCGAATCCGCCGCTGCCGCAGGTGCGCTGGTCGCTTCGCAACAACGTCAACTATCAGCAGAGCGCGCTGCTTTTCGCGCTCACCGACATGGCGGAAAATCGCCGCCATTTCCTCGAGCAGTTCTACCTCCTCGGCAAGCGTTCGATCGCGAAGGCGGCGAACGAAGGACCGTACGCGTACGTGTTCGACGGCGCGCAGAAACGTCAGGGACAGCTCTTCGATTTGCTGTCGACGCTGCGCACGCACGGCGTCGAGGTGCAGGTCGCCGATGCACCGTTCACGATGAAGACGAACTGGCCGCCGCCGGCTCCGCCCGTTCCAAATGCGAAGACACCGGTCGAGCCGCCGGCGGCGATCGCGTTTCCGAAAGGAAGCTACATCGTTCGGATGGATCAGCCGTACAGCCGGCTCGCCGACACGCTGCTCGACGTGCAGTTCGTTCGCTCCGATGAGAAGGTGTACGACGACACCGGCTGGACGCTCAGCTATCTGAAGAACGTCGATGTGAAGCGCGTGCAGAACGCTGACGTGCTGAAAGTTGCGATGCATGAGTGGGACGGCGCGCGAAATCCCATTGCGGGTGCCACGAACAACGCCGAC
The DNA here is from genome assembly GCA_034667465.1 of Acidobacteriota bacterium. Classification (GTDB taxonomy): domain Bacteria; phylum Acidobacteriota; class Thermoanaerobaculia; order Gp7-AA8; family Gp7-AA8; genus JAOBAU01. The sequence goes on along the minus strand of JAXDJV010000025.1, from coordinate 114,987 downwards.
GTCGAATTCGCGAAGCAGTGGTGGGCAAACGCGAAGGCGTCCGGCGCCAAGTTGCCGCGCATCGCCATCCTGCACACGTGGCTGCGCACGCAGGACGAGGGGTGGTATCGCATCGCCTTCGATTCGATGAACATCCCGTACAAGTACATCTCGACGCAGTACGTGAGCCGCACGCAAAATCTGCGCGAGCAGTTCGACGTGATCGTCTTTCCGCCGAGCGGCGGCAACTCGCCGCAGGAAATCGTCAACGGAATGCCGCCCGGTCCTCCGCTTCCCTGGAAAAAGACCGCACTCACGCCGAACCTCGGCGTCGATGAAACCGACGACATGCGCCCCGGCCTCGGCATGAGCGGCGTCGCCTCGCTGCAGCAATTCGTCGAAGACGGCGGACTCCTCATCACCGCGCGCGACACGTCGGAGTGGGCGGTGACGTACGGCCTCGCGCGCTGGGTGACGATCGTCGATACGAACAAACTGAAAGCGCCCGGCACGATTGTCTCCGCGGAGATCGTCGACAGGAAATCGCCGATCGCCGCCGGCTACGACGACACGCTGCCGATTTACTTCGCCGGCTCGCCGGTCTTCAAAGTCGGCGTGCGCGATGAATCGACGAGCGAGTCACGCGCGAGCGGCCGCGGCGGAAAGAACGATCCCGATGTGCCGCAGGGACGCGCATACGTTCCGCTTCCCGATCGCGGTACGGCTGCGCCGGGCGAGGAAGGGTTCCGCGTTCCCGAAGATGCGCCGTACAACTTCGAGCCGTACATGCCGCGCGCCGAGGATCGGCCGCGGGTTGTGGTGGCGTTCGCGAAGAAGGCCGATCAGCTGCTGATGAGCGGCATGCTCGAAGGCGGCGACGAGATCGCCGGCAAGCCGGTCGTGATCGACGCGCCGCGCGGCAAAGGACACATTCTGTTGTTCGCGAACAATCCGATGTGGCGCCACAACACGCAGGGCTCGTACGCGCTGATCATGAACGCGATCATGAACTGGGATCATCTGCGTTGAGCTGGAACCCCGATCAATACGAACGGTTCCGCGCCGAGCGCGCGCAGCCGTTCCACGATCTCACATCGCTGGTCGAGAAGCGGCCGGCGATGCGGGTCGTCGATCTCGGATGCGGCACCGGCGAGCTGACGCGTCAGCTGCACGAAAAGCTCGGCGCCGCGGAAACGCTCGGCATCGACAGCTCGGAGTCGATGCTTGCCAAAGCGCCGGCCGCGGACGGCCTGCGTTTCGAGCGCGCGAACATCGAGACGTTCACGTGCGATGTGCTTTTCGATCTCATCTTCTCGAATGCCGCGTTGCACTGGGTGCCGAATCACGAGACGCTCTTCGCGCGACTGGCGACGCTTCTCAACGAAGGCGGACAACTCGCGGTGCAGATGCCGGCGAATGACGATCACGCATCGCATCGTATTGCCGGTGAAGTTGCGGAGCGTTCGTTCGGCATCGCGCCGCGCGTGCACGACGTGCTGCCGGTTGCGCGTTACGCGGAGTTGCTGCACGAGCTCGGGTTTGCGCGGCAGCACGTCCGGCTGCAGATCTACGGACATCTGCTCGATGAGACGCACGGCGTCGTCGAGTGGGTGAAGGGAACGCTGCTGACCGACTATCAGCGCCGCCTCGGCGATCGCTACGCGGAGTTTGTTCAGGAGTACACGGCGCGGCTGCTCGAAGTGCTCGGCGATCGGCGGCCGTACTTTTACACGTACAAGCGCGTGTTGTTGTGGGCGAGCCGCTAATCCTCCGCGAGGATCGTGTGCAGCGCGAGCATCACCGTCGCTGACGACAGCAGCGCGACGACCATGAAGAACGTCAGCGTCAGCGACGCCGCGTTGGAGCCGCCGGTCGCGGTCATCAGGAAGTGTGACGGCCTGAGTGTGTTCGCCCACGCGACGATCGCATCCCACTTCCACGACAGGAGCATCGTCCAGCACGCGGCGACGAAGACGTAGGCCGACGTCTGCACGATCGTCATCGGCCGCGCGGCGCGGTCGACGGTGCGCGTCTGTTGCAGCAACTGCGCTTTCAGCCAGACGATGGCGGGGCTCGGGAGAATGTGCTCGCGATCGTCGATTCCTGCGAAGTGCTGCATCCACGCCCCGGCAGCCGCGGCCGCGGAGCATTCATCGCACGTCGGCAGTCCGCAAACGCACTCGTTCGTCATCGCGTCACCTCCGGTGCGAGACCTTTCTTGGCAAGCAGTTCGCCGAGCCGTTTGCGCGCGCGGAACAGCAACACGCGAACGCTCTTCGATTTCACGCCGAGCGTGTCGGCGATCTCGTCATGATTCGATTCCTCGACGTGCGCGAGCCAGAGCAGCGCGCGCTCCTGCGGCTTGAGCTCCGCGAAGACGCGCATCATGTCGTGGCGCAGCTCCGCACTTTCGGGCCGGATGTCGTTGCGCGGAGTGGCAGCCGCATACGCGCGATCGCGTTTCGTTTCGCGAAAGTGATCGAACGCCAGGTTCGTCGCCGTCTTGTAGATGTAGCGGCGAAGATGCTCGTCGTCGACGACGACCGGATTGCTGCGCAGCACGCGAAAGAACGTCTTCTGCAGCAGATCGTCGGCCGTCGCCGCGTCACCGGTGAGGCGGAAGAGGTACGACCAGACCTTGCCTGCGGTCCGGCGGTACAACGCTTCGAATTTCGCCTCGTTCATCGGGTGATCCGGTTTTCGGCGTGACGGTTTTGCGAGAGGAAAGTGCGCTTCGAGCGCGAATGCGGCCATCGGACGGACTCTTTCTTACGAACGATTCTCTGCCGGATCGCGACGATCGTCGATCAGTCCCCAGGAGTGGGAGAGTTTCATCGACACGAAGGTCGAGAGGAAGAAGCCGAGGCCGAGCGCGAGGATGAGACAGCCGGGATAGATGAAGCCCTGGTTGTCGCGAATGTCGGCCGCGAAGATGGCGAGGAAGCCGAGGCCGAGCAGCGTGGTGATGATGCCGCGGCGCAGACCGCTGAGGATCTTCTCGCGCACGGCATAACGCGGTGCGTTATGGAAGCCTTCGACGAACTGATGTCCGGCATCCGACTGCAGGAAATCGATCAACTCCGGCGCAGTCCCGAATCGATCGATTAACTTCGTCTGCACCTCGGACTGCAATTCCGCGCGGCGCTGCTGCGAACGCGTGATCGCCGTGATGACGATCGCGACCATCGCATAAAAACCGATCATCGAAACGATCGCGACGAACGTAACTCCGAAACCCATGAGAAACCCTCCGTAAGACCGGACGCTTATACGGTGGGGATGAGGAGTTGGTTAACAGGCAGCCACGAAATCGGATCGCCGACACGGATCTCTCCGTCGTCGAGCACCTCGCCGAACGCGCCGCCGCGCCACTCCGGACGCAGCGCTTCCTGTAGTCCCGTCAGCGATTCTTCGATCTTGCGGCACGGCGTGACTTCGCCGTAGATGCGAATGCGGCAGTCGCCGATGCGAAGGATGCGCGTGTGCGTTTTGAAGAGGTTGATGCCGCGCAGCATCAGGTTGGCGCGGCGCAGCCGCGGATCGGGCGTCATGCCGGGAAGAAAGCCGAGCGTGCGCGACGCGGCTTCCCACGCCGCTTCGTCGATCATCGTCACCTGGCGCCTGCCGCCCTGATCGGTGTTGCCGGCGATGCCGCGCCCGGCGATCAGTCGCGCCGATTGCACCGGATCCATCGGACCGCGCTTGAAGCGCTTGATCCAGATCGCGAGTAGCTCACCCGACTCGTTCACGGACGTTTGTAGACGACGCCGTCCTTCATCACGAACGCGACGCGCTGCATCGCCGTGATGTCGTCGAGCGGATTGCCCGGCACCGCGACAAGATCGGCGAGCTTGCCGTTCTCGATCGTGCCGATGCGATCCGCCATGTCGAGCATCTCCGCGGCCGAGCGCGTCGCCGAAACGATCGCCTGCATCGGCGTCATGCCGAAGCGTGTCTCGTACTCGAATTCTTTCGCGGCGTTCACGTCCCACGGGAAGCCGCCGACGTCGGTGCCGAACGCGATCTTCACGCCCTTGCGAAGCGCGCGCGTGAAAGAGTCGTGGTGGATGCCCGGCATCTTCGCCCAGATCGCGCGACCTTCTGCGGCGCGTCCCGGCGCGACGTATTCAGTGACAGTCAGAGTCGGGCAGAGCCAGATTCCTTTCGCGACCATCTGATCGAGCAGCTCGTCGGGAATGGCAACGCCGTGCTCGATCGAATCGACGCCGGCAGTGATCGCGGTGCTGATGCCGGGACGCGCCATCGCATGTGCGGCCACTTTGTGCCGCAGGCGATGCGATTCGTCGACGATCGCTTTCATCTCATCGAGCGTGAAGGTCGGGATCGACGAGAGCCCGCCGTCTTCATCGATGAAGTAGGAGCGATCGGCGTAGACCTTGATCCAGTCGGCGCCATGCGCGATCTGTTCGCGCACCGCTTTGCGCGCGCCTTCCACGCCGTCGACGATCTGCACGCCCATCGGATACGTGATCTCGGGCGAATAGCCGCTCGGTCCGTAGCCGCCGGTGACCGACATCGCGCGCGTGGAGACGACGAGTCGCGGTCCCGGAATCACACCATTGTTGATGGCGCGCTTGAGGTCGACATCGGTGTACATCGCCCCCTCGGTCTCGAGATCGCGCATCGTCGTGAATCCGTTCTCGAGTCCCATCCGCAACGCGCGGCTTGCGCGCAGTGCGCGATACGCAAGCGACTCTTTGAACAACTGCTGGTCGTAATCCTCGGAAGTGACGTCGCCCTGCAGCAGCGCATGCACGTGCGCATCGATCAGACCGGGCAACAGCGTCATGTCGCCGAGATCGATGATCGTTGCGCCTGCCGGTGCGGCGCCGCCGATCGATTCGATGTGATTGCCGCGAATGACGACGGTGGCGGGAGCGATGACCTTCGCCGATTTGCCGTCGATCATGCGCGCCGCGCGAAGCACGACGACGTTCTCAGCGGCGGTGGCGGTGACGGAAGCGAGCAGCAGCGTTGCGAACAGTCGAAGGCGCATGGCCGGAATCGTAACCGCAACTCGGGTACACTTACGCCGGGTCCCGAGGTTATTTCTATGTTGAACATCGAAGTCCGAGAGCTGCGGTCGGGCGAACGCTTTGCGTTAGTCGAAACGCTGGTTGGCAGTTTTGGCGGCACACAGATTCACGTTCGCAACATCGCCGAGCAGGGAGCACAGATCGAGCACGCCGAGCCGCTGCGCATCGCCATGCGCGCACGTCTCTGGTTCAAACGGAACGACGTCGCCGTCAACACGCAGGGTCTCGTCGTCTGGAGCCATCTGTCGCGCACGCCGAATCACGAAGGGAAGTACCTCTACGTTTCCGGTCTGCGGATCGAAGGCGACGTCGATGCCTTCACGACCGCGATTCAGACGCTTGCCAGCAGTGGATTGCTGCGTCGCGATCCCGCGTCGCTCGAGAAGAAGAAAGAGCGTCTCGCCGCGCGTGAAAGCGAACGCGCGCGAAATCCGGTGATGAAGATCATTCCGCAGGACGTCGAAGTGCCGGGCGATCAGGCGCTGCTCGTTCAGCACGCGCGCGAACGTCTGCGCGCGAATCCTGATGAAGCGATGAAGTGGTACAACCGCGCGCGTTTCGCGACGACGGATGACGTCGGACCTGTCGTCGCCGCGGAACTGATTCGCCATCGGCAGGACGTGCTGGCGGTGTGGGAGTACCTCGAACGAACGGTGCCGCTCGCGGTGGTCGTGCGCGTGTTCGATCGATGAGAGTCAGGGATGAGGCATGAGGGATGGGGCATGAGTAAAGGCCTTTGACTCATACCTCATGCCTCATACCCCATGCCTCATACGAAGTTTGGCTCCGGCTGAATCTCGACGCCGAACTCGTCGCGCACCTTCTCCTGAATCATCGCCACCAGCTCACGCACTTCGCGCGCGCTGCCGCCGCCGCGATTGATGATCGCCAGCGAGTGTTTCGATGACAGTCCGACGTTGCCGTGCGTGAAGCCTTTCGTGAAGCCGGCGTGCTCGATCAGCCACGCGGCAGACAGCTTCACCGTTCCGTCGTTCGACGGAAATCCGGGCGCGGTTTCGGTACCGGCGTGGCGGCGGAAATCGTCGTGCTGTTCCGCGGTGAGAATCGGATTCATGAAGAATGAGCCGTCGCTGCGCGTGTCGGGATCGGTCGGATCGAGCACCATCCCTTTGCGTTTGCGAATGGCGATCACCGCATCGCGCACGTGCGTGAGATCGTCGAGTGCGATGCCGCGCTCGTCGAGGTACTTTCGCAACTCCGGATAGCGCACCGTCGCGCTGCCGCCGACCTTCAGCCGGAACGTCACCGACAACACGACCCAGCGATCGCGCTCGTAGTTCTTGAAGAGACTCGATCGATAGCCGAACCGGCAGTCCCAGTTCGTGAACGAGCGAACGAGATTCGTCGTCCGATCGAGCGCTTCGACGCGCGCGATCGTCTCGCTCACTTCCTGTCCGTACGCGCCGACGTTCTGAATCGGCGTCGCGCCGGCGGAGCCGGGAATGCCGGAAAGGCACTCGATGCCCGACCAGCGATTCGCGACCGCCATCGCCACGAACTCGTCCCACACTTCGCCGGCCGCGACGCGCACCATCGCGTAGTCGTCAACGCTCTGCACGGTGACGCCGCGAAGATCGATGCGGATGACGAGACCGTCGAAGCCTTCGTCGGCGATGAGGAGATTGCTTCCGCCGCCGAGGATGAAGATGCGTTGCTGATGACCGGAAGCCCAGGCGAGTGCTTCGCCAACTTCGTCGACATTCGTCGCGCGAACGAAGAACTTTGCCGGCCCGCCGATGCCGAGCGTCGTCATCGGCGCCAGCGGAACATCGCGTTCGAGAAGTTGATCGTCGACGGCCATGAACGGCGTTCTTTTACCATCGTTCGGGGGCGAACCGCAGCAGGCGCGGGACGAACGGCGGCGCGCGCTGGACTTTGATCGAGATGTATCGACAATGACCGCAGCCTTCGTCGAGGAGAGAGACTGAATGTCCGACGTGAACGCGAGCGAAAACGAGTGGTTCGGCCATCCGCGCGGCCTCTTCACACTCTCCATGACGGAGATGTGGGAGCGCTTCAGCTACTACGGGATGCGCGCGATCCTTCTGCTGTACATGGTCGCGCCGCTTTCCGCAGGCGGCCTCGGTTTCACTGACAAACACGGCGGCTCGATCCTCGGTACGTACATGTCGTCGGTCTATCTGACCTCGATCGCCGGCGGCTGGCTCGCCGACAAGTATTTCGGCCTGCAACGATCCGTTTTGTACGGTGGCATCCTCATCGCCATGGGCCATTTCTCGATGGCCTTTCCGTCACTGCCGTCGTTTTTCGCCGGTCTCGTGCTGATCGTTCTCGGGACGGGTTTGTTGAAGCCGAACGTCAGCTCGATCGTCGGAACGCTCTATCGCAGCGGCGATCCGCGGCGCGATGCCGGCTTCTCCATCTTCTACATCGGCATCAACACCGGTGCGATGGTCGCGCCGCTCGTCGTCGGTTACCTCGGTCAGAAGGTGAACTGGCACTGGGGCTTCGGTGCGGCCGGCATCTTCATGACGTTCGGTCTCATCCAGTACGTGTTCGGCATGAAGCATCTCGTGGCGGTCGAAGAAGCGAAACCGAACATCGCCAACGTCGTCGCCGGAGCCGAAGCGATGAAAGAAGAGCCGCTCACAGCCGAAGAGAAAAAGCGGCTGTGGGTCATCGGGATCCTCTTTCTCTTCTCCGCAATCTTCTGGTGCGGCTTCGAACAGGCGAGCTCCAGCCTGACGCTCTTCGCCGAACGAATGACGCGGCTGACGTTCTTCGGATGGTCGTTCCCGTCGAGCTGGTTCCAGTCGGTCGAACCGCTCTTCGTCATTCTTCTTGCGACGCCGATCTCGATTCTCTGGATCAGGCTCGGTCGCCGCGATCCGTCGCCTCCTTCCAAGTTTGCGATCGGTCTCCTCGCACTCGGCCTCGGCTTCCTGCTGATCGTCCCCGCGTCCGCGATGGCGCAGTCGCAGGGAATCCGCGTCAGTCCGCTGTGGCTGGTCGGCCTCTACTTCCTGCACGCCGCCGGTGAGCTCGCACTCAGCCCGGTCGGTCTCAGTACCGTGACGAAGCTCGCGCCGCGACGCATCGTCGGTCTGATGATGGGCTGCTGGTTCGTGTCACTCGGTGCAGGCAACAAGGTTGCGGGATACGTCGGCGGTCTGTTCAGCAGCTATCCGCTGCCGACCGTTTTCGGTTCCGTTGCGGCGATCGCGCTCGTCAGCGCAATCATTCTGATGTTCCTCGTGAAGCCGATCCGCCGGATGATGGGGACCGTTCACTAAGTTGCGCTGAGGTCACTTTCCGGCCACAATCGGGGCGGCCCGTCGGTCCGGGCCGCCCAATATGAGACGAGCTGTCATCGCTGTTCTTCTCTCCCTTCTTGGAAGTGCTGCACACGCGACGTGCATGAACAAGTTCGTCGCACGTTCTGAAGGCACCCGCCAGGTCGTCACACTGCTCACCGGAAAGCTGACCTTTCAGGAAGCGCAGGCGATGGCCGACACTGCCGCGATCGAATGGGTCGACGACAAAGGCAAAACGCTCTCGCGCCAGTTCGGAAAGGTGAAGATCGTTCGCCCGATGCCGGTCGGCTGCGACGGCCGCGCGTCAGGCGTCGTCATGGTCGTCACGTTCGGATCGTCAGCGCCGCCGTCGAAAAAGATGCGCGTGAAGTTCGATGCCGCAACGACCGTCGATTTCGAGCAGCAGACGCAGTAAGCGCCGCTACGTTCCGCTCCACTTCGGCGCTCGCTTCTCGATGAACGCGGCGAGCCCTTCGTGCGCGTCGGCCGTCTTCGTCAGCTCTTCGATGTAGAGCCGTTCGATCGTGGCGAGCCGTTCCTCGAAGTCGCCGGCCTGTGCGATTCGATAGGCGCGCTTCGCGAAGCGGAGCGATGACGCGCTGCGGCGATGCAGCCGTTCCAGCCACGTTGCGGCGTCGGCGTCGAACGATTCGTGCGCGAAGACTTCATTGACGAGGCCGAGTTGCGCGGCGGTCGCGGCGTCGATCGGATCGCCGGTCAGCAACAGCTCGAGTCCTTTGCGCGGCGCGAGCTGACGCGACATCTGATATGCGCCGACCGGCGGAAAAACGCCGAGCGCGATCTCGGGATAGCCGAAGGTGGAGTTCGAGGAGGCGAGGACGAAGTCGCACGCGAGCGCCAGCTCGCAGCCGCCGCCGAGCGCGGCGCCGCGCACGAGTGCGACAGTCACGACTTCGACGCGCGCGAGAAGGCGGAAGCATTCGTGAAACGTTCGCAGCATCACGACGACGCGATCGCCGACGTGATCCTGCACGCTGGCGCCGGCGCTGAATGCGCGATCGCCGAGCGTGTCGATGATCAGCGTGTGGCGATCGTTGCGAATGCGCGACAAGGCATCGCGCAGCTCCTCGAGCATCGCGATGTCGAGAATGTTCAGCGGCGGATCGTCGAGCGTGATGCGATACGAATGCGCGTCCGACCCGAGCTCGATCTTCATTTCGACGTACGGCGGCGCGCCGGTTTCGCGAGCGGTGTCGTCGACCAGATTTCGAGCGAGTAGTCGGTCAGCAGATAGAGACGCCCGTTCGTCGACGCGATCGACTTCACGACCGCCGGCGTCGCGAACGACGTCGACGCGGAGAACGCCGGCAGCGTGAAGGTCAGCGGCGAGAATGCGCGGCCGCTGACGATCGCGCAGTTGCCGTCGGTGCGAATCTGCTGATCGGCGAATGTCACCACGCCGGCCGGATCGTTCACGTACGCATCGAGCGGTTCGCCGCTCTTCGTCAGCGACGAATCGGCGTACGCGTAGAGCTTCTCGCCGAGCGCGTACACGGTGCCGTTCGCGTACGCGATCGAGCGCGGCGCGCGCGCGCCTTCCGTTGCGTGGCTGACGAGCTGCGCCGGATGGAACGGATCGGCGACGTCGTAGCTGCGAATCTCCGACGGCAGATCGACGATCGCGTACGCGCGGCTGCCGTTCGTCGTGACGTCGACGACACCACCGGCGAGCGACGCGGTTTGCACGAGCGCGCTGTTGCGCGGATCGAAGATCAGCGTCCGCTTTTCGCACCCGCCGGTGAGACAGCCTTTTGAGATCGCCACCCAAACCGCGCCGTTCGCGGTCGCGATCGACAGCGGCTCGGCGTCGCTCCCTTCGTTGATCGTCGCCTGGGCGATGACGCTGCCGTCGATGCCGTGCGACGTCACGACGCCGCTGCTCGAGAGCGTGTAGACCGCGCCCGGCGCCGCGGCGACGTCGATCGTGCCGCCGGTCGCCATCGAACCTGAGTAGTGCATCGACGTCGTGAAGATGTCGACGCCGCGCGAGTCGAGCAGGTAGATGCGATCCGTGTTCGCCGCGACTTTGCGGTAGTACGCATTTCCCGATGGCGCGGAGAGCGCGACCGGCAGCCGCGTCGTCGCGGTCGTCGCGACCGTCGTGATGCCGTCGAACGTGGAGATGTCGGCGATCGTCGAGCCGGTCGCGACGTGCAGCTTCACGCCGCCGCTCGGGATCGCAAACTCGCGCGTCATCGTCCCGCTCTGCGTGTTCCAGATCGCCAGCGTGCTGTCGGTGAGCGCGTAAAGCGTCGTGCCGTCGAGCCGCAGCTGGCGAACGAGCGTCGTGTTCGAGCGCGGCAGCACGGTCACGGCGCCCGAGTTGAAATCGACGATGCTGATGCCGCGGAACGTGAAGACCGCGGCGGTGCTGCCGGAGAGCGTGAGCGACGTGGCCACGCCTTCCATGTCGGTCAGGATCGGCGTCGATGAGAGGAGGCCGTTCGCGTAGTAACGGAGGGTCGTTCGTCCGGCGGCCGTCGCTTCCGCGAAGACGATCGCGGAGCCGGAGCGGGCGATGAACGTTTGCTTCGGAAGCGTGGAGACCTGCGGCGCCGGCGCGGTCAGCGAGACGTCGGCCGTCGCGACGGTGCCATCATCGAGCAGCACGGTAACGAGTCCGTTGTTCAACACAGCCTGCGAGACTGCGCGTGAAAACGTCGCGACTGACGCGGAGACCGGCGTGGTCGGCGCGGTCGTCCAGAAGGTGACGGTCGAACCGTTCGACGTGATCAGAAATCCGTTCGTCGACGCATCGTGCACGACGTCGAGTTTGTTGTCCCACGAACGCGCGGCCGTCAATCCGCCTGACGGACTCTGGACGAATTCGTTGATGCCGCTCGTGCCGTTGCCGGCGTAAACGCGATCGCCGGTCGAGACGACCGAGGTCGGCGCGCCGGTCGCGTAGCTGCGGACGGGGAACGGCGCCTGGAACGACGCGGCGTCGAACGTGGCGAGCCCGAGGTCGCCTGCGGCGGCGTAGATCCGTCCGTTGGAAGTGGCGACGGAGAAGATGCGATTGTTCGTGCCGCCGGTCGGCGAGAGCTCGGCGCGGAACAGCTCGATCGGCGAGCCCGCGGTGGTGAAGTCGAACGCGCGCAGACTGCGATCGCGTCCGCCGGCGATCGCGGCGTCGCCGCCGAGCGGCGCGAGCGATGAGGTGCCGAGCGACAGCGTGGAGAGTTTGATCGGGCTGCTCGAGGTGACGGAGAAGATCTCGGTCTGCTGTGCGTTGATGTCGGACACGTAGAGCCGCCCGTTGTTCGATTCGACGGTCGCGGAGCTCGGCAGCGAAGTGATCGACGTGCGGTGTTGCGGCAGCGTCGGGACGGTAATGTCGAACGGCTCGATGGTCGAGTCGCCATCGGCCGCGTAAAGGATTGAACCGATGAGCGTCAGCGAGCGGACGTTCGGCGCGGACGTCGTAAACGTGGCCGATGTTTTCGTCGGATTGGTCGGCTCGAGCAGGTCGTATTGCACGAGGCCGTTCGCGGTTGCCACGTACAGATGGGTCGTCGTGAGCAGCAGGTCGTTGATGCTCGCGCCGGCGTCGAAGGTCCGAACGAGCTGCAGCGTGCTCCCGTTTTTGCGGACGATCTGGATTGACGAGCCGCTCGCCGCGTATGCGATGCCGTTCGAGACGCGCACGAGACGCGTGATGCCGGGAAGCGCGATCGATGCGACGACGGCCGGCGGATCGACGGCGCGATTGAAGAGCTGCAGGCCGTAGGAAGTCGCAGTCCAGAGGTCGTTGCCGTCGAGCGCGAGATCGAGCATCGAGGCGCGGTACTGGCCGGAGAAAACCGGCGAGTAGTTGCACTGGCCGAAAGAGACCGAGGGAAGAAGGAGAGAGAAGAGGAGGACCACCGCGCGCCGCGGTGACGCACCGCCGCGCAGGTTCGCGCAGCGTCGGCGTACGGCTTCGCGGCGAATGAGAACACCGATCCTGAAGAGAGGGGGAGGAAGCCGCCACGCGCGCCACATTCTTCAAATCTTACAATGCGACCCATGCCTCAGCCGCGATGGGACGATCCGCGTTATGTGCGCGAGCCGTTTGAGCCCAAACCGAAACCGGTGCATCCGCTCTGGCGCGCCGCGAAGCACTTCGTGATTCTCTACATCGTCGTTTACTCGCTGGCGTTCCTCTGCGAAGGGGCGATGCGCTTGCGCTATCACATCGGCTCGCTCGCTCCGATCGAGAAGCTGGCGACGCGCGGCCTTCGCGCGAAGGCAGAAGTGGCGCGGCAGAAAGAAATCGAACGGATGGAAGCCGATCCGCTCTATCTCGCGTACGGCGGAACGATGCTGCTCGGCGCGCCGGTGATGTTCGTCGTGCTGCTGGTCGTCGACGCGCGGCTGATCTGGAAGTTGATGAGCAGCGTCGACGCGCGTCTTCGCATCATCGTGATCGTCTGCGTCAGCATGTTCGCGAGCGGCTTCATGCTGATGGCGGGCGCGTACTTCGCGGCCTGCCATTTTTACGATCAGCACAGTCCCGCGGAGCTGCTGGCGCGCCTGTCATTCCGAGCGTAGCGAGGAATCCGGGCGGTCGGTGCGGACTGCGCGCGCCACCCGCCCGGATCCCTCGCTACGCTCGGGATGACAGTGCGAGCGCTTTCTTCACGTATGACGGATGCGGCACGCGCGACATCGACGCGGTATCGATCCATGCGTAGTCATCGGAATCGGCAATCGTCGCGAGTGTCGCCGTGAAGACGTCGAACTCGATCCGCCGGTTCGTCACCGTGTGCCGGAACGTTCCGACATGCGCCGCATCGCGCACCGGCAGCGGCGCGCCGTCGAGCAGCGTCGTGTCGCCGTGCGGCAGATGGAACATCGCATTCATCAGCTTGCCGCGCTCGCGGCGCATCAGTACACGTCCTTCGTCGTCGCGGACGATGTAAAGCGCGATGCGCATCGCGCGCGTCTCTTCCGTCGCCGCTTTGCGTGGGAACTCATCGACACGATTCTGCTGAAAGGCGAGACAGTGCGCGGTCAGCGGACAGTCGACGCATCGCGGCTTTGACGGCTTGCAGATCAGCGCCCCGATCTCCATCAGCCCCTGATTGAAGTCGCGCGGATTGCGCGAGCCGTTCACGAGCTCCTCCGCGTAAACCCACGCTTCGCGCATCAGCGCCGGCGATTTCAGCGGCGCTTCGATCGCATACAGCCGCGCGAGAATGCGTGCGACGTTGCCATCGACGATCGGCGCTTTCACTTTGTGCGCGATCGACGCAACAGCGCCGGCGGTGTAACGGCCGATGCCGCCGATGGTCAGCAGCTCATCAACGGTCTTCGGCACGTTCCCGCCGAAACGTTCGACGACGTCGCGCGCGCCGTCGCGCAGCATGCGGGCGCGACGGTAGTAGCCGAGGCCCGACCAGGCGGACATGACTTCGTCGTCGGTGGCGGCGGCGAGCGCGGCGATTGACGGGAAGCGATCGAGGAACTTCTCGTAATACCCGAGCACGACTTCCATCCTCGTCTGCTGCAGCATCACCTCGGAGACCCAGACGTGGTACGGCACATACGCCGCGCGCCAGGGGAGGAATCGCTGATGTTTGCGGAACCACGCCTCGACGATCGCGGCGCGTTGTGAAGGCATGTTGCTTGTATTGTATGCTTTGCGGCGTTCTCATCGAGGCGATTCCAATGAGCGAACAGGCGCAGGCCAGTCAAACCGAAGCCGAACTCGGCAAATACGTTTACTGCATCATCAAAACCGAAACGCCGAAGGACTTCGGTTCCGTCGGAATCGGCAATCGAGGCGACCGCGTCTACACCGTCCACTTCAACGAATTCGCCGCCGTCGTCTCGAACTGCCCGCTGGTCGTTTTCGATCCGACACGCGAAAACGCGCTCGCGCACGAGCACGTCAATGAGCTCGTGATGAAAGACTTCACGGTGCTGCCGATGAGCTTCGGCACCGTCTTCCGCACCGAGAACGACATCCGCGAATTTCTCAAAGGCACGTACGAAGCGCTCAGCGACGTCCTCCAGAAGATGGAGGGGAAGATCGAGTTCGGTTTGAAGGTGAACTGGGACAAGGACTCGGTCGTGAAAGAGATCGAGAACGAGAACGAAGAGATCCGCCGCCTGAAGGAAGAGATCTCGTCGAACACGTCGACGTCGACCTACTTCTCGCGGATGCAGCTCGGACGCGTGGTCGAGTCGGCGCTCCAGGCGAAAGCCGACGCGTACGTCAGCGAGATTTACGAATCGCTCCGCGACGCGGCGATCGCATCACGGTCGAACAAACCGATCGGCGACAAAATGATCATGAATGCCGCGTTCCTCGTCGAGCGCGAAAAGACGAAGGCGTTCGACGATCAGATCTCCGACATCGCGAAGAAGTACGAGAACAAGCTGTCGTTCATTTATACGGGGCCGTGGCCGCCGTACAACTTCGTCAACATTCGTTTGAAACTGGAGAGGGCGGAGCGCTGAATTGTCGTCAATGCTGAGCGAAGCGAAGCATCTATGGTGCATCAGCCGGATCGTTCGCGACGGCCGGTGTACGTGGCACACGCGCAGCTGATGGACCGCTGATCCTTCGCTTCGCTCAGGATAAACATCAAGACATGTTCCTTCTCGACGACATCCTGATGCTGCCGTTGAAACTGCCGGTGGCAGGTTTCAACTGGATCATGAAGCAGGTCCAGACGATGGCGAACGAGGAGTTGCTGAACGATCAGCCGTGGAAAGAGCGGCTCATCGAGCTGCAGATGATGCTCGAGGTCGGCGACATCAGCGAAGACGACTACACGCGCGAAGAGGCGATCGTTTTCCAGGCGCTGCGCGACATTCGCGCGCGCAAAGAGCAGATGGCGCGCGATGCTGCTGCGGCGCGCGGCGTCGAAGAGGCGGAGAGCGACATCGGCATCTACACCGGCTATGGGAAAGGATGAAGGCTGAAGGCTGAAGGATGAAGTCGGCCGGCACGCATTCATCCTTCATCCTTCATCCCTCATCCTTCTTCGATCGCCTCGGCGATCGAAGAGTCGTCCTCTTCGGCGGAAAGGGAGGCGTCGGCAAGACGACGCTGTCGTCACACGCCGCGATCCACTTCGCCGCTACCCGCCCGACGATTCTTTTCACGACCGATCCCGCTTCGAATCTGGGCGACGTTTTCCGTGAACAGGTCAACAACCTGACCATCGAATCGCTCGATGCGGATGCGCTCTACTCCCGCTTCCTCGGCGAGAACCTGGAGAGTTTCCTGGAGCTCGGCGATCGCGGAACGTATCTCGATCGCGAAGAGCTGCGGCGTTTTTTCGAGCTGTCGCTGCCGGGAGTCGACGAGCTGATGGCGTGGATGCGAATCGGCGAGCTCGCCGAGAAGAATCGGGAGTCGATGCTGATCGTCGACACGGCGCCGACCGGACACACGCTGCGCATGCTCGGCGCATCGGAACACTTCGCGCAGATGGCGTCGGCACTCGATTCGATGCAGGCCAAGCATCGCGGGATGGTGCGCCAGTTCACACGACGCAATGTGCGCGATGCGATGGACGCGTTCATCGAGGAGTTCGACGCGCGTGCGGAACGAAGACGCGCGCTGCTGACCGATAAGACGCGAACGGCATTTGTGCCGGTGATGTTGTCGGAACCGTGGGTCGTCGAGCAGACGCTGCGACTGATCGCGGAGCTGCCGCTCGATGTGCCGTTCGTAATTCTGAACCGCGCCGCGCCGCACGACGATGATGCGCGATGCGCTGCTTTGCGTGTTCGCGACGCGGATGCGCATGCGCGGCTCGCGTCACGCGAGGTCGTCGACGTGAAGCGCTTCTGTCCCGCTGCCGAATGTGGAGGCGGGCGCTTCGCCCGCCCGGGCGGCCGAAGCGGCCGCCTCCACACTAAGGCGAGGCTGCTCTTCCTCGCCGGCAAGGGCGGCGTCGGCAAAACGACCTCCGCCGCTTCGATCGCCCTGCAATTTGCAAAGCAACAACCCGACAAGCGCTTCGTCGTCATCTCCGTCGATCCTGCCCACACACTGCGCGATGTCTTCGCGCACGAAAACCCGCCCGACAACCTCTCCGTCGAAACGATCGACACGCGCGCGAAGTGGCGAGCCTTTCGCGAGTCGCTCGGCGACGAGATCGATCGCGTCATCGACGGTCTCGCACCGAAAGGACTCTCGGTTGCGTACGACGGCGAGGCGATGAAGAAGCTGGTGGAGATCGCGCCGCCGGGCGCCGATGAGCTGTTCGCGATCACGCGGCTGGCCGATCTGATCGCCGACGAAACGATCGAGCGGATCGTCGTCGATACCGCGCCGACCGGACACTTTCTCCGGCTCGTCGATCTGCCGAAGAGCGCGGGCGAATGGGTGCGTGAATTCATGCGCATCCTGCTGCACTATCGCGAGCTCGTGCCGCCCGGCTCGCTCGGCGAGGAGTTGATTCGTGCGTCGCGCGCGCTGACGTCGTTGTCGGAAACGCTGCGATCGGATGACGCAACAGTCCTCGCAGTCACGCGGCCGGAACCGATCGTCATCGCGGAAACGAAGCGGCTCATCGCCGCCGTGGAAGAGCGCGGCATGCGCGTCGGCGGGATCATCGCGAATTACGTCACGCCGGAGAGCGACTGTCCGTGCGATCGCGATGCACGCGCGCAGGAACTGACGGTGCTGGCGTCACTTGAGCGTGAGGTCATTACGATCGAACGCGCTGACGCGCCGGTGACGTCGCTCGACGCGCTGGCGATTTTGGTGCCGCTGGCGACGTGATGCGACGGATCGCCGACTGGCTGCTGCTCGCGATCGCGCTCGTCGCAGGCGCGTGGCTGCGTTTTCGAAAGCTCGACGCGACGAGTCTCTGGCTCGATGAGATTCTCGATTACGACGTCGCCACGCGGCTCGCCGCGCATCCGACGTGGCGATGGTGGAGCGTCAGCAAAGAACATGGACCGCTCTTCTTCGCGACTGAGCTCGCCGGTCGCGTAATCCATTCGATCGAGCTTGCAGCGCGCGTTCCTCCGGCGTTGCTCGGCATCGCTGCGATCGTCCTGGCGTGGGCGTTCGTGCGGCGCCATTTTCCGTTTGGCACCGCCGCCGTCTTCGCGCTGCTGCTCGCCGTTTCGCCGCTGCACGTTTATTACAGCCGCGAAGCGAGACCGTACTCGCTGCTGATGCTGCTCGCGCTCGCGCTGCTGGCGTTGCTGCTGCGTGCGAGCTCGCCGAAATTGATGGCCGTTGCATTGGTCGCGGCTGCGCTGACGTCGGCGGTGGCGGCACCGCTGATCATGTCGGTGCTCGTCATTGCCGCGCTGAGTAAATGGGGAGGCGCCCGCCCCCACATGCAGACGATGATCGTCGCCGGCGTTTGTTTGATTGCCATTCCGCTGCTGTACGTCGGCAATAACGATCCGACAGCGGTCACCACGCCGGCCGTTTCGCTGACGCGCCTCGTGCAGGCGTTCTCGATGTCGGCGCTCGATTCGACCGCGCCGCGTCTGGCCGGTTACCTCGTCGCGCTGGCGGCGATCATCGGCAGCGTCGTCGCCATCCGCCGCGAGCGGATCAGCGGGTTGATCATCACCGGCATGACGGTGCTGCCGGTCGTCATCGCGGTGGTCGCGCTGCGGGCGATGTCGCACTGGTACTCCGTTCGTTACGTCGCCGCGGCGCTGCCCGCGTATCTTCTCCTCGCGGCGATCGGCATCGTCGCCTGCGTCCGCCTCGTTCGACAGGAAGCGATCGCGTTCGTGCTCGCGGTCGTCATCGCCGGCGCGATTGGGCGCGAAGCGTGGCCGGCCGCGCGTGCGGAATCGCTGCAGCGGCTCGACTGGCGTGTCGTCGCCTCGACGATTCGCCAGCACGCGCATGACGACGATCTCGTCATCGCGATGAACGCCTGGTCGTACGTCGCACTCGACTTCTATCTGCGCGGACAGCGACTGCGCCTGATCAGCGCGCTCGAGTCGACTGCCGGCGCGACGCATCTCGTGGCGACGAACACGCCGGCGTGGATCGTCAGCGCCGGCGAGACGCGCGGCATGACGCGCGAGTGGACGTGCCGCTATCCGATCGTGCTCGCGTCGCCGCTCGAATCGTTCCGGCTGCACTACGCGCCGTCGTTCGCCCATCTGCTGCTGAATCGCGCGACCGACGGAGATCGTCGCGCGTTCGCCGCGCGATTTGCAGCGCCGCTGACGCTCGGCCTCGGATCGGAGTCCGATCTTTTTCTCACTCACGGTTTCGGTGACGCCGAGGGAACGAACGGCGATTACGCGCGCTGGGTGGTCGGCACGAGCGCGTCGCTGATCATTCCGTCGGGCGAACGAATCACGATCCGCGCGCTGCCGTTGCTGCGACGCGATGCGTCGCCGCAACAGATGACGGTCGCGCTCAACGGCGCGCAGCTCGCGCAACTGACGATGGCGAACGAATGGCGCGACTACACGATCGACGTGCCGCCGTCCCTTCGTCGCGACGTCAATGAGCTGACGCTGACGTTCGCATGGTCGGAGATTCCCGGCGGCAACGATCCGCGCTCGCTCAGCGCGATGCTCGATCAGATCTCGATCGGCGCCGTTACACGGCCGGCGCCGAGACAGTTGACCGCGCTGACGCACATCAACAGCGCCGGATTTCTGCTCGATCATCCGGTCGAGCGGCATCCGCGCGAGTCGTTCGTCGCTCGCGACCGCGCCGCACTCGCGGCGCTCGTCGCACGGCTCGGCTTCGATCCGGTCACGACGCTGCCGGCGCTCGATCGCGGCGAAGTTCGCCTCGACGATCTGGCGAACGTCATCGCGTACGAATCGGAATGCCGCGGCGACGCGGAGTTCGTCGCCGTTGCCTACGCCGTCCTCGTCGATCGCCGCGTCGAAGGGACGTCGGCGCAGTACTTCCTCGCGCAGCTCCGACGCGGCGTCCCGCGAAGCGAGATCATCCGGAAGATCGTCGCATCGGGTGAGATGCGCGCGAAGCTGCACGCTGTGGCAGACTGACGGCGATGTCGCCGAACGGCTTTTACGTCTACGCGATCGCTCGCGCCGGACATCCGCTTCCGGAGCGGGTGGAAGGGGTCGACGGCTCGACGAACGTTGCGTCGCTCGACGCGGCCGGCCTTTCCGCGATCTACACGCCGGTCGATCTCGTCGAGTTCTCGCAGCCGGTGATCGACGCGCGCTCGAAAGACGTCGAGTGGCTCGGCGGAATCGGCTATCGGCATCAGGCGGTGATGGCGGCGCTGATGCACGGCGGCACGATCATCCCGCTGCGGGCTTTCACGCTCTTCTCGACCGCCGACGCGCTGCGCGCGCATCTCGAGCGCGACGCCGCGGAGTTCAACAACATCCTTTCGCGCGTAGATGGAAAGCAGGAGTGGACGCTGCGCATCGAGTTCGACCCGCAGCGCTGGAACGATGCGCTCGCCAATCGCGTCGACTCGCTGCGATCGCTCGTCGAAGAGATCGAGCGCGCCAGCACCGGCAAGGCATTCCTGCTCGGCAAGAAACTCGACGACGAAAGAAAGCGCGCATCGCGTGAAGCAGAGCAGCAGGTCGTCGCGGAAATCGAATCGGCCGTGCTCGCGAAGTTGAATTGCGCGACCGTCGCCGAGTCGCGCCAGCAGCGCGGCGGCGCGTTTCCGCAAATCAACGTGCTCCTCGAGCGCGACGAAGAAGCGATTCTCCAGGAGTTACAGTCGGAGCTCGGCGCACGATACGAATCGGAGGGCGTGACGCTGGCGCTGACGGGGCCGTGGCCGCCGTATACGTTTTCCGGAAGGATGAAGGATGAGGGCTGAAGGATGAAGAAAACCAAAGGCTGCTCGATCGCATTCATCCTTCATCCTTCATCCTTCATCCTTATCTGAACGATGGCCGACAACGACGAAGAGCTCTCCCTCCTCGAAACACTCGATCATCTGCTCGATCGCGGCGTCGTCATTTCCGGCGAGGCAGTCATCTCGATCGGCGACGTCGATCTCCTCTACCTCGGCCTGAACATCGTGCTCGCGAACGTCGACGCGATCATCCGTACGGCGAACAAGCGATGAGAGCGGTCGTCATCGGTGCGCATCGGCATCGCGACGATATTGACGGCGACGCCGTGGCCATCCCGCTCGCCGATCTCTTTTTGAGCGGCGTCGAGATCGCGCCGCAGCAACCGGTCAGCGAGCGCGAGCTGCTGCTGCGCGTCGCAGGCATCCGCGCGCAACTCCTTGCGCGCGCGACCTTCGTCGCTATCCGCTACGGTTTCGTCCTCACGAACGAGAGCGAAGCGATGACGAAATGCGGCGCGCAGGTCGATCGCTGGCGGCGTCTGCTCGACGAGCATCGCAACGAAGTCGAGCTGACGCTGAAGGTCGCCGCCGCCGCGCCGCTGCCGCGTCCGAATCGAACCGACTTCGCGAACGGCGCCGGCTATCTTCGCGCGCTGCACGCGGCAACGCAGGGAGCGGCGATCGACGAATCATTTCGCGCTGCCGTCGACGCGCAACTCGTCCCACTCGCGAACGACCATCGCTGGATTCATCGCGACAATGCGTCGATGGAGCTGGCGCTGCTCGTCGCACGCGAGCGCGTGGAAGAGGTCAATGCTGCCGGTGCGAAGTTGAAGTCATTCGACGTTCCGTTTCTTCTTTCGGGACCGTGGCCGCTGGAGGTTTTCGTCGATGATCACGAATGACGAAGAGCAGCTCCTCCGGCAGCTGTCGTTCACGGAGTCGATGATCCCGGAGCGAATCTCAGCCGATCCGGAAGTCGTCGAGAACGGCCTGGCGCGGCTCGTACTTTCGATCATCGAACTGGTGCGGCGGCTCCTCGAAAAGCAGGCGTTGCGGCGGATGGATGCCGGAAATCTGAGCGACGAAGAGATCGAGCGGCTCGGCAACGCGCTGATGAAGCTCGAAGAAAAAATGACGGAGATGAAAGGGGTCTTCGGACTCGCCGACGACGATCTCAATCTCAAGCTGGGGCCGGTAAAAACGCTGGATTGATGTTGACGGGCGCGGCGCGCTAACACTACTGTTCCCACGCACATGGCAATCGAGCAACGGCAGCCGCAGGGCCTGGTCGACATCCTCGACAAGATTCTCGACAAGGGTCTGGTGGTGGCGGGAGACATCAAGGTGTCACTCGCGAACGTTGAGCTGCTGACGATCCAGCTCCGGCTCGTGATCTGTTCGATTGATAAAGCGGAAGCCATCGGCATCAACTGGTGGCGCGCGGACCGGTTCTACTCAAGCGATGCGGCGCTCAGTCAGAGCGCCGATTACGACGCGCTGAAAGCGCGCGTGAACGAGCTCGAACAGCAATTGAACGCACGAGGGCTGGCCGCCGAGGGGCAGTCCGAGCAGAGGAAAGGCAGGTAAGACATGGCAGTCGAACGCGCACCAGGCGGCACAAGTCTCATTGACGTCCTCGATCGGATTCTCGACAAAGGCATCGTTGTCGACGCATGGGTTCGCATCTCCCTCGTCGGCATCGACCTGATCACGGTTGAGGCACGCGTCGTCATCGCATCGATCGACACGTACCTGAAGTACGCCGAAGCGGTCGGTATCACCTCGACTGTCGCTCGTCCGACACTCGGACCGGGCGAAGGCGCGGTCGCACCGGCGGCGGCACCAGCCGGGACGAGAACCGTTTAGCAGGCACGAGGTATGAGCAATGAGGCATGAGTGATCAACTCATGCCTCATTGCCCCATGCCTCATTGCTTGAGAAACTGATCAAACCAGTCCCCGACGACGGAGTACCAGAGCTTCGAGTTCTGCGGCTTCAGGATCCAGTGACCTTCATCGGGAAAGTAGACGAGCTTTGACGGGATGCCCCGCTTCTGCAGTGCGGTGAAGAGCTCGAGCCCCTGATTGATCGGCACGCGGAAGTCGAGCTCTCCGTGCGTGACGAGCGTCGGCGTGGCGAAGTTCTTCACGAACTTGTTCGGCGACCACTTCTCGTACAGCTCCGGGTTGTCCCACGGATTGCCGGCGAACTCCCACTCCGGGAACCAGAGCTCTTCGGTGACGCCGTACATCGACTCGAGGTTGTAAACGCCGGCGTGTGAGACGAGCGCTTTGAAGCGCGTCGAGTGGCCGAGAATCCAGTCGACCATGTAGCCGCCGTAAGAACCACCGGCGGCGCCGAGGCGGTTGGCGTCGACGTAAGGAAGCGCGGCGAGCTTGTCGACGCCGTTCATCAGATCGACGTAAACCTTCCCGCCCCAGTCGCGCGAAATCTCTTCGACGAACTTCTGGCCGTAGCCGGTCGAGCCGCGCGGATTCGGCATCAGCACGACGTAGCCGCGCGCGGCGAAGAGCTGCGGGTTCCAGCGATACGACCACGCCTGCGCCCAGTTCCCCTGCGGTCCGCCGTGAATGAGGACGATGGCCGGATACTTTTTCGCCGGGTCGTAATTCGGCGGTGTGACGAGCAGCGCCTGAACCTGGGCGTTGTCGGCGCCGGTGTACCAGAGGTCGGACGTCGCGCCCATGGCGATCGACTGCAGCAGCGCATCGTTGTGCGTCGTCAGTTTCTTCGGCGCGCCGGTGCGCGACATCGCCCAGACGTCGGCCGGCGTTTCGAGCGTGGAGCGGGTGAAGACGATTGTTTTTCCGTCGCGCGAAATCGAGAGCGCGTCGGCCGAGCCGTCGTTCCACACCTGGCGCGTGGCGCCGTCTTTCAGCGTGATCTCGTAAATCGGATGACGACCTTTTTCGGCCGTGGTGATGAAGATCGAACGGCTGTCGGGCGCCCATGTCGTCGACTCGACGTTGTTCGCGAATGCGCCGGCCAGGCGGCTCGAAGTCCCGGACTGGCGATCGTAGAGCCACAGTTCAAACTGATCCGATTCGTAGCCGCTGCGCGACTGTGAGCGCCACGCGATGTATTTGCCGTCCGGCGAATACTCCGGCGCGGTGTCGGCGCCGGTGCGCGTCGTGATCCGTTTCGGTGTGCCGTCGGTGAGCGCGACGGTGAAGATGTCGGAGTTCGTCGACGTCTCCGGATTCTTCTGCGTGTCGCTGGCGTAAACGAGCTCTTTGCCGTCCGGCGAAATGTCGAATTCATCGCCGCCGCCGACCGAGAACGGCGGCGCGTTGAAAGGGCCCGGCGTCAGATCGCGCGCGGCCGCGGTCGGCGCGAGTGGCGCAAAGACGACGTGCGTCCGCGTCGGATCCTGCCACGACTTCCAGTGACGATAGAGGAGTCCGGTGAGAATGCGCGCGCCCGACGGTTTGCTCGCGTCCGCGTCCGCGTGCGATTTGGCGCAGGCCGGATCGACGCCGCATTCGGGATAAACGTCGGAGGTGACGAGCCAGCCGCTGCCATCCGGCAGCCACTTGAACGATCCCGCGCCGCCGGAAAGTGACGTGACCCTGCGGCTCTTCGCGGATGCGATGTCGTAGACGTAAATCTGCTTCGGATCGCTCTCGCGATTTGAAACGTACGCGATCGATTTCCCGTCCGGCGACCACGAAGGCGATTCGTCCTGCTTCACGCCATCAGTGATCTGCCGCGCTTCACCACGGGCCGCCGGCACGAGCCAGATCGCCGAAGTGCGTTTGTTCCCGCCGAGATCGATGGTCGAAAGGTCATATACAACCCATAAACCGTCGGGCGAAACGCGGGGAGTGCCGATCCGTTTCACGGCGGCCAGGTCGGCAAAAGACATCGGGTGCTGTTGTGCGGAGGCTGCTGCCGTAACCAGGAGTACGAGGGTCAGGACGATCTTGCGCATCAAAGCTCCTTTCAGGCATGAGGTATGAGGTATGAGTAAAGGCGGTCGTTCGGTTGCTTTTACTCATACCTCATACCTCATACCTCATACCTCACCGTATATATCCCAGCGATTTCAGCGATTCGTAGTATTCCTCATCAACCTTAACGCTGTGCGCGGCGGTGGCGCGGTTGCCGTACGTGGCGATGCGTGGCTCTTCGGGTTGCAGGCGCGAGGTTCCGGGCATTTCGGTTGAGGCGGGGAAGCCGAGGGCGGTGCAGAGGGTGGGGGCGAGATCGAACGCGGATGCTGGTGTTTGCAGCGCGAGCGTCGATGCGATGACGGCGCTGCCGCGCTGGTGATCGCCGGGCAGTCCGGCGATGACGACTTCGTAGCCGCGCGCGTGCAGCTCTTCGATCGTCTTCTTTACGCCATCGAGTGCGCGCGCCGAGGCGGTGAACTGCGTTGATGGATCGAGCGTCAGTCGATTGAGGATCACGTCGAGCGCCGGCAGGTAAGCGGTTGCGAAGCGCGGATGGCTGCGATCGACGATGGCGAGAAGTTTTCGCGATGCCGATGCGTCGACTTTCAGCGCGGCCGATTCCGGCGTGTCGCGGATCGCGGCGAATACCGACGCCTGTCCGATCTCTTCCAGTGCGCCGCGCTTCGTGTCCTCGGTCGTCCACCAGTTGACGGCTGCGCTCGGGACGCCGCGCGCGGCGAAGAGCTCCCAGATGTAATCGCGTTTGCGCACCGTCGGCGGGAGCGGCTCGCGGCGTGCCAGTCCGATGAGCGGCGCGACGTCGCGCAGAATCACGTCGGCCCGCGAGAGGCTTTGCAGAACGTGCTGGCCGCCGCGCATCCGGATTCCTTCGATGGCGCGAACTCCGTGCGCGCGCGTCTCCACTCCGGTGCCGAGCGATGCCCATCGTTCCGCGGTCGATTCGCCGGCCACCGGTTTCACCGCGGCGATCGTTGCGAATTTTGTTTGCAGTGACGGCAGGAGCTCGAACGTCAATCCATCGACGGCGACGAGCGCGATGCGATGCGTGGTCGGCGTCGTCACCACCTGCACCGGCGCTTCGTGCGTCCGTTCCTGCGCGGCCCACGCCGGCAGGAAAAGCAGCGCAATCAGTATCGCGGCCGCGATCGACATCGGTACGCCGCGCGGTTTCTGATGAATGGCCGGCACGCGATGCAGTTCGTAGATCGAGAACGAGAGCATCGCCGCCGAGACGACGATGCTGGCGACGATGAAGAAGAGCGCCATCAGCGCGATGCCGGCGGCGAGCTCGGCGATCGACGGCGCGGTGTCGAAGCGATACCACCAGAACGCGATCACGAACGTCAGCGCTGCCGCGGCGACGAACGAGATCGCCAGCAACGCGCGCGGCGTATCGACGGCGAGTTGTGGCCGCGATCGAAACAGCAGCGCCACCGCAACCAGAAACGCGAACGCGACCGCCAGCCAGCCGGCGCCGTACAGCAATGTGATGAGGAACGTTTCGGAAACGGAAAGCGGATGATTGCGAAAGAGCATCACCGCCACGAGCGGCAGCACGCCGAAGAGCGCGATCAGCGTCGCCCCTTTCAGCGCAACGGTCGCCAGCTCCAGCCAGAACGCGCGCGAGCTCCAGGGATCGAGCGCGAACCACCGTTCGATCCCCATCGCTAAATATCCGCGCTCCTTTAACTGGTCGCGGAGCGTATCGATGTCGGACACGCCGGGGATGATAGACCCGGTGCTGAGTGCTGAGTGCAGAGTGCTGAGTAAAGGCAGACCGATGCGAAGCGACTCAGCACTCAGCACTTCTGCACTCAGCACAGAGAATTAAAGGAATTCGTCCCTCAAACTTCCGTTACATTCACCGCCTCACCGCGACATGGATTCTCCGACGGCGCCTTCTCCTGAAAACGCATCGATTCCGTCGCCCGCTCCCGAGCGGCCGAAGGGGAAGTTTCTGCCTCGCGTGCTCTCCGGCTTCGTCCTCACCGCCGGCGTCATCCTCCTCAAACTAAAAGCGTTTCTCGTCAATCCGTTCGAGGGTTTCGGCTTCACTCAGTTCGCGGTTGCGGGCGGTTCGATGGTGCTTTCGATCGCCGCGTACGCATCGAAGTGGACGCTCTCTTTTTCGATCGCGTTCGTCATCCTGATCCTCGTGCACGAAGTCGGACACGCGGTCGCCATTCGCGCGAAAGGTTTACGCGCCGGCGTACTCGTATTCATTCCGTTCATCGGCGGTGCGGTCACACTCAAGGATCAGCCGCGCAGCGTTTACGACGACGCGCAAATCGGACTGGCCGGTCCGTTCTCCGGCACGATCGCTTCGCTCGTCGTGCTGCAGATGTACAAATGGTCGGGCGAACCGTTTTACCTTGCGGTCGCGTTCGCCGGCTTCGGACTCAATCTCATCAACCTGTTGCCGATCGGCGTGCTCGACGGCGGCCGGATCTCGGCGGCGATCACGAAGTGGATGTGGGTCTTCGGCGGGGCGATTCTTCTCTACAACACGTATCAGCGGCCCAATCCGCTGATGCTCATCATCCTGCTGCTCGCCGCGTTTCAGGTTTACGCGTCGATTCTTCGCGAGCAGGATGACAAAGCGTTTTACGAGATCACCGGCGCGCAGCGGATCGCGGTCGCGGTCGCCTACTTCTCTCTGGTTCTCTTCCTCGGCCACCAGACCTGGATGGCGTACACGCGGCTCCAGACCCTCCCGCAATAGCGGCGGCGCGTCGGGCGTTCTCTCTTCTGCTGTGCGCCTGCCTTCGGGCAATTTTGGTGAGTTGGTTGTCTGGCCAGGGCTGTTTTGCTACCCTGCGCCGTCCTCGCTCGCCTGCGGAGCTCCTCGCGGCATGAAGCGCGCACGCCCCCGACCTCGATGATCGATAAAGCACTTACTCTGATATTCGGCTCGAAACACGAGCGCGACGTGAAACGGATGCTGCCGGTTGTCCGGCAGATCAACGCGCTGGAACCCGAAATCTCCGTCCTGACGGACGAGCAGCTCCGTCGGAAGACGGATGAGTTCCGCGAACGGCTCCGTCCCGCCGTCGAAGCGCTCGACGCCGCGAAGAAAGAAGTTCCGCGCGAAGAGGTCAACGTCCGCACCGCGAAGGAAGACCTTCAGGCAGCGCTCAACGATCTCCTTCCTGAAGCGTTCGCGGTTGCACGCGAAGGCGGCAAACGCATCCTCAACATGCGCCACTTCGACGTCCAGCTGATGGGCGGCATGGTGCTGCACAGCGGAAAGATCGCCGAGATGAAAACCGGCGAAGGCAAGACGCTCGTCGCCACGCTCGCGGTTTATCTGAACGCCCTCACCGGCCGCGGCGTGCACGTCGTCACCGTCAACGATTACCTCGCCCGCCGCGACTCCGAGTGGATGGGCCGCCTCTACAAGTTCCTCGGCCTGACCGTCGGCGTCATCCAGAACCATTACGGCGATCGCGAGCGGCAGGAAGCCTACGGCTGCGACGTCACCTACGGCACGAACAACGAGTTCGGCTTCGACTATCTCCGCGACAACATGAAGTTCGATCTCGAAGCGATGGTCCAGCGCGACCACGTCTTCGCGATCATCGACGAAGTCGACTCCATCCTCATCGATGAAGCGCGCACGCCGCTCATCATCAGCGGTCCCTCGGAAGAGTCGGTCGACAAGTACTACTCCGTCGATCGCATCGTGCCGAAGCTCATCGCTGAAACCGATTACCAGATCGATGAGAAGCAGCATACCGCTGTGCTCACCGAGGAAGGCGTCTCGCACGCCGAGAAACTGCTGAACGTCGACAATCTTTACGACCCGGCCAACATGGACACGCTGCACGCCACGCAGCAGGCGCTGCGCGCGCACTCGCTGTACAAGCGTGACGTCGAGTACGTCGTCAACGACGGCGAAGTGATCATCGTCGACGAATTCACCGGCCGTCTGATGCCGGGACGCCGCTGGTCGGACGGTCTGCATCAGGCCGTCGAAGCGAAAGAGGGCGTGAAGATCGAGAGCGAGACGCAGACGCTCGCGACGATCACCTTCCAGAACCTCTTCCGGATGTACGAAAAACTCTCCGGCATGACCGGCACCGCCGATACGGAAGCGGCCGAGTTCGACAAGATCTACAAGCTCGAAGTCATCGTCATGCCGTCGAACCGTCCCAACGTTCGCGTCGATCAGCCCGATCTCGTGTTCCGCACGGAGCGGGAGAAGTTCGATGCGATCACGGATGAGATCAAAGTCCTCAACTCCAAAGGTCAGCCGGCGCTGGTCGGCACGATCTCGATTGAAAAATCGGAACAGCTTTCAACCGCGCTGAAGCGCAAGGGCGTTCCGCACGTCGTGCTGAATGCGAAGTACCACGAGCGCGAAGCGGAGATCGTCGCGCAGGCCGGCCGCAAAGCCGCCGTCACGATCGCCACGAACATGGCCGGTCGCGGAACCGACATTCTCCTCGGCGGCAATCCGGAGTTCCTCGCCGCGCAGAAGCTGAAAGACGTCACCGATCCGGCCGAGCGCGCCGCGGCCGAGAAAGAGCTGCAGGCGCAGTGGCAGCTCGACCACGAAGAGGTCGTCAGCCTCGGCGGTCTGCACATCATCGGCACCGAGCGCCACGAATCGCGTCGCATCGACAACCAGCTGCGCGGCCGTTCCGGCCGTCAGGGCGATCCCGGCTCCTCCCGTTTCTACCTCTCGCTCGAAGACGATCTGATGCGCATCTTCGGCTCCGATCGGATCTCCGGTCTCATGCAGCGCCTCGGGATGGAAGAAGGTGTTCCGATCGAGCACGGCATGGTCACGCGCGCCATCGAGCGCGCGCAGAAACAGGTGGAAGGCCGCAACTTCGAGTCGCGCAAACATCTGCTCGAATACGACGACGTGATGAACAAGCAGCGTGAGTCGGTCTACACGCTGCGGCGCTCGATTCTCGAAGGACGCGAGGGGAAGGAGTACATCCTCAACGCCGCCGACGAGATCGTCGAGTTCCTCGTCGACTCGCACATCCCCGAGGATCCGCACCAGCCGATCAACGGGGCGGAGCTCGACATCGAGTTGTTCAACTACTTCGGCCTCGACCTCGCCGCGGCGAACGTCGACGTCGATGCGATGAAGCGCGACGAGATCATCGAGCGCGTGACCGCGGCGGTGAATCGCCGCTACGAAGAAAAGGAGAGCGGCGTCGGCCACGACGTCATGCGCCTCCACGAGAAGTACCTCCTGCTGCAGGTCATCGATCAGCAGTGGAAGGATCATCTCCTCAACCTCGATCACTTAAAGGAAGGCATCGGACTGCGGGGCTACGGCCAGCGCGATCCGTTGATTGAATACAAGAAGGAGTCGTTCGATCTTTTCCAGGAAATGATGGAAAGAGTGCAGGACCGGGTGGTCCAGTATCTCTGGAAGATCGACGTCGTCGTGGAACGCGAGTCGCCGGACACAACGGCCGAGGCGCAGCGCGTACAGCGCTCGCTCCCCGCGCCGAAAGCGCCGCGGCAGCAACTCACTTTCTCAGGTGGTTCATCGGAACCGCCGCAGCCGATCAAGCGGAGTGACGCGAAAGTCGGCCGAAACGACCCCTGCCCGTGCGGTTCGGGCAAGAAGTACAAAAAGTGCCACGGCACTGCCGCATAAACTCCAAGTTCCCCAGGTACAACTAACGCCTTAAGGATGGCCGGTTTAAAGACCGGCCGCCCCGTCGGCTCGGAGATCGTCCGACGGCTGACAGAGCGCAATTGTGCGTTTCTGCCGGCCGTACGGACATAGCACTGTCTGCCCCATCAGGGACAAAATCACTTAAACGCATTACGTAAGGAGAAGTACAAATGAAACTCAAGTCAGCAATCGCCACGCTCGTCGTCTTCACGCTCGCCATCCCGACCTTCGTTTTCGCCGCTTACGTTCCCGCCAACAACATCTCTCTCGACACCATGGCCGCAGCGCTCGACACGATGCGCGCGATCGCAACCGACACGATGTCGCTCGACACGATGGGCCGCACCGACACGATGAGCCGCACCGACACGATGAGCGTCTCCACCGACACCATGGCTCTCGACACCATGGCCCTCGATACGATGCACACCGATACGATGGCTCTCGACACC
This sequence comes from Acidobacteriota bacterium, assembly GCA_034667465.1. Lineage (GTDB taxonomy): Bacteria > Acidobacteriota > Thermoanaerobaculia > Gp7-AA8 > Gp7-AA8 > JAOBAU01. The sequence goes on along the minus strand of JAXDJV010000025.1, from coordinate 84,868 downwards.
ATGCACACCGACACGATGGCGCTCGATACGATGTCGAAGACCGACACGATGATGGTCTCGACGGATACGATGGCGCTCGACACGATGGCTCTCGACACGATGTCGAAGACCGACACGATGTCCGTCTCGACCGACACGATGGCTCTCGACACGATGGGCCGGTAAGAAAAGACCGAGTCCTCACACGGCCGGCCATCAGTCCGCCGGCCGGCCGTGCGAGGATTCCCGATATGGAACGAACGATAGGATTTGTCGGCGCCGGCTCGATGGCCGAGGCGATGTTGCGGGGATTGCTGCGCGGGAACGAGTTTCCGGCGGAGCGAGTGTTCGCATCAGGACCGCGCGAAGAGCGGATGCGCGAGCTTCGAGAGAAGTACTCCATCGATGCCACGACCGACAACCATCGCGCTGCCGCCTGCGACATCGTCGTGCTTTCGGTGAAGCCTCAGATCATGAGCCGCGTGCTCGACGACGTCGCGAAGACGATCCGTCCGGACGCGCTCGTGATCTCGATCGCCGCCGGCATTCCGGTACGCGCCATCCAGGAGCGACTCGCTCCCGGAACGCGCGTGGTGCGGGCGATGCCGAATACGCCCGCGCTCGTCGATGCCGCGGCGACCGCGCTCGCGAAAGGCGAGCACGCCAGCGATGCCGATCTCGACGATGCGAAGCGGATCTTCGATTCGGTCGGCATCACGGTGATCCTCGAGGAGTCGCAGCTCGACGCGGTCACCGGCCTCTCCGGCTCGGGACCGGCGTACGTCTTTCTCATCCTCGAAGCGCTCAGCGACGCCGGCGTGAAAGTCGGACTGTCGCGCCGGACGTCACAGCTGCTCGCCGCGCAGACGCTGCTCGGTTCGGCGAAGCTGCTGCTCGAAACGAACGAGCATCCCGGCAAGCTGAAGGACATGGTCACGTCGCCGGGCGGAACCGCGATCACCGGACTGCACACGCTCGAGAACGGCGGTGTGCGGACGACGCTGATGAACGCGGTCGAAGCCGCCACGCGGCGGTCTCGTGAATTGGGTGAAGCGCTGCTCTCCCGCAAAGATTAGATAAGTCGTTACTTTCTGAGGGCCGTACGTCTTGCGGCATGTGACTCGCATCGGCGTCACGCGCGCCGGTGGCCGGACGCACGTACAGCAAAGGAAGGTATCGATGACTCGTTTCGTACGCCTGTTTGCTCTTACGCTGTTGCTGCTCGCAATGGCGACTCCTTCGTTCGCGTTCTGCCGTTTCTGTAACGCGAATTCCATCTGCGAACGCGATCCTAATTTCAGCACTCGCTGTCAGCAGTCGATCGACTTCTGCACCGACATCGGCACCTGTGCGGCCGTCGCCAGCCGCGCTACGCTGCTCGATCAGTACGCCGTCGCGTCCGTCGAAGTGACGACGCCGGCCGGCGTCACAAAGACCGCGGAGACTCCGCGCGTCGCTTCGCTCACCCATCGTCCGCACACGACCACGACCCGCTGACGCTGCCCGCCACCGGCGCGTTGAAAAGGGAGCGGGACATGGGACGAATCATCTGCGTTTTACTTGTTGCGTGCGGCGCGTTCGCAGCTGAAGCCGCTCGCGACGCCGACACCATCACCTTGGCGAACGGCACCGCGCGCATCGCGCTGCGCGTCGAGCTCGACGGAAACACGCGCGGCGACGGCAGCATCGAGCTCGAATCGCTCGACGGCGGTGCGCGCCTGAACGTGCCGGTCAGCGCGTCGCAATTCGAAACGTTGCGAGCGCTCGTCGTGCCGCGCGGCGGCTACCGCATCATCGTGCGCGCGGCGCATCATCGGCCGGCCGTGCGCAACGTTCGCGTCAGGGACACCGCGAATCTCGGCACGCTGGTGTTGCCGCCGGCGCCGGTGATTTCCGGCTTCGTGAAGGATGCCGGCGGCGCGCAGATTTCGTGCGGGATCGATTGCGCGGCGCGTCCGGATGAGCAGGGACGCTTTCACATCGAAGTGACACGCGCATGGCCGGACGAGCTGATCGTTTCCGCGAAAGGGCGCGGCACGAAACACGTCGCTGTTCCAGCCGCGCAGCACGACGTGACGCTTGCGCCGATCGCGCTCGAGCGCGCGGCATCCTTGCGGATCAACGTGCGGCGCCAGGACGAACGCGGACCGCTCGACGTCGCCATCGCCATTCGTGACGACGACGCGCCGCTGAAGTGGATCGTCACCAAACGGATTCCCGCGGCGGAGTCGTCGATCGCGATCGGCGAGCTCGACGCCGGCAGTTACACGGTGCTCGTCAAAGGTGCGCAGCCGCTGCAGCGGATCAGCGCGCGAACGAACGTCGCGGCCGGTGACGTTCGGACGATTCCGATCGATCTCACCAGCGCCGTCGCGCACGCGCGCATCACGCTCGGCGGCGTGCCGCTCGCGAATGCCGACGTCACGCTCGAGAGCGTCGGCAACCACTGGACGACGACGTTCACCGCGGGCGCGGATGGCGAAGTGAATTCCGCGATCTGGGAACAGGGACTCTTCACCGCCGCGGTCCGTCCGCGGCCCGGCGCGCCGCCGCACGTCACGCGCGTTCGTCTGGCCGGCTCACCGATCGCGGAGCTCGCCATCGACGTTCCCGATCGCCGCATCGCCGGACGCGTCATCGACGGCGCCGGCGTGCCGGTCAGCGGCGCACTGGTCTCGCTTCGCTCGTCGGTCGAAGAGTTGTCGCGGACGATCAAAGCGACCTCCGGCGAAAACGGCGAATTCGAATTCTTCGGCGTGCCGGCCGGCTCGCATGCGCTCACCGTCATCGCCGGCAGCTATCTCCGTCCCGATCGCGTCACGTTCGCGCTCGTCGAAAGCGATCGCGAGAAGGTCATCGACGTCGTCGTGCGCGAAGGTCTGGCGCGGACGTTCGACGTGCGCGATCCGCACGGCACGCCGGCGACGAACGCGCTGCTCGTCGTCGCATCGGACGGACATCTGCGCGCAACGACGTCCACCGACATGCAGGGACGCGCGGAGATCGCGACGCCTGTCGACGAGCAGTCGACGCTGTATGTTTTTCCGCGCGAAGGTTCGCTCGTCATTCGACCATTGACGAGTGCGATCGACGACGCCGCGACGACCACGCGCATCATCGTGCCGGCCGCGAGCTCATCGCTCGAGCTCGCGACGCTGACCACCGACGGCGGCGCGATTCCCGATGTCTCGCTGCTGATGCGTTACAACGGCGAGCTGCTGCCGCCGGAAGTCGCGGCGGAGTTGCAGCGGCAGCAGGGAATCGCGTTCGCGACCGACGAGCACGGCATCGCGAAGCTCGCCAACATCCCGGCCGGCGTCTACGAGTTCTGGCCGTTTCGTTCGGAAGCGGAGGCCAGCGCGCTCGTCGCCTCGGCGTCGGCGATCAGCGCGCCGATCGTCGTGAACGTCGTCACGGGAGAGAACAAAGCGACGGTGCGCTTTCGAAAGAAGTGACGCTACGCCGCGCGACGCGCTCGCGCGGCGCGGCGCTGCATCCACGTCATGATTCCGTAGAGCACGCCGACGACGACTCCGAAGCCGACCAGCCAGATCGATTTTGCTTTCAGCTGCGCGATCATCAGAGACGGATCGTTCATCAGCGCGGGATTGCCGCCGAGCACTTCGCGGCCGAAGAAAGCGAGCGCGGTGCAGAAGATCCCGGCGCCGAGGATCGTCATGAGCGAGAACTTTTTGAAGTTCATGTGGAAGAGGCCGGCGGGGATGGAGATGACGTGGCGAATGGCCGGCAGCAGTCGCGCGACGAACACGCCACCCGCGCCGTAGCTCGCGAACCAGTCGTCAGCCTGCGCGATCTTCGCGGGTGAGAGCAGCAGGAAGCGCCCGTACTTTTCAAACAGCGGACGTCCAACCTTCCACGCCACCCAGTAGCTGATGGCCGATCCGGCGTACGAGCCGAGCGTCGCCGCGCCGATCACGCCCCAGAGATTCAGCTTCCCCTGCGCCGCCCAGTACGCCGCCGGCGGGATGACGATCTCCGCCGGAATCGGCAGCGCCGTACTTTCGAACGCCATCATCACGAAGATCCCGACGTAGCCCCAATCGAGAACGAAGTGCATCCATACAGCCAGGAAGTGGTGGAGGGTGGATTCCATGCGGCGGGCATGATACGGGAGAGGCATGAGGCATGGGGCATGAGTGATGAGTCGCTGCGCGTCGGCCTTACCTCATACCTCATGCCTCATGCCTCGGATGCGTTAGCATCCCCCTCGTGGACCACTTCGACGTAATCATCCTCGGCGGCGCTTTCTCCGGCGCTTCCGCGGCCATTCTTCTTCGGCGCGAGCAGCCGCGGTTGCGGGTGCTGATCGTTGAGAAGGCTGAGGCGTTCGACGAGAAGGTTGGTGAGGCGACGACGGAGATGTCGGCGATGTTTCTCACACGTCGGCTGGCGATGTGGCATCACCTCGAAGCGGAGCAGCTGCCGAAAGAGGGGCTGCGTTACTGGTTCACGAACGAACACGTTACCGGCCACACGAATGCGACGGAAGCGGGCGGCGTGCTGCGCAGCGCGGTTCCTTCGTTTCAGCTGCGGCGCGATGCGCTCGATGAATATCTGCTCGCGACTGCCGTGAAAGAAGGAGCGGAACTGCTTCGTCCCGCGAAAGCGCGCGACGTGCAGCTCGGCGATTTCGACAACAAATTGACCATCGAGATCGGCGGCGAGGTTCGAGAGCTTTCGTGTCGCTGGCTCCTCGACGCCACCGGACGCGTCAACTTCCTCGGCCGCCGCCTCGGCATCATCGAGCGCAACGACGAGCATCCGATCGCGGCGATATGGTGCCGCTGGAAGAACGTCCGTCACATCGACGACCTCGCCGCGCGCGATCCGAACGGACTCGCCGCGCGCAACGTCGGCTCGCGCCGCCTCGGCACAAATCACTACATGGGACTCGGCTACTGGATCTGGGTCATCCCGCTCGGCAACGGCGAGACCTCGATCGGCATCGTTTTCGACAAGCGTCTCGTCGATCTCCATGAAAGCCGTCATCGGCTCGATGACTACCTCGCATTTCTGCGCGCGAATCCGTCGCTCGCCGAGCTCATCGACGGCGCCACGCCGCGCGTCGAAGACCTTCGTTTTTACGCGCATCTCCCATACGTGACGAAGCAGTACATGGGCAATGGCTGGGCGCTCCTCGGCGACGCCGCCGCGTTTCTCGATCCGTACTATTCGCCGGGACTCGATCACGCCGCGTTCTCCGTCGAAGCGACGACGTCGATCATCGCCGCAGACGCGAAAGGCGAGCCGCTCGCGGAAAAAATCGCCGAGCACAACGAAACGTTTCTCCGCTCCTATCGCCGCTTCTTCCGCGCCGTCTATCGCGACAAGTACTACTACATGGGCGAAGCCGATCTGCTCGCGGCGTCGTTCCTGCTCGACACCGCGCAGTACTACATCTTCATCGTCATTCCGGCGTATCGCTTCATGAAGAAGTTCTTCTGGATGCCGGTGCTCGGACCGAAGCCGGCCGGCGTCAGCTACGCGCTGATGTCGATCTACAACCGCCGCCTGAAATCGATCGCGCTCGCGCGTCAGGCAGCGGGAACGGCGCGTGCGCGCAATCACGGACGTCGCATTCCGGCGTATTTCGATCTCGACATCGCGCCGTTTCGGATGGCCGCGCGCGGATTGCGGCTCTGGCTGTTCGCCGAGATCGACAACGTGCGGCTGCAGTTCCGGCGACTGCTGCGCCGCAAGCCGCGCATGGTGGAACAGGACGAGCCGGCCGTCGCCGCCGGCGAGCCTCAGCGCTGATGGCTCGCACCGTCACCATCGTCGTCGACCGCGAGTTCGGCGATCGCCTCGAGCCGCTGGCGTTCCGCAATCCGATCTGGATCGTCGAGAGCGATCCGAATCGCTACGCGGCGTCGATGGCGTCGCACAAAGCGGTCGACTGGCCGCAGATCAGCGTGACCGTCTTCCGATTTTCGGAAGAGCCGACGAGCGATGAATGGCTGTCGCTGCTTCGACAGCTCGACATCGGACAGCGGCGGCCGTTCGATACCGTCATCGTGATCGGCACGTCGATCACCGAAGCGATGCTGACGGCGTTCGAGGAAGCGGGATTCGAGAAACTCGAAGAGACGGCCGAGGGTGTGCGCGCGATGCGCGCCGCTCTATAACAGCGCGAGCGCCGAACGTTTGAACTTGCCGCGTTCGTCGACCGGAATCGATTCGATCAGCTTCACGATGCGCGGCACCTTGTGCGGCGACAGCCGTTCGCGGCAGAACGCGCGCACCTGTTCGCGCGTGACGTCGGGACTGGCGACGATCGCGACGGCGACGACGTCACCACGCGCGCCGGCCGGCTCGCCCCACGCTTTCGCTTCGCGAACGCCGTCCATCTGCAGCAGGATCTGCTCGATCTCGCGCGGATTCACTTTCTTGCCGGCGGCGTTGATCAGATCGCCGGCGCGGCCGGTCATCGACACTTCGCCGTTCGCGTCGATCTCGACGAGATCGTCAGTCATGAACGTCGACGCTTCGATGGCTACGAACGTCTGCGCATCGTGCAGGTAGCCGAGGGCGACGGAATCGCTCGTGACCTGCATGCGCGCCGCGTCGGTGCGCGTGAGCGTGACGTTCTCCATCGCATGGCCAACGGTGTTGCGCTCGACGGCGGCGCCGGCGCGGTCGTACGTGATGCCGCCGCATTCGCTGCAGCCGTAGAACGTGTGGACGGGAAGTCCGAAGCGCTCGCGAAAACGGCGCGACGTCGATGAGGGAAGCGGCGCGCCGGCTGAGAGGAACGTGCGGACGGTACGGAAGCCGCCATCTTCCGGCGGCAGCGACGTCAGATGATCGAACATCATCGGAATGCCGGGGACGATCGTGCATTCGAAACGGTTGCAGAGATCGACGATCGACTGCGGCAGGTATTCGTTGGAGATGACGATCGCGGTTCCCTGCATCAGCAGCGGCGTGACGAGATTCGAGAAGCCGTACGAATGCGAGAAGGGGATCGCGCCGAAGTTGCGGTCGCCGGCGCGGATGTCCATCGTCGCGCAGATGTTCGTGCAGTCGGCGATGAGATTCGCTTCGCTGGTGACGATCCCTTTCGGCGTGCCGGTGGAACCGGATGAGAGTTTGATGAGGCGCGCGTCGACCGGAATCGGAGGCGTGCCTGCGTTGCGCAGCGTTACCGTGACGCCGCGCTCCGCGCGGTAAACGAGCGCGCGGACGGAGAAGTGGCCGAGGATGCGCGCGACCTCGGTCGGCGTAGCATCGCGATCGATCGGGACGAAGACGAGCTTTCGTTCGAGCGCCGCAAGGAAGCTGGCGATGAAATCGGCCGAGTTCGGCAGCTGAACCGCGACGAGCTCACCCGCCGCGACGTCGCGAAGCTGCGCGGCAATCTCGCGGCCACGCGCCGCCAGCGCTCCGCGCGTGACGACGAAACCGCTGGCGCCATCGATCAGCGCCGGCGCGTCGGGCGCCTCCGCCGCGAGAGAGAGGAAACGAGAAAGCATCGGACTCGGCGAGGATAACATCCGCGAAAGCCACCGAAGAGGGTGCTGAGTGCTGAGTGCAGAGTGCTGAGTCAAGGCAGAACCATCCGCGTATGGGCTTCCCCGACTCAGCACTCTGCACCTTTGTGGCGAAGCAGAAATGCACGCCGCATGGGAGAGCGTTCCAACCGCCGTCCATGAAAGACGTAATCGTGATTGGCGGTGGGCCGGGCGGATCGACGGCGGCGACGCTTCTGGCTCGCAAGGGGTTTTCCGTGACGCTGCTGGAGCGCGATCGCTTTCCGCGCTTTCAGATCGGCGAGTCGCTGCTTCCGTACAACAACGATCTCTTCGCGCGGCTGGGCGTCGCCGATCAGCTTTCGGCGGGCGAGTTTCATCCGAAGTACGGCGCGGAGTTTCTGACGGGCGACGGAGAGATCCGCGTCCGCTTTCATTTCGACAGCAATCTCGAAGAGCGATACCACCGCTCGTTCCAGGTCGAGCGCGCGGAGTTCGATCATCTTCTTCTTCGCAACGCTGCGAGTCAGGGCGTCGAAGTGCGCGAAGGGACCGGCGTTGCATCGATCGATCTCGACGATCCGAATCGCGCGGTTGTGACGTGCGCGAACGGCGAACAGCTCGAAGCGCGTTTCGTCGTCGACGCCAGCGGGCATGGCTCGGTCGTCGGACAGCGGGTCGGCGTCAAATCCGATATCGATGGGCTGAAGAAGATCGCCATCTTTTCGCACTACCGCAACGTGCAGCGCCCCGAAGGGCGCGACGCCGGCAACACGGTGATCGTCGTGCTGCGCGATGCGTGGTTCTGGCTGATTCCGATCACTGCCGACGTGATGAGCGTCGGGCTCGTCGTCGACAGAGATCATTTGAAGCGTTGTGGATTGACGGCCGAGGAACTGCTGGCGCGAACGATTGCAGGAGCACCGCACGTCGCGAAAGTGATGCAGGCGGCGGAGCGCGTTTCGCAGACGTACGTTCGCAAAGATTTCTCCTTCCGGATGAAGAGGCTCGTCGGTCCGAATTTCGCGCTGATCGGCGACGCCGCCGGATTTCTCGATCCGATTTTCTCGACCGGAGTCTTCATGGCCATGCAGTCGGCCGACATGGCGGCGAATGCCCTCGAGATCCGGCTTCGTCGCGGCGCGATGCGTCCGCTGCTGCGCTATCAGGGAACGCTGCAGAAGGCGCTCGACAAATACCTTCGCTTCATCAATGGTTTCTATCGGCCGGAGTTTCTCGAAGTCTTCATGCAGCCGCGGCCGAATCACGGTCTGGTGAAGGTGATTGTCGGAATTCTGGCGGGCAACGTTTTCGCGCGGCGACGCGACCGCGGCGGGCTGGCGCTCTTCTTCTTTCTCGTGAAGCTGCAGAAATGGCGCGGCATGATCGCGCCGCGGATCGAATGGGAAAGACTGCCCGGCGCCGCTTCTGTGTGAAAATGCACGAACTTTTCCTATGACCGACCTCAACCGTAAACTCAAAGAGCTGCTCATCGAGCGGCTGAAGTTTGAAGACATGACCGCCGACGACATCGGCGACGACGAGCCGCTTTTCGAAGGCGGCCTCGGACTCGATTCGATCGACGCCCTCGAGATCGTCGTGATGCTGGAATCCGAATTCGGCATCAAGGTGAAGAACGAGAGCTCCGCGCGCGCGCACTTTCGCTCGATCTCCTCGCTCGGGAAGCTCGTCGAGTCGAAGCTCGCGGAGTCGAAGCTCGCCACAGAACCGACCGAAGCCTGAATCAGTGCTGAGTGCTGAGTGCAGAGTGCTGAGTCAAACCGCTTCGTCCCCGACTCAGCACTCTGCACTCAGCACTCAGCACCCTGGTTTGCGATGAGCTGGCTCTCCAATCTTCCTCACCAGATCCCGTTTCGGGCGGCGTCGGATGCGCGGCGCATCGACGACAAAACGATCGAGGGGGAGTTCGTTTGCACCGCCAACGATCCGCTCGCGCTCGAGATCATGGTCGTCGAGGCGATGGCGCAGGTGGCGGGCGGAATCGCGTTCGAAGGGAAAGCGACGCATGCGTATCTCACCGGCATCGATCGCTGCACGGTGACGCGGCCGATCATCGCCGGTGACGTCGTTCGCATTCGCGTTGCGCTGGATGCCGCATTCGGCGCGATCTATCGCTTCAGCGGGACCGGCTCCGTCGATGGACTAGAATGCGTCAGCGGCAGGTTTTATCTCGCCGAACCGGATGCGTAGAGCGGACCCCACGATTCGAATCGCCGTCACAGGCGCCGGCATCATCTGTTCCATCGGCCGCAACAAGGACGAGGTCTGGCGCTCGATTCAGGAATCGCGCGCCGGGATCGGCGTCATGTCGCGTTTCGAAGGGGAGACGTTTCCGACTGACATCGCCGCCGAAGTGAACGTCGATCTCGCGGAGCTCGTGCCGATCGATGCGCGCGAAGCGAAGCGATTGTCGCGCAGCGATCTGCTCGCAATCGTCGCCGCCGACGAAGCGGTGAAACAGGCGGACGCCGGCGCAACGAAGCCGCTGCCGCGCGAGCGCGCCATCGTCTCGACCGGCACCTCGACCGGCGGACTGCTCGAAGGTGAGGAGTATTACTTTCGCCGGCTCGTCAAAGGTCGTCGCCGCGCGCGCGCGTCGCGCGTGTTGCAGCAGCCGACGTCCGGTCCGAGCGAAGCCGTCGCGTCCGTCTTCGGACTCGGCGGCGGCGTGATGTCGAATGCGACCGCGTGCGCATCTGCCGGCGCGGCGATCGGCGTCGCGGCCGATCTCCTTCGCTCGCATCACGCGGACGCGGCCATCGCCGGCGGCAGCGACGCGCTCTGCCGGCTCACCTACAGCGGTTTCAACGTGTTGCAGGCGGTCGATCCTGCGCCCTGCTCGCCGTTCAGCGCGGAACGAAAAGGGATCACGCTCGGTGAAGGAGCCGCGTATCTGGTTCTCGAACGATGGGACGACGCGGTCGCGCGCGGCGCGAAGATCATCGCGGAACTGCGCGGCTACGGCGCGACGTGCGATGCGCATCATCCGACCGCGCCCGCGGAAGATGGACGCGGCGCCGAAGCGGCGATGAACGGCGCGCTCGGCGACGGCAACGTCGCGCCGGCGTCGATCGACTACGTCAACGCGCACGGCACCGGCACGCTGCTCAACGACTCGGCGGAAACGAAAGCGATCATCAGCGCGATCGGCGCGGGCGTTCCGGTCTCCTCATCGAAATCGTTCTTCGGTCACACGCTCGGCGCGGCCGGCGGAATCGAAGCGGTGATCACCGTGCTCGCGCTGCAGAATCAGCTGGCGCCGCCGACGCTGCGACTCGATCGCGCCGCCGACGACTGCACGCTCGATTACGTTCCGAACACTCCGCGTCCGCTGGCGATGACGAACGTGCTGTCGAACACATTCGGGTTCGGCGGCAGCAACGTCAGCCTGCTGTTCTCGCGCGTGCTATAAACGCCGCCTTCCTTATGAATCGCGTTGCGATCACAGGCATCGGGGTCGTGGCACCCGGCGCAGTCGGCATCGAAGCGTTCCGCGGTCTGCTGCGCGGCGGCGTGAGCGGCGTGCAGCCGGTCGAGCGATTCGACACGGAGGGATTGTCGGCGCACAGCGCCGGTCTGATTCGCGACTTCGTGCCGAAGCAGTTCATCGCGCCGATGAAGATGCGCCGGATGAACATGCTGTCGCGGTTCGCGGTGAGCGCCGCGCACATGGCGATGCTCGATTCCGGCGCCGCACTCGCGCCCGAGAACGGCGTCGTGCTCGGCACGGCGTTCGGTCCGGTGCAGACGTCGGTCGAATACATGCACGAGTACGTTGCGAAAGGGGCCGCGCTCGCGCCGCCGCAGCTCTTCGCGGAGTCGGTTGCGAACGCGCCCGGAAGTCACATCGCCATCGAGACCGGCTTTCGCGGTTTCAACGTGACCGTCACGCAGCGCGAGTCGTCGGCGATGGCGGCAGCGATGTACGCGGCGTCGCAGATCGTGAAGGGAACGGTTCCGGCGGCGCTGCACGGCGGCGTCGAAGAAGTGAACGAGATGATCTTCAGCGTGCTCGATCGGATCGGCGCGCTGGCGCACGTGAACGGCGCGGCCGCGGAACCGGCGCGGCCTTTCGATCGGTTGCGCAATGGTCTGTCGATCGGCGAGGGGAGTGCGGTGCTGCTCGCCGAATCGCCCGAGCTCGCGCGCGGCCGCGCGAAGGTTTACGGCTGGCTGGCGGGATTCGGCATCGGCCGCGATACGACGGCGTCGATCTCGAACTGGGGCGACGGTCACGAGCAGGTCGCGGCGACGATGCGCGCGGCGATCGAAGACGCGGAGCTGACGCTCGACGACATCGATGCCGTATACGCATCGGCGAACGGAACGCGGCGATGCGATCAGCTCGAATATCGCGCGCTGCAGACGCTGTTCGGTTCGCGCCTGCCGCCGGTCGTGGCGACGAAAGGTTACTTCGGCGAGTACTCCGCCGGCGGCGCGCTGCAGCTCGTCGCATCGCTGCTGGCGCTCGACGAACAGTCGCTGCACGCGTCATTCGGATTCGACGAAGGCGATGCGGAGATGAAGATCGACGTGACGCGCGAATCGCGGCCGATGAAATTGCGCAACGTGCTCGTCAGCTCGCTCAGCGCCGGCGGAGGAATCGTCTGCGCCGTCATCTCGCGGGAGGACGGATGAGCGGTGAGCGGATCATCGCCGTCATCCCGGCCTTCAACGCCGCGCGGACGATCGCGCCGGTCATCGTCGGCGCGCTGCCGCATGTCGAGCGGGTGATCGTCGTCGATGACGGTTCGCACGACGAGAGCGCGGATGTCGCCGCGAACGCGGGCGCGGTCGTGCTGAAACACGAAGTGAATCGCGGCAAAGGCGGCGCGCTGAAGACCGGATTCGCGTACGTGCTCGAGCAGGGATTCGACGGCGTGGTCACGCTCGATGCCGACGGCCAGCATCTGCCGACGGAGATTCCGAAGCTCATCGCGGCGCGGCGCGAGACCGGCGCCGACATCATCATCGGTGGACGCGCGCATCTGTTCGGCGAGATGCTGCCGCGGCGGCGCATGGCCAATCGCTTCGCGTCGTGGGCGATCTCGAAAGGATCCGGCGCGCGTGTCGACGATTCGCAGAGCGGCTACCGTTTCTATTCGGCGTCGCTGCTGCGCGCGATCACGCTGCGGTCGGACGGCTTCGACATGGAGAGCGAAGTGCTCGTCCTCGCCGGCATGCGGCATTTCCGGATCATCACGATTCCGATCTCGCTCGGCTTCGTCGACGGTGTTGCGACGAGCCACTACAAGCCGCTCAGCGACACGCTGCGGATTTTCTGCACGGCGATGAGCGCGCGCTTTCTGCGGCGTCGTTAAATCCCTCTCCCGCCGGGAGAGGGTGGCCGAAGGCCGGGTGAGGGGCCTTGCGAATCCGTCAACCCCCTCATCCGCCGCTTCGCGGCACCTTCTCCCGGAGGGAGAAGGATTTACGGCGTCACTGAATCTTCACGCGCGGGACGAGGAACTTCTTCGGATTGACGGCCCGGCCGCCCGTTTGAAACGTGGCGCTCGCTTCGACGCCGTCGCCGGTTACGGTGAGCGTCGCCGAGCCGGTGTTGCCGGTCGAGCCGACGTCGATCGTGCAATTCTCGCCGGGCTGCAGACTTTTTCCTGCGCAACGATCGCTCTGCCGGAAGATGAAGTACGCGCCCTCCGTGATCGTTGCAGGGCCGGCGATCGTGACGACGTCATCGCCGCTGTTCTCGAAGGCCACGGTCGCCACTGGTCCCTGCGTGGGTTTGAGAATGAACTGAGGCGTGACCGCTCGCAACATGTGCAGCGTGCCGACTCCGCTCACGATCGTCGTCGCGCTCTTCCCGCTGTCGTCTGTAGCCGTCAGCGTCGTCGAGACTTTCCCGCGCGTTTGCGGACGGAACTCGACCGTCGCCTGACACGTCGCGCCGGCGGGAAGCGTCGTTCCCTCGCAACCCGCGACGGTGAATTGCGGATCGCCGGACGTCAGCGTTTTGATCGCGAGCGGTCCGTTGCCGTTGTTCACGATCGTCACCGGCCGTTGCGACGTCGCACCGATTCGATGACTGCCGAGCGGGACTTCTTTCTCCGGAAAGTCGAGCTCACCGACCAGCGCGACGCCGCTGCCGTTTACATTCACCGGCAGCGACGCGCTCGATTCCGCGCGCAGCGTGAACGTCGCCGTCTGCGGTCCGGCGCTGTGCGGCGTGAAGGTGATCGTCGCGACACAGAAGCTGTTCGGCGCGATGCGCGCGCACTTGTCAGCCGAGATCGTGAAATCGGTCGGCGCCAGGTTGCCGGTGACGCCGGCGGTGACGAACTCGCTCGCGCCCGGATTCGTGAACGCGACCGGCTGCGTCGCGCTCGTGCCGACCGGCATCGCGCCGAAATCGATCGCTCCAGGATCGACGGTGACGGGTGGCGTCGTCGAAGCGATCGTCGTCGTGGTGGTTATGGTCGTCGTTGTCGGAATCGTGGTTGTCGTCGTTGTGACGGTTTGCGTCTGCATCGTGTCAGTCGTTGTCCCGGTGCCGCCGTTCGGCGTTTCCGCAGCCGACAGCAGCGCGAGCATCGCGCCGATGAAGATCACCGCGCTGAGTGCGCTCCGCGTCTGTCTGCGGCGGCGCTCGCGGCGCTCATCGTCATCGCCGGTGTGGACGAGATCGACGGCGAGCTTCGTCATCGGCCGGGTACGTCCGGAAGTTTCGCAAGGCTCTTCTCATCGAGTGACAGCGTGCCGACGACGTGAAACTCCGTCTGCTTCGGCGCGGGCGGCGGCGCCGGCGCTTCGCTCTTCCCGATGAACTCGGAGATTCGGTTCGCGCCGCCGACCAGAATCAGCCAGAGGATCAATCCGCTCCACGCCTTCGGTACCGTGCCGAATTGAATCGCGTCGACACTGATCACTCCCGACAGCACGACCGCCGCGCTGAGCACTCCGGAAATCAGAAAGTAGACGAGTTTGCGGAGATGTTCGGTGCGCGTCGCGCGCGTCTTTTCATCGTTGCCATGCGACAGCGCCACGAGCGACGCGACGAACATGATCGCTGCGATCAGACGGTCGATGACGAAGGCTGCGAGAAGCACCGTGGCGATCGATTTAGCGTCCATAGTTCCCAATTTAAAGCAAATTGGGAACTATGGCACCCCAACGATTATGGCAACGGCTTGCGCGGGATCGGCTCGGCGCGGTTGGCAGCTTCCCAGGCGAACGTGGCGATGACGACCGACGCCTGCATCAGTTCTTCTCGATGCAGGCGCTCGTAAACGTCGGAGTTCGTGTGATGCGTGCGCGTCTCGTATTCGAGCTCGTCCTGGATGAACTGAAAGCCCGGCAGGCCGGCGTCGTCGAAGGCGATGTGATCGGTGCTGCCGGTGTTGCGCATCGTGACGGTCGTGGCGCCGAGGTCGTGAAGAGGGGTGAGCCACGCCTCGAAAATCGGCCGGACGGCTGCGTTTTCCTGCGCGTAGATTCCGCGAATTTTTCCGGCGCCATTGTCCATGTTGAAGTAGGCGGAGAGTTTCGCGTGCTCCGGTTTGAGCACGAGCGGCAGCTTTTTGCGCATCGACACCGGCAGATCTTTTTCCGCCGGATCGGTCGACTCCGGCCGCGCGCCGAAATGCTGCGCAACGTAGGCGCGTGAACCGAGCAGTCCCTGCTCTTCGCCGGACCAGAGCGCGATGCGGATCGTGCGGCGCGGCGTGACGCCGATCGCTTTCAGGATGCGCATCGCTTCCATCATCGCCACGCAGCCGGCGGCGTTGTCGGTCGCGCCGGTGCCGCCGTGCCACGAATCGAGATGCGCGCCGAGCATCACCACGCCGGCATCTTTGTCGCGGCCGGGTAGCTCGGCGATGGTGTTCTCCGCCATCGCGTTTTCCTCGGAGAGATGCGTCTTCACGTCGAGCTCGAGCTCGACCGCCTGTTTGTTCGCGAGCAGCCGCGCGATCCGGCCGTAATGCTCCGCGGCCATCGCGATCGACGGCACGCCGATCGATTCGTCGACCTTCTGCGAGCCGGCCTGCTGCACGTTGAACGTTCCTTCGTCGCCACGTCCCGCCACGATCACGGCGGCGACCTTCTCATCGACGAGGAACTTGTTCAGTGCGCGGCGGAACTGCATCCGTTTGCGAAACTCCTGCGAGTCGGGACGCGCAGACGGAACCTCGTACTGCTCGATCGCGGCGAGCTCCCGGTCGTCGTAATGCGCTGGCGCCGGCTTCTCGCTGCTCGCGGCGGGAACGTCGCCGATCATGACGATTTTTCCGGCGAGCTTTCCCTTCTGCGCTTCGAGATCTTCGAGCGTTTCGAGTTTCACTTTCACCGGCGTGCCACGAAGGACGCCGTTCGTCGACGGCGACCACGCGCGCGGCAGCGCCCAGAGCTGCACGACGTCGGGCGACAGCATGCGAACGCTGCATGACTCGTAGCTCCAGCCGCGGCCGAACGGTCCCCACGATTCCGTGTGCGCGTTCGATAAACCGAGCTCGGTCAGCTTCGCGACGGTCCAGTCATTCGCCCGCTTCATATTCGGCGAGCCGGTGAGCCGCTCGCCGATCGTATCGGTCAGACCGGAGGCGAGCTCCATCACCTTCGAGTTGCGAAAACCTTCCTGACGGATGCGCGTCTGCATCGCGAGATCGGGAGTGTCGGTGGCGAAGAGAGAGGTGGAGAGGAGGAGGAGCGAGAGGAAGACTGGCGCTTTCATCGCGCGAACTTTAACGCGAGTGGTTCGTCATCCCGAGCGTAGCGAGGGATCCGGGCGGGCCGGGGCGCGCAAATTTGGCCCACATCATCGCGCCCCGCACCCCCGGATCCCTCGCTGCGCTCGGGATGACACGGCGCTCCTACTCCAGCTCTTCCCAGTCGACGGCGGTCGGCACGTTCGACTTCGCGAAGATCGTCTTCAGCATTTCGTCGGGCGTGTAGATGCGGATGTCGCCGAATTCGCTCGGGCGTCGCGTTTTCATCGTGAAGAGGGCGCGCTGCGAGGCGTACTCGAAGTTCGCGAAGTAATCGTCGTTCTTCTTCTGCTCGAACATCGTTTTGAGCACGTCGAGCTGGCGCGTGAGCGGATCGACGTCGTCGGTGACGACCGCGGTGGTTCCGCGCGCTTTCACCGGCGACGCTTTGCGAATCGGCTCGAGGCCGATGGCGATGCGGATGTCGTCGAGCTCCTGCGACGCGCGATCCTTCTTCTCTTTCTTCACGTTGTGCGGGAGAAGAATCGCCGGGAGCTTGTTGCAGTTGGCGCGGTGGATGGCGTCGGAGCGGGTGATCCAGCCGAGGTTCGTGACGCCGCAGTGAGCGGAAACGTTCTGCGTCAGGTTCTCGATGAACGGCCGCACCGCGGTGTTGAACGAATCCTCGACGCCGTTGAAGAGGTTGAGCACGTAGTGGACGCGGAACTCGTCGATCGTCTGCCGGACGGTGCGGGTGATTGGATGATCGCCGAGGTTTTCGGCGAGATCGGTCGCGAACGCGTCGAGGTTCTGGACCGATGAGTCGTAGACGTCTTCGACGCGATCGATGAGGTCGTTGATCAGACGCCAGTAATCGATGCGATCGGCGATCGTCGAGAAAAACGGCGAGTCCTTCGTAAAGATCAGCCGCAGTTTGCGGAAGAGGATCGCCTTGACGATGTCGGAGGCGGCGAGCGTCGCGCTCGGCAGATGCGGCGTGAAGATGAGGATGCCGGAGTTCGAGAACGGGAGGAAATCGATGACGTTCGAGTCGAGACCGGCCCGCATGTCGAGGATGACGTAGTCGGCATCGAGCGTGTTGATCGCTTCGATCAGCCGCGCCTTGTGCGACGCGCCGAAGTTCGTGATCTCTTCGATCAGATGCATCGGTCCGGCGACGAATCCGAAGTTCCGGAACTGCCCCTGCGGATCGATTTTGTCGTCGAGCGGCGTCACGCATTCGTTGAGCGATGCGCCCTTGCGGAAGAAGTGATAGAGGTCTTTGCTGACGGGAACGTCGATGGCGTTGCGGATCGCCGAAGTGCCGGTGTCGAGGTCGACGAGGACCGTTTTGCCGTGCTTCGAGAGCGCGAGCGAGAAGTTGATCGCGAAGGTCGTCTTCCCCACGCCTCCCTTTCCTGACGAAATGGGGATGATCCGTTTGATCGCCACCGGTGAGCCGAGTGTATCGCCTTTCAGGTTAGAATCGCGGCGTCCATGCAAGTGTCATTCTTCCGGAAGTTCACCCTCTTCGCGGAGCTCGACGATCGTGAGCTCGCGTCGATTGCGGCTGTCGCGAAATCGCGCCGCTATTCGAAAGACGACGTCGTCTTCCACGCGGATGAGAGCGGCGACATCTTCTGCCTGATCAAAGAAGGACAGGTGAAGGTGACGATGATCTCGCCGGAAGGGAAGGAGATCATCCTTTCGATGCTCGGGCCGGGCGACTTTTTCGGCGAGATGTCGCTGCTCGATAACGAACAGCGTTCGGCGACTGTGATCGCGACTGAGCCGCTGGAACTGGTGACGATCTGGCGCAGCGATTTTCTGCAGATCCTGCAGGAGAATTTTTCGATTACGAAGAAGGTGCTGGCGGAGTTGTCGCGCCGTCTGCGCCGCGCGTCGAATCGAATCGAATCGCTGGCGACGATGGACGTCTACGGCCGGCTCGCGCGATTTTTTCTCGAGCTCGCGCGCGAGCAGGGAAAGTCGCTGGACAACGGCTACATCGCGGTGACACGGCCGACGCATCAGTCGATCGCGAACATGATCGGCACGTCGCGCGAGACGGTGTCGCGGCTGATACACGATCTGATGAAGCAGAATTTGCTGTTGTCGGAAGGGAAGACCGTGTATCTGCGCGAGAGCGCGCTGGATCAGTTCAGAGCCGAGATGTGACTTAGCGCCCCGACATCGACTCCACCTTCTCCACGTTGTTCTCGAACGACGCGATCTTCCAACCTTCCGCCGTCTTCCGCAGCGTCACCACCTGACGCATCGTCGCGTACATCGCGGGACGCAGCGCCGACTCGACGCCCGGTGGATTGAAGAGCACCGTCTGCACGGCGTGCATCGAGATGGTTCCGTCGGCGGCGACTTCCCGCGAATCGATTTTGAACTTCGACGGGAAAAGCGTCTGGAACATCGCCGGTCCGCCCCAGGTCTTTTCCTGCGAGCCGAGCGCGCCGAGGTCGGCGGCGGTGAGACCGTCGGTCATCGAAGCGGCGACGTCGTAATGTCGCTTGAGCATCTCCTCCGCGAACTTGTGGTACTGCTGCTCGGGAGCGAACGAGCGCTCATACCAGCGCCAGCCGGCGAACGCGACCGCGATCAGAATGGCGGCAACGACCAGTCGTTTCATGTTCTGTCCTTTGTTGGAGGACTCAAGCGTACACCCGAGGCTGGCAGCTTGCGAACGACGCAGCGGCGCGTCGCCGCCTGATAGGATGCGCGCGCTTGACCTCTCGCATCATCACCATTCCGAACGGACTGACGCTCATCCGCCTCATCGCGGTGCCGGTGTTCATCTATGCATCCTTCCGCGGGATGTTCACGCTCGCGTTCATCCTCTTCGTCTCCGCGGCGCTCACCGACATCTTCGACGGTTTCATCGCCCGGCGCCTCAACCAGCGCTCGCGCCTCGGCGCGGTGCTCGATCCGGCCGCCGACAAGACGATGATGATCAGCGGCTTCCTCTTCTATACGTTCAGCGACAACGTCGGCTATCAGATCCCGCTCTATCTGACGTTCGTGATTCTCATCCGCGACGTGATGATCACCCTCTTCGTCTATCTGTTGTTCACGCGCGTCCAGGTCACGCGCTTCGTCCCGTCATGGGCCGGGAAGATCTCGACGCTGCTTCAGGCGATCACCCTCGGCTGCGTAATCGCGGTCAACTCATGGTGGCCGGAGGCGACGTGGCTCGGTGCGCTCCTGTTTCACGCAGCGCTCGTCATGACGCTTTTCTCCTCATGGGACTACCTTCGCCGCGCTCAGGGTCTGCTCGAAGAAGGCATCCGTGCCGCCCTTGACCCGCCGGGAGCCACCACTTAGAATGCGCCGCTCCCGCGTCCGAAATAGAGACGCGGAACAGCCGGTTAGCAAAGTCCCGAACGCCTCCATAGCTCAATTGGTAGAGCAGCAGACTCTTAATCTGTTGGTTCCAGGTTCGAGTCCTGGTGGGGGCACCAACATCGCGTGCTGAGCAATGAGGACTGAGGACTCTTCAGTCCTCGTTTTGTTTCACAGCCCGGATTGCGAAAGTGGCGGAATTGGCAGACGCGCTGGACTTAGGATCCAGTGGCCCAAAGCCGTGCGGGTTCGAGTCCCGCCTTTCGCACCATCTCCTCTGAAAATCCACGATCGAGAAAAAACAGATGCTGCTCAATTACGAAGACCTCTCCACCGTTCGCAAGTCCGTCGAAGTCGAAATCCCTGCTGACCGTATCGCCGGCGAGGCGAAGCGCGTCACCAATGAATTCAGCCGCCACGCGAAGATCCCCGGATTCCGCGAAGGCAAAGTGCCGCTGTCGATCGTTCGCACGCGGTTCGCGAAAGAGATTCAGGAAGAGGTGATGAACCGACTCCTCCCGCTCAGCTTCCGCGAAGCGATCAGCGACAAAGGCGTGGAGCCGGTCGGCGATCCGCAGCTCGAGCACATGGATGCGTTCATCGACGGCGCGCCGCTGAAGTACAAGGCCGCGTTCGACGTGAAGCCGCAGTTCACGCTGCACGACTACAAAGGCATCGACGTCGACGATCCGGAGATCGAAGTCTCCGACAACGACGTCGACGAGATGGTCGAGCGCCTGCGCGAGCAGGGGAGCTCGTTCCGCCCCGAGACCGATCGCGGGATGGAGGAAGGCGACTACGCGATGATCGAGATCACCGCGTCAGCCGAGGGCGTCGAGCCGCAGACGAATTCAGGACACGTGAAGCTCGGTGAAGAGACGCCGATGCCGGAGCTGCACGACATCCTTCGCGGAAAGAAAGCCGGCGATACCGGCTCGTTCGAAAAGGCGTATCCGGAAGACGCGAACAACGAAGCGTTCCGCGGCAAGACCGTGAAGCACGATGTGACGATCAAAGAAGTGCGCGTGCAGGAGAAGCCGGACGTGAACGACGACTTCGCGCGCAGCATGGGCGGCTGGGATACGGTCGAGCAGATGCGTGAAGCGATCGGCGCCGACATTCGCCGCCACCGCGAGCTCGAAGCGCTGCGGATGAAGAAGAATCAGATTGGCGATCGCCTGATCGCCGCGCACGAATTCGAAGTCCCCGATTCGCTGGTCGAAGAGGAGCTCGGCAAATCGCTGCAGAACTACGCGCGCTTCCTCTCGTCGCAGGGTGTCGACCTCGAAAAAGCGGAGCTCGACTGGGCGAAGATCGGCAACGACTTCCGTCCGGAAGCGGTGAAGCGCGTGAAGCGCTCGCTGATTCTCGAGCAGATCGCGAAGAGCGAAGGACTGACGGTCGGCGAGGTTGAAGTCGACGCCGAGATCCGCCGCGCCGCGCAGGAAAACAACCGCGACTTCGCGGAAGTGAAGCATCGCCTCAAGCACGACGGCGGCTACGAAGCGCTCCGCGCCTCACTCGCGCAGGAGAAAGCCCTGGACCTCGTCCTCCGCGAAAGCCACGCGAAGTAGCTAAAGTCAAAGTTGGGGGTCACATCTGGAAATTTGTCGTTAAGGGGGTGTAGCGCTTCGTCGGAGCTGTGAACTAAAGTAAAATTTCCTGTTGTGACCCCCAACTTTGACTTTACGCTCGGAATGACAGCGATGGCCCCAGCACGCCGATGAACACCGCGGCCGTAATGACGCCGGCCACGATCCACGCGACGCTGCGCCGAACTACGCGCTCGCCGCCTGCTGGGACGAAGCTGTCCATCCACATCAGTCCTGACGTTCCGCCGAACGACGCCGCGGCTGCGGAGATCGCGATCAGCAGCGGGCCGTGCGGGTTGAATGCGCCGGAGATGCAGTAGAGCAGGCCGCCGGTGAAGTACGAGATCATCATCAGCCGTTTTGCATCGGCGAACGGCTGCGCCCAAATCGCCGCGCGCCGCGCGAAGAAGTAGTAGAGCGCGCCGCCGATGATGGCGAGGATCGGACGCCAGACGATCGGCGGCGCGGTATCGCGAAAGACCGCCGCCCAGTCGCCGATGTTGCCGATGCCGGAGAAGAGAAAGTAGCCGGCCGCCATCAGCAGATTGATCGTCGTGAACAGCCAGAGGAAGTAGCGTCCGGGTGCGCGCTTCATCAACAAATATGAGATGCCGGCGGCGATGAAGTTGACGATCGTCCCTGCTGCGGAGACGAACCGCGATCCTTCTTCGCACTCGAAGTGCACCGAGGAAAGCGCGATCGGACGTCCGCCGATCAGCAGGCAGGCGCCGCCGTGACCGACTCCTTCGTGCAGAACGTTCGCGAGTGCGTAGGCGACGATCGCGATCGCCGCGACCGTTACCGCATCAGACCGCTCTTCCGGCATGTCTCGCATTATGGCGGACACTCGACTTCCGGCTAGGGCTGGCGCGCCGATTTCCCCCTACACTGGCGACCGCAAGGAGAACCGACCCATGGTTTTGATTCCGATGGTGGTCGAGCAGACGTCGCGGGGCGAGCGCGCCTACGACATCTACTCCCGACTGCTGAAAGACAACGTCATCTTCCTCGGGCAGCCGATCGATGACACTGTCTCCAACCTGATCATCGCCCAGATGCTCTTCCTCGAGGCCGAGAACCCCGAGAAGGACATTTCCATCTACATCAACTCACCGGGCGGCTCCATCACCGCCGGCCTGGCGATCTACGACACCATGCAGTACGTGAAGCCCGACATCACCACGATCTGCATCGGGCAGGCGGCATCGATGGCTGCCGTGCTGCTCGCGGCGGGACACAAAGGCAAACGTTACGCGCTTCCGAACTCGCGCGTTCTCATTCATCAGCCGCTCATGCACGGGCTCGGCGGACAGGCCAGCGAGATCGACATTCACGCAAAAGACATCATGCGAATGAAGGCGAAGATGAGTCAGATCCTCTCCGATCACACCGGCCAGCCCTTCGAGAAAGTCGATCGCGATACCGATCGCGACTACATCCTCCAGGCAAACGAAGCGGTCGCTTACGGCCTGGTCGACCAGGTCATCGCAAAACGCGACTAGGAATGGCCATCAGGCTGCTTTAGTTGACGTAAGACGCTACACGTACAAGAATTGATTTCGAACCCGGAAAAGGACTCAGCCAGACATGTCGAAGAAGGGGAACAGCGGCGACGTCCTGCGTTGTAGCTTCTGCAACAAATCACAGCGCGACGTCAAAAAACTGATCGCGGGACCGACGGTCTACATCTGCGACGAGTGCGTCGACATCTGCCTCGACATCATCGCCGAGGATCGCAAAGACGAGCCCGGCACGATGGAAGGCTCCGGCCAGCTTCCGAAGCCGAAAGAGATCAAGGAGTTCCTCGACCTCTACGTGATCGGGCAGGAGCGCGCGAAGAAGAAGCTCGCGGTCGCTGTCTACAACCACTACAAGCGGATCGACTATCACACGCGGAACAACCGCCAGGACGTCGAGCTGCAGAAGTCGAACATTCTTCTGATCGGACCGACCGGCACCGGCAAGACGCTGCTCGCGCAGACGCTGGCCCGGATGCTTTCGGTGCCGTTCACGATCGTCGATGCGACGACGCTCACCGAAGCGGGTTACGTCGGCGAAGACGTCGAGAACATCATCCTCAAACTGTACCAGGCGGCCGGCAACGACAAGGAAAAGACGCAGCGCGGCATCGTTTACATCGACGAGGTCGACAAGATCTGCCGCAAGGGCGACAACCCGTCGATCACGCGCGACGTGAGCGGCGAAGGCGTCCAGCAGGCGCTGCTGAAGATCCTCGAAGGAACCGTCGCCAACGTTCCGCCGCAGGGCGGGCGCAAGCATCCGCATCAAGAATTCATCCAGATCGATACGACGAACATCCTCTTCATCTGCGGCGGAGCGTTCGTCGGACTCGACAACGTCATCGAGCGCCGGCTGTCGCAGACGTCGATGGGCTTCGGCGCGAAGATCGCCTCGAAGAAGGAAAAGAAGACCGGCGAGCTGCTCGCGCAGGTTCATCCGGAAGATCTGATCAAGTTCGGTCTGATCCCGGAGTTCGTCGGCCGGCTGCCGGTCGTCGCGACGTTGTCGGAGCTCGACAAGGGCGCGCTGATCGAGATCCTTCGCGAGCCGAAGAATTCGCTGGTGCGTCAGTACCAGACGATCATGGGCTTCGAGAACGTGACGCTGAAGTTCACGGACGAAGCGCTCGAAGCGATCGCCGAGGAAGCGCTGAAGCGCAACGTCGGCGCGCGCGGACTGAAGATCATCATCGAAGAGCTGATGCTGGAGATCATGTACACGATCCCGTCGCAGGACGCGATCAGTGAGTGCGTGATCACGCGGGAAGTCGTCGACAACCGCAGCCAGCCGATCACTCTTTATCGCAAAGCAGGGTAAGCAAACACGCAACGTTTCTTACACAAGGGCAGGCAGCAGTGCCTGCCCTATACGTATGGGGAGTCAAACTCCCGCCCGAACGCAGTACAACGAAAACTATGAACGACCCCACAGCAAATTCACTACCGCTCGTTCCATTGCGCGACATGGTGGTGTTCCCATCGATGATGGCGCCCTTCGTCGTCGGACGCCGCGCTTCGATCCTCGCACTCGAAGCGACGCTTTCCACGACGGACAAGAAGATCTTTCTCGCCACGCAGCGAGACCCGAAAGTCGACGATCCGTCGATGGACGAGATCTATCACGTCGGCGTCATCGCCACCGTCGTCCAGAACCTCAAGCTTCCGAACCAGAACGTCAAGGTGATGGTCGAAGGCCTCGCCCGCGCCGAGATCGTCTCGTCGAAGGAAGAGAACGGCTACGTCTCCGTCACCGTTCGCGAGATCGACACCCGTTATCCGCTCACGCCTGAAGTCTCGCAGTACATGCAGAAGCTCGTCGAGATCTTCGAGCAGTACGCGAAGATGTCGCACCACCTGGCGTTCGAAGGGGTGATGTCGACGCTCAAGCTCGACGACCCCGACAAGTTCGCCGACACGCTCGCCTCGCATCTGCTGATCACCACTGGCGAGAAGCAGCAGCTCCTCGAAATGCCGTCGCCGTACGAGCGCCTGCAAAAGCTCCAGGACTTCCTCGAGATCGAGATCGAAAAGATCAACATCGACAAGCGCATCAACTCCAAAGTCAAAAAGCAGATGGAGCGCGCCCAGAAGGAGTACTACCTCAACGAGAAGATCAAAGCGATCCACCACGAGCTGGGCCGCAAAGACGATCGCTCGGATGAGATTGAAGAGCTCCGCCAGAAAATCGAAGAAGCGGGGATGCCGAAGGAGACGAAGGAGAAAGCGATCCAGGAGCTCAAGCGACTGGAAGCGATGCCCGGCGTTTCCGCGGAAGCAACCGTTTCACGCAACTACATCGAATGGCTCGTCTCCGTTCCCTGGAAGAAGCAGTCGAAAGAGATCAAGGACATCGATCTCGCCGAGCAGATCCTGAACGAAGATCACTTCGGTCTCGAGAAGATCAAAGAGCGCATCCTCGAGTTCCTCGCGGTGCGCCAGCTCGTCAAGCAGCCGAAGGGCACGATCCTCTGCTTCGTCGGACCTCCCGGCGTCGGCAAGACGTCGCTCGCGAAATCGATCGCCCGCGCCACCGGACGGAAGTTCGTTCGCCTCTCGCTCGGCGGCGTGCGCGATGAAGCGGAGATCCGCGGACATCGCCGTACGTACATCGGCGCGTTCCCCGGCCAGATCATCCAGCGGATGAAAAAGGCCGGCACCGTCAACCCGGTTTTCCTGCTCGACGAAGTCGACAAGATGTCGATGGACTTCCGCGGCGATCCGAGCGCGGCGCTGCTCGAAGTGCTCGATCCGGAACAGAACAACGCATTCGTCGATCACTACCTCGACGTCGAGTACGACCTGTCGAAGGTGATGTTCATCGCCACCGCGAACGTGACGCACACGATTCCGGCGCCGCTGAAAGACCGGATGGAGATCATCCAGCTTTCCGGTTACACGCATCTCGAGAAGCTCGCCATCGGCCGTCAGTTCCTCGTGCCGAAGCAGAAGCAGGAGCAGGGACTCGAAGAGTCGAAGATCACCGTCGAAGACAGCGCGGTTGAAGAGCTGATCGATGCGTACACGCGCGAAGCGGGTGTTCGCAGCCTGGAGCGTGAAGTCGGCGCCGTGCTGCGCAAAGTCGCGCGTCAGGTCGTGAAGCAGGGCTCTTCCTTCGAAGCTCACATCGATCGTCTCAAAGTCCGCGAGCTCCTCGGCAAGGCCAAATTCCGCTCGCAGCAGATGAACGACAAAGCGGAGATCGGTCTCGCAACCGGTCTCGCATGGACGGAAGTCGGCGGGGAGATTCTCTCGACCGAAGTCGCGCTTTCACGCGGCAAAGGCAACCTGACGCTCACCGGCAAGCTCGGCGACGTGATGCAGGAGTCGGCCCGCGCGGCGCTGTCGTACGTCAGATCGCGCGCCGAGCTGTTCGGACTCGATCCCGATTTCCACGCGTCGCTCGACATTCACATTCACGTTCCTGAAGGAGCGATTCCGAAGGACGGACCGTCGGCCGGTATCACGATGGCGACGGCGCTGCTGTCAGCCGTGACGAAGATTCCGATTCACCGCAACATCGCCATGACCGGCGAGATCACGCTGCGCGGCAAAGTGCTGCCGGTCGGCGGCGTGAAGGACAAGATCCTCGCCGCGGCGCGTGCAGGAATCACCACGATCATCCTGCCGGCCGAGAACGAGCGCGATCTCGAAGACATCCCGCAGGACGTTCGCGAGCGGATGGAGTTTCATCTGGTCGAGTCGATGGACGAGGTCGTAAACCTCGCTCTCGACGGCACCATTGTTCCGTTCGCCGCGAAAGAGAAGTTGCCCGAGCCTGTCAAAACGATCGAGCCTCCGATTACCACCCACTGAAGCCGAACGCGGCGTCCCGCCATCAAAGTGGCCGGGACGCCGCAGTTCCCATCGGCAACCTTACGTCGCGCAGGCTATGCCCTCCACGCACCGGCCCGTGGCCGGCCGGTTTGACATCCGGCAGAATATCGGGACAATCTGCGTCGTTACCTTCATCACTCTCAGCAAGAGTTCTTCACGTTTTCTTCGCTACACCCCCGCTTCGAGCGTTTAACCCGAAGCAAGAAATCATCAATTGGAAATTCGATCTGTGACGTTTCACCGGGCGGCGTACGGGCCCGGAGACTTTCCGCAGGACGGGAGACCTGAGTTCGTCATGGCGGGCCGGTCGAACGTCGGTAAATCGAGCCTCATCAACGCCGTTCTCAAACGAAAAGCTGTAGCCCGGGTCAGTCAGACGCCGGGCAAGACTCAGGCGATCCACTTCTATCTCATCAACGAAAAGTTTTACGTCGTCGATTTTCCGGGATACGGATACGCGAAAGTCCCGAAAGACGTGAAGCGCTCCTGGGGCGACCTGGTGCGCGGCTATCTCGAAAGCAGCGACACGCTGCGGCTGATCTTTCTCCTGCTGGATGTGCGGCGGTCACCGACACCGGAAGACCTCGAGATGCATGACTGGATGCGCGCGTCCGGCATCGAGGAGCGAATCCTGCTGACGAAGACCGACAAACTTTCCAACAACCAGCTGATCAAGGCGAGGAAGGCGATCGCGGGCGATCTCGAAGTCGACGTCGCCACGCTCATCGCCACTTCCGCAGAGACGAACAAAGGAATCGAAGACGTACGCCGCGCGATCGTGTCGCGCATCTGAAACGAGGAAACCAATGGACCAGCACGAAAACGAAACTGCCATCGCTGTCGAGGAACCGGCTCCACCGCCGGTCGAGAAGGCCGAAAAGCCGAAGCGCGTGACGAAGAAAAAAGTCGCCGCGCCGGTCGCGGAAGAAGAAGCCCCCGCTCCGGTTGAAGAACCGGAAGCGAGTGTGGATGCGGCCGTCAGTGTGGATGCGGCCGCTCCGGCCGCATCGGCTCCCGTCGCCGAAGCCGAAGCCGAGCCCGTCGCGGCGAAGCCGCTGCCGACGCTCTCGCGCCGCGGCGCCGACGCGCTGCAGGCCGCCGAGACGCTCGACATCCGGATGCTGAAAGAGATGAAGCTTCCCGATCTCTCGCGCACCGCGCGCGAGCTCGGCGTCGAGAACGCGACCGGCATGCGCAAACAGGATCTGATCTTCGGAATCCTCCAGGCGCAGACCGAGAAATCGGGACTGATCTTTTCGGAAGGCGTGCTGGAATGCCTGCCGGACGGATTCGGCTTCCTCCGCGCTCCCGAGTACAACTACCTCCCGGGTCCCGACGACATTTACGTTTCGCCGTCGCAGATCCGCCGCTTCGATCTCCGCACCGGCGACACCGTTTCCGGTCAGGTCCGTCCGCCGAAAGAAGGGGAGCGCTACTTCGCCCTGATCAAAGTCGAGGCGGTGAATTTCGAGCACCCCGACGTCTCGCGCGACAAGATCCTCTTCGACAATCTGACGCCGCTCTATCCGCAGAATCGGATCAAGCTCGAGACGCCGAACAGCATGTCATCGCGCGTGCTCGATCTGATCGCGCCGGTCGGCAAAGGGCAGCGCGGACTGATCGTCGCGCCGCCGCGTACCGGCAAGACGATGATCCTTCAGGCGATCGCGAACTCGATCACGACGAATCATCCGGAGGTCGCGCTGATCGTGTTGCTGATCGACGAGCGTCCGGAAGAGGTCACCGACATGCAGCGCTCGGTGAAGGGCGAAGTGATCTCGTCGACGTTCGACGAGCCGGCCTCGCGTCACGTGCAGGTTGCAGAGATGGTCATCGAGAAAGCGAAGCGGCTCGTCGAGCATAAGCGCGACGTCGTCATCCTGCTCGACTCGATCACCCGTCTGGCGCGCGCCTACAACACCGTCGTGCCGCCGTCGGGCAAGGTGCTGTCGGGCGGCGTCGATTCCAACGCGCTGCAGCGTCCGAAGCGCTTCTTCGGTTCGGCACGTAACGTCGAAGAGGGCGGCTCGCTGACGATCATCGCCACGGCGCTGATCGACACCGGCTCACGCATGGACGACGTCATCTTCGAAGAGTTCAAAGGCACCGGCAACCTCGAAGTGCACCTCGATCGCAAGCTGTCCGACAAGCGCGTCTTCCCGGCCATCGACATCAACAAGTCGGGCACGCGCAAGGAAGAACTGCTGCTCGAGAAGGCCGAGCTGAATCGCATCTGGGTTCTGCGCAAAGTCTTCTCACCGCTGTCGACCGTCGAGTCGATGGAGCTCCTCGTCGAGAAGCTCGACAAGACGCAGACGAACACGCAGTTCCTCAACTCGATGTCGTCGATGTAGGCACTTTTCAGGCGGCGAACGTACTGAACGTATGTTCGCCGCCGCAGTGCTTCTCGCCATTTACTCCACCTTCGGTCCGATCGCGCAGACCGAGCGCGTTATCTACACCGTCACCCCTTCCGGAAGTGTGCTCGAGCGCGTTGTCAAAGACGATCGTTCCATCGCTCCATTCGCACTCGCTGAGTCGCCGTATCGAATCGCGGCGGTCGACATCGATGGCGATGAAGTCCTCTACGGGACGGCCGTCCGCGAGAAGCTCACGTCAGTTGCGATCCCTCCGGACGGTTTCTACTCCCGGACGACGCTCGAGCTGGTCGACACCGGCGCCGTCCACTCGATCCTCCGCGTGCACGAGGGAGGCGGCGTTCCGCAGACGCTGATCTCCGGACTCCGCGGCGTCACGGAGCTCGCACACGATGCGTCGTGGATTTACTGGGTCGAGCCGTCGAGCGGTTTGGTCACCGCTCCCGCCGCGGACGCAGCACTGCGCCGCATCGACAAGTCGGGTCTCGTCGTGGAGACCGTCGCGTCGGGACTGACGATTCCTTACAACAATCAGCATCCGTTCGTGCTCGCCGGCGACGACGTCTACGTCAGCTCCGGTGGCCGTCTGCTTCGCATCTCGAAGTCGGGAGGGCCGGCTCGTCTGATCACGACGACGTTCAGCGGCTCCGCGATCGCCATGGTTGGTGATGTGCTCTACTTTTCCTGCGGCGGTGCCGGTGCCGTTGCTCTGCAAACCCGTACAGACCTCATCCTCGGGGCGCTGGCACTTCCGATCTATGCGGGTGCGATCTCGATCCTCGCCGCCGGACCGGGGCTCGTCATAGCAGAGTCGTCGTCGGGGAGTACCGGTCTGGTCTATCGGCAGTGGCATCTATTCGGTGAATGTCCGCCTGCAGCGAGTGTGACGTTCGGCTTCACAGCATGGGGTAGTCGCTACGGTCTCTACTTCATGGATCCGCTCTCCGCGCCGCCGATCGCAATCGACGACCGCGGAGTCTGGATGCGCGATCAGCGTGAGATCACGTTCGCCTCTCCGCCCGAAGCCTGCTCGCGGCGGCGCGCGACGCGGCACTGAGACGAACTCCGGAATCGCAGCGCTGCACCGTTGTTGCTACTCTGCGTCGGACACATGGCGAAACGTTCCCGGTTCAAAGATTTTCTCTGGCGTCACTCGGCAGGCATCGCGTTCATCGTGATGGTGCTGTTCGTCGCGTTCATCGGCTACGTCGGCTACACCTACGTCGTCGTCACGCGCAAGTTCGACTCCGCGCGGCGGTGGGATCTGCCGAGCCGCGTTTACTCCGACGCCACGCCGATCGTTCCCGGCATGTCGTATCCGCGCGCGCTGCTCGAGCCGAAACTGAATCACGTCGGCTATCACGAAGTCCGGCTGAAGGTTGCCAATCCGGGCGAGTACCGCTTCGTCAACGGCAGCCTCGAAATCTACCTGCAGAATTTCGAGTATCCGGATGTCGAGTTCCGCGCGATGCCGATCGTCGTCGACTTCGACGGCAACCTGGTCCGCGCCGTCCGCCGTCTCGACGACAACATCGCCATGCGCGGCGTGCGCATCGAGCCGGAGCTGATCACGTCGATCTACAACAACGAGATGGAAGACCGGCTGCCGGTCACGCTCAGCGCGGTGCCGAAGGTCGTCACGAACGCAATCATCTCGACGGAAGACAAGTCGTTCTGGAGTCACGAAGGGATCTCCATTCGCGGCACGCTCGGCGCGCTAAAGACCGACATCAAAACCGGCGTCTGGAACCACGGCGGCTCGACGCTGACACAGCAGCTCGTGAAGAATCTCTACCTTAATCCCGAGCGGAAGCTGAGTCGCAAGATCAACGAAGCGCTGATGTCGCTGCTCCTCGAAGCGCGCTACTCGAAAGAGGACATCCTCGAGGCGTATGTCAATGAAATCTACCTCGGGCAGAACGGCGCTGTGCAGATCGTCGGTGTCGAACAGGCCTCGCAGGTCTACTTCGGCAAGCACGTCACCTATCTGACGCTTCCCGAAGCGGCGACGCTTGCCGGCATCATCCGCTCGCCGAACATCAACTCACCGCTCAAATATCCGGACCGTGCAAAGGGGCGCCGCGACACGGTCCTCGGCCTGATGCGCGAGCAGGGAATGATCGCGGAAGCCGAATTCGAACAGGCCGTCGCATCGCCGCTGACGATCACCCGCTTTCCGAAGACATCGCGCAGCGCGCCGTTCTTCGTCGACCTCGTGCTGAAGCAACTCCGCGAGACGTACCCGGAAACGCAGCTGAAGACCGAGGGGCTGCGGATCTTCACGACGCTCGACACGATCATGCAGCGATCGGCGGAAGCGGCGCTCGACAGCGGCATCGACTCGCTCAACAAACGCTATTCGTATCTGCGCAAATCGCAGACGCCGCTCGAAGGCGTCATCCTGACGATTCAGCCCGGCACCGGTTACGTGAAGGCGCTCGTCGGCGGCCGCAATTATTCGAAGACACAGTTCAATCGCGCCATTCAGGCGCGGCGTCAGCCCGGCTCGCTCTTCAAGCCGTTCGTCTACGTGACGGCGATGGATCCCGCGCGCGGACAGCAGGCGTTCACCGCCGCGACCGTGCTCGACGATTCGCCGATCAGCGTGCAGAGCGGCAACGCCGTCTGGCAGCCGCAGAACTACGACCTTCGTTTTCACGGACGGGTGAGCGTCCGCGAAGCGCTCGCGCATTCGTACAACATCCCGGCCGTGCGCGCGGCGATGGCCGCCGGCGTTCCGAACGTCATCAGGACCGCGTCGAGCATCGGCGTTGAAAGCCGGCTGCAGCCCTATCCATCGGTGTCGCTCGGTTCGTTCGAAGTGACGCCGCTCGAGATCGCGTATGCGTATTCGGTCTTCGCGAACGAAGGGGTGAAAGCGGAACCGATCTCGATCCTCGCCGTGTCGACGCGCGAAGGAAAACTGCTCGAGAGTCGCGAAGTGAAAATGAAGCGCGTCGCACCGGCGAGCGTCTGCTACGTCATCGACGACATGCTGAAAGACGTCTTCACATACGGCACCGCGACAAAGGCACGCCAGCTCGGATTCGACCGCGACTTCTCCGGCAAGACCGGCACGACGAGCAACTATCGCGACGCCTGGTTCATTGGCTACTCGCCGCGCATCCTCTCCCTCGTGTGGATTGGTTTCGACGACGGCCACAGCGTGAGACTCGCCGGCGGCGACGCCTGTGTCCCGATCTGGACGGCGCACATGAACCGCGTCGCCGGCCTCGTCCCCGACGTCGACTTCAAGCGCCCGGATGATGTGGTCGAGCGCCAGATCGATCCCGCGTCCGGCATGCTGGCGACGCCGTTCTGCCCTGAAACGAAGTCGGAGATTTTCGTCGCCGGCACCGAGCCGATGTCGGTCTGTCCGCTCCACGCCGGCAGCGGCGAGCCGAGCCCGTTCTGGCGCGACGACGAACATCCGGAGACCGGCATCATCGCCGATCAGCGAACGCCGATTCCCGGCGAGCCGTCGCAGCAGCAGCCGCGGCCGGCGCAGCCACGCGATCGCGACACCGGCCTGAAGAAGCTGCTGCGACGGATTTTCGGGAACTAATTCACGACCCGTCGACGAGCGCGAGGATCTCGTTCGCGACGTACAGACGATTGCGACCCGCTTCGCCCCACGGCGAAAGAATGCCGAACGCGACGAGCTTTTCCACGTTGTTCTTCGCCGACGGATAGGTGATGTCGAGCTGCTTCGCAATTCTCGCGATCGTCACTCCGGGCGAATCGAAGAGACGGTCGATGATCGCGTGCAGCAGTGCAGAGCTTCGCGCGGTCGTGACGCGCGTGCGGTAGTTGTCGCGCAGTGCGAAGATCCGTTTCGCGCGGGCGACTGCATCATTCGATTGTTCCTCGACCGCGCGCAGGAAGTAGAAGATCCACTCCTCCCAAGCACCTCGATGGCTGATGTCGAGGAGCCGGTCGTAATACTCGCTGCGGTTCTTTTCGAAGTACGCGCTGAGATAGAGCAGCGGCTCTTCCAGCAAGCCTTCCAGGCGGAGCAGGAACGTCAGCAGCAGCCGGCCGACACGTCCGTTGCCGTCGAGGAACGGATGAATCGCTTCGAACTGATAATGAATGAGCGCGAGACGCAGCAGCGCCGGAAGCTCCGATGGCGCGTGAAGGAACTTCTCGAACGCATCGAGTGCTTCGTTCATCTCCGCAACGGGTGGCGGAACGTAACGTGCTTCGGCCATCGTCGAACCGGGAGCCCCGATCCAGTTCTGCAGCCGTCGGAACTCGCCCGGTGCTCTGTTCGTGCCGCGCACGCCGTGCATCAGCCGCTCGTGCACTTCGCGGATGAATCGCAGACTGAGCGGCAGATCGCTGAGACGCGTAAAACCGTATTCGAGGGCCGCGATATAGTTTGCGACTTCGCGGACGTCCGAGTTTTCGGAAGTAACGTTTCCTGCTGCTTCAAAGACGACGAGGTCGCCAATCGACGCCTCCGTTCCTTCGATGCGGCTGGAAAGAACAGCTTCACGGCGGATGAACTGCTGAATGAGAAGATTGGCGTTTGGAAGCGTCGTTCCTACTCCGCGGAGATTGCCGAGAGCGCGCTCCGCAGCTGTAAGTGCGTGCATCAACTCCCATGTGAGTGTGATCTGAGGCGGAAGCGGACTCGGCACGAATGCGGAAGAGCCATCGGACGTTTGGACGAGCCGACCAGCAGATGTCGCGGTGAAGAAAGCGGCGTTCATGTACTCAACTATAGTTGTCGCGATGCGAATTATACTTTGCGCCGGTTTCCTTTAACTTCTCCGCTACTTGTAATAGTTAAGTTGAACAACGCATGACCAACTTCCCCACCACCCAGCCCGCCATCGCCGTCGGCGTTCCTGCCGACGAGCGCACGTTCCTCGAACGCGTGAAAGAGCACGTTCAGGACGCGCTTTTCTACATTGGCGGGCTGACCGATCTTGCAGTGCAGACGGTGCAGCAGACGGTTCGGGGGCGGATGGAGCGCGACATCGTGATGGCGCAGTTCGATCAGATTGGCGTCCGGTCGATGTCGATCGTCATCATCACTTCGCTCTTCATCGGGATGGTGCTGGCGCTGCAGACGGCGTATTCGCTCGCCGAGTTCGGCGGGGCGCTGTTCATCGGCAAGGTCGTGTCGCTCTCGCTCGTGCGCGAGCTGGCGCCGGTGCTGATGTCGCTGATGGTCGGCGGGCGGGTAGGTGCGGGCATCACGGCCGAGATCGGCACGATGAAAGTCACCGAGCAGATCGATGCCTTGCGCGCGCTGGCGACGAATCCCGTTCGCAAGCTGGTCGTGCCACGTGTGCTCGCCACCACGCTGATGCTGCCGCTCATGACGATCCTCGCCTGTTTCGTCGGCATCCTCGGCGGACTGATCATCGCCGTCGGCTCGCTGCATCTCTCCGCAAACTTCTACACGCGCAGCGTCATCGAGACGCTTCGCTACAACGACATTGCGTCGGGCGTCGGCAAAACGTTCTTCTTCGGATTCGGGATCGGACTCATCGCCTGCTACAACGGCCTGCGCACCAGCGGCGGCGCCGACGGCGTCGGCCGCGCCACGACGGCGACAGTCGTTACTGCATCGATCACCGTATTGATCATGGACTTCTTTCTGACGAAGCTGTTTCTCTTCCTCTTCTGATGACCGAGCCGACCTCCATCGATCGCCGCGCGGAGTCTCGCGAAACTCCGGATCGCCGCAGTCAGTCGCGCGATCTCTTCGTCGAGTTCCGCAACGTCGAGAAGGCGTACGGCATCAAAAACGTTCTGTGCGACGCGAACCTGAAAGTGTTTCGCGGCGAAGTGCTCGTAATCCTCGGCGGTTCCGGCAGCGGCAAGTCGGTCACACTGCGCCACATGCTCGGACTCGAAGCGCCCGACGCCGGCCGCGTGCTCGTGGAAGACGAAGACATCACCGATCTGCCGGAAGAAGAGCTTTATCGCGTGCGGAAAAAGTTCGGGATGCTGTTTCAGAGCGGCGCGCTCTTCGACTCGATGAACGTCTTCGAGAACATCGCGTTTCCGCTGCGCGAGCACACGGAAATGACTGACGAAGAGATCGAGCAATCGGTGAATGAGAAACTCGAGCTCGTAAGCCTGCCGAACACCGGCCATCTGATGCCGGTCGATCTCTCCGGCGGCATGCGCAAGCGCGTCGGTCTTGCGCGCTCGATCGTGCTCAATCCGCAGGTCATCCTTTACGATGAGCCGACGACCGGACTCGATCCGATCACGTCGCAGAAGATCAACGAGCTGATCATCGATCTGCAATCGAAGCTGAACGTCACGTCGGTCGTCGTCACGCACGACATTCAGTCGGCGTTCTCGGTCGGCGACCGCATCGCATTTCTCAACAAAGGTGTTTTTGAATGGGTGGGCACGATGGATGAAGCGCGAGACAGCGATCACCCGGTGCTCCGCGATTTTCTGAAGGCCAGCGCGGTTACGGCCGCGCAGCCGACCCGCTCCTGATCCGGGAAAGTTGGTAAACGACAAGATGGTACGTACCGCCAGACAAAACACGATTCGCGTCGGACTGCTCGTCGCCGGCGCGCTTGCCGTCCTGATGGTCTTTCTTTTCTTCATCGGATCGGAGCAGAAGATCTTCGCGCGCAAGAACGAATACCGCGTGCGGCTCGACACCGTCTCCGGCCTCGCCGAGGGCAATCCGGTGAAGCTCGCCGGCGTCACGATCGGCGTCGTCAAAGACATCACTCTGCCGCGCGATCCGAAGCAGAAGGACGTCGACATCACGCTGCTCATCGACCGGAAGTACGGCGAGCGCATCCGCACCGATTCGCGCGCGCGCCTGAAGAAGCTCGGCCTGCTCGCGGGCGACAGCTACATCGACATCACTCCCGGCAGCCCGCGCTTCGACGCGCTCGAGCCGGGCTCGATCATCCCGGCGCAGCGGCAGACGAACGTCGATCAGCTCATCTCTTCGGGCGAAGATCTCGTCGACAACCTCGTGCAGATTTCCTATTCGCTGAAGAACATCCTCAGCCGGGTCGATCGCGGCGAGGGTCTGCTCGGCGAACTGACCAGCACTCCCGAAACGAAACAGCGTCTCACCGAGACGCTGATGACGACGCTGAACAAGATCAACGCCGCGCTCTCGCACATCGAAGGCGGACGTGGTCTCGTCGGCAAGATGATTTACGACGACAAATACGGCGAGCAGCTCGCCGCGTCGCTCCAGGCGACGGTCACGTCGCTGCAGACCGTCTCGAACAGCGTGCAGCACGGACTCGAGAGCGGCAACGGCATGATCCCGGCGATGCTCAACGATCCGGAAGGGAAGAAGAAGGTCTACGCGCTCGTCGACAATCTCAACACCACGTCGCAGAACCTCTCCGCGTTCAGCACCGGTCTGAAGAGCGGCGAGGGACTCATTCCGCGACTGCTCAACGACAAAGCGTACGGCGATCAGGCGATGGGCGAGTTCACGTCGCTCGTCGCGCAGCTCAATCAGGCCGTGCAGAAACTGAACTCCGGCGAAGGAACGGCCGGAAAACTGATCAACGATCCGTCGGTCTACGAATCGATCAACGACATTCTGATCGGCATCAATGAGTCGAAGATGCTCCGCTGGCTGGTTCGCAATCGTCAGCAGAGCGGAATCAAAAGGCGCGTAAATACGCTGCAGTCGGCGCCGAACGTGACGCCGATTCCGCCCGATGCGCCGCCTGTCGTTCCGCCGCCACCGGCGACGACGACTGACGCGGCGCCGCCGGTCATCGTTGCGCCGGTGGTCGTCGTTCCGGTACCGGCGACTGACACGACGGCAACGACGACTACCGCGCCGCCCGGCTAGTCAGCTGCCTCAATGTGGCGGCGGCCGCTTCGGCCGCCGGGCGGGCGAGAGCGCCCGCCCCCACACTCACTAACTGCAGCGCCAGGGCTGGCGGCACCCTTTCTGCTACCATCCGCCGCGCCTGCCGCAATTGGAGGAAACAGTTGAACATTGCAGTCATTGGGACGGGCTACGTCGGGCTCGTGACGGGCGCCGGTCTCGCCGACTTTGGCAATGACGTCGTCTGCGTCGACATCGCCGTCCATAAGATCGAAGCGCTGAACCGCGGAGAGATTCCGATTTACGAGCCGGGGCTGGACAAGATCGTCAGCCGCAATGCGGCCGAGGGACGGCTTCACTTCTCGATCGACCTGCCGGAAGCGATTCGCTCCAGCCGCGCGATCTTCATCGCGGTCGGCACGCCGCCGAAGCCGGACGGCTCGGCCGACCTTCGTTACGTTGAAGACGTCGCGCGGACGATCGCGAAATACATGGACGGTCCGAAGCTCGTCATCACGAAGTCGACGGTGCCGATCGGAACCGGACGTCTGATCGAGAAGATCATCGCCGAGGCCGGACACGAGCACAAAGCGTCGATCGTCTCGAATCCCGAGTTTCTGCGCGAAGGTTCGGCGATCGAAGATTTCATGAGGCCCGATCGCCTCGTCATCGGCGCGTCCGACGACGAAGCGGTGCAGCTGATGAAAGAGATCTACGCGCCGCTGCACTCGCTCGAGATTCCGTTCGTCGTGACGAACGTCGAGTCGGCGGAGCTGATCAAGTACGCGGCGAACGGTTTCCTCGCCACGAAGATCTCGTTCATCAATGAGATCGCGGTGCTTTGCGAACGACTCGGTGGCGACGTGCAGGATGTCGCGCGCGGCATCGGTCTAGACTCGCGCATCGGCTCGAAGTTTCTGCAGGCCGGCCCCGGATTCGGTGGTTCCTGTTTTCCGAAAGACACGTCCGCGGTCGCCGACATCGCGCGCCGCTACGAATATGAATTTCAGATCATCGAAGCGGTGCTGCGCGTCAACGACGACATCAAGCAGCGGATGATCGGCAAGGTTGCGGGCGCGGTTGGCGGCGACGTGAAGGGAAAGACGATCGCGATGCTCGGACTGGCGTTCAAGCCGGAGACCGATGACATGCGCGACTCGCCGACGATCCCGCTCATTCGCGGACTGCAGGAGCTCGGCGCGACGATCCGTGCGTACGATCCGGAAGCGATGGAGAACTCGAAGGCGATCTTCGAGAACGTCACCTACTGCGAAGATGCGTACAAGACCGCGGAAGGCGCTGATGCGCTCGTGCTCGCGACGGAATGGAACGAGTTCCGCGCGCTGAACTTCGGCCGTATCCGCAAAGCGCTTCGCCAGCCGGTCGTCGTCGATCTGCGCAACGTTTACGACCCGCAGCGAATGAAAGCCGAAGGATTCACCTACGTTTCCGTCGGCCGTTCCGGCGACGCACGAAAAAGAGGAGTTTGATGACGCGAGCACTGATCACCGGCGGGGCGGGATTCCTCGGCTCACACCTTTGCGAGCTGTTTCTCGAGCGCGGTCATGAAGTCATCTGCATGGACAACTTCATTACCGGCAACCCGGTGAACATCGAGCATCTCCTCGGCCGCGACGGTTTCCAGTTCGTGAAGTACGACGTGACGAACTACGTACACGTCGACGGCCCGCTCGATTACGTGCTGCACTTCGCGTCGCCCGCCAGTCCGATCGATTACCTCGAGAAGCCGATTCAGACGCTGAAAGTCGGTTCGCTCGGCACGCACAAAACGCTCGGCGTCGCGAAAGACAAGAAGGCGCGGTATCTCATCGCGTCGACCTCCGAGGTTTACGGCGATCCGCTCGTCCATCCGCAGAAAGAAGAGTACTGGGGCAACGTGAACCCGGTCGGTCCGCGCGGCGTTTACGACGAAGCGAAGCGCTTCGCGGAAGCGATGACGATGGCGTATCACCGCTTTCACGGCGTCGAGACGCGCATCGTGCGCATCTTCAACACCTACGGCCCGCGCATGCGCATCAATGATGGCCGCGTCGTGCCGGCGTTCATTTCGCAGGCGCTCAAGAACGAGCCGATGACGGTCTTCGGCGACGGCTCGCAGACGCGATCGTTCTGCTACGTCACCGATCTCATCGAAGGCATCTATCGATTGCTGATGTCGGATGAAGACATGCCGACGAACATCGGCAATCCGAACGAGATGACGGTGCTGCAGTTCGCCGAAGAGATCAAACGGCTGACCGGCTCGAAGTCGGAGATCGATTTCCGTCCGCTGCCGGAAGACGATCCGAAGATCCGCCGACCCGACATCACGAAAGCGCGCACGCTGCTCGACTGGGAGCCGAAAGTGCCGCTCGACGAAGGGCTGTCGAAGACGATCGAATACTTCCGGCGCGTGATTCTGTAGGCGCCGTATCATGAAGTGATGCAGCCGGCCGACGACGCCACGGTCGCGCGCTCTTCGGCGTTCTCGCCATCGTGGTCGCGGCGTATTTTGTAATGATCCTGCGCGGGATGCCTCTTACGTTCGACGCGAGCGCCTGGTACTTTGGACGATCGCTCACCGCGCTCGCGATTTTGTTCGCGCTCGCGGGAGCCGGATTCGTCCTCGCGCTCGGAGGACGTGCAGCGCTGCCGCGACTGGCGCTCGATGACTAAGCTAACATCATCGCCATGAAACGCCCGCTTGCTGCTTTCGTCGCCGGCTTTCTCGCCACACTCTGTTTCCACCAGCCCGCACTCTGGCTGCTGAACATCACCGGAGTCGCGTCGCGCGCACCGTACGCGATGACGCCGGTGCCGCCGCTCGGCGTGCCGTCGGTGATCTCGCTGTCGTTCTGGGGCGGCGTCTGGGGAATCATTCTCGTTCTCGCGCTCGGCCGGTTGCGCAGGAGCTTCATCCCGGCGTCGATCGTGTTCGGCGCGATCTTCCCGACGCTCGTGGCGAAATTCGTCTCCGCGCCGCTGAAGCACGAGACGATCGCCGTGACGCCGAAGCTGATCGCGACCGGACTGATCGTCAATGCGGCGTGGGGACTCGGGACGGCGCTGTTCTACAAGCTCTTCACCGGGCGGAAGTAGCCTCCGTCTTCGCTTCGCTCAGAATGACGTTACGGCTTCACGACGACCGCATCGAAGCCGGCGCGCGTGATTCGCGACTTTTCTGCAGTCGCGGCCGCGTGCGATTCGTACGGCGGCGTCTGCACGACCATCAGCGCAGCCCGCGAGGCGATCACGACGTCGACCCCCGCGGCCCGCGCCTGTCGCCGCAGGTCCTCTGCGTACTCACGGTTGCGGAACGCGCCGAGTTGCACGACGTACGTTCCACCGTTGTTCGCATCGGCTGCGACGACGGGCGCGGGAGCGGGGATGGTTGGCGAGACGACGCCGAGGTCGGCGTCGCGGATGGCGGCCGGGTCGTTTGGGAGGGAGACGTCGCGCGAAAGCGTGCGGCCGCCGGAGCGCGCGGTGATGGTGACGACGCCTGGGGGGAGGGAACGGAAGAGGTAGCGGCCTTCCTCGTCGACTTTCGTGGTGCGACCGAGCGACGGAATCGTCACCGGGTCACCTGCACGCGCGCCTTCGATGCGGCCGCCAATGCTGCGATTGATTTGCACGGCGAGAGCGGTCTCGACCGGTGTTGCGCGCTGCAGCGCGACGCGACGAACGGTCGCGCGATCGAACGAGACACCGGCCGGCAGCGATTCGGTGGCGACGGAAAGCTCGTATTCGCCGGGCGGCGCCGCGATCGAATAGCGACCGTCGCCGCGGGTCGTCGCCTGAAGCTTGCGATCGCCGCGCGTCAGAGTGACGGTCACGTTCGCCATCGGCGCTCCTGACTCGTCGCGCACGTAACCGACGGCGCGCGCCGGAGTCGAGGCGATGCCGAACGCGACTTTCTGACCGGGACGCACGTCGACGTTTGATGCAGTTGTGAAGTACGCGTCGCCGGTCACGTTTGCGGCGACGCGATGCGAGCCCGACGGGACTTTCGTGAATGCGAACTTACCCGCGGCGTCGCTGCGTGCGCTGCGCGTTCCGTCGAGAAGTACTTCGACGTCGGCGGCACCGACGCCGGTCGGTTCGCCGGTCATCTCTTCGTCGACGAAGACGATGCCGTAGATCGATCCGCCACCGCCGCCAAAGTTCGGCAGTGAATCAAACCGCTGACGGATGCCCGCTTCGAAGAAGCGTTGTTCGCTGGTGTTGTCGGCGCCCGATGCCTGCGTTCGCGCGACGGTGATTCCTGCGTAGACGTCGGTGGAGCCGCGGAGCCGCTGCGACCAGGTGAGCGTCCCGAGCGAGGTCGTCACGTTCGATGAAACGCCTTCGGTGCGATTCCAGAGGAGTCGCGCGCGCAGCTGAGGCCGCATCGCGCCGGTGCCGATCCACGAGGTTTCGAGTCCGGCCTGCGTGCGCGCCGGAACGAGATTGACGGTTGCGCCCTCGATGAAGCCGAGGCTGATGAGAGCGGCGTTGGTACGAAGCGCGCGCGCGATGTCTTCCGGCGTCGTCGCGCTGATGCCGAGTTGCTGCAGTGCGAGCGAGAGCGCGGGATCGTCGCGCAGGATCAGCTCGAGCGTCGGCGCGTCTGTCTGATGATCGTAGTACGCGCTTGTGAAGAATGAGCCGAGGCTCGCGCGCATCGTGGCGCGGACTCCATGGCCGCCTTCGTTCGATGCGGTGTTCGTCGCGTAGCGATAGACGAGACTGCCGCCGAAGCGTCCGAAGTCGAGCTGCACGCCGACAGGAATCGTCATGCTGCGCACGTCCTGCTGAAGGCCGCTGCCGCTGAACGAGCCGTAGCTGAAGCCGGCGGTGACCGCGAAGGGCTTCGCGATCGCGTAACGCGCTTCGCCGTTCGCGGTGACGCTCCGCTGCTGGAAGCGCGGCAGTTCGTAGCGGTTCAGCGATGCGGCGGTATCAATGCTGAGCCGTCGCGCAAGCGTGGTTGACCACGATGCGTCGGAGTAGAAGCCGTGCAGTTTCGAAGGGCCGACGATGACGAAGTCGCGCGGCTGGTAACGAACGTCGGCGCGAATGCGATTCGACGCGCCGTTCCAGACGAGATGTCCGGACGCGCCGAGTGCACCGCCGTAGGCGAGCTCCGCCGACGCTTCGAGGATTTCGTCGCGGCGATAGTCGTACAGCAGCGACGCGACGGAGCCGTGCTGGTCGGGATAGATGAAGACGCTCGGCATCAGCCGCGAGCGGCTGCTGAGACGAAACTCGTATCCGCCGCCGACGATGAGGTCGCGCTCGGACGCGAGGAGGAGCGAACCGAACGACGCGTTCATCGTGTAGCCGGCGTGCAGACGCCAGCCATCCTGACGGAGGTGAATGCCGCGCACGATCGTGTCGTCGATGGTGAGCGGCGAGTGATGCAGAGCGGAATCGAAGAACGTCAGCTCGCGGCGCGGCGTGGTGATGCGATACGTCGCGCTGCGGATCACGGAAGCAGGCTCGCCGGCGAAGCGCTCGCCGAGTGACGTCGAAGTCTGAACCTGCACTTCCTCGCGGCGATTGTTCTCGTCGCGGATGAGGCCGACCGCGGTCTGGATCTGTTGACCGGCGCTGGC
Organism: Acidobacteriota bacterium; assembly: GCA_034667465.1. Lineage (GTDB taxonomy): Bacteria > Acidobacteriota > Thermoanaerobaculia > Gp7-AA8 > Gp7-AA8 > JAOBAU01. Next base: position 42,654 of record JAXDJV010000025.1, on the reverse strand, counting down.
GTAGCGGACTTCGTACGTTCCCTGTTGCGGGCTGGCCGCGTCGCTTCCCGGTTTCGGCGACTGTGCACGCGAACGAACGGTGACGAGGATCGTTCGCGTTCCCGCCGGCGTGACGACGACGACCTGCGTGCTGCCGGACGAGCGGCCGATGACTGCGATGCCGCCGCGGGCGAGCGATGCGTCGGCGATCACCGGATCGATCGCGTACGCGGCGGTCGCGCCTGCCAGGTCGATCGCGGTCGATTCACCGACCGCGATCGTCAGCGTGTAGTCGGCCGCGGCCGCGACGCTCGCAATCGCGAGAAGAATCGCTGCGATTGCGAGCGTGCGGTTCACCGGACGACGACCTCTGCGCTGCGGGTCACGCTCTGCGTGCCGAGGTCGAAGGTCAGGAGGACGCGGTATTTGCCGGCAGGGAGCTCGCCGGCGTATTCACCGGCGATGGTTGTCTTTTCGGTCGGGAAGAGGCGGTGGGGCTGGAGCGCGATGCGGCCGACGAGCGCTCCGGTCGTGTCGAGGATTGCCGCGGCGCCCTGCGCAACGAACGGTTCCGTTCCGTTGTTGGAACACGCCTGCCGGATCGACAGGTTTTTCGTCGCCGTCTGCGGTATGACTTCGAGAGGCGCTGCATCGATGCTGACGTCATCGCCGGTCGAGAAGGTCAGCAGCGTGCCGATCGAGGCGTACATCGGGACCGTGCCATTCATGATCTTCGTCGTTCCTTTGAAGATCGCAACGACGCCGCGGTGCTGCGCTTCCGCAGGCAATGTCACGGTGACGTCGACGGCGATCGTCTCGCCGGGATGAGCGACGACGCTCTTCTGCGAAAACACTGCCGTCGCGGCGATGCTGCCGGCGATCTCACCCGCCGGGACGAAGGTGCGCTTGCCGTCCCGCACGACGACGTCCTGCGCGACGAGATCGAACGCGAAGTCGCGCGACGTGTTGTTGACGAGGATGACGCGCTGCTTCGTGCTCTGTCCTTTCGTGCCGCGGAGGGTCACGACGGCCGGAGTGACGGAGAGCGTTCCGTCCGACGCCGCGTGCAGCGACGCTGCGGCGAGGAACATCAGGACGACGGGGTAAGCGTGACGGCGCATGAGGATCTCCTGGAGTTAGTTCGTTGATACTTCCCAGCGAATCGCGCTGGCGACTTCGCCGGCCGGCACACTGGCCGGAACTTCGATTTCAATGTGGTGCACGATCGCGCTTCCGATCGGTGCGTGCGGGTCGATGACGATCTGCGCGGCGCCGAGCGTGATTCCGTCGATGCGAACGATGGCGCGTCCATCGCTGAACTGCAGGTGGGCTCGCAGCGTTGCCGTTCCACCGGTGACACCACTGACACGGTCGACCCCGACGGCTACGTTCCGGACCACTCGCGCGCCACGCGCGCGCTCACGCCGAGCCAGCGTTCCGACGTCCAGCGCTGTCCAAGTCATAGTTCTGATACCGTCCGTCGGAGTGAAGCTGATCGTGATCGCGTCGGGATCGACCGGAGCGGAAGCCGCACGGCGGCGGGTTGCGGCGTTCGCTTCGGACGACAGGAGCGCGGTGAGGAGCGTGATCGCGACGATGCTGCGCATGGCTTCTTCTCCTCGAACGAAGAGGACGGGCGTTCGGCCCGTCCTCTCGTCCGTGTTCGCGGTACTGCTCAGTTGGAGGTTGCGGTGAAGTTGATCGCGTTGTCGATCGCCGCGGCCGCTGCCGAGTCGGCGACGACGATGTCCCAGCTGTAGGAACCGGTAGACGCGTAGGTGCCGGTCGAGGTCAGCGTGGTCGCGGCGCTGTCGCTGAGCGTGCTGCCGTTGAGCTTCCACACGATCCCCGTGGCCGGCGCCGAACCGAGCTGCGCGGTGAGCGTGTAGTCGGTGCTGGTGAGGTTGGCCTTTTCGACGTTCACGCCGACGGTCGAGGAGAGCGTCCAGTCCGAAGCGCCTTTGGCGAGCGTGAAGCCGGTCGGGGCCGAGCCGTACTTCGAGATCGAGCCGAGAGCCGACGTCGCTGCTGCCGTGCCGGTCCCGGAGGTCGTGCCGCCAGCCGATTCAACCGTCAGAGAGATCGAGCTCTCAACCGTGCCGGTCACCGTGAGCGTGCCGCTGCTCGTCGCTGCCTGCGCTGCATTCGTGCCGACCAGAGCCACCAGAACCAAACCACCCATCATCATCTTTTTCATTTGCTGTTCCTTTTTCCTTTTTTTGTTTTCGCTTGATGCGTTCGGAGGAGTAGTCGCCGGCGGCGGCGAAAAAATACAAGCGGGTGAAAAAAAGTTGCTCGTCCGTCAGCACGAGGGGAGGTTCCTCTCATGCGAACGGTTGTCGGACTGCTCCTGGTCATGGTTCTGCTCGCCGTTCCGGCGCGAGCGTTTGATGGCTACGAGCACCGGAGCGTCTCGAATGCGGCACTGCTTGCGGCGGTGAGGTACGCGGAGAAGACGGCCGACCCGAAGTTCCTCGCGCAGGCTCGCTTTCTCGCGATGAAGGAACACGACACGTTCGGAGATCTGACTGTTGCCGTCGACTGGTTTCAGGACGTGACGAAGCTGACGACGATCAGCGCGTTCGACGCCGTCGGCCCTCGGCAGCGATTCAACCAGGCGCTGCGCAGAGCGATGTCCGTCCATCGCAACACGCTGCATTTCCAGCGTCAGGCGCTCTGCAGCTATCGCGCGTTCCACCGCAATGCCATGGCGTACGCGGCTGACCCTTTGATGTGGACGGAAGCGCTTTACACCGAGGCGGTGGCGCTGCATTTCCTGCAGGACTTTTTCTCGGCCGGTCACTTCATCACGCCGCGAAAGAGCTCACACGATGCGGTCGCCGGGAGCCTGCACGATCACTTCGGCCGTGTCGGCCTGAAGCTCAGCGTGAATCTCGCGCACGGCGGACAGCTCGACGAGCCGTGGCGCTCGCTCGCTGCTGCCGCGCTCGCAGAATGTCCCGGCTTTCCGTCGAAAGGATTGCTGTTCTTCGACGACGACTTCAACTCACTGAACGAGAACCGCGAGGTGCGCATCGGCGGCGACGGCCGGCTGGAGGAGGTCGCGGCGCAGCGGTTCCTGGTGCTGCTGCTGAGCGCGAAGTCGATCGCCGAGGTGCTGGAAGCGTCGAAGGATGGTTCACCGACGCAGCTGAATGAATGTTTTTCGCTGCGGGGCGCGGTGTGGACAGAACCTCCGCGGTCGTATCACGTGCTGCGCCAGTCGAATGAGAAGGTTGTTCCGAAAGGTGGCGTAACGCTGGAGAAGCGAGTCGCTGTGACTCCTGAGCCGGTGACTCTCGACTTTCTTCGCGACGCCAAATGCGAGAAGGAGGTTCCGCGTTGCGAGGATACTTTCGCGCCGGCCGTGAGCTACGACGTCATGAAGGAGGACTACTCCTCGGATGGCCTTTTCGACGCGCGCGGCGTGCAGGTCACCATCGCGGGACTGCCGCTCGTCCGCCGCTCGATCAGCATCGGCAGGCTGGTTAAAGGCTGGGATCCACCCGGATCCGTCGAGGCCTACGACGAAAAGATGACTCCCACCGACGAGACCTACTCCGAGGTTTGGGGAGTGCTTTACTCCGCGTTCGCGCTCTCGTTCGTCGAAAGTTCGGACTACAGAGCTATCGGAGGCCGCGTCGAGCTTGCTCTTGCCCCGTATAAGCGAGTCGGCGGGACGATCATGCTCGGTCCGGGCATTTACAAGTGGTCGGGCGGCCGCACGACGCGACTCGACGTCGGTCTGAAACTGACGTTTGGCCTGGAAGTGGTGAACGTCGCGCTGCTGCTCGAGCGCGCGCATGAAGTCGACGAGAGCGGACGATTTCGCAGCCGCTATTTCGTAACGCCGGGCGTCGAGCTGACGCTGTCGAATTCATGGCTGCGCAGCGTCTTCCATCGCAAAGGCCGTCCCTGCTGCAAAGGCGAGTAAGCTTTCCGCATCATGAAATCGCTATGGCAGGAACCGGCGCGGATGGACATCCTCCGTCGCATCGCCGAGGTGGATGAAGCGACGACGGCGCGCTGGGGGAAGTTCACGGCAGATCGGATGCTCTCGCATCTTGCGGAGAGCATGAAGATGGCAGTCGGCGAGATTGACGTCGCATCGAAGAAGCTGCCGATCCGCTACTTTCCGCTCAAGCAGCTCATTCTTTACGTGCTGCCGTTTCCGAAAGGAACGCCGACCGCGCCGGAGCTGCTCGCCGGAAAGCCGGGTCCGGTCGACGATCATAAAGCGGAGCTGCGTCGTCTGATCGGAGTATTCGCCGAACGTAAAGGACGCAATGACTGGCGCGAGCATCCGGCGTTCGGAAAGATGTCGGAGAACGCGTGGGGCGTCCTCGTCTACCGCCACATGGATCACCACCTGCGGCAGTTCGGCGTCTGACGCGCGTCAGCGGATGATCGTCTCTTCGCGGCGCGGGCCGGTCGAGATGATCGACGCCGGACATCCGGTCTCATCTTCGATGAAGCGGATGTAGTCCTTCGCGTTCTGCGGCAGCGCGTCGAATTCGGTGATGCCGACGATCGACGTCTGCCAGCCTTTGAACGTCCGGTACTCCGGCTTGTAGTCGTGATGCGCGACGGCGAAAGCCGGGAACGTCTTCCAGCGCTCGCCGCGGACGTTGTAGCCGGTGCAGACCTGGATTTCGTCGAACTCGTCGAGCACGTCGAGCTTCGTCAGCGCGATCGCATCGAGTCCGTTGAGCATCGCAGCGGTGCGAAGGACGGGAAGGTCGAGCCAGCCGGTGCGGCGCGAGCGACCGGTCACCGTTCCGAACTCGTTGCCGCGTTTGCGGAGATGTTCGCCGTGCGCGTCATTGAGCTCGGTCGGGAACGCGCCGCCGCCGACGCGCGTCGTGTACGCCTTGGCGACGCCGTAGACGCGGTGAATGTGTTTCGGTGCGACGCCGAGGCCGGTGCAGATGCCGCCGACCGTGCAGTTGGAAGAGGTGACGAAGGGATAGGTGCCGTGATCGATGTCGAGCATCGTCGCCTGCGCACCTTCGAACATGATCGCTTTGCCTGCGCGGATCTGTTCGTTGATCAGGACCGTGCCGCTGGTGATGCGCGGTGCGAGCTGTTCGGCGTAGCCGAGATACGCGTCGTAGAGTTTGGCGGGGTCGAACGTTTCCTTGTGATAGACGCCGGCCAGCACCGGATTTTTCTCGGCGCAGGCGAACTCGATCTTCTCGCGCAGCACGTCGCGATCGAGGAGATCGGCGACGCGGATGCCGTAGCGGCTGACTTTCGTTTCGTACGCCGGACCGATTCCGCGTCCGGTCGTGCCGATCTTTCCTTCGCCGGCCGCCTCTTCGCGCGCGAGGTCGAGCGCCTTGTGATACGGGAGGATGACGTGCGCGGAGTCGCTGATCTTCAGGTTCTCTTCGATGGTGACGCCGACGCTTTGCAGCGTGGCGATCTCTTCGAGCAGCGCCTGCGGATCGATGACCATCCCGTTGCCGAGGATGCAGAGCTTGTCGCGGTGGAAGATGCCGGACGGGATCAGCTTCAGCGTGTAGTGCTTGTCGCCGAACTTGACGGTGTGGCCGGCGTTGTGGCCGCCCTGATAGCGCGCCACGACGTCGAAGTCTTCACAGAGGAGATCGACGAGTTTGCCTTTCCCCTCGTCTCCCCACTGCGCGCCGATGATCGCCAGGTTCTTTTTCACGTCAGACATTTTCGCGGCGCGGAGCCTAGCACAGCGCGCCTCCGGTGTGGCGGCGGCCGCTTCGGCGTCCGGGGACGGGGTACGACATCTCGAGGCGAACGGCAGCGGCGCGGAGCCTGGCACAGCGCGCCTCCGGTGTGGCGGCGGCCGCTTCGGCCGCCGGGGACGGGCGAAGCGCCCGCCCCCACACGGAGACTTTACTTCGCGGGAATGGGGTACGACATCTCAGGGCGGAAGACGGCGTCGCGCGTTTCATACCGGCGCGTGATGGCCAGCGCGCGCATCTGCAGCGGGACGACATCTTTTCCGAGCGTAGCGTTGACCTTCTCGTCTTCCACGTAAAAGTCGGCGGCGCTCTTTGCCGGCACCGACACGACGAGCAGCGGCAGGTCGCTGCCGCTCACTGCCATGAAGACGGAGAAGCCGTCGCCGATGTTCTTCGCCCTGAAGAGTGAGGCGTAGTCTTTCGCGATCTGTTCCGCCTCGTCGGCGCGCGCGGGATCCAGGTAGTAGAACTCCCAGTGCGAGAATCGGGCTTCTTCCGGCTTGAATCGCGGCGTGGCCGGCTCGTACGAAAGGTCAGGACGCCGCGCGACGACGAACTCGCTGTACGACTCCATCGTCTGATTGCCGCGCTTCATCAGACTTGCCCACTTCTCTTTGCCGACCGATTCCCCGAGCGTCATCCAGCTCTGCTGGAAACCGTCGATCGACGCCCAGTTCGCGATCGGCACGACGAAGACGTAGTGAAAGTCGGTTGTGACATAGAGGTTCATGCCGAAGACTTTCGGATCGGCTTTCTTCTCCGTCATCGCCGCGAGCAGCTCGTTCGTCGTCGACTCGTACTGCACGAGCATCGACGGACGGGCGATCTCTTCATGGATGAGGTAGAGCTGCGGCTTCACCGGCGCGACAGGATCGGCGGCCAGGGCGGGAAGGGCAAGCGCGATGCATGCAAGGGAGGCGAGGACCGAACGCTTCATGGACTTTCTCCTTTTCGTTTGTGGACGTTATATTGACGATGCAACCGGAGGCACGAATGGATACCCAGGACACGACCGCCGCACCCGCCGCCACGTACTCGCCGAAACCGGTGGCGGTTGAAGAGTTCGTGGACGGGATCCGCACGCTCTCCGAAGGTTTGATCACCAAACAGAAGATCTACGATTTCCTAACTACGAACGAGATCCGTGAATCGGATTTACAGCGCTACAAACACTGGCTGCCCGATCGCCACACGCGCAACAAGGTCTTCCGCAACGACATGATCGAAGCGATGGTGATCTGCTGGCCGATCGGCGCCATCACGCCGCTGCACACGCATAACGGGCAACTCGGCTGGATGACGATGCTGGAAGGAAAGCTGGTCGTCGAGAACTACCACAAGGTGCGATGTAACGCTGCCGAGAACGAGCAGGTGGTCGGCTTCGACTGCCTCGCCGGCGCGTCGCAGATCGAGATGGAGCTGATCGATACCGAGCTCGCCATCCCAGGCGGCCCGATCAACACGGTCGACAAGACGCAGACCATTCACCGCATCAAAAACCTCGCCGAATGGAACGAGCCGGCCGTTTCGCTCCACATCTATTCGCGCCCCATCGACTCATGCGTCGTCTTCGACATGGACGCGCAGAGCTGCTTCCGGCGCGACCTGAAATACGATTACTAGCTAACGAGGCATGAGGAATGAGTGATGAGGTATGAGTGCCTTCGGGTACGCCTCACTCATACCCCATGCCTCATACCTCATTACTTTCTACCAGGAGCAGAACTTGACACTAGTTTCCACGCTCTCCGCCGAATTGGACGAGATGCGCGCCGCCGGCACGCTGAAGCGCGAGCTGTTGATGAAATCGGCGCAGGGGCCGGTCGTCGAGGTCGAAGGAAAAGGGGAAGTCATCATGTTGACTTCCAACAATTACCTCGGCCTCGCCAATCATCCGGCCATCGTCGAAGCGGCGGAGAAAGCGGAGAGCGACTACGGTTACGGCCTCGCGTCAGTTCGCTTCATCTGCGGCACACAGACGATCCATCGCACGCTCGAAGAGCGGATCGCGCAGTTCTTCGGCACCGACGACACGATCCTGTACGGCTCGTGCTGGAATGCCAACGAAGGTCTCTTTCAAACGGTCGCGCTCGAACAGGACGCGATCGTTTCCGACGAGCTGAATCACGCCTCGATCATCGACGGCATTCGCCTCGCGAAGGCGCGCAAGGAGCGCTTCAAAAATCGCGACATGGCCGACTTCCGCCGCGCGCTGGAAGTGACGAAGGAATCACGCAACACGGTCGTGATGACCGACGGCGTCTTCTCGATGGAAGGCTCGCTCGCGCCGCTGCCGGAGATGATCGACATTGCGAAGGAGTACGGCGCGTTCCTGGTCGTCGACGATTCGCACGGTACCGGTGTCCTCGGCAAGACCGGACGCGGCACCGCCGAGGAACTGGGAGTGGCCGGAAAGATCGACGCGCACACCTCGACGCTCGGCAAAGCGCTCGGCGGCTCACACGGCGGATTCACGACCGGCCCGAAACCGCTCGTCGATTACCTGCGCCAGAAATCGCGTCCGTATCTTTTCTCGAACACGCTGCCGCCTGCGGTCGTGATGGGATCACTCGCAGCAATCGATCTGCTCGAGAACGATCCGAGCTTCGTCACGCGACTCCGCGACAACACGATGTACTTCCGCGCGCAGCTCACCGCGAAAGGGGTGACGGTGCGCGAAGGAATCCATCCGATCGTCCCGATCATCATCGGCGACACCGCGAAAGCGATCGCGATGTCGGCGGAGCTGCTCGATCGCGGCATCTACCTTTCCGGATTCGGCTTCCCGGTCGTGCCGCAGGGCGCCGCGCGGCTGCGCTGCCAGATCAGCGCCGCGCACACGCGCGAACATCTCGATCGTGCCATCGAGGCGATCGTCGCCGTCGCGGAAAAACATGAGGTGTTGAGCAACGCGTGATCCCGTCCCGGTTCGTCCCCGCGTTCAGCCCCTCGACCATCCAGCAGTTCGACGCCGTCGCGAAACGGCTCGCGATCCGGTCGCCGCTTTTCTTCCGCTCCGCGTACACCGCGTACGTCGTCGAGAACGAACGGCGGACGTTCGCGCCGATCGTCGTCGTCGATCCGGCGAAGATCACGCGCTGGTGGTGTAGCTGCAATGAGCAGCTGCGCTTCGGCGATCTCTGTCGCCATCTCGCCGCGGTGCTGGCGACGTCGTCGAACGCCGACGGCCAGCTGACGAACGAGCGCTACGAGGCGAGCTTCTGGCGTTCGGTCGGCTTCGAGTCGTTCACGGAAGGACGCCAGGTCGCGGAGCCGCCGCACGACAAGCGCGAAGATCTGCTGCGCAAGTACGTGATGACCGATCAGGAGCTGGAGTTGCTGCGTCGGGGCGCCGGTTCGACGCGCACGAAGTGGGAATCGTCGGCGTGGTATCGCTGGAGCAAGGAGCAGTTCATCCGCTTCGGCGATGGCGAGGGCGCGATGCTTTCGATTCGCGACGGCGGCGCGCAACTCGCGCTCGGTGACTCCGAGCTCGTCATTCCGAAGAGCGCCGTCGAGTACGTGATCTCCGCCGGCGACGGCGCGATCGCGCGCACAAGCGGATTCGCTCTCGCGCCGGAATCACTCACGCCATCGCTGCGGCTCGAGCTGACGCCGGCGTTCGCGCTGAAGCTCGTGCCGGTCGTCATCGATTCGATCGGAACCATTCACGAACGCGCATCGCTGGCGCGATTCGGCCGCTGGTTGCTGCTCGACGAAACATTCGCCACGCTTCGCGATGTCCCGCTGCTGTTCGGCGATTCTGGCGCGCGCGGACAGGCGGCGCTGTTCGAGGTTCGACCGACGACCGGATTGCCGTTCGATCGCGAGACGCTGATTCCGGAGAGCGAAGTCTTCGCGTTCGTTTCGAAGCATCGTCACGCGCTGTCGCTGATGCCGCGCGAGCTCGTGCCACAGCAGCTGCGCGACGCGCGCTTCTTCGAAGAGAAGGATGAGGTGTCGTACGACTTCGCGCCGGCGACGAGCGAGCTGCTCGACGTCGATGTGGTGCTGCATTGCGGCGGCGAGTTGATTCCGGCCGCCGACATCGCCGCGGCACGGAAAGAGAAGAAGCATGTCCTGGTGCGTGGCAATGTCTGGATCGACGTCGCCGATGCGCAGTTCGCATGGCTCGACGCGACCCGCTTCTACGGCGCCGGCCGGATGCTGCTGACGAAGCTCGAGTATCTCCGCGTGCGCAGTCTCGTCCGCGGCAAAGCGGTGTTCCGCGGCGACGAAGCGACGGAAGCGGTCTTCCGCGTTTTCGACGATCTGCACGACGCCAGCGCCGCGCCGACGCCGGCCGCACTCGGCATCGATCTCTACGGTTATCAGCAGACCGGCTATCACTGGCTCTGGCTGCTGCAGCAAAACGGTTTCGGCGGGCTGCTCTGCGACGACATGGGCCTCGGCAAAACGCATCAGGCGATGGCGCTCATTCGGGCGCTCTGTCATCCCGAGCGTAGCGAGGGATCCGGGAGGGAGGGGCACGCAACAGATGATTCGCCCTCGCTGACGCTCGGTACGACACCTTCGATCCTGATCGTCTGTCCGACGTCGGTCATCGATCACTGGCGCGAGAAGCTCGCGCGTTATCTGCCCGACATCCCGTTCACGATTCACTACGGCGCCGGCCGCGGCGTGCGCCGCGATGCGCGGCTGATCGTCACGTCGTACGGCGTGTTGCGCAGCGATCTCGAACGGCTGCGCGCGCGAACGTTCGATCTGCTGATCGTCGATGAGATTCAGACGATCAAGAATCCCGACACGGCGACGCATCAGGCGCTGCGCGCCATCGATCGACGCATCGCCATCGGCCTGACCGGCACGCCGGTCGAGAATCACGAGCGCGAGCTGAAGACGCTCGTCGATTTCGTCGTTCCCGGTTATCTGCCGGCGACGGTTAACGATCGCCGGCTGTTGCAGCGACTCGTGCGACCGTTCGTGTTGCGGCGGACGAAGGCGCAGGTGTTGCCGGAGCTGCCGCCGAAGATCGTCGACAAGCGTTACTGCGAGCTGACGCCGGAGCAGCGCGCCATCTATCGCAGCGTGATCGAGTCGCGCGCGGAACCGCTGCGCGCGCAACTCCGCGCCGGCGCGAAGATCCCGTACATCCATGTCTTCGCCGCGCTCAACTATCTGAAGCAGATCTGCAATCACCCGGCGTCGCTGCGCGGTCCGCTCGGCGCCGATGTGCCGTCGGGCAAGTGGGAGCTGTTCACGGAGCTGCTCGACGAGTGCATGACGAGCGGACTGAAGGTCGTCGTCTTCAGTCAGTATCTTTCGATGCTGGAGCTGATCGAGCAGCATCTCGACCGCAACAACATCGGCTTCGCGTCGATCAAAGGCGCGACGCGCGAGCGCGGCGCGGAAGTGAAACGCTTCCGCGACGATCCCGAATGCCGCGTCTTCACCGCCAGCCTGCGCGCCGCCGGCGTCGGCATCGATCTCACCAGCGCGTCAGTCGTCATTCACTACGATCGCTGGTGGAATCAGGCGCGCGAAGATCAGGCCACGGACCGCGTCCACCGCCTCGGCCAGAACAAAGGCGTGCAGGTCATCAAGCTCATCACACGGCACACGCTTGAAGAGAAGATCGACGCACTCGTCGAATCGAAAGCAGCGCTCGCGCACGATCTGATTCAAACGGACGATCCGTCACTCGTGAAGCAGTTCACACCCGAGGAGTTGGATCAGCTGCTCGGCTGGGACGAGTAGCGATCACAGCGCTGCAATCATCGCCTGCGCGATGGCAAGCGCGATCTCTTCCCTTACCGCGGGCGAATCCGGCCCGATGTTCAGCAACTCGTCGACGTCCGTTCGATCGATGAATTCGAGCTCGACGAGACATGCTGCGACGCCGGGGCCGAGCTCTTCGTCTCGCAGGACTCCGAGCTCCTGATCTTTCACTCCGCGATCTTTCGTTTTTGCGTCGCGCGCTTTGATCGCACCGAGGACCGCGTTCTGGATTTTCTGCGCGAACGCTTTGTCCTCGGCATGATTGACGTTGCCGAGGTTCGCGGGGCGGATGAGCGTCTCGACGCCGCGCGCATTGTGCTCGTCGCTGGCGTTGCAGTGAATGCTGAGGAAGAGCTTTGCTTTCTCTTTCTTTGCGACGTTCGCGCGTGCGGAAAGGCCGAGGTTGCTGTCGTCTTCGCGCGTCAGCACGACCTTCAACTGATGACCGCCGGCGTTCGCTTCCGCGAGCAGCGCGTCTCGTGTCAGAAACGCCATCCGCAGCGTGACGTTCTTCTCGAGCACGCCGCTCGGACTCGTGGCGTTGTTCGCTGACGAACCGCCGGTCTTCGCGGCTCCGCCATGACCCGGATCGATGACGATCGTTCCCTGTTTGCCCATACCTGAGGAGTGCCCGGGATGGACATTTCCCTACCACGCGTGCGTTAGGATGAATTAATGCGTCCCGCCCCTTCGAACCCCTCCAACGCCGGCTTCGTCCATCTCCGTGAAGGAATCGAATCGTTCCTTCGTCTGGAGAAAGGACGCTTGTGGAAGGAAGCGTCGCCGACCGAACGGCTGCAGGCGCTGTCGATTGCGGTGCGCCGTCCAGCGCTCGATGCGATGCGCGAAAGCGAGCGTCGTTATCGCGAGCAGGATGCGAAGCGACTCTACTACCTGTCGATGGAGTTCCTGATGGGCCGCGCGCTCGGGAACAATCTCACCAACCTCGGCTTGTACGACGACACGCGCGCGATCATCTCGGAACTCGGCGTCGACCTCGAAGAGTTCGAAGCGCTCGAGCCTGACGCAGCACTGGGCAACGGCGGCCTCGGACGTCTCGCCGCCTGCTTCCTCGATTCGCTGGCCAGCCTCGACTATCCCGGCTTCGGCTACGGGATCAACTACGAATTCGGACTCTTTCGCCAGTCGTTCGTGAACGGCTATCAGCACGAGAAGCCGGACCACTGGCTGCAGAGCGGCGGCTCGCCGTGGCTGATCGAGCGTCCCGACGAAACGGTCGAGGTTCCGGTCTACGGATTCATCGCCCATCGCAACGATTCGCGCGGCTCCTACACCCCGCACTGGGTTGATTTCAAGGTGCTGACCGGAGTACCGCACGACATGCCGATCGTCGGCTACGGCGGCAAGACCGTGAACGTCCTGCGGCTCTACTCGGCACGCGCGTCGGACGAGTTCGACATCGAGATCTTCAACGCCGGCGATTACATCAAAGCGGTGCAGCACAAGATCAGCACCGAAGCGATCTCGAAGATTCTCTATCCGTCCGACGCCGTGCAGTCGGGACGCGAGTTGCGACTGCTGCAGGAGTACTTCCTCGTCGCCTGCTCGGTGCGCGACATCGTGAAACGTTACCTCGCGGTGCACGACTCGCTCGACGAGTTCTCGTCGAAAGTCGCGCTGCAGATGAACGATACGCATCCGGCGCTGACCGTCGCGGAGCTGATGCGCATCTTCATCGACGAGCATCGTCTGGCGTGGGAAACGGCGTGGGCGATGACGGTTGAAACGTGCGGTTACACGAATCACACGCTGCTGCCGGAAGCGCTGGAGAAGTGGCCGGTGGAGATGCTCGAGCGCGTGCTGCCGCGACATCTGCAGATCATTCAGGAGATCAATCGCCGGCTGCTCGCGGAAGTCGAGCGCCGCTATCCCGGCGAGACGTCGATGCTCGATCACGTGTCGATCATCGCCGGCGGCCAGGTGCGGATGGCGAATCTCGCCATTACCGGCAGCCACAAAGTGAACGGCGTCGCGGCACTGCATTCGGAGCTGGTGAAGACGACGCTCGCACCCGACTTTCATCGCATGTGGCCGGAGCGCTTCACGAACAAGACGAACGGCGTGACTCCGCGGCGCTGGCTGCTGCACGCGAATCGTCCGCTCGCTTCGCTGATCACGAAGTCGATCGGCGACGGCTGGATTCGCAATCTCGATGAGCTGCGCAAGCTCGAGCTCTTCGCCGATGACGCGTCGCTGCTCGAATCGCTCGTCGACGTGAAGCGGCGCAACAAGATCGCGCTGGCGCGGCTGACGAAAGACCTCACCGAGATCGTCGTCGATCCGGCTTCGATGTTCGACGTGCAGGTGAAACGCGTCCACGAATACAAGCGCCAGCTGCTGAACGTGCTGCACATCATTCATCGCTACTGGTCGATCGTCGAAGACGGCGAAACGCCGCTCGTGCCGCGCACATTTTTCTTCGCCGGAAAGTCGGCGCCGGGCTACTTCGCGGCCAAGCAGCTGATCAAGCTCGTCCACTCGGTCGCGGAAGTCGTGAACGCCGATCCGAAAACGCGCGAACTGATTCGCGTCGTCTACCTGCCCGACTATCGAGTGTCGCTCGCGGAGGCGATCATTCCGGCCGCGGAGCTGAGTGAACAGATCTCGACCGCGGGGAAAGAAGCGTCAGGCACCGGCAACATGAAGCTGGCGCTCAACGGCGCGCTGACGATCGGCACGCTCGACGGCGCGACGATCGAGATTCGCGACGAAGTCGGCGAAGAGAACATTTTCATCTTCGGACTGCGCGCCGATGAAGTGACGTCGCTGCTGGCCGGCGGCCATCACCCCGACGAGTATTTGAACGCGCACCGATCGATGAGACGCGTGATCGATTCGATCGCGTCCGGCCATTTCTCGCGCGGCGACAAAGATCTTTTCAAGCCGCTCATCGCGAATCTCCTCAGCTCGCGCGACGAGTACGTGCATCTCGCCGACCTGATGCCGTACATCGAAACGCAGGAGCGGGTCGACGTCGAGTATTCGAATCGCGATACGTGGATTCGAAAGTCGCTGCTGAACATCGCGAGGATGGGAAAGTTCTCGTCGGATCGAACCATCAACGAATACGCGCGCGACATCTGGCGCATCCGGCCCGCGGTGATCGGCAACTTCGCGCACGCCGCGATTCTCGAAGGGGAGTGACGATCGCGTACGCGATGCTACGATGACGGGTTTCCACCCTAAAACACGGGAGCCCGCGGATGCCTGTCCGGCTGCAATTGTCGTTCATCGTGGTCACCGCGCTTCTGGCCGTGACGGCCGAGGCGGTTACGCCGAACGCGCCGGGCGGAGTGAGTGCTGCGGGCGATTCCACATCGTCGGTGCGCGTGTCCTGGTCGACGACGGCGAATGCGACTCGATACAAAGTTCGAAACAAGACGACAGGTGGCGAGAGCGGCGATGTGACGTCGACGTCCTACACGTGGCCGGGCCTGGCGAGCGGCACCAACTACTGCTTCACGGTGATCGCGTGCAACGTGCCGGGCGTCTGCAGCTCGGACAGTCTGCAATCGTGTGCCTCACCCGCGGTGATCCCGAATCCTCCGTCGAATGTGTCCGCGTCGGTGCCATCGGCGACATCGGTGGCGATTACGTGGTCTGCGTCTGCCGGCGCAACGCGCTATCACGTTCGCAATAAGACGACGGGCGGGGAAACGGGTGATCTCACGTCGACGTCGTACACGTGGCCGGGTCTGACGAGCGGTACGAACTACTGTTTCACGGTCATCGCCTGCAACGTGCCGGGCGTTTGCAGCGCGGACAGTCAGCAATCGTGCGCGACGCCGGCCGCGATTCCGGCACCGCCGGCGAACGTTGCGACGTCAGCGCCATCGTCGACATCGGTCGCGGTTACCTGGTCTGCGTCTACTGGCGCAACGCGTTATCACGTTCGCAACAAGACGACGGGCGGCGAGACGGGTGATCTGACGTCGACGTCGTACACGTGGCCGGGCCTGACGAGCGGTACGAACTACTGCTTCACGGTGATCGCGTGCAACGTGCCCGGGGTTTGCAGCTCGGACAGTCAGCAATCGTGTGCGACGCCGGCGGCTACTCCGGCACCGCCGACGAACGTTGCGACGTCGGCGCCATCTTCGACATCGGTGGCGATTACGTGGACTGCGTCTGCTGGCGCGACGCGCTATCACGTGCGGAACAACACGACGGGCGGGGAAACCGGCGACATCACGTCGACGTCGTACACGTGGCCGGGCCTGACGGCAGGTACGAACTACTGCTTCACGGTGATCGCGTGCAACGTGCCGGGCGTCTGCAGCGCGGACAGTCTGCAGTCGTGCGCGACGCCAGCCGCTACGCCGGCACCGCCGGCGAACGTTGCGACGTCAGCGGCATCCGGAACCTCGGTGGCGATTACGTGGTCTGCGTCTGCTGGTGCAACGCGCTACCACGTGCGCAACAACACGACGGGCGGGGAAACCGGCGACGTCACGTCGACGTCGTACACGTGGCCGGGCCTGACGGCAGGTACGAACTACTGCTTCACGGTGATCGCGTGCAACGTGCCGGGCGTCTGCAGCTCGGACAGTCAGCAATCGTGTGCGACGCCGGCGGCTACTCCGGCACCGCCGGCGAACGTTGCAGCTTCGGCGGCATCCGGAACATCGGTGGCGATTACGTGGTCTGCTTCTGCTGGCGCAACGCGTTATCACGTTCGCAACAAGACGACGGGGGGCGAGACGGGTGATCTGACGTCGACGTCCTACACGTGGCCCGGTCTTACAAGCGGCACCAACTACTGCTTCACGGTCATCGCGTGCAACGTGCCGGGCGTTTGCAGCTCCGACAATCTGCAGTCGTGTGCGACGCCGGCGGCTACCCCGGCACCGCCGACGAACGTTGCGACGTCTGCGCCATCGTCGACAGCGGTCGCGGTTACGTGGACTGCGTCTGCTGGCGCGACGCGCTATCACGTGCGAAACAACACGACAGGCGGGGAAACCGGCGACATCACATCGACTTCGTATACGTGGCCGAACCTGGCGAGCGGTACGAACTACTGTTTCACGGTGATCGCGTGCAACGTGCCGGGCGTCTGCAGCTCGGACAGTCAGCAATCGTGCGCGACGCCGGCGGTGATCCCGGCACCGCCGACGAACGTTGCGACGTCGGCGCCATCGTCGACATCGGTGACGATTACGTGGTCTGCGTCGGCCGGCGCAACGCGTTATCACGTTCGCAACAAGACGACGGGCGGCGAGACGGGTGATCTGACCTCGACGTCCTACACGTGGCCGGGCCTGACGAGCGGCACCAACTACTGCTTCACGGTGATCGCGTGCAACGTGCCGGGCGTTTGCAGCTCGGACAGTCTGCAGTCGTGCGCGACGCCAGCGGCAATTCCGGCACCACCGGCGAACGTCGCAACTTCAGCGGCATCGTCGACATCGGTGGCGGTTACGTGGTCTGCGTCTGCCGGCGCGACGCGCTACCACGTGCGCAACAAAACGACGGGCGGGGAGAGCGGCGACATCACATCGACTCCGTATACATGGCCGAACCTGACGAGCGGTACGAACTACTGCTTCACCGTCATCGCCTGCAACGTGCCGGGAGTTTGCAGCTCAGACAGTCAGCAATCGTGTGCGACGCCAGCGTCGACTCCGGCGCCGCCGGCGAATGTTGCAACTTCTGCGGCGTCGCCGACGTCGGTGGCAATCTCGTGGACTGCTTCGGCGGGCGCGACGCGCTATCACGTTCGCAACAAGACGACGGGCGCGGAGAGCATCGACATCACATCGACTCCGTATACATGGCCGAACCTGACGAGCGGTACCAACTACTGCTTTACGGTGATCGCGTGCAACCTGCCGGGCGTGTGCAGTTCCGACAGTCTGCAGTCGTGCGCGACGCCAGCGTCGACTCCGGCGCCGCCAGCGAACGTCGCAACGTCAGCGGCGTCGCCGACGTCAGTGGCAATCTCGTGGTCTGCGTCCGCCGGCGCGACGCGCTACCACGTTCGCAACAAAACGACGGCCGGGGAGAGCGGCGACACCACATCGACTTCGTATACGTGGCCGAATCTGACGAGTGGTACCAACTACTGCTTCACGGTGATCGCGTGCAACGTGCCGGGAGTTTGCAGCTCGGACAGTCAGCAATCGTGTGCGACGCCAGCGTCGACTCCGGCGCCGCCGGCGAACGTTGCAGCTTCGGCGGCGTCCGGAACGTCGGTGGCAATTACGTGGTCTGCGTCTGCTGGTGCAACGCGCTATCACGTTCGCAACAAAACGACGGTCGGGGAGAGCGGCGACATCACATCGACTTCGTATACGTGGCCGAACCTGACGAGCGGCACGAACTACTGCTTCACCGTGATCGCCTGCAACCTTCCGGGCATCTGCGGCGCCGAAAGCGCGAGTTCCTGCGCAACTCCGGCAGCTGGTCACCTTCAGCTCTTTCCGGCCGCGGTTCCGCTCAATCGGCCGGCCGGTGCTGCGGGACAGACGACGTTCGTCTGGTCGGTCACGGCCGACAACGCGCGCACCGTCTGGGTCGACATTCACAATCCGCTCCGCGGTACGACGACGCCGTTCCCGATGTTGCCGGAGGGAGCCGCGGTTGCGGGACGACAGCTCTATCGCTACGAGCAGCCGCTGAACAGCGTCGCGTTGTACTCGTATCGCTTCCGCGCCGACGGTTACGGCAGCGACACCGCATCGCTGCCGGCCGATGGTTCGTTCTTCGGCGGACCGGATGTAGGCTGCCCGGCGGGTTGCGCGCAGCCTGGCGCGTTCACGCTCGTCGCACCGGCGGCCGGAGCAACCGTTTCGACGCTCCCCACGCTGACGTGGACTGCGGCGGGCGAGATTGCCGCGTACGATGTCTATCTGTGGAAGTCGGGTGAAGCGCCGCTGCGTGCCGGCGCCGTCTCAACGACATCGTTTGCGCCGCCGAAGCTCGCCGCTTCGACGTCCTACTCATGGAAGGTCGTCGCTCGCGCGACGTGTGAGTGCGTGACCGAGAGCAGCAGCGGCACGCGAACGTTCACGACGGCCGCGGCCGCGCCGGCTTCCGAAGACGCGCCGCTGTTCATCGGCGAGCCGGTCGTCTCGCCGTCGTCCGGCGTAAAAAACCTGCAGGACTTCCGCTGGACGGCGCTTCTGAAAAACGCCACGTCCGCGACGGTCGTGATCATCGATCCGGTCAACCACGCCGACAACCGTTTCGCCATGGTGAAGACTTCGTCGTCCGACGGTGTCGATACATGGCAGTTCAGCAAGAAGCTTATCTCCGACGGCGCCTACCGCTTCCGGATCGACGCCACCTCGGCAGACGGCATTGGGACCGGTGCGCCCGCGCCGCCGTCATCGAGCAATGGGCCGGCCGTTTTCCCGGAGGGAGGTACGCCCATTACCGTCGATTTCGCACTGAATCCCGAGCGGCCGCTCGCAGGCGAGTTGATTCATTTCAGCTCGCAGACGCCGGTGCAGAACCTGTCTTACGCGTGGGACTTCGGCGACGGCAGTTCGTCGATCGAGGCGAATCCGGAGCATGCGTACGAATCGCCCGCGACGTACAACGTCACCCTGACGGTGTCGCAGAACGGCGGTGCGTCAATGCGTTCTGCAATGTCGACGGCGTCGGACGCCGGCGCCGCAACGGTGTCGAAGTCTGTCGACGTTGCGCGAAACGCGAACTCTGCGGACGTGCTGCTGAAGGGGCGTGTCACCTTCGATGGCGGCAGCGCGATCGCGAATGCCGTCGTCGAGACGAGGCTGGTCAGTTACGCACAGCAGACGACGCCGATCTACCGCACCACCGATCCCTCAGGCTACTTCACTGTCTCCGTGCCGCGCACGGCGGGCGCTCGCTGGCGGATCTCTGCGCGCGCAAAGAAGGAGCTCGGCGATCCGTACCTCTTTGAAAGCTACAACGAGGTCGTTTTCGCGATCGACGAGCGCGAATCGGCGACGCTGCCGGACATCAAAGTGCACAACCCGGTCATCCTCATTCACGGCTGGCAGCCGACGATTTTCGGCGACGCCACGGCTCGCTGGGAGAATTGGCGGCAGCATCTGCGCGCGATGAAGTTTCCGGCAGTGGCGGTGAACTACCACTTCCTCGATCCGCGTACGCAGGTCCTGATCAGCCGCTACTGGTACGCGCAGGACATCGCATACAAAGTCGTTATCCCGCAGATCACCGACTTTCTGTCGAAGGTCGCCACCGGACAGCGGGTGAGCGTTCTCACAATGCCTGGCTCCTCCGTCGACTACGTCAAGCTCGGGTTGCCGGTCTTCTTCATGATCGGCCACAGCAAAGGCGGACTCGTCGCCCGTGCCATCAGCTCGCAGTCGCCGCTGTCGCCACTGGTGCGGCGCATCGTCACGCTTGCCACGCCGAACAACGGCGCGTACCTCTCGCCCGATGACAACCTGTCGCCGCAGTACGTGCAGAAGACCTTCAACGCGACCTACCAGACGTACGGATTGCCGCGGTCGACGGATGTGCTGACCATCGTCGGCTGCGACGACTGGGTGGTCCGCTATGAGATCGATCTTCCCTTCGTCATTCACGAGGGTGCTGTGCCCTCTGCGTCCGATGCGCTCACCAAAGGCTGCGAGGGAACCTGCCGCTATCTCCCGAGCGTGGCCAGAAACACAGATCACACTTCGATCGGCACCGACGAGCTCTACTCGGAAGTGTCCGAGATCCTGCTGCGGAACAGGAATCACGGCGGCATTTTCAACGCAGTGCCGCCGCGTTGCGACGCGTCTTCGGGTGGTGGAGGCGGTTCCTGGAAAGGAGCACCCGTTTCGACCGAAGGCGTTGGTGGCGAGACGACGGTTGTACGTGAGAGCGGATTCCGGACGGACGCGGGTGAGACGCACATTCGCTATCGCGCCGATGGCCTCACGACGACGATCTCGATTTCGCTGGCGGGCGGCCAGGAACGCGTCCGCGTCCTTCGGCCCGATGGCACGGACGTCGCCGCGCAACTCGCGAATCGCGACGGCATGCTCGGCGGTGTCGTTGCACTTGCGGCCGGCGTGTGGGACATCGTGCTGCCGCCGCGCGACGGTGATGACGGCGCGTACCTGGTGAACGTCATTGCTGATGACGGACTCTCGCTCGCGATGAGCGGAGTCGATGGCGCGCGCATCGCCGGCGATCCGGTCCGCATCGCGCTTACGGCGCCGGCCGGCGTCACGCTCGATCGCGTGACGATTCATCTGCAGCGTGGACTCGAGCGACTCTCGAGCGTCGAGGCGACGTCCGGTGCCGGCGCGTTCTCAGCGACGTTCCCCGCGCCGTCGGAGCCCAATGCCTACGCCGTGCGCGCAGTCGTTGAAGGGCGCGAAGGTTCCACACCGTTCCAGCGAACGCTCGAACAGCTGCTGATCGTCGCGACGTCGCGCATCCGGTTGACCGGCGCGATCGACGACAGCGTGATCGACACAGACGGAGACGGCCGCCGCGACACCGTTGCTGCAGACGTCGAAGTTGAGGCGCGCGAGGCGGGCGATTACTACGTGAGCGGCGATCTGATCGCGAACGGCGCGCGGGTCGCGCACGGCGGGCAGCTCGCGCGTATCGAAACGGCCGGGATTCAAAAGGTCCGGCTGCTGCTGCCGTTCCGCGCGATGCCGTGCGTCGCCGATCCAAAGCTGTCGATCCGCAATCTGACGATCGTCGATTCGGAACACGCGCTCGTTCCCGCGCTCGGTCCGGCGATCGTACATGACGTCCGCGCGCTGGTCGCGGCGGGCGAAGCGGAGTGCGGCTCCGCTTCGATCGCGGCCGATTTTGCGGTGTCGCGAATGGTCGTCCGTCCGGGCGACGTCGTGCAATTCGAGAACCGCTCGACCGGATCGCTGACGGCGCTCAAATGGGATTTCGGGGACGGGACGCGCTCGACGGCGCCGGCTCCGTCGCATGCGTTTGCGACCGAGGGGACGTACTTCGTACGGTTGCAGATCGAAGGCGCGGGTGAGACGGATGACGCGGTGCAGGAGATTCGCGTGACGACCGTCAACCAGCGGCAGCGCGTGGCCGGTCATTGACCGGCGCGCGCCGCACTGGTTTGATCAGCACCGTGATGGCGTAGATGATCGCCGCCCAGACCGCAACGTTGACGACGATGAGCAGTACGACGATCGCGCCGCGCGTGGCGAACGGCAGATCGGCGAAGGTCGATTCGAAGACGTAGCGCATCAGCGCGAGGGCCGGCCACGCCGGCCAGGCCCAGGGGCTGATCCACGAGAACGCCGTGACGGCGATGCCGCCGAGCGCGCACGCGAAGCCGCGACTCACATCGTGCTCTTTACAGCGCGCAACTTCTCGATGAAGCGATTCGGATCGTAATCCTCGCGATCTTTGATCTCGACGAAGAGATCGTCGATCGATTTCATGAACGGGCTGCGGGCGAGCTTCGCGTTGCGGCGCGTGAGCACGGTGGCGAGCGACTGAATCGAGAGCGCGGTCTGTTCGGCAGCGCCGACGTCGGAGCGAAGGATGAAGTCGCGATCGGATGCGAGCGTCGAGATCATCGAACGGACGTCGGTATCGCTCCACGACGTTGCTTCGACGCGGGCGACGAGCGTGTCGGCGATGCGGCGCGTTTCGTCGGCGGTCGAGGCAATGCCGGCCGCGTCGTTCATCCGTCCGACGCGCGCGGCGAGTTGCGCGACGAGCGGCTCGAGCGCTGCGCGTGACTGCGGCGACGCTTTGTCGACGATCAGCCGCAGCACGGCCCAGCGCTGCGGACTCCATGACGGCAATCCTGCGCGTCCGTCCCAGCCGCGCTCCTGACGCCACGTGCTGTTCTTCAGCGCGTGATGGCAGTTGAAGCAGCTCATGTCGGAGAACTCCGGCCACTTGTCGCCGCGCGCGTGACGGGCGAGGTTGTCGAGCGAATCGCGGAACGCGACCGTCTGGCCGACGGCCCACGCGCGCACTCCATGCGTGTCGTTCCAGTTCCAGTGCGACGGCATCGCTTCGGAGTAGTTGTCGAGCTCGAACGCCAGCAGCGGATGGCCGGACGCGATCAGCTCGTGATCGACTTCGCGTTTCGCATTTCCCATGTGACACGAAAGACAAAGACTGCCGCGCGTGGTGATGCCGCGCAGATCGGTCATGCCGCGCGCGACCGACTGCTCGTGCGTCCAGCCAGGCTGCGTGTGCTCGTCGCGCCAGCCGCTGGCGGGACCGTGACACGCTTCGCACTGAACTCCATCTTCGCGATCGACGCGGCCGGAGACGAGATTCTTCGGAACGTTGGTCGAATGACAGTCGAGGCAGACCGACGCTTCGTACGCCTTGCCGCCGACGTGCATGTTGCGCGCGATGCGCGCGGAGCGCTCGCTGAAGAGAACGTTGTACGCCTTCGCATGACGGCCTTTGCTGAGCCACGTGTAGTACTCGTTCTGCAGAATGCGATGCGCTTTGAGCGGTTGTGTCGAGCCGTGGCAGCCGGAGTTCGCGCACGATGCGACGCCGACGTATTTGCCCGGCTCGGAGACAGGCGGAGCCTGCGCCGGAGCGGGGGCGGGCGGTGGTGGAGTTGGTGTTTGCGCGAAGGCGCCGGTTGCGAGCAGGAGCGACGCGAACGTCAGCCTGAGCGCAGCGAAGGAGCGGGGCTCGGAAAGCGAAGCGACGTGCGCCCCGCCCTCCCGGATCCCTCGCTGAACGCTCGGGATGACTGCAGTGTGGTTCTTCATCGTCGTCACCTCGCCGTTACTTTGTCAGGGGCTTCGTCGCGGGCGTTTCGCTGACCGTGTACAACCGGCCGTCGCGCAGATAGAGCCGCTGCATCTCGTCGAGCGTCATGGGACGCGCGCCGATGCGGTTGAAGATCGAGACCTGATTGCCGCTTTCATCGGCCGCGCGATCGCGGTCGAGTCCTTTCGAGATCGCCAGCGCCGGTCCGTGCGTGTGGCGCGTGGCGATGAGATGCGGCGACGGACGCGGACTGAAGCCGGCGTACGTTGGTGTCCATTCGGGCGACGTCAGCTGCAGGACGCGCATGCCGTTTTTTCCGTCGGCGACGTACGCGAACGTGCTGGCGTTCGTCGAGCCGACCTTGATGTCGTTCACGTCGTCGAGTGCGCCGTCCGCGTTGAAGGTCTGATCGATGACCGGTTTCTCCGGACGCTCGACGTCGACGATGACGACGCCCTGCTTTCCGCCGGCGACGTATGCGTACGTTCGCGCGACGTAGACGTTGCGCGCGTCGGCGAGCGGCAGCGACGCGGCGATGCGCGGATGCGTCGGGTCGGTGACGTCGATCGTGTGCAGGCCGCGCGCGTTCGTCACGAAGGCGTAGCGAAACTGCACGGCGATGCCGGTCGCTTTCCCGATCTCGGGAAGCGTCGCCACGATGCGCGGCTCGAGCGGCTTGTCGACGTCGACGACGACGAGTCCGTGATCGGTGCCGATGTAAAGCCACCGTCCGGCGATGGCGATCGACTGCGCGCCTTTCAGCGCTTCATCGGGATTGAACGTCTTCGCGCGGTCGAGGAAGTTGTTCGACGGATTGCCGTCGGTCAGCGTCGTGACGTCTACGAGGATCAATCCCTCTTCGCGATCGGCGATGTATGCGTAGCGATAGAGCGGATGCATCGGCTGCTCTTCGTTCATCGCGAGCAGCGAAGTCTTGCGGCCCGGCGCGATCGGCATCGTCGTCGGCAGCGCGAACGCGGCCGCTTCTTTCGTCTTCACGTACGTTCGCTGGCCGAGCGGCGAGACCGGCGCGCTGGTGATCCGTTCCGAGAAGTCTTTGTTGTCGACGTTGGCGATGTCGTAGACGACGAATCCTTCTTCACCGGCGGTGAAGAGATATTCGCCGCGCATCTGAATCGCGCTCGGCTCGCCGTGATGTTCGTGAACGGTTTCGAGCTCGAGCTTCCGCTTCTCATGCGCGGCGTAGTCGTCGGGATAGACGATCTTCTGCAGCGACGAGCCGATGACCGCCTGCGGTTCATCCCATCCGGTGACCGCGATCGCCTCGAATCCTTTGTTGCCTTCGGCGACCCAGGCGTAGCGGCCGATGAAGTTGACGAAGTTCGTTCCCTGCAGCAGCGCCTGTGCGAGCCACGCGTTGTTGTCGTTGTTCGTCGTGACGTGACAGCTGCCGCAGCCCTGCGTCTCGCGCGAGCGAACGGTGTGCGGTACGTGCGCGTTGAACGCCTGCGAGCTGTATCCGGCCGACGAGATCGGCGGCTGCTGGATGTAGATCCGATCGCGCAGCGCGTTGGTCGAGCTGAGCACGAGCGCGCTCGAGGAGCGGACGGGCGCGAGGCGATGACCTTTCGTCGTGCCGTTCACGCCGATCATGAACGTGTCGGTGCGGATGACCTGCGGGTTGTACGACGCGTAGTTGCGCGTGTCGATCCCTTCGTAGTGCTGCGTCGCGCTCTTCACGTTCTGCTCCTGCGGCAGATGGCAGCCGGAGCACGACGTCATCCACGACGTGTGACACGAGTAGCAGGTCATCTTCGCGTCGCTGTGCGCGAGTTTCGTCGGATCGCCGGCGTCGCCCCACGCGGCGTTCGCGCCGCGCTGCACGGTCTTCGCGTAGCGCGAGCGCTCGTTGTAATGCTCGTTGCCGGGGGTGATCGTGTCTTTGGTCTGGATCACTTCCCACTGCATGTCTTTGTTCAGCATCGAACGCTGATAGAGCTTGTCGTTGACCCAGACGAAGCGGCGCTGGCCGAACGGCGTCGTGCCGAGGAGGAGATCGGTTCCTCCCGGCGGCGCGGCCGGACCTGAGGTGCGCAGGTTCGAGTAGTTCTGCGCGGTGCCGTGGCAGTCCTGACACTCGATCTCGATGGTGTTGCCGTACTCGGCGTAGAGCTGGCCGTTGCCATGTTCGTCCTGCGAGAAGTGGCAGTCGGCGCAGTGCATCCCTTTCTCGAGATGGATGTCGCGCAGGTGAACGGCTTTGCGGAACTTGTCGGGATCGTCGAACGACACCTTTTGATCGTTGGCGTCGAGGAGGAAGCCTTTGCGATCGCGCTTGAAGACGGCCATGAAGTTCCAGCCGTGACCGTGATAGTCGGCGAACTGCGTCGACTTCGCTTTCGGATTGACGTCGCGCGTGACGTTCTCGAGGAAGCTGGTGTCGGTCCAGAGTCCGCGCACCGCGGCCCCTTCCGGATTGCGTTCGAGGCTGGCGCGTTTCTCGACCTCGGTTGGATTTTTCTGCTGGCGCGGGAACATCAGCGCGGCGTCGGATTCGACGTCCCACATGATGTAGCCGAGGTAGGTGTTCACGAACGAGTTCGGCTGATGCATGTGACACGACATGCACTGGCTCGTCGGCACCGCGCGCGTGAATTGATGCGTGAGCGGATGTCCCTTTTCGTTTTTCGGAATGGTCGGATCGGCGGACTGCGATTTGCCGTCGTTGCCGAACGCGGCGTACGACGCGGAGTGGAGCGGATCGCGATCGTTGGCGTAGACGACGTGACAGGCGCTGCAGCCTGACGAGCGGTAATCTCCGGGATGATCGTTGGTGCCGAGGAAGGAGAGATGCGGATCGTTGAGACGCGTCTTGTGGAGGTTGATGAGGCCGGGCGAGATGCGCAGACCGGTGCCGCGGCCGCGATTGCCGAGGCGAATGTCGGGACGGCCCGCTTCGGAGCCGGTCTCGGGATTGCCGAGGTCGGGCGGCTGCGTTCCGTTGGCGATGCCGCCGCGCTCGAAGGCGCGGAAGTATTCGCCAGGCTGAATGATCTCCCAGCGCGGCAGCGGATAGAGGATGTCGAGCGCGCCGGCGAGTTTCTGTTCGGGAGTCGGCGGCCACGCCGGTTTGATGGAGCGCGGCAATCCGTCGCGGCCGTAGCTTTCGCCGAGGAGGCCGGTCTTCTGTCCGAGGATGCCGTTGGCGTAACCGACTGCAGCCCAGAAGACGGCGCTCGTCGTCATGGTGCTGCGCGGCACGGCCGCGACCTGCTTCGCATGACAACCGCCGCACGTCTCCGGCGCCACTCGCAGATCGCCCGGATTGATGAACTTCACGAACTCCGGCGACTCCTGGAGCAGCGCGGTGTAAGAGCGTTCCGGATTCGCAGACGAGGTCCACTTTTCAGGATGAAGCGGTTTGACGTGCGCGGCGATTTTGGTCGTGGCGGTGGCGTTGCCGCCGTGGCAATCGACGCAGCTCAGCCTCACCGCGTTCGAGGAGTGCATCGGTTCTATGCCTTTGTGGCAGTTAACGCACGAGTCCTCAGACGAGTGCTGAGTGCTGAGTGCTGAGTGCTGAGAGCTCTGCTCGGGCGTCGTCTGGGCGGCAATCGACGCGGCGACGACGGCGGCGGCTATGAGCATCAGTTTTCGCATCAGTGAGACCTCGTTTGTCTTCGACTCAGCACTCTGAACTCAGCACTCAGCACCTTCCGGTTAGAAGGTCAGGATGACATTCGTAAACACGTGATACAGCGTTCCCGGGCTCTCGTAAATCTGGTTGAAGCCGCGGCCGGGGATGAAGGCGGCGGCGCCGCCGACGATGATGAAGTTCTGGTTCAGGAACGGGCGATAGCGGAGGCCGAGGCTCAGGTCGGTGCCGAGCGTCGGGTCGATGTCGCCCTGGAAGAGGAGCTGCTCGACGGTTTTCGTGCTGTCGAGGCGGATGTAGTTGCCGGTGAAGATCGCTTTGAGTCGCGGCGTGACGTCGACGTCGACTCCGGCGGTCAGGAGTTGCACGCCGGGATTGACGAAGTTCGGCTGACCTTCATCTTTGCTCGACCGCAGATCGGGGAGCAGGCTGCCGCGCTCGACGAGTGAGACGCCGGTATTCGGAAGGCGGATGCCGAGGCGGTTGAAGAAGCTGAAGCCGCCGCCGGCGAAGTTCTGCGATTCGAAGATGGCGTCGAAACCTGTGGCGCGGCGGTCGCGCGGATTGCGGTCGCCGCTCGCGTAGAAGATGCCGAGGCGCGGACGCCACCAGTCGCGGTCGTACGACACTTCGAGCGCCGCCAGTCCGGCGCGAATCGAGACCGCGTCGTTCTCGCGGAAACGGGGATCGGGACCGGCGATCGGATTGAGGCTGTCGCGTCCGAAGACGTAGTAGAACGCGTGATCGATGTTGAAGCGTCCGAAGTGGCCGACGCCGGCGGCGCCGACGTACGTCGCGTCGATCTCGTGCGGCTGAAAGACGCCGACCGGCGCGGGACGAACGAGGATTCCGTTACGGTCGTACTTCAGCGTGGCGTCGTCGTGGAGGTGATGAATGCTGAACTCTTCGGTGAAGCCTTTGACGAGAAAGTCCTGCCAGTAGAAGTTGGCGATGGCGACCTGCTGATCGCGCAGCTCGAACGTATTCAGTCCGCTGTTCGTGTCTTTCTCGAGACGATCGAAGTACGCGAGGTTGTACTGAAAACGATTCGACGCGTAGTTGCCGAAGAGGCGGACGCCGAGGTTCGTGTCGGCGAAGATGAAGCCGCGGAAATCGCTCGTGAACGGCTGCGAGCCGACGCGAACGGAGACGATGTCGTAGTTCGAGGTGAGGTCGCGCAGCTTCCGTTCGTAGAAGAGCTCCTGCAGTGACACGCGTCCGTCGCGGCGTTCGGTGCCGCGTCGCACGTCCGGTTTCACGACCGCGTTTTCCTGCACGCGCAGATCGGTGAAGTTGCCGATGATCGTCGCCTTCACGCGTTGTTTGATCGGCTGGAAAGCGGTGTTCCCCTGGAAGAGATCGGCGGAGAGGATGACGTTCTCGGCGAAGAAGTTCTGATTGTCGTCGCCGAAGAACGTGATGCTGGTCGGACGGACCGCGCTGGGGCTCGACGGAGTCGGCAGCGTGCGTGATTCGGCGAGCGTGTCGGAGATGCCGGTCAGCACGAGGAACCAGTCCTGTCCGTGAATCGGCAGATCGCCTTTGAGCAGGTTCTTGTTGTACGGATCGAGCGTCGCGCCGTTCTTTCCGATGGCGCGCCCGCGCGGATTTTCATCGAGCTCGTACGGCGGCGGCGCGATGCGCCAGCGATCCGTCATCTGCTGGAAGTTCGACGGATCGTCGAGCAGCGGCTGATGGAACATGATGGCGTTGCCGAACGGCGACTGCCGCGCGACGTTGTCGCCGACCTGCACGCGAAGGAGTTGCGTCGTGCGCACGTCGCCTGAGGTGACGTTGAAGTCGTACGTGCCGGTGGTGATCGGCTGATAGATCGTCACCTGCCAGGTACCGCTCGGCGACGTGCGCGTCGCGGTGCGGATGATGTTCGGGATCTCGACGTTGATCTCGCTGCCGGGCGGCAGTGTGCTCGTGCCGCTGATGGTGAATGGAATGGTGTTGACGAAGATCGGCTGATCGTCGTTGACGTGGATGTCCGCCGCGAAGAGCGGGGCGGCCACGAACAGCAGGAGTATCAGCGCGGCGCGTTTTACGAGCACGGTTTCCCCCCGCATTCAGTTACACCTTCCGGTTGCCGGGGGAACTTGAACATGGGGAGTCGTGCGCCGTCGATTTTGATGCGATCGGCCCACTTGTCTTTCGGTGGGATGAGATCGCCCGCGGCGAGATAGGTTACGTAGTCGTCCTGCTCGATGCCGTCGCCGCTGACGCCGAGGCCGCCGATCAACTTGCCGCCGCGCACGAGCGGCGTCGAGCCGCCGAAAAAGACGATGCCGTTCTGGTTTTTGTTCGGAGCCTGCGAGCCCTGGCTGCAGAGATTCGTCACGTTCTTCGTGTAGAGCGAAAACCACGGACCGGGAGCGGGCTTGAAGACCTTCGAGTCGATGCCGGGCGGATAGAACGGCTGCGAGCCGAACCCGATCGTGCGGCCGGTGACGAACGTGCCGGCCGGTATGCCTGGAAGATCGTTGCGCGCGTTCGGATCGCTGCTGTTGAAGTAGACCATGTTGCGCGCTTTCGCCGGCGCGACGTCGACCGCATCGAAGAGCGCGTCTTCCATTCGATAGTGCGCGAGCAGCGTGCCGTCGGTGTCGGCGACGGTGATGACCATGCGCGAGTAGCGGCCGAGCGGCAGACGAACCTGCGCGCGCGTGCGGCGCGACGCGACAATGGCGCGCTGCACGATGTCGTCGACGTCT
Source organism: Acidobacteriota bacterium (assembly GCA_034667465.1). Lineage (GTDB taxonomy): Bacteria > Acidobacteriota > Thermoanaerobaculia > Gp7-AA8 > Gp7-AA8 > JAOBAU01. The sequence goes on along the minus strand of JAXDJV010000025.1, from coordinate 13,177 downwards.
TTCTGCGACAGCCCGCCGCTGCCGGCGAACGGTCCGACGAGATAACCGTTCGGCGCGCAGCCGCCGTCGAACGGTCCGAAGGTGAACGCGCCCGCCGTTGTGCCGGGCGATGTTCCTTCCGGCTGCTCGAGTCCGATCGGCAGTCCGTCGGCGTTGAACTTCAGCTTCTGATCGGAGCCGATGAACGGAAGGCGGAAGCCTTCGATGAAGACGTTCTGCGGTTCCGGCAGCGGGAACGAAGGCAACGGGACGATACCGCTGGCGAGTCCGCCGAATGCGCCGGTAACCGCGGCGAATTCTTCGAGCTGCGGATCGCCGTTGATGCCCCACACGCCGATCGCGCCGAGGAGACGTCCGTTCGAGACGATTCCTTCTTTGATGCGATCGAGTCCGGGAGCGATGATTCGATAAAGCGGAATGCCGCCCGCGCGGACGGGACGATCGTCGATCTGCTGCGGATACGGCGCATCGTCGGGCTGAATTTTTCCGGTCAGGAGTCCGGCGCCGCAGCCCGAGCCATCGAACGCATTGCACGGTTTGTCGCTGATCGCGGATGCGTCGATCGAGCGCGCGCGCAGCACGCACTTGCCGGTGTTCCAGGTGACGTTCAGATCGCAGCCGCGGTTCGATTGTTCGATTCCGTAAAGCGCGCCGACTGACGCGTTGATTACGCCCGGCGGAAAGTGCACCTGGCTGATGAAGCGAATGGTCCGCGACGAGAGCGGCGCCTGGCTGTTGCTGAAAAATGCGGTGGTGCGTGCGACGCCGAGCGCGAGATCGTCATTCGCCGGATTCGCACCCGGTTGACGAAAGACGGCCAGCGCGCGGCCGGCGCGATCGACGATGGCGATCGTGGCGGTGTTGACGTTCAGCGCCGACGCGGCGGCGTTGACGATTGCGTTGATGTCGGCTTTGGAGAGCGCGGCGAACTGTTGCGGGCCGACGTCGCCGATGGCGCCGTCGCTGCAGAGTTGCGGGCCGGGCAGAATGATGTCGCAGCCGCCCGCGTCCACCGGCGGTGTCGCGTTCTCTTCCTGCGCGGAAACAAGGCGCGCCGATAACAGCAGCGCCATCACGATCGCATTCCTGCCCATCACGCTCACCTCAAATCTGGTAGACGAATGTGGCCACGCCATCAGCCAGAATCAACGTATCCCCGCGCTTCAACTGCACCTCGGTGATCCGTTCGGTCCCTTCCTTACCGAGGAAGGTGCCGTTCGTCGAATTCTGATCGATGGCCCAAACCTTACCACTGCGCGGTGTGATCCGAACATGGCGCTTGGAGATACGGCTGTCAGGAATGACCACTTTCGAAAGCGACTCATCGCGGCCGATGTAGAAACCGTCGTCTTCGATGATGAAGCGCTGCCCATCGAGCGGACCGCTCGTGCAGTGCAGCATGCCGAACCACTGCATCATCTCCGTCGCGCCGGGCGCCGGCTCGGATGCTTCATCTTTGCGCATCATCTGCGTCGATTCCGCGGCCGCCGCGCGCGCTGACTGCGCCGGCGTTTGCGGCGGCGCAGGAGCGGCGGGAGAAGGTGCGGACGCGCGCGGCGCGGCGGCCGGCGCCGGTATCGATTCAGCGCTCATCGACGGAACCTTCGGCGCTTTCGCTCCGGGCGGCGGCATCGGAGGAATCGGCGCCTGCGGCGCGCGCGGCGCCCGTTCCGGCGGCGCCGGTTTCATGCGCTGATAGAGCGCCAGGCTGACCGGCACGAGCACGATCAGCAAAAGAAGAATGATGGCTACCAGCAAAATCGTCGAGAGCATCCCGTCCCCGCCTCCGAATCCAGCCTGCACCGCCTGACCGCTTCCTGCGAGTGCAGCCGGCGCCACTCGGGTCATCAAATTCTTTCGCTCATGATATGCGTGACAGAGAGTGCAGTTTCGGCTCGCAGTCGCCGACGCTGCTTCCCTGCCGTGACATTCGACGCATGTCTGGCGCGCCGGCATCAGCACCTCGCTTGTAATAGTGCTGGTCCTCGCGGCGTTGTGACACGTCTCACACGCACGATTGCGATGGGGGCCGTGCGAGAACTTCGCGTGCGTCAGCCACTGCGTCGGAATGACCGGCTTCGCCGCGGAGAGTCTGCCCTGCACGCGGCTGATCTCGTGGCAGAGCGAGCATTTCGTTTTGATGACCTGCTCGGCGTTGAGCACCGCGCGCTCGTCGGGCGTCGACACCGCGCGCGAGCCGAGCAGGCGCCGCACTTCTTCTGCCGACTTGCCGGCGATGTCGCGGTTGCCCGCGTAGGTTTGCAGGATGAAGCCGTAGACGAGGCCGGGATCGGCGCCGTGCGGCACTTCCGCATCGGGGAAACGCGGATCGAACGTCAGTCGATGACAGCTGCGGCAGGCCACATCAAATTTGAGGGGCGCCGGATCGAACTTTTCTTTGACCTCGACGAGCTTGTGGCAATCGGCGCACGCCAGTTCCTGCCGCCGGCCTTCGCCGTTGAAGACGCCGCCGGCGCGAAGATGCAGTTTGTGATTGAAGCGCAGCGTGTCGTTGTCGGCCGGCCAGGCAATTTCGGGATGCTTGTCGCCGAACGAGGTGATCGATGCGTACGCGGCGATCGCGCGCGGATTCGGTTGCTTCATGCGCGTGGCGATCGCGCGATGACATGAGACGCAGGTTTCGTCGGCGATCAGCGCGAGCTTCGCTGCGCCGCGATGTTCGGTGTGACAGCCGGCGCAATCCTGTTCGCCTGCGACGTTCTCCGCATGCGTCGCGGTGCCGTGACATTCGCTGCACTTCGCGCGCGTGACTCCGCGCCACGGATCGTGACAGGCGTGGCAGTTCTCGGCGATCGACAGGCCTTTCGCGCGCGCGTGCGCCGACGAGACGCCGCCGGGCATGAACGCTTTTCGTTTTTCGGGGCGCGTCACTTCGCCGACGATCGCCAGCGCGAAGAGGACGAGCAGCGCCATCAGCGAGACTTTCGTCAGCCACGGACGCTTCAGCCGATAGGCGCTGACGAAATCGATCTTCGTCGCTTTCACGACGCCGCCGGCGGGACCGGCGACCCGCGCGTCGTCTTCGTCCTCTTCTTCTTCGCGCGCAGCTCCTGCGCGCATGCGGATGGCGGTCGACGACACGCGGAGGAAGAGCGGCTTGCCGGGATCGGCGCCCTGCACTTCGATTTTGAGATCGCCGATCTCGATGACGTCGCCTTTCGCGAGGCGATGCGTCTCGACCGGTTTGCCGTTCACGTACGTGCCGGTGATCGAGCCGCGATCGGTGATCGAGTAACCGCCGGCGCCACCTTCGATGACTGCATGTTCGAGCGCGACCGCCGGATTGTCGGATCGCAGTTCCGGCTGCGTTCCTCGTCCGATGCGCAGCACGTCGCCGCGCACCTCGCCGAGCGTGAGCCCCCGTCCGACGACGCGCTGAATCAGAAAGCTCACTGCGCGACTCTCCCGTAATAGAAGACCGCGACGACGTGGATCACCGCGAAGACGAGCAGCGCGATCGTGAACGGCACGTGGACGTAGAGCCAGAACTCGAGGATGTTTTTGTAGCGCTGCTGATAGACGAGGCGGATCAGCAGTTCGCGGCGCTGGCGTGAGACGACGAGCATCTGCCGCAGCTCGTCCTGCTCATCTTTCGGCACGAGGCCGAGGAGATGCGCCCACTCGTTGCCGGTCTGCGCTTTCTTGCGGCGGCCGCTGGCGAGGAGGAGTCGCCAGCCGGCCATCCAGCCCGGCGTCGACTCGCGAATGAGCTCGTTGTAGATCCGCTGAAAGGCGGCCGAGCGTCCCGAGGCGATGCGCGCCATCTGTTTCGCCAGCCCGTTGAGCTGCTCGGAGATTTCGTCGACCGTGAGCTCGCTCTGCACTTCGGTGAGCAGGCGAGGGATCGTCACGTAAAGGACGGCGCCGACGATGCCGCTGAAGACGACGATCGCGACGAGTACGAACGTTGCGACCGCGATCGAATCGTGGAAGCGTCCGCCGGTGTGGAAGAACAGCACGACGAGCACGAGGACGCCGAGGTAGATGTGCGATTGCAGCCACTGTTCGAGCGTCCCGAAACGCGAGCGATACCAGCGTTTGCGAATGCCGAAGAAAGCGAGCAGAAGGATGAGCAGCGTGCCGGCGATGCCGTAGCCGAGACCCCACGCCGAGCCGCCGTGCGGAAACTCATGCGACCAGTACCAGTAGTAACTGGCGCTGATCGCGATGAGGAGCACGACGAAGATGCGGCGCCAGAGGATTCCGCTACGCGCAATCGGCATCAAACGCCCCCGCCGTCATCCTGAGCGTGAGCGAAGGATCCGGGTGGGCGGCGCGGTTAACTGTTGCGCGCCGCGCCCACCCGGATCCCTCGCTACGCTCGGGATGACTCTTCACTGCTCGCCCCGCGTGATCACCAGCTCTTCGAGCGTCGATCGGTACTCTTCCGGCGTCAGACGAATCGCCGCGCCGGTCGGGCAGCTGCGGACGCATGCCGGTCCGCCTTTGATCTCGCGGCAGAGATCACACTTCACAGCTTTGGTCCGCTCGACTTCCGCCGCGTGTTCCTTTTTGAACAGCGACGCGACCCAGTTGAAAATCGATTTCTTCGGCTCTTCGTGAACCATGAAGATGTTGCCGTAGGGACAGTTGCGCTCGCAGTTGCCGCAGCCGATGCAGTTGCTCTTGATGTAGACCTCGCCGCGCGGATCGCGAACGATCGCGTCCGGCGGACAGTCGAGCATGCAGAGCGGGTTCTCGCACTGCCAGCAGGAGTTCGGTGCGAGGAGGTTGTAGAAGTTGATGCCGGTCAGCGACAGTCGCGCCTGTCCGTCTTCGTGAACGCCTTCGCACGCGCTGATGCAGTTGTTGCAGCGAATGCAGCGATGCTCATCGATGACGAGCGTCTGCGTTCCCATCACCACCTCTTCGCGAATCAGATCGCCGAGGATGTTGCCGGAGCCGGGAGTCGCTTCGGCGATCAGTCCGGCGATGCGACGCTCTTCCAGCTTGCGCCGCGGCGCTTCTTTCAGTTCCGGACGCTGCGCGAGAAAGCGATCGAAGTCGTACTTCGAGAGCTTGATGATGTCGGATGGAAAGATCGCGGAGACGGTGGCGGTGCGCGCTGAGTCGGAGAAGAGCGCCGCCTCGCCGAAGAAGTTTCCGGCGACGAGGTACGACAGCACGACGTCTTTGTCGCCCGACTTCTTGGCGATCTTCACCATGCCGTTTCGGATCAGATAGAACGCATCGGCCGGATCGCCTTCCCTGAAAACGATCGCGTCTTTCGCAAGCGTCTCGACCGTTGCTTTGTCGACGAGCTCACCGAGCTGCGCTTCCTGAATGCCGGGGAAGAGGTAGCCGCCGAACGCACGCAGCAGGAACGCCTGATCGACGAGCGCTTTCGCGGCCGGCGCTGACGCGAGCAGTTTCAGGATGGCCTTGCGCGGAATCTCGATCATCCGCGTGACGCCGACCGCTTTCGCGGTGGCGGTGCGGCGGCGGCCGGAGATCAGACTCATCTCGCCGAAGAAGTTGCCGGCGGTGAGCTCGGTGATGCGCACGTCGGTCGCTGATTGCTCGGGACGCTTCCACAGCTCGACGCGTCCTGACGCGATGATCAGGAAGTCGTTCGTGTAGTCGTTCTGGCGGATGATCGTCTCGCCGTCTCTGTATTCACGGACGCGCGCCGCAAGGAACGTTTCGCGGAGCTGCTGTTCGTCGGCAGCGGCGAGCAGCGGCACGCGTTTGCGCAGCGATTGAATGCGCTCGCGGACGGTGCCTTCCCAGAACGGCAGCCGTTCTTTCAGCACCGCTTCGTCGGCCGGTTCGACTTCGCGTCCCATCAGATGCTCGATCACCTCGTAGCCCTGATTCATCCCGAGCTTGATGAGATCGCGGCCGCTGGCGGCGCCGATGAGGAACAGTCCCGGCACCGCCGATTCGTGAACGGGACTGAGCATCGGCCGCGCGTCTTTGCCGTCGCCGCCGTATTTGATGCCGATCGATTCGAAGAACTTGCGCGGCGCATCGGCGCCGAGCTTGAGGAAGATCAGCTCCGCCGGGACGCGCATGATCTCGCCGCGCACGGCGATGTCGGCGTATCCCGGATAGACGTGTTTGACGTTGGTGTTGAAGTAGACCGTCATCTGTCCGGTCGCCTGGCGCGAGAGGATTTCTTTCGTCAGGATCTCGTTGGCGCGTGTGATCTCCGGTCCGCGCACGATCAGTCCGACGCGATTCTCTTCCGACAGCGCGATGGCGATCTCCAGCGCGGAGTCGCCGGCGCCGACGACGAGAAAATCCTGGTCCTGATACTCCTTCGCGTCGGCGAGCCGATAGAGCACGTGCGGCAGATCGTCGCCCGGCGCGCCAAGCTTGCGAGGGTTGCCCTGCGTCCCCATCGCGAGGATGACGTTCTTCGCCGCGAACTCATCGCCGGCGGCGGTCTTCAATCGGAATCCGCTGTCGTCCTTCGTCACGCTTTTCACTTCGGCGTTGAAGCGGACGTTCAGCGATTTCTCGCCGCTGTGTTTTCCCCACGCGTCGAGGATCTGTTCGCGCGAGCCGGCTTCGAACGGCAGATCGCCGCGCGCCGGAATCAGCACCGGCTCCGCCATGACGAACTTGCGCGCCTGATAGTTGTAGATCGTGTCGGAGAGATGGTCGGTGCGTTCGAGCAGCACGTACTTCATGCCGTTCTGTTGCGCGTGTGACGCGGCGGCGAGTCCGGCCGGACCCGAGCCCACGACTACAACGTCGAAGGTTTCCATAAAAAGGTGAAGAAGAGTCTACGCTGCTACGGACGTGACGTACCACCGGAGGTGGTGTCGCTCTGGCGCAGCTCGGCCGCGACGTTGAAGGTGAAGATCACCTTGCCGAGGCGAATCAGGTCGTTGTCGGCCAGCAGTCGCTTCTCCGTCACCTTCTCGCTGTTGACGAACGTGCCGTTGCGGCTGCCGATGTCTTCGATGTAGAAGCCGGCCGGCGTGCGGGTGATGCGCGCGTGGCGAACGGAGATGCTGCCGTCGGGAACGGCGATGGCGTTCGAGGAATCGCGGCCGATAGACTGCTCATCTTCGACGAGCGCGAATGCGGCGCCGCGATCGGTGGTGATCGATGCGATGAGCTGATTGCCGGCGGTGCGCTTGCGCTCCGGTTCGGCCGGCGGCGGTGGCGGCGGTTCCGGCGGAGGAGGAGGCGCGGCTTTCGGTTCCGGTTTGGGCTCCGGTTTGGGTTCAGGCTTCGGTTCCGGCGCGGGCGCCGGTTTCGCTTCTGTCTTCCGCGAGAGTCGTGTCGCGTTCAATGCAGGCGGCGGTTCCATCACCGGCTGCGGTGCTGTCACTTCATCCGAGGCATCGACGCGCATGACGAGGCCGCTGTCTTCGAGCTGCATCAACGCCTGCGCGAGCTGCACGCGGTCGCGGCCGGGAAGGAGCTCGCCGAACGTGCGGCCGAAGCCGATGCGGATGAGCAGCCGCAGCTCGTCCGGCGTGAGGCTGAGCTGATCCTGCGGCGAATCCTCGACGACGCGGAAGAGGGTGTTGTCGGGATACTTCCGGCCGATCAACACGCGGCGTGAGACTTCATCGAGCAGTGCCGTCAGATCGATGTCGTGCGGGCCGGCGCCTTCCGGCACGACGACTTCGTCGAGCATCGTGAAGGTGCCGTTCTGCCACATGCAGGCATCGATGACGATCGCTTCAACCCCGAGCTCCCCCGCCGCCTCGGCGCCGATCACGCGGCCGTCGCGCAGAAAGATGCGCGCGCGTTTCGGTTTCGCCTCGACGTCGAGCGTGCCGGTGTGTCCATGCTGCGCGAAGAACGACAGCAGTTGCGGGAGCGGAAACTGTTTGACGCTGCCCTGAAGGATGAGTTGCACGGACGGAAGTTTAACGCAGAGCCTCCGTCAGGATGACATCATGGTACAAATGTACCTATGGATATTGGCATCTTCCAGCTGCTGCCGCGCACCGCCGATCGCACCGCCGCCGCGGTGATCGAAGAGTCGTTGTGGGAAATCGACTTCGCGGAGCGCAACGGATTCGAGAGCGTCTGGCTCGCCGAGCATCATCTCTCCGGGTTCGGTCTCGTCTCCGCGCCGTCGGTTTTTGCGGCGGCGATCGCCGCGCGCACGACGCGGATCCGCATCGGTTACGGCGTAGCGGTCGTGCCGCTGCATCACCCGCTGCGGCTCGCCGAGGAGATTGCGTGGCTCACGCATTTGAGCGGCGGGCGGGTGGTGGTGGGAGTCGGTCCGGGATTCAGCGAGCGTGAGTTCGCCGGTTACGGAGTGCCGCTCGCGGAACGTCACGCGCGATTCGAGGATGGGCTGTCGATCGTCCACCGCGTGCTGGCGAGTGGCGAGATCGAGCCGCTGCCGCTCGCGGTTCCGCCGTTTTATCGCGCGGTCTCGTCGGCCGCCGCTGCGCGCCATGCCGCGCGCGAAGGAACGCCGATCCTGCTCGGACTGAAACCGCTCGCCGCACTCGCGGAGATTCTCGACGCGTTTCGCGAAGATGGGGGCGACGTCGCCGCCGCGTACGTGCTGCGACGGATCTGCGTTTCGCCGACTGACGCCGCGGCGCGCGCGCTAATGCCGGAAGACTCGCTCGACGCCGGAATTTGCGGCTCGCCGGAAACCGCAAAGCGCAACTCGAAGAACTTTCGGCGCTGGGCGTCCGTCGCATCATCGGATGGTTCAACTTCGAAGAGATGCCGTGGGACGCCGTTCGCCGCTCGATGGATTTCACTGCGGAACTGGCTTTCGCACCCGCGCCTGGGACACCATGAACGTAATGCACTCGATCCGCCTGGCCTTCTTTATCGCTGTGTTTCTCTGCGCCGCGGTTTCGAACGCGGCGATCACCGGCACGGTCGTCGATCAGAACGGCGCGCCGCTCGCCGGTGCGACGATCCGGCTCTTCGCGCAGGAAACGCGTCCCGAGCTGCTGACGCGTCTCGCCGCCGGCACGCTGCAGCGCGAGCCGCTCGCCAGCGCGACGACGGCCGCCGACGGAACGTTTCGTGTCGTGGTGCCGGAGCGCGCGGTCGCCGAGGTCGTGGTGTCGGCGGCGGGACACGAGTTCGTCGCGTTCGATGCTGCGGCGACCGACGACGCCGGGACGCTGATGCTCGCCGAAGCGAAGCCGATCGGCGGACGAATCACCGCGGCGGGTAAGCCGGTCGCCGATGCGATCGTCATCGCCGGCGACGGCGCGTTCGCGGTTCGCAGCGGCGAAGACGGCAGCTGGTCGCTGCCGCGGAGCGCGTCGAATCCGCGAATCGTCGTGCTGCATCGCGACTTCGCGCCGTTCGAGAAGGTCGTCGGAACGGAACGCTCGCTCGACGTCACGCTGGAACGCGGCGCCGAGATTCGCGGCCGCGTTATCGCGCCGAACGGACGCACCGCGGCTGCCCGCGCCACGATCATCGCCGGCGCGTGGACGTTCGGCGCGACCGACGCCGATGGTGCGTTCATCATCGCCCACGCACCGGCGCGCTGGAAGTCGATTCGCATCGCCTCGCCGCTCGGCGGAGCGATCGTCGCGAAGAGCGGCGCGAAGTCGTACGACGTTCATCTGCGCAAGCCCGGCTCCGTGACTGGTGTCGTTCGCGATACGAAAACGCATGCGCCTGTCGCCGGGTTTCGCATTCGCCTGGCGGTGCTCACCGATCGCGCCATCGAAGAAATGATCATCAGCAACGCGAAGGGGGAGTTCGCATTCCGCGGCATGGCGCCCGGCCGTTACGACATTCACGCCGAACATCCTCTCTACTCTCTCGACGCGAACAACATGATGGAAAACCTCGGCGTCGGCGAGGATGACGCCGCCGATCTCGCCGCCTCGCCGCTGGCGATCATTCGCGGACGGGTGATCGATGAAGCGAAGAAGCCGCTCGGCGGCGTCACGGTAACTACGCTCAACGCCAGCGCGACGTCGAAGGTCTCGGCAGCCGATGGCACGTTCGTCCTGCGCGTCGCAGCCGATCCATCGCTCGATCTCCAGGCGACGCGCGACGGTTACGCGACCGAGTTGCTGCAGGTCGTCGCCGTCTCCGGCGAATCGCGCAACGTCGTCGTGACGATGCGCCGCGGCGTTCGCCTGGCGATCAAAGTCGTTGACGGCGATCAGAAGCCGGTCGCCGACGCGCAGCTCCGTTTCACCGAACCAGGTGCGAACGTCTGGACACGCCGCCAGCTGAAAGCGTGTGGCGTCAAAGAGTGCGTCAGCGGCAGCGATGGTGCGATTGACGCGCGCATCGCGCCGGGAACTTACGACATCTATGTCGACGGAACGTCGATCGCTTCGAAGCGCCTCAGTGCGACGGCGATCGACGAACGCTCGTCGCCGATGACGATCACGGTCGCGCGCGGCCTGGAGATTTCCGGCCATGCGGTTTTCAGCGACGGCACGCCGGCGGCCGGCTCCATGGTGCTGGTGCGCGGCGGCAACTTCATGCCGATGCGCGTCAATCCGGACGGCACGTTCTCGATGCACAACGCGCCCGCGCAACCGCTGACGCTCGATGCGCAAATGCCCGACGCGCGCATCCCCGGCGACGCGAAAGAGGTCACGCCGCCCGCCACCGGCGTCGAGCTTACCGTGCGTCGCGGCGGACGGATTTCCGGTCGTGTCGTCGATGCCGCGTCGCGTGAGCCGATCACCGACTTCAACATCTACGTGGGGCACAACCAGCAGATGATGCGCACGCCGATTCCGTTTCAGGCTGACGACGGCGCCTTCGTCATCGAGAACGTCACGCCCGGCAACGTCGAGCTGCAGGTGGTCGCGATCGGACACGCGCGTGCGATGGCGAACGGCATCGAAGTCGAGGAGTCGAAGACTACTTCGGGTGTTGAGTTGAAAATGGAGCGGGGCGCGCGTGTGAAGGGAAAGATCACGTCGCCGGACGGCCAGCCGATCAGCGGCGCGACCGCGTACATTAAAGAATCCAACGTCCAGATGAACCGCGTGACCGACCACGTCATCAGCGACGCGAATGGTCTCTACGAGCTCGGCAGCGTGCCGCCGGGCGAACGGACGGTCGCGTTTATCAAAGAGGGATTCAAACGCGACGAGAAGAGCATCGACGCGGTCGGCGGCAAAGAGACGCGCCTCGACATACAACTCGATCGCGGCCGCGCGATCAGCGGTCGCGTCGTCACCGAGCGCGGTGAACCGGTCGCCGATGCGGAGCTGGCAACCGAAGGGTCGATGATCTTCCAGGCGGGGCGCAGCGACGCCGCCGGCGCATTCCATCTCGAAGGCCTCGGCGAAGGAAAGATGCGCATCGGCGCGCGCAAAGAAGGGTTCGCGCCGGCGTACGCCGACGTCGATCCGGGCGTGAACGACAACGTGACGCTGACGATGCGGCGCGGCGCGACGATCAACGGACACGTGAGCGGACTGACTGCCGATCAGCTGCGGTTCGTCAACGTGTACGCGCATGCGGCGAACTCGATGAACTCGTCGTCGTCGACCGTCGGCGCCGGAGGGAACTTCACCCTGAGCGGACTCTCGGATGGGATGGTCGTGGTCTCGGCCTCGAACGAAACTCGAAGCGTCGACAAGCGGATCGAAATCGTGAACGGCGTTGCGCCCGACGTCGAGCTGACGTTCGTGGAAGGCTTCACGATTCGCGGCCGCGTCACGGTACAGGGTCGTCCGCTGCCTGCGGTCTTCGTCCGCTTCGATCCGCGGAAAGAAGGAGCATCACCGGCCGGCACGCGCACCGGCGGCGATGGCGCGTATGAAGTTCGCGGCGTCGCGGCGGGCGAGTATGAGATCTCGATCGCGGAAGGCTACGGCGGCTCGATGCTCAGCGAGAAGCGGACGATCTCCGGTCCCGGGACGCAGGACTTCGACGTGAAAGCGACGACGCTGCGCGGCCGCGTCCTCGATGCGCGAACGATGGCGCCGCTTGCCGACGCGCATGTCGCAATCGACACCGGTCATGATCCGACGTACGCGGACCAGATGGCGACGAGCGATTCCGACGGACGCTTCGCGCTCGCGTATGTCGCCGCCGGGTCGTACACATTGAACGTGCAGCACGACGGTTACACGCGCGGGGGAAAGCAGGTGACGGTCGGCGATTCGCCGGTCGACGTGGAAGTGCAACTCGCGCCGGGAGCGGCGACGACGATTCACATCGTCGATGCCGTCACCGGACGGCCGGTGGTCGCGCGCTTCCGGCTGTTGAATGCCGCGAACGCGTCCGTCTTCAGCGGACAGTCGCGACTCGAGGACGGCGCCGGCCGTGCGTGGGTTGCGCCCGGCAGCTACACCCTGCACGCGTCCGCAACCGGATACGCGGACGCGACTGCGAACATCGATGTTCCGGGAGCGGAGCCGCGCGTGGCGATGACTCCCGCCGGACGAATGATCGTCACAACGCACACGCCGGGAATGGTGCGCATTACCTCCGGTACGACGAGTGTCATGTCGGTGATGAACCGCTTCGACAATCTCATGCCCGGCGAATACGTCGTGGAACTGCTCGGTGCCGATGAAAAAGTGATCGCGCGAAAAACGGCGGTCGTGCGCACGGGAGAAACGACGACGGTGACGTTCGATTAAACCGGCAATGACAAGCCGCGAAGCGGCCTTGCGAATCCGTCACGCCCCTCACCCGGCCTTCGGCCACCCTCTCCCGGCGGGAGAGGGATTGTCAGGTCAGCAGTTTCTCCATCACCACCACGTCGACCCACATTCCATCGAGCTGTCCCTGTTCTTTGTAAACGCCGACCTCGCGGAAGCCGCAGCGCCGATACAACCGCATCCCCGCTTCGTTGAAGGGAAAGGCGGCGAGGACGAGCTTGTGATAGCCGAGCTCCGGCGCGACGGCGAGCAGATGCGTCAGCAGTCGTTCGCCGAGTCGATGTCCGCGTCTGTGTCGCGCGACGTAGATGGAAAAATCTGCAACGTGATCGTATGCGCGGCGCGCGTTGAACGGATTGAGACTCGCCCACGCGATCACTTCGCCGTCGAGCTCCGCGACGAACACCGGATGACGTGGCGATCGCCCGCGCAGCCACTCCTCGCGTTCGGCCGGCGTGCGCAGCTCCGTCTCCAGCGTCGCCAGGCGATCGACGATCCCTTCGTTGAAGATCGCGCAGATCGCCGCGGCATCGGCGAGCGTGGCTGCGCGGATCAGCATCCGGCGATTTTAGTTCGCCAGGCCGGTGATGGCGTCGTCGAGCTGCGCGCTG